>NZ_CP168006.1:0-1200000 GCF_041521385.1 Alcaligenes faecalis | reverse complement strand
CCGACTCCCAATCCGGCAGTACCCATCGGCGTACCGGTTCGAAGCCGGGAATGTCATGCACGGCGGGTCTATGTGTGTGGCCATGTACCATGGCGTGCACAGCGTGTGCCTCGCAGGCCGCCACAATCGCCGCTGGCTGCACATCCATAATGTCTTTGGATTTGTATTGCTTGTCGCGCTGGCTACCGGCGCGGGCCGAATTGGCAATACGCTGACGCAAGCTTAAAGGGCAGGCCAGATAGAGTTTCTGGAGCCAGGGTTTGCGTACCCAATAGCGAAAGCGTTGATAGGCCAGATCGTCCAGACAATACTCATCGCCGTGTGACATCAGAATCAAACCGGCCGAGGTGTCCAGGATGACTTGATCCGGCAATAGCGTGGCGTGGACATGGCGGGCGTAGGTGTCATCCAGCAGAAAGTCGCGATTGCCGCGCATCAGATAAAGCGGATGCTGCTGCGCAAACGTGCGCAGCGCCTCACTGACTTGAGCAAGCCAGGGAGCAGGGTGGGCGATTTGATCGTCACCAATCCAGGCATTGAAAATATCACCGCCCAGGATCAAGGCATGAGCTTGATGCTGGGCGGAGTGCAGAAACTGCAGGAAATCCTGGACGGTGTCTGGATTGTCCGGACCCAGGTGCAGGTCCGCGGCAATCCAGATGGTGCCCGTCAGCGTGAGCTTATTCGACAAGCGTGGCTTTTTCCAGAACGACGTCCTCAACAGGAACGTCCTGATGGAAGCCCTTGTTGCCGGTGCGTACGGTCTTGATCTTGTCGACCACATCCATGCCTTCAATGACGCGGCCAAATACGGCGTAGCCCCAGCCATTGGCGGTCGGTGCGGTGAAGTTCAGGAAGTCGTTGTCAGCCACGTTGATGAAGAACTGAGCGGTAGCCGAGTGCGGGTCGGACGTGCGAGCCATGGCCAGGGTGTATTTGTCATTCTTCAGACCGTTGTCGGCTTCATTTTTGACAGGAGCGTTGGTCGCTTTTTGCTTCATGTCGGCCTCAAAGCCGCCACCCTGGATCATGAAGTTGTTGATCACACGGTGAAACACGGTGCCATCATAAAAACCGCTGGACACGTAGTCCACAAAGTTGGCGACGGTGTTGGGGGCCTTTTCTGCGTTCAGTTCGATCAGGATGGTGCCCTGGTTCGTCTGCAGTTGGACGCGTGGGGAGGTGCTCATAGAAGTGCCTTCAGAAGAAGTGGAAGAATCTGCTGCCATAGCCGGACTGCTCATCATAGGCATAGCCATACAGGCAGCAATAAGCAGGGTGCGCAAGCGGCGAGCCTGATCACACCATTGAAATGTGCTTGCAAACATAAGATAGGGACAATCCCGTCAAAGAAAAATCTTATTGTTGCAGAATTTGGCCAGTTTGTTGCGCGCGTTGGGCTGCGTTGGGCACACCGCTGGCTGCTGCCTGACGATAGGTGTCGTTGGCCAGCATCAGTTGGACTTCACCCATATTGGCACGGGCCAGTGCGTAGGACGGATCGGCAGTCAACGCCATTTTCAGGGCCTCCAATGCCATGTCCAGCTTGTCTTGCGCAATGTACTCAGCCGCCAGATTATTCCAGGGCTCGGGAAGCTCCGGGTAATAGGTGGTCATGTTCTGATAAAGGCGGATGGCGCCATTATGATCACCACTGGCCGACAGGGCGCGCGCTTTCAAAAACAGCAGTTGCACATTGGCACCGGGTTCGCCACGGTCCTTGCGCTGCGCCAGTTGTTTTTCAATGGCTTGCAAGGCGTCGGCATGACGGCCCTGGGCAATCAGGGTGCTGATGCGCTGACTGATTTCAGCGGAGCTAAGCGGCAAAGACGTATCAACACTGGGAGCCAGCACGTCCAGAGCGCGGGCCAGTCCCTTCCAGCCACGTTCAGGTTCGGGGGCAATATCCAGCAAGGGATCATTCACCCGTGCGCTGGGCGGGGGCAAATCGGGCAGGGATTGGGCGCTCACGTTAAGACCCAGGGCCAGTAAAAAGGCCAGGGTGTACGGAGCGAAAAACCGAGTCCGTTGAGGTGTACTGAGCACGGAGGGGGCGCCTATAAAATCTGGCTTGAAGACCAGGAAGGTTGGTAGATTGCTGCCTTTAACGAGGTCTGCTTGCTATACTTGTTGACCATCATTCTAACCTTGCCTCTTGCCGGGCGGGAAATACGGAACCTGGTCCAAGGGCAAATTGTTCTGGCACCAAGTTTCGATTTTATGACGATTACAGGCCATGTTGCGTATTTATAACTCGTTGTCACGCTCTAAAGAGGTGTTTTCTCCAGTTGAACCGGGCCACGTACGCATGTACGTCTGTGGCATGACGGTGTACGACTTCTGTCATTTGGGGCACGCTCGTATGCTGGTCAGCTTTGACATCGTGCAACGCTGGTTGCGGGCAAGCGGCTATCGCGTCTCGTATGTGCGCAACATTACCGATATTGATGACAAGATTATCCGCCGTGCTGTCGAGCGCAAGCAACGGATGTCCCAGGTCACGGACTTCTATATCAAGGCTATGCATGCCGACGAAAAGGCCCTGGGTGTGCAAAGCCCGGATTCGGAGCCACGTGCTACCCAGCACGTACCCGATATGCTGGGCATTATTGCCAAGTTGGAAGAGAACGGTCTGGCCTATCAGTCCGAAGACGGCGATGTGAACTACGCGGTGCGTCAGTTCCCCGGCTACGGCAAATTGTCGGGTCGCTCTTTGGATGACTTGCGCGCCGGTGAGCGTGTCGCCCTGAACTCGGCCAAGCGTGACCCTCTGGATTTTGTGCTGTGGAAGTCGGCCAAAGAAGACGAGCCAGCCGAATCCAAATGGGAATCGTCCTACGGCCTGGGCCGTCCAGGCTGGCATATTGAGTGCTCGGCCATGAGCAAGGCACTGCTGGGCTTGCCTCTGGACATTCACGGTGGTGGCCCGGATTTGAAGTTCCCCCATCATGAAAACGAAATTGCCCAATCGGAAGGCGCCTTTGGCGGCCAGTTGGCCAATGTCTGGATGCACTGCGGCCCCCTGATGGTGGATTCGGAAAAAATGTCCAAGTCCCTGGGCAACTTCCGTCGCATTCGCGATACCGTGGCGCCTGAAGGTCTGGCTGACGAACAAAGCAGCTACATCGCCAATCCGCGTGAAGCGGAAATGCTGCGCTTTTTTATTGTGCGCAACCATTACCGCAGCTTGCAGAACTACGCGCCGGACAACCTGCGCGACGCTCAACAGGCTTTGGATCGTCTCTACCAGACTCTTCAACACGTTCCTGCCGCTGAGGTTCAAATCGATTGGACTCAAGGCCCCGCTTTGGCTTTTGCCGAGGCCATGAACGATGACTTCAATACGGCTGGTGCCATTGCCGTTCTGTTCGAGCTGGCGGGTCAGGCCAACCGCGAAAAGGATGCGCAGGCTGCTGGCTTGATGCGTGCCCTGGGTGGTGTGATTGGTCTTTTGCAAGTGGACCCTGCCGTCTACTGGCGCGCCAGCACACGTTTTGGTCAAGCGGCCAGCGTGGCGGGTGTCGACTCCTTGAGCGATGCTCAAATTGACGAACTGTTGGCTGAACGCAGCCAGGCTAAACAGAACCGCGATTTTGCCCGTGCCGACGCCATCCGTGAGCAGCTTAAAGAGCAGGGCGTTGAGCTGGAAGATCGGCCAGGTGGAGCAACGCAATGGCGCAGGGCCTAAACGGCGTTCAATCCGGCCCTCAAGTTCGTTTGGTGGGCAAACCTGATTACTGGGACGACGCGTGCGCCCAGTTGATGAAGCGCGATCGTATCCTGCGCAAGCTCATCCCCCAGCATGGTGACTACTGGCTACAGCATCAGGCCCCGGCTTTTACCACGTTGGTGCGTTCTATCGTGGGCCAGCAACTGGCCTCGCGTACAGCGGATCAGTTGTGGCGCAAGCTGCTGGACGGTTGTGGCCAGGCCCTCTCGCCCAAACTGATTGTGGAGCTGGGCTACGAGTCCTTGCATGGTTTGGGTTTGCCCAAACGCAAGGCCGAATACATTGTTGATTTGGCGACGCACTTTGATGCTCGTAAAATCGACCCCCAGGCATGGCAGTCCCTGCCTGACGAGGCCGTTATTGCTGATCTGTGCACCATTCGTGGCGTGGGTCGCTGGACGGCAGATATGTTTCTGATTTTCAACTTGCACAGACCCGATGTTCTCCCTTTGGATGATGCGGGACTGCTCAAGGCAATCTCTCAGCACTATTTCAGCGGCGAGCCGGTATCCCGGTTCGAGGCGCGTGAAGTTGCCCAAGCGTGGGCACCGTGGTGTACGGTGGCTACCTGGCATCTGTGGCGCAGTCTGAACACAGTTGCGGTACGATATTAAATTAGGCCTAAACCTTAAGAACCGACATGCGAAATACATTCCTGGAATTTGAGCAGCCTTTGGCCGAGCTCGAAGGCAAAATCGAAGAGCTCCGCTACGTGCAATCTGATTCCGCAGTGGATATTTCAGAGGAGCTCAGCCGTCTGCAGCAAAAAAGCCAGACGCTGGCCAAGAATATTTACGCCAAGCTCACGCCTTGGCAAACGGCCCTGGTTGCTCGCCATCCCCAACGTCCCTACACGCTGGACTATATCAACCAGATTTTCTCGGACTTTCATGAATTGCATGGTGACCGCATGTATGCGGATGACCTGGCGATCGTGGGAGGGCTGGCCCGTTTCAATGGCACACCGTGTATGGTCATTGGCCATCAGAAAGGTCGTGATACCAAAGAACGCGCCCGTCGCAACTTCGGCATGCCACGTCCCGAAGGGTATCGCAAAGCCTTGCGCCTGATGCATCTGGCAGAAAAATTCGGTATTCCGGTGTTCACGTTCGTGGACACCCCCGGTGCCTATCCCGGTATTGGTGCGGAAGAGCGTGGTCAGTCCGAGGCGATCGGCCATAACCTGTTTGCCATGGCCAAGTTGCGTGTGCCTATTATCTCCACCATTATTGGTGAAGGCGGCTCGGGTGGTGCTTTGGCGATTGCGGTCGGTGACGTGGTTTCCATGCTGCAATACTCCACCTACGCTGTGATCTCGCCCGAAGGGTGTGCCTCAATTTTGTGGCGTAGTGCGGATAAGGCTCCGGTGGCCGCAGAAGCCCTGGCCATTACTGCCCCGCGTCTGAAAGAGCTGGGTCTGGTCGATCGCGTGATCAATGAGCCTATTGGTGGTGCTCATCGCGACCCCACCATGATGGCGCGTCAATTAGGCCGTGCGCTGGCCGATGCCTTGCGCCAGGTTTCGGGCCTGAGTACCGAACAATTGCTGGCGCAGCGTATGGAACGTCTATTGGCCTACGGTCGTTATCAGGAAGTTCGTGCCTGATTCATTGTCTTCCAGTCAGCTTTGGGGCTTTAGCCCCTCACCCACGCTGCTGGAGGCGCTTGACCACCACCTAGGTTTTAAAAGTGGCGATAGCGTCGCTGTTGCCTTAAGTGGTGGTGCGGACTCGGCAATGCTGGCGGTACATGCTCATCTTTGGGCCAGCCGCCGCAACGTCACACTTCATTTTTTCCATATTCATCATGGCCTGCAAGCCATTGCCGATCAGTGGCAAGCGCACGTGCATGATTTGGCTGCGCGTTTGCAGAGGCCCTGTCACAGCTTGCGGGTTCAAGTTCAGTCCCGCCGCTTGAGTGCTGATGGTATGGAGTCCGCCGCGCGTGATGCCCGCTATCAGGGCTTGGCTGAACTGGCGCGTTTTGCTGGCTTGCAGCATATACTGCTGGCCCATCATCAGGACGATCAGGCTGAAACTGTTTTGATGCGTTTGCTGCGAGGCACGGGCACAACCGGCCTGGGCGCGATGGCGCCTCATAGTCTGCGCGATAATCTGAACTACTGGCGACCTTGGCTGGAACAGCCCAGGGCACTCATTCTTCAAGCCAGTGAACATTTTTCGGCGGCCACAGGCTGGCACGCAGTACAAGATCCTACCAATACCAATCCTGATTACACACGGGGTGCGGTGCGCGACTTGCTCACGCCTGTGCTGGATGCGCGCTGGCCGGGTTGGCAAAGCCGTTTGCAACGACAAGCCCAGTTAAGCCGCGAGACGCAGGCAGTATTGGACAGCGTAGCCCGCCAGGACTGGCTGGGTCTGGAGCCGGATGAAACCGGCCGTAGCTTCAGTCTGAGCGCCTGGCGCAGTCTGGAACCGGCTCGGCAAAGTATGGTTATCCGTCATTGGTTGCAGGAGCAGGGCGCTGGTTTACCCACGCATGCCCGCCTGGCTGAGTTGTTGCGCCAGCTGCGGGGGGTGCATGCTCAGGGTCATGACAGAAATTTGATGTGGAAGCATGGACCGAACCTGATCCGCTGCGTGCGTGGTCGGGTGCAGATTGAATCTGCCTGTTCAGGTGAGCAGAAAAGCAGCCTGGGGGCCGATCAATCGAGCAAATAAGTCGTTTTTGGGTGGCCTGTGGTTGGAGCGTGGGCTATGGTGTTGAGTCGGCAAAGTATGTGTTTTTTGCGTGCGTATCAGGTAGAGCCTGCGCTTGGGGCACAGAAAGTCGTTAAAATAGTCGGGTTTTGTGTCTATCCCAGACCTTAGCCCTTTGATGCAGAGTAAAAGATGTCCCTGATCGTACATAAATATGGCGGCACGTCGATGGGCTCGATCGAGCGCATCCAGAATGTGGCGCGTCGGGTTGCCAAATGGCATGCTGCCGGGCACCAAGTGGTGGTCGTTCCGTCGGCCATGTCCGGTGAAACCAACCGTTTGCTAGGCTTGGCAAAAGAATTGAGTATTCAGCCTGATCCGCGTGAGCTGGATATGCTGGCTGCCACGGGCGAGCAAGCCAGTAGTGCCTTGTTGGCCATGGCCCTGGCCGCTCAAGGTGTTCCCGCCCGCAGCTACGCCGGTTGGCAGGTTCCTGTCAAAACCGACAATGCCTATACCCGTGCCCGCATTAGTTCTATTGATGACACCCGTATTCGCCAGGATCTGGACGCAGGCCGTGTGGTCGTTGTGACAGGTTTCCAAGGTGTAGATGAAGAAGGCAACATCACGACCTTGGGTCGTGGCGGTTCGGACACCTCTGCGGTGGCCATGGCCGCTGCCATGAAGGCCAGTGAATGCCTGATCTTTACCGATGTGGACGGTGTTTACACGACTGACCCGCGCGTTGTGCCAGAAGCCCGCCGCATGAAAGTGCTGTCCTTTGAAGAAATGCTGGAAATGGCCTCTTTGGGCTCCAAAGTTCTTCAAATCCGGTCTGTGGAGTTTGCTGGCAAGTACAAGGTGCCTGTGCGCGTCCTGTCCTCCATGACCGACCCCATGATTCCGCTCGAAGAAGAAATGTCTTCGGGCACGCTGATTACTTTCGAGGAAGACCAAAAAATGGAAGCTGCCGTTGTCTCTGGCATTGCCTTCAGCCGTGATGAAGCCAAGTTCACCCTGCGCGCCGTTCCTGACACCCCCGGCGTGGCCTATTCCATTCTGGGCCCCATCGCCGCAGCCAACATCGAAGTCGACATGATTTTGCAGAACCTGTCGGTTCAAGGCACCACAGACTTCTCCTTTACCGTCAGCCGCAACGATGCACTGCGTACCAAGGAATTGTTGATGAACCAGGTCGGTCCTGCTGTGGGCGCTGGCGAAATCGTGTTTGATGAAGCTGTGTGCAAAGTGTCCATCGTTGGTATCGGCATGCGTAACCACGCTGGCATTGCCAGCTCCATGTTCCGCGCCTTGTCCGAAGAGGGCATCAACATCCAGATGATCAGCACCAGCGAGATCAAAACCTCCGTGATCATTGCCGACAAGTACATGGAGTTGGCCGTGCGTGCTCTGCACAAGACGTTCGAGCTGGATCAGGAAAAATAATCCCTTTGGCTATTTGCATTGGTTTTTTAAAAATGCTATAGTTACTTCTTTCCTAGAGCTGGAGACGTGGCCGAGAGGTTGAAGGTACTCCCCTGCTAAGGGAGCATACGGCTTATACCCGTATCGAGGGTTCGAATCCCTCCGTCTCCGCCAGCTGAAATTAAATTAAGCCCTTGTTTTCAAGGGCTTTTTTTATTGCCTGACGCTTTGCTTGAACAGTGTTCGGGTAAGTTTTCAAGTCTGACCTGGTTCAGGTAAACCCCTGATTGCTGTATCAGCAGCGGCAAGCGGACAGGGCTAGAGCTTTTACAGCGACAAGAACAAAAAATAATGGTTACTTTTTTATCTCAGCCGGCTCAGGCGAAGTTAAGCCTCGGGCATCTGTCGGCAGGCCTGTTTTAAACGATATGAATGTTTAAAGCGCAAGGCTTTTCAATTCAATATTGTTGAGGATTGAAAATGCTGTGTCGTTTTTGGCACAGGCTTAGAAAAGCAGTGAGTCTCGTGCTTACAATCAATCAACGTGTTTTGCGTCGTTCAAGACGGCAGTCTTGTTTTTTTAGGATGAGCGATGATTAAACGAGTCCTCTGTATCTGTGGCATGGCCTTGATGGGCCTGCCGTTCTTGGCATCCTCAACAGAGCGGGGATTGGATGATCAGGTCGTGACTCGTTATGTGCAAAGCCTGGCTGAGATCTTGCCGGTGCTACAAACTGTAGAGCGTAGCGAACCGGTATGGAATGGTGGTCTGCCAGACGGTTTCCCACCCATGTTGGAGGTAGGTCAGGTGGAGCCTGGGTCTGGCCTTTACCGTCAACTGAACAGCCTGTCGCAAAAATATGGTTTTGCCGGGCTGGAGCAATGGGATGCGGTAGGCCGTGATATCTGGCTGACCCGTCTCTATATCCAAGAGCGGGAAGATCTGGACTTGGTTTATGAGCAGCTCGATGCGCTGGAAGCGACCTTGCGTGATAACGCTCGCCAATACTCCACGGCCGAGCTCGAGCAACTGATGCGCACCTTTCAGAGCAGCAAAAATCATATTCTGCGCTTGATTGCGACTCGCAACGATGTGCCGCCCGTGCAGGCTCATATGGCTGATCTGGATGCTGCATTGGCTTCTTTGGAATAGCGAGATAAGTCGTTTTTTCCCCTGTTCAGGCCACTGCAATGGCGGCCGTTTAAGATTTGTTACCAGCAATGCTGCCCATTTGTCATATTTTGACGCTTCTTTTCTGAGCGTGGCAGAAGGAATCGGGGATAATTGCCGTCTGTTTGAAATCTAGTGGGAAGACTGAAGCGTCATGCGTATCATCTTGATTTTGTTGGGGGCCGCTGTGCTGGCCTACTTGATTGCCAAAGGCATACGGCAACTGATGGTGGAACGTCGTCAATTAAAAGACCAGACGCGTCAGCCACACAAAGGAAGCCGTGATGAGCACTGATAAAAATCCATTGATGAAACTGGCCGCTAAAACAAAGTCAGAAGGTGGCACGACCAATTACTCCAAGGGACTGGGTTTCCTTGGGGCTGCTGTGGTTATTTTCCTGATCCTGATCGTGGCCTCCATGGGCTCGTTCTTGCAGGTCGATCAGGGTGAGCGTGGCGTGGTGCTGCGTAACGGTAAGCTGGTTCGTGTGGCTGAACCTGGTTTGGACTTCAAGGTCCCGTTCTTTGATACGGTACGCAAAATCTCGGTACGTGATCACACGGTTCGCATGCAACTTGAGGCGTACAGTTTTGACCAGCAGTCTGCCTCCATGGTGGCCTCGGTAACGTATCGAGTGCCTGAAACCGATGTGGCTCAGCTATATTCCGAATACGGTTCGCTGGAAGCGTTGGAAGCCCGCTTGCTGGAGCGTAAGGCTTTGGACGTGATCAAGAACGTGTTTGGTAAATACACGGCTGCTCAGTCCATCCAGAATCGCGAGAAGCTGGGGGCTGACATCAATGAAGCCATGCGTGTGACGTTGGAGGCCGCTCCTTTGCAAATGATGGGCGTGCAGGTTGAGGAAGTGGCTTTCTCAAAAGCCTACGAGCAATCGATTGAAAACCGCATGTTGGCTCAGGTTCAAATTGAAACCACACGCCAGCAAAAAGAAACTGCTTCCATTCAGGCTGAAATCCAAGTTGTGCAGGCTGAAGCAGAGGCTCGCGCTCAGCGAGAACGCTACATGGCTGAAGCCGATGGTATTCGTCTGCGTGGTGAAGCCGAAGCCAAGGCGATTTCTGCCAAGGCACAGGCATTGGCCCAGAACACAAATCTGGTCAATTTGAATGCAGTGGAAAAATGGGACGGTAAATTGCCAGAAAGCCTGGTTCCCGGTTCTGCCATGCCCTTTATTGGACTGCGTTAATTTACTGGCAGTCGTTGGCCCGAACAACTTTTCTCCGGTAGCGTTACGGCAAAGGTAACGCTACCGTTTGTTTTCCAAGGAGTAATGAATGAGTGATGACATGAACCCGGTTCCACAAGACGAGGGTACCAAGCAGTTGGTCAACCTGCGTAACCTGACATTAATCAATTACGCCCTGTACATTTTGTCCATGTTTGGCGGTATTACCGCCTTGGCCGCCATCATCATCAATTACATCAAGCGTGATGAGGTTCGCGGCACCTACCTGGAGTCGCACTTCGATTGGCAAATCCGTACCTTCTGGTGGGGCTTTGTGGGCGTGGCGCTTTCGTTCTTGCTGATGGCAATTCTGGTGGGTTTTGTGACCATCGTAATTGTGGGCGTGTGGATTTTGTACCGCCTGGTCAAAGGCCTGTTGGCCTTGAATGATGGCAAGGCGATTGCCTGATCAGACAGGCATCGAGTCTGATTGAACCAGGGCCCGCATACTTTCGCGGGCCTCTTTGGGCGGCACACCAAAGTGCTGCCGAAATGCCCGGCTGAAATGGGCAGAGCTGCTGAACCCCCAGTGGTAAGCAATTTCCGTGATGGTCTTGTTGTGGTGGGCCAGCCGGCGCAAATCCTGTTCAGCGCCTTTCAGGCGCATGGACCAAATCCAGTTTGTCAGTGAATCGGCTTCGCCTTCCCAGGCACGATGCACGGTGCTGGCCGTCAGGCTCAGACGTTTGGCAATCTTGCCTATATTCAGCTCCGGGTCGCGCAGATTTTCCAGCACATAGGCTTTGATGCGGTCGCGTCGGACAGATCCCGTATCGTCGCTTAAAGGCAGGCTGCCCAGATTTTCTGCCAGCGCGGCGACCAGAATACCGACCAGGCTGTCGGCAAGCGACAAATCTACAATAGGGCCACCGGAGGGTGGGCAGTCCATCAGTTCGCTGACCATATGGGAGAGCAAACGTGCCGTGCCCGATTGGGCGCTAGTGATTTTGCAGGCCGTCATGTCCTCGGCATTGTGCAAACGCTTGCGCAAGATGGAGCCGGGCAAAGAAAGCACATACTGCTTGAAGTCATGGTCAAACAAGAGCTGATAGGGACGGGTGGAGTCGTACAAGGCCAACTCACCGGGCTGCAGGTAAGCGGTCTTGTCATCCTGAACCAGCTTTCCCGCTCCGGCCACTTGTATGCTGAGCAGAAAAATATCCTCGGATGCTCTGGAGATTTGCAGCGGTGTGCGCAGGACTGTCTGTGTGGTCGAGGTGATATGAGAGAGGCTGACGGCCGCCAGCTCACGACGCGTAATGGCTCCGAAGAAAGGGGCGCTGGAGCGGGACGGAACGGCGCATTCCAGTTGCACATAGGCCTTGCTGACGGCCTCCATCCAATAGGGCGCGCGCCGGGTGGCGGGAATTGCCGTGGTGGACCATTGCTCCATTGATGACCTCTCCGTCTTGAGTCCAAAGGCTGATGGCTGGGACTGCGATCAACTGGACTGACTAAGTATCCGGCAAGATCTCTGGTTTGTGCCAGACCAGAAAGAGTGACAGGCGACGATAATTTCCGACCAGGATGAAGCGGATGCGGGATCGGGGACGCAGAAGGAATCAAGGCCCGGACAGTTTGCCCGGGCCTTGTCATCTTTTGGGGTCAGGACGGTTCTTGCACCAGCAGCGTATCCGAGTCCTGAGTCTGGCTGATGGCGACGGGCGCAGCCGTACTTTGCCCGCGCGGCTCGGGCGCTTCTTCCTTGATCACACTTTTGGAGTGCACCCGAGTCATGGGTTCACGGTGCCCCAGGTCCAGTACCAGACGGGTGGCCTCGGGTTTGGAGTAGTGGCCCACAGGGTCGTTGATGGCCTTGGCGAAGGCAATTTCTTCCATGTTCAGATCGGCAATGATCAGGCCTTCGGCATCGTGTGGCAGGTAGGGCGCCAGGGTGCGTCCGTCCGGCGCAAAAATCATGGAACTGCCGCCGCCCACTTTCAGCAAGGAGGCGTTGTGTTCACCGACTTCCAGCATGTCCAGTGTCTCCTGGGTGACGACACTGCTGGCGGCGATGGTAAAGCACTGGCCTTCAACTGAATAGATTTGCGAGGCAGCCATGTTCACTTTGGCGCTGAGCGCATGGGCCTGTTCGCTGTACAGCGAAAAGGACGGCCAGGCGGCAATGTGAATGGCTTCGTGCTGGGAGTACAGCGCGTACTTGCTCAAGGGGGACAGGTGCTCCCAGCAGCACAGGGCACCGACGCGGCCCAGCTCGGTGTCGGACACAATCAGATCACGGGCATAACCTTCACCAAACACGGTGCGCTCGACATGTGTAGGTTTGAGTTTGCGACGCGACCACAGCATCTCGCCCTTGTCGTCGATCAGGCATTGGCCCAGGTAAAGGCTGCCCCCGCTGCGCTCGCTATAACCCAGTGCGATGAAAATACCCAAGGTCCGTGCGGCCTGGGCAATGCGTTGAAACTCTGCACTGTCCAGCGAGAGTGAGTTGGCATAGTAGCGGGCACTGTACTTCAGCGACCAGGCCGGTGCGCCCAGCCAGACGTGGAAGGGATAGCCGGGCAGCCAGGTTTCACCAAACACGATCAGGTCGCAGCCCTCATCGCGTGCCTGACGAGCCAGCTCAATGGTTTTATCAACACCCGCTGCCAGATCGTAGTTGGGAGAGGCGGCCTGTACGGCGGCTGCCCGGACGATTTTTCTTGTCTGCATACATCCTCCTTGTCGCGGTATCCGCGATCTTGATCGCCAGACCGCGCTGCTTACCGAGCCCGGCCGTCTTGGTTTGCGTCAGTGTAGGAGGGGAGGGCGGCGCTGAATTGACTGACAGGCGCAGAATGCTTGACTGGGAGTCGCAAGCACGGGGAGCGGGAGTCCCCTATCCTGGCTTGGCCGTTTGGGCAGTGAACAAGAGGGATGGGGGCTGTCTGGCTTAAAGCGCGAAGCTGTATTGCACCGTCAGTCCCATGCCCACGACCCACAGAATCAGGGGAATGGGGCGCATCAGCAAGCCGGGAATGGCGCGCAGAATAAAGCCGATCAAGCGGGTGAACAGCCAGAGCAGGGGTGGCGATTGATCTTTTTCCTTCATATAGAGGATGCCTTGCGACAGCAAAAAGGACTGCGACAAGTAGGCGGCGTAAAACACCATGCCCAAGGAAAAAGCCAGCCAGTAATACAACATGCTCATAGGATGCAAAAAGAAAGAGTACGGCGCATTATATCGGTCTGTAGCAGCTATGATCGTATTTTTGGCCGGACCTGGGGCCGGCTGTGGGTGCAGGCTTTTTGTACGAGGCAGGTATGCAAAATATTTATTCTATTGATGGGCTGGTGCCCGTGGTTCATCCTACGGCCTATGTTCATCCTACCGCTGTACTGATTGGTGACGTCATTATTGGTGAGGGCGTGTACATCGGCCCTCTGGCCAGTTTGCGAGGGGACTTCGGGCGCATCATCATGAAGGCCGGCTCCAACATTCAGGACACCTGTGTTATTCACGGCACGCCTTATCAGGACACCGTGGTGCATGAGGATGGCCACGTCGGACACGGTGCAGTGCTGCACGGCTGCGTCATTGGCCGCAATGTGCTGGTGGGCATGAATGCGGTCGTCATGGACGCGGCGGACATCGGTGCAGACAGCATTATTGGTGCCATGGCCTTTGTGAAAAAAGGCATGCAGGTGCCACCCCGCAGTCTGGTGGCGGGTTCTCCAGCCACGGTGGTCAAGGAACTGGATCAGAAAGCCATTGATGGCAAGTTCTTCGGTACGCGTATGTATCAGCGTCTGGCTCAGCGGTCCCTGGCAACGATGCAGCGCGTGGAGCCGTTGACGGAAGTGGAAGCAGACCGTCCGCGTTTGCGTGAAGACCAGATTTATCCGGTGGATTAAATACGGTGGGGGCTGGAATGGAGATAGGCTTCCATCAGGATCCCGTTCTTGTTGCTGATTGATGCGCCGATTTGCATAAGCACGGGGCTATTTATTGGCGCTCCACGCGCCCTAATTTTCGGCTTGTGTTTGATATGGTGACACAACAGGGGCTGGAGGTTCTGCCCTTGGCGGCCAATGTAGGCGGGGACTTTTTAAACTACATCATTCGTCTTGATTGTGTGGAGCAAGAGGGTTTGGAGGCTACAGGACAGCGAGTCTCGGCGGCGATGGCTTGATGGATGGAGCTTGGTGAGCCGGTGCTGCATATTGAACGACTCTGAGAGGGTTAGGGCGGATCTTGCTTCTTTTTTGGGCGTCGTTTTTTAGCGGTGATAAAAAACCCTTGGTGCGCAGCGAAGCCCACACCAAGGGTTTTGTATTGAGTTCTGATCAATCAACGGGTGGGTCAGGCCCACTTGGCGTCGTTGTTCAGTTCGGGGCTTGGTCGGTTTATTTACCCACTGCTGCCAACGCCTGTTTCCAGGCCTCGATGACTGTTTCGTACTCGGCAGCGGCCTTCAAAGGATCGGTGCTGGCAATCTTGATCTGATCCAGGTTCGGCAAGTTGGTCAGCTCGGCCACATTGATGTCGCTGCGGGTGGGGCGGCGAAAGTTCTCAACCAGCTCGGCTTCCTGAACCTCTTTGGACAGCAAGATGTCCACCAGTTTGTGGGCGGCTTCCTGGCCGTTTTTGGGGTTCTTGATCACGGCCACGCCTTCCGGGGCAATGAAGGTGCCGTCTTCAGGGTAGATCAGCGCAATGCCTTTCTGACCACCGGCCACGTAGGCGTAGGCGGCGTACTCCATGGTCACGCCCAAGGGGTATTCGCCGTTCGCCACGCTCTTGTAAACCTGGCCTGAACTTTTGGACACGACGACGTTGGCCGCCAGTTTCTGCAGGCCTTCAGCGCCGTACAGTTGGTAGATGCCGTAAACCTGGTCGTACGCACTGCCCGAGGATGCTGGATCACCAATAATGACCTTGCCTTTCCACTGGGGATCGAACAGGTCGGCCCAGGTTTTGGGAGCGGCCTGGCCTTTCAGTTGGCGATCATTGGCCATGATGACCATGACGTGGGCGTTGGAGCTGGTCCACAGGCTGTCCTTGCCGTGGAAGGCTTCAGGAATGGCCTTGTTTTCGGGCGATTCGTAGGCTTCGAAATTCTGCTGGAAAGCAGCCATGGTGCCATAGCCAGTGCCCCATACCACATCACCCAGCGGGTTTTTTGCTTCGGCTTCGATACGCTTCATCAAGGCGCCAGCACCCGAAGTCACTTGTTGAATGGACAGGTCAGGAGCGGTCTTGCGAGCGATTTCCAGTGCTGTATCAATGGTTTGTACATTATTGGGCGTGTACATCACGGCATTGGCGGCCAGGGCGGCACTGGATAGGGACAGGGCGCCGACACTGAAGGAGAGTGCCAGACCAGTTTTCAGAAAACGTGTAGTCAGCATAGTGAGCCTTTTTAGATTAGCGGCTGGAAAACAGATCCAGCTTGAGAAAACGGATAGCCAGATAAATCGGCACCAGAATCACGACCATCAGGATCACCCCGTAAGCCGAAGCGCGGGCCAAAAAGCCGGCGTCGATCTGGCGGAACATCTGGATGGGCATGGTCTCCATACCACCGTAATACAGCACGATAGTGGCGGAAATTTCAGCCAGCGACGTGACCCACATCAGGATGGCCGCGCCTAGAATGGCGGGTTTCATCAAGGGCAGAACCACTTTGAAGAAACTCTGGAAGGGGCTGACGCCCAGATTGATGGAGGCTTCTTCGATGGAGTCGGGAATGTTGTAGAGCGAGGCCGAGGCCGAGCGAATGGAGAAGGGTACTTTACGCACAAAGTACGCGCCGGCCATAATCACCCAGGTGCCAGTCAGCACCAGCATGCCGCTGTTGTAGGTCTGGATCAGGGCAATACCCAGCACGGTGCCGGAAATGGCCAACGGCAGCATCACCATATAGTCCAGCGCGGTTACCACGAACAGGCGCTTTTTCACGATCAGGTAACTGCAGATCGTGGCAAAGCAGGTGCCTGCAATCGTGGCGACACTGGCCAGCATCAGCGAGTTCAGGATAGGCTCGGGAGCGTAGCGCAGGGCACGCTCCATATTGTCCAGCGTGAAGGTGCCGTATTGCATGACCGGGCCGCTGGCTTTGGTGAAGGCGCCCATCAGCACGATAAAGGCCGGGATCAGCGAGAAGGTCACAAACAGTACGGCACCGATGGTCAGCAAGATGCCGGCCAGACCTTGAGCACGGACCGGGAGCGGGGCACGGCCTTGCTGCATCTGGAAGGTCTTGCGCTCCAGCACTCGTTTCTGAATGAACAGCACGGCACCGACCAAAATCACGGACACCACGGCCAGCACACCTTGCATGGTGGGGTTGCCGCTCATCTCGGACAGAAAGGTGGTGTAGGTCAGCGAGGACAGCACATCCACCTGACCACCCAGAATCATGGGGATGGAGAAGTTGTCCACGGCCAGCGTGAACACAATCATGGCGTTGACCAGCAGGGCAGGCATCAGCACCGGGAAGGTCACGCTAAGCGCACGCTTGAAGTTGCTGGCACCCAGGTTCACGGCCGCTTCTTCCAGCGTGCCATCAATGGCCTTGAGCGCAGCCAGCATGCCGATATACACATAGGTGTAATCGTTCAGGATCAGCACGTAGGACATGCCGAACCAGCCATAGAAGCTGGGCAGGTCGATACCAATACCTTCCAGGGCCAGACGCACCACACCGTTATTACCCAGCAGCATCAGCCAGGCCTGTGAGACGATGATGTCCGGCAGCACAATGGTGGTCAGGGGCAGGATGGCCACAATGGCCTTGCCGGGGAAGTCGTAGCGGGCCACCACATAGGCCAGCGGAGCACCCAGCAGCAAGGTGCCGATGGTGGAGATCAGGCCCAGCTTGATGGTGTTGAAAAAGGCTTCAACATAGCGCGGTTCGCTAAAGAAGGTTTCAAAGCCATGCAGGCTGGGCAGGCCCGTTGCCGGGTCGATGACGCTTTGATAGAACAGGGAGGCGAGAGGCCAGACAACCCAGAACACCAGCACCACCAGACAGACCAGGGCGGGCAGAAACCAGGGAGAACGAAGGGCCAGGGGGCGTGCAGCAATAGCCATGGGTCTTAGGCCTCGACCAGACGACATTCAGGGCTAAAGCTCAGGTTCACCGAAGCTCCTGCAGACAGATGCAGATCCTGGGCGGCAGCAACGTCAGCAATAATTTGTTTGCCGTCGCTCAGCTTCAGGCTGTAGGCCGTTTTGGTTCCCAGATACTGGCGCGCCACGACGTGGGCCGGAATGCTCGCAGCCTGGGCCTCGGTATGCAGGGTGATGTTTTCAGGGCGTACTGCCAGCAGCACTTGGCCGGCAGGTGGTGGGTTGTTCACCATAATGTGCCCACCGGCAATGCTGACGGTGGTGTGATCAGCTTCCATGTGCACGCTTAGGGTGTCGATCAGGTTGGCCGCACCGATAAAGTCGGCGGCATAGGCGGTGCGTGGGGTGGAGTACATGGCTTCGGGGGTATCGAGCTGGTCGATACGGCCCTGGCGCAGCAAGGCAATACGGTCCGACATGGACAGGGCTTCTTCCTGGTCATGTGTCACGAAAATAGCCGTAATGTTGGATTCCTGCTGCAATTCGCGGATGACCTGACGCATTTGAATACGCAGCTTGGCATCCAGATTGGACAAGGGCTCATCCATCAACAAGACGCGGGGCTCGATGACCAAAGAGCGGGCCAGGGCCACACGCTGGCGCTGGCCGCCGGACAGCTCGGCCGGGTAACGTTCGCCCATACCGCCCAGTTCCACGCGGTCCAGAATATAGGCGACTTTTTTCTTGATGTCGCTGCTGCTGACTTTGCGGACGCGCAAGCCGTAAGCCACATTGTCAAACACGGTTTTATCCGGGAACAGTGCGTAGTCCTGAAACACCATGCCGGTCTCGCGCTTGTGTGCGGGCAGATAGGTAATGTCTTCTTTGTCCAGAAACAGACGGCCTTCATCAGGGATGATGAAACCGGCAATCATACGCAGCAAGGTGGTTTTTCCACAGCCGCTGGGCCCGAGTAAAGTAAAGAACTCGCCATGCCGGATTTGCAGGCTAAGTTCATTGATGATGGTGTTGCTGCCGTAGCGTTTCACTACGCGATCGATGTTGATTTCTGCCATGGGGATAGATCAGCCTGGAGCTTAATAGTGCAGGTGAACCGTGATTCAAGGGAGCGCCTGCCTAGGCTTTTAAAAGAAGCGACTCAGTAGCGATTAACGAGGTAAGCCTCGCGGTGGCGTGATTCTGAGTAAGCATTACAGCTTGATGACAAGTTTTATAAGAAGTTGCTATCTTAGCAGCAGAGCAATACTTGTGGTTTTAATTATCAGGCGTCTAAGTCCAGGGCACAGGCTGATCTGATCCGTGTTGCCTGGCAGGTAAATAAAAAAAATCGGTAGAACAAGCCTCCTATTGCGATAATCAGGTGGTAGTAATGTGTCTTGCTTTTTCGCCTAAAGCGGTCTAGTGCGAGTTAGGGTTTCTTGTGTCAAATAAAGGCCCTTATAGTGAGTTAAAAAGAATGACAGTTTCCTGCAAGGGGCAGGAGTGGGAGAGGGACACAAAAGGGTGGGTTTCTACCCTGTTCAAGCAGGCCTGGAATAGGCCTGTTCATGCACATCCGAATTTATAGATGGTGTTCCGGTACTGTGGACAAACACATACCGGGCCGGAGAGGTTGTTGGGTCATGTCCTGTTGGTGACAGACTCACCCATCCGGGTACTGCACGTCGTCAGAGATCGTAGAAGTTAGTTAATTAACTGGAGATTGAAGATGCGACTGGGTGTACTAAGCCCCCGGGGGACCGGGGAAAAGAGGGTAGCGGCCACGCCCGATACCATCAAGGCCTACCGCAAGGCGGGCCATGAGGTGATTATCGAGGCGGGTGCCGGACAAGGTATTGCCAGCTCGGATGCCGATTACCAGGCAGCAGGGGCAACGATAGGAGATCCCTATCAAGCTACCGTGCTGTTGGTAGTAGGCCCGGCTGATGTGGATTCGGCGCGTTTACGTGCCGAGCATGTGGTCGTCGGTATGCTGGATCCTTACGAGAGTCAGGGTCTGGACCGGCTGGCCTCTTCGGGTTGTCAGGCATTCGCCCTGGAGCTGATCCCGCGTACCACGCGGGCGCAAAGCATGGACGTTCTGTCCTCGCAGGCCAATATCGCGGGTTATGCCGCGGTACTGAAAGCGGCCACCTTATATCCCCGATTCTTTCCCATGATGATGACCGCGGCGGGCACCGTCAAAGCGGCCCGTGTCGTGGTGCTGGGCGCGGGTGTAGCTGGCTTGCAAGCGATTGCGACAGCACGTCGTTTGGGGGCGGTAGTGGAAGCCTCTGACGTACGTCCTGCCGCGCGTGAGCAGATCGAATCGTTAGGCGGCAAGTTCATTGATGTGCCTTACGAGACCGATGAGGAGCGTGAGGCCGCGCAAGGAGTGGGCGGTTATGCCCGTCCCATGCCGGCTTCCTGGTTACAACGGCAGGCAACGGTCGTGGCCGCACGCTGCGCGCAGGCTGATGTCATTATTTCCACGGCCTTGATTCCGGGGCGTCCTGCTCCGCGGTTGATTGCCGAGGAAGTCGTGCAGTCCATGCGAGCGGGTTCGGTCATTGTTGACCTGGCTGCAGCACGTGGCGGTAATTGCGCGTTGACTGAAGCCGATCAGATTGTGGAAAAACATGGCGTGACCCTGGTGGGCGAGACCAACTTCCCGGCCCGGGTGGCCGCGGATGCGTCAGCCTTGTATGCACGCAATATTCAACAGTTCCTGGGCTTGATGCTCAAGGATCAGTCTGACGAGCTGCATATCCCTGCGGACGACGACATTGTGAATGCCAGCCGGGTGGTACAGGGTGGCAAACGACTCTTTCCACAGCAGGGAGCCTGACGCCATGGATATTATTTCTCCTCTGGTCATTAACCTGATCATCTTTGTTCTGGCCATTTACGTGGGGTACCACGTGGTCTGGACAGTGACGCCCGCTTTGCACACGCCTTTGATGGCGGTGACCAATGCGATCTCGGCCATCATTATTGTGGGCGGGATGCTGGCAGCGGCCCTGACCGAAAGCCCTTGGGCGCAGGCGATGGGCATTATTGCCACCGCGCTGGCCTCGGTCAACGTGTTTGGTGGTTTCCTGGTAACCCGCCGCATGTTGGAAATGTTTAAAAAGAAGGGCGCTAAAAATACGCCCAAGGAAGGGCAGTCATGATCTCCATGAATACCGTTACCTTGTGCTATTTGCTGGCCTCGGTGTGTTTTATTCAAGCCCTGAAAGGCTTGTCGCATCCGGCCAGTTCGCGTCGTGGCAATTTGTTCGGCATGGTGGGGATGGCCTTGGCCATTGCCACTACCGCTGTGCTGATCTATAGCCTGGCTCCTGCAGGCAAAGAGCTATCGGGCCTGTTGCGGGTGCTGATTGGTCTGGTGATTGGTGGCGTGCTGGGCACCGTCATGGCGCGCCGTGTCGAAATGACCAAGATGCCGGAACTGGTGGCCTTCATGCACAGCATGATCGGTCTGGCTGCGGTAGCCATTGCGATTGCCGTGGTGCTGGAGCCGGTGGCCTTTGGTATTGGTTCGGCCGAGTTTGCTCTTCCCATGGGTAACCGTGTGGAGCTGGCTTTGGGCGCGCTGGTCGGTGCCATTACCTTCTCCGGCTCGGTGATCGCGTTTGGCAAGCTGTCGGGCAAGTACAAGTTCCGATTGTTCCAGGGCGCACCCGTCACCTTTAAAGGTCAGCACATGCTGAACCTGCTGCTGGGCTTGCTGGCTTTGGCGTGCGGCGCGATCTTTGTGATGACGCAGGCATGGTGGGCCTTTGGTGTGCTGCTGGCCTTGTCCTTTCTGCTGGGTGTGATGCTGATCATCCCGATTGGCGGTGCGGACATGCCCGTGGTGGTGTCCATGCTGAACAGCTATTCGGGCTGGGCGGCAGCCGGGATTGGTTTTTCCCTGAACAACTCCATGCTGATCATTGCGGGCTCGTTGGTGGGTTCCTCCGGGGCGATTCTGTCCTACATCATGTGCAAGGCCATGAACCGTGCCTTCTTCAACGTGATTCTGGGTGGTTTTGGTGCCAATCCGGAAGCTGCAGCGGGTGGGGCAGATCAGGGCAATCGTTCGGTGAAGTCCGGTAGTGCTGACGATGCCGCGTTCATGATGAGCAATGCCGAGTCCGTGGTGATTGTGCCTGGTTACGGTTTGGCCGTGGCTCGTGCCCAACACGCTTTGAAAGAGTTGTCGGACAAGCTGACCAGCCAGGGCGTGAATGTGCGCTACGCTATTCACCCAGTGGCGGGTCGTATGCCTGGTCATATGAACGTCTTGCTGGCCGAGGCAGAAATGCCTTACGAACAGGTCTTTGAAATGGACGACATCAATAGTGAGTTTGCCCAGACCGATGTGGTGCTGGTTCTAGGCGCTAACGATGTGGTCAACCCGGCCGCCAAGAACGATCCGGCTTCGCCGATTGCGGGCATGCCGATTCTGGAGGCCTACAAAGCCCGAACCGTGATCGTGAACAAACGTTCCATGGCAGCCGGTTATGCTGGTCTGGATAACGAGCTGTTCTATATGGACAAGACCATGATGGTGTTTGGCGATGCCAAAAAGACCATCGAAGATATGGTCAAGGCGCTGTAAGCCCTTCGGGTTTTGGCGCTGGCAGTAAAAGGCGCTCTGGTTCCTTGCGAACCAGAGCGCCTTTTTGCTGGGCGGAGCGAACTCAGAACTTCGGGCCGGAGCGCAATTGCTCGCACATTTGCTGGCGTTGTTCGGCTGTGGCTTTCTGTAGATCCTGACGACCCCGACCCAGGCCTTGCTCAAAGGCTTTCTCAAAGTCCTCGTCATTCAAGCCCATGCTTTGAATGGAGGATTTCTGCTGTTTTTTCATTTCATCAAGCTGGGCCTGGTTGTAGTCACCACACACTTCGGCGGCAGCATGCATGGCTCCGCCCATTTGGGCCAGTTGAATGGCGGGGCTGCTGTCCTGAGCATGGCTATTGGCGCTGCTCAGAAGGAGGGCCGCTACAGGCAAAAGAAGTTTTGTGCGCTCAAACATGGTCAATCCTGTCGAATAAGAAGAGTTCCGCGCAGATTGTGTGGGTAAGCAGGAACAGGGAGGTCCTGTCTGGCGGAAGTCGCTACTTTACACTGTGTGCCCCTTTGCGATTTATGTCATCGGGGCAGGAGGGCGTTATGGCTATTGTGCCCGGTTTTCAATGACAGGGATTTGATTGGCCTGTGGGTGAGCAGTAGAAAGGAGAAGAAAGTGGCAGGCAAAGAAAAAGCCCTGATGACAATGTCATCAGGGCTGATCTTTTCAGAGTCCTATCCATTGGGTTTGACCCCACGAGTTCTAACTCTGGTCGTTGATTTCAACAAGGGAACCAACTGGAATATGGCGCGGCTGGCAAGATTCGAACTCACGACCCCTTGGTTCGTAGCCAAGTACTCTATCCAACTGAGCTACAGCCGCTAAAGAAGTGAAACTATAGCAGACTATTTATTCTCATGACAAGCCAAAAAAGCATTTTTCTTAAAATAAAGATGAAATTTTTTTGAAAATGCCAAGAAATAAGGCTTTGCTGGGGCGTGCGGAGCAGGGGGAGGCGGATTTAACCCGGCACTGTGTAGTGTTTTTAGTTTTTGGTATTGGCGATTGTACCGAGGCCAGCGTGCCTTGTCTGTGCCCTATCGTATTGCGGATGCAGGGGTGATGCTCGAGTAGAAAGCAAAAAAGCCATTTCCGAAGAAATGGCTTTTTTGCTGAATATGGCGCGGCTGGCAGGATTCGAACCCACGACCCCTTGGTTCGTAGCCAAGTACTCTATCCAACTGAGCTACAGCCGCTAAAGAAGTAGAACTATAGCACGGCTATTTTTACTTGTCACCAATATCTCAGTGCTTTTTAGCGAAATAGTCTTTTTTTGGATTTTTTATGTATGAAAACACTGGGAGGCCGCCAGTGGCAAGGTTTGCCGCTCTGCCAGGGCCTGGTCACGCTCAGTATGGCGCATACGAAGTAAAACAGAGAAGGCAGAAACTTCGCACTTTGGCCTCGGATGACTTGCCCCACAGGACACAAAGTCGCATTATTACGACATTGTTTTGGAGCCTACTGTAATGGATCTGTCGAAAATTACCTGCACTGAAGATTTCCGCTTGGTGGCTAAACGCCGTGTGCCCAAGATGTTTTATGACTACGCCGACTCCGGCTCCTGGACACAGGGTACGTATCACGCGAACGAGCAGGATTTTCACAAGCTGAAATTCAAACAGCGCGTGGCCGTGGACATTGACCACCGCAGTCTGAAAACCCAGTTACTGGGCCAGGATGTGGCCATGCCAGTCGCCATTTCGCCTACGGGTCTGACGGGTATGCAGCACGCCGATGGTGAAATGCTGGCGGCTTTGGCAGCACGGGATTTTGGCATTCCTTTTACCCTGTCCACCATGAGCGTGTGCTCGTTGGAAGATGTGGCCCAGGCTACCCGCGCCCCATTCTGGTTTCAGTTGTACGTGATGCGTGATCGCAGCTTTATTGAAAACTTGATTGCGCGTGCTAAAGCAGCTAATTGCTCGGCGCTGGTCCTGACTCTGGACTTGCAGGTTCTGGGGCAGCGTCACAAAGATATTAAAAATGGCCTGACCACGCCTCCGCGTCTGACTATTCCTAACCTGCTGAATCTGGCGACCAAGCCGTACTGGTGTCGCAATATGCTGCGCACACACCGTCGCAGCTTTGGCAATATTGTCGGCCATGCCAAGGGAGTGTCGGATTTGCGCTCCTTGTCCACGTGGACGGCAGAGCAATTTGACCCGACCTTGAACTGGAAAGACATTGAGTGGATCAAGAATGCCTGGGGCGGAAAGCTGATTGTGAAAGGCATTATGGATGCGGACGATGCGCGTTACGCCGTCGATAGCGGCGCCGATGCCTTGATCGTGTCCAATCACGGTGGCCGTCAGTTGGATGGCGCACCGTCATCAATTTCCTGCCTGCCTGCGATCAGCAAGGCGGTGGGCGACAAGATTGAAGTGCTGGTCGATGGGGGGGTCCGCAGCGGCCAGGATGTGTTGCGCGCCCGTGCCCTGGGTGCCCAAGGCGCCATGATTGGTCGTGCTTTCCTGTATGCCCTGGGTGCAGCAGGTCAGGCCGGCGTAGCCCGTTTGCTGAAACTGATGGCCAATGAGCTAGATGTATCCATGGCGTTTTGCGGCCGTACCGATATCAATCAGGTAGACCGCTCGATCTTGCTCAATCCTGATATTTTCGATCGTCCTGGTTACTGAAGACCGATATGCAAGGGCCCTGGCTGGACAGGTAAATGACCTCGTCCGTGGGGCCCGTTCAGATCCAGCACCGGGCCAGCCGGCACAATGCCTGTTGGGTTCAGTTGACGATGGCTGCTGTAGTAGTGGATCTTGATGTGATTCAGGCTGAGCGTGTCGGCCACGCCGGGCATCTGGTACAGCTCCAGCATGTAATTCCACAGGTTCGGATAGTCAATCAGACGGCGCAGATTGCATTTGAAATGATCAACATAGACGGGATCAAAGCGAATCAAGGTGGTGAACAGGCGCCAGTCGGCTTCGGTCAGTTGCGTACCGGCCAGGTAGCGTTGTTGGCTTAGGCGGACTTCCAGTCCGTCCAGACTATCGAACAAGCCATGAACCGCTGTGTCGTAGGCGGCTTGTGAGCGGGCAAAACCTGCTTTGTAGACCCCGTTATTGACGGTGTCATACACATGGGCATTGATCTTGTCTATTTCGCCCAGCAGCTCGACAGGTGCCATATCCAGGCTCCGCGCGCCCAAAGTATCAAAGGCGCTATTGAAAATGCGCATGATCTCGGACGACTCGTTATTGATGATCGTGCCGCGCTGCTTGTCCCACAGTACGGGGACGGTAACGCGCCCCGTAAATTGCGGGTCTGCCTTGGCATAGAGCTGATGCAGGAATTGAGCATCCATGACCGGGTCCGGCACCACGCCCTCTGCTGGTTCAAAGGTCCAGCCCTGATCGCCCATGATAGGGTTCACCACCGAGACGGAAATCAGTTTGTGCAGCCCTTTTAATTCGCGCATGATCAAGGTGCGATGCGCCCAGGGGCAGGCCAGCGAAACATACAGGTGATAGCGGTTGGCCTGGGCCGCTTGCGCTGCCTGGCCGTCCGGGCCGGGGCCACCATCGGCCGTAATCCAGTCCCGGAAGGCAGACTGGGCACGTTCAAAGGTATCGGACTGGGTGTTGCTGACAGGCTCTTTGCTATGCCATTGTCCATCTATCATCATGCCCATCTGTGTACTCCGTTTCAGCCTTTGAGCTTGATTGCAATTTCAGCGATATGACGGCCCTGGTAGCGTGCGCCGTCCAGTTCGTTCTGGCTGGGCTGACGAGAACCGTCGCCACCGGCAATGGTGGAGGCGCCGTAGGGGCTGCCACCGGTTACCTCATCAATCAGGGTCTGACCGGCAAAGCTGTAGGGCAGGCCCACCACGATCATGCCAAAGTGCATCAGGTTATGAATAATGGACAGCAGTGTCAGCTCCTGCCCGCCGTGTTGGGTGGCGGTAGACGTAAAGGCGCCGCCTACCTTGCCATTGAGTGCGCCACGCGCCCACAGACCACCGGCCTGATCCAGAAAACTGGCCATTTGCGAGCTGATGCGCCCGAAACGGGTGCCAGTGCCCACGATAATGGCGTCGTAATTTTCCAGGTCGGCAATGGTGGCGACCGGAGCGGCTTGATCCAGCTTGAAATTCGCTTTCTGGGCCACCGCTTCCGGGACCAGTTCGGGGACACGCTTGATATCTACCGCCGCGCCAGCACTTTGTGCTCCTTCGGCCACTGCTTGAGCCATTTTTTCTACGTGGCCATAGGCGGAGTAATAGAGAACCAGGACTTTTGCCATTTCAACTTCTCCAGTAAAGCGATCAACGAGGAATCGGGCGGGGTAGGGCCCCAAGGCAATGCTGGGGCACAGGTGCTAGGACGATGATAGTCGGGCCAGGCTTGCTCTGACAAACGGTTAGGCGCACTGTTTTGTGTCAGAGTCTGTCTTGAAAATCGGGTGGGTGTTTAGGGCGGAATCAGCCCGGCAGGAGCGCGTAGGTGGTGGTGGCGTGAGCCGCCAGCCTGCCTTGCTCGTCCAGCAGCTTGATGTCGCCAAAGACCATGCTTTTGCCACGTTTCAGCACCTGGGCGTGTACCAGCACATCCCCTTGGCTGACCGGGCGGACAAAGCTGGTGTTCAGTGAAACCGTGGTCATGGGGCGAAACTCGCCCAGGCTTTGGCTGACCGCCAGCACCATGGCGGTATCGGCCGCCGCCATATACACCTGACCGCAGACCACACCGGCCACGTGTGTCAATTGATCCGAAAAAGGCAGGCGCAACACAACGCCGTCTTCATTGACGTTTTCTACGCTCAGCTTGAGGGCTTGTACCCAGGGGGCGAACAGAGTGTCCAGCAAATGCTGGCTTTGGTCGTGAGTCATGGGGGATCAGCCGCAGTAAACAGAAATAATGCTGTTTTGTTCGTCTACGCGGATGTTCAGGCGGCTTGGGTCGTAGTCGGTGGTGTACATGCGGTCTGGGGCCAGTACGCGCGCTTTAGCGGCACCGGCTTGTTTAACCAGACGCTCAACCTGGCTTTTGCTGGCGGTCTGACCTGCAGGGCTCAGGGCGTCCGCATTGCATAGGCCAACAGGGTCGTCGCTGAACGAAGAGCTCGAGCCTGTTTGTGCGCTATTACCTGTGGCTGTGCAAGCAGTCAGCAAAATGGCGGGAAGGACGCTAAGTAGTACGGAGAGTCGCATGAGAAATCCTTAAAAGCAGCTAGTAAGCATTCAGCGTGAAGGATTAATAATACCTGTTCTAAGCGGGGCGTTTAAGGCCTTTGACACTGCGTTTTGTGGTGGCTTTGCCCGGTTTGACCGATACCTCCGGATGCTGGGCAATTGAGTAGCGCAAGGGCGCCTTGGCCCAGGCTCCTGCATAGTCCACGCCGATACGCGGGCTGATCAGGATTTGCTCGGGCGGTAGGGCCGGGGCGTCCAGTAAATGCAGCTCAGGGGCGCAGGCATCCGCACCGTTATAGGCCTTGTCGATACCCAGTCCTTTGCACAGACGCCCTGGGCCAGACAGGGAGAGGCCATCCTCAGGGGAAGTCCATTGTGCTGCCCGCAGCAAGACGGCCGTGCCGTCGCCGGGTACGCCACTGACGATATTCATGCAGTGGTGCAGGCCATAAATCAGATACACATAGGCGTAGCCTGCCGGGCCAAACATCAGGCGTGTGCGCTCGGTAATGCCGCGCCGGCTGTGGGCAGCCTGATCTTGAGGGCCCAAATAAGCCTCGGTTTCTACTATGGTGGCGCAGCGTCTGCCCCGTTCGTCATTCAAAACCAGGGTTTTGCCCAGCAACTCCAGGGCAACGTAACGCGGGTCACGGGCAAAGAAGGCTCTTGGTAGAGACAGCGTGGACTCAGTCATGTCCGGGGATCTGCTCCAGTTTGTTCAACCAGGCCTGTTTTTGTTCCTTGGGTAAAAAGGAGGAGCGCAGGCTATTGGCTGCCAGGGTACGCAAGTCGGCTTCTCGTAGATTCAGAGCCTGGGCGCTTTGCATATAGTTGTCCAGCAGATAGCCGCCAAAATAGGCCGGGTCGTCCGAGTTCACGCAAACATTCAGGCCGCGATCGAGCAAATGCTTCAGATTGTGCTGGTGCAGGCTGTCAAAAACCTTGAGCTTGATGTTGGACAGGGGACAGACCGTCAAGGAAATGGCGTGATCGGCCAAATATTGCATCAGGGCTGGGTCGTCCTGGCTGCGCACACCATGATCGATGCGCTCCACGTTCAGAAGTTGCAGGGCATCGCGTACATAGCTGGCTGGGCCTTCTTCTCCGGCATGGGCGACCAGTCTGAAACCTAGTTCTCGGCAACGGGCATAGACCTTCTCGAACTTGGCGGGCGGGTTGCCTTTTTCAGAGGAATCCAGGCCAATCGCAATCCACAGGTCGGAGTATTGGTTACGTAAGGGCAGGGCGGCGTCCAGAGTGGCAAAAGCGTCGGCTTCGCTCAGATGACGCAGGAAACTCAGGATCAGATAGCTGCTGATACCCAGGTCGGACTTGGCCTGGCGGGCGGCGCGGGCAATTCCGGCAAAGACGGTTTCCATGGCGATCCCGCGTGCCGTGTGTGTTTGCGGGTCAAACATGATTTCTGTATGCACAATGCCATCGGCCTGGGCGCGCAGAAAGTAGGCCCAGGTCATGTCAAAGAAATCCTGCTCGGTGATCAGGACGCCGGCCCCCGCGTAATACAGGTCCAGAAAGGATTGCAGGTCGGTGAACTGATAGGCGGCGTGCAGGCTGGCCTGATCGGGATAGGGCAGCGTCATGTGATTGCGCTGGGCCAGCTTGAAGATCAAGTCTGGTTCCAGTGTGCCCTCAATATGAAGGTGCAGTTCAGCCTTGGGCAGTTGGCGGGTAAATTCGCGTAAAGAAAAAGCGGAATCAGACACGGGGCGCTCCTGTTAAGCACACTATGCGCCCCATTATACGAAGGCGTAGACTCTGGGGTCAGGTGTCCTTGCCACGCCAGGCGGCTATTGCCAGACAGAGCCAGGCCAAGATCATGGCAACCCCGCCGATAGGGGTAATGGCACCTAGCCATTTCACGCCGCTCAGCACCAGAATGTACAAGCTGCCGCTGAATATCAGCACGCCAGCCAGCATCAGAATGGCGCTGCGGGACTGCCAGGCCATATTTAGTTGTGAGCCCAACGCGACAATCAGCAGCAGGCCCAGGCCATGCAGTAATTGATACAGCACGGCGGTATGCCAGGTCGCCAGGGCTGACGCCTCAACCATGGCGCGCAATGCGTGAGCGCCGAACGCGCCCAGGCCTACGCCCAGAGCCAGAATCAGTGCGCCCAGGCACAGGATGGATCGTGATTTCATGTCTTTCCTTGCAAGTCGCTGCAGTCGCAGCGCGGAGGGAGGCCAGTGCTATTATCGAACAAAAAAATGGGCTTTGTCTGCAAGGAGGCAGCATGCAAGAGATGGCTCCGGTTCCCCCAGATGCACAAGATATTGTGGTGGCTGCGTATCGCTATCAGTCTGGCCAGCCAGCGCAGGTTTTGGATATTCATCACCTTGCTGCACATGACCCCTTGCAGGATGGTTTTATCTGGATTGGTTTGAAAGACCCTGGCGAGGCCACCTTGCGCGAAGTGGGGGCGCAACTGGGTCTGCCAGACAATGCAGTTGAAGAGTTAATGGCTCCCCATCGCCGCCCCAAGTTGCTGGAGTTCAGTAATTGTCTGATTGTGGTGGCGGTGACTCTGGGCCTGAAAGATCTGCGCCCGCTGTTGGGTACGACCCAGATTTTGATTGCCCATGGCTTGTTGCTGACGGTGCGCCGTGGCTCCAACAGCAGTTACCTGCCCTTGCGTGCCCGTCTGGAAAGCACACCTGCTTTGCTGGCACGGGGCAGCGATTTTGTAGCCTCAGCGTTGCTGGATCTGATTGTGGACCAGTACCAGACTTCTTTGGAGCAGACCGAGAAGGCCGTGGAGGCCATTGAACAGCAGTTTCTGATTCGTGGTTTCAAGGAAAATGATGTGCGGCGTATTTATCGTTTGCGGCGCGATTTGCTGCGTGTCCATACGGCGGTATCGCCGCTGGCTGAATTGACGCGTCGCTTGTCGCGCATCGAACTTGAGTATGTCGATGCGGAAAGCAGGGCTTATTTTGCTGAGGTTTCAGACCGTATTGCTCGAACTGCCGAGTTTATTAATAGTCAGCGACAAGCCCTGGCTTTTGCCTTTGAAGGCGGCTTGATGATCGGGCAAATGCAGCAAACCGATACGACCCGCAAGCTGGCAGCCTGGGCGGCCATTCTGGCTGTGCCGACCGCCGTGGCGGGGATTTATGGCATGAACTTCAAGTACATGCCGGAACTGGAGTGGACGCTGGGCTACCCCCTGGCCTTGGGCTTGATGGGCAGCGTTTGCGGATTTTTGTATTGGAAATTCAAAAAGGCCAAATGGCTCTAGTCTGAAACAAAGAGCGACAAGGCCGAAATCAAGGAGGCGATATGAGTCTGGGACAGCAATTACAGAATCAGGTGCCGGATTTGATGAATGACGATCTGTTTGGCGAGGATCCGGCCCTGCAACAGTGGCAAAGCAAATTGGCTTCCAACAAGGCCCGGCAAGCTCTGGCGGACTACGGCCAGAAACTGGGCTCTGCTCATTGGCGCGGACAAGGTGCCTTGGCCAATCGTCAGCCGCCGCAATGGCGAGGCTGGTCTGCTCAAGGGCAACGAGTCGATCAGGTGGACTTCCATCCCGCTTGGCATCACTTGATAAGCCTGGGCATGGAGCAGGGCCTGCATATCTGGCCCCATCAGTCCGAGCCCGGCTTGCATCTACAACGAGCCATGGGCTTTTATATGCATGGTCAGATCGAGGCGGGCACCCTGTGTCCCTTGACCATGACACGTGCCGCAGCGCCCTTGTTGCAGTCTGATCCGTTTCAGGAGTGGGCGGCCAAGCTGGACATTAATCAGTACGATTCTTCTGACCAGTTGATGACAGAAAAAAGCAGCGTGCTGCTGGGCATGGGCATGACGGAAATGCAGGGCGGCTCTGATCTACGTGGCTGCACCACCGAAGCACACCCGGACGGGCAGGCTTTTCGTCTTTACGGGCACAAATGGTTTTTCTCTGTGCCGCAGGCGGACGGGCATCTGGTACTGGCGCGTGAGCACGAGCAGTTTTCCTGTTTCTTGATGCCGCGCTATACCGAATATGGCTTGAATCGCCGTTATATACGCAGGCTGAAAGACAAATTGGGTAATCGTTCCAATGCCAGTGCCGAGATGGATTTTGATGGTGCGCTGGCCTGGCGCGTGGGCCAGGCCGGTCGCGGTATTGCCCTGTTGGCTGCAATGGCGGCCCGTACCCGTATTGACTGCGTGTTGGGCAGCGCCGCCCTGATGCGGCAAGCCTTGGTGCAGTCTTTGCACTACTGTCAGCACCGACGCTGCTTTGGCAAACAATTGATCGAGCAGCCTTTGATGCAGGCGGTTCTGCTGGATATGAGTCTGGAAAGCGAAGCCGCCACTCATCTGGCTCTGTTTCTGGTGGACTTGCAGGAGCGGGTCGATGATCCTGTCGCGCAGGCGGTGTTGCGCGTGCTGGCCCCAGCCGCCAAGTTCTGGGTATGCCGTCGGGCCATCGCTCTGTGTGCGGACGCCATGGAAACCTGGGGCGGTAATGGCTATATCGAGGATGGCCCCATGCCGCGCTTGCTGCGCGAGGCTCCCGTTAACTCCATTTGGGAAGGCTCGGGCAATGTGATGTGCCTGGATGTGCAGCGCGCCTTGAGTCAGGAAGGCGTTTTGGAGGCCTTGCAGGCGGACTTGCGTGCCCGTACAGGGGATGATGCCGACCTGGGGCAGGTTGCACAGGATTTGTTGAGCACTGTTTCCCAGGCGGGAGGCCGTATCTGGACGCAGAAACTGGCCCTTCTGTACCAAGCCTGCCTGATGCGCCAGGTGGCTCCTGATGCCGTCGCGGATCTGTTTGCGACCCATCGTCTGCAACAAGGCCCCGCTGCCGTATTCGGGCTGGAAGGTGTGGAGCAGGCCTGCTGGTATTTGCATCGCATCTGGCCCCGTCTGCAAGCGTCTTGATGTGAGCCTGCCTACTAGGGACATTGCTCTGGACAGGCGGTGCGCAGTATCTATAATTTGTTAGCCTAGTTTCTGCTACCCGCCTGGAGTGTTGTCCGCATCATGACTGTGTTTTCCCTGTCCGGCTTTTCTTCTTTGACGCGGCGCACAGCCGTTTGTGCTGGCTTGACGGCTGTGATGGCTGTCTGTGCCTTGCCTGTTCAGGCTCAAAACTTCGAATTGACCGGACGCGTGGTGCGGGTGGCGGATGGCGATACGCTGACGATTCTGCCCAGCAATAACAGGCAGGTTCGCGTGCGTCTGGCCAGTATTGATGCCCCCGAAACCACCAAAGACAGCCGTCGTCCTGGTCAGCCCTTTGCGGTGGCCTCGCGGCGCTTCTTGTCGGATTTGGTCTCCGGCAAGCACTTGACCCTGTCTTGCTATGAGAGCGATCGACACGGTCGTGCCGTATGTGATGTCCTTTTGGCTGATGGTGAAACCGCTAATCAGAAGCTGGTACAGGCTGGTATGGCGATGGCCAATCGGGAAAAACGGGGTCGCTTCTTGCGTGATCCGCGTATCGACCAACTGGAGCGCGAGGCCAAAGAAGCCCGTGTGGGCATCTGGTCCGAGCCCAACCCAGTGCCGCCATGGAAATGGCGCTATGACTGCTGGCGGCAAGGGCAATGTTAAGCCTTTGGCGGTGGGGCGGGTTGGCCCTGTTGTGTGTCGGATTGGTAGCCTGCTCCAAGCCCGTTAACAGCCCTTATCACGAAGAAAGCGCAGCAGAAAACACGTTGTACAGCGCGTTCACGACCCGTTCCCCCAATCACCTGGATCCGGCCTTGTCCTATTCTGGTGATGAGACGCCGTTTACCTATTCGATTTACGAGCCGCTGTACGGCTACCACTATCTGGACCGTCCCTATCGCCTGATCCCCAAGACGGCAGCCGAGTTGGTCGACCCGGTGTATTTGGATGCGCAAGGCAAGCGTCTGCCTGCCGATGTGCCGGGAGAGCAGGTGGCCATCAGCCGTTATGACATTCCCATCAAGCAAGGCATTCGCTTTCAGCCGCATCCGGCCTTTGCCTTGGATGAGCAGGGCGAGTTCTACTATTACCCCATGCGGGCGCCGGACTTGAATGACGCCTTTAGCATTGCTGACTTTGCTCATACTGGCTCGCGGGAGTTGACGGCTCACGATTATGTTTATGCCTTCAAACGTTTGGCCAGCCCGCGTTTGGCTTCGCCTGCATTGGGGGTGATGGCCGAGCATATCCGTGGCTTCAAGGAGTTCAGCGACGAACTGGCCCGGATCGACAAGCAGGAGCCGCGTGCGCAATGGTTGGATCTGCGGCCCTTTAGCTTGCCGGGTGTGCGGGCTCTGGATAAACATACCTTGCGTATCGAGGTCAATGGCAAGTATCCGCAGTTCAAGTACTGGCTGGCCATGACTTTTACGGCTCCTATGGCTTGGGAGGCCGAGCGTTTCTATAGCCAGCCACGCATGGCACAGCACAATCTGACGCTGGATAGTTGGCCGGTGGGCACGGGCCCATTCATGCTGACGGAGTCCTTGACCAACCGCCGCCATGTGTTGAGCCGCAATCCCAATTACCGGGGCGAGCCCTACCCGTGTGTGGGCGAGCCGGGTGATCAAGCAGCCGGTTTGCTGGAGGATTGCGGTAAACCCATGCCTTTCCTGGACAAAGTGGTGTTCTCTTTGGAAAAAGAAGGCGTACCTTTGATGGGCAAGTTCCTGCAAGGCTATTACGACATTCCGCAGGTGGAGCGGGGCGAGTATGGTGTGGCCATGACTGTAGCGGCACAGGATTCGGTTGATAAAGCCAATCTGTATCAGGAGCGCGGTTTGCAATTGCGCACGGCTCCTGAAGCGCAATTGTTTTATATGGGCTTTAACTGGCACGACCCGGTGGTCGGTCAGGGCGACACCCCCGAGCAGTTCGAGAAAAACCGCAAGCTGCGTTTGGCCATCAGTATTGTGTTCGACTGGGAACAGTACGTTTCCATTTTCATGAATGACCAAGGGCAAGCCGCGCATGGGCCCTTACCGCCCGGCGTGCCGGGTTATCAGCCCTTGCCCCAAGGCGCCAACCCCTACGTCTACACCAAGGACAATGGTGTGGTGAAACGTCGCAGCCTGGACGAAGCACGCGAGTTGCTGCGGCAGGCCGGTTATCCCGGTGGACGGGATAGTCGAACCGGCAAGCCCTTGATCCTGTATTACGACTCCATGATGGGCATGGGGTCGGATGCCACGGTGGACTGGATGCGTCGTCAATTAGCCCAAGTGGGCTTGCAACTGGAAGTGCGTGCCACCGACTACAACCGCTTTCAGGACAAGATGAAGCGTGGTGCGGCCCAGTTGTTCTTGTGGGGATGGGTAGCCGACTACCCGGATGCTGAAAACTTCTTCACCTTGCTGTATGGTCCCCAGGCCAAAAAAGATTTTGGCGGTGAAAACGCCGCCAACTATCAAAGCGCGGAGTTTGATCGTCTGTACGAGCAGATGCGCTTTTTGAATGACGGCCCGGACAAGCAGGCGGTGGTGCAGCAGATGATTCATCGGGTTCAGCATGATGCCCCCTGGATGTTCGGCTATGTGCCCAATGCGGGCGGGGCGTATCAAAGCTGGGTGCGCAATGCCAAACCGTCCATGATGGTGCGCGACAGCATCCAGTATTACCGTATCGACCCCGAACAGCGCGTTGAGCGCATTGATCGCTGGAACCGTCCTGTCTGGTGGCCTGCCATACCGTTGGGCTTGCTGGCCTTGATGTTGCTGTGGGTGGTGCGCTCGCAGGCGTTGGCTCGTCGGCGCCATGTGGCTTTGCGCAAGGAGAAAGACTGATGTTTTCCTATGTGCTGCGGCGCATTCTGTATGGCGTGCTGATTCTGATCGGGGTCAATTTGCTGACCTTCGTCTTGTTTTTTGCCGTCAATACGCCGGACGATATGGCCCGTTTGTCCATTGGTGGTCAGCGCGTCAGCCAAACTGCCATTGAAAACTGGAAGGCTGAGCGCGGCTACAACAAACCGCTGTTTTATAACGCTCAAGCCGAGGGCAGCAACGCGTTGACCGACACGATTTTCTACGAACGCTCGGTTCCCTTATTGCGCCTGGACTTTGGCTTGTCTGATCAGGGGCAGGATATTGCCTATCAAATCAAGCAACGCATGGGGCCCAGCCTGGCGCTGGCCCTGCCCACCTTCTTTTTAGGTTTATGGGTGTGTATCAGCTTTGCCTTGCTGATGGTGTTTTTCCGGGGAACCCGACTGGATTTCTCAGCCGTCGTGCTGTGCGTGGTGCTGATGTCCATTTCGGGTCTGTTCTACATCATTGCCGGGCAGTGGCTGTTTGCGCGGGTGCTGCGCTGGGTGCCGTTCTCGGGTTGGGTGGAAGGGATGGATAACTGGCGCTTTCTGGTCTTGCCGGTGCTGGTGGGGATTTTGTCGCGCATTGGCGCGGAGTCTCGCTTTTATCGCAGTTTGTTCCTGGAAGAGGCCAGCCGTGACTACGTGCGTACGGCACGTTCCAAGGGCCTGACGGAGTCCTCCGTTTTGTTCCGCCACGTGTTGCCCAATGCGCTCTTGCCCATTCTGACGGGCACCGTATCGGCTCTGCCCTTGTTGTTCATGGGGAGCCTGATTTCCGAGTCTTTTTTTGGTATTCCGGGCCTGGGCAGCTTCACCATTGATGCCATCAATGCTCAGGACTTCTCCATTGTGCGTGCCATGGTGTTTTTAGGATCGATGCTTTATATCGCTGGTTTGATTTTGGCTGATATCTCCTACACCCTGGTCGACCCCCGCATTCGTTTCAGTTGAGCCCGCCATGCCACAGTTCGTCTTTCTTTGGACCGATACCTTCGTGCTGGCACTGTTTTTGGCCATGGCGGTCTATACCTGGCGTGTCGTCAAGCGTCCCGCTTTGCGCTCGGCCTGGGCCAGTGTGGCGCGTACACCTTCGGCCATGTGTGCTGCTGTTTTTCTGTTGTTTTTCCTGTTGGTTGGGCTATTGGATTCCATTCATTACCGGCCGCTCTTGCCAGCGGCTCCGGGGCAGGAGGCCAGCACACCCAGTTATGCGCCTGTGGCCCGATCGGCACTGGATGATGTGTTGAAAGCGGCAGGTCTGAGCAAGGTTGAAAAAACGTATTCGGCTCCCTTGGCGCGTTTTCAGTTGACCAAGGAAAGCATGTTGATTGACGGCAAGCCTGTGCGCGATTTTCCGCGCCTGGTCAATGCCGGGGTAGGCATGGATACGCCAGAGGAGCACCAACAGGATATTCTCCAGCTCAGTCTGAAAGGCTTGATCTGGGGACTTCTGGGCAGCGTGGCGCTGGCTGTCTTGCTGACACTTTGGGGGCGCAAGCAGTCCATGGAGCCGGGTTGGGGCGCGGCCTGGCGCTATTGGTGGCAGGGGCAGGGCTTAGTGAATTGGCGGCTGGTCTGGTTCAGCGCCTGCGCGCTGGTGATAGGGCTGTGCCTGATTCTGAGCCTGAGCGCGAATTACTATGTGCTGGGCACCGATCGCACGGGTAACGACATCATCTGGCAGGCTTTGAAAAGCGTGCGCACTGCCTTGGTGATTGGCACCTTGACGACCTTCGCCATGCTGCCACCGGCCATTATTCTGGGTTTGGCCGCTGGCTACTTCCGGGGCTGGGTGGATGATGTCATTCAATACATTTACACCACACTGACCTCCATCCCCGGCGTGTTGCTGATCGCTGCTTGCGTTCTGATGATGCAGGTCTATATCGATACCCACCCCGACAGCTTTGATACCGTGGCTGCCCGCGCTGACCTGCGTTTGTTCATGCTGTGTCTGATTCTGGGCCTGACTGGCTGGGCGGGCCTGTGCCGCCTGCTGCGTGCCGAGGTGTTGAAACTGCGCGAGCTGGACTATGTTCAGGCTGCCCAAGCTTTTGGTGTGGGTCATCTGCGCATCATGTTCCGGCACCTGCTGCCTAACGTCATGCACATTGTGCTGATCACCCTGATTCTGGAGTTCTCTGGCCTGGTGCTATACGAGGCCGTGCTGTCTTATCTGGGCATTGGTGTGGACCCCAGCATGCCTTCCTTTGGACGCATGATTGATGCCGCCCGTAGCGAACTGTCCCGCGATCCGATTATCTGGTGGGGGCTGGCCGGGGCCTTTGTGATGATGCTGGGGCTGGTTCTGTCTGCAAACATTTTTGCTGATGCGGTGCAAACAGCTTTTGATCCTCGTACCCGCCGCTTCAAGGCTTGGCGAGTACGTCGTCCAGGAGGAGCCAAGGTATGAGCCAGCTTGAGAACGTCTCCGCCGTGAAGCCCTCCGCCATGCCTGCTGTGCTGAATATCGAGGGTCTGGAACTGCGCGTGCAGTCCGATGCGGGTGTGCAAAGTGTGGTGCGCAATCTGTCTTTGGCCGTGCAGCGCGGTGAAACCTTTGCTTTGGTGGGGGAGTCTGGCTGCGGCAAAAGCATGACAGCCATGGCGATTCTGCGCCTCTTGCCCGAAGCCGCCTGGATGCAGTCCGGTCATATTGCCTTGGACGGGCTGGAATTGCCGCCTTTGCCTGAACAGCACATGCAAGATGTGCGCGGCAAACGCATCAGCGTGATTTTTCAGGAGCCGTCCACCAGCCTGAATCCGGTCATGTCGATTGGCCGGCAGATCAGTGAGGTGATTCGTCGTCATGATGTGGCTCCTGCAGGGCAGGAAAGGGCAAGGGCCATCAAATGGCTGGAGCGAGTCGGCATTCCCGGTGCTGCCCAGCGTTACGACGATTTTCCGTTTCAGTTTTCCGGTGGCCAGAAGCAACGCATCATGATTGCCATTGCTTTGGCGGCGGAACCTGATTTGCTGGTGGCTGACGAGCCAACCACCGCGCTGGATGTGACGGTTCAGGCGCAGATTTTGCAATTGCTGGCTGATATACAGAAAGAGATGGGCCTGGCGATCTTGTTGATCACGCACGATTTGCTGTTGGTAAAGCAGTACGCCGACTATGTGGCCTTGATGCGGCATGGGCAAATTGTGGAAGCGGGACTGGCCAGCCAGTTCTTTTTGCGCCCTAGCCATCCGTATGCCCGTGAATTGCTGGACGCTATTCCCACGTTTGAAAAGCGTGGGCGACCCTTGTCCCGTGCCATTGCACCTATCGAGGCGGTAGCACCGCGCAATAGCGGCAAAGAGCGGGTGCTGGATATTCAGAACCTGTCTGTTTCCTATAAGCAGGCTGGTTCCTGGTGGCGGCGCTTGCCCGTGATTCCTGTGGTCAAAGACTTGAGCCTGCAACTGCACAAGGGCGAAACCCTGGCTTTGGTCGGCGAGTCGGGCTGCGGTAAAAGCACGGTCGCACGTACCTTGATGCGCTTGCTGGATCATCAGGCGCAGATCAGAGGTCAGGTGCAGATGCAGGGGCAGAATGTTCTACAAGTGAAAGGCAAGGCCTTGCGGCAATTGCGCTCCCGTTTGCAGATCATTTTTCAGGATCCGTATGGGTCGCTGGACCCGCGCATGATGGTGGGCGATATCCTCTTGGAGGGCCTGACGGCGCTGCGTCCCGAACTGGATGCCAAGGCGCGTCGCAAGCGAATTGAAACTTTAGTGGACCAAGTCGGTCTACCCAAGAACGCCCTGGATCGTTACGCGCATGAGTTCTCTGGTGGACAACGACAGCGCATCGCCATTGCGCGCGCCTTGGCGGTCGAACCCACCGTTCTGATTTGCGATGAACCCACCTCGGCCCTGGACGTATCCGTACAAGCGCAGATTCTGGATTTGATGCGCGAATTGCAGATGGAGTTGGGTCTGGCTTATTTGTTCATTACCCATAATTTCGGGGTCGTGGAGTATCTGGCTGATCGAATTGCTATCATGGCCAAGGGGCGTATCGTGGAGCAGGGCAGTGCACAGCAGGTTCTGTTCCATCCACAGGAAGAATTGACGCAGCGTTTGCTGGCCGCTGTGCCCCGTTAAGCCTTACCGCATGCCGGGCCTGGCATCATCGGTCCGGTACTTCCATGTCACCCTACGGCGGCTTGTCCGCCCATCGATAGACACATTATGAGTTTGAAGGTTTTTGATCTTGAGTGCGAGCACGGCCATGTGTTCGAGGGTTGGTTTAGCTCACGCGAAAGTTATGATGAGCAAATCAGTCGTGGACTCTTGTGTTGCCCTGTCTGTGATAGCCACGAGGTCAAACGCAAACTTTCGGCTTCACGTATCAATGTGGGTGCGCAAGAAAGCGGCAGTGCTCCTGTCAGTACTCCCGTCCCACCACCCTTGCCGTCAACCATGCCCACCGAAGCGCAAATGCGGGCGATGCAAGGCCAGCTCTTGCAAGAGCTGCGCTCGGTGATCCGCCAGTCGGACAATGTAGGTACCCAGTTTGCCCAGGAAGCGCGCCGTATGCATGAAGGCGATATTGAGCCGCGCGCCATTCGAGGTCAGGCTACCGTGCAGGAGTATCAGGAGTTGGCCGACGACGGCATTATTGCCATGCCGATTCCTGATTTTCTGGACGATGATCATCTGCAGTAAATAGCTGCGACATTTCTTTCAGCCTGCGATGCAAGGTGCTGCGATGCAGGCCCAAGGCGCGTGCCGCTTGGGAAATATTCCCCTGATACTGCTCCAAAGCCTGTTGCACGGCGGCGTACTCCTGCTCCTTCAGGGTTTGCGGCTTGGAAGCGGCAAAGGAGCTTGCATCTGTTATGTTTTTGCTTTTTGGGGTGGCGGGTTCTTGGGCCAGCACCGGGTGTTCGATATTCAAACACGGCAGGGTCGGCAAATCCTGGGTCAACCAGAGCCGCCCTGGCGCATCTTCCACAATGATTTGCAGCAGCACTGATCGCAACTGGCGGTAATTGCCCGGCCAATCGTAATCCTGCAGGGTTTGCAGGGCGTCGGGGTGCAGTTGGGGTGTGGCCTGCCCGTGTGCCAGAGTGGCCAGCTCCTTTGAAATGTAGTCGCCCAGATCCTTGCGTTCTCTGAGGCTAGGGACCGTGCAGATATAGTCTTGTAGCCGGAAGTACAGGTCGGCACGGAAGTGGCCATCCCGTACCCGTTTTTCCAGTGGCTGATGGCTGGCACTGATCAACTGGAAGTCCAGTCGGTGCGTGCGCTCCGAACCCAGGGCCTGAACTTCGCGTTCTTGCAAAACCCGCAGCAGACGGCTTTGCAAACCGACCGGCATATCGCCAATCTCATCCAGAAACAGTACGCCGCCGTGTGCTTGCCGTAATTTGCCCGCATAGCCCTGGCGACGCGCGCCGGTAAACGCACCGGCTTCATACCCGAACAACTCGGCTTCGATCAGGGTTTCGGGCAGGGCGGCGCAGTTAATCGCCACAAAAGGACCGGGCTGCGACTTGTGACGGCGATGCAGCTCACGCGCCATACGCTCCTTGCCCGAGCCGCTGGGGCCGCTGAGCAAGATGGACAAGCCCATTTTCATGGCCCGTAAAGCCGGTTCCAACGCCTTTTCCTGCTGAGGGGACAGTTGCGTTGTTTCTGCTGTCTCCGCCCGAGCCTGCACCGCACGAGCCGGAGCCGGGGCTTTGGCCACCGTACTCAGGTGCAGCGCCACGGGGCGACTCGTATTCTTCGCCTGTTCCAGTACCGAACGTAAATCCTGGCCGGGCAGCTCTTGCCAATCCTGGCGCAACATGCGGGCGGCCAACTCATCGGCAGCCACAATCGTGTCGTCCTCCAGAACCAGTCGACCACTAAAAGCACTATTAAGCAAACCAGGATCGGTATGCAGGTGCAGAAGGCGGCGGGATGAGGTACACAGCGATTCCAGCATCTGGCGGCTGATTTGGCGCGCGTACAACTGCGCCAAATCCAGCGCGTAGTGATGCTCCAGCTCCGAAGGCCCGGAAATATCCAGCACCCCAATGATCTGACCGTAAGGGTCGTGGATGGGAGCAGCATGGCAGCTCAGAATCCGGTTGTCAGGCAGATAGTGCTGGCTGCCGTGAATCTTGATGGGCTGGGCGCAGAACAGGGCGGTGCCAATTGCATTCGTACCGCGATGGTTTTCGGCCCAGCTAACGCCAGCACGCAAGGCAACCTGCTCGGCCCGCTGCAGAAAATGTGGATCGCCCGCCTGTTGCAACACCGTGCCCTGCGCGTCGCACAATAAAACCAGACTGCGATGCGGGTGCACGAGCGCCGCCAGATCCTGTATCGCTGCTGAGGAATGATGCAGCAAGTGATGCTGCTGTTCCAGTAACTGTCGCAGGGCGCCTTGGCTCATGTCCCTGGGTTCCGCGCTTAATTCTGACTTCATCGTTTGACAACGCTCCCAGGACTGACGCCACATGGTTTCGTTGGTCTGCGGGCAAAACGAGTGTAGAGAAGTCATGAATGTGCTCCGGGAGGGGTGTCGCATTTTGCGACAGTGCTCGCTTTTTGCGACAGTGGCTGTCGCAGCTTGCGACTGGAGGTCGTTCCATTATGGAGGTGGGCAGGCTCAGGAGCGAGTCGGGACAATCGCTAGTTAGCTTGGCACGCTATTTGCTTTAGTAAAACCAAGATAAAGGAGAACCTTGCCTTTTTCTACGGTGCGCCTTCGGTGACACCACATTAACTAATAAAGGAGACATCATGAATCTGTCCGATCTCAAATCCATGGGCCTGGATCTGGAATTCCCCTTCAAGTCCCGTTACGACAATTACATTGGTGGACGTTGGGTACCGCCGGTCGAGGGTGAGTATTTTGATAACGTCTCCCCCGTCACCGGGCAAGTGTTTTGCCAGGTCGCCCGATCGGGCGCAGCGGACATCGACCTTGCTCTGGACGCGGCGCACAAGGTGCGTCATCAGTGGGCCAACACACCGCCTGCCGAGCGTTCTGCCGTCTTGCTGCGCATTGCTGACCGTATCGAGCAAAACCTGGAACGTCTGGCGGTTGCCGAAACGATCGACAACGGCAAACCCATCCGTGAAACTCGTGCTGCCGACTTGCCCTTGGCTGTGGACCACTTCCGTTACTTCGCCGGTTGCCTGCGCGCACAAGAAGGCAGTATTTCGGATGTGGACAGCACCACGGTTGCCTACCACTTCCATGAACCTATCGGCGTCGTCGGCCAGATCATCCCCTGGAACTTCCCGCTGCTGATGGCCGCCTGGAAACTGGCTCCTGCCCTGGCCGCTGGTTGCCCTATCGTCCTGAAACCCGCCGAGCAAACCCCCGCTTCCATTTTGCTGCTGATGGAAGTCATCGGCGATCTGTTGCCTGCTGGCGTACTGAACGTCGTCACTGGCTACGGTAAAGAAGCTGGCCATGCCTTGGCCAACTCCAAGCGCATCGCCAAAATCGCCTTCACCGGCTCCACCCCCGTTGGCCGGGAAATCCTGCACGCGGCTGCCGACCGCCTGATCCCCGCTACGGTCGAGTTGGGCGGCAAAAGCCCCAACATCTTCTTTGAAGATGTGATGCAGGCTGATGATGCTTTCCTGGACAAAGCCCTGGAAGGCTTGAGCATGTTCGCCCTGAACCAAGGCGAGATCTGCACATGCCCATCGCGCATCCTGATTCAGGAGTCCATCTACGAACGCTTTATTGAGCGTGCTGTCGAGCGAGTCAGACGTATTCAGACCGGCAATCCGCTCAATGCCGGGACAATGGTGGGCGCGCAGGTGTCCGAGAAACAGATGGAGCGCATCCTGGGTTACATCAATATCGGTCGTGAGGAGGGCGCACAAGCCTTGACCGGTGGCGAACGCAATCGTCTGGGCGAAGGCCTGGATAATGGCTACTACATCAGCCCCACCATGCTGCTGGGTAAAAACAGCATGCGTACCTTCCAGGAAGAGATCTTCGGACCGGTGGCCGCCGTGACCACCTTCAAGGACGAAGAAGAAGCTATCGCCATCGCCAACGACACCGAGTTTGGCCTGGGTGCTGGCGTCTGGAGTCGCGACGGCTCGCGTGCCTATCGCGTGGGCCGTGGCGTTGAAGCTGGTCGCGTCTGGACCAACTGCTATCACCTGTATCCGGCTCATGCCGCCTTCGGTGGCTACAAGCAATCCGGCATTGGCCGCGAAACCCACAAGATGGCCCTCAATAACTACCAGCAAACCAAGTGTCTGCTGGTCAGCTACAGCCCGAACGCCCTGGGCTTTTTCTGATCTCTTGATCTATTCGTAGTGTTGTCAGACCTCCCCCCATGCAATATGGGGGGATGCCCTTCTTGCGTGCTTTCGATGCGTATTGCCTTGAGGTCGCAAGGAGCTTCTTCTAGCGTTCATTAGGAGCACGCACAATGACTGTCTCTGAGTTTTTCATGACCCCCCACAATGTTCTGGGCCCAGGCGCTCTGGATCAGGCTATGTCGATTGTTGGAAAAATGGGCTTCAAAAAAGCCTTGATTATCACCGACTCCGATCTGGCCAAATTGGGTATGGCCAAATTGGTGGCAGATAAGCTGATTGCGCAGGGCATCGATACAGCGATTTTTGATCATGTGCAGCCTAATCCCACCGTGGGTAACGTCAATGCAGGCTTGGAAGCCCTAAAAGCACACGGTGCAGATATGATCGTCTCCCTGGGGGGCGGCTCCTCCCACGACTGTGCTAAAGGTGTGGCCCTGGTTGCTAGCAACGGCGGCAAGATTGCGGACTACGAAGGCGTAGATAAATCCGCCAAGCCACAACTGCCATTGCTGGCTATCAACACCACAGCAGGCACGGCGTCGGAAATGACACGCTTCACCATCATTACCGACGAAACCCGCCACGTAAAAATGGCGATCATCGACCGCCACATCACTCCCTTCCTGTCTGTGAACGACTCCGACCTGATGGAAGGCATGCCTGCCTCGCTAACTGCGGCCACCGGCATGGATGCCCTGACTCACGCAGTCGAAGCCTATGTATCAACCATTGCCACCCCCATCACCGATGCCTGTGCAGTGAAAGTGGTAGAGCTGATTGCCAGCTATCTGCCTGTTGCCGTGCGTGAGCCACATAACAAGAAAGCCCGTGAACAAATGGCGTATGCGCAGTTCCTGGCAGGCATGGCATTCAATAACGCGTCACTGGGCTATGTCCATGCCATGGCGCACCAGCTAGGTGGTTTCTACGACCTGCCGCACGGTGTTTGCAATGCCCTGTTGCTGCCGCATGTGCAGTCGTTCAATATGCAAGCAGTAAAAGGACGCTTGGATGAGTTGGGCAAAATATTGTCGGACAATAATCCTGACCTGAAAGGCCTGGATGTTATCGCTGCGATTAAAAAGCTGGCAGATATTGTGGGGATTCCGAAGTCGCTGGAGGAACTGGGGGTAAAGCGGGAGGATTTTGATGTCTTGGCTGAGAATGCACTGAAAGATGTGTGTGGTGCAACGAATCCGGTTCAGACGGATAAGAAGACGATTGTGGGGATTTTTGAGGAGGCGTTTGGGGAAAGGTAGGAGCTTGCGGGCTGAACACCGAGTGTATTAACGATAGCGGTATCCAGCCTCTACTACCTTTACCATGTTCAGAAGGCCTCTTGGTGAATCTGGCAGGCAGGAAAAAGGGGCTGTTTTTACAGCCCCTTTTTTGGCGTGTACCACACTGGGCGGCACTGCGCCTTTCTTACATCACGCGGCTGCGGTATTCGCCAGTGCGGGTGTCGATTTCGATCTTGTCGCCGATATTGCAGAACAAAGGCACGCTGATTTCGGTGCCCGTGTTGATCTTGGCAGGCTTCAGCACTTTACCGGAGGTATCGCCTTTCACGGCAGGTTCGGTGTAGGTGATTTCGCGCACGATGATGGTGGGCAGCTCAACCGAGATAGCACGACCTTCGTAGAAAACGGCCTCAACGGACATGTTTTCTTCCAGGTAGTCCAGGGCGTCGCCCATGCTTTCGGCTTCGATTTCGTACTGGTTGTACTCTTCGTCCATGAAGACGTACATGGGGTCAGCGAAGTAGGAGTAAGTGCATTCGCGCTTTTCCAGCTGAACAACTTCAAATTTTTCGTCGGCTTTGTGCACGGCTTCGCTGTTCGAGCCGGTCAGCAGGTTTTTGAACTTCAGTTTGACAACGGCGGAGTTGCGACCGGATTTGTTGTATTCCGTTTTCTGAACGACCAGAGGGTCGCCATTGACCATCGCGACGTTACCAACGCGCAGTTCTTGTGCGGTTTTCATTTAAAAAACTCCGAATGGGACAGGCTCCGCCAAACGCAGTGTCAGGGAGCTTTTAAGAGGTAATCCGTTATTTTAGCGTTTTCGGGCGACTTGGGTGTAAAAACTCAGCAAACTGCTGGCCAAATCGGCTTGTTCAGCCAGTTTTTCACTATAAGCACGGGCTTCTTGTTGCCATAGACGCAACACCTGCGGTTCCAGGCAGCGGCTCAAGGCAGTGGCGGCACCGGCTTGATCGGTACTGCTCCAGGCCAGATGCAGGGCTTGAACCGGGTCGGGCAAATTGCCGGTATCCAGCCAGGCTTGCAGCTTGTCCAGATGAGCCTGTTCTTCCTGCACGTAAGGCTGCCACAGCATGGGCTGACCGGCCCAGATGGCGCGTACCAGCGAGTCCTCGCCACGCACCATATTCAGTGCGCTGCGCCAGAGCAGGGCATCAAAATCGGCCTGATTTACGGCGGGGATGTGCTGGACTCGCAAGTGGCCTTGCTCCAGATCCGGGATGCGTTGGGCAACAGACTCGGGCACCAACAGCAGGGTTTTCTGCTTTAGCGTGGACAGTACGTCAGGCAGGGCCAGGACGGGTGCATCGGGATAGCAGAACAGGAACATTTGCTGCATCTGGCCCTGGAGCAGGGCTTGAATGTGTTCCTGTGCGACGCCGAGACGATTCAGCATGGTCTGGTAGGCGGCATCGTCCTGTTGAAAGGCCTCGCGACGGGCCAGCAGATCGCTTTCACGCAGCAGCCCCCCTGTTTGCGGGACAAAACCGGGGAAAAAGAAATACTTGTTGGCCCCGTTTGCTTGTGGGGAGGGCAGGCCGTGGCAGCCCTGTACCCAGGGCTCGGCGCTCAGGTAATCCAGATTGATCCACACATGGCTATCTGCCGTCAGTTGCCTTGTCATGGCTTCGGGCGGTTCGCAGGCAAAGGCCTCGATCACGAAGGGATGTGCTGCGGGGTAGTCTTGGCGGGCATCGTGCCAATGCTCAATATCCACACCTTGTAACTGCTGGCTTTGCAGGCCGCTTTGGATGTCGGACTGGATGCGGCCAAAGCTGTGTAGATCATCCACCCATAGGCGTAGCTGGGCGACCTCGGGTTTGGCCGCCAGTTGACGGGCCAGCCGCCAGCACACGCCTATATCCCCCAAATTGTCGATAACACGGCAAAACAGGTCTATGGATACAGGCAGGGAAGCAGTAGCGGTATTCAATTTAGTGTAGCTGTACGGGGTCCAGATCGATTTCGTCCGGCAGTTCCGGGTGCTGCATCTCGCCGTTAATATCCGGGAAGAAAGGTGCGTTGCAATCGTCGCAGGTCTCGGTGGAGTGCAGGCCGGGCAGGCGCTGAATCTGGACCAGGCCCAGATTGCTGAGCAGGGCGGCAATCACGTCCGGGATGTCGATATGATCATCGCTGTGGAGTGAGGATTCTGCCTCCTCCTGGCTCAACACCGGCCAGATACAGCCATAAATCACGGTGGGCGAGGAAATGGTGCTAAAGCCCACGCGATATTCTTCGATCTGTTCTTGGCCGCACGCAACGATGACCGCACGTAAATGGTCGGGTGAGAGCGTCACGGCCGTTTGCAGCCAGGTAATACCGGCCTTCAAGGCTAATGGGCGAATTTCGCGGTCTGACTCGCGGTTGTTGACGTAATAAGCGTTGGGAGCCAGGAATTGCAGTTGGCAGCCGGTAAACAAAGGCGTGACGATGGCGGAGTAACGCTCCACCCACTGCTCTACCCAACGCAGGTGCTCGGCTTGCAGATTGTCGCTGGATTGCTGCCAGCGAAACAGAGGCTGACCGACCGGAGCCATGACGACACCAATCAGAAAGCGGGCGTCGGCTAGCAAGCTATTGGCCTCTTCGGGTTTGTTCAGTGGAGCAGGTTCCTGACTGCGGCCCAGGGCTTGCGCAGTCAGACTGCGCGTCCAGGCGTAAGCCTGCTGATACGTCTGCGGCATCTCGTCGTAATTGACCAGATTGGGCAGTAGAGCGCACATCGTGCCCTCGGCCAGAACCGTGGCGCGCAAGGCCTCTTCCAGTTCTTTGTGTTGCTGGGGTTTGAGGACGCCCTGAGGCAGTTGATAGCGTGTCCAGGCCGTCAGCGGGGCCGAAAACAGCAGGGCGTCATACAGCACGCCCTCATGCTCGATTTGCTGACACTCGGCGTGGGACTCGGCCAGTTCCATCAGGATTTCGTAATGTTGGTTTTGTTGCTGGCTGCCCAGCAATTCCAGTGTCTGTTCAACCGCTGTATTGCGGCGTCCGCTATAGAGTTTGTCCAGCAATTGAGCGGTCAGCCCTTGCCAGTAGCGATCTTCGATCTGCGAGCCGGAACGCACCAGCGCATCTGTGTAATTGATCAGACGCTGGATTTCTTTGGGTTGTTGGGCGAGCAGTTTGGAATTGAGTTGCGACATGGACATACAAAACCGATAGAGGGACAAGCTAGTTTACCCTTTGCCACGACCGGGGTGTGTGAATGATGGGACCGTCCCTATGCACCCGAAGCCGCCTCATTCAAAAATGGGACGGCTTCTGGCCTGATCCGATGTTGGCAGATTGCTCTCAGTACAACACGCTGGGTAGCCACAGGCCGATGCCGGGGAACAGGTACAGGATGATAATCGCCAGGACCTGGATGCCCATGAAGGGCAGCATGCCCAGGAAAATCTGGTTCAGGGTGACATGGGGTGGCGAGACGCCCTTCAGGTAGAAGGCCGACATGGCAACCGGTGGCGACAGGAATGCCGTTTGCAGGTTCAGCGCCACCAGCAAACCGAAGAACAGGGGGTCGATTTGATAGTGCCCTAGCAGCGGCAGGAAAATGGGCATGAAAATAATGATGATCTCTGTCCATTCCAGTGGCCAGCCCAGCAGAAAAATAACAATTTGCGCCAGGATCATGAACTGGATGGGCGTCAGATCCATGGACAGCACCCAGTTATTGATCAGTTCCTGGCCGCCCAGCAAGGCGAAGGCAGCCGAGAAAATACTGGAACCGACGAACAGCCAGCAGACCATGGCACTGGTCTTGGCGCTGAGGTACACCGATTCGCGCACCATGGCGAAGTTCAGGCGGCGATAGGCGAAGGCTAACAGGATACCGCCCAAGGCACCCAAGGCCGCCGCTTCGGTGGGGGTGCACAGGCCAACGATGATGCTACCCAGCACGGCAAGGATCAGCATGGTCAGCGGAAAGAAGGAGCTGAGCAGCATCTTGAAGATTTCCAGCCGTGCGAAGTTCAGCATGGCGTAATAAGCCAGCAAGGCCAGACTGCCCACGATCAGAAAGATCCAGAATGTCATCGGCGCAGCTCGGCGCTCTGTTGTCGTGGCTTCTTCGGTGGCCCCCGCTGCAGTTGCGGGAGCTTCTGCGCCCGGTTCGCTGATACCCAGCGCAAGGAGTGGCTCACTGCCTTCGGGTTCGGACAAACCGCCAGCCCCCGGAGGCTCTGCCAGTCCGCCGCTACTGTAGTCATTGTCGAAACTACTGAAACCACCGCCCATTTCCTGCAGCTCGTAGTGCTCGGCTGTCTTGGGTGCGGTAACCGATTGATAGCTAAAGCCCATGACAGCGAGGAAGATCACCGCGGGCAGCAAGGCCACGGCCAGATTCTTGAGCAGCAGCGTCATGGGTACATCGACATTGCGAGGCCCCTTCATGGCGCTGATCAGGCCGGGCACAGCACGATCCGTCATGGTCTCCTTGATGGTTTGCGCGAAGGCCGGCAGTGGCACAATCCGGTCTTGCGCAGAAAGCGGGGGCGCGACGCTGGGTTTGAGCTTGGCCAGGATGATCACGTACAGCACGTACATGACGGCCAGTAGCAGGCCAGGGAAGAAGGCGCCAGCGTACAGTTTCACGACCGAAACCCCCGCGACGGCGCCATACAGAATCAGCAGCACGGAGGGGGGCAGCATAATACCCAGGCAGCCCCCGGCGGTGATGGAGCCGGCTGTAAGCTGTACGCTGTAGCCCGCCCGCAGCATGGCGGGCATCGCCAGCAAGCCCATCAGTGTTACGACCGCGCCCACAATGCCAGTGGCGGTAGCAAAGATGGCGCAGGTGGCAATCGTGGCTACCGCCAGCGAACCAGGAACTCTCGCCATGGCCAGGTGCATGCCCTGGAACAGGCTTTGGATCAGGTTTGCGCGTTCAACCAGGTAACCCATGAAAATGAACAGAGGCACTGCAATCAACACATCGTTGGTCATGACGGCGTAGGTGCGCAGAACCATCAGGTCCAGGGTCTGCTGAATCGCTTGTTGCGTGCCCATGTCGCGATAGGCAAGCCAGGTAAAGATCACCCCCATCCCCATCAAGGTGAAGGCAGTGGGAAAGCCCAGCATGATAGTGACAACAATCAGCGCCAGCATGAGCAGACCCAAATGACCGTTTGTCATGTCTGCAGGGGCTGGCATGAAGATGGCAATGCTCAGGACAATGCCGATCAGTAGGGAGAGCCCGAACCAGATTTCTTTTCTCATGTTGGACTCCCTTTCTTGCCGTTGCTTGTGACAAAGGCATCCAGCTTTTTGAGGTCATCGCTCTTGACGTCCACCATATTCCTTAGCTTGTCTACATCGACCTCTTCAACGTCCTTGTCGCGTGAAGGCCATGTTCCGTCCCGCAGGCAGCGTACGCAGTACACCATTTCCACGAAGCTTTGCAGCAGCAGGCAGAAACCAGCCAGTGGAATGATGGCCTTGAACGGGTAGATAGGCGGCCCGTTGGCGGTGATATTCGAGTGCTCCATGATGGCCCAGGACTCGGCAGCGAAGTAGTAACCGGCCCAGAACATGGCGACCACACCGGGGATGAAGAACAGGATGTACAGGATCAGATCCAGGGCCGCCTGCAGGCGGGGCGGGAAAAAGCCATACAGGACATCCCCGCGGACATGGCCGTTCTTGGAGAGCGTATAGGCACCTGCCATCATGAACAGGCCGCCGTACAGCATGTTCATCATGTCAAAGGCCCAGGCGTGTGGGTTGGAGAGTACGTATCGAGAGAAAACCTCGAAGGAAACGAACAGGGTCAATGCCAGGACTAGCCAGCCGAACAACTGGCCTATCCACGTATTGAACCGGTCGATAAAGACCAGAATTTTCTGCATGGTAGGTTCACCTTGCTAGCGCGGAAAGGGTCTGATGCGTGTCGGCTGCGGCTTGAGGCGCGGCCGGCCTGGAGCGGGGAGGGAGACGTCATCCGCATCCGGCAGGACGGGATGACGCGGTGCGATTGCCGCCAGGGGTCAGCTCTTGGCTTGGGGGGTCTTGCGACCGAAGTAGTGGTTGTAGGCCATACGGCGGTTATTGTTGGTGTCCATATCCCAGGCCATGGCGCGTGCCGCGAACGCTCGTTGCGAGGCGTCGATTTCTTTGAACAAGGGGTTGGTCTCGGCTTTCTTGGCGACAATCTGGTCCCACACGACCAACTGTTGTTGCAAGATGGTGTCAGGCGTTTTGTAGAATTTGACGCCGTCTTCTTTTTGCAGGCGTTGATAGTCTTGCGAGTAACGGTCAACCGCCTTCCAGGACATGTCGGCCGATGAGGCCTCGACAGCGTTATCGACAATGGCTTTCAGTTGTGTCGGCAAGGCGTTGTACTTGTCCTTGTTGAACATGATCTCGAAGGTTTCGGAGGCCTGGTGGAAGCTTTGCAGCATGCAAACCTTGGACACGTCCGGAAAGCCCAGGGCGCGGTCCGATGCGGCATTGTTGAACTCGGCTCCATCGAGCAGGCCGCGGTCCAGGGCGGGGACAATCTCACCACCTGGCAGGGCGTTGACGGCAGCGCCCATTTCGGTGAACAGGTCGATCGCCAGGCCATTGGTACGGAATTTCAGGCCCTTGAGGTCTTCGGTCTTGGCGATGGGGTTTTTGAACCAGCCGAACGGTTGAGTGGGCATCGGGCCGGTCAGAAACGAGACAACATTGCCACCGATGGCATCGTACAGCTTGGCGAGCAATTCTTTGCCGCCGCCGTATTTGTGCCATGCAAGAACCATATTGGCGTCCATGCCAAAGGCCGGGCCAGATGAAAACAAAGCCAAGGCATTTTGCTTGCCGTAGTTGTAGCCCAGCACGCCATGGCCGCCGTCAAGCGTTCCCTTGGAGACGGCATCCAGCAAGCCAAAGGCCGGTACAACGGCCCCTGCGGGCAGGACTTCGATTTTCAGGTCTCCACCGGTCATGTCGTTGATCTTCGTGGCGAAATCAAGGGCGAATTCGTGGAAGATATCGACGGTGGGCCAAGTGCTTTGAAAGCGGAAGTTGATGGGACCCTGCGCGCGAGCGATGGCAGGAAAGCCCATCGTTGCTGCAGCCGCGGTGCCGGCTGCAGCACCGCTCAGGAACTTGCGCCGGGATGCGCCAGTGTGTTCGTGTGGCGCGGTGCTTTTTTTGATCCTGTTTCTCATGAGGTGTGTCTCCGAAGTGGCTGTAAGCGTTCGAGAGCAAACTGCAGCAACCTGATATGTTTTCAGCTTTATTTCAGTATTCTTTCAGTTTGCTTTCAGCGTTATAGGCGATTCGAGCACCAGCCGTACATAAGGAGTAACCACGATGATGGTAGGGGTATACCCGAGTGCAGTCAGGTTCGGGTATGCGTACTGATAACTGCAGGTAGTCCTGATATCCAGGCTTTTTTTGTCTGTGCCTTGAGAGAGGGGGATTTCAAACAGGCAAAGAAAAACGCCTTCGCCGCATGAAGCGGCGAAGGCGTTATTTGCAAGCGCCAGGGCGGCTTACAGACCTACGGAGTCAGCAATTTCCTTGAACTCTTCGATCTGGTCGAAGTTCATGTAGCGATAGATGTTGTCGCTGTCGGCTTGCAGAACGCCCATGTCGGCCAGGTACTCTTCGCGGGTTGGGATGCGACCCAGACGCGAGCAGATGGCGGCCAGTTCAGCCGAACCCAGGAACACGTTGGTGTTCTTGCCCAGACGGTTGGGGAAGTTACGGGTACTGGTGGACATGACGGTGGCGCCTTCACGAACCTGTGCCTGGTTACCCATGCACAAGGAGCAACCGGGCATTTCCATACGAGCACCGGCCACGCCCAGAACGCCGTAGTGACCTTCTTCGCTCAGTTGTTGCTGGTCCATCTTGGTCGGCGGAGCGACCCACAGGCGGGTTGGAATGTCACGCTTGCCTTCCAGCAGCTTGGAGGCCGCACGGAAGTGACCGATGTTGGTCATGCAGCTACCGATGAACACTTCGTCGATCACGGTGCCGGACACGTCGGACATGGTTTTCACGTCGTCAGGGTCGTTGGGGCAAGCCACGATAGGCTCGTGGATTTCAGCCAGATCGATGTCGATAACAGCCGCGTACTCAGCGTCTGCATCGGGTTCCAGCAGTTCAGGGTTGGCCAGCCAGGCTTCCATGTTCTTGATACGACGCGAGATAGTGCGCTCGTCTTCGTAGCCATTGGCAATCATCCACTTGAGCAGTGTGATGTTGCTGTTCAGGTATTCGATGATGGGCTCTTTGCTCAGACGAACGGTACATGCAGCGGCGGAACGCTCGGCTGACGCGTCGGACAGCTCGAAAGCCTGTTCGATCTTCAGGTTGGGCAGACCTTCGATTTCCAGGATGCGACCGGAGAAGATGTTCTTCTTGCCGGCTTTTTCCACGGTCAGCAAGCCTTGCTTGATGGCGTACAGGGGAATGGCGTTAACCAGGTCACGCAGGGTGACGCCGGGCTGCATTTCGCCCTTGAAGCGCACCAGCACGGATTCTGGCATGTCCAGAGGCATCACGCCGGTAGCAGCGGCAAAGGCCACCAGACCGGAACCAGCAGGGAAGCTGATGCCGATAGGGAAACGGGTGTGCGAGTCGCCACCGGTACCCACGGTATCGGGCAACAACATGCGGTTCAGCCAGGAGTGGATGATACCGTCGCCTGGACGCAGGGAAACACCACCGCGTGTGCTGATGAAAGCAGGCAGTTCGTGGTGAGTTTTAACGTCAACAGGTTTGGGGTAAGCGGCGGTGTGGCAGAAGGACTGCATTACCAGATCGGACGAGAAGCCCAGGCAAGCCAGGTCTTTCAGTTCGTCACGAGTCATTGGGCCCGTCGTATCCTGGCTGCCAACGGTGGTCATGCGTGGTTCGCAGTAGGTACCGGGACGCACGCCTTGGCCTTCAGGCAGACCGCAAGCACGGCCAACCATCTTCTGAGCCAGGGAGAAGCCTTTACCGGAATCGGCAGGGCTTTGTGGCAGACGGAACAGGGTGGTTGGGGGCAGACCCAGTGCTTCGCGAGCACGGGTAGTCAGGCCACGGCCAATGATCAGGGGAATACGGCCACCGGCGCGTACTTCGTCAAACAGCACGTCGGACTTGACCTGGAATTCGGCAATCAGCTCGCCATTCTTGAAGGCTTTGCCTTCGTAGGGACGCAGTTCAACGACGTCGCCCATTTCCATGTTGGAAACGTCCAGTTCGATGGGCAGAGCGCCAGCATCTTCCATGGTGTTGTAGAAGATAGGAGCAATCTTGCTGCCCAGGCACACACCACCAAAACGCTTGTTGGGAACGAAAGGAATGTCTTGGCCGGTGAACCACAACACGGAGTTGGTGGCCGATTTACGCGAAGAGCCGGTACCGACCACGTCGCCTACGTAGGCAACCAGGTGGCCCTTTTCTTTCAGGGATTCGATAAAGTTGACAGGCCCTTTCTTGCCGGGCTCTTCAGGCTCGATACCTGGGCGCGGGTTCTTCAGCATGGCCAGAGCGTGCAGCGGAATATCCGGGCGGCTCCAGGCGTCAGGGGCGGGGGACAGATCGTCCGTGTTGGTCTCGCCGGTGACTTTGAAAACGGTCACGGTCAGGCTTTCGGGGACTTCAGGACGGCTGGTGAACCATTCGCCGTCGGCCCAACTTTGCAGCACTTCTTTTGCAAAGGCATTGCCCTTTTCGGCTTTTTCCTGAACGTCGTGGAAAGCGTCAAACATCAACAGGGTGTTTTTCAGGCCGTTGGCAGCGATCTGGCCCAGCTCGGGGCTGTCCAGCAGATCGATCAGCGGGCTGATGTTGTAGCCACCCAGCATGGTTCCCAGCAGCTCAGTGGCACGCTCGCGGCTGATCAAGGCACAGGTTTCTGTGCCCAGCGCGATGGCGGCCAGGTAGGAAGCTTTCACTTTGGCAGCATCGTCCACACCGGCGGGGACGCGGTGCGTCAGCAGCTCGAGCAGGAATGCGTCCTCACCGGCAGGTGGGTTCTTGATGAGCTCGATCAGCTCGGCGGTCTGCTGAGCCGACAAAGGCAGCGGGGGAATGCCCAGAGCAGCGCGCTCGGCAACATGTTCGCGGTAAGAGTCCAGCATAGTGCGGGTGCCTATCGGTAAATGGTTGATATGAAAATGCAATAAATCGCGTGTTGCCCCAATTGTAATTTGAAGCGCACAGCGAAGCAATGGTCTTATATCTTATATAAGACTTGCAGGAAGCTGAATGTTGCCGGGTTCAGGCCAGCAAGTCGGCGTATTCAGGGTGACGGCGGAAATAGACCACGGCATAGCTGCAAACCGGGTGTACTTTCCACTGTTGGTTTTTTGCTGTTTCCAGCGCAAAGCGGGTCAGTTGCCCGGCAATGCCGCGGCCTTCCAGCTCGGGCGGCACACGGGTGTGGGTGATGCTCATGACAGCATCGTCCAGTTCGTATTCGATCACGCTGCGGCGGTTTTCAACATCGCAGTAAAACAGACGCGCTTGCGGGTCGTGATGGATCTCGGTAGTCAAGGCAGGCTCCTTCAAGTAGGGGTGGAGTGCAGGGCGACCAGAATCCAAACAGCCAGCATACTGATCATGCCCAGAAAGCAGCCGCCCCATAGCCCCATCAGGGGCCATTTGATGCCCATGGGGACGTCCTCGGGTTGTACATGCTTGAGCAGACGGTTGGCATTGCCAAACAGCGAGCTTTGGCGTTTGGGGAAATTCAGGCGCAAAAAATAATCCAGCAGTACGCCGGCCTTCAGCGAAAAACTGAGTTTTTCCCAGGGGTATTGGTCCAGATAAGGATGGCGCAATACCTGGTTGCTGCGGCGCAGATTGAACAGCAATAAATAAGCACCGGAAACCAGAGTGGTCAGGGCGCAGGCAATCATCAGGGTGCCGGCCAGCGGCAGGGCGTAGCGTACAAATTCAGAGAGCATGGAAGTCACCAGCAAGACGGCCCCGCGTGCGCAATGCAGCGGGGCCGTGGGTTAGATCACAGGCGAATAATAGCCCAGGATCGGTGACTTATGGGCGCTGATCCAGAGGCACAAAGCTCTGGTTTTCAGGGCCAATGTAGTTGGCGGTGGGACGAATAATCTTGTTGTCCACGCGCTGCTCAATGACGTGAGCGGCCCAGCCAGCCGTACGCGCGATCACGAACAAAGGCGTGAACATGGCGGTCGGCACACCCATGGTGTGGTAGGACACGGCCGAGAACCAGTCCAGGTTGGGGAACATTTTCTTCACTTCCCACATCACGCTTTCCAGACGCTCGGCAATGTCGAACATGCGGGTGTTGCCATCGGCCACGGCCAGCTCTTTGGCCACCGATTTGATCACTTCGTTGCGTGGGTCGGAGATGGTGTAGACGGGGTGACCGAAGCCAATGATGACTTCCTTGTTTTCCACGCGCTTGCGGATATCTTCCTCGGCCTGGTCAGGGGTCTCGTAACGCTTCTGGATTTCAAAGGCGACTTCGTTGGCGCCACCGTGCTTGGGACCGCGCAGGGCGCCAATCGCACCAGCGATGGCGGAGTAGAAATCCGAACCTGTACCGGCGATCACGCGGCTGGTAAAGGTGGAGGCGTTGAACTCGTGCTCAGCGTACAGGTTCAGCGACACGTGCATGGCTTTTTCCCACTCGGCCGATGGCTTCTCACCATGCAGCAAGTGCAGGAAATGCGCGCCGATGCTGTCATCGTCAGTCTGCACATCAATCATCTCGCCGTTGTGGCTGTAGTGGTACCAGTACAGCAGGGCCGAACCCAGGCAAGCCATCAGACGGTCGGCGATGTCGCGCGCGTCGGGCAGGTTGTGGTCGTCTTTTTCAGGCAGCACGCAACCCAGAACCGACACGGCAGTACGCATCACGTCCATGGGGTGACTGTGAGCAGGCAGGGTTTCCAGCGCGGTTTGCAAGGCCAGGGGCAGGCCACGCAGACGCTTGAGCTTTTGCTTGTACGCGCGCAGTTCGTCGCGGTTGGGCAATTTGCCGTGAATCAGCAAATGAGCCACTTCCTCAAATTCGCAAGCCTGGGCCAGATCCAAGATATCGTAGCCGCGGTAGTGCAGATCATTGCCACTGCGGCCGACCGTGCACAAGGCGGTATTGCCTGCCACAACGCCAGACAGGGCAACAGACTTCTTGGGCTTGAAGCCAGTGCTAGGGGTGTTCTCAGTACTGCTCATAAAGGTCTCCTGGTTGCTGGGCAGCCAGCACGAGGCTGGCTGCTGAATGGGGTTTTATCCGCGCCAAAGCTCTGTTAACGGGCCGGGCGGGAGCCTGTGGTGGCTCAGGACTTCTTGTTTTTCTGGAACAGCTTGTCAAGGCTTTGCTCGTAAGCATGGTAGCCGATACGATCGTACAGTTCTTCACGAGTCTGCATCAAATCGATGACATTTTTTTGATGTCCGTCACGACGGATCGCCTGGTAGACCGTTTCTGCGGCCTTGTTCATGGCGCGGAAGGCGGACAGGGGGTAGAGCACCATGGCCACATTGGCCGACGCCAGTTCTTCCACGGTGAACAATGGGGTTTGACCGAACTCGGTAATGTTCGCCAGCACAGGCACATTCAGCGTTTCGGTAAAACGGCGGTAGGTGTCCAGGTCGTAGCAGGCTTCAGCAAAAATGCCGTCTGCACCCGCTTCCACGCAAGCCTGGGCACGTTCCAGAGCGGCGTCCACGCCTTCGACGGCAATCGCATCCGTACGAGCCATGATGAAAAACTCCGGATCGGTACGGGCATCAACAGCGGCTTTCACGCGGTCGGCCATTTCGCCAGTGCTGACGATTTCTTTGCCGGGGCGGTGGCCGCATCGCTTGGCACCGACCTGGTCTTCAATGTGGCAAGCGGCTGCGCCGAACTTGATCAGACTCTTGATGGTACGGGCGATGTTGAAGGCCGAAGCACCAAAGCCGGTATCAATGTCCACCATCAAAGGCAGATCGCACACATCGGTAATGCGACGAATGTCGGTCAGCACGTCGTCCAGCGTATTGATGCCCAGATCAGGCAAGCCCAAAGAGCCAGCCGCGACACCGCCACCCGACAAGTAAATAGCGCGGTAGCCGGCGCGTTGGGCCAACAAAGCGTGGTTGGCGTTGATGGCGCCGATGATTTGCAAAGGCTGTTCTTCACGCAGGGCCTGGCGGAAACGGACGCCTGCCGATGTCAGTTGGTTTTGGCTCATTTGGGGCTCCAGATCACAAGATAAGAAAATGTCGTCAGCGCAATGCTGCGATGGGTTGAATTGATTAAAGCAAATGCTGTGCCAAGTTCAGTTATGGGGATGATGAAACGCCTGAAGCCAGCCAGGAAGGGGAGTTCTTCCGTGGTTTGTAGTCATCATCCCTTTCTGCGAATACTGTCTTTTCCTGTTTCGTGTTTCAATATTGAAACGTAATTTGAAACAGCGTCGCATTGTTGATGCCTGGGTGAAACCGTATGCCTTATCCTTCTTCCCCTCCTGCCCGTCTGCGTCTGGTGGCCTTTGGCCTGCATGGACTGCGTTCTCTCCTGGAAGAACTGGTGCCGCAGTTCCGCACCCAGGCTGAAATCCTGATCGTGGATAAAGCCTATGGCGAGGCCGTAGAAGCTGTGCAGGTGTTGCGACAAACAGGCGAGATTGATGTGCTGGTGTCTGCCGGTTCCAACGGCAGTTATTTGCGCGAACATCTGGACCTGCCGGTGGTGTTGGTCCATCCAGGTGGCTTCGACATCATGGGCAGTTTGGCCTCGGCACAGGCCGAGCGTAAAGCCGTGGTGACTTACGGCGAAATGCCGCTGGAGCTGATGGAGTTCGTGCAGCGTTTTGATCTGCCTGTGGAGCTACGCAGCTATCGCAGCGAGGCCGATGCCCGTAGCTGTGTTCAGGATTTGAAAGAGCTGGGCGTGGAGTGGGTGCTGGCACCCGGCCTGGTCGTGGATCTGGCGCGTGAGAACCAGATGGAAGGCATGCTGCTGTATTCACAAGGAGCGGTGCGACAGGCCCTGGAGTCCGCTATTGAACTGGCCCGCGTGGCTCGTGCTGAAGCGGCTCGCCGGGATCGCTTGAATACGATTCTGGCGCAGTTGCGTGACGGTGTGGTGTCAGTGGACAGGGATGAACGTATTGAAACCGTGAACCCGGCGATGGAAGCCTGGTTGGGCCAACCGGCTCAAGCCATGATTGGCCGCCGTTTGGGTTCCTTGTATCCCGAGCTGGATCTGGCTGGCACGCTGCGCAGTCTGGACGTGCAGTTGGATACGGTGCAACAAGTGGGTGGCCGTACCGCAATTGTCACCCGCATGCCGATTCTGGAGCAGGGGCGTTTGAGCGGGGCGGTGTTGCTCTGCCAGGACCCGGCCGCGATTCAACGACTGGACCGCAGCTTGCGTTCCCGCAGTCAGCAAGCGGTATCGCGTCATGCCCGGTACGAGTTATCTGATCTGGTGGGACAGAGCTCGCTCATGCGCAAGCTGCGTGCCCAGGCTCAGGCTTGTGCACAAAGTACGGCGACGACCCTGATTATTGGGGAGAGCGGCACGGGTAAGGAGCTGCTGGCTCAAGGAATACACAGTGCCAGCGCCAGGCGCGCGCAACCTTTTGTGGCCGTGAACTGCGCGGCTTTCCCCGACAGTCTGCTGGAAAGTGAGCTGTTCGGTTATGTGGAGGGTGCCTTCACGGGTTCCAGCCGGGGCGGCAAAGTCGGGCTGGTGGAAGCAGCTCACACCGGCACCCTGTTTCTGGATGAGATCGGGGAAATGCCCTTGCCACTGCAAACCCGTTTGCTACGGGTGCTGCAAGAAAAAGAAGTCCTGCGTATCGGGGCGATTGAGCCCACGCCGGTGGATGTGCGTGTGATTGCGGCCACTCACCGGGATCTGGCCGCGCAGGTTAAAGAAGGCGTGTTCCGTCAGGACCTGTTTTATCGCCTGAACATTCTGGTGCTGCGCTTGCCGCCCTTGCGTTTGCGCACACAGGATTTGCCAGAACTGGTGGAGCATCTCCTGGCAAAAGTGGCCCAGCGTCTGGGTGGTGCCGTGACGCTGAACCCGGATTGGCTGGCCGAGCTGCTGGAACTGGGCCGTCACTACACCTGGCCCGGTAATATCCGCGAGCTGGAAAATCTGATCGAACGCTTGATGGTCCTGGGTACAGTGCAAGGCGATCAGGCTGTGGTGCTGGAAGATATTGCGCCGGAGCTGCGGGCGGGGGGGGTAGCGCCTGCTATCCCTGCACTACGTGATCAACAAGAACGCAACGAACAGAAGCATTTGGCCAAGGTGCTGGAAGAGTGTAGGGGTAACCGTGCCCTGGCCGCCCAGCAATTGGGGATTAGTCGCAGCACCTTATGGCGGAAGTTGCGCAAAATGTGAGGTTGGCCCCTGTGTGCCGGAGGGGGCACATAGAGAGCCGTTTTCAGATATCTTGTTCGTGTTGATGAGTCTTGCTTAAAGCCAATAATAGAAAACTGATCAGTACGGAGGCCAGTAGGTTGTAGCTCATGCCTATCACAAAGGCAGAGGCATATTGCTCAGCCAGTGATGACACTGCAGCGCCCGAGTGTTGCCCTGCAGTAAAGAGCAGTCCAACCACGGCAACCCCAAGGGCGGCCCCCACCTGCTGGATACTGGAAACAACACCTGACGCCATGCCTGCCTGATCTTCGTTTACAAAGCCCAGAACCAGATTCAACAAGGGGGTCATGATCAAACCTTGGCAGGCTCCCAGAAAGATTAAGGCAGGGATCAGATGGGCGGGTTCTGTTTGTGCGCCTGCCCAGGCAACCTGGCCGATCAAGCAGGCAAACGATACGGCGTAGCCCATAGCGCCAAACGTAATCGCACGAGTGCCGTAGCGTGTGACAAGGCGAGGTGCTCCGAGAGAGGCCGCGACAAAGCCCACGCTGGCAGGGGCGAAAATACTGCCCGCATGGAAAGGGCTCAAGCCCAGCCCACTTTGCAGTAAAAGGGCAAAGCACAGAAAAAAAGAGCTGGCGGTGGAGTACACCAGCAAGACCAGCAGGACTCCCAAGGCAAAACGAGGTTGTGCCAGAAGCTGCATATCCACCAAGGGTGAGTGTCCTGCGCATCGGCGCCTTTCTTGTTGCTTGTAAAAAATGATGAACAGTAAGCCGGCGGCGGCCAGAGCGGCCAGGCTGGAGGCGGGCCAGCCGTACTCCGAGCTTTGGATCAGGGGGATCAGTAGCAGGCTCAGGGCAAGGCTGATCAGGACTACGCCTGTACTATCTAGCCCTTGGCCGTGCGGGGCGCGGGTTTCAGGGATGTAGCGGGCCGATGCAATGGCCAGCAGGCCTATGGGGATATTGATCAGGAAGATGCTGCGCCAACCCAGGCCAAACAGGTCGGCATGAACCAGCCAGCCTCCCAGTACTTGCCCGGCAATGGCGGCCAGTCCCAGGGTCATGCCCAGCAAGCCGAAGGCACGGCGGCTGTCATCGCCCTCAAAATTCACCCGGATGGATGCATACACTTGGGGAAAGAGCAGGGCGGCAGCCAGGCCCTGCAATACCCTGGCAATAATCAGAAAAAAAGCGTTGGGCGCCAGACCGCATAGGGCAGAGGCGAGCGTAAAGCCTGCCATGCCGATGATAAAGAGTCTGCGTCGGCCAAATAAATCGCCTAGCCGTCCGCCTGTAATGAGCAGGACGCCAAAAGCCAGTTCGTAGCCCGCCACGATAAAGCCGATCTGGCTAAAGCTGGCCTCTAGCTGGTTCTGGATATTGGGAATGGCGACATTGACGACGAACAGATCAAAAATAGTGACAAAACCAGCCAGAAGTAATACCGACAGGCCCAGCCAGGGCGGGGTGTGGGTGGCCCCTGAGTGGATGTCTTGAGAGTTAATCTTGGAGTTCATGATAGGTGCTTGAGGTGAAAACCTGTGTATTCTTGAACTCTTTTTAAGCAATTACAATTTAACTATTTATGCTATTACTAAAAGCAATGGGGGTGCACTCATGAGAACGCTGGAACGAACGCGTCCGGATCTGGCTGCCTTCTTGCGCGCCTGTCGTGAGCGTCTCTTGCCCGAGGAGGTGGGCCTGCCCAGCGGCGGGCGCCGTCGGACTCCGGGGCTGCGTCGTGAGGAAGTTGCTGCTTTGGCGGGAGTCGGGCTGACCTGGTACACCTGGCTGGAGCAAGGGCGTGATATTGGGGTGTCGGCCAGCTTTCTGGACAATTTGGCGCGGGTTCTGAAACTGGATGCGGCCGAACGTAGACACTTGTTTTTGCTGGCGCACGAGCGCCTGCCTGCCGAGCCAGGAATTACCTGGTGTGTCTTGCCGCCCTTGGTGCGACGCCTGATGCATGATGTGCCTCATCCCGCTTTTGTTTTGAATCTGCGTTGGGACGTTCTGGGTTTCAATACTTTGGCGGATAAATTGCTGGGCTTTGGTGCGTATCCGGAGGGACAGCGCAATTTGCTGTGGCAGATGTTTACGAACCCCGCTTTGCACACGCGCTTTATGCCCTGGGAGCCACAGGCATTGGAGATGTTGTGCAGTTTTCGCCGCGACTTCGCCCGGGCAACGGCAGGCACGGATATTCATGGGCTGGCCGATGAACTCAAATGTGTATCACCAGAGTTCAAGGAGTGGTGGGAGCAGCACGACGTGCAACCGCCTTGCGGTGGGCGGCTTTCCTTGATGGTGCAAGGAAAACAGCGCGAGTTAGAGCAAACTTCGCTCATTATTGATGAGAGCCGCCATTTGCGTATGGTGGTGTATGTACCCGCTTTGCAGGAAGGTAAAGGCGATGGGGGCGGTTCACGCTAGTATTGTGCAGAGCTTGTAGAACGCAAGTAGTGAGTGCTCAGTACTGCCGTGATGCTAATAGCAGGATCCTGGTTTTACGTGTTGAGTTCCAGCATTCAGCATCAAGCACTAAGCATCGAGCAGCAGACGTTAGGGATCAGGCGTCAGGTCTCACCCATTAGACGGTAGGTATCAGGTAAAAAAATCCCCGCCGATCAGGCGGGGATTGCAGACACTGGTGGCTTAATTAGCCCAGCAGGTCTTTCACACCGTCACGCTCTTCCAGCAGCTCGTTCAGGGTGTGGTCCATACGCTCACGCGAGAAAGCGTCGATCTCCAGACCTTCAACACGCTTGTACTCACCGTTTTCGGTGGTGACAGGCACGCCGTAGATGATGCCCTCGGGGATGCCGTAGGAGCCGTCCGAAGGAACACCCATGGTGACCCATTTGCCGTTGGAACCCAGGACCCAGTCACGCACGTGGTCGATGGCCGCGTTGGCAGCCGAAGCAGCCGAGGACAGGCCACGGGCTTCGATAATGGCGGCACCACGTTTGCCCACGGTGGGGATAAAGGTTTCGCGGTTCCAGGCCTGATCGTTGATGATCGCGTCGATTTTCTCGCCGTTCACGGTAGCGAAACGGGTATCTGGGTACATGGTGGGCGAGTGGTTGCCCCAAACGATCAGGTTTTCGATATCAGCAACAGCCTTGCCGGACTTGGTGGCCAACTGCGACAGGGCGCGGTTGTGGTCCAGGCGCAGCATGGCGGTGAAGTTCTTTGCTGGCAGATCAGGAGCGGACTTCATGGCGATGTAGGCGTTGGTGTTGGCCGGGTTGCCGACAACCAGAACCTTGACGTCACGGCTGGCCACTTTGTTCAGGGCGCGGCCTTGGGCGGTGAAGATCTGGGCGTTGAAGGCCAGCAGGTCTTTACGCTCCATGCCTGGGCCACGAGGACGGGCACCGACCAGCAGGGCGACATCAACATCTTTGAAGGCGGTTTCAGGGTCGCTGTGGGCGGACATGCCTTGCAGCAGCGGGAAGGCGCAGTCGTCCAGTTCCATCATGACGCCCTTCAGGGCCTTCTGGGCTTTCTCGTCGGGAAGCTCCAGCAACTGCAGGATCACAGGCTGGTCTTTGCCCAGCATTTCGCCGGAAGCGATGCGAAACAGCAGGGCGTAGCCAATCTGGCCAGCAGCGCCGGTAACAGCGACGCGCATTGCGGGTTTGGACATGAGAGTATGACTCCGTTTTTGGGTTTGAAGACGGTGACGAAAAACACAGTTTAAATCTTTTGCAGACCGGGCGGCTGGCGTGGAAAACGGTTTTTCGCAAGAGAAAAAGCCTCTTTTTTCACTGCGCAGACTAGACCAAAACGATAGCGCCGTCAAACGTCTTATATCTTATATAAGACATAAGAGCGTTAGACATTCGGGGCCGGGCATGCGAAAATTAGTGCACTGTCTATTTTATGAACAAATGCGCGCCGCAGGCTGTATTGATCGCGCATTTTTTATGAGCCCCATGTCTGATAACGTGCCGCCGCTACGCGCCCAGGAAATCGAAAAGTCCGCTCCTGGCGCTGCCTATAGCCCTCTGTACCAACAGATCAAGGCGTTGTTGCTGCAGGGGCTGGATCGTGGCGAGTGGAAGCCCGGCGAGGCCATCCCCAGTGAACTGGAACTGGCCGCCCGTTTTCAGGTCAGCCAGGGGACGGTGCGCAAGGCCATTGACGAGCTGGCTGCCGACAATCTCCTGATTCGTCGCCAGGGCAAGGGTACTTTTGTCGCTACCCATCACGAGGCTCGTGTGCGCTTTCGTTTTTTGCGCCTGGCCCCGGACGATGGCAAGCCCGTTGCTTCCCAAAGCCGTATCCTGGATGTGCGCCGCATGAAAGCACCTACGGATGTAGCCGTGCTACTGGATTTGCGCACTTCCGATATGGTGGTGAACCTGCGCCGTGTTCTGTCTTTTGATCAGGCCCCGACCATTTATGACGACATCTGGCTTCCTGGCTCTGTCTTCAAGGGGCTGACCCTGGAAGCCGTCGAGCAGAACAGGGGCCCGATGTATGCCTGGTTCGAGAGCAAGTTTGGCGTGAGCATGGTGCGTGCCGATGAAAAGATCGGTGCTGTCAGCGCCACCGAGGAGGCTGCCTCGGTCTTGCTGGTGGAAGCTGGTTCACCGCTTTTGCACGTGGAACGCGTGTCCTATACCTATGGTGATCGACCGATGGAGTTGCGCCGGGGTTTGTACCTGACGGAGCGCTTTCATTACCGAAACACGCTCAGCTAGTTCGGCGGCATACGTATTTGATACTGCACCGTAGTGTCAAATAGGTGAAAATACCAAGGTTAAAAATTTTATGACTTTTTTTTATCTACTTCGAGGCCATCATGTCTGATACCGCACCCAAGCAGCGTCCGCAGTATCGCAATGTCAGCTTGCCGCAGATATTGAGCTACCGCATGCCCCTGGCTGCAAAATCGTCGATTTTGCATCGTGTCAGTGGTGCATTGCTGTTTCTTTGCCTGCCGCTCGTTTTATTGCCACTGTTCTCTTTGAGCGTCAGCTCTCCAGAGTCTTTCGAGACCTTGCGCAGCTACGTCGACAACCCCGTCTGTAAGCTGATTCTTCTGGTCCTGATCTGGGGCTACCTGCACCATTTCTGTGCCGGTATCCGCTATCTGACACTGGACCTGCACCTGGGTAACGACAAAGAGTCCGCCAAGAAATCGGCCGGTCTGGTGTTCGGGGTTAGCTTGGCGCTGACCGTTGTGTTTGGTTTGAAACTGTTTGGGGTGTGGTAATGGCTAATCGTGAACGCATCGGCGCACACCGTCTGGTCGTGGGCGCCCATTACGGGACCTTGGATTTTCTGGCACAACGTGTCACCGCAGTCATCATGGCCATCTACACCTTGGTCATCATCGGCGGCATTCTGTTTAGCAGTGAACTGAATTTCGAGACCTGGCGCGGCCTGTTCTCGTTCACGGTCGGCTCCCTGCCTTTGGGTCAGTTGCTGGCAACCTTGTTCTTCCTGTCTTTGTCCTGGCACGCCTGGATCGGTGTGCGTGACATCTGGATGGACTACGTCAAGCCTGCTGGCCTGCGCTTGTTCCTGCAAGTGTTGACCTTGCTGTGGCTGGTTGCCAGTGTCGTCTTTTTTGCAAAAATTATCTGGAGTCTCTAAACCGTGGCTTCCATCACAAAATCTTTGCCCCGCCGTCAGTTTGACGTAGTGGTGGTCGGTGCCGGTGGCGCCGGTATGCGTTGTTCCCTGCAATTGGCTCAGGCTGGCTTGTCCGTGGCCGTGCTCAGCAAGGTGTTCCCAACCCGCTCCCACACTGTGGCGGCTCAGGGCGGCGTCAGTGCTTCCCTGGGCAACATGAGCGAGGACCACTGGTACTGGCACATGTACGACACCGTTAAAGGTTCGGACTGGCTGGGCGACCAGGACGCCATCGAATTCATGTGCCGTGAAGCTCCACATGCTGTGTACGAGCTCGAGCACTTCGGTATGCCGTTTGACCGTAACCAGGACGGTACGATTTACCAGCGTCCATTTGGTGGCCACACCGCCAACTTTGGTGAAAAGCCGGTTCAACGTGCCTGTGCTGCTGCTGACCGTACCGGCCATGCCATGTTGCACACTCTGTACCAGCGTAACGTAGCTGCCCGTACCCAGTTCTTCGTGGAATGGATGGCTCTGGATCTGCTGCGTAACGAAGCGGGCGACGTTCTGGGTGTAACCGCTCTGGAAATGGAAACCGGCGAAATCTACGTTCTGGAAGGCAAGCGCGTGGTGCTGGCGACCGGCGGTGCTGGCCGTATCTGGGCTGCTTCCACCAACGCCTTCATCAACACGGGTGACGGCCTGGGTATGGCTGCTCGTGCCGGTCTGCCTTTGCAGGATATGGAATTCTGGCAATTCCACCCCACTGGTGTGGCGGGTGCTGGCGTGCTGATTACCGAAGGCGTGCGCGGTGAAGGCGGTATCTTGCTCAATAAAGACGGTGAGCGTTTCATGGAGCGTTATGCTCCCACCCTGAAAGACTTGGCCCCACGCGACTTCGTGTCCCGTTCCATGGACCAGGAGATCAAGGAAGGTCGCGGTTGTGGCGACGGTAGCTACGTGGTTCTGAAACTGGATCACCTGGGCGCTGACGTCATCAAGAAGCGTTTGCCCTCGATTCGCGAAATCGCGATCAAGTTCGGTAACGTGGACCCGATCAAAGACCCAATCCCTGTGGTCCCCACCATTCACTACCAGATGGGCGGTATTCCCACGAACTACTACGGTCAGGTTGTGACCCAAACGCCAACGGGCGAGAGCAAGGTTGTCAACGGTCTGTACGCCATCGGTGAATGTGCTGCTACGTCTGTGCATGGTGCCAACCGTCTGGGTACGAATTCCCTGCTGGACCTGATCGTGTTCGGTCGCGCCGCGGGCAACCACATTGTGGATTCTCACCCCGAGAAAACGCACGCTCACCAGGAAATCAACGAGTCCTCCATCGAGTACTCGCTGGACCGCGTCAACCGTCTGGAATCCCGTACCTCGGGCGAGAAGGCACAGGACGTGGGCAACAAGATCCGTGTGGCCATGCAGGCTCACTGCGGTGTGTTCCGTACCCTGGATCTGTTGCACAAGGGTGTCGACCAGATCGAATCCCTGGTTCCCGAAGTTAAGGATATTTACTTCAAAGACAAGTCCAAGGTGTTCAATACCGCCCGTATTGAAGCTCTGGAAGTGGCCAACATGATCGAAGTGGCTCGTGCTACCACGAAGTCGGCCGCCAATCGTACTGAAAGTCGCGGCGCTCATGCTCTGAACGACCACCCAGAACGTGACGACGAAAACTGGCTGCGTCACACCTTGTGGTATTCGGAAGGCAGCAAGCTGGACTACAAACCTGTCCAGATGAAGCCACTGACGGCCGAAACCGTTCCGCCCAAGCCTCGGACTTTCTAAGCAGGATACTGACATGAGCCAAAAACGTAAGGTCAAATTTGAAATCTACCGCTACGATCCTGACAAGGACGAGCGTCCCTACATGCAAAAGATCGAAGTCGAGTTGGAACCGACCGACAAGATGCTGCTCGATGCGATCCTGCGCATTAAAAACGACATGGACGACAGCCTGGCGCTGCGTCGCTCCTGCCGTGAAGGTGTGTGCGGTTCCGATGCCATGAACATCAATGGCAAGAACGGTCTGGCCTGCACCACCAACATGCGCGACTTGAAAGAGCCTGTGGTTCTGCGCCCACTGCCAGGTCTGCCGGTTATCCGTGACCTGATCGTGGACATGACCCACTTCTTCGATCAGTACCATTCGGTCAAGCCGTTCCTGATCAACGATGCTCCTCCTCCCGAGAAAGAGCGTTTGCAAACGCCTGAGGCCCGCGAGGAGCTCGATGGTCTGTACGAGTGCATTCTGTGCGCCTGCTGCTCGACCTCTTGCCCATCGTTCTGGTGGAACCCCGACAAGTTCGTCGGTCCTGCTGGTTTGTTGCAAGCCTATCGTTTCATTGCTGACTCGCGTGACGAAGCAACGGGTGAGCGCCTGGACAATCTGGAAGATCCATACCGCTTGTTCCGCTGCCACACGATCATGAATTGTACGGACGTCTGTCCAAAAGGACTGAACCCGTCGCATGCCATCGGCAAGATCAAAGAAATGCTGGTGCGTCGCGGTATCTAAAAAGGTGGGTATGTACCGATGAGAACATTGACGGAATTGGAGCGTGCACGCCTGCGTTGGCGTGCGCGCCGGGGCTTGCTTGAAAACGACTTGATGATCACCCGTTTTCTGGATCAATACGAAAACGAGCTGACTGATCAGGACGTCTCGGCCCTGACCCGCTTGTTCGAAATGGACGATACAGTTTTGCTGGATGTCCTTCTGGCTCGCTCCGAGCCAGAAGGGCAGTACGCCACACCGGACATTCAGCGACTAGTAGACATTATGCGAAAGCTATAACCATTGAGGAAAAAAGTGATGGAATTGTCAGATAAAAAAGCCACGCTATCCTTCTCCGACGGTAGCCCTTCGGTTGAGTTCCCTGTACACAAGGGCACCGTAGGTCCGGACGTGATCGATATCCGTAAGCTCTACGGTCAGACAGGTATGTTTACCTATGACCCCGGCTTTATGGCGACGGCGGCTTGCGAATCCGGTATCACCTACATTGACGGCGACAAGGGCCAGTTGATGTACCGTGGCTACCCGATCGACCAGTTGGCGCAAAAGTGCGATTTCATGGATGTGTGCTACTTGATCCTGAACGGCGACTTGCCCAACGCAGATCAGAAGCAGGAATTTGATTCCCTGGTCACGAACCACACCATGGTTCAGGAACAGATGCAGCACTTCCTGCGTGGCTTCCGTCCGGACGCTCACCCCATGGCCATACTGACCGGTCTGGTTGGTGCCCTGTCGGCGTTCTACCATGATTCCACGGACATCACGAATCCTCATCACCGTCATGTGTCGGCTATCCGCTTGATCGCCAAGCTGCCTACTCTGGTTGCGATGGCGTACAAGTATTCTTTGGGACAGCCTTTCATCTATCCCAAGAATGATTTGTCCTACACCGGCAACTTCTTGCGCATGATGTTCGCGACCCCTTGCGAAGACTACAAGGTCAACGAAGTGGTTGAGCGCGCTCTGGACCGTATCTTCATCCTGCATGCAGATCACGAACAAAACGCCTCCACCTCCACCGTGCGCCTGTGCGGTTCGTCGGGTACCAATCCTTTCGCTGCGATCGCTGCGGGTGTTGCTTGCTTGTGGGGTCCTGCCCACGGTGGTGCAAACGAAGCTTGCCTGAACATGCTGGAAGAGTTGCAAGCCAACGGCGGCATCGACAAGGTTGGCGAGTTCATGGAGAAGGTCAAGGACAAGAACTCGGGCGTGCGCCTGATGGGCTTTGGTCACCGTGTCTACAAGAACTACGACCCACGCGCCAAGCTGATGCAAGAAACCTGCAAGGAAGTTCTGGAAGCCCTGGGCCTGGAGAACGATCCTCTGTTCAAGCTGGCCATGGAACTGGAGCGCATTGCTCTGGAAGATCCATACTTCGTCGAACGCAAGCTGTACCCCAACGTAGACTTCTACTCGGGTATCGTTCAGCGCGCTATCGGCATCCCAACATCCTTGTTCACCGCTATCTTCGCCCTGGCTCGTACCGTAGGCTGGATTGCTCAGTGGAACGAAATGCTGTCCGATCCAGATTACAAGATCGGCCGTCCACGTCAGTTGTACGTGGGTCAAACTCAGCGCGACGTACCTGATCAGCGTTAATAACGGTGGGCTCAAAGGGGCCTGGATCAATCCGGGTACCATTCGTCATTGTGTTGACTGAGCCCCTGGTTTTACGCAAGTGCACCAATATGTGGTGCACTTTTTTTTCGTCCGTGTGTTTCGGTATTGGGCCGCTGCTCAGACAGGCTCTTGATAAACCGTATCCTGTGCAGATAAGGGTTCAGGGCTGTAGGAACTGGTGGTTGAAACGGGAGAGCCGCTGCTCGCGGGCATTATTTTCTTCCGACTGTCGGACTTTGGCCTGTACATGATCCAGGTGCTTGTTGATCTGATCACGGGCCAGATCGGCATTACCTTCCAAAATAGCGTTCATCACGGCCTCATGCTGCTGGGTCAATACCTCTACTTCGCGTGCATTGTCGAACTCGAACATGGCACGACGGTTTTCCTTGACGGTGGAAAAGACGAGTTGAAACAGGCCATTCATGATCTGCAAGAGCACCACGTTGTGAGATGCTTGGGCAATGGCCAGGTGGAAATGGGCATCAGCGCGGGCCGATAGCTCGGTGTCCTGGTTTTGTTGGTGCTCCACCATGATGTCAAAGCATTGCTTGATCCGCTTTTTATCCGTTTGTGTGGCCCGCATGGCAGCGTGCCATACCGTGCTGGCTTCCAAGGCTCGGCGAGCCTCCAGAACATCGTAGCGATACAAGGGGTCCTGGCTAATAAGCTGTTCCAAGGGAGCGATGGCCTGGGCGGGCCAATTGATCAAGTCGCTTTTCTGTACGAAGGTGCCGCCACCTTGGCGGGTAAACAAGACACCCTGTGAACAGAGCGTGCGTAGGGCTTCCCGTATTGGCACACGCGATACGTCCAACTGCTCAGCCAGTTGTCGCTCGGAGGGGATCCGGTCGCCAGGCTGCAGTTGCTCTTCCTGAATGAGCTGGATAATTTTTTCAGTAATCTGGTCTGATAGACGGGTTTTGGGGTTGGTAATCATAAATCAACTAAAGTGGTAAGACCAATTATTGTTTTTGGTGTCAGTATAAGGGAGAAAAACGCTAAAAATATCAGGGTTTATGCTGGTAATTAAAAAGTGGTAATACCGCTATCATTCTCCAAGCGACAACAAGAGGGGGAAGGGCTGCACGACGCTAAGGCTGGCATTCCGGTCTTGGCGCTTGGGCTAGCAGCCTCTCTTTCCATAAAACGTGCTATCGACACGAAGGAGAACTGGAGATGAGTCTGTTATACACCTTGATGGCGCTGGCGCCATTGTTGGTTGTGTTTTTGTTGATGGTGGTGCTGGGGCGCTCGGCGAAGCTGTCTATGGGTACGGCCTATATTGTGACAGCCTTGCTGGCCTTGTTTGTGTGGGGCAGTCAGGCCGAGGTCATTGCTGCGGCCACGGTCAATGGAGTGGTCATCGCCTTGACCTTGCTGTTCATTGTTTTTGGCGCCATCTTGTTGCTGAACACACTCAAGGTAGGTGGGGCGCTGGCAGCCATTCGCCAGGGCTTCATGGATGTGTCGCCTGACCGTCGCGTACAGGTCATTATTGTGGCCTGGTTGTTTGGCTCTTTGATTGAGGGTTCATCCGGTTTTGGTACACCGTCTGCGGTCGGTGCCCCTTTACTGCTGGCGTTGGGTTTTCCGGCCATGGCGGCGGTGATGTCGGTTTTGGTTATTCAGTCCACACCGGTTTCGTTTGGGGCTGTGGGTACGCCCATGCTGGTTGGTGTGCGCTCGGGGGTCGATAACAAACTTGATGTAGCCGCGGCTATTGCTCCTATGCAGCCTCTGGAGTATTTGCAGCAGATTGTCGAGAACGTGGCATTGATTCATGCCATGACTGGCTTTGTGATTCCTCTGCTGCTGTGTGGCTTGTTGACGCGCTTTTTTGGCGAACGTCGCTCCTTTACGGAAGGCTTTGGCGCCTGGAAATTTGCCTTGTTTGCCGGTGTTGCCTTCACTGTTCCTTATTACTTGATCGCGGTTGTTTTGGGGCCGGAGTTCCCATCCATGTTGGGCGCGATGGTGGGGCTGGTGATTGTCGTGACTGCGGCACGTAAGGGGTGGTTTGTGCCGTCCAAGACGTTTGATTTCCCGGACCGCAGTCAGTGGCCTTCCCATTGGCTGGGCACGGTCGTCATGGACAATGTTGAAACCAAGCAGACTTTTTCCGTGCTGAGAGCCTTTTCGCCTTACGTGCTTGTTGTGTTGCTGTTGATTTTTACCCGTACAGTTCCTGCCGTGAAAGCCTGGCTGACCGGTCCGTCTACGACGATCAGGATTGAGGCGTTGTTCGGTACGAATATTGCAACGTCGGTACAGTTGTTGTTTTCGCCGGGCGCGATCTTGATCCTGGTTTCCCTGGCATGTATTGCCATCTTCCGCATGAGTGGTCAGCAGTATATGCAAGGGGTCAAGCAATCGCTTGGCACGATGGCCAGTGCTGCTCCCGCCTTGTTGCTGGCGGTGCCGATGGTGCAAGTGTTCATCAATTCAGCCGCTGCTGATGGTTCGATTGCCAGCATGCCGTTGGTCCTGGCGCAAGGTGCGGCGGCGGCTGCCGGTCAAGCATGGCCAACAATTTCACCCTGGGTAGGCAGCTTGGGCGCCTTTATTGCTGGCTCCAATACGGTCAGCAATATGATGTTCTCGTACTTCCAGTTCTCGACAGCTCAGCAAATTGGCCTGAGTGTGGATCAGTCCGCTATCGTCGTGGCTCTGCAGGCAGTCGGTGGTGCGGCTGGCAATATGATTTGTGTGCATAACGTTGTGGCCGCGGGCGCCGTGGTAGGCATGTTGGGACGGGAAGGGGAGATTGTGCGCAAGACCCTGATACCCATGGTGTATTACGTTATTCAGGCGGGCTTGATTGGGCAGGCTTTGATTACAGGTGCCGTAGGCTGGTGGCTGGCTGCCGCTGTTTTCCTGGTCGTGACCATCGGCGGCTTGAGTTTGTCTCGTGGCCGTCAAATGGCCCCGGCGATGGCCTAAAGAGTGCTCCTGTCGAATATGGCAGGGGTTGATCAAGCAATAAAAAACCGGATGTCGCTTTATGCGGCATCCGGTTTTTATTTAGCTAAACAGGATTAGCTGTTTTGCAGGGCTTCTTGCTGAGCATCCACAACAGCCAGGGCTGTCATGTTGATGATGCGACGCACCGTGGCGCTGGTCGTCAGGATGTGGATGGGGCGAGCCGCACCCAGCAGGATGGGGCCCATGGCCACACCGTTGCTGCCTGTCATTTTCAACATGTTGTAGGTGATGTTGCCGGCATCCAGATTAGGCGTGATCAGCAGATTGGCCGAACCGCGCAGCGTGCTGTCGGGGAAGGCTTTCAGGCGGATCTTCTCGGACAGGGCGGAGTCAGCGTGCATCTCGCCGTCCACTTCCAGGTCGGGAGCGCGTTCAGCCAGGATCTGACGAGCCTTGGCCATCTTGCGCGAGGACTCGGTCTGGCGGCTACCAAAGTTCGAGTGCGACAGCAGAGCAACGCGAGGCACCACACCGAAGCGTTTGACTTCATCGGCGGCCTGGATCGTCATGTCGGCGATCTGTTCGGCTGTGGGGTTCTCGTTGACGTGGGTGTCACACACAAACAGCGTTTGTGTGGGCAGCATCAGCACGTTCATGGCGGCGAAGGTTTGGGCTTCTTTTTTCAGGCCAATGACTTGCTCGACATAGTTAAGCTGGCTGTCGTAGTTGCTGGCCACGCCGCAGATCATGCCGTCGGCATCACCGCGTTGCAGCAGCATCACGCCAATTAGCGAATTGTGCTTGCGGATCATGGCCTTGGCGATGTCTGGCGTGACGCCCTCACGTGCCTTGAGCTTGTAGTAGGCAGTCCAGGTTTCGGTGAAGCGATCGTCGTCTTCAGGGTCAACGATTTGCACGTTTTTACCCGCTTCCAGACGCAGGCCAGCTTTCTTGACGCGCATGTCGATCACGCTGGGGCGACCCACCAAAATAGGCTGGGCCAGCTTTTCGTCCACCACGGTTTGCACCGCACGCAATACGCGCTCGTCTTCACCGTCAGCGTAAATGATGCGCTTGGGTGCGGCCTTGGCCTGCATGTACAACGGACGCATCAGCGGGCCGGTGTGGTAGGTCATGGCGATCAGTTTCTGGCGGTAGGCGTCCATGTCTTCGATAGGACGGGCGGCAACGCCGGAGTCCATCGCCGCCTGGGCCACGGCAGGAGCGATCTGAACGATCAGACGGGAATCAAACGGTTTGGGAATGATGTACTCAGGACCAAAACGCAGATCTTCGCCGCCGTAAGCAGTGGCCATATCGTCGCTTTGCTCGACCTGGGCCAGCTCGGCAATGGCTTTCACGCAAGCCAGCTTCATTTCTTCGTTGATCACGCTGGCGCCAACGTCCAGGGCACCACGGAAAATGAAGGGGAAGCACAGCACGTTGTTGACCTGGTTCGGGTAGTCCGAACGGCCGGTAGCAACGATGCAGTCAGGGCGAGCTGCCTTGGCGACTTCGGGGCGGATTTCAGGCTCGGGGTTGGCCAGGGCCAGAATCAGCGGTTTGTCGGCCATGGTCTTGACCATATCGGCGCTCAGCACGCCAGGAGCCGAACAACCCAGGAACACGTCGGCACCCACCATGGCATCGGCCAGTGTGCGGGCATCGGTTTCTTGAGCGTAGCGAGCCTTGTTGGGCTCCATGTTTTCGTCGCGACCTTTCCAGATGATGCCGCGCGAATCGGCCACGAAAATGTTGCTTTGCTTCACGCCCAGGGCCACCAGCAAGTCCAGGCAAGCAATGGCGGCAGCACCTGCGCCCGAGCAAACCAGCTTGATGTCGGCAATGTTCTTGTTGACGACTTTCAGGCCGTTCAGAACGGCGGAGGACGAGATGATGGCCGTACCGTGCTGGTCGTCGTGGAACACGGGAATGCTCATGCGCTCGCGCAGCTTCTTCTCGATGTAGAAGCACTCGGGGGCCTTGATGTCTTCCAGGTTCACCCCACCCAGAGTGGGTTCCAGCGCAGCAATGATGTCGACCAGCTTGTCCGGATCGGTTTCGTTCAGTTCGATATCGAATACATCGATGCCGGCGAATTTCTTGAACAGGCAGCCTTTGCCTTCCATGACGGGCTTGGCAGCCAGTGGGCCAATATTGCCCAGACCCAGCACGGCGGTACCGTTGGTAACCACCGCTACCAGGTTGGCGCGCGAGGTGTACTTGGCGGCAGCTTCTTCGCCTTCGGCGTGGATGGCCATGCAAGCAGATGCGACGCCGGGGGAGTAGGCTAGCGAGAGGTCATCTTGATTGGCTAGGGTCTTGGTGGGGACCACCGAGATTTTTCCGGGCGTGGGATACGCGTGATAGTCCAGCGCAAGTTTGGCCAGATCGGCGTTGGCATCCATGTTGGTAAAGCTCCTGATAGGATTTTCTAGTGTAAAAGTGAATCTAATTTATAAGAAATACAGTCACCAGGTAGGTGCTGATTTGTTATAGGCAGCATATGTGAAGGCAACGCTGCTTGCCTGCCTCAAGGTGACCAAGGGCAGGCAGGGCTCGGTTTGGTGGAAAAGGGGCCCGCGAAGCGCGTACTTGCTGCACCCGTTTAGCATATCGGAATTTTTCCTTCATGTGGGGCGGGCCAGAGGTGTCAATCATGATTTGAGGTGCTTCTTTTGTAAGAATTCACCCCCGTGATAGATCGATGTGTTTGTTAATGCCAACGGTCTGATGTAGTCCCCAAGCATTTTAGATGTCATTAATTGCGCCTTTTGTGTGCGGCGTTATACTAGATCGATACGGCTTGTATAAGGCGTCCTACGTTGCCTTCTGCTCCTGCTATCCGCTAACCGGCGAGGTCCGTGTCGCGGAAGGTTTTCCTGCATCTCAACACGAGTGAAACACTCGGATAGGTGAAGCGTAATAATGTCATCGCAAAAAGAACTGCTTAGTAATTCATATCTGTTCGGGAGCAATGCTCCTTACGTCGAAGAACTCTACGAGTCCTACCTCGACAATCCGGGCTCTGTTGCCGACCAATGGCGCGAGTACTTCGATCAACTACAGCATCAGCCAGCGACTGACGGCCGCGACAGCACCCGCGATCAAGCGCACGCGCCTATTGTCGAGTCCTTCGCCCAACGTGCCAAAGCCAATGCCTTCCTGACCAGCGCGCAAGCACCGGATCTGACCGTTGCCATGAAGCAGGTGTCGGTCCAGTCCATGATTGCGGCGTACCGTTCTCTGGGTGCCCGTATTGCCGATCTGGATCCCTTGAAGCGTTCCGAGCGACCCAGCATTCCAGAACTGGATCCCGCTTTTTACGGCTTGACGGAAGCGGATCTGGACCAGGTCTACTCCGCTACCAACACCTACTTCACCAAAGCCGACACCATGACGCTGCGCGACATGCTCAAGGCCTTGCGTGATACGTACTCCCGTTCGGTGGGCGCAGAATTCATGTACATCTCCGACCCGGTGGTCAAACGCTGGATTCAGCAGCGTCTGGAGTCCGTGCATGGTACTGGTTCGTTCAACGTTGAGCAAAAACGCAATATCTTGAAGCAGTTGACCGAGGCCGAAGGCCTGGAGCGTTTCCTGCACACCAAATACGTAGGCCAGAAGCGCTTCTCCCTGGAGGGTGGTGAAAGTTTCATTGCTTGTATGGATGAAGTCGTCAATCACGCTGGCGAGAACGGCGTTCAGGAAATCATCGTGGGCATGGCTCACCGTGGTCGTCTGAACATGCTGGTCAACATCATGGGCAAAATGCCCGGTGACCTGTTTGCCGAGTTTGAAGGCCGTCACGCTGAAGGCCTGACCGACGGCGACGTGAAATATCACAATGGTTTCTCCAGCGACCTGTCCACCCGTGGCGGTCCGGTTCACTTGTCCTTGGCCTTTAACCCCTCCCACCTGGAAATTGTTAATCCAGTGGTCGAAGGTTCGGTCCGTGCTCGCCAGGACCGTCGTAGCGACGAGGACGGCAGCCAGGTTCTGCCCGTGCTGGTTCACGGTGACGCGGCCTTTGCTGGTCAGGGTGTGGTCATGGAAACACTGAACCTGGCCCAGACTCGTGGTTACGGTACCGGTGGCACGCTGCACATCGTTATTAACAACCAGATCGGTTTCACCACCTCTGACCCCCGCGATACACGCTCCACGCTGTATTGCACGGACGTGGTCAAGATGATTGAAGCCCCAGTATTCCACGTAAACGGCGACGATCCTGAAGCCGTGGTGTTCGTGACTCAGTTGGCTCTGGATTTCCGCCGTGAGTTCAAGCACGACGTCGTGGTTGATATTGTTTGCTTCCGTAAACTGGGCCACAACGAGCAAGATACGCCTTCGATGACCCAGCCGCTGATGTACAAGACGATTGGTCAGCACAATGGCACCCGCAAGCTGTACGCTGATAAGCTGGTTGCACAAGGTGTTCTGTCCGATAACGAACCCGAAGATCTGGTCAAGGGCTATCGTCAACTGATGGAAGACGGCAAGCGGACGGTTGAACCTGTTCTGACTGACTACAAGAACAAGTACGCCACCGACTGGTCTGCCTTCCTGGGCGCCAAATGGACCGACCAGGCTGATACCGCCTTGCCGATGTCCGAGCTGACACGCATCGGTGAAAAACTGACGACCGTGCCAGAAGGCTTTACCGTTCACCCTCTGGTCAACCGCATGTTGAACGACCGCCGTGCCATGGCGCGTGGTGAAGCGCAAGTGGATTGGGGCATGGGCGAGCACCTGGCCTTTGCAACCTTGGTGAACAATGGCTATGCCATTCGTATTACCGGGCAGGATTCGGGCCGTGGTACGTTCACGCACCGCCATGCCGTGCTGCATGATCAAAAACGCGAACGCTGGAACGACGGTACCTACATTCCTTTGCAGAACGTCTCCGAAGGCCAAGCTACCTTCACGGTGATTGACTCGGTCTTGTCCGAAGAAGCCGTGCTGGCCTTTGAATACGGTTACGCTTCGGCAGAGCCCAATATCTTGACGATCTGGGAAGCCCAGTTCGGCGACTTTGCCAACGGCGCCCAGGTTGTGATTGACCAGTTCATTACATCGGGTGAAGCCAAATGGGGCCGTCATTGCGGCCTGACCTTGATGCTGCCACACGGTTACGAAGGTCAGGGTCCCGAGCACTCTTCGGCACGTATCGAGCGTTTCTTGCAACTGTGTGCAGACAACAATATCCAGGTTGTCCAGCCCACCAATGGTGCCCAGATCTTCCACGTTCTGCGTCGCCAGATGATCCGTCCTTTCCGCAAGCCTTTGGTCATCATGACGCCCAAGTCCTTGCTGCGTAACAAAGATGCTACCTCGCCATTGAGCGATCTGGCTGAAGGCCACTTCATGCCTGTAATCGGTGAAACGGATCAGGCGATTGATGCAGCCGCTGTCAAACGTGTTCTGGCTTGCTCGGGCAAGGTTTACTACGATCTGGTCAACCACCGCAAAGAGCTGGAGCGCAACGATATTGCCATTATCCGTGTGGAGCAGTTGTATCCGTTTGCCCACAAGGCCTTCCAGGCAGAGCTGGCTAAGTACAGCAACGCCAAGGAAGTTATCTGGGTTCAGGACGAACCTCAAAACCAAGGTGCATGGTTCTACGTTCAGCATCACATCTACGAGAACATGACCGAAGGTCAGAAGCTGGGTTACGCCGGTCGTGCCGCGTCCGCTTCGCCGGCTGTTGGTTACCTGGCCAAGCACCAGGAACAACACAAGGTGTTGCTGGAGCAGGCTTTCGGCGCTCGCAAAGGCTTCATGCTGACCAAATAACGCACCCCAAATTTTAAATACGGAAAATATAATCATGGCAATTACTGACGTTCTGGTTCCCCAACTTTCTGAATCCATCTCCGAAGCCACCTTGCTGGAATGGAAAAAACAACCTGGCGAAATGGTTCAGGCCGACGAAATCCTGATCGAGGTCGAAACTGACAAGGTTGTGCTGGAAGTTCCCGCTCCTGCATCGGGTGTACTGAGCGAAATCGTCAAGGCCAACGGCAGCACCGTGACCTCCGGTGACGTGCTGGCCCGTATCGACTCCGAAGGCAAGGCCAGCGCCGCCGCTCCTGCTGCCGCTCAAGAAGCTGCCCCAGCCGCTGCGCCCGCTGCTGCTGCCCCAGCCACCAGTTCGGCTGCTTCCTCGGTTGCTTCGCCTGCTGCTGCCAAGATCCTGGCTGAGAAAGGCGTGGAAGCCAGCTCCGTGGAAGGCTCCGGCCGTGGTGGTCGCATCACCAAGGGCGACGCTCTGGAAGCCAACGCCGCTGCCGCCAGCAAGCCTGCGGCTGCTCCTGTTGCACCCGCCACCTTGTCTCTGGATGGCCGTCCAGAGCAGCGCGTGCCCATGAGCCGCCTGCGTGCTCGTATCGCCGAGCGTCTGCTGCAGTCGCAATCCGAAAACGCCATGTTGACCACGTTCAACGAAGTGAACATGCAAGCGGTGCTGGATTTGCGTAAAAAATACAAAGATCAGTTCGAGAAAGAGCACGGTGTGAAACTGGGTTTCATGTCCTTCTTCGTGAAAGCGGCTGTGGCTGCGTTGAAGAAGTACCCCGTGCTGAACGCCTCGGTGGATGGCAAAGACGTCATCTATCACGGTTACTTTGACATCGGTGTGGCCGTTGGCAGCCCACGCGGTTTGGTGGTGCCCATCCTGCGTAACGCCGATCAAATGTCCATCGCTGACATCGAAAAGCAAATCGCTGACTTCGGTGCCCGTGCTCGCGACGGCAAGCTGACCCTGGAAGAAATGACAGGCGGTACCTTCTCGATCTCCAACGGTGGTGTGTTCGGCTCCATGCTGTCCACTCCCATCATCAACCCACCTCAGTCCGCCATCCTGGGCATTCACGCCACCAAGGACCGTGCTGTTGTGGAGAACGGTCAGATCGTGATTCGCCCCATGAACTACCTGGCCATGTCCTACGACCACCGCATCATCGACGGCCGCGAAGCCGTTCTGGGTCTGGTGGCCATGAAGGAAGCCTTGGAAGATCCACAGCGTCTGCTGTTGAACGTCTAAGCACGCGGTAGTTTCGGTCTAGTATGTTTACGGCCAAGTGCTTGCTTCTAAGCCTTGGCCGACTTTGTTTAAGGAGCTGGGGGTTGGCGTCCGCCACCTGATTCTTTCCCGCCTGCTTGTAGGGCGGTCCAGTGTGCCTTTTCACATTTATGGGATTTTTTATGGCTAAGCAATTTGATGTTGTCGTGATTGGTGCAGGCCCTGGTGGCTACATCGCCGCCATCCGCGCTGCTCAACTGGGTATGAGCGTCGCTTGCGTGGATGCATGGTCCACCGCGGAAGGCAAACCCGCTCCTGGCGGTACGTGCACCAACGTTGGTTGCATTCCTTCCAAGGCCTTGCTGCAATCGTCCGAACACTTCGAGCACGCCAATTTGCATCTGGCTGATCATGGCGTGGATGTCAAGGGCGTATCGCTGAATCTGGACAAGCTGATCGGTCGTAAAGACGTGGTCGTCAAGCAGAACAACGACGGCATTCTGTACCTGTTCAAAAAGAACAAGGTTAACTTCTTTCACGGTACGGCCTCTTTTGGCGGCAAGGTTGACGGCGGCTGGTCGGTGAACGTGGCCGGTGCCAATGCCGAAGAGCTGGTTGCCAAGAACGTCATCATCGCTACCGGTAGTTCGGCTCGTGCCTTGCCTGGTGCCGATTTCGACGAAGAGCAAATTTTGTCCAACGACGGCGCACTGCGTCTGCCCAAGGTTCCCAAGAAGCTGGCCGTTATCGGTGCTGGCGTGATCGGTCTGGAACTGGGTAGCGTGTGGCGTCGTCTGGGCGCCGAAGTGACCATTCTGGAAGGGGCTCCCGAGTTCCTGTCCGCTGTGGATCGCGACGTTGCCAAGGAAGCTCTGAAGGCTTTCACCAAGCAAGGTCTGAAGATCAATGTGGGCGTGAAAGTGGGTGAAATCAAAAAGACGGCCAAGAGTGTTGCCATCAACTATGTGGACGCCGCTGGTGCCGAGCACAAGCTGGAGGCCGACAAGTTGATCGTGTCCATTGGCCGTGTGCCTAACACGGCCGGTCTGGGTGCAGACACCATTGGTCTGAAACTGGACGAGCGCGGCTTCGTGGTGGTGGACGACGATTGCGCCACCAGCCTGCCAGGTATCTGGGCGGTGGGTGACGTGGTGCGTGGTCCTATGCTGGCTCACAAGGCCGAAGAGGAAGGTGTGGCTGTGGCCGAGCGTCTGGCTGGTCAGCAACCCCACGTCAACTTCGACACCGTGCCTTGGGTTATTTACACCTCGCCCGAAATCGCCTGGGTTGGCAAGACCGAACAGCAACTGAAGACCGAAGGCCGTGCTTACCGCGCTGGCAGCTTCCCCTTCCTGGCTAATGGCCGTGCCCGCGCATTGGGTGACACTACCGGCTTTGTGAAGGTTCTGGCGGATGCCAAGACGGACGAAGTTCTGGGCGTGCACTTTGTGGGCCCTGTGGCTTCCGAGCTGGTGGCTGAAGCTGTTGCCATTATGGAATTCCGTGGCGCGTCGGAAGATATCGCCCGTATTTGCCATGCTCACCCAACCCTGTCCGAAGCCCTGAAAGAAGCGGCCTTGGCAGTGGACAAACGCGCTCTGAACTTCTGATAGACTTTCAGGGTGTTGTTGGAAAAGGGCGGGCACGGGCTCGCCCTTTTTTTCGTCACGAAAGGCTGATCACAGCAGTCCGTAGCGGCTGCGATGCGTGAGGTAATTAACCGCGCAGTAGGCTCAGACCCTGCGTCAAAAGCGGTGCTGCTGGGGATTACAGTGCATACTGGCAGACCACTACCTGTCTTGGACAGGTTCTTTTATTTTCAGTGATATGAATGTTCACGAGTATTACCATCAGGCTTTAGCGGAAAAAGGCTACCGTGCCGACCAGGCACAGGAGCAGGCTATAGACCGGTTGCAACGCTATTACGACGAGTGGGTGGAGTTTCGCAGAATGCGCTCCGGGGCCTTGCGTCGTATGTTTTCCCGTCCGGAAGTGCCGCGTGGTGTGTACCTGTGGGGTGGGGTCGGGCGCGGCAAGAGCTTCCTGATGGACGCCTTCTACCTGACGGTGCCGCTCAAGCGCAAAACTCGGATTCACTTCCATGAGTTCATGCGCGGCGTGCACAAAGAGCTGAATCAGGTCAAAGGCATGAGTGATCCCTTGGATGAGGTCGCCAAACGTATCGCCAAGCGTTATCGCCTGATCTGTTTTGACGAGTTCCACGTCTCGGATGTGGCCGATGCCATGATTTTGTACAAGCTGCTGCTGGGCCTGTTCGAGCGCGGTACGTCCTTTGTGATGACCTCCAACTACGAGCCTTCCACCTTGTATCCGGAAGGCCTGCACCGCGACCGCATCTTGCCCGCTATTGCGCTGATCCAGAAGAACATGGACATCATGAACGTGGACACGGGGGTGGATTACCGTCGCCGTGCGCTGGAGCAGGTGAAAACCTATTTGACGCCATTGGGGCCACAGACCACCGCAGAGTTGCAAGCCATGTTCACGGCCTTGTCGGACACGGCCCCTCAAGAGCCGGTGCTCAGCATCGAAAACCGGGATGTAAAAGCGGTGGCCTTGTCAGGCTCGGCTGTCTGGTTTGATTTCGAGACTTTGTGCGTCAGCGCACGTTCGCAGAACGATTATCTGGAACTGGCTAACCGATTCCAGACTGTGATCCTGTCCGATGTTCCCCGCATGACGGCTCGTGATGCTTCTGCGGCCCGGCGCTTTACCTGGCTGGTCGATGTTTTTTACGATCACAAAGTCAAATTTATTATGTCCGCGGCGGTGCCCGAGGATCAGTTGTATGTCGATGGCCCCATGGCCAATGAGTTCCACCGTACTGTCTCGCGTTTGATGGAAATGCAATCGCGCGAGTACCTGGAGTCAGAGCGGCGCCAGGCAGTTATTTTGTAGGAGGCTGGGTGCGGCCACTGGCCACGCGCCTGATTCCTGAACCCTGACACGTAGTTTTATAAGCGTATTTTTTATCATGACGACACGAGTACTGACCGGCGTTACAACGACCGGTATTCCACACTTGGGTAATTATGCCGGGGCGATTCGTCCGGCTATCCGTGCTAGCCAGCAAGCTGATGTCGACGCATTTTTCTTCATGGCGGACTACCACGCCCTGATCAAATGTGACGACCCGGAACGCGTAGCCATTTCGCGCCGTGCGATTGCGGCTACCTGGCTGGCCTGCGGCCTGGATGTGGAAAAAGTAACGTTCTACCGTCAATCCGATATTCCGGAGATTCCGGAGTTGTCCTGGATGCTGGGCTGTGTAACCGGCAAGGGCTTGATGAACCGTGCGCACGCTTACAAGGCTTCTGTCGACAAGAATGAGGCGGCGGGCGTAGAGCCTGATGATGGCGTTACCATGGGCCTGTTCAGCTACCCCGTACTGATGGCGGCCGACATCCTGATGTTCAATGCCCATAAGGTACCTGTGGGCCGGGATCAGGTGCAGCACCTGGAAATGGCACGCGATATCGCCAAGAGCTTCAATCACCTGTATGGCCGTGGCAAGGAGCTGTTTGTCTTGCCTGAGGTGCAGGTAGAAGAGGACGTGGCCCTCTTGCCCGGCCTGGATGGCCGCAAGATGTCCAAGAGCTATGACAACACCATTCCCTTGTTTGAAGGTGGTGCCAAGGCACTGAAGTCTGCCATCGCCCGCATCGTGACGGACTCCAAAGGTCCCGGCGAGTCTAAAGACCCCGATGAGTCGCACCTGACGGCCTTGTACAAGGCCTTTGCGACACCCGAGCAGACTCAAGCCTTCCGTCAGCAGTTGATCGACGGTATGGCCTGGGGCGAGGCTAAGGATGCTTTGCATCAGTTGCTGGAAGCCATGATTGCGCCCATGCGGGATCGCTACGAAGCCTTGATGGCTCGTCCTCAGGATATTGAGGATTTGCTGCAAGTTGGCGCGCGCAAGGCCCGAGCCTACGCCACCCCCTTCATCCATGAATTGAAGGCGGCCGTGGGCCTGCGTGACCCCTTGAGCGTGGCAGTTAGCAAGACTGAAGCCAAGGCTCGTAAAGCTCGTTTTGTGAACTTCCGCGACGAAGACGGCACCTTCCGTTTCCGCCTGCAAGATGCTGCTGGACAAGAGCTGTTTCTGTCTCGCTCTTACGCAGACCCAAAACAGGCTGGTGTGGCGATCAAGGCACTGCAGACAGCGGCTTTTGCCGAAGTCGCCAAACAGGAAGGTCAGGAGCTGCACATTCATTGCGCTGGTGAAGAAGTGGCACGTGTCTCGGCAGATTTGCGCGATGCGCTCGAAGCGGCTTTGGATTCGATGCGAGACTAGGTGATGATTCTGCTGCGAGATGGGTATGAAGGATACCCGTAGCGGATGCAGTCAGTTTGAAAAGCAACAGGCCCACTCATCCGTGGGCCTGTTGGTTTATGGTGGCTAGTCCCCGTGTATCTCGATGAGGGCTTGTGCTCGCATCGATACGGTCTTTATTGAGCAGGCTGGGCGGGAATACCCAGCTCTTCACACAGATTTAGAATTTCTTCCAGGTTCTCGCGTTTGACCACGATCAGTTGAAACTCTTCGTCATAGCTTTGGGCAAACTCCAGCAGGCAGTAGGAGGGGTGAAACTCTTGTAACTGTTCGTTAGCCCATTGGAAAAAGCCGTCCACGTCCTGAAAAGGCATATCGTCGTAGGGAAAGGCGGGCAGGTCCTGGCTCTCAAACGCAGCCAGGATTTCTTCCCACAGCTCATCAACGGTATCGGCCAGGGCCAGATAGTCGTCCAGTTCGTAGCTGATGGCCAGGATCAGAGCACCATCTGGATCATGTTCCATCAGGTTCTGGGCGTGCTTGCCATAAGCCTCACCCATCGCCGCCGGGCTGGCGCTGGCAGTCAGTACGGACTGGCTGATGGCTGCAATATCCTGTTCCTTCTGATCAAATCCGGTCAGCAGATTGAGCAGACGCGTCAGTTGGGGAAGGCGCTCGGTCTCAGTCATGGCTTATCTCCGAAGCTTGCTAAAGGCGGCTGCCATGGCACCGGTTGGTGCCGGTTCAGCTTGCCGGTTGGGACGATTGTTTCCGGAACGGCGCTGGGGAGCGTTGTTTGTGCTGCTGGAACCACGCATCGGGCCGCTGTCGTCGTTCAGGCGCATGGTCAAACCAATACGCTTGCGGGCTACATCCACTTCCTGAACTTTAACCTTAACCGTCTGACCCACGCGAACGACATCTCTCGGGTCTTTCACAAAGGTGTCGGACAGGGCCGAGATATGGACCAGACCGTCCTGGTGTACGCCTACGTCCACGAAGGCGCCAAAGTTGGCTACGTTGGTGACTACGCCTTCCAGAATCATGCCGGGCGTCAAATCGTTCAGAGAGTTGATGCCTTCCTGGAACTTGGCGGTGGTGAATTCAGGGCGAGGGTCGCGGCCGGGTTTTTCAATTTCGTTAAAAATATCACGCACGGTGGGCAAACCAAAGCGTTCATCCGTAAAGTCCGACGGCGACAAGCCTTTCAATGCGCCGGACTTACCCATGACATCACTGGCTTCGGTTTGCAGACGCTCCAGAATACGGGCAGCAACCGGGTAGGCCTCCGGGTGAACTGCAGAGGCATCCAGCGGGTTGGCTGCGCCGGGAATACGCAAAAAGCCCGCGGCCTGTTCAAAGGCTTTTTCACCAAAACGTGGTACGTCACGCAACTGCTTGCGGCTTTGGAAGGCACCGTTTTCGTCACGCCAGATGACGATGTTTTTGGCCAGCGTGTTGTTCAGGCCGGACACGCGCGCCAGCAGGGGAGCGGAAGCAGTGTTGACGTCCACACCCACGGCGTTCACACAATCCTCGACGACGGCGTCCAGGCTGCGAGCCAGTTCGCGCTGGTTCACGTCGTGCTGGTACTGACCCACACCAATGGATTTGGGGTCGATCTTGACCAGCTCGGCCAGTGGATCTTGCAGGCGGCGGGCAATAGAGACGGCACCGCGCAGGCTGACGTCCATGTCAGGGAATTCCTGGGCAGCCAGCTCGGAGGCGGAGTACACCGAAGCACCGGCCTCGGACACGACGACGCGGGTTAGCGGCAGTTGGGGGAAAGCCGATTGCAGGTCAGCCACCAGTTTTTCGGTTTCGCGTGACGCTGTACCGTTACCAATCGCCACCAGTTCAACTTGGTAGCGAGTAGCCAGACCGGCCAGGGTACGAATGGCGCCTTCGCGGTCACGACGGGGCTCAAAGGGGTAGACGGTGGCCGTATCCAGCACCTTGCCGGTTGCATCGATCACAGCGGCTTTTACGCCGGTACGAATACCTGGGTCCAGGCCCAGCACGGCTTTATTGCCAGCGGGGGCCGCCAGCAGCAAATCACGCAGGTTGGCGGCAAACACGCGGGTGGATTCTTGCTCGGCTTGTTCGCGCAGACGACCAATCAGCTCGGATTCAAACGCTGTCAGCAACTTGACGCGCCAGGTCCAGCGGCAGACCTCGGCTAACCAGTGATCACGTGGGCTGGCGTCGGCGGAAAAGTCAGCGCCAATATCGGTCAGCTCGGCAACTTTCAGCACACAAGGGTGGGGCAAAAGCGCATCCTGCTCGGGGTTCAGACCCAGGCGCAGATCCAGCGCACCTTGCTGGCGACCGCGCAACAAAGCCAGTACGCGGTGAGAAGGCAGTTGGCGCAGTGCTTCGTTAAAGTCGAACCAGTCGCGGAACTTGTCGCCTTCCTGCTCCTTGCCTTCGGCAACCTTGGAGTACAAGTGGGCGGACTTCCACAGATAGTCGCGCATGGCTTCCAGCAGGTCGGCTTGCTCGGCAAAGCGTTCGGCCAGAATGTCGCGGGCACCGTCCAGAGCAGCTTTGGTCGTGTCGATCTTGGCTTCGGCATTCAGATAGCCTTCGGCCAACGTCAGAGGGTCGGCCTCCTTCTGGGCCAGAATGGCGTCCGCCAGCGGCTCCAGACCGGCCTCGCGGGCAATCTGAGCACGGGTACGACGCTTGGGCTTGTACGGTGCATATAAGTCTTCCAGACGCTGCTTGGTGTCCGCCGCCAAAATGGCTTGCTCCAGCTCGGGCGTCAGTTTTTCTTGCTGGCGGATCGATTCCAGAATGGCATGACGACGCGATTGCATATCGCGCAAATAGATCAGGCGCACTTCCAGATCACGCAGGACATTATCGTCCAGGCCGCCAGTCGCTTCCTTGCGGTAACGGGCAATAAAAGGGACCGTGGCCCCGTTGTCCAAGAGCTCAACCGTAGAGGCGGCTTGTTGGATGCGGATGTTCAGTTCAGAGGCCAGTAGCGCCAGAATCTGTTGGTGATCCTGTTGCTGGGCGAGGGTTTCCACAGTCATTTCAGTTATGGGTCCATCGTTGTAAAAGGGTCTGCAAGCGCCGCATTTTGCCATAAAGACCGGCAGCGACCCAGAATTGGCAGGTATCATCTTGTATGTATTCCACTGTGATTGTAGACAGTTCTGTCATTCGTCACCTCTCCCTGAGCGGTTTTGCCCCATGTTGTTGCAGGATTATTCCGATATATTTTCCCCCCAAGGCCCATTGGCAGAATCTGTCTCGCACTATCGTCCGCGACAGGCTCAGTTGGAGCTGGCCCAAGCCATCAGCGAGACCGTCGCCGAGTCTGGCGTATTGATCGCCGAGGCTGGTACCGGAACGGGCAAGACCTGGGCCTATCTGGTGCCCGTGTTCATGCAAGGTGGCAAAGCCTTGGTCTCGACTGGAACGCGCACCTTGCAGGATCAATTGTTCCGTCGTGATATTCCTCATCTGCGCAAGGCGCTGGCCTTGCCGGTGGATGTGGCCTTGCTCAAGGGGCGCAGTAACTATGTCTGTCATTACCATCTGGAACGATTGGGTCAGGACGACCGTGCCCTGAAGTCCCGTGCGGAAATTGCGTATCTGCGTGCCATCCAGCTTTTTACGGAGCGTAGCCGTAGCGGTGACAAGGGTGAACTGGCCGAGGTCCCGGAGGACGCGGATATTTGGCATCGAGTCACTTCCACACGGGATAACTGCCTGGGACAGGACTGTCCCTTTGTGCGCGACTGCTTTGTGATGAAAGCCCGCCGTCATGCCCAGGATGCCGATGTGGTGGTGGTGAACCATGCCCTGTTCATGGCCGACCTGGCCTTGCGTGAAGAAGGCGTGACGGATTTGCTGCCCAGCGTGGATCTGGTGGTATTTGACGAAGCGCACCAACTGCCCGATGTGGCTACCCGTTTTCTGGGTAGCAGCGTGTCCTTGTATCAATTGACGGATTTGTGTCGGCAGATAGAAGCGGCGGGTTTGGCCCAGGCCCGTGAGACCGTGGACTGGAGTCAGGTTGCCCGCAAGCTGGAACAATCGGCGCGGGATTTGCATCTGCGTACTGCTTCGCTGGCGGCCCAAGGTGGCCGTGCTACTTTTCAGGCCTTGCCCGAACCCGAGCTTTTTGATGAGGCGCTGGAGAATGTGCTGGAGACCTTCGACAAGGTCATCAAGATGCTGGCCATGGTGGCTGAACGCCATCCTGATCTGGCGGCGGCACATAAGAGCGCATTGGAAATACGTGCGCGCTTGTTCCAGTGGAGTCAGCCAGATCGCCAGGGCCGTCACGCTTATCTGCCAGAAAGCGAAAAAGACGAAGATCAGCCTGACGAGTTCGTGCGTTGGGTAGAAAGCGGTCAGCATTATTTGCGCCTGCACAGTGCGCCTTTGTCAGTAGCCAAGATTTTCTCGCGCTACCGAGGCAAGGAGCAGTCCTGGGTGCTGACCTCGGCCACTTTGTCGGTGCACGGGGACTTCAATCACTTCAAGCGGCAACTGGGCTTGTTCGATGCCCGCACGCAAGCCTGGGCGTCACCGTTCGACTATCCCAATCAGGCACTGTTCTATGTGCCCAGCACCTTGCCGCTTCCTAGCCATCCGAATTTCAATCAGGCATTCGTGGATGCGCTCATTCCCTTGATCAAGGCCGGTCAGGGCGGTGTGCTGGTGCTCTGTACCACCTTGCGCTCGGTAGAGCGGATTGCCGATATGCTGCGGGACCGATTTGATCGGGAAGACATAGAGCGCAATGTGCTGCGTCAGGGGGAGCGTTCCCGGCAAGTTCTGCTGGACGAGTTCCGTGCTCGTGGCAATGCGGTGCTGGTGGGTAGTGCCAGTTTTTGGGAAGGGATTGACCTGCCCGGCGATGCTTTGACGCTGGTTGCCATCGACAAGCTGCCCTTTGCGCCACCCGATGATCCGGTGCTGGAAGCCCGTATCAAGGAATGCAAGGACAGAGGCGGTAATCCCTTTATGGAGTATCAGTTGCCCGAAGCCGCTATTGCCTTGAAACAAGGGGCAGGGCGTCTGATCCGTACCGAACGTGATTGGGGCGTGCTGATGGTGGGTGACACCCGTATTGTTGAGAAGCCCTACGGCAAATTGTTGTGGCGTGGTTTGCCACCTTTTGCCCGTACTCGTGATCCTGCTCGGGCCTTGGCGTTTTTGCGGGAGCAAAAGGCCAAGCGACACAGCGATGAAGCGGGGCAAGTGATGGTAGGAGACGGCCTGGAGTAACGGTGAAGGGCCAGTCGATTAGCTGGCTTCTTGCTCAAAATCACAGACTAGACCATCTCTGGTGGGCTGTCTGTTTTCAAGGGCAGGGAACACGTTTTGTTTTCTGAGTACAATCATGGCCATGGCTAACCTTGCTTACCTCACACTGAAACCGGTTCATTACCGGGGCGCAGCCATGCCTCGCGGACATTTTCACTCCGTCACCCCCCCTTAAGGGGGCGCCAGCGCGGCAAGAGCATTCTTCTCTTGTTTTTCCCTTTTATCCAGCCCCTCGCTGTCTGCTGCGACGGGCTTGCTCATGTTTGCCCTGTATGTCCAGCCTGTGACGGCTGCGCTGGGCATGGTGAGCGCGTCTCTCTTCTTTGTAAATGCGGTGTTTATGTTGATTGAAAAAATCAGAACGGAATGGTTCTCCAACGTTCGGGGTGATTTGTTGGCTGGTCTTGTGGTGGCATTGGCGCTGATTCCAGAAGCCATTGCGTTTTCCATTATTGCGGGTGTGGACCCTAAGGTCGGCCTGTATGCTTCTTTCTCTATCGCCACGCTTATTGCTTTTGTCGGTGGCCGGCCAGGCATGATTTCGGCTGCGACCGGGGCGATGGCCTTGGTGATGGTGACACTGGTGAAAGAGCATGGGCTGGATTACTTGTTGGCGGCGACCATTCTTGCCGGGATGCTGCAAATGTTGGCTGGGTTTTTTCGCCTTGGGCAACTGATGCAGTTTGTCTCGCGCTCGGTCATCACTGGCTTTGTCAATGCCCTGGCGATCTTGATTTTTATGGCCCAATTGCCGGAGTTGACGAATGTGACCTGGCACGTTTATGCCATGACGGCGGCTGGCCTGGTCATTATTTATGGATTGCCTTACATCACCCGGGCTGTGCCTTCGCCCCTGGTTGCCATTGTGGTTCTCAGCATTGTCTATATGGTTCTTGAGCTGGATATCCGCACTGTGGGTGATATGGGGGAGTTGCCAGACAGCCTGCCCAGCTTTTTGATTCCCCAGGTTCCTTGGGCTTGGGAAACGGTGCAGATTATTTTTCCTTACTCGGTCACCTTATGTGTCGTGGGCCTGTTGGAATCCTTGATGACGGCCACGATCGTGGACGATATGACTGACACCATGAGCAACAAAGACAGAGAGTGTGTAGGGCAAGGGGTTGCCAATATCGCCACAGGCTTTGTCGGAGGGATGGCGGGCTGTGCCATGATTGGTCAGTCTGTGATCAACGTCAAGTCAGGTGGCCGTGGTCGACTGTCCACCTTAACAGCGGGTGTGGTGCTGTTGATACTGGTTGTCTTTCTGGGGGAGTGGGTCAAGCAGATACCGATGGCTGCCCTGGTTGCCGTGATGGTGATGGTTTCCATTAGTACATTCAATTGGCGTTCAATCAAAGACTTGGTCGTGCATCCTAGAACATCCAGTGTCGTCATGTTGGCGACGGTGGTGGTCACTGTCGCCACCCACGATCTGGCCAAAGGGGTGCTGACAGGTGTTCTGTTCTCCGGTGTGTTCTTTGCACACAAGGTGCGCCGTATTTTGCATATCACCTCAAGTCTCAGCGAAGATGGCCAGACACGTACTTATATTGTTTTCGGGCAGGTGTTTTTTGCGTCTGCAGAGAACTTTTTTTCACAGTTCGACTATCAAGAGAAAGTGCCGCATATCTGTATTGATGTGAGCCAGACACGATTTTGGGACTTAAGTTCGGTTGCGGCCTTGGATCGGGTTGTACTGAAATTGCGTCGTGGTGGTGCTCAGGTGCAGGTACAGGGGCTTGATGCCAGTAGCACGACGATGGTCAAACAGTTTGCTCGCTACCCCAGTAGTGATGGTGCAAGCCCGGTCAATCCTCATTAAAGAGCGAGGCCGGAGCTGGCTGCTCCGGCTTCAGGCGTTTGGGTTTGGATGGCAATTGGCAGGCAGAGCCTTCTGAAACAGATCAGTTGCCCACAACTCAAAAGTAAAAAGGGCCGAATCCCATCCAGGATTCGGCCCTTTTTTGGGCTGCATTCAGTGAGACGTTTTATTGCCGTTTCACAAAGGCAGTCCGTATCTTGTGCTGCTTTGCTGCAAGGCTTAGAACCAGTTAATCGGGTTCCAGTAGTTAACCTTGGTATCCAAGCCTTCCGTGAAGTATTTTGAGTCCGGGAAGTTTTGATCCATCACGCGTTTGGTGGTGTCGCGCAACTCGGTTTGACCCATCTTGTCGTAGGACAGGTACATCAGGTACAGCGCGCGCTCGGCGATTGGCACACCCTTGAAGTCCGTAATCACGGTTTGGGCACGGTTCACCGCAGCGACGTAAGCGCCACGTTTGTAGTAGTACTCGGCCACATGCACTTCGTTCTGAGCGATGGTGCTGACCAGCCAAGTCAAACGCTTGGCGGCATCGGGTGCGTATCGGCTATCAGGGTAGCGTTGCAGCAGATCGTTAAAGGCTTCGTAGGATTCGCGCAGACCTTTAGGGTCACGCTCGCTGGGGTCCTGTTGGGTAATGTTGGACAGAGCTGCACTAGGGGGCGTAAAGGAGATGAGCCCTTTCAGGTACAGCATATAGTCGGTGCCGGGGTGGCTGGGGTATTGCTTCTGGAAACGGTCAATAGCGGCCAGGGCTTTGGCAGGCTCTTCGTCTTTCCAGTTAATGTAGGCTTGGTCGATCAGCGATTGCTGTGCGTAAGTGCCAAAGGGGTAGCGGGACTCGACGGCTTCCAGGCGGGTACGCGCCTCTTTCCAGTTGCCGGCGGACATTTCTTCACGGGCGTCTTTATACAGGCGATCGGCGGTCCAACCCGTGGTGGGGTCAACTTCTTTTTTGGTAGTGCCGCAGCCAGCAAGCAACGTGGCGGCCAGCATTAATGCGGCTACGTGGGCCAGCTTGGTGCCACGAATACGTGGCAAGTTCAGGTTCAGGCGAGTCACAAAAGCGTCCTTGGTGTTAGCATTGCTGCTCAATTATATGATTTGTCGCCATGCCTGACACAGATACTGAAAAAGATAGTGTTGTTTCTTCCGACGCACTGCGTTTTATCCTTCCCATCACTGCGTCTCCCGATCGTCTGGACAAGACCTTAGCGCGTTTACTGCCACAGCATTCGCGCAGCCGTCTACAGTCCTGGGTCGAGAGTGGGCATGTTCTTGTCAACGGCCAGGCCGTCAAGGTCAAGCATACGGTTTACCCCGGTGATACCGTGCTGGTCTGGGAACAACAGGCCCCAGAAGACATGGCGTTTGAGCCGGATGACGTGGACTTCGAGGTTGTGGCTCAAAGCGACTCCTGGCTGGTGATTAACAAGCCAGTGGGTCTGGTCACACATCCGGGCGCGGGTAACTGGCGTGGCACCTTGCTCAATGGTTTGCTGTTTCGCTTTCCCAATCTGCGTCAGGTGCCTCGTGCCGGTGTTGTACACCGGCTGGACAAAGACACTTCCGGCTTGCTGGTGGTGGCGCGCACAGAAGTCGCACAAACTCACTTTGTCCGACAACTGCAAGAGCGTAGCATGGGACGCCAGTATCTGGCCTTGGTTCATGGTGTCTTGCCGGGCCAGGGCTCGGTCGATGAGCCGATTGGACGCGATTTGCGCGTGCCCGTGCGCATGAGTACTGGGCCATCCGTCGCCCCCAAGCATGCTGTAACGCATTATCAAATGTTGCGTCAGGGTTATGCGGGCGAGGAGGCCGTGACCGAAGTGGCTTGCCGGCTGGAAACCGGGCGTACCCACCAGATTCGCGTCCACCTGAGTTCGATCAAGCATCCCTTGCTGGCCGATACCTTATATGGTGGTCGCGTCGTCGCGGGGGCGCAGCGCCAAATGCTGCATGCGCATGTGCTGGAGTTTGAGGATCCCGATACGGGCGAACGCCGCAGCTTCTCGGCGGAGCCACCGTCAGACTATCAATCTGTTGCAGAGTCTATTGAATGGCACACTCAACGTTGATTCCTACTGTTAGTGGCCCCGCACAAGCGGGGCTGCTTTATTTCTGTACGACTCGGGCTGGCGGCGTCAGCCAGGACGAACGTGACAGCCTGAACCTAGGCTTGAATACGGGCGATGATCCGGAGCGGGTGCAGGTCAACCGCCAGCGGCTTGCAGACTTCCTGGGTTCGGAGCCAATCTGGTTGGCACAGGTACATGGCACTGATGTGCTGGATGCCGATCAGGATGTGTTGCCTGCCGCACCCAGACCGTTTGACGCTGCCATCACCACGCGCCGGGATCGCACTTTGGCCATTCTGACGGCGGATTGCCTGCCGGTGGTGATCTGGGACGAGCAGGCCCAGGTGCTGGGCGTGGCCCATGCCGGTTGGCGTGGTCTGCAAGCCGGAGTCCTGGAGCGCACCTGGCAGACGATGACTGCTCGTTGTCCCCAAGCGCAATCCTGGCAAGCCTGGGTTGGTCCAGCGATTAGCCAAGAGCACTTTGAAGTTGGGCAAGAGGTTTTTGATGCCTATGTCCTGGACGAGCCGGAATTGGCTGCCTTTTTTATTCAGGGAAAGCGCCCTGGAAAATGGCAAGCGGATTTGCCGGGTATTGCATGCCACCGATTGGAAAAATTGAGCCCCGGTAAAATGAGCGTGCATTTAAGTGGGCTGTGCACGTTTCAAGAGAATGAATTGTTTTATTCCTACCGACGCTCGCCCTTGACGGGCCGACAGGCCACCATTGCTCGCTTGAGCCCGCCTTAACGGTTTTTTGAGCGTATTAAAGACGAGATGGAATCTTTAATTCTGTCTATTGGCGTGCCAACCTAATTAATTACCCCAATTGACTGCCTTTGTTACGAACGTCATGCTTTAAGCGTATTTGCAATTCGTTTACAGGTGGCAGATGTCGAGTAACAACAGAGCTTTTCAAGGTTTTGGCAAACCGATGGATGCCACCCGCTGTGCTGAACTGCAAGCTCGTTATATGCAGCGGTGGCAGGATCTGTGGGACCAAGCCCAACGCGGTGCTTTGCCACCCCCACAGGATCGTCGGTTTGCGGATGCCGCTTGGCAGCGCAATCCCACCGCCTTGTTCAACGCCCATATCTGGCAGCTTGGCGTTCAGGCCATGAACGAGATGCTGGACCTGATGGAGCTGGACGCCGCACAGCGCGAGCGTTTGAGCTTTTCCATGATGCAGTGGGCCGAGGCCATGTCGCCCAGCAACTATCTGCTGCTCAACCCCCAGGCTCTGCAAACCATGATGGATACCGGGGGCCAGTCCGTGCTGGAGGGTATGTCCAATTTTATGGGCGACTGGCAAAAAGGGCGTCTGACTCAAACGGATGAAAGCCAGTTTCAGTTGGGACAAAACGTGGGCACCACCTCGGGTGCCGTGGTGTTCCAGAACGATATTTTTCAGTTGATTCAGTACGCACCCACCACCAGTATGGTGCATGCCGTGCCTTTGCTGATCGTGCCTCCGTGCATCAACAAGTTCTACATTTTGGATTTGCAGCCCGAGAATTCGTTTGTACGTCACGCCCTGGATCAGGGGCTGACGGTGTATCTGATGTCCTGGCGCAATCCTCAGCCGAATGACGCGGCCCATATTCATGCCCTGGGCTGGCAGGATTATCTGGAGCAAGGCGTGCTGGAGGCGATTCGGGTCAGTCAGGAGCTGTCGGGACAGGAAAAAATCAATACGCTGGGCTTTTGTATTGGTGGCACCTTGCTGGCCAGCGCCTTGGCGCTGGCACGCAATAAAGGTCAGGACCCGGCCGCTTCCATGACCTTGCTGACCACCATGCTGGACTTCACCGACGTGGGCATGCTGAATGTTTTTATCGACGAAGCGCAGGTCGCGTTTCGGGAGTGGCAATTGGGGCAGGGCGGCTTGCTCAATGCTCGCGAACTGGCCAGTACCTTTTCTTTCCTGCGCCCCGCCGAGCTGGTTTGGAACTATGTGAACAGCAATTACTTGCAGGGTAAAAAACCACCTGCCTTTGACTTGCTGTACTGGAACTCCGACGGCACCCATTTGCCCGGTCCTTTCTTTACCTGGTACTTGCGTAATACCTATCTGGAAAATCGTCTGGTTCAGAAAGGCGGTGTCCCTGTGGGGGAGCACCGTGCCGATCTGAGTCAGCTTGATTTGCCTGTCTACTTGTATGGCTCCAGAGACGACCATATCGTGCCCTGGCAGTCGGCCTATGCATCCTTGCGAGCATTGCCTGCGGCCCAGCATCGTTTTGTGCTGGGGGCCTCGGGCCATATTGCAGGTGTCATTAACCCGCCTGCCAAGCAGCGTCGTAATTACTGGGTGCTGCAAGACGGCGAGCCGGTTGCCACGCTGGATGCCCAGCAGTATATGGAACGGGCGCAGGCCGTCCCCGGTAGTTGGTGGTCGGACTGGACTGCTTGGCTTGCGCCCTTGTCAGGCTCACGACGTCGCGCAAAACGTCGTTTGGGCCATGCGCGTTATCCCGTGCTGGAAGAGGCACCCGGCAGTTATGTGAAAGTGCGCGCCAGTTAATTTTTCAGTTTTTCAGGTTTCGGGAGCAGGGCGTTCTGCCTGCTTCCTTTATCCCGATGCCAGACTTTTCCATTGCCCGGGCTGGCTCAGGGATTCGAGCGTTGTCACCCCTTTCAGGAGATGTATATGAGCAGCAAAGTCGCTTACGTAACTGGTGGTATGGGAGGGATAGGGACAGTCATTTGTCAGCGCCTGGCCAAAGACGGCTTTACCGTTGTTGCAGGCTGCGGCCCCAACCGTGATTTTCAGAAATGGTTGGGTGAGCAAGCCGAGCTGGGTTACACATTTCATGCTTCGGTGGGCAACGTAGCAGACTGGGATTCGACTGTTGAGACCTTTAAAAAGGTATTTGCCGATTTTGGTCGTGTAGACGTATTGGTCAATAATGCCGGGATTACGCGCGACGGGACCTTCCGTAAAATGAGCCAGGAAGATTGGCGTGCGGTGATCGACACCAACTTGAACAGTTTGTTCAACGTGACCAAGCAGGTGATTGATGGCATGGTAGAGCGTCAGTGGGGCCGTATCATCAACATCAGTTCGGTGAATGGGCAAAAAGGGCAGTTTGGCCAGACCAACTACTCCACGGCCAAAGCCGGGATTCATGGCTTTACCATGGCCCTGGCCCAGGAGGTTGCTAACAAGGGGGTGACGGTCAATACTATCTCCCCCGGTTATATTGGTACGGATATGGTGCGTGCGATTCGCCCCGATGTTCTGGAGAAAATCGTGGCGACCATTCCAGTAGGCCGTTTGGGTACACCGGATGAAATTGGCTCCATGGTGGCTTGGCTGGCCTCGGGTGATTCAGGCTTTGCCACGGGCGCGGATTTTTCCCTGAACGGTGGCTTGCACATGAGCTAAGGCTTGTTGCAGTGCAGAGCGCGTGTTTTTGTTTTATTGATTAGGAAGTCAGTACCAGCATGGGATCCCCTCGACTCATCAAGAAATACCCCAATCGCCGCTTGTACGATACACAGGCCAGTGCTTACATCACGATGGTCGATGTCAAGCAACTGGTCCTGTCAGGCGAGGAGTTCGCGGTCGTCGATGCTAAAAGCGGCGAAGACCTGACGCGCAGTATTTTGCTGCAGATTATTCTTGAGGAAGAAAGCGGGGGGATCCCGATGTTTTCCACTCCGGTGCTGATGCAGATCATCCGCTTTTATGGCAATGCCATGCAGGGGGTGATGGGCTCGTATCTGGAAAAAAACATTCAGGCTTTCATGGAAATCCAGGAGCGCATGACCGAACAGTCCAAGGGCGTGTATGGCGGGCAGTTTGGCCCCGAGGCCTGGGCGCAATTCATGAGTCTACAGGCGCCTGTGATGCAAACCGTCATGAACAGCTATATCGATCAAAGCAAGAATCTGTTCGTGCAAATGCAGGATCAGATGCAGGACCAGACCCGGCAGATGTTCTCGGTCTTTCCCTTTGCGCCACCCGGCAAAGACAAGAAAGACTGATTTTTTTAGCCTGCCAGCGTTTTAAACGGGGTATGGCTGCTGAGCGTTTCCTGATAGCGGGCCACATGGCCCGCTTCTTCATGCAGGAATGCTTCAATGGCGTGGGCAAAGCGAGGATCTGCAATCCAATGTGCCGAGCTGGTGGGAGTTGGCAACAAGCCACGCGAGAGCTTGTGCTCCCCTTGAGCGCCACCTTCAAAGAAACGCAGTTGCTGTGCAATGCAGAACTGGATCGCCTGGTTGTAGCAGGTCTCGAAGTGCAGGCCAGGTACGTAGCGAGTACAGCCCCAGTAACGTCCATAAAGTGTGTGCCCATCCCGTAGCGATAGGGCGCAGGCTACTGTTTGCCCATGTTGTTGGGCCAGAATCAACACGAGGGATTCGGGTAACTGTTCATGCAGGCGCGCAAAGAATTCCCGATTCAGATAAGGACGTTGCCCGCGCTCCTGATAAGTGTTGGCGTAGCACTGGTAAAAGTAGTCTAGATTTTGTTCGCTAATCTCTTGACCCTGCTTGTGTTTAAAGGACAGGCCTTGTTCGTAAATCTTGCGGCTGTCCTGTCGCATTTTTTTGCGCTTTTGCTGAGTCAGCGAAGCCAGAAAGTCCTCGTAGCTGGCGTAGTCCTGGTTCTGCCAGTGAAATTGCACATCATGGCGAATCATGAAGCCAGCCTGCTCCAGAGCTTGCCTGTCGTCCGGATTGGGGAACAGCACATGCACGGAGGATAACTGATTGTTCTGTGTCAGTTGGATCAGTTGCCGGGCCAGCAGGACGCGATCTTCCTGGGTGTGAGCCAAAAGACGCGGGCCGCTGACGGGCGTAAAGGGGATGGCGCACAAGAGCTTGGGGTAATAGTCCAGACCATGGCGTTGATAGGCTTGGGCCCAGCCTTGGTCAAACACATATTCTCCCCGGGAGTGATGCTTCAGATACAGGGGCACGGCGCCACACAGCGTCTGGCCACGATGCATCAATAGGTAATTCGGTGACCAGCCTGTTTGCGGGGTGACGCAACCGGTTTCGTGCAGGGACCTTAAAAAAGCATGGCGAAGCAAGAGGTGATGGCCCGATAGCGCATCCCAGCTTGCTGAGTCGAGATCATTCAGTTGTGTGCAAAGTGAAAATTGGATCGGTTCAGTACTGGCCATGGCGAAGGGGCATTGGTGTGCCTATCTTGAAACAGGGTAGGGCTTAGGCCCTGATGGCTTTGTATACTAGCCAGCGTTTCATGCAAAGGGAAGGCTTGTTTGGTATGGTTGCCGGCGCTTGCCCACGACGAGGACTTCATGAAGAAAAAAATTGCCTTGATATTAGGGGGCGCGATGGTGCTGGCCAGTTCAGCCCAAGCGGGGCCTGCTTGTGAGTATTTGCGTCATTATGTCGCGTTGCAGCCGCAATCAGGTGACGAGCTTCAGATGCAGGATCGGGATGGAGCTTGTCGAGTCCAGAATGGGCAGTGGTCGGCTGGTTTTTCGTCCATGTTGTTGGCTTTCGATGAGCTTGTGTTGCGCGATGAGGGGGTGGCTGTACTTTCCGAGCGGCAAGCTGTTCCAGACTCCATGGATCTAAACGTAAGCGGAATCTATGTTCTGACAGGGCGTTTTCCTGGGCAGGATTACGTGATGCGTCTGCAAGCCAAACCGATGGATTTTTCTCTCAAGTACACGTGGAATTCGGCTTCGGCGCAATTGTATTTGGAGCAGGTTCGACTGCGTAGTCAGCATCTGCGTGAGGTTCGTATTCAGGCGCAGTTCGGGATTGAGTCGGCAGCAGGGCGTGCCTTGGGGCCGGACGAACTTGAGCAGGCCGAACTTAAAAGCCTGAGTCTGTATCTGGATAATCAGAATCTGATCCAGTCCATGGTCATCCCCCCATTGGTTATGAATATGAGCATGTACGAGGATCCGCGCCCGGGTATTGAGAAGGCCTTGTTGGCAGCACGCACTTCTGTACAACTGATGCCTGACTCGGTTGCGGATCGGGACAGTCGCGATGCTTTGCTGGCATTTATTGCTCAGCTCCCCGCACCCAAGGGGCGTTTGAGCTTGGAGGTGACCATGGATCCTCCCTGGCCTGCGACCCGCCTGGAGTCTGGCTTGTCTATGGATCAAATGCGTAAATTGATGTCCGGCCTGAACGTGCAGGCCAGATTCGATACGGGGCAAGAAGTCCCTTCTGCCTATGTCTGGCTACGCGATCAGTTGCGTTATGGTTTGAAGTGGTTTGGCCTTGCCAAGGCCGACGCATCGAATTGATCGGGCGCCAAGCATTGTCGGCCTTTAGGGGGCTGGCAGTGCTTTTCTGGCTGTTGCGCTATGTAGAGTGGGTGTTGCCCAACACACGCTCTGGTTCTGGGTACCAAAAGCATCGAGGCCATGTTGCTTGGTTTGTTGCAAGCAGTAGGGCCTGAAATGATGAGCGTCCCGAGGCAGGACGAAAAAAAACCGCCGCATAAGCGACGGTTTTTTTAAATATGGTTGCGGGGGCAGGATTTGAACCTACGACCTTCGGGTTATGAGCCCGACGAGCTACCATGCTGCTCCACCCCGCGTCAGAAAAATAACTATAACATAGTTTTTGATTATGTACATAGTGTGGCGTGTTTATTTCATTAATATTTGGCGATTGCCGTCGGGAAGGGCATGAAGGCAGGATAAAACGGCCCTCAATTTTCTTGCGTCTTGCTGGTCGCAATGGTGTAATACGGACTGTGCTTACAGGTTCAGCCGGATTGGCATTTCTAAAAGCTCAAACGCGCAAGCGGCTCCCTGTATAGCGACCAGTTCTTGATGGCTGGCATCTGGCTTTGATAGCAGTCGGCTCCCCTACTAGGCGGGATGTCCCGGCAAAACGAATTTCTCTGTTTCTGGCTTTGCTTCAGGTTTAGGCAATCGATAACCCCTGCGGTGGTCTGTTGGTGCCTTGATATTGGCATTTGACCATGTAGACCTGTCGCCCCGATCAGTTATTGCCCCAAACGTTGTTGTGCTGTTTTCGCGTTCCGCTAATCAGGACCGCTAATTCAAATCCCGTCCGATAGGGCTTGCGGACATACTCATCATCAGCATGTGTGCTTACACAACATTTTTAATTGCTTTTAAAGCGGCTGTTTCTGGTTTGAGCCAGGGCGGTGGGCTTGTGTGCGCTTCCGGCCCTGTGCAAGGCCCGATAGCGGCGATGGTGATTCAGATGCGTGCTGTGGCCGCTGTGGTGGCCTTTGCTTGGGCTGGGATTATTGCTGCGGTGTTGATGGCTGGCCTGCGTGTTCTGGCTGTGGGCTGTGCCGCGCACAAGATTGATGATCAACACCGCGGGCAACAAAAAAGCCAGCGCGAATTGGCTGGCTTGTTTGATTTTGCTAGGCAGTTCCGGATGATGGTTGCGGGGGCAGGATTTGAACCTACGACCTTCGGGTTATGAGCCCGACGAGCTACCATGCTGCTCCACCCCGCGCCGTAAAAGATAAATACTAACATGGAATTTTTGCTTTATGCAAGTATCGCCAGAAAGTGAGGCTTCCCAGCAGTGACTGAAAGTGAAATAATCCGAGTCCTGGAGACGGCTTTGCTGTGTGCACAGCAGCCCATGAACAGCGCCGAGTTGCGCAAAATGTTTGTCTCCCCGCCGCTGAGCGCGGATGATCTGCGCCGTTATCTGGCTATCTTGCAATTGGATTGGAAAGAGCGAGGCCTGGAGTTGGTTCAGGTTGCCTCGGGTTGGCGCTTTCAAAGTCGCCCGGCCATGCAAGTGTTTTTGTCCCGTCTGAGTCTGGAACGCGCGCCCAAGTATTCGCGGGCTGTGCTGGAAACCTTGGCGATTATTGCTTGGCGGCAACCTGTAACCCGTGGGGATATTGAGGACATACGGGGTGTCAGCGTATCGACTCAAATTGTGCGCACCTTGGAAGATCGGGGCTGGATTGAGGTGCTGGGCTATCGTGATGCGCCCGGACGTCCGGCATTGCTGGGAACGACCCGTCAGTTTCTGAATGATCTGGGCCTGCGTTCTTTGGATGAATTGCCTTCGGTTGAAACTCTGGATTCCCTGGATGTATTGACATCCTTGCCAAACGGGCAAGCGGCAGCATCGGCTGATCAGGGGCAAGACAAAGAGCCGGGTCAAGAACTGGACCAGCAGCCGGATCAACAGCAGCAGGGTAAGGATCATCAGGGCCAGGAGCAGGCGGCAGAGCTGGGTGCGCAAGAGTCTGCATCTGTGGTGGCGCAGCAGACTGGTCCGGAAGCAGGGCAAGAAATAGAACAAGAAGCAGAACAAGACGCTGCTTTGGAAGTGAGCGTGGAGCCGCTACAGGCTGTTGCTGCTCAACTTGAACTGGAGTCCGAAGCGGATTCTGATTCAGGTAGTCAGGACAAGTTGCTTGAGGCAGTTTCAGAAGCGGAACTGCCACAAACGGAACAAGCTGAAGTGAATACGACACCGGACCCCGTGGATGAGGCCCAGGCTGCGGCTGGCCTATCGGATGTACAGGTACCGGATGAAATAAAAAACTCTGGAGTAAATGATTAAAAATGACTGATTCGCACGAGACGAACACAGCCTCTACATCGGACGCCTCAGGCGCGGCCGAATCCAAGAATCCCCGCGCGAAAGGCCAGGGGCGCAAATTGCGCACGCCGTTTCGCCGCCGTCGTGGTGATGCCGCTCAAGAGTCGGCTCCTCGCCAGAACGACGAGGTCCAGGCGGCCGCTCCAAGTGAAGCCAAGGCCCGTCCAGCTCGCCCACAGAATAATCGTCGCAAACCCGCCTCGGCCGGTCGTCGTCAAGAGGCACGCGGTGGCGCTGGCAAGCGCCCCGGTAGCAGCCAGGAAGCTCGCTACTCGAATCCGGCTGATGATGCACCCGTTGTGATCTTGGATGGTGATGATGACATCGCATTCAGCCACCTGGACAAGCAAAATCGCCTGTCACAGCGTTTGGGTAAATACATGGGCAGCGAACTGGTGCAGCCCAAATTGCACAAGGTGCTGGCAGAGGCCGGTATTGGTTCGCGCCGCGATATGGAAGAGTTGATTGTGGCGGGCCGTGTTTCGGTGAATGGTGAACCGGCTCATATTGGGCAACGTGTCAGTGTAGACGACAAGGTGCGTATCAATGGTCAGTTGATCAATCGTGCCAATACCAAACGTCCTCCACGCGTGATTCTGTATCACAAGCCTGCAGGCGAAATTGTCACGCACGACGATCCCGAAGGCCGTGCCACCGTGTTTGGTCGTCTGCCTTCCCTGAAAGTGGGCAAGTGGTTGTCGGTTGGTCGTCTGGATTTGAATACCGAAGGTTTGTTGATCTTCACCACATCAGGCGATATTGCCAACCGTATGATGCATCCGCGCTACGGTGCCGAGCGTGAGTACGCAGTACGTGTTTTGGGTGAACTGAGCGAAGAGCAAATGCAGTCCATGCGCGATGGCGTGCAGTTGGAAGACGGCGTGGCCAAGTTCGGCCTGATCGAATTCCTGGGTGGTGAGGGCAGTAACCGTTGGTATCGCGTCACCATTCATGAGGGCCGTAACCGCGAAGTGCGTCGTATGTTTGAAGCCATGGGTGTGACGGTCAGCCGTTTGATCCGTACCCGTTTTGGTGATGTTGGTCTGCCCAAGAATTTGCGCCGTGGTCGTTGGGAGGAGTTGGATGCGGATGTCGTGATGGCATTTATGCTGCGCCTGGGCTTGGTGAAAGAATCGGATGACGCTGGTGGTCATCAGCGTCGCGAACGTCAGCCCCTGTCTCATGACAGTGCCTTGCCTCCTGGTTTCGGTACGCTGGAGAACAACGGTCTGAGCGGTGCTCGTATGGGGCGTGGTGGTCGTGTGGCGGGTCGCGGTCGATCCTCGAATAATGTGCGTGTGAATGAGTCCGTCAGCGGCGCTTTGTTCATCAGCGGTGGTTTGGCCAATGGTCACCCTGATGGCGGCCGTCGTGAGCACGGTGGCCAAGGGCGAGGTGCTCCACGGGGTGGGCAGGGTGCTCGTGGTCAGCAGCGCGGTCGTTCGGCAGAAGGGCGTTCTTCGGAAGGCCGTTCGCATGAAGGCCGCGGCCGCGAGGGGCGGACGCAGGAAGGGGCGCGTGTACATAATGGCCGCCGCCCAGCGCGCGGAGACCAGGCGCGCGGCGAGGGGCGTAGTGATCAAGCCCGTGGTGGTCATGCTCGCGGTGCCCAGGAAAGTCGTGCGCCCTCGGCTCGTCGCGCAGCTTCCGGTCGTGCGGGTGCTGGGCAATCGCCCAAGGCGCATGTGAAGAAAACAACGGTGGTGCGTCGTGTCAGTCGTCGTGATGATGACTGGCAGCCAGCCAGTTCGGCGGCCCATGAATCCCACTTGGGGCGCGGGCGTCGGTAACGCTAAGTCGCACGGACTTTGAGTTTGTGGCCCGAACCCTGCGGTTTGGGCCTGTAAGGCCGTGTGAATGCACGTATTTTCCGGTTTTCTGGTAGAATATAGAACTTGGCTCAGAGACGTTTGTGTCGGCTGGGTCTTTTTTGATGCTGCGCGCCAGCGAATAGGGCGGTCTTTCAAAGCAAAGTCAAGGCAAAGACCGCGTGGATCATCCGGTTCGGTTGCGCCTGCAACTATCCCGATTTGACGTTGGCAATGCGCAAGGCCAGGGCCCGCTTGATTTTCAAGCGTGCATGGTGACCATGGGCTGGCGTACAGCCCATTTTTTTTGGATTTTATGGCAGACATTCTAGCTTTGGCACAAGAGACCCTGGCGGGTACCGAGTACGAACTGGTGGACGTGGAGCGTGCGCCGCTAGGCTTGCTACGTATCATCATCGATCACCCGGAAGGGGTGCGTATCGAACACTGTGAATGGGTGTCTAAACAACTGTCGCGCGTTTTCGAAGTGGAAAACGTGGACTATCAACGCATGGAAGTGACGTCGCCCGGGGTGGATCGCCCCTTGTTGCGCGTTGCTGACTATGTGCGTTTTTCGGGTGAGCGGGTGCAGGTGCGCCTGCATGAAGCACTCGATAATCGGAAAGTGTTTGTGGGTACGCTCCACGCTCCTGAAGGGGCGCTACCGGCTAGTGTTCCGCTGGATACCGTTTTTAGGCTGGAACTGGACGAAGCATCGGGCAAGCTGACGCAGGTCGAATTCACCTATGACCAGGTGGATCGTGCCAAATTGGATCCCGTTCTTGATTTCAAGGGTAAGAAGCGATGAGTCGCGAAATTCTATTGCTGGTCGATGCGCTGGCGCGTGAAAAATCTGTAGCGCGTGATGTCGTGTTCACCGCGCTCGAAAGCGCCTTGGCCTCGGCCATGAAAAAGCGCTTCAAGGAAGATGTCGATATCCGTGTGGAAATCGACAGGGAAACCGGCGCCCACGAAGGCTTCCGGCGCTGGCTGGTCGTGCCCGATGAGGCCGGCCTGCAAGAGCCTGATAAACAGGAAATGCTGTCGGACGCCCAGGAAATCGATCCCGAGCTGCAAGTGGACGATTACATCGAAGAGCCACTCGAGCCTATCGAGTTTGGCCGTATCGGTGCCCAGGCGGCCAAACAGGCCATTTTGCAAAAAATCCGCGACGCCGAGCGCGAACAGGTTCTGAACGACTTCCTGGAGCGTGGTGAAACCATTGTTTCCGGTACAGTCAAGCGCATGGATAAGGGCGATGCCATTATCGAAATGGGCAAGATCGAAGCACGCTTGCCTCGTTCGGAGATGATCCCCAAGGAAAATATCCGCGTGGGCGACCGTGTTCGTGCCTGGGTGCAGAAAGTGGATTATGCCGCTCGTGGTCAACAGGTCATCTTGTCGCGTACGGCCCCTGAGTTTATTAAAGAGCTGTTCGAGAACGAAGTGCCCGAGATCGAACAGGGCCTGCTGGAAATCAAGGCTGCTGCCCGTGATGCGGGTGTGCGTGCCAAGATCGCCGTTATCGCTTACGACAAGCGTATCGATCCCATCGGTACTTGTGTGGGCATGCGCGGTTCGCGCGTTACTGCAGTGCGTAACGAGCTGGGTGGCGAGCAGGTCGATATCGTGTTGTGGGCCGATGATCCGGCCGAATTTGTGATTGGTGCTTTGGCGCCGGCGCATGTCGAATCCATTTTGGTGGACGAGGACAAACACGCCATGGACGTGGTGGTAGACGAAGAAAACCTGCCCAAGGCGATTGGTTCGCGTGGTCAGAACGTGCGTCTGGCATCGGAGTTGACTGGCTGGCAGATCAACATCATGACACCGGAAGAAAGCCGCAACCGCCAGGACGAAGAGCGCGAAGAATTGCGCGCCATGTTCATGTCCCGCCTGGATGTGGACGAAGCCGTGGCCGATATTCTGATCGACGAAGGGTTTACCGGTCTGGAGGAAATTGCTTACGTACCGTTGCAGGAACTGCAGGATATCGAGGCTTTTGACGAGGAAACCGTCAACGAGCTGCGTGCCCGCGCCCGCAATGCACTGCTGAGCGAGGCCATTGCCAAGGAAGAATTGGTACAGACCGCAGTCAAGGAACTGGCAGGAATCGAGGGCATGACGCCTGAACTGATCGCTGTACTGGCTGAAAACGAGATTACAACGCTGGATGAACTGGCGGAACTGGCAACGGACGAGCTGTCCGAGATGACCGGCCTGGCGCAAGATGCGGCCAGCGACCTGATCATGCGAGCCCGTGCCCACTGGTTTGACGACGAGGCCTGATATGTCTAGCTAGGTCCGCGCGTTGTATTCATTGAGAATAGTTGTAGTAAAGCAAGAGAGAGTCGAATGTCGAGTAACACTGTCGCCCAGTTCGCTCAAGAACTGAAAATGCCTGCGAATGTTCTGCTGGAGCAGTTGCGTAGCGCAGGTATTGAGCTCAAATCAGTTGATGACGCCATCACTGATTCGGATAAGGCGAAGCTGCTTGAATCGTTGCGCCGCTCGCACGGCAGTCAGGAAGGTCAGAAGATCACCCTGACTCGTCGTCAAACATCGGAGATCCGTCAGGATGACGGGTCGGGTCGTTCCCGCACGATTCAGGTGGAAACACGCAAAAAACGTGTGTTTGTAAAGCGTGATCCCTCCGAGCTGGTGGCAGAAGCCAATGCGGCATTGGCCCAGGAAAATGCAAAGGAGCAAGCGGCTCAGGCCCAAGCGGCCAGTCAGGAAAAACCGGCTGTTGAACAGGCGCCCGCCGCGCCTGTCAACGAGCCCGTGGCTCCTGTGCTTGCTGCTCCTGAAACGCCGGTGCAGGAGCAAGCCCCTGTCGAGTCCAAGCCTGAACCCAAGCCAGAGCCTGAACCCGAAGTGGTCGCAGTCCCTGAGCCGACTCCTGTTGCAGAGCCCGCGCCTGAACCAGCCGCTCCTGCAGAGCCCGTTGTGGTCGCGCAGGAAAAACCAAGCCAAGCCGAGCCCCAGCCTCAGGAACAGGCCCCAGTTGCATCGGAACCGTCCGAAGCCGCCGCGGAGCCTGTTCAGGAAAGGGCCGAATCGGCTCCCTCTCCTACGGCCCAGGAAAAGCCTGTGGAATCTACTAAATCTGTAAACGACGCCCGTCAAGCTAACTCTGTGAATAAAAATCAGCACCCTCAAGGGACAAAAGCCCCCACTTCGACTGGAAAACCTCGGGATATGGCCACCAACAGCCAGCGCCGTGCCGTGCGTGGCCCGGTGATTCCTCCTGTTGCCGCCGATGTGGAGCAAGACCAGGATCGTGATCGTGCCCGTAAGGCCGCAGAGGCGGAAGCCGCTGCGTTGCGCGATATGTTGAACCGTCCTCGTAAAGTCTTGCGTGCTCCCGAGCCAGAGGCTGATAGCAAACCAGGTGCCAAGGGTGCCCAGAAGAAAGATGTCAAAGGCACCAAGGCTGAGAAGGCCCCGGGCAAACCCGTCAAGACCGACAGCACGCCTGGTTGGACCAATGACGCCAGCCGCAAGAAGCAGCCTTCCAAGGCTGATGTGGCCTCCGCCGGTGCGGGTGGTGGCCGTGAAGGCTGGAAATCCAACGCCAAGGCCGGTCGTGGCAAGGGTGGACGTGGTGGCCGCAATGCTCAGGTAGAGCGTCGTGAACCACAAGTGGCAGAATTCATTGCCCGCGAAGTACACGTACCCGAAACCATTTCCGTCAGCGATCTGGCCCACCGTATGGCCGTCAAGGCAGCCGAGGTGATCAAGCACCTGATGAAATTGGGTCAGATGGTTACCATCAACCAGGTCCTGGATCAGGAAACGGCCATGATTCTGGTCGAAGAGCTCGGTCACAAGGCCATTGCCGCCAAGCTGGACGATCCTGAAGCCTTCCTGGTGGATACCGATGCCCAGAACGATGCCGAACTCAAGCCTCGTGCTCCAGTGGTAACCGTGATGGGTCACGTTGACCACGGTAAAACCTCGCTGCTGGACTACATCCGTCGCGCCAAGATTGCGTCGGGCGAAGCCGGCGGTATTACGCAGCACATCGGTGCGTACAACGTTAAAACGGATCGCGGCACCGCCACCTTCCTGGATACCCCCGGTCACGAAGCCTTTACGGCCATGCGTGCTCGCGGTACCAAAGCAACGGATATCGTGATTCTGGTGGTGGCTGCGGATGACGGCGTGATGCCTCAGACGCGTGAAGCCATTCACCACGCTCGTGCCGCTGACGTGCCGCTGGTGGTGGCAATCAACAAGATCGACAAACCCGAAGCCAACCCAGAGCGCGTCAAGCAAGAGCTGGTGGCCGAGGAGGTGGTGCCCGAAGAATACGGTGGTGATGTGCCCTTTATTCCTGTGTCGGCCAAGAGCGGCCAGGGCATCGACGAGTTGCTGGAAAACGTCCTGCTGCAAGCCGAAATGCTGGAGTTGAAGGCGCCAGTTGATGCGCCTGCCAAGGGTACGGTTATTGAAGCCCGTCTGGACAAGGGGCGTGGTCCAGTGGCCACCATTCTGGTTCAGAGCGGTACTTTGAACCGGGGCGACAGCGTGCTGGTTGGTGCCTCTTTCGGCCGCGTTCGCGCCATGTTGAACGAAACGGGCAAGTCGCTGACCTCTGCAGGTCCGTCGATTCCGGTGGAAATTCAGGGTCTGACCGAAGTGCCCGCAGCAGGTGACGAATTGGTTGTGATGGCTGACGAGCGTAAAGCCCGCGAGATCGCTCTGTTCCGCCAAGGCAAGTTCCGTGATGTGAAACTGTCGCGCCAACAGGCCGCCAAGCTGGAGTCCATGTTCGACAACCTGGGCGAAGGTACGCAAACCCTGTCGCTGATCATCAAGACCGACGTGCAAGGTTCACAAGAAGCTCTGGTGCAGTCGCTGGTCAAGCTGTCTACCGACGAAGTGCGTGTGGTCGTTGTACACGCCGCTGTGGGTGGCATCTCCGAGAGCGACGTCAACCTGGCGATTGCCTCCAACGCGGTGGTTATTGGCTTTAACGTTCGTGCCGAGCAAAGCGCCAAGAAACTGGCTGAAGCCAACGGTATTGATTTGCGTTACTACAACATCATTTACGATGCGGTGGACGAGGTTAAAGCGGCTCTGTCTGGCATGTTGGCTCCCGAGCAGCGCGAAGAAGTCATCGGTATGGTCGAAATTCGGGAAGTCTACAACGTGTCACGCATTGGTAACATCGCCGGGTGTATGGTTACCGAAGGTGTGGTTCGCCGTGACTCGCAAGTCCGCTTGCTGCGTAACAACGTGGTGCACTGGAGTGGCTACCTGGATTCCCTGCGCCGCTTCAAGGACGATGTCAAGGAAGTGCGTTCCGGCTTCGATTGCGGTATCACACTGCGTGGCAACAACGACATCCAAGTGGGCGACCAGCTTGAGATCTTCGAGATCAAAGAGATCGCCCGGACACTGTAATTTATGGCACGACACAAGTCCAAACCAAACCCAGGGCGCAATCTGCGCCTGGCCGACCAGATCCAGAAGGATCTGGCGGTCCTGATCCAGCGCGAGATCGATATGACCCGCGCTGGTCTGATTACCTTGACTGGCGTGGAGCTGTCTCCCGATTACGCACACGCCAAAGTGTATTACTCGGTGCTGGGCGCCGAGCCCGAAGTCGCCCAGGCGGCTTTGACCGAGAAGGCCGGTTGGTTGCACTCGCTGCTGTTCAAGCTGCTGCATATCCACACGGTTCCTACTTTGCATTTTCATCACGACCGACAGTTGGAACGCGGCATGGAGCTCTCCAGGCTCATCGACAGCGCCAACCAGGCCGATAGCGAATTAGCTGGCTCAGCGTCCAAGTCGGACGAGCCAGACCAACAGCCCTGACGCGGCTGTTGTTTCTTCACGGATTGACACACGATGGCTACGCGAAAACGCGGGCAGTTGATTGATGGTGTGCTGCTACTGGACAAGTCCGACGGAATGTCCAGCAACCACGCTTTGCAGCGTGCCCGCCGCACTCTGGATGCCCGCAAAGCAGGCCATACTGGAACCCTGGACCCGTTTGCAACGGGCCTGCTGGTTTGCTGTTTTGGCCGGGCTACCAAGATTTCCGCCACGATGCTGGAAGCAGACAAAGCCTATGAAGCTACCTTGCAGTTTGGGCAGGAAACCGATTCAGGTGACTTGACCGGCAATGTGGTGTCCCAGGCTCCGGCAGATGTTGCCGGTGTCACCCTCGAGGCGCTGGAAGCAGTATTGCCTGCTTTCCGAGGACCCATTACCCAGGTGCCGCCCATGTATTCCGCGCTCAAGCGCGATGGCAAGCCCCTGTATGAATATGCCCGTCAGGGTATAGAGCTGGAACGTGAGGCACGACATCTCGTGATTCACGATTTGCAGGTGCAAGACTTTACGCCGCAATCGGCACGTTTGTTTGTACGTTGCAGCAAGGGAACCTATATTCGGACCCTGGCGCAAGACATTGGACGTGCTCTGGGGTGTTTTGCCCATCTGACGGCCTTGCGCCGGACAGAATTAGGACCTTTTCATATCGACGACGCCTATACCCTGGACGGGTTGCAGGCGATGGAAGACCCGATGTCGGCCTTGCTGGCCATCGAGAGCTTGCCTACCGAGATTTTGCCCAAAAAACTTCAATCAGAAGGATGAGTTATGAGACGCGCATTGCGCAATGTGGCCATTATTGCCCACGTTGACCACGGGAAGACCACCCTGGTCGATCAATTGTTGAGACAGGCAGGTACGTTCCGTGACAACGAACATATCTCCGAACGTGTCATGGACTCGGGCGATATCGAGAAAGAACGCGGTATTACCATTCTGGCGAAGAACTGTGCCGTTGAATACGAAGGCACCCACATCAACATTATCGACACCCCCGGTCACGCCGACTTCGGTGGCGAGGTCGAGCGCGTGCTGTCCATGGTTGACGGCGTGCTGTTGCTGGTGGATGCGGTGGAAGGCCCCATGCCTCAAACCCGTTTCGTGACTCGTAAAGCGTTGGAACTGGGTCTGCGTCCGATTGTGGTGGTCAACAAGGTTGACCGCCCCGGCGCCCGTCCTGACTTCGCGATCAACGCCACGTTCGACCTGTTCGACAAACTGGGCGCGACCGACGAGCAGTTGGACTTCCCCATCATTTACGCATCGGGTCTGTCGGGTTATGCCGGTTTGACCGAAGATGTGCGCGAAGGCGATATGCGTCCTTTGTTCGAGGCTATCTTGCAGCACGTGCCCCAGCGCGAAGACGATGCTGACGCTCCGTTGCAGTTGCAGATCTGTTCGTTGGACTACAGTTCCTACGTGGGCAAGATCGGTGTAGGCCGTGTGAACCGTGGTCGCGTGCGCGCTGCCCAGGACGTGGTCGTGAAATTTGGTCCTGATGGCGAAGTCATCAAGGGCCGTATCAACCAGGTTTTGAAGTTCAAGGGGCTGGAGCGTGTATCAGTGGATGAAGCCGAAGCCGGTGATATCGTGCTGATCAACGGTATTGAAGAGCTGGGCATTGGTTGCACGGTGACCGATCCTGCTCATCAGGACGCCTTGCCTTTGCTGCGCATTGACGAGCCTACTCTGACGATGAACTTCATGGTGAACACCTCGCCTCTGGCTGGCCGTGAAGGCAAGTTCGTGACCAGCCGTCAGTTGCGCGATCGTTTGGACCGCGAACTGAAATCCAACGTGGCGCTGCGGGTTAACGAAACCGACGACGACACCGTCTTTGAAGTGTGTGGTCGTGGCGAGTTGCACTTGACCATTCTGATCGAAAATATGCGTCGTGAAGGCTACGAAATGGCCGTATCGCGTCCACGCGTGCTGATTCGTGAAGAGAACGGCGTCAAGATGGAACCCTACGAGCAACTGACCGTGGACGTGGAAGACGGCCATCAAGGTGGCGTGATGGAAGAGCTGGGTCGCCGTCGCGGTGACTTGCAGGATATGGTTGCCGATGGCCGTGGTCGTACACGCCTGGAGTACCGTATTCCCGCCCGTGGCCTGATCGGCTTCCAAGGCGAGTTCATGACGCTGACACGCGGTACTGGCTTGATGAGCCATACTTTTGACGAGTTCCGTCCTATGCGTGAAGGCGCGGTTGGTGAGCGTCGTAACGGCGTGCTGATCAGTCAGGACGACGGCGATGCCGTGGCCTACGCCTTGTGGAAGCTGCAGGATCGCGGTCGCATGTTCGTATCCCCCGGTGATGCGCTGTACGAAGGCATGATCATCGGTATTCACAGCCGCGACAATGATCTGGTGGTTAACCCCATCAAGGAAAAGAAACTGACCAACGTGCGTGCCTCTGGCAAGGACGAGCACATTGATTTGGTTCCACCTGTCCGCTTGAGCCTGGAGTACGCCGTGGACTTCCTGGATGATGATGAGCTGGTTGAAGTGACTCCCAAGTCCATTCGCCTGCGCAAGCGTTACCTGAAAGAACACGAGCGCCGTCGCAGTCAACGAGAAAGTTAATTCCTCGGGTTTTGCGATAGGAGAAAACGCCTGCTTGATGCAGGCGTTTTTTTTATCCTATAGTGGCAGGGTTGGGCCATATGTGAGAAAGTTATTAAGAAGCTGGGGCATATACATCATTGCCCCAGCTTGTTTTTTAAATCGGCAAAGGGTGTGGGATAAATAAATTTGATTGAATAAGCCATCAAAAAAAAACAGCCGTTTTAATTTCTGCTTAATACCTATTTGATACAAACTGGCTGGACACATTACCAAGCTCGCTTTGCATAGTCTCAGTGGTCGCTGTGTATCATCCTGTTTTTCTTGGCTTTTAGTAAATCAGGGTGCGCTTCACAGTTTCCCCCATTAAGGAGAATACTGATGGTGCAGCATATTGTGATTGTAGGTGGTGGTGTTGGCGGTACGATGACGGCCAATCATTTGGTAACCAAGCTATATCCGGAAATTCGCTCGGGTAAAGTCCGCATTACCCTGTTGTCCAATTCCCCCTGGCATTATTACAAGCCTGCTTTTATGTATGTGGCTTTTGATGCCTTTTTCCGGGATGAGCTACGGCGACCGCAAATTTCTCTTTTACGTCCCGAAATTGATTTCCAACTGGAGGAGGTCACTGGTTTCGACTTCAAGGCCAGCCGTCTGCACTGCGCCAGCGGCAAGAAGATCGATTACGACTATCTGGTGCTGTCTACCGGCTGCGTCCCCTCACCGGAAAAAATCGAAGGCCTGAAAGAGGGCGGTGATCACTTCTATCAACACGCTCCTGCGCGTCAACTGGCGGACCGCCTGAGCAAGTTGGAAAAGGGCCGTGTGCTGATTACGGTGACTTTTCCTAAAACCCATAACGTGCCCCACCAGTGCGGGATTGCCCCGGTGGAAACTACCTTGATGCTGGACGAGTACCTGCGTCGCCGTGGTGTGCGTGACAAGGTGGAGATTGCCTACACCTACCCGACAACCTCCCAACTGCTGCGCAATTGTTTGTTCTTGCAAAACGAGGTTTGCCAAGTGCTGCCCCCGATTTTTGGGGATCGCGACATCAAGCATCAGCGTGGTTTCACCTTGAATCGTGTGGACCCGGAGCGCAAGATTGCCTACTCCGAAGAAGGAGGGGAGGAGCCTTTCGATATTTTGATGGCGACACCTCCGATTACGGCCGTGCCTGTGGTGCGCGACTCGGGCATTTCGCAAGCAGCGGACAACGAAGGCTGGGTGCCTACGGATCACCAGACAATGAAAGTGCTGGGCCTGGACAATGTGTATGTACTGGGCGATACGGTGGACTTGCCTATCAGCAAAGCCGGTGGTTCTTGCCACAACCAGTCTCCTGTCGTCGTCAATAACCTGGCCTCGGAGCTGCGTTTCGGACGCACGTGTGACGAATACGATGGCCGGGTGGTGGCAGTGGCACAAATGGGTCTGGAGGGCGGCATGCCGCTCTGGTACGACTACAAGGAGGATGTGCATCCTACGCCGCCCACCAAGCTGGGTGGCTTGCTGCGCAAGGGTTTTAACCGGGGTATTTACTGGGCCGTGGCCCGTGGCTTGGTCTAATTCAGGAGAGACAGATGAATTCGGTATCGGATAAATCCTTGAATCCCGGTGATGCGGGCGCTGCTCAGAAGGCCCCTTCTGCCCTGGAGAGCCTGCTGGGAGAAGATCCGGGCATCAAGGGCCTGGATGAGTTGATCGGCAAGATCGAACCCTTGCTGGCGGGGGGGGCGTTTGAATCGGGTGGTGGATGTGGTGTCCCTGCTGGCTGATCTGGTCGATATGAGCGACGACTATATGCTCGAAAAACTCATGAAGGGCTTTGAGGAGGGGGTAGGGGCCGCCTGGTCGGTTGGCAACGCTGCACGTATGGCTGCGGACCAGGTGAGGGCTACCGAGACAACCCCGACCCTGATGGGGCTTATACGCCTGGCCAAGGAGCCGGAAGTGCGACGTGGTCTGACGTTCTTTCTGATGATGGCCGGTGTGATGGGGCGCCAGATGCGCTATCAGAACCTGGACCATATGGGGGATTGATACGGTAGCTGTATCGCTAAAGAAAAATGGGCCGCTTTTGCAAGCAGCCCATTTTTTTGTTCAGTACCTCAGCACTTAGTGATTCAAAAATGCCATCTGGCGCTTTTCCACAATACGGAAAGCACCCACCAAAATAAAGGACACGCACAGGTAAATCAGTGCAGCAATCCCGTAGGAGGTAAAGGTCTGGTACGTGGCCGCATTGGCATCTCGCGCGATCTTGAGCAAGTCAGGAACCGTGGCGGTAAAGGCCAGCGAGGTAGCATGCAGCATCAGGACCACTTCATTGCTGTAAGCAGGCAGGACACGGCGCAGGGCTTGCGGCAAAATTACACGGCGGTACAAGGTCCAGCCGGACATGCCATAGGCGCGGGCCGACTCGACTTCGCCAGGAGGCATGGACCGGATGGCACCGGCAAAAATCTCGGTGGTATAGCCCACGGTATTCAAGGTCAGTGCCAGAACCATGCAGTTAAAGCCGCTCATGAAAAAGGCTTCCAATGCAGGCACGGACTTGACGATGGCCAGCTTGTACATGGCGGTGTAGATCAGCAGAATCTGCACGTACAAGGGGGTGCCACGGAAAAAATAGGTGAAGGCACCGATAGGGCGCGACAGCCAGGCCTTGCCCGAAACACGGCCAATGGCCATGAAAATAGACAGGAAAAAGCCGATCACGACCGAGATCACCAGCAGCCACAGTGTCATGGCCAAGCCCGAGAGCTGACCATTGCTTTGGTACAGGTAGGCGCGCCAAAATTCGTTCAGGACATCCATTAGAACTGCGCTCCTTTCACGCCAATGTTATAGCGACGCTCCAGGTAGCTCAGCCCGATATTGCTAATGGCGGTCAGGCCCAGATAGATCAGGGCGGTGAGGCCAACAAAAAGGAAGGAGTTGAAGGTCGCATTGCCAGCGTTTTGCGCAATCTTGACCACATCGCTCAGGCCGATCAGGGACACCAGCGCGGTGGATTTGAGCAGGATTTGCCAGTTATTGCCCAGTCCGGGCAGCGCGTAGCGCATCATTTGCGGGATCTGGATGCGGTGCAGAACTTGCCAGGGGCTCCAGCCACAGGCCTTGCCGGCTTCCATCTGGCCTTTGGGGATGGCCATCAGGGCACCGCGGAAGGTCTCGGCAAAGTAGGCGCCATAAATAAAACCCAGCGTGACCACACCGGCACCGAAGGGATCGATCTCGATCATGTCCCATTCCAGCCAGTCAGTCAGCTCGTTCAACCAGATCTGCAGGCTGAAAAAGAACAACATCAAGAGCACCAGATCCGGGACGCCCCGAATCAAGGTGGTATACAAACCGCCCACCCAACGCAGCAGCGAAGCGCGGGACAGTTTCATCAGGGCAGCGACCAGACCCAGAACCAGGGAAACCAGCAGTGAAAGCACGGCGAGCTTGATGGTTTCCCAGGTGCCGACCAGCAACTGCGGCCCATAACCGTAAAGCAACATGGTTCAGGTATCCAGGTCAGGGCGCGATGCGAATGTTGTCTTTTTGGAAGTATTTGTCGGCAAAGGTCTGCATGGTGCCGTCGGCCTTCATTTCGCGCAGAACTTCATCAACGGTTTTTTTGAGCTTTTTGTTGCCCTTGCGAATGCCCATGGCAATGGGTTCGTTCAAAATGGGGCTGTCGTCCACGGTGCTGCCGGTCAGTTCAAAATCGGCACCAGCCGGTTTGCTCAGAAAACCTTCAATGGCATTCTGGGCTTCCTGGAAGGTGGCATCAACGCGGCCACCGGCCAGATCATTGAAGGCGTCGGTATAGCTGGGGTAGGCCACAATGGTGACGCCGTTATTGGCCCAGTTCTGGCGCGCATAGGTTTCCATGGTGGTGCCTTGCTGCACACCGACACGTTTGCCTTTGAGCGATTCGGCGGTGGGCTCCAGACCGCTGCCTTTGCGTGCGGCCAGGCGAACCGGCACGATGTACATGGGCTCGCTAAAGTCGATAACCTTGGCGCGTGCCTCAGTAGCCGTCATGGTGGAATTGGCCAGATCGAATTTGCGGGCTTGCAGGCCGGGGATCAAGCTGTCAAAGGACTGATCGATCCAGACGCACTTGGCCTGCAGGCGTTTACAGATTTCGTTGCCGATGTCGATATCAAAGCCTTGCAGCTCGCCACTGGGGTTCAGAAATTCGAAGGGGGGATAGCCCGCTTCTGTGGCAAAACGGATTTCGGTCGGCTCGTCTGCGTAAGCGGCAGCGGGCACCAAGGCACTGCAAAAAGCCACCATCAGGAGGCGGGCAAGTAGTTTGTTCATGTGGAGGACTCCGGCAAATATCGACTAGCTTGTGGCATTCAATACGAATTCGGCCCTGCTGATGGAGGGCCGAAGAAAGACTGCAAATTTAACCCGTACGCCTTACTGGGGCAATGCGGGTTCCGCCCTAGGCAGCACGCAGCACTGCTTGATGTAGCCCATGACCTCGTCCAGATCGTCGGTCAGGACCAGCAAATTCAGGTCTTTGGGGCCAATCAGACCCATTTCCATTAAATGCTCACCAATCCAGTCGATCAGGCCGGACCAAAAGGAAGTGCCGATCAGTACAATGGGGGCGGGTGGGACTTTGCCTGTTTGAACCAGGGTCATGACTTCAAACAGCTCGTCCAGGGTACCGAAGCCGCCCGGCAGGGCAATGTAGGCCCAGCTGTGCATGAAAAAGGTGGCCTTGCGCGAGTAGAAGTACTCGAACTGAAGACTGTGTGTCTGGTAAGGGTTGTTGGTGGTTTCGCGGGGCAGGCGTATATTCAGGCCAACACTTTGCCCGCCTGCTTCGTACGCGCCTTTATTGGCCGCTTCCATCAGGCCAGGGCCGCCGCCCGCAATCAGGGTGACGCCCGCTTCGGCCAGACGACGGCCCAGTTCCTGGGCCAGTTCGTAGTAAGGATGACCGGGTTTGATGCGTGCGCTGCCGAAAACACTCACGCCAGCGCCCATTTCTTTTAATGTATCGACCGCAGTTTGCAGTTCCTTCATGATGGTAGGAATCTGCTCAGAGGCCGGTAAACGGACGATTTTATTGTTAGACATGAAAAAAACCTTGTTGCTCGTTGATGGTTCCAGCTATCTGTATCGAGCGTACCATGCGATGCCCGATCTGCGAAACGCGCAAGGCCAGCCTACAGGCGCCTTGTACGGGGTCATCAATATGCTGCGCCGCTTGTTACAGGATTATCAGGCGGACTATATGGTATGCGTTTTTGATGCCAAGGGCCGCACTTTCCGGGACGATCTGTACGATCAATACAAGGCTAACCGACCTTCCATGCCCGAAGACATGGCGGTGCAAATAGAGCCTATTCACAAAGCGGTACGCGCCATGGGTTGGCACCTGATTTGTCAGTCCGGGGTAGAGGCCGACGATATTATCGGTACGCTTTCTCGTCTGGCTGCGGAAAATGGCATCGAGACCGTGGTGTCGACCGGGGATAAGGACTTGGCCCAGTTGGTCAATGAGCATGTGCAGTTGGTCAACACCATGAGTAACGAAAAGCTGGATGTAGAAGGCGTTACCAGCAAATACGGCGTGCGCCCGGATCAGATTATCGATTATTTGATGCTGATTGGCGACACTTCGGACAATATTCCCGGTGTCCCCAAAGTGGGCCCCAAGACGGCCGCCAAGTGGCTGGCCGAGTATGGCAGCCTGGACGAGTTGTTGCAGCATGCCGACAAAATCAAGGGGGTGGCCGGCCAGAACTTGCGCGATTTCAGCGCCAATTTTGAAATGACGCGCAAGCTGGTCACGGTCAAGCTCGATTGCGAGGTGCCCGGCTTTACGGGGGATTTCGAGGCTTTGGAGCCGGAGCCGCGTGACAATGCCACGTTGCAGAATATTTACGAGACTTATGGTTTTCGCACCTGGTTGCGCGAACTGACGGATGATCCTAAACGGGTGCCTGCCCAGGATGCTCGTGTCGAAGCTGAAACGCCTGCAGCCCCCGCTGAGCTGGATTACCAGACCGTCACGACTAAAGAACAGTTGCAGTCCCTGCTAAGCCTGCTGGAAAAGGCCGAGCTGGTGGCGCTGGATACGGAAACCACGTCGCTGGACCCTTTGATGGCGCGCATGGTGGGTTTGTCTGTATCGGTTAAGGCGGGTCAGGCTTTCTATGTGCCGGTCGCCCACCGTGGTTCGCTGGATGTAGAGCAACTGGATAAAGAGCATGTGCTGGAAACCTTGCGTCCTTGGCTGGAGAATGCTGAGGCGGCCAAGGTCTTGCACAATGCCAAATACGATACCCATGTCCTGCTGAATGAAAAAGTCAGCCTGCGCGGTATCCGCGAGGACACCATGTTGCAGGCGTATGTTCTGCAATCGCACAAGCGTGTCGGCATGGAAGAGTTGGCCTTGCAATGGCTGGGCCTGAAAGGTGCGTCTTACGAGGATATCTGCGGCAAGGGTGCCAAGCAGATCGGCTTTGACGAGGTGGATATTCAGGTGGCCTCGCAGTACGCCTGCGAAGATGCAGACTACACTTTGCGTCTGCACCAGTGCCTGCGCCCTCAAGTAGCCAAGGAAGAGGGGCTGGAACGTATCTATTTGCTGGAAGTGCAGGCTTCGGACGTGCTGACCATTGTGGAGCGCAATGGCGTCAAGATTGATGTGCCGACCTTGGCGCGTCAAAGCCACGAGCTGGGCCAGAAAATGCTGGAGCTGGAAAACAAGGCCTACGAACTGGCCGATCAGCCCTTCAATATGAACTCTCCCAAGCAAGTGGGCGAAATTCTGTTCGGTAAGCTGGGTATCCCGGTGGTGCGTAAAACGGCCAGCGGTGCTCCCTCTACCGACGAGGATGTCTTGACCCGCTTGGCTCAGGACTACCCTTTGCCGCAGGTGCTGTTGGAGTACCGTGGCCTGGCCAAACTCAAGTCCACCTACACGGACAAGCTGCCCAAAATGGTGAACCCGGATAGTGGCCGCGTACATACCCGTTATGCACAAGCTGCCGTCATTACCGGGCGTCTGGCCTCTTCCGACCCCAACTTGCAGAATATCCCGGTGCGTACGGCAGAAGGTCGTCGTGTTCGCGCCGCCTTTGTGTCTGCACTGGGCAAAGTGGTCTCGGCTGACTATTCCCAGATCGAATTGCGTGTGATGGCGCATGTGTCGGGCGACGCCAATTTGCAGCAGGTCTTTGAGCAGGGTGGGGACGTACACACGGCCACCGCTGCCGAGATCTTTGGGGTGGATGCCAAGGACGTCAGCTCTGATCAGCGCCGTGCGGCCAAGGCGATTAACTTTGGTCTGATCTATGGCATGGGTGAGTTCGGCCTGGCCAGCAATCTGGGCATTACCCGCGATGCGGCCCGTGCCTATATTGATCGTTATTTTGCCCGCTACCCCGGCGTGGCCAGCTACATGACGCGCATCAAAGCGCAGGCGCACGAGCAGGGTTATGTGGAAACCGTGTTTGGTCGCCGCCTATGGCTGCCTGAACTGAAGGGGGCGAAAGGACCGCGCATGGCCGGTGCAGAACGCGCTGCGATTAATGCGCCTATGCAGGGTACTTCGGCTGATCTGATCAAGATGGCCATGGTGGCAGTGCAGCGTTGGCTGGAAGAAAAGGGTTTGCGCACGCAGATGGTCATGCAGGTTCATGACGAACTGGTATTTGATGTGCCCGAGGACGAACTGGATACGCTGCGTGAGAACCTGCCTGGTTTGATGTGCAATGTGGCCAAGCTGGATATTCCGCTGGTCGCTGAAGTGGGTGTCGGTGATAACTGGGAGCAGGCTCACTAAGGCTTTCTGGCAAGCTCAAGGAAAAGGCGACCTGATGGTCGCCTTTCTGTTTCTGAGTAGCTGGAATTTCGTGGGCAGGGCGTTGTAAGCCCTGATGATCTGTCTAGTCTTCGTTGGAGCGAACCCGGTTAGGGAGCAATTCGTCGTGCTTGGCCAGAATCGGATAGGCTGCGGCGCTGACCAGATAGGAGTTGATGGTGCGCACGTCACGCAAAATCTCCAGATACAAAGAGCCTTGCTCGGCAACGTCCAGTTGACCGGCCTTGATCTTGCGAAGATGACGGTCTGCGGCCGCCACCTCCAGCTCACGGAAGAAGTCTTTTTCAAAGGCCAGGAAGCGGGCTGTTTTTACGTCCTCGGCGACAAACAGGGCTGCGGCCTGACGCTGGTTGCGAATCAGCCTGTCCATGACCTTGCCAATCTCGGCTTGTTCTTCCGCTTGCAGTATCCATCCTTGTTTGCGCAGCTTGGCCGTATGGCTGAGCAGACCATTGACGCTGATGGTGGCGGCGTGCGAGATATTGGTGGAAAAAGTCAGAATATCGTTCAGGCGACGCGTATCTTTCTTGTTCAGGTTTTCCTGGTCCATGCTGGCCAGATAGGTGGTGATCAGCGGCTCCAGACGGTTGACGGCATTGCTGATATAGCGCGCATGGTTAATGCTTTGGGCACTATTGTTCAGCATGTTTTGACGAGCCGTATCCAGGATCTCCTGCAGCATATCGGACAGGCGCAATGCTTCCCGCGCCGCATTGCCCAAGGCCACCGCGGGGACCTCCTGGGCGGATTGGTCCAGATACAAGGGCAGGCCAGGATCGTCGGGGTCGGTGCGACGGGGCAGATAGCGGCTCAGTAAGCGTGAATAGGGCTTGAGCAATGGCAGGAACAAGGCGGCTACGGCCAGATTGAAGAAGGTATGGAAGTTGGCCACAGCCCGCGCTGGGTCATCGGTAAACCAGTTCATCAAATCTGGAATCCAGGGCAGCAAAATCATGCCGATCAGGCAACCAAACACACGCGTGCCCAAGTTACCGATGGGCAGGCGTTTGTTGGCTGGGTCCTTGGTGCCGCCTGCCCCTTCCAGAATTGGGTTGATGGCCGTCCCTACGTTGGCGCCCAGCACCAGCGCGTAGGTTAGTTGTGGGTCCATATGCTGATGGCTGGCCAGCGAGATGATCAACACGACAATGGCTACGCTGGAGTGTGCGGCCCAGGTCAGCAGGGCCGCCAGCAACATGCCTGTCATGGGACTGCTTGCCAGTGCTTCCAGAATGGTTTCCAGCAGGGGGGCGTCCTGAATGGGCGAGAACAGGCCCACCAGTTCGTGCAGGGACAGCAGCAAAAGGCCCAGACCAATAAAGACGCGGCCCAGATCGCGCCGGCGTCCAGGCTCTTGCGAGCGGAACAGCCAGACACCCAGAAGAATCAGGGCAGGGGCCAGGGCAGTCATCTTGAAGGACAGCAATTGCACGATCAGCGTCGTGCCGACATTGGCGCCCAGCATGGCGGCCAGGGCTGGAACCAGGGCGACCATGCCGGTGGCCGCAAAGCTGGTAATCATCAGCCCGGTGGCGGTACTGCTTTGAATGGCGGCAGTAATGGCTGCACCTGCAAAAAAAGCGCGACGAGGGCGGCCCAGCGCGTGACCCATCCAGATGCCCAGTTCGGCACCGAATGCGCGTTGCACACCGCTTTGCACCATGTGGATACCCCACAGCAGCAAAGCGATATACCCCCCGAAATCGAGAAGTGCGAAGATTTCTTTCATTGTTAAATAATAGCCCAGCGCATCTTACAAGCGTGAGACTCAGGATTCAGGGAAGCACTCCCAGGCCTGAGGGGGCTGTTAAGCGACTCCGAGGCCAAGTCTGCTGGTCTTTTCGGGTAACACGTGTATTGGCTGCTGGCCTTTTGTCAGGGCGTTAGTTAGTCTTTTTTTTCATCCATTCCTGATCATTTTGTGCCACAGTACGGTCATGGAATATTCAATTTCTTTAGCCCGCCTGGCGGGCTTTGTTGTCTTGGGTGTCTTTGGGGGGGTGGCCCGGCAGGTTCATGCACACGTGCAACCATACGAATTGGCGCGTCCGGATGGCAGTGCCATTCATTATTATGTCCAGCCTGCTATCGCGCCCCAGAGCGGGGTGCGTGAACTGCTCTTGATTGTTCAGGGCTCGGATTGCAATAGTGTGGCGCATAAGAGCCTTGTCTGGGAAACCCTGGCCAAGACCCGCCCGCAAGCCCAGGTGCTTGCCGTAGAAAAATATGCGCTGACGGCCGCTTTGTCTGCCAGCGATGAGTCTGAGCGCAGTGACTGCCCGGCAGACTATATTCAACACGATCATCCTCAGCAACGTGTCGCGGACCTGGATGCGGTTCTCAAACAACTGCAAAGCCAGACCCACTATGACAAGATTTTTGCCTTGGGTGGCAGCGAGGGAGCCGTAATTGTTCATTTGCTGGCGGCCCAGACTTCTTATTTGGATGCGGTAGTCAGTTTTAACGGGGGTGGGCGCTGGTTTCAGGATGATGTGCTCTATAGTGCCTCAGCCCAAGAGATGCCCGCTGATGACAAGCAAGCCATGCTCGATGGCTTGGGTGACTTTTTGCAACAGGCCAAAGCTGGATTGGATACTGAGATGAGTCAGCATGGACGCGATTGGTGGCAGCAAATGCTGAACCTGGATCAAGCAGAGGTGCTAGGACGGATTGGCATTCCTGCCCTGATCATTCAATCCGGGCGCGATAGCTCGGTTTCGCCGCAAGCGGCTGCAGAGATGGTGGCTCATGTCGATAACCCGTTCTTGGTGTGGCGCACCTATCCTGATCTGGATCACGTCATGAAACAGGCCGATGGTCGCTCGGCCATGCCACAGGTCGTAGGCGATATTGCCCACTGGCTAAACCAGCTCAAGCGTGACATCCCTTAAGTTTTTTAGGGTTGACACTATGATGATTTGCCGTACTCGTTCTTTTTATTTGGAGTAGTGAATGAGCAAGACCGTCTTGCGTGCAGCCGTGCCTGACGATGCTCGTGAATGCCTGCGTATTCGAGGTCTGACTCGTGAGAATGCTTTTTCTGAGCAGGATCTGGCGGCTTTGGGCGTTACCGCCGAAAGCTGGGCCGCAGGTATCGAAGAGGAGAGCTGCCCCGGCTATGTTGCCCTGGTCGATGAACAGATGGCTGGCTATTGCTTTGGTGATCGCGAGAGCGGCGAGATCATGGTGCTGGCGTTGTTGCCCGAATATGAAAGCCTAGGTTTAGGCCGTCGTCTGTTGACACAGATGATGCAAGACTTGCAGGGGCGTGGTTTTACGCGCCTGTTCCTGGCCTGTAGTAGTGATCCTCAGGTGCGCTCTTATGGTTTCTATCGCTATTTGGGCTGGACCGAAAGCGGCCAGCGAGATGCGTTCGGTGACGATATTTTGGAGTATCACTTTCCTGATTAAGCATGGAGTTGTGTGAGACCCCTTATGGCTGAGGAAAACATGATTGATTTAAGCCAGGACGTCGAAACCCTGAAGATGTTGTATGCGCCTTTGCAGCACCATTTCCGGGTGCTGGACGTGCCGACTTTGCCCTTTGCTATTTTGGATGGCCACGGTGCGCCCGAGCCTGCGGCCGTGGGGGCTGCCATCAAGACCTTGCGGATGGCTATTGAGCCTATCCGTCGGGAGGCACGCCAGCGTATGGGCCGTGACTTTATGGAAGCGCCGGTTGAAATTCTGTACTGGGCCGATGATCCGAACGATCTGGAAGCAGGGCGGCGGGAAAACTGGCAATGGCGCGTGCAAATGACGCTGCCCGTGTGGGCTGACAGGGCGGGACTGGAGGGTGCGGTGGCTCAGATGCGTGCTCAGTTGGGGAATGCGCCGGTTCCTCGCTGGGAAGCCGTGACAGAGGGCAAATGCGTGCAGGTGATGCACGTAGGCTCCCAAGCGGATCTGTCGGCCTTGTTGTCGCAGCTCTATACCAAGTTCCTGCCACAGGAAGGGCTGGAGCCTTTAGGCGTGTACCACGAGATCTATCTGCATGACTGGAGCACGGTATCGTCGAGTCGGCACAAGATGATCGTCCGGCAGCCAATACGCTAAGTTCACGTTAAGGTATAAAAAACGCCCCAAAAGCACATTGGCTTTTGGGGCGTTTTATTGGGCAGTGCCGTTCAGGTTGTCTGTGCTCTTAGACCGACTGGGCGCTTTGCAAAGCCTGGATACGGGCCGCGATAGGGGGGTGAGATGCGAAGATTGCGCTGATGGAGCGACCACCTGAAATACCGGAGGCTTCAAAGTTCTTGGGCAGTTCGCCAGGAGCCATGCCACCCAGGCGGGCCAGAGCATGGATCATGGGCTGACGTGAACCCAGCAACTGGGCGGAGCCGGCATCGGCACGGTACTCACGTTGACGCGAGAACCAGGCCACGATGATGGAGGCCAATACGCCAAAAATCAGTTCAAACACAAAGACCGAGGCGTAGTAACCCATGCCTACGTCGCGATCATTGCGCAGCAGCACGCGGTCCACAAAGTAGCCGGCCAGACGGGCCAGGAAGATCACAAAGGTGTTCACCACGCCCTGGATCAAGGTCAGGGTGACCATATCGCCATTGGCAATGTGGGCAACCTCGTGACCGAGTACGGCCATGACTTCTTCTTCGGTCATGCCGCGCAGCAAGCCGGTGGACACGGCGACCAGCGCATCATTCTTGAACGCGCCGGTGGCAAAGGCATTGGGTTCTCCGTCGTAAATAGCCACTTCTGGGCGGCCAATACCGGCACGGTCGGCCAACTGGTGCACGGTATCCACCAGCCAGGCTTCTTCAGCATTGGCGGGGGCGTTCGGGTCAATGACGCGGGCGTTCACGCTTTGCTTGGCCATCCATTTGCTCATCAGCAAGGAAATGATGGCGCCGGTAAAACCGACCAAGGCCGAAAAAATCAGCAATTGAGTCAGGTCCAGACCTTGCGCGTTCAGGTAACGTCCCACACCCAAAATATTCATGGAGGCACTGAGCACCAGCATGACGGCCAAGTTGGTTATTAAGAAAAGGACAATTCGTTTCATGAATGCGGATTCCGGTATGACAGAAGAAATCGTGATCGCGAGAACACGATCTGCGCGAATTTTAGCCTTGATTCCAGGCGTGATAATAAAAGATTCAGCTTTTAGTCAGCTTTCAGGCAAGATAGTTTCTTGTGTTGTGGTTCTGACTGTTGTGTAAGTGGTCTAGACATGGGGTTACCGGGCCACTTTTACAAGGTCGGGAGTATAGTAATGCCTTTCCCTTATTACTGAATTTGGTTTGATCACATGCAGTCATTGTGGATGCTGGTAGCCTGCGCCATGTTTGCCATTATGGGGGCCTGTGTCAAAGTGTCCGCCGATGCCGGGGCGTCAATGGCACAAATCGTTTTGTTCCGGGGTGTCCCCTCGGTTCTTCTTTTGGTGTTCTGGGCAAAGAGCCGTGGCTTGCGGCTGGCTCCTCAAAGCTGGAAGCTGCATATTCGGCGTAATGTGTCCGGGGTCAGTTCCATGTGGCTGGGTTTTCTGGCTCTGGCGAATCTGCCCTTGTCGACTGCCGTCAGCCTGAACTACACCGCCCCCTTGTTCATTGCTTTCTGGATGCTGGCCTGGGGCGGCACTCAGCGTGATCCTGTGCGTCTGATTGCTGTGTTATTGGGGTTTATGGGGGTGATCGGCGTGCTGCGCCCCAGTATTACGCCAGACCAATGGTGGGCCGCCATGTTGGGGTTGTGCGCGGGTGCCTTGAGCGCAGTGGCCATGATGCAGGTGCGTGCGCTGGGACGTTCAGGCGAGCCTGAGTGGCGCACCGTGCTGCTGTTTTCCTGTTTTGTCGTCTGTTCCAGTCTGGTTGGTTTGCTGTGGGAAGGTTGGCGCGAACTGAGTTGGCGTGCCTGGCTATCCCTGTTGGGTGTAGGCTTATCGGGTTTGTTTGGGCAATTGACCATGACGCGTGCTTTTGGGCTGGGTTCGGCCTTGTTGACCGCCGCCTTGCAATACACCACCATTATTTTCGCCGCCCTGATTGGTATCGCTTTCTGGGGAGATGTGCCTGACTGGTTAGCCTGGGCAGGGATGGCATTGATTATCGGGTCTGGTCTGTTGTCAGCCTGGCGTACCTACAGCGAGGATCGTATCTTGCGAGGGCAGGCCACGGCAGCCGAACAGGCTCCCGTCAAGGAGGCAGAACGTGTTTGAATTTCTGATTAGCGCAGAACAGGTCCAGGTCAATCTGAATAATTCAGAATGGTTGATTCTGGATGTGCGCCATGATTTGGCCGATCATCAGGCAGGACGACGCGCCTATGAACAGGGACATATTCCTGGGGCGGTGTTTCTGGATCATGAGGTCGATCTGGCTGCACCCAAGACGGGGCTGAATGGCCGTCATCCTTTGCCCAGCCGTCAGGCGCTGGCTCAACTTTTGCAGCAAAATGGCTTGCGTGACGGCATGCAGGTCGTGGTCTACGATGCCCAGGGCTCCTTGTTTGCCAGTCATATGTGGTGGATGCTGCGCTGGTTGGGGCATCCTCAGGTCGCTATTCTGGACGGTGGCTGGCAGGCCTGGCAACAACTGGGCGGAGTCGAAGAAAGCGGTCCGGCCAAGCCAACCCCATCGGTGGCCGAATTGAGCGTGCTTGAACAGGCCGCCATGCCTACCGTGCAAACGGATCAGGTCCTGAAGAATCTGTCCAAACCTATTTTTACCGTGTTGGATGCGCGCGCTGCTGAACGCTATCGCGGTGATGTGGAACCGATGGACCCGGTCGCAGGTCATATCCCTGACGCGCTTAACCGTTCGCACCTGAATAATCTGGGTGAACAAGGGCGCTTCAAACCCGCCGAGCAGCTACGGCAGGAGTTTCAGGATTTGCTGGGGACGATTTCGGCAGAGATGGTTGTCCATCAGTGCGGTTCGGGTATTACAGCCTGTCACAATCTTTTTGCCATGGAATTGGCTGGGCTGCCTGGTTCCAGCATTTACCCCGGCTCCTGGAGTGAATGGGTCAGTGACGCCAGCCGACCTGTTGCGCGCAGCTAGTCAAAGGCAATGAACTTCTGTTGCTGAGAAAGCCGCCCTAAAGCGGCTTTTTTACTGTCAGGCGGCGCTAAGGCTCGGCATCCCGCCAAAAAGCGCCCTCTCGGGAGGCCCGCAAGCCGCAGGCTCCCGTACAATGCCACATCCAATTGGGCCCCAGTTAGTCTGGACGGCCCTCATTGATCAGGAATAATTATGGTTAAATCTCGCGATGATAATCAAAGTGCCCAGGAGCCAGAACAGCAGGATTTTGAGTCCGCTCTGGCACAGTTGGAGGCGCTGGTCGCTCGTATGGAAAGCGGAGCACTGCCGTTGGAGCAGGCTTTGCAGGCTTACGAACAGGGTGTGGAATTAGCCCAATTGTGTCAGCGCAAACTGGACCTTGCCCAAGAACAAGTCAGTGTATTGCAGGGCAATCTGCTGCGTCCCTTGTCGGGGGATGAGGCTGTTGGAGATAGTTAAGATGAGTTCTACCAGTTTTTCTGATTGGTTGCAGGCGCGGGTCGAGCAGACTGAGGCCGTGCTGGATCAGTCCTTGCCCCCTGTCAGCCAGGAACCGGCTCGTTTGCACGAAGCCATGCGCTATTCTGTGCTGGGTGGTGGCAAACGTGTGCGTGCGGCTTTGGTCTATGCTGCGGGCGAGGCCGCCCTGCAAGGCAAGCCCATGGCGGCGGCTCAACTGAAAGCATTGGAGCTGGCAGCGGCGGCAGTGGAGTTGATTCATGCCTACTCGCTGGTTCACGACGATTTGCCTTGCATGGACGACGACAAGTTGCGTCGTGGTCGCCCGACTACCCATGTTCAGTTTGATGAAGCTTGCGCCATGTTGGCGGGCGATGCCTTGCAGCCTTTGGCTTTCGAACTGTTGGCTCAAATGCCGATTGCCCCTGCCTTGATTGTGCAAGCCATTACCCAATTGGCTCAGGCTGCGGGCAGTGCTGGCATGGCTGGTGGCCAGGCGATTGATTGTGAAAGCGTGGGTATTGCCCTGGACCGCGATCAGTTGCAGGAAATGCACAGTATGAAAACCGGCGCGATGTTGCAGGCCAGCGTGTTGTTGGGCGGTATTGTGGCGGGTGCCTCATCGACTGTGCGTAATGGTTTGGAAGACTATGCCCAAGCCGTCGGTCTGGCTTTCCAGGTTGTGGACGACATTCTGGACGTAACAGCCGATACGGCCACACTGGGCAAGACCGCCGGTAAAGATGCGGCCGACAACAAGCCTACCTATGTTTCCATTCTGGGTATGGACGGATCGCGCGAATTGCTCGGTGCGCTGAACGAGCAGGCTCAGTTGGCTTTGCGCCCCTTGGGGCCGGCGGCTGCGCGCCTGATGCAACTGGCTGACTATATCGTGGGCCGCAATCATTAAGCGACGTGGGCCTGTGCTACTTTGGCACAGGCTGCGAAGCGTTTTACAATAGCCGATTGACGATTGTCTTTAGACAGCCGTTTCACTTATTTGCCCGGATAGACGTCTTTAGTATGACAACCGTTTCCCTAGAGCAGATTCAGTCTCCCGCCGACTTGCGTCAGCTTGATCAAAGCGATCTTCCCGAGCTGGCACGACAACTGCGCGAGTTTGTTCTGCAATCCGTATCCAAAACCGGTGGGCATTTGTCGTCCAATCTGGGCACGGTTGAATTGACCACTGCCTTGCACTACGTGTTCGAGACGCCCCACGACCGTATCGTGTGGGATGTGGGTCACCAGTCCTATCCGCACAAAATTCTGACTGGCCGGCGTGATCAGATGGGCAGTTTGCGTCAGCAAGATGGCATCTCCGGTTTTCCCAAGCGTTCCGAGTCCGAGTACGACGACTTTGGCACCGCGCACTCCTCGACCTCAATTTCTGCCGTATTGGGTATGGCCGTGGCCTCGCGCAATGCCGGAATCGAGCGTCAGCACATTGCTGTGATCGGTGATGGTGCGATGACCGCCGGTATGGCGTTTGAAGCCCTGAACAATGCAGGTGTCACCCCCGATGTGAATGTGCTGGTGGTGCTGAACGACAATGACATGTCGATCTCCCCGCCTGTGGGTGCCCTGAATCATTATCTGGCTCGTCTGATGTCGGGCCGGTTCTATGCCGCTGCCAAGAATGTGGGCCGTGCTGTTTTGCAGCATGTGCCGCCCGTTCTGGATCTGGCGCGCAAGTTTGAAGGCCACGCCAAGGGGATTCTGTCTCCGGCCACGCTGTTTGAAGAGCTGGGCTTTAACTACGTAGGCCCAATTGATGGCCACGATCTGGATGCGCTGGTCTCTACCTTGAGCAATCTGCGTGATCTGGGTGGTTTGCAATTCCTGCATGTGGTTACCCGTAAAGGGCAGGGCTACAAGCTGGCCGAAGCAGACCCGGTGCTCTACCACGGTCCTGGCAAGTTCGATCCCTCGGTGGGGCTGGTGAAGCCCACGACCAAGCCGCGCCCGACGTTTACGCAGATCTTCGGTCAGTGGCTGTGCGACATGGCCAAACAGGATCAGCGCCTATACGGTATTACCCCCGCCATGCGTGAAGGCAGTGGCATGGTGGAGTTTGAGCAGCAGTTTCCCCGTCGTTATTTTGATGTGGGCATTGCCGAGCAGCACGCTGTCACGTTTGCCGGCGGCTTGGCCTGTGAAGGACAAAAACCGGTTGTGGCGATTTACTCCACGTTTTTGCAGCGTGGCTACGATCAACTGATTCACGATGTGGCCCTGCAGAATCTGGATGTCACGTTTGCCTTGGACCGTGCCGGTATTGTGGGCGCAGACGGGGCAACGCATGCCGGTAATTACGACATTGCCTTTTTGCGCTGCATTCCGAACATGGTGGTTGCCACCCCTTCGGATGAGAACGAAACCCGCTTGTTGCTGACCTGTTGCTATCAGCACCCAGGACCCAGTTCGGTGCGCTATCCGCGCGGAGCCGGCATCGGTGCTGAAGTGGATCAGGCGCTCCATACCGTGCCGTTGGGCAAGGCCAATCTTCGCCGTCAGGGCAAGAGCCTGGCTATTCTGGCGTTCGGCCCCGTCTTGCACGAGGCCCTGAAAGCGGCCGAGGTTCTGGACGTTACCGTGGTCGACATGCGCTTTGTCAAACCGATGGACGAAGCCTTGCTGCAAGAGCTGGCACAAAGCCATCAGGCGTTTGTGACTGTGGAAGAGGGCTGTTTGATGGGGGGCGCAGGTAGCGCGGTACTAGAATTTGTCAGCCGTGCTGCGTTGGTGATGCCGGTGCTGCAACTGGGCTACCCCGACGAGTTCATTGACCACGGGGATCAGAAGAAAATAGCTCAGGATCTGGGTCTGGATGCGGCGGGCATCGAACGCTCGATTCGTGAGCGTTTCTCAAGTTTGTTTGAGGTGTAAGGCAATTGCGACGTATTTTAGGTATTGAATACCCCAATATGCGCGTTCTTCTTAAGGTTATCGAAGCTCGCTTGTGATAAGCGTAAGATAATCATTCATTATTGTTTTTATTTACGGTTGCGGCTCTGTCGTGGCTGAACCTGATGGATATGAATACAGTGTCGGAATCGCCTTTGGCCATGCCAGATGTGCAAAGCAGCATGGATACGCGCCGTGTTGCGATTCAGCGCGTGGGTGTGCGCGGGGTGCGGCATCCGATGATGCTGGATCTGCAAGGGCAGGCTGTGCCCACCGTGGCGCAATGGGAGTTGACGGTGGCTTTGCCTCCCGAAGAAAAAGGCACCCATATGTCGCGTTTTGTGGCTTTGCTGGAAGAGTATCGCCAGCAAGCCATGACACCTGCCGGTTTTGTGCAGATGGCCCAAAGCATGTTGCCCTTGCTTGGGGCCGGGCGTGGCGACATGACCGCTACTTTCCCCGTGTTCCTGGAAAAAGTGGCGCCCGTATCGGGGGTGGCCAGCCTGATGGATTACACCGTCAGTTGGACGGCACGTGTCGGTGTGGATACTCAGCCCGAATTTGAGTTATCTGTACTGGTCCCTGTCACCAGCTTGTGTCCATGCTCCAAGGCAATTTCAGAGTACGGCGCGCATAATCAACGCTCGCACGTCACGGTGCAGGCCGTGTTTGCTGATCCGGCTGCGCTGGATTTGCCCGCGCTGATCAAGTCAGTTGAGGAGCAGGCGTCCTGTCAGTTGTGGGGCTTGCTCAAGCGCACTGACGAAAAATACGTTACCGAATACGCCTACGACAATCCCAAATTTGTCGAAGATCTGGTGCGCGATGTGGCCGTTAGCGTGCGCAGCTTGCCCGGAGTGTTGCGTTATAGCATCGAAGCCGAGAATTTTGAGTCGATTCATAATCACTCTGCCTACGCGAGCGTGCAGGGCTAAGGCTTTTGGCTTGTCAGCCAGCCTTTCTTGGTGCTAGTATCTATGGTTTCTTGCTCGACCCGGATTGAATGGGCGGGCTGTCGCGCTTGGTGCCTGGCTGGTTTTACAGCAGGTAGTAGGCGATATCCACAAGGAGTTGTTCCATGCGTCACTACGAAGTAGTGTTCATTGTGCATCCCGATCAAAGCGAGCAAGTGCCCGCCATGATCGAGCGCTATTCGGCGATTGTTACTTCCGAAGGCGGTGCTATTCATCGTCTGGAAGACTGGGGCCGCCGTCAACTGGCTTACCCAATCCAGAAACTGGTCAAGGCTCACTACGTGTGCCTGAACATCGAATGCGGTCAGTCCACCCTGGACGAACTGGAGCATTCCTTCCGCTACAACGACGCTATCTTGCGTTACCTCGTCGCTGGCACGAAGAAAGCCCCTGAAGGCGCTTCGGTCATGATGAAGTCCGTCGAACGCGAAGAAGCACGTAAAGCAAGCACTGAGGCCAGCACTCCCGCAGCGGCTGAAGCTCAAGCTGAAGAGTAATAGCTCCGACTGCGTGAACCAGTACTCTCTTGCCGGTCAGCTTATCGACATCAAGCCCTTGCGTTATACGCCGGCGGGTGTCCCAGCTCTGGAATTGGTCCTGGAACACGAATCTTCCGTAATGGAAGCCGGTCACTCCCGGCAGATCGTGTTGACGATGCAGGTAGTGGCTCTGGGAAATAATGCATTGGGTCTGGCAGACACTCCTTTGGGAGCTCGTTTGCAACTACAAGGTTTTATTGCCCCCGCCCGTAAAGGCTCGACGCGACTGGTACTGCATGTACAGCACTATCAGCGTCACTTTCCAGGGCAAGGCTCTGTTACGGTTTGACTGGTCTGGCTCGATCGTCGCGAAGTGTTCAACACCTCGCTTCACACTGAATTCTTCCGGGTATAGCCCGGTTACTAACGAGGCACAAAATGGCTTTCCGTAGAGGCAAAGACAAAAAACGCAAATTTGCACAACAGAACCCACTGTTCAAGCGCCGCAAATTCTGCCGCTTCACCGTCGCTGGCGTTGAAGAAATTGATTACAAAGATCTGGACACCCTGCGTGATTTCATCCAGGAAAATGGCAAGATCATCCCTGCACGTTTGACGGGCACCAAAGCTCACTACCAGCGTCAGCTGGACACCGCTGTCAAGCGCGCTCGTTTCCTGGCTCTGTTGCCGTACACCGACAACCACAAATAATCCAGAGGAACCTTAGTCATGCAAGTTATTTTGCTCGAAAAAGTCGCCAACCTGGGTAATCTGGGTGACGTTGTGCGCGTACGTGATGGTTACGCCCGTAATTTCCTGCTGCCACGCAAAGTTGCTCGCCGTGCTACGGCTGCTGCTCTGCAGGAGTTCGAAGCACGCCGTGCCGAACTGGAAAAGCTGCAAGCTGAAAAGCTGGCCGCTGCTCAGGCTCAGAACGAAAAGCTGAACGGTCAAACTTTCACCCTGGTTCAAAAAGCCGGCGTGGATGGTCGTTTGTTTGGTTCCGTGACCACCATGGACATCGCCAATGCATTGCAAAATGCGGGCTTTGCTGACCTGGTCAAGACCCAGGTTCGTCTGCCCGACGGTCACCTGAAAGCCGTTGGCGAGTACCCCGTTCAGGTTGCTCTGCACCCTGACGTGACTGCTGAAATCAACGTTGTGGTTCAAGGCGACGTCGCCTAAGACGAGTGCGTTGACGCATGGTACATTCTTTCATGGAGTGTATCTGCCAAGCTCAAAAAAGCCGGTGCAAGCCGGCTTTTTTGTTTTCTCTTCGTTTTGTCCGAGGAGAGCCAGCACGCTTGCTGCGTGATTGTGCCGCCGCATTGGGTCCCGTCAACTCAATACCCTGTTGAGGCAGACTGTTCTGACCCCAGATATACATACTGTTCAAGTCCGCACAACGTATTCTGTTGGCTGCGGCATCGATTTTTTTCCTTGATTTGAAGGTATATGCATGGAAAGCAAGTCAGCCAAATCCGATTCAACGCTGGATTACCTTAGGGTCCCACCTCATTCCATTGAGGCGGAGCAGTCGGTACTCGGTGGCTTGTTGCTCGATAATGCCGCGTTTGACCGGGTGGCCGATATTGTCACCGACGAGGATTTTTATCGTTTTGATCACAAGCTGATCTGGCAACACATTACCCGCTTGATTGGCCTGGCCCGTCCTGCCGACGTGGTCACGGTCTTTGAGTCCTTGTCGGTTGCCGGCAAGCAAGAAGAGGTGGGTGGGCTGGCCTATTTGAATGCGCTGGCTCACAACACGCCATCGGCTGCTAACATTCGTCGCTACGCCGAAATCGTGCGCGAACGTTCCACGCTGCGCAAGCTGGTGACGGTCGCCGATGATATTTCCTCGGCCGCTTTTAACCCCCAGGGCAAGGAAGCCCGCCAGATTCTGGACGAGGCGGAGACCCGCGTGTTTCAGATTGCTCAGGAAGGGGCGCGAGGTTCGCAGGGTTTTCTGGAAATCCAGCCACTGTTGAGCCAGGTGGTGGAACGTATTGACGAGCTGTATCACCGCGAAGGCGACTCGGAAGTGACCGGGGTGCCAACAGGCTTTATAGACCTGGACAAGATGACCTCGGGCTTGCAGCCTGGTGACCTGGTGATTGTGGCGGGTCGTCCTTCCATGGGTAAAACTTCGTTCTCCATGAACATTGGCGAACACGTGGCGATTGCCCAGGGTTTGCCCGTTGCCGTGTTCTCCATGGAAATGGGCGCGGTGCAACTGGCCATGCGTATGGTGGGCTCGGTCGGTTTGCTGGACCAGCATCGCATGCGTACCGGCAAGCTGACCGCCGATGATTGGCCGCGCCTGACGCACGCGGTGCAGCAGGTGCAGGAAGCCCAGATTTACATTGATGAAACGCCCGGTCTGTCCTCCATGGAAGTGCGGGCGCGGGCTCGACGACTGGCACGGCAGTGTGGTCAGCTAGGCTTGATCATCATCGACTACTTGCAGCTGATGTCATCAAGCGGTGGCGAGAACCGGGCAACGGAAATTTCTGAGATCAGTCGTTCCTTGAAGGGTCTGGCCAAAGAGCTGAACTGCCCCTTGATCGCCTTGTCGCAGTTGAACCGAAGTCTGGAACAACGGCCCAACAAGCGCCCAGTGATGAGTGACTTGCGCGAATCCGGTGCTATTGAGCAGGATGCTGACTTGATCTTGTTTATTTACCGTGACGAGGTCTACAACCCGGACTCGCCCGATAAAGGCACGGCTGAAATTATTATTGGTAAACAGCGTAACGGTCCTATTGGTTCGGTTCGCTTGACCTTCGCCGGAGCCAGCACGCGCTTTCTGGATTACATGCCGAACTAAGAAGGCACAGTGCGTGTTTTTATGCTCAAGCGTATGAGTCTGTTGGCCAGCGATCAGGATAAAAAAGAGGCATACCTGGGTACGCCTCTTTTTTTATTAATGGTGACTCGTCCTGAATTTGCTTAACACCTACGGTAGGACGGATCATTGCAGCAGGACTCACGATCAGGCTAGAGGCGTTTGCCTATCGTCGCTTAGTCAACATGGGTCGTCACGCAAGGCTGTTCGCCGTTCTCTTATCGCTCGCTCTGAGCAGCTAGTCTTTTCGCCAGCCACGCGCAGACCAGTAATTGCCACTGGTGAAACAACATGATTGGCAAGATGATGGGCCCCACCATGGCGCTGGGAAAAATGACGTTGGCAATCGGGATGCCGCTGCTCAGGCTTTTATTGGAACCACACATCAGCAGGCTGACACGGTCTTCAAAGGAAAAGCCCAGCCAACGCCCCAGATTCCAGGCCAGCACTTGTGCCAGGGTCAGCAGAACGGCGTTGGACAGCACAATCAGCCCCAAGGCGCTGAGTGGGGTAGAGGACCACAGACCACCCACCACCGCGCCTGAAAAAGCGGTATACACCACCAGCAGAATGGAGCCTTGGTCCACGACTTTTAGCATTTGCTGGCGTTTCATGACCCAGGTGTCAATCACGGGACGCAGTAAATGCCCAAAGACAAAGGGGAAAAACAGTTGCAGCATGATTTTTCCCACCGCCTCCAGCGACACGGTGGCCTGGGCGCTGGTCGCACCTGCCAGCATAATGCCGACCAGCAGGGGCGTGATGAACACGCCCAGCAAGGTAGAGGCAGAGGCGCTGCATATTGAAACTGGTACGTTGCCGCGCGCCATGGCTGTCAGCGCCACCGCAGACTGCACGGTGCTGGGCAGGCAAGCCAGAAACAGAACTCCCAGGTACAGATTGTCGGTTAGCCAGGGGCGTAGCACAGCAGCCACTCCACTGCCCAGGATGGGGAAGAGCAGAAAGGTGACCGACAGAATCAGCAGGTGCAAACGCCAGTGGGACAAGCCACCCCAGATGGCTTCGCGTGACAGTCGGGCGCCATGCAAAAAGAACAGCAGGGCAATCGCGATCTGTGTGATGTGTTGAAACAGCGGCACGCCCCAACCTTGGGCGGGCAGCAGACTGGCAAGCGCAACCGTGGCAAACAACTTCAGCAAAAACGGGTCAATCGGTAAACGCTTGATCATGCTTGATGTGCGCTCATGGAAAGCGCCATACGGTAGGCATAGCCCAGGGAGGAGGCATCAGCCTTGCCCTGTCCGGCAATGTCGTACGCGGTGCCGTGGTCAACACTGGTGCGGATAAAGGGCAGGCCCACGGTCACGTTCACGCCCTCGTCCAGCCCCAGCAGCTTGATGGGAATCAGCCCCTGGTCATGGTACTGGGCTACCACAATATCGAACTCTCCTTGGCGAGCCCGCATGAAAATCGTATCGCCGGGCCAGGGACCGCTGGCCTGGATACCTTCCGCGCAGGCTTGTTCTATGGCGGGGCTGATCTGCTCCATATCCTCAGAACCGAATTTGCCGCCTTCACCCGCGTGGGGGTTCAGGCCCGCAACGGCCACACGGGGCTTGGCGATCCCGGCCTGAGTGCAGGCCAGTTGTGCCAGTCGTATGGTTTGCAGCACGCGTTCCTTCGTAATCAGGGAGGGCACACGGGCCAGCGGCTCGTGAATGGTGACCAGAATGGAGCGCAAATGCTCGTTGGCCAGCATCATGGCGTAGTGCTCGGTATGGCTGCGTTCGGCCAGAATTTCGGTATGGCCGGGGGCATCAATACCGCCTTTCTGCATGGCTAGTTTGTTCAGCGGGGCAGTGACGATGGCGCGGATCAGGCCGGCCTGAGCATCATCAATGGCGTGGCACAGGTATTCGTAGGCACCGCGTCCAGCCAGGGCGTGAACTTCACCATAGGGCAGATCTTCGGGCAGGGCTTGCCAGCGATTCAGTACCGCAATCACCCCTTTGGGCGTACAAACAGGCTGCTCCACTTCCTCGATGTGCCAATCCTGATTGGCTCCAATGAGTGTCAGGGCACGGCGCATCGCGCCCGCATCGCCATAAACCACGGCGGGGTGGGGTAAGCCGTCAACAATCAGGCGGGCAATGATTTCCGGGCCTATGCCAGCGGCATCGCCCATGGTAAGCCCGATGGGCTGTGCAGTACGTTTCATAGCAGTCATTCATCCCCCACGTGGCGTCTTTGCTGTGCTTGTTGGCCTTGATGCAGCCAGGTGGTAAAAAAAAACCGGGTCCAAGACCCGGTTTGAGTGTGTAGTGATTCGGTTTAGAGTGCGTCGCTGGCGTAATCAGCCAGACGGGAACGCTCCCCACGTTGCAAGGTAATGTGGCCTGCATGCGGCCAGCCTTTGAATCGGTCTACTACGTAGGTCAGCCCCGAACTGCCCTCGGTCAGGTAGGGCGTGTCGATCTGGGCAATATTGCCCAGGCAGACAATTTTAGTTCCTGGGCCGGCGCGCGTCACCAGTGTTTTCATCTGCTTGGGCGTCAGGTTTTGCGCCTCGTCGATGATCAGGAACTTGTTCATGAAGGTACGGCCACGCATGAAGCTCAAGGATTTGACCTTGATCTTGGAGCGCACCAGTTCCATGGTGGAGTTGCGTGGAGCTTCGCTGCCTTGAGGATTGCTCAGGTTGCCGGAGGACTTGCCCGTGCCCAGGTGCAGGACTTCCAGATTGTCTTCCAGTGCCCCCATCCAAGGCTGCATTTTTTCTTCCTCGGTACCCGGCAGGAAGCCGATGTCATCCCCGACGGGCACGGTGGCCCGGGTAATGATGATCTCGTTGTAGCGTTTGGTCTCCAGTGTTTGGGTCAGCGCACTGGCCAGGGCCAGCAGCGTTTTACCCGTACCGGCATGACCGAGCAGGGAGACGAAGTCAAAATCCGGGTTCATCAACAGATTCAGGGCAAAGTTCTGTTCGCGGTTGCGAGCGGTAATGCCCCAGACGTTGTTCTTGCCATGGCTGTAATCACGCAAGGTGGCCAGTACTGCGGTATTGCCAGCCGTTTCGCGTACCTGGGCATACAAGGGATCGTCGCCTTCGATAAACACGAACTGGTTGACCATGAACTGGCTGCATAGTGGGCCGCTGACACGGTAGAAGGTGGTGCCCCCCTGCTGCCAGGACTCCATGTTCTTGCCGTGTTTGTTCCAGAAATTATCTGGCAAGGGCATGACACCGTCATACAGTAAATCGGAGTCATCCAGAACGTGGTCGTGGAGGTAGTCCTCTGCCAGCAGGCCCAGTGCCTTGGCTTTGAGGCGCATATTGATGTCTTTGGACACCAGGACCACCTCGCGCTTGGGCATGCTCTGGGCCAGGGCATTGACCACGGCCAAAATGGCATTGTCTGCCTTGCCTAGCGGCAACTGGATAGGCAGGTTGGTATCCAGGGCGCTGGTCTGGAAGGTGACAGCGCCACGCGCTTCTGTATTACCAATGCCATCCAGATTGATGGGTTTGTCCAGGCCATGATCGCCCACCAGGCCTTCCAGGGAACGGCTGACCTGGCGCGCATTGCGAGCTACCTCTGACAGGCCCTTTTTCTGGTGATCCAGCTCTTCGAGCACCATCATGGGCAGGAAGATGTCGTGCTCTTCAAACTTGAAGAGCGAATTGGAGTCATGCAGCAAGACGTTGGTATCGAGCACAAACAGTTTGCGCTGGGTGGGGGCCAGACGAGTGCGTTTGCCCGATGTGCTGGTAGTGGGTTTGGGCTGCTGGGCTGGGCTGGCAGCGGCTTTTTTGTTTGGAGCTGGCTTGGCGGAGCTGGCGGGAGCAGGTTTGGCCGCCGGGGCCGCAGGCGCTGTTTTGACAGGCGCTGTCTTTTTTGCGCGTGGCTCAACAGCGGGTTTGCTGGCTGGAGCGTTGGGGCGGGCGGGAGGCGCTTCGTCTTCGTCGAGTGGTACGGGTGGATCGGCAAGGATGACACTGTCATCTTTTTCGCTAAGCAGGGTTCCCAGCTTGGTGGGTAACGTTGGTAGCGGCATATAACACGTACTCCTGGTTGTGTGCCGACCCGCAGGCCGGCACGGTAAGGTTTCAGGCGGCTTGTTGGGCAGCCTGTAATACAGCCTGGACGTGGCCGGGCACTTTGATGCCACGCCATTCTTGAATCAACACACCTTGGGCGTCGATCAAAAAGGTGCTGCGCTCGATGCCACGTACCTGTTTACCGTACATGTTTTTCATTTTCATGACCCCAAACAGTTCGCACAAGTGCTCGTCGGTGTCAGCAAGCAAAGGGAAAGTCAGGGCTTGCTTGTCGATAAAACGCTCGTGCGAACTGAGCGAGTCACGTGAAACACCAATGATTTGTGCGCCTGCAGCCTGGAATTCGGGAAGGGCATCGCGGAAATTCTGGGATTCGGTGGTGCAGCCTGGCGTGTTGTCCTTGGGGTAAAAGTACAACACTGTCATTTTTCCTTTCAGGTCAGCCGCGCTGAACTCGCCCTGGGTAGAGGGCACGGAGAAGTCGGGGATAGGGGCACCAATTTGTACGGCAGTCATGCTTGTTCCTGTATCAGTAAGGCCGCGACGACTTTGCGGCCTTCGGCCATAAGGATATTGTAGGTTCTGGCGGCGGCCTGGGTATCCATGATTTCCACACCTATGCCCCACTGCAGCATTTCCTGCGTGACAGCCGGGTGCAAAAAGTGCTGGCGCTGGCCAGTACCAATCAAAATCAGTTCGGGGGCGTTGTCCGGGCGCGCCGGCGGGGCGTCGTCCAGAAAGGCCATGGGGTCTTGCTTGACCGATTCCAGTCCAGCAATCCGACGCAGCAATGCGGCTGTCAGTTCGGATGCGCTTTGAATGGCCAGGTCCTGAACCGGACCTTCGGGGCTAAAGAAGATGGAATGATCGTGGTTTTGAAAGTTGATCGCCACATAGTCCTCACCGTAAGCGGTGATGGCATTCATGGCTGGATTGTGTTCGCGTTGCAGTTGCACGATGAGTCTCTCCGGTTTTCAGCTATCGATGATAGCGCAAAGCGCCAGCGACAATGCGGCACCTGATCTGTGTGCAGTGATTCTCAGTCAGTCAATCATGGATTAAACTCTTTGATTCACTTTTACCTTTTGGTCTGGGTCTTCGCGTTTTCTCATTAAGGAATACCATGATTCGCTTTCCGCGCATCGAGCGTTTGCCGCCTTACGTGTTCAATATTACTGGCGAGTTGAAAATGGCCGCCCGCCGTCGTGGCGAGGACATTATTGATATGTCCATGGGGAACCCGGACGGCGCGACACCGGCGCACATCGTGGAAAAGCTGGTCGAGGCGGCTACCCGCCCTGACACGCATGGTTATTCTGTCTCCAAAGGTATCCCGCGTTTGCGCCGAGCCGTGACCAATTGGTACGAGCGCCGCTACAATGTGCACTTGGATCCGGATAGTGAAGCAATCGTTACCATCGGTTCCAAAGAAGGTCTGGCCCACTTGATGCTGGCAACGCTGGACAAGGGCGATACCGTGCTGGTGCCCAATCCCAGTTATCCGATTCATATCTATGGTGCCGTCATTGCCGGCGCGAATATCCGTTCGGTGCCCATGGTCCCAGGCGTGGACTTTTTCGAGGAAATCGAGAAAGCCGTGCGGGAGTCCATCCCCAAGCCCAAAATGATGATTCTGGGTTTTCCCAGCAATCCGACAGCCCAGTGCGTGGAACTGTCCTTTTTTGAGCGTATTGTGGCGCTGGCGCGCGAGCACAATATTCTGGTGGTACACGATCTGGCCTATGCCGACATTACCTTTGACGGCTATGTGGCCCCCTCCATCATGCAAGTGGAAGGCGCGCGCGATGTCGCCGTTGAGTTTTTCACCATGAGCAAAAGCTACAATATGGCCGGCTGGCGTATTGGTTTTATGGTGGGCAACGAGTCACTGGTCAATGCTCTGGCGCGTATCAAGAGTTATCACGACTACGGTACCTTCACACCGATTCAGGTGGCCGCCATTGCGGCGCTGGAGGGACCACAAGATTGTGTCAAGGAGGTGGTGGAGCAGTACCGCCGCCGCCGTGACGTATTGGCCAAGGGCCTGCATGAAGCAGGCTGGATGGTCGATGTCCCCAAGGCATCAATGTATATCTGGGCCAAGATTCCCGAGTTCTACAAGGACATCGGTTCGCTGGAGTTTGCCAAACGCTTACTGAGCGATGCCAAAGTAGCCGTATCCCCCGGCATCGGCTTTGGTGAGTATGGCGACAACTATGTGCGCTTTGCGCTGATCGAAAACGAGCAACGTACCCGTCAGGCGGTACGCGGCATCAAAGAAATGTTCCGTAAGGACGGATTTGTTCAATGAGTCCTATCAAAGTAGGTTTGCTGGGTTTGGGTGTGGTTGGCAGCGGCACCTGGAACGTATTGAAACGCAATGCAGATGAAATCGCTCGCCGCGCCGGTCGCCGTATTGAGGTGGTCGCTATTGCGGTGCGTGATCTGGAAAAGGCACGCGCGCTGGTGGGGGACGACGTCACCTTGACCACGGACGGCATGGACGTGGTGCGCAACCCCGAGATCGATATTGTGGTCGAGCTGGTGGGGGGCGACACCTTGGCACGCGAATGGGTCATGGAAGCCATTGCCCAGGGCAAGCACGTGGTCACCGCCAACAAGGCGCTGCTGGCCAAGCATGGCAACGAGATTTTTGCCGCTGCTCACGAGCGCAGTGTCATGGTGGCGTTTGAAGCTGCTGTGGCCGGTGGTATTCCTATCATCAAGGCAATTCGCGAAGGCCTGACGGCCAACCGTATTCAGTGGCTGGCCGGCATTATCAACGGCACCACCAACTACATCCTGTCCGAAATGCGCAACCGTGGCGTCAGCTTTGCGCAAGCCCTGGCCGATGCCCAGCGTCTGGGTTACGCCGAAGCTGACCCCACTTTCGACATTGAAGGTGTGGACGCGGCGCACAAGCTGAGCCTGCTGGCCTCCCTGGCCTTCGGTATCCCGGTGCAGTTCAGCAAGGCCCACGTGGAAGGCATTACCAGTCTGGCACTGGAAGATCTGCAACATGCTCAGCGCCTGGGCTACAACATCAAGCTGCTGGGTATCACCCGCGCCCGTGAAGAAGGTATTGAACTGCGCGTACACCCCACACTGGTTCCGCTGCAAAGCATGCTGGCCAATGTGCAAGGTGCCATGAACGCGGTACTGGTGCATGGCGATGCCGTGGGCCAGACTGTGTACTACGGCGCCGGTGCCGGTGCCTTGCCAACCGCGTCGGCGGTGGTGGCCGATCTGGTGGACGTGACCCGTCTGCAAACCGCAGAACCCGAACATCGCGTGCCTTACCTGGCCTTCCAGCACAACGCCATGTCCGATACACCCATCCTGCCTATGGATGAAGTGGTGTCCTCGTACTACCTGCGCTTGCGTGTGGACGACCGCCCTGGCGTGCTGGCTGATGTGGCCCGTATTCTGGCGCAAGCTTCGATCTCGATTGGTTCCATGTTCCAGGAACCGGCTGGCGAACAGGCCGATATCATCTTTCTGACGCATGAAGCGCGTGAAGGTGCGATCAATGGCGCGATCAGCCAGATTCAGAATCTGCCTTTTGTTCAGTCTGCCGTGACCCGTTTGCGCGTGGAGAACCTGTAATGAATTACATCTCTACCCGTGGTGGCATGAAGGCCCAGCCATTCTCGGACATCCTGCTGGAAGGCTTGGCCCCGGATGGTGGTCTGGCCATGCCAGAGAGCTACCCTCAAGTCAGTGCAGAAACGCTGGAATCCTGGCGTGCCCTGAGCTACCCCGAACTGGCTGCCAAAGTGCTGGGCCTGTTTGTCACCGATATTCCGGCTGATGAACTGTCCGCCTTGACGGCACGTGCTTACGCACCCGGCGTGTTCGACAGCGAGCAGGTGGTTCCCGTCAAGGAACTGGAACCCGGCTTCTCCTTGCTGGGCTTGTCCCAAGGCCCCACTCTGGCTTTTAAAGACATGGCGATGCAGTTCCTGGGCCAGGTTTTCGAATACGTGCTGACACAGCGCAACAGCACTCTGAACATTGTGGGCGCCACGTCCGGCGACACGGGTTCGGCGGCTGAATACGCCTTGCGCGGCAAGCGTGGCGTCAGCGTGTTCATGCTCTCGCCTTACGGCCGCATGAGTGCTTTCCAACGCGCCCAGATGTACTCCTTGCAAGACGACAACATCCACAACCTGTCGGTAAAGGGCGTGTTTGATGATTGCCAGGATATCGTCAAGGCTTTGGCGGGCGATTTGGAATTCAAGTCCAAATGGCATCTGGGTGCCGTGAACTCCATTAACTGGGCACGGATTTCGGCTCAGGTGGTGTACTACTTCTGGGGCTGGTTGCGCAGCACGAGCCAGGCCGGTCAAACGGTCTCGTTTGCTGTTCCTTCGGGCAACTTTGGCAATATTCTGTCGGGTCACATTGCTCGCCAGATGGGTCTGCCTATCGCCAAGCTGGTTCTGGCCACTAACGAAAACAACGTGCTGGAAGAATTCTTCCGCACTGGTATTTATCGTCCCCGTGGTTCCGAGCAGACTTACGCCACGTCCAGCCCGTCCATGGATATTTCCCGTGCCTCCAACTTCGAGCGCTTTGTGTTTGATCTGCTGGGCCGTGATGGCAGCAAGGTCAAGGCATTGTGGGAGCAGTTGGCTAAAGAAGGCCAGTTCGACCTGAGCGAGTATCTGCCACGCTTCCAGGAAGAGTTCGGCTTTGTAGCTGGCGCCAGCTCGCACCAGGATCGTCTGAACACGATTGCCCAGGTGAACACGCAGTACCAGACTCTGATCGACCCGCACACGGCAGACGCCGTCAAGGTGGCTCAGAATTTCCGCGAAGAAGGCATCCCCATGCTGGTGCTGGAAACCGCGCTGCCAGCCAAGTTCTCCGAGACGATCGAAGAAGCGATTGGTCAGCCCGCTCCGGTGCCTGCGCACCTGGCCGGTCTGGCAGATTTGCCACAGAAAGTGGTGGTGATGGATTCGGATGTAGCCCAAGTACGTCGCTATATCGAGGAACACGCCCCAACCTGATGCCCGCTACCTGCGCTGGCTCTGTGCTGGCGCAGCCATGGCGGCCAGGTAGTTGTTTCAAACCCCGATTTTGATATTCCTGCTGGCCTGACTGATGTTCAGTTTGCTATGCAGGAAAGCAGAAATCGGGGTTTTTGCGTTTTTGGCCGGTTTTGCTGCAAGACTGGCAGGGCTGCGGTTTCGCAGCCAACTGAACTTTTTCTATCAGGTCTTCATCAAAAACACACGATATGCGGGCATGATGTCTATGGCCTTTGGTATAGGCAGATAGGCGGCTCGTCTATCGACCATAGAGAAAGGATAGAAAAGCCATGAGTAAAACGACTCACGTAAAATTACGCCCCCTGGAGCGCGAGGACCTGCGCTTTGTGCATTTGCTGGACAATAACGCCAGCGTGATGCGCTATTGGTTCGAGGAACCTTACGAAACCTATGGCGAGCTGGCGGCTCTGTACGATGAGCACATTCATGATCAGCGTGAACGTCGTTTTGTGGTGGAGTGGGAAGGACAGCCGTCCGGTGTGGTGGAGCTGGTGGAAATTGATTATGTACACCGCCGGGCAGAGTTCCAGATCATTATTGCGCCGGAGTTCCAGGGCAAGGGTATTGCCTCGCGGGCGACCAAGCTGGCTATCGAATACGGCTTTGGGGTGTTGAACCTGTACAAGATCGTGCTGATTGTGGACAAGGAAAACCACAAGGCCATCCACATTTATCAGAAGTTTGGTTTTCAGGTCGAAGGTGAGCTCAAGCACGAGTTCTTCATTAATGGCCAGTATCGGGATGTGGTGCGCATGCGTTTGTTCCAGGCGGACTTTCTGGCGGCCAACAAGCCCGCTCAGACTTTGCTGACGCCCTTGGCGCAATAGTGCCTGGTCTCGAGAGAAAAAAGGCGGTAGCAGTAACCGCCAAAACAACCAAGATAAACGCTACAGCTAGTGGTGCAAAAGGTTCATTGCGAAATGACGTGGAACCAAATAAAAACGACAAGCAGAAAGCGAAGTCAAGGAAGGACAAAGCCTGCATCCATGTATGAATTAAGCAGGCTCGTCGCGGGAAAAAGCAGATGCCTGACACAGGTTTTACGGCTTTTATCCGTGTCGACTGGGTACTTACAGATGCGCCGCTTTCAGACCGCTGCGTACTGCCCCTTCCAGCACGCCAGGGTAGCCGGTATCAGTCCAGTCGCCTGCCAGACGAATGGCAGACCAAGGTGTCTTTACCGAAGGACGACGCAAGCCTGGAATGGCTGCGAAAGTGGCCCGCTTTTCGATAATCAGCTCGCTGGCGCGTACGGCTGGCATGGCTTTCAGATGCTGGGTTTGAGTGCGCACCTGCTCGATAATGGCGGCAATGGCCTGCTCCCGATCCTGGGCTTGCAAACGTACCGCGTCGCTGATGACAATCCCTACCAGCGTTTCACCGCTGCCCGGTTTCAGCGCGCTGTGGTCAAACAGCCATTGCCCGCCGCTGCCGCTGCTATCGTCCAGCATCAGCATGGCGTGGGGCAGCTTCCAGGCTTGCTCCAGTTCCAGATACAGGGTGGCGATAGGGATATAGCTGAATGCCTCCAGATCCGCCAGCAACTGTTCGCTGGCCGGGCTGCTTGGCAGGCTGTGCAGCAAGCGCGCCGCTTGTACAGGTGGGCAAGCCACAATGGTGGCATCAAATTGCAGGCCATCGATCAGCACTCCCGACTCCGTCAACTCCAGCCTTTGCACCCGGTGGCCTAGTTGTAGCTGAATATCGCGCAGGGCGGATTCACACCAGAGCTGGCTTAAGTCTGTCAACGGGATCAAGGTTTGGCTGGCTTGTCGGGGACCGCCCAGGCTATCGCGCAGGACATGGGCAAACAACTGGGCGCAGGCTTGCTCAATGGGGGTGTTCATGGCGGCCACGCACAGCGGTTGCCAGAACAAGCGGATGACATGGCTGTCTTGTTGGTGTTGCTTCAGAAGCTGCAACACCGTCAGACCGGCTGGCGTGTGCCATTGCTGTTTCATCAGCCAGAGGCAAAAACGTGCCAGCTTGATTTTTTGGGACCCGCTCAGACCTTGGGCACTCAGTAGGCCAGTTAATAAATGGAAGGGGGCGGGCAGGGGGCGATTGCGTAGGCGAAAACTCCCGTCGGCCGAGATGATGTCCAGATCCTTGCGTTCCAGACGGGAGGTTTCGTTCAGCCCAATTTCCCCCATCAAACCCAGAATGACGGAATAGGCGCCCAGCATGATGTGCTGGCCGTTATCGGTATCACGCCCCAGATTGGGACTGTGGATGCGGCGGGCACGCCCGCCTATATGACGCGAGGCTTCAAAGACGCTGACCTGATGGCCTTGGGTCTTCAGCCGCCAGGCGGCAGCACAGCCTGCCCAGCCCGCCCCAATCACGGCGACTTTCATCGGCCTAATTTGCGCTGTAAGCGACGGCCGCCCGATACCCAGGTTTTCCAGGCAAGCCAGAACTTGCGAATGGGGGTCAGCGAAATACGCTGTTCCAGCACATGCCAGCGATCATTGGCAATTTCCACCAGTAAAGCGTGATAGATGGCCGCCATCAACAGGCCAGGGCGTTGTGCCCGGCGATCAACAGCGGGCAGGGCACGCATGGCCTGGCGGTACAGATCCTGGGCGCGTTCGGTTTGAAAGGCCATCAAGGCCTCGAAACGCTCCGAGTGCTGCTGGTCCAGAATCTCGTGTGGCGACACGCCAAACTGGTCCAGGTCCTCTTGGGGCAAGTAGATGCGACCACGACGGGCGTCATCACCCACATCGCGGATGATATTGGTCAGTTGAAAAGCCAGGCCCAGTTTTTGGGCATAGTCGCTGGTCTGTTCCTGCGTCTGGCCAAAAATGCGCGCCGACAGCAAACCTACGACACCAGCAGCGTGCCAACAGTAACGCTGCAATTCGCTCCAGCTTGGGTAGCGCACCTGATCCAGATCCATCTCCATGCCGTCAATCACGGCCAGCAGCTCGTCCTGGGGCAAGTCGAACGCCTTGACATGAGGGGCCAGAGCCTGCATGACCGGATGGTGGGCACGGCCCTCATACAGATCAGCTACTTGCGTGCGCCACCACACCAGCTTCATGCGGGCCACCGATTCCTCGTGAACTTCGTCCACCACATCGTCTACCTCGCGGCAAAACGCATACAGTGCCGTAATGGCGCGACGACGTTCAGGCGGGAGAAACAAAAAGGCGTAGTAGAAGCTGGAGCCGCTTTGGGCTGCCTTGTTCTGACAATACTCGTCTGGGCTCATGGACGTTCAGGGTCGGTAAGAGGTACGGCTCAGGCCGCGGGTGATCAGGCGTAGCCAGTCCAGGCGGGACAGGGTGGGGCGGTGGCTGAAGACATCAAACTTTACCGCTTCCAGGCGTTCCAGAATACGCAGGCCGCCCAGCACCATCATTTTCAATTCCAGACTGATGCGCCCGGACAGGTGGGAGGACAGCAGCAGTCCGGCTTGCAGGCGCTGACGGGCATCGGTGACCAGCAGTTGCATCATTTCCTGCCAGCGTGCGTCGGCCTCGGGTTGACGCAGAAGCTGGGTGCGGGCCTGGATGTAATCGTCATCCAGATCATATTGGGCCAGCAGGTCTTGCGGGATATAGACACGGTTCTTGTGCCAGTCCAGCGCCACGTCCTGCCAGAAATTAACCAGTTGCAGCCCTGTACAGGTGGAGTCGGCCATCTCGACCAGCTCCGGACTGTGGGCTTGATACAGATGCAGCATCAAGCGGCCAACCGGGTTGGCCGAGCGGGTACAGTAATCCAGCACCTGCGCCATATCGCTATACCGATGGGTGGTGACATCCTGGCGAAACGCAGACAACAGGTCCAGAAAAGGCTTGAGCGGCAACTGGAAATTGCTGATGCTGCTGGCCAGCGGGATAAAAATCTCGCTGTGCGGGGTATCAGCCAGGACGGGCTGGTGATATTGCAGTTGTTCTATTCCGGCCTCGAATTGGGCCAGCAGTTCCAGGCGCTCGGCGGCGCTCAAATCGCCTTCATCGGCAATGTCGTCGGCGCTGCGGGCAAAACGATAAATATCGGTGACTGGTCGGCGTAGCCGACGAGGCAGCAGCACAGAGGCGACAGGGAAGTTTTCATAGTGCTCGATAGACATAGTCCGCCAGTATACGGCTTTCGTTTCCACTAGGGCTGGTTTAGACTTTCGTATTGCTTCGGGGAGAACCATGCCACGTCCTATCTCGGCCACCATTCATATTGCGTCACTGCGTCACAATCTCGATATGGTTATTCAGAGCCTGAATAACGCCACGGCTCCATCGGGCGTAAAACGGCCCCATATCTGGGCCGTCATGAAGGCCAATGCGTACGGTCATGACATCGAAAATGCGGTGCGGGCATTCAGTGCCGCCGAAGGCATGGCGATGCTGGACCTGAAAGAAGCCATACGCTGTCGGGCTGCCGGCTGGACCGGCCCCATCATGTTGCTGGAAGGTTTTTTCCAGCCTGAAGATCTGGATGTGCTGGCAGAGTTTGGCCTGACGACCGTCATTCATTGCCACGAACAGCTCAAGATGCTGGAGCAGTGGAAGGGCGGGGTAGCCTTGAACGCCATGGTCAAGCTAAACAGTGGCATGAATCGTCTGGGTTTCAGCGTGGATGATTACCCCGCTGCTTTTGCGCGCGCCCAGCGACTGCAAAAAGCGGGCAAGCTGGATACGGTCGGGCGCATGACGCACTTTGCGCGCGCCGACGACAATATTGATGCCACGCTGGAGCAGATTCGCTGCTTTAACCGGATTACCGACGGCTTGCCTGGTCCGGTCAGTGTGTGCAATTCAGCAGCAACCCTCAGCCCCGACTTGGGCGCTTACATGCCCTCCGGCCCGGATCACTGGGTACGCCCCGGTATCTGTTTGTACGGCAGCTCGCCCTTTGCGAATATCAGCGCCGACGACTTCGGGTTGCAACCCGGCATGACGCTGGCTGCAGAGCTGATCAGCGTGCGTGGCGTCAAGCAGGGCGAGGGCATTGGTTACGGCCATACCTATATTGCCGAGCAGGCCATGCGCGTTGGGGTGGTGGCTTGCGGTTATGCCGATGGTTACCCGCGTCATGCGGGGACGGGCACCCCGATTACCGTGAACGGTGTGCGTACCCGTTTGCTTGGTCGTGTGTCCATGGACATGCTGGCAGTAGATCTGACCCCGGTGCCCGCCGCCGGTGTAGGCAGTCAGGCGGTGTTGTTCGGTCAAGGCGGGCCCAGTGTGGATGAGGTTGCTGCGGCAGCCGGAACCCTGGGCTACGAATTGATTTGTGCAGTGGCGCCACGCGTGCCACGCATCATTCAGGATTAACACCAATAAGGCATAGCCATGAAAAATAAATGTGTACTCGTTACTGGCGCTACCAAAGGAATCGGCTGGGCAATCAGCCAAAGGCTGGCCGATGCCGGGGCCCACGTTGTGGGTCTGGCCCGCCACACCGAAAGCATTGATTTCCCCGGATATCTGTACTCCTGCGACTTGAGCAATGCAGGCGAAACCGAGGAAATGCTGCGCGTTATCCGCGAAAAATACCCTGTTGATGCGGTGGTGAACAATGTGGGTATGGTCGCGCCCGAGCCGATTGGTCAGGTGGATCTGGGCAATCTTTACCAAGTGTTTGACTTGAATGTACGTGTGGCGGTGCAAGTGGCCCAGGCCTTCATCCCCTCGATGAAAGCACGTAAGGAAGGCCGTATCGTCAATATTTGCAGTCGCGTCGTACACGGCGGCTCCGACCGTACCAGTTATGCTGCGGCCAAAAGTGCCTTGCTGGGTTGTACCCGCACCTGGGCGCTGGAACTGGCCCCTTACGGCATTACCGTCAATGCAGTTTCTCCGGGTCCGATCGAAACTGAATTGTTCCGTGCCAATCATCCCGTTGGCAGCGAAGCCGAACAGCGCAGCCTGTCCTCCATTCCTTTGGGACGTTTTGGGCAGGCCGCGGAAGTGGCTGCTGCAGTCACCTTCCTGCTAAGCGACGAAGCCGCTTATATCACCGGCCAGAACCTGGGCGTGGATGGCGGCGGCAGTCTGGCCGGACGTTAAGGACTTTCTATGGCCACCAGTACTCGTGCGGCCCGCAAGGCCAAAGTTGTATTTGTTTGCACAGAGTGCGGGGCAGATACACCCAAGTGGGCGGGCAAATGCCCGGCTTGCGGGGCGTGGAACAGCTTGCAGGAAACGGTGGAGACGCCGGCTGCGGCCAGTGCTCACCGCTTTGCTTCCCTGGCCGGTTCCAGCCCGGTTCAAAGTCTTTCCGATGTGCAGGCCCGGGAATTGCCGCGTGTGCCTACTGGCATAGGCGAGTTCGATCGTGTCCTGGGCGGAGGGTTGGTTGAGGGCGGCGTGATCCTGATCGGGGGCGATCCTGGTGTCGGTAAATCTACGCTGCTGCTGCAGGCCATGGCGGCCTTGGCCCAGCAGACCAAAGTTCTGTATGTGACGGGCGAGGAATCCGCCGAGCAGGTTGCCTTGCGTGCTCGCCGTCTGGGCGTGCCTACCGAGGGCGTGGATTTGCTGGCCGAAATCCGTCTGGAATCCATCAGCCAGGCCTTGCAATCGCACCAGCCTAGCGTGGTGGTGATCGACTCAATCCAAACTTTGTATTCGGATCAGCTCAGTGCGGCTCCAGGTTCGGTATCGCAAGTGCGCGAATGCGCGGCCCAGTTGACCCGATTGGCCAAGCAAAGCGGCACCTCCATGATTTTTATCGGTCACGTCACCAAAGACGGGACCTTGGCCGGGCCACGAGTGCTGGAGCACATCGTGGATACGGTGCTGTATTTCGAGGGCGATACGCATTCGTCCTTTCGCATGGTGCGGGCATTCAAGAACCGCTTTGGCGCTGTGAATGAACTGGGCGTGTTTGCCATGACGGAAAAGGGTTTGAAAGGGGTCAGCAATCCGTCGGCCCTGTTCTTGTCGCAGCACTCCCAGTCGGTCGCCGGTTCCTGCGTCATGGCCACTCAGGAAGGCACACGGCCTTTGCTGGTGGAGATTCAGGCTTTGGTGGACTCGGCCCACGTACCCAATCCGCGCCGCCTGTCTGTGGGCCTGGAAAGCTCCCGTTTGGCCATGTTGCTGGCGGTAATGCATCGCCATGCTGGTGTGGTCACCTACGACCAGGACGTGTTTGTGAACGCTGTCGGTGGCGTCAAGATTACCGAACCAGCGGCTGACCTGGCGGTGCTGCTGGCTATTTTGTCCTCCTTGAATAACCGTCCCTTGCCACGCGGTCTGGTCGTGTTTGGTGAAATCGGTCTGGCTGGTGAAATTCGTCCCGCCCCGCGAGGGCAGGAGCGTTTGCGCGAAGCGGCCAAGTTGGGTTTCAGCATTGCGCTGATTCCCAAGAGTAATGCCCCACGTCAGCCGGTTGAAGGCCTGGAAATCTGGGCGGTAGATCGGGTGGAAGACGCTGTCGATCGTCTGCGCAACCTGTAATTGTCATGTTAAGTCTCGAATTGATCCTGGCCTGTTTGCTGGGAGGTGCGCTTATTGGCTATACCGGCGGGGTGCTTGGGATTGGTGGCGGCTTGCTGGCCATTCCGCTTCTGGGCCTGATTCTAGGTATGGATCAGCAAACGGCTCAGGGTACAGCCCTGATCATGGTGGTGCCCGCCGTGTTGCTGACTGTACGCCAGTATCATCGCCGCAATCAGATTGATTTTCGCCGGGCTGCTCTGGGGGCGGTTTCTTCCATTATCTTTACCTGGCTGGGCGCACGTCTGGCCCTGGGTATGGATGCGATCTTGCTGCGTCGCATTTACTCGGTATTTGTGATGGCCATTGCCCTGTATTATTTCGACCAGAGTTTGGGCTTTTCCCGACGCCGTCGCCGCAGTGACAAGCCGCGCCCGGATCCCGAGTCGTTTGGGCAACTGTGGTATATCGCCGTTGGCATGATGGCCGGTTTGGCCGGAGGCGTATTCGGTGTGGGCGGCGCGGTGCTGGTCGTGCCGTTCCTGACCAGCCGCATGGGATATAGCCAGACCGGTGCGCAAGGTTTGGCGCTGTCCATGATTATTCCCGGCACCTTGGTCGCCTTGGCGACGTATGCGTTTCATGGTCAGGCCATGTGGCAGGTCGGCATTCCGATGGCGATAGGTAGCCTGATGCTGGTTCCCTTTGGCGTGCGTCTGGCCTACCGTCTGCCTGAGAATCGTCTGAAGTTTATTTTTGCCTGCATGCTGGTACTGATCGTAACCTTGTTGCTGGTTCGAGCCTGAGGAGTTGCTGTGAGCACCCGATCCGAAACTGTTTATGCTTTACCCGGTGGCGGTGCCGTATTGGCTCCGGCGATGGCCAATCAACTGGATCTGGAGCCGGCGGCTTTGCAGCGTTGGTTCGAGGCGGCTTCCTATGGTGATCAGGCCAGTAAAGTCGGGCAGGGTGGTCGTCAGGCAGCCTGGTTTGTGAATGGCCCTTTTGGTCAGGCCGTGTTGCGTCACTATCGCCGTGGCGGTCTGGTGGCTCACTTCAATGAGTCCGCTTATCTCTGGCAAGGCGCATCAAATACCCGTAGTTGGCAAGAGTTTCAAGTGATGTCTTATTTGCACAACAAGGGTTTGGCCGTTCCCGAGGTGCTGGCGGGGGCGTGGTGGCGGCAGGGTTTTTGGTATCGTGCGGCGCTGATAAGCCGGAGGTTGCCCGATGTGCAGCCTTTGACTCTGTGCCTGGACCGCGCCTGCCCGGAAAGAGTGGCGCGCGAGATTGTCCGCATGCACCAATTCGAGGTTTGGCATGCTGATCTTAACGCCTACAATATTTTGTTGGATGCGAATGACAAAGTCTGGCTGATCGATTTTGACCGTGCACGACAGGGGCCTGTCAGCCCTGCCCAGGCGCTGGGCAATGTGCACCGCCTCAGACGATCATTGCTCAAGGTGTGTGGGCCGCGTGGCGATCAGTGGTGGCAGCAGATGTTTTCTGCTTACCGCCATGAAACGCAGCGTTAATTACGACTACGGGCTTTAAAAAAGCTTTATCATCTCGCCTTTTGGGTTTTTCGCTTTCGATAGGAAGGGGACTCGTGATGTCTTTTGGGATGAACACACCACAGGTACTCGCCGGCCTGCTGGCCGCTGCTGCCATCATGCCTGTTGCACAGGCACAAAATCAGGTTGTTAACGTTTATAACTGGGCTGAATACACGGCCCCCGACACCTTGTCCGGCTTTCAGGAAGCCACGGGCATTACCGTACGGTATGACGTTTACGATAATAATGACACCTTGCAAGCCAAGTTGTTGACGGGCAAATCGGGTTACGACGTGGTGGTTCCCTCCACGCATTATGCCGCACGTCAGATCGAAGGTGGTTTGTTCCAGAAGCTGGATAAAAGCCAGATTCCCAATTGGTCTCATCTGGATCCGGACATCATGGCCTTGCTCTCGGATGTGGACCCTGGCAACGAGTACCTGATTCCCTGGGGCTATGGCACCAACGGCTTGGGCTACAACGTCACCAAAGTCAAAGAAATCATGGGTGAGCAAGTGGACCTGGGTAACTGGGACATGCTGTTCAAGCCTGAACATGCCGAGAAATTGAAAGGCTGTGGTATTTCCATCCTGGATGAAGCCGCCCAGGTCTTCCCTGCCGTACTGCACTACATGGGCAAAGACCCCAACAGCAGCAACGAGGCCGACTACCGCGAGGCGCTGGATCTGCTCAAGACGATCCGTCCTTACGTGCGCCAGTTCAGCTCCTCGGGGTATATCGATGAGCTGGCTGCGGGTGATCTGTGCATGGTCTACGGTTTCTCGGGCGATGTGATGATTTCTGCTGACCGCGCTCGTCAGGCGGGTAAACCTTACACCATCGACTACTACATTCCGCAAGGCGGAGCTCCTATCTGGTTCGATACCATGGCTATCCCCAAGGGTGCCAACAATGTGAAAGAGGCCCACGCCTTTATCAATTACATTGAAACACCAGAAGTCCATGCTGCCATTACCAACACCATGTTCTACCCGAATGCCAATAAAGAGGCGCGCAAGTTCGTGGTCAAGGAAGTGGCCGACAACCCCATGATTTACCCCTCGTCTGAGGTCTCCAAGACCTTGTTCGTGATCAAACCTCAGCCATTGAAAGTGCAGCGCCTGCAAACGCGCCTGTGGGCTGAACTCAAGTCCGGGCGCTAGACATCATGCAAGATATCCGTACCGGAACCTCGCCCTGGATGGACGGCGAGGATGCTTTCGTGCGTGTGGACGAAGTCGTCAAGATTTTTGGCGATACGGTGGCTGTCCAGTCCGCGAGTCTGGACGTCGCCCGTCACGAAATTTTTGCGCTGCTGGGCAGTTCGGGCAGTGGCAAATCCACCTTGCTGCGCATGCTGGCAGGGTTTGAGGAGCCGACTTCCGGTCGGATTTACCTGGATAACGAGGACATTACGGACCTGCCGCCTTATCGGCGGCCGGTCAATATGATGTTCCAGTCCTATGCCCTGTTTCCGCACATGTCGGTCGAAGCCAATGTGGCTTTTGGCTTGAAGCAGGAGGGTGTGCCTCGCAATGAAATCCACGAGCGTGTGTTCGAGGCTTTGGACTTGGTGCAGATGGCCGGTTTTTCGCGCCGCAAGCCCAACCAGTTGTCGGGTGGGCAACAACAGCGTGTCGCTTTGGCGCGCAGCCTGGTCAAACGGCCTAAACTGCTTTTGCTGGATGAGCCCATGTCGGCTCTGGACAAGCAGATTCGCCAGAAAACCCAGATCGAGCTGGTCAAGATTCTGGAGCGCGTGGGGGTGACCTGCATTATGGTTACCCACGATCAGGAGGAGGCCATGACCATGGCCAACCGACTGGCCGTGATGTCCGACGGGCAGATCATCCAGTCTGGTACGCCTTACGATGTGTACTCTTTTCCGAATTCGCGGTTTGTGGCGGGCTTTATCGGCTCCACCAATTTGTTCACCGGGGTGGTAACCGTGGACGAACCGGACCACGTTCATATCGAGTGCGAAGAGTTAAACCGCCCCTTGTATGTCAGCCACGGGATCAGCGAGCCGCTGGGCATGGACGTGTACGTGTCCATCCGCCCCGAGCAGATCAAGGTGGGGCGCGAATTACCTTCGGAAGATACCAATTGGGGCCACGGCATTGTGACCCACGTGTCCTGGATGGGCAGCTACACCCGCTACCAGATTCGTCTGGATGCCGGCATGTTGATCGAAGCGCAAATGCCTAGCGGCACGTTGGCTCAGCCAGATGCGCCCGGCGTGGATGAAGAGGTCTACGTGTCCTGGTCTGACGATAGCGCAACGGTACTGAGCACATGAAGAACCTGTCCTGGCGCAAACTGCTGCCCACCAGTCGCACGCTGGTGGTCGCACCCACATTCCTGTGGATGATCCTGTTTCTGCTGGTGCCGTTTTTGCTCGTGCTCAAGATCAGTTTTGCCGATCTTGATTTCGGGGTGCCGCCGTATACGCCTTTGGCCCAGTTTGCCGAGGAAAGCATTTCCTTTGTGCTGAACCTGCGCGGCTATATCCTGCTGTTCAGCGACAATCTGTATCTGGCCACCTACGTCAGTTCGCTGAAGATGGCTGCCGTTACCACGATCTTTTGTATCTTGATCGGCTACCCGGTGGCTTATTACATTGCGCGCTCTTCACCCGCCGTGCGTAGTCTCTTGTTGCTGGCGGTGATTCTGCCTTTCTGGACCTCCATGCTGCTGCGCGTCTACGCCTGGGTAGGCATTTTGCGGGGCGATGGCTTGCTCAATCAGGTTTTGCTGTGGATAGGCATTATTGATGCGCCGCTGGAAATTTACCGCACCGATCTGGCCGTCTATATCGGTTTGATCTACGCCTATCTGCCGTTTTTCATCCTGCCGCTGTACGCCAATCTGGTCAAATTGGATATGCGCATGCTGGAAGCGGCTTATGACTTGGGGGCACGTCCCTGGTCGGCGTTCTGGCACATCACTTTGCCCATGTCCATGTCAGGCGTGATTGCCGGTGCCATGCTGGTGTTCATCCCGGCAGTGGGGGAGTACGTGATTCCGGAAATGCTGGGTGGTGCCGATACCTTGATGATGGGTCGCGTCATGTGGACCGAGTTCTTCAATAATGCGGACTGGCCGATGGCCGCTGCTGTGACCTGCGTAATGGTCTTGCTGCTGATCATTCCTTTGATCTTTTTCCAGTACAGCCAGATGCGACAGATGCAAGTTCAACGGGGAGGCCGCTGATGACGACGCCTAATCCCTGGTTGCGTGCCTTGGTCTTGACACTGGGCTTTGGCTTTTTGTACATCCCCATTCTGTTTCTGATTGTCTTTTCATTTAATGAATCGGCCATCATGACGTCCTGGTCGGGCTTTTCCTTGCGCTGGTACGAGTCCCTGTTTCAGGACAGGGCTTTGCTCAGTGCCGCCAAGCTGTCCTTTCTGATTGCGGTATTGACGGCTACCATGGCCACTATTTTGGGCACCTGGGCCGCCTACGTACTGGCTCGCATGGGCCGCTTCAAGGGATTTGCGCTGTATATCGGCTTGGTCAGTGCGCCGCTGGTCATCCCGGAAGTCGTGTTGGGCATTTCCCTGCTGCTCATGTTTGTGGAATTGAACTCCTTGTTTGGCTGGCCGGAACAGAATGGTATTTTCACCATCTGGATTGGGCACGTGGTGCTGTGTACCGCCTATGCCACCGTGATTCTGCAATCACGCATGCGTGAGCTGGATCGTTCTCAAGAAGAGGCGGCGCTGGATCTGGGGGCGACTCCTTTGCGGGCGTTTTTCCAGGTTGTTCTGCCCTCGATCGTGCCGTCCTTGATGGCTGCCTGGTTGCTGGCTTTTACCTTGTCGCTGGACGATGTGGTGATTGCCTCTTTCCTGTCCGGTCCGGGGTTTACCACCTTGCCGGTGGAAGTTTTTTCGCGCGTACGCTTGGGCCTCAAGCCCGAGATCAACGCCTTGGCAACCCTGCTTATTTTGGTGATTGGTATTTTTGTGATCGTCGCCAATCGCTTGCAGGCACGCCGCGAGCGTCGCGCCTGATTGATAAGGAGTCTGGCTGTGTTCACGATGTATGGGTTGAAAAACTGCAGTACCTGCCAAAAGGCGATTGCCTGGTTTGAGCAAAACGGTCTGTCGTTGAACTTTGTGGATTACCGCGAACATCCCTTGGAAGCGGCCCGTTTGCAACAATGGGCGCAGGAACTGGGTGGCTGGCCCAAACTGGTCAACCGTGCTTCCATGACCTGGCGTAATCTGCCTGCGGAGCGTAAAGAGCCGCAGGACGATGCTCAGTGGTTGGCCTTGATTGCCGAGTTTCCTGCTCTGGTACGCCGTCCCTTGCTGATCAGCCCCGAGGGGGAAGCCAGCGTAGGTTTTAACGAAGGCAAATTTGCTGCTCGTTTTCTTAAGTAAACCAAAGGGGGGCCAAGCCCCCCGATTTTTATCTTTGCCATGTACACACAGTCCGAACTCAAACAACAGGTGGCTCAGGCCGCCGTTGAATACGTCCTTCCTTTCCTGCGCCCTGATTCCATTCTGGGGGTGGGTACGGGCTCCACGGTTGATCTGTTTATTGATGCCCTGGCGGCGCACAAGCATGCCTTCAAGGCTGCCGCGTCCAGTTCGGATCGCTCGACTGCCCGCCTGCAAAGCCTGGGTATTGCGGTGCAAGACTTAAATACCATCGAACGCATGGACTGGTATGTGGATGGTGCCGATGAAATCGATGCGGCTTTGAACATGACCAAAGGTGGCGGTGGCGCTTTGACGCGCGAGAAAATCGTGGCCTCGGTGTCGGACAAGTTCCTGTGCATTGTGGACGACTCCAAGCTGGTGGATCGACTGGGGGCTTTTCCCCTGCCGGTGGAAGTGATTCCCATGGCCAAGAATGCGGTTGCCCGTCAGTTGCGTGCCCTGGGGGGCAATCCTGTCGAGCGCACGGGCTTTGTCACCGATAACGGTGGCGTGATTCTGGACGTGTCTGGTCTGTCCATTGAAAACCCTGCTGCTTTGGAAGCGCGTATCAACAATATGCCCGGTGTGGTGTGTTGCGGTCTGTTCGCGATTGCTCCGGCCAGTGTGGCTTTGATTGCGGGTCAACAAGGTGTACGCACCCTGTCTGGCAACGGTTTCTGAATTTTAATGTCTCTGTCATAATCGGTGCTTAATCTATGCACGGATTAAGCGCAGGCGCGAGCCATTTTGCTGTTACAGAAGGCCACTATGAACGAACATACCAATAAGCAGTTTCACTCCGATCTGGAGGCCACCCGTTCGCTGTTTTTGCAGATGGGCGGTATTGTTGAATCGATGGTTCGCAGTGCGACCGAAGCCCTGCAAACCGGGGATATGTCGCTGGTTGACCAGGTTCGCGAGCGTGAAAAAGACATCAACCGCCTGGAAGTGGAGATTGACGAGCGCATCACCAACCTGATCGCCCGTAATCAGCCTACTGCCATTGACTTGCGCATGTTGCTGTCCATCTCCAAAATGCTGACCGACATGGAACGTTGCGGGGACGAGGCCGAGCGCATCGCCAAGATGGCGCGTCGTCTGCACGAAGGTACCGCTGGCTACGAGCCGGTGGTCGAGCTGCGTCATATGAGCTCTTCGGTCGCTGGCATGATCAATGACGTGCTGGATGCCTTTGCGCGCCAGGACGCCGTGCATGCGGCACAGATTGTGCGCAGCGACAAGGAGGTGGATCGTGAGTGGAAAGGCTCGTTGCGTCACATCATCACGTACATGATTGAAGACCCGCGCACGATCTCGCACTCTATTGACCTGATTTTTATCGCCCGTGCGCTGGAGCGCATTGGTGACCATGCCAAGAACATGGCCGAACGCGTGATCTACATGGTGCGTGGCGATGATGTGCGTCACACCGGAGTGAAAAACACCGAGCGTACAGCACGTGGTGAACCGTTGCCCGAGCCGGAATCCGAAGACAAAGCCTGATTAATCCTGGCCTTCTTGCGTCAAGCCTTGCATGGTTTCATGCAAGGCTTGTTTGCTTTCAGGACGGTGAAAAGCAGTCTGTTCTTATCAGGACAGCCACGTTTCAAAAATCAAGGCCGTAGCCTGTGGGAGCGTGGCCGGGATAGAACTGAGTGCGAACAAGCACCGCATCCTGCACGGTGATCAAAGCCGGTGAGTTCCACCAGGAAGGGGTCAGGGTGGGCAAGGCCAGTAGATAGCCTTGTGCGCCGTGTGCGCCGGACTGGCGGACAAACTCAAGGTCAGTTTCGTCCTCCACCCCTTCAATGACGACATAGGGGCAGTAATCGGCGCAGACATTGACCAGATTGCGCAACAAGTGGGCGGGTTGCCCAGGGCTACGCGCCCGCAGCAAAATAGAACGATCAATTTTGATAATGTCAGCGTGGGTCTGGGCCAGAAAGGACAGGGTACTGTTGCCTGAGCCGGTGTCGTCCAGCGCAATGCGCACGCCCAGGTTCTGCAACTGTGCAATCAGACGCAGCGCCGTGGGTTTGTGGGCAATGGTACCGGTTTCAGTCACTTCCAGAATCAGGCGCTGGGCGATATCCGGGCGGCTGTCCAAATAGCTGAACAAATCTTGCCACCACAAGTCATCTTGCAAAGAACCGGCGGACAGGTTGGCACCCAGACACAGTGTCGCTTGTGTGCTGAGCAGTTTCACCACACTGCCCAGCACACTGCGATCTAGTCGCGAAATCAGTCCCAGTCGCTCCAAGGCGGCAATCGCTTCGGGCAGGGAATAATCAGCACCGCTGCAGTGGCGAATCAGCGCCTCTTCATAAAAGTCTTTATTTTTGTGTTGCTCACCGAGGTGAAAGAGGCGCTGAAAAGCCAGTACCAATACGCCGTTTTGCAAGTCATCCAGCATACGCACCGCCAGGCTCATATCGTCCCGGTAGGTCTTGGCCCAGACCTTGTGCCAGACGGCCAGTGTGGCCGGATGGTTGTGAGAGCAGGGGTTGGGAGTCGGAGGGTGGAGCAGGTCTGTATCGTACTGTCGGCTGTCGTAGTGATAGGCCAATTGTGTATGCAAGTAGATACGATGCTCGTCCTGAGTGATGGGATCGCACTCCAGGGCCGCGCCCAGTAATTGAGCCAGTGCGTTGGGGTGGGTGCGCTTGAAGCGGTTCTGTTTACCCAGTTGCTGGAGGGCAATCAGGACAAAATCCCCCTGTATAAGGATCTCGTCTGTATTCAGCCCACAATCCAGCAGCCTTTGTTGCACCGTGTCCAGCACAAAAGCATGGAACTGCGGCCCATACAAGGCCTTCAAGTAGCTCAGGTTGACCAGCCACAGGCGCAGGTGGGTGGAGCACTGATCAGTCTCGGGGAGGTCTAGGCGGCACATGAACTTCTTTTCCTGTGGGTAAAGCAGTAAGTGGCTGTGCTGTTCAGGCCCGGCGCAAGGCGCGAACTTGGCTGCTCAGACATGGGCACGTGATGGGCCCGCTCCCTGCAGCATTATTCCTGTGCTTGTGCTGCGCTTCATACTTGGCTTGGGGGCTGTGCAGGCACATTCAGGCCAGCCGTGATTTTGTGCGTTAAGGCTATTCGTAATTATAGAAAATGATCATTTCTTTTGATTTTTAACCAGTCTGAAACTGATTTGTCGCGCAGCGTTTCATTTGATTACTTTTTTGCTTGGCAGCAAAAGAGAAGACACGGTAAGTCTGGTGGAGGGAAAGGCAAGGAAACGGGAGCAGAAATAAAGAAACCCCGGAGCACGAGGTCATGCTCCGGGGTCTGTAAGTGGTGGTCAGCGTGTGGGTTTGGTCTTAGGCGGAAGGAGCAGTAAAACCATCGGCTTCCACGTCCTTGTCTTCAAACAGATATTGCTCCATCTGTTCTTTCAAGTACGTGCGGGCACGGGCATCAGCCAGGTTCAGGCGGTTCTCGTTCACCAGACGGGTTTGCACGTCCATCCAGTTGGCCCAGGCCTGTTTGGAAATCGAGTGCCAGATCTTGGTACCCAGCTCGCCGGGATAGGGGGGAAACTCCAGGCCCTCGGCTTCCTGTTTCAGCTTCACACAGTGAATCATGCGTGCCATATGCGTTCCTTTCTAATCAAATACTTGAATGGGCGTATTGTACTGAGGGCATAAAGGTCGTCAAACCAGCCCGGTGGCGGCTTGATGTGCCAAGCGAATGATTGGCCGCCCATCATGCCCGGGCTTGATGACACCAAGGCGATGCGTGGGCATCGCCTTGCCTGTTTTTTTGCAGTGGGCAGGACCTTGGAAGTTCAGCGCAAAGGCTTAGAGCTTCTTGATAAAGACCATACTGTTGCGCGAACGGTTGTAATGCGACTGCTTGCCCTTGGGCAGATCCGATACGCCACCTTGCACAAAACCGCGTTTGATAAACCAGTGCGATGTGCGGGTGGTCAGGACGAACAGGCGCTTGAAGCCGGCTGCACGGGCCTTGGCTTCGGTGTGACGCAAAAGGATCTCGCCTTCGCCTGAGCCTTGCCATTCTGGGTGTACGATTAAACAAGCCATCTCGGCCATGCTTTCTTCTTCGTAGGGGATCAGGGCGACGCAGCCGTAAATAATGCCGTCGTGCTCCAGGACCGTGAACTGCTCCACTTCACGCTCAATCACAGAGCGACCACGGGGCACCAGGGTGCCGTCAATTTCCAGTGGCTCGATCAACTGCACAATCGCACCCACATCATCCAGATTGGCTGGGCGCAAGTCGTCCAAGGTATCTTCCACCACCATGGTGCCTACCCCGTCGTGGGTGAAGATCTCCAGCAAAATGCTGCCGTCTTGCTTGTAGGGCACCAGGTGTGCACGGGCAATGCCGCGTTTGACGGCTTGCGAGGCATAGCGCAAAAAGGTGGAGCAGTCCTCGTCCAGCTTGCCCGAGGCCAGCAGGCCATCGGCATCGGCACGGGCCAGTTCCGAATCAATGTCCAGATTATTGGAGTGTCCAATATGCTCCGGTGTCAGGAAAATCAGTTTTTCAGCGCGCAGGGCGATGGCCGTGCTGGTCGCCAGATCCTCCATGTCCAGGGTAAACGCCTCTCCGGTTGGAGAAAAACCCAAGGGAGAGAGTAGAATAAGCGCACCTTGATTCAGGATGACGCGCATGGCGTCCACATCCAGCTTGCGCACCGCGCCAGAGTGCTTGAAGTCCAGGCCATCAATCACACCCACAGGACGCGCCGTCACAAAGTTGCCCGAAATAATGCGAATTTGGGCATGCGACATGGGGGTGTTGGGCAAACCCTGGCTGAATGCGGCTTCAATATCCAGGCGAACTTCACCGGCAGCTTCTTTGGCGCATTCCAGAGCGACGGCGCTGGTCGGCTCGGTACCACGGCCAAATTGTGTGGTTTCCCCTTTCAGGCGTAGCTGTTCATTGACTTGAGGGCGTGAGCCATGCACCAGCACCAGCTTGATGCCCAGCGCCGATAGCAGTGACAAGTCCGGGATCAGGGTATAGAGCAATCCATCATTGATGAGCTCGCCCCCAAAGGCCACCACGAACGTCTTGCCTCGAAAGTCGTGTACATAAGGCGCCACTTCCCTGAACCATCGCACAAATTGTGCCTGGGATTCATCAGGTGTTTCGATGGCGTTGTACGAGTCGGGGATGTCTGTGTTCATTGCGGGGGATCTTTGCGTCCAAATGGTTTCAAGCCAAAATTATAATGATGTCTGTACCAGAAACTACCTTTCATGCACGAGTCCGACGAATTGACTGAAAACCCACACTCTTTACCAACAATTTCTTATCCTGATGACCTGCCAGTCAGCGCCCGACGAGCCGAAATTGCGCAGGCGATCAAAGACCATCAGGTGGTCATTGTGTGTGGTGAAACCGGCTCGGGTAAAACCACCCAGTTACCCAAAATCTGTCTGGAGCTGGGCCGTGGCCTGCAGGGCAAGATTATTGGCCATACCCAGCCGCGTCGGTTGGCGGCCACGTCGGTCGCCAAGCGTATTGCCCAGGAGCTGCAGTCGGAGATTGGTGACTGGGTAGGGTACCAAATCCGCTTTAATGACAAGACCGGGCCGCGCTCGGCCATCAAGTTGATGACAGACGGGATCTTGCTGGCCGAATCCCAGCGCGATCCCCTGTTAAGCCGCTACGACACCATCATTATTGACGAGGCCCATGAACGCAGTCTGAACATTGACTTCCTACTGGGCTTTTTAAAGCAACTGCTGCCACGGCGTCCGGACCTGAAGCTGATCATTACCTCGGCCACGATTGATGCCGAGCGTTTCGCGCAGCACTTTGCCCACAAGGGCAAGAAGGCACCGGTGATCGAAGTGTCGGGCCGTCTGTACCCCGTCGATATTGTGTATCGCCCGATTCTGGACCCGTCCTTGGTCGATGCCGAAGCGCGCCGTTCTGCCTCCGAGGAAGAGCGGGATTTGATGCAAGGCATTGTGGATGCGGTGCAGGAATGCGCCCGACACGGTACTGGCGATATTCTGGTGTTCCTGCCCGGCGAGCGCGAAATCCGCGAAGCCACCGAGGCGCTGGAAAAAGAAAAACCCATCAATACCGTGATCCTGCCTTTGTTTGCGCGCCTGTCGCAAGCGGATCAGGAACGTATTTTCCGACCCAAAGGCAATGCGCGCCGTGTAGTGTTGGCCACCAACGTGGCAGAAACGTCGCTGACCGTACCTGGCATTCGCTTTGTGGTCGATAGCGGCTTGGCGCGCATCAAGCGTTATTCCTGGCGCAACAAGGTCGAACAGTTGCGTATCGAGGCGATCAGCCAGGCCTCGGCCAGCCAGCGGGCAGGGCGTTGCGGCCGTATCGGTCCCGGTGTCTGTATCCGTCTGTATGACGAGCAGGATTTCAAGAGCCGTCCTCCCTTTACCGATCCCGAGATTCTGCGTTCTTCGCTGGCCTCGGTGATTCTGCGCATGAAGGCCCTGCATCTGGACGATGTGGAAACCTTCCCCTTTGTGGAGCCACCGACTGGCCGCGCCATTGCCGATGGCTATCAAATTCTGCAAGAGCTCGGTGCGCTGGATGAACAACAACGCCTGACCAAGGTAGGCCGTTCCCTGGCCAAGCTGCCGGTGGACCCGCGTGTAGCTCGCATGATTCTGGCTGGTCACGAACACCATTGTTTGACGGAAATGCTGATTGTGGCCTCGGCCATGTCTGTGCAAGACCCGCGTGATCGACCTGTTCATGAGCGTGAAGCAGCCAATCAGGCCCATGCCCGTTTCAATGATGACAAGTCCGAGTTTTTGTCCTACGTGAAGTTGTGGAACTGGCTGGAAGAGCTGTCGCAGGAGCAAAGCTCGCAGCGCAAGTTTGCCAATAGCGTCAAACAGGCTTTGTTGTCCCCTTTGCGTATTCGGGAATGGCGTGATGTTCATACCCAATTGCGTAGCCTGGTGCAGGAGCAGCGTTGGGTCGCCAACCCCTCGGCAGCCACGTATGAGCAAGTTCATCTGGCCTTGTTGACGGGTTTGATCGGCAATATTGGCTACAAGAGCGAAGAAACCGGCGTGTATCAAGGCACGCGTGAATTGCGCTTTGTGATTCACCCCGGTTCCAAGCTGGTCAAGAAAGCAGGCCGCTGGATTCTGGCTGGCGAGTTGATGGAAACCACGCGACTCTTTGCCCGCTGTGTGGCGCGTATCGAGCCGCAATGGATTGAAAAAGTTGGCGCCCATTTGCTGCGTAAAACCTGGGGCGATCCGCGTTGGGAGAAGAAAGCTGGCCAAGTGGTAGCCAACGAACGCGCTACCTTGTACGGCTTGCTGATTTACAGTGGTCGTCGCATTCACTTTGGCCGCATTGATCCGGTGCAGGCCCGCGAATTGTTCTTGCGCCAGGCTCTGGTGCCGGGCGAGATTGATTCCAAGCTGCCTTTCCTGCGTCATAACCGTCAGCAAATTCAGGCGGTAGAGCGTTTGGAGCACCAGTCTCGTCGTCCTGACATTCTGGTGGATGAGGAACTGATCTACGCCTTTTACGATCAGCGCATTCCCAAGGATGTGTATCAGACCGCCACCTTGGAAAAGTGGTTCAAGGGCTTGTCCAAAGAAGAGGCCAAGGGCCTGGAGCTGAACCGCGACGAGCTGATGCAGCACGACGCCGCCGGTATCACCACCGAGGTGTTCCCGCGCTCGGTTGAGTGGCAGGGCGTGAAGATGGCGCTGGACTATCACTTCGAGCCGGGCTCGGTGCGCGATGGGGTGACCTTGAGCGTCCCCTTGTTCGCCTTGAACCAGATTGACGCCGCGCGTTGCGAATGGCTGGTGCCCGGCATGTTGAAAGAAAAAGTGCTGGCTTTGCTGAAATCCTTGCCGCAGCGTATTCGTCGCCACTGCGTGCCGCTGCCGGATTACGCTGCCGCCTTCCACCAACGCTGGTTTGAAAAAGCGGCTGATCCGGGCATGAGCCTGCTGGACGCGATTTCCCAGGATATGTGGGTGCAGGTCAAGCAAAGACCGCAGCGCAGCGATTTCAAGCCCGAGACGCTGGCGACACACTTGTTCATGAACTTTCGGGTGATTGACGAGCATGGCCGCATGTTGTCGGGTGGGCGCAATCTGGATCAGCTCAAGGCCGAGCATGGCCGTCAGGCCCAGGCCTCCTTCCAGCAAATGGCCGCCAGTGATGAACAGGTGGCGCAAGTGCTGGATCACGAGCAACTGACTAGCTGGAGTTTTGGTGAACTGCCCGAGCTGATGGAAATCAAGCGCAAGGGCCGCAGCTTTATGGGCTACCCGGCCTTGATCGACAAGAAAACCCATTGCGATCTGGATGTATTTGACGACCCGGCCCAGGCTCAGCGTCAACACCGATTGGGTTTGCGCCGCCTGTTCCGCCTGGCTTTGCGCGAGCAGGTGCGCTTTCTGGAAAAGAACATTACGGATCTGACCCGCATCAGCATGCTGTACATCAATCTGGGGACGCAGGAACAATTGCGTGACCAGATTATTGATGTGGCTCTGGAACAGTCCTGCATGATGGAACCCTGGCCCAAGAATCAGGCCCAGTTCGAGGCCCGTGTGCAGGAAGGCCGTAGCCGGTTGGGGCTGGTGGCTCAGGAGGTGGCGCGCCTGGCCGGGCAGATTCTGAATGAGTGGAGTGCCGCTCAGAAAAAACTGGTGCAAGTCAAAGCGCATCCCGAGGCCTTGAAAGACATACAGCAGCAATTGAATGCCTTGATGCCTACCATGTTTTTGGAAAGCAATGAATACGTGCAGTTGGCTCATATGCCGCGTTATTTGAAAGCCGTACAAACACGGGTGGACAAGCTGCGTGCCGATCCGGCCCGCGATAAACGATTGATGCAGGATATGTCCGTCTTGCTGACCAAGTACCAGCGTGCCCTAGCCGCGCTCAAAGGCGCAACGGATAGCGGTTTGCGGGACTTTCGCTGGATGCTGGAAGAACTGCGCGTGTCCTTGTTTGCGCAAGAGTTACGCACCCCCATGCCGGTTTCGGTCAAGCGCCTGGAAAAAGCCTGGGCTGCGTTGCAACGTTAAGGTTTCATCTGTTTGGGATCTGCATGGCGATATTAGGCATTTGGATGCGTCGTTGCAGATCATGCGCTTTGGATTTGCATGCCTTGCACTACGTTTCAAGGTATTCACCCGTAGCGCCATTTCAGCCTCAACAATGTCCATAGGCTTCAGTACAATTCCATCATGAGCGAAACCAACCCTTCCTTTGTCCATTTGCGATCCCACTCGGAGTTCTCCGTGGTGGACGGCATCGCCCGTATTCCCGAAATGATCAAAAAAGCGCAGGCCTATGGGCAGCCTGCACTGGCCTTGACGGATTTGTGCAACTTGTTTGGGCAGATCAAGTTCTATACCTCGGCACGTAAGGCCGGGCTGAAAGCCATCATGGGTTGTGATATTTGGCTGCAGAACGAGGAAGACCGCGAAAAGCCGTCACGCTTGTTGTTGCTGGTGCAAAACGAGGCCGGTTACCTGAGCCTGTGCGACATCTTGACCCGTGCCTGGCTGGGCAATCAGTACAAGGGGCGGGCAGAAGTGCAGCGCGCCTGGTTGAAAGAGTGCCGTGGTTTGATTGCCTTGTCCGGTGGACGGATGGGGGATATTGGTCATGCCTTGGCCGATGGCAATCTGGACCTGGCCCGTGATTGTGCTCGTCATTGGGAGGACTTGTTCCCCGGTGCTTTCTATATTGAGTTGCAGCGCAGCGGTGCGGACGGCGACGAGCTGTATGTCCAGGCTGCCATGCGTTTGGCCGCAGAGCTGAATCTGCCGGTGGTGGCGACGCATCCGATTCAATTTATTGCACGGGACGATTTCCGCGCGCACGAGGTGCGGGTGTGTATTGCCGAAGGCGAGCAACTGGCCAACCCTAAACGTGTGAAGCGGTTCACGCCAGAGCAGTATTTTCTGAGCTCGGATGAAATGCAGCAGCGTTTTGCGGACGTTCCTGTTGCGCTGGAAAACACCTTGGAAATTGCCAAGCGTTGCAACCTGGAGCTGGAACTGGGCAAACCCTATCTGCCCGATTTTCCCACGCCCGAGGGTATGTCGCTGGGCGACTTCCTGATTCAGCAGGCCAAAGACGGTCTGGAAATCCGCTTGAAGCAGTTGTATGCCGACCCCCAGGAGCGCGAGAAGCAACGCCCGACCTACGAAGAACGCTTGATGTGGGAGTGCAACACCATTATTTCCATGGGGTTCCCCGGTTACTTTCTGATCGTGGCGGACTTTATTAACTGGGGCAAGCACAATGGTGTGCCAGTCGGACCGGGCCGGGGTTCGGGCGCGGGCTCTTTGGTGGCCTACAGCATGGGGATTACCGACCTGGACCCCTTGCGCTATGACTTGCTGTTCGAGCGTTTCCTGAACCCCGAGCGGGTTTCCATGCCTGACTTTGACGTGGACTTTTGTCAGGACAACCGCGAACGCGTTATTGATTACGTGAAACAGAAGTATGGCCGTCAGGCCGTCAGCCAGATCGCCACATTCGGTACTCTGGGCGCAAAAGCGGTGGTGCGCGACGTAGGCCGCGTGCTGGAGTTGCCCTACAGCCTGTGCGATGGCTTGTCCAAACTGATACCCTTTAACCCCGCCGATCCCTGGACGCTGGAACGTGCGCTGGCTGATGAGCCCGCTTTCCGCGAGCGTTACGAGAACGACGAGGAAGTCAAAGCCCTGATCGATCTGGCCCGCCCCCTGGAAGGTCTGACCCGTAGCGTGGGCATGCATGCCGGGGGCGTGCTGATTGCGCCTGGGCAGTTAATTGATTTCTGCCCGCTGTATGCGCAATCCGGTCCCGATGCCAATGCCGTGTCCCAGTATGACAAGGACGACGTAGAGGCCGCCGGTCTGGTCAAGTTTGACTTTCTGGGCCTGCGTAATCTGACCATTCTGGACTGGGCCGTGCGCTATGTGCGCCAGTTCAATGCGGACAAGCGCGAGTTCGACATCATGGCCTTGCCATTGGATGACGACGCCTCCTACAAGCTGCTGTGCGAAGGCAATACTACCGCTGTGTTCCAACTGGAATCGCGTGGGATGAAGGAGCTGTTGCGCAGCCTGCGGCCCTCTACCTTTGAAGACATTATCGCCATGCTGGCCCTGTATCGTCCGGGGCCACTGGAGTCGGGCATGGTGGTGGACTTCGTGAACCGTAAACACGGTCGAGCCGAGGTCGATTACTTTCACCCGGATTTGGAAAGCACGCTGAGCAGTACCTACGGGGTGATCGTCTACCAGGAACAGGTGATGCTGATCTCGCAGATTATCGGTGGCTACTCACTCGGTGGTGCCGATTTGCTGCGTCGTGCCATGGGTAAGAAAAAACCCGAGGAAATGGCCAAGCACCGGGTTCTGTTTGAGGAAGGGGCAGTCAAGAAAGGCCACGATCCTGAACTGGCGGTGAAACTGTTTGACCTGATGGAAAAGTTTGCGGGCTATGGCTTTAACAAGAGTCACTCTGCCGCTTATGCCCTGATCGCCTATCACACGGCCTGGTTGAAAGCCCACCATCCGGCCGAGTTCCTGGCCGCGACCTTGCTGTCCGATATGGACGATACCGACAAGGTTCAGATCTTCTGGAAAGACGCGCTGGCCAATGGCGTGGAAGTCTTGCCGCCAGATATCAATGCGTCCAACTATCGCTTTGAGCCGGTCAAGGACAGCCATACAGAAAAAGGTTTGCCGCCGCGCACCATGCGTTACGGCCTGGGCGCCGTGAAAGGCACCGGCCAGGCTGCTGTTGAAGCCATTGTGGATGCGCGCAAGCAAGGTGGTCCTTTCACCAGCCTGTTCGACTTCTGCCGTCGTGTGGACCGTCATCAAGTCAACAAGCGCACGATTGAAGCCTTGGTGCGTGCCGGTGCTTTTGACACGATTGATGAAAACCGCGCTGCCTTGCTGGCCAGTATCGGGGCGGCTACCGAAGCCGCCGAGCAGGCTGAGCGTAGCGCGAATCAATCCTCGCTGTTTGATGATGACTCCAACGATATTGTGGAAGGCGAAGTGGCCAAAGTTGCCCCTTGGAGCCTGCAGGATCGCTTGCGTCAGGAAAAGACGGCACTGGGTTTTTACTTCAGCGGCCACTTGTTTGATGCCTGGCGTGATGAAGTTCGCCGTTTCGCACCGACTCCCTTGGCACGTCTGGAAGCCTCGCGCAGCCCCCAGTGGTTTGCTGGCGTGCTGTCAGCGGTGCGGGTACGCATGACCCGTCGCGGCAAGATGCTGTATGCCATGCTGGATGACGGCTCGGCGCAGTTGGAGGTGGCGATCTTCAATGAGCTTTTTGAGGAGCATCGCCAGCGTTTGAAAGAAGACCAACTGATCATTATTCAGGGCAAGGTCAGTAACGACGATTACACCGGCGGCTTGCGTATCAATGCCGATGCTATTTTCGACTTGCAGTTGGCCCGTGAAGCCCGTGCCAGTTGTCTGAGCATCGCCCTGAACAATAATGCTGACGCGCAGCGTCTGCAAACTTTGCTGGCGCCACATCGTGCTCAGGAGCAGGGCGGAGTGCCGGTCGAGGTACAACTGCAGCGTCCCGATTACGAATGCGTGGTGCAACTGGGCCCGCAATGGCGTGTTCGTCTGGCCGATTCCTTGCTGGAACAGTTGGAAAGCTGGGATGCCACGCACGAGGTGGAGATCAGCTACCGATGAGGTCCTTGCGCATTTTGCACTCGGAAGCCGCCACCAGTTTTGGCGGTCAGGAAAATTACATCCTGCGCGCCATGCGAATCTTGCGGGAACGCGGGCATCAGGTGGAGGCCGCCTGCCAACCCCATGCCCAGTTGACCGAGCGCCTGCGCGACGAGGGCTTCGTTGTTCATACCTTGTTGATGGATGGCCCGGCCAATTACATGCGCGGTGTGCGCCAATTGCGCCGGGTGCTGCGTCAAGGCCAGTTTGATGTGCTAAACAGCCATAGTCGTCGCGATACCATGCTGGCGGGTGTGGCCGGGCGTTTGGCGGGAACGCCTTTGATTGTGCGCACGCGCCATCTGGCCAAGAAAGTGGGTTCCTTGATGTCTTACACCATCGTGCCCAAGCGGGTAATCACGCCCAGCGATTATGTGCGTGATCACTTGATCGAGCGCGGTGTGAAGCCTGAGCATGTCCAGGTGGTCTATCCCTGTGTTGATCCTGGTGTGATCGATTCGGCTCCCGTCCTGGATTTGCGCGCTGAACTAGGCTTGGCGTCGGATAGCGTGCTGGTAGGCTGCGTTGCCGTACTGCGGCGCGAAAAAGGTCATCATGAATTGATCGCTGCCATGCAGCCTTTGTTTGATCGCTATTCTCAGTTGCATCTGGTGCTGGTGGGGGGCGGCTCGCCGGGCTATGAGCAATTGCAGGCCTTGATCGCGGAGCTGGGACTGCAGGAACGGATTCATTTGCTGGGCGCTCGTTCTGATGTGCCTTCGATTTTGCCCAATCTGGATGTATTTGCTCTGGCGACCCATATGGAAGCCTCGGGCACCGTATTTGTAGAGGCCGGAAGTGCCGGTATTCCTGTACTGGGCAGCCGCGTTGGCGGGGTCCCGGAGATGATGCAAGAAGGCCGCAGCGGTTTTTTGGTGGATTTGCACGACCCGGAGCAGTGGCGTGCCGCATTGGAAAAAATGATCGAAAGCACAGAGCTGCGTCAGGAAATGGGAGCGGCGGGCCGCCTGTTTTGTCGTAGCGACGAGCGTTTTACCCCCGTTGCGATGGGCGACCGGCTGGAAGGCGCTTATTATGCTTGGTTAAAGGAGCTTCAGGGATGAAAGTGGCAAGTACTGTGCCCGTCATGATGTATCACCATGTCACTCCGGAAGGGGGCATGATCAATGCCAGTCCCGAGCATTTCGAGCAACATTTGCAATGGTTGAAGAAAAACGGCTGGACCAGCCTGACAACCGAGCAGTTTGTTGGCCATCTGCAAGGGCAGGGCGTACCACCCAAATCGGTGCTGATCACCTTTGACGATGGTTATTTGGATAACTGGGTCTACGCCTATCCCTTGCTGAAAAAGTATGGCTTCAATGCCGTGATTTTTCTGGTGACAAGCTGGATCAATGAGGGGCCTGTGCGCCCTTATCTGGGCCAGGGTCAGGACGTGCCGGAGTGTCCGGATCATCGTGAATGTGAAGCGCGCATCGAGCAAGACCGTAGCGATGAGGTTATCTTGCGCTGGAGTGAAATCCACGCCATGCAGGCCGATGGTGTGTTTGAGTTCCACAGCCATACTCATACGCATACTCGCTGGGACTTAAGTGAACAACGTGATCAAAAGAACGACAAGATGCGTTGGGAGCTGGAGCAGTCGCGCAAGACCTTGAAGGCCAATATGGGCAGGGTCTCCGATCAGCTCTGTTGGCCACAAGGCTATTTTGATCCGGATTACGTACAGGTCGCCCAGCAGGCAGGTTTCCGCTATCTGTACACGACGCGTGCCTTTGGCTCCAACCAGCCTGGCAGCGATCCTTTGCATATTTATCGTTTCGCCGTGCGGGACACGACAGGCGTGTCGGTTGGGCGCAGGCTGAATGTCGCGGTACATCCCGTGATTGGTCCGATTTTCAACAGGTGGAAAGCATGGCGTCGTCGTCAACGACAGAAGTAGAGCAAAGCGCCGTGTTGCGTTCCGGCAAGCGGCTGTCCGTTATCCTGATTACGAAAAATGAACAGGCGCATATTCGTGCCTGCCTGGAGTCGGTGGCCTTTGCAGACGAGATCATTGTGGTGGACTCCGGTAGTACGGATGAGACAGTGGAAATCGCTCGTTCCATGGGGGCGAACGTGACGATCACGCCGGACTGGCCCGGCTTTGGGCCGCAAAAAAATCGGGCGCTGGATCAGGCCACGGGTGAATGGGTGCTGTCCATTGATGCAGATGAGCGCGTCACGCCCGAGCTGGCGCAGCGGATTCAGCAGGAAATGGCCCAGCCGCGTGGTACGGCTTATCGGATTGCCCGCCTGTCCGAATTTGCTGGCCGCTGGATGCGTCATAGTGGCTGGTGGCCAGACCGGGTTCTGCGTCTGTTCAAACGCGGTACCGCCCGCTTTAATGACGCCAAAGTCCATGAACGTGTACAGACCGACCATCCCGTCCTGATTCTGGATGGGCATTTTCTGCATTACCCCTACGCCAGCCTGGAGGTCTTTATCGACAAGATCAACCGTTACTCGTCGGATGCAGCGCGTCAAATGCAGGCCAAGGGCAAGACCACCAGCCTGCCCGGTATTGCGGGTCATGCCAGTTGGACCTTTGTGCGCCACTATATTGTTCGGCGCGGTTTTTTGGACGGCCCGCAAGGTTTCATTCTGGCGTGCATGGCCGCTTCGGGCAGCCTGTTTCGATATAGTAAGCTGTGGTACTACACCCGTCAGAAGTCTGATTAGCCCCTTATAATGCCGCCTATGATTCCGATTCTTATGTACCACCAGGTCGGGGTGCCTGCTCCCAAAGGTTCGCCGTATCGTGGCTTGACTGTGCACCCTACTGACTTTCGGCGCCAGATGACATGGCTAAAACGCCTGGGCTATCAAGGTTTGTCCATGGCGCAATTGATGCCGTACCTGCGTGGCGAAAAGCAGGGCAAGGTCGTGGGAATCAGTTTTGATGACGGCTACCGTAACGTGTTTCAGAACGCGATGCCGGTGCTGGACGAATTGGGCTTTACCGCCACCAATTACATCGTTGCCCGGCATTTGGACGGCTCCAATTTCTGGGATCAACCCAAAGGCGTGCCGCACTCTGGGTTGATGTCCTTGCCCGAGTTGCGCGCCTGGGTCAATGCAGGTCATGAGGCCGGTTCGCATACCCTGGACCATGTGCATCTGACCGATGTGTCCTCGGAAATTGCCCATTATCAGATCGTACAATCCAAAACAGAGCTGCAAGAAGTGCTGCAAGTGGAAGTCAGCGCCTTTTGCTATCCCTATGGCGATCAGAATCAGGCTATTCGTGATCAGGTGCGTCAGGCTGGTTATCTGAATGCCACCACGACCAATCGCGGTCTGGTCCGTTCGGATGATGATTTGTTTGACCTGCCCCGCGTTACGGTTTCGCGCTCCACCCATATTTTGCGTTTTGTACAAAAGTGCGTGACACGCCTGGAAGACAAGCGTCGTACGGTTTCCCGCTCATGAACTCAGATCAAGCCCGCGACACGCCCGCTGCGATTCCCGAGCGCCTGCGCATCGCTTTTGTGGTCGACCGTTTCGGTAACCGCTTTGGCGGTGCCGAGGCTTACGGGGTGGAGCTGATGCGCGAGCTGGCCGAAAAGCACGAAGTCACCGTGTTTGCGCGCGAATATGACAGCCGCTGCGACTTGAAGCTGGCCTACGTGCCTATTCGTCATTGGTCGCACTGGCCTGGCTGGATACGCGGCATCCTGTTTGCCCGTCAGGCCGCCAAGGCCACGGCGCAAGGTTTTGATCTTGTGCACTCGCATATGAACGGCTGGTGCGGGGACGTGGAAGTAGTGCATGTCACCCCCGTGCGGTTTAACTGGCGCGTGCGGCCTTTGCCTTTGTTGAAAAAACTGGGCTCCTACTTCAGCCCCAGGGTCTGGGGGTATCTGGGCCTGGAAAAACGCCGTTTGCGCCCAGGTCCTCATGCAGTGGTCGCCGTTTCGGGCCTGATTGCCGAACAATTGCAGCAAGCTTATGGCAGCGTACACGACTATCCCGTCATAGCGCCTGGGGTCGCCTTGCCACAAGCTGACCCGCAAGGTGAAGAGCGCAACAAGGTTCGCGAGTCTTTGGGTTTTACGAACGATCAGGTCGTCTGCCTGTTGGTGGCTCGCAATCCGCTGCGTAAAGGCTTGAATACGGTGTTGGAAGCCTTGGCGAAACTGCCCCCCCATTATCGACTGCTGGTGGTGGGTGGAAAGCCGGGGCTGCGTGACCAGATACGCCAGCAGCTTCAGACGCTGAATAGGCAGGATCGCGTTATCCTGCAGGGTGAAACCTCTAATGTTGAACCTTTTTATCGCGCTGCCGATATTTACGTGCATCCTACCTTGAATGACAGCTTTGGCATGGCACCGCTGGAAGCCATGTCCTATGGCTTGCCGGTCATCCTGAGCCCGGCTCCGTGGTGCGGCTTCGCACAATACGTCCAGGGCGGCTATCACGCCTTGCTGCTCAGTCATCCCGAAGATACTCAGGAACTGGCCCAAGCGATTGAGAAAATCAGCAAGGATCCGGTGATGGCCCGTAATCTGGTCGAGAACTCTCGGGAATTGCTGGCCCAGTTCAGTTGGTCTGCAGTTGCCTCTCAGTACCAGGATCTGTATGCCGAGGTTTTGAGGCGTCGTTAAGACCGCTTGTTGTATTTAGGTTGCGCCTGAACCTATCAAAATGCGTTCAGTTATTGTTCAGCCAGGGCTAGAGCAGATACACTTCGTTTCGTGTACGCATCTTCGTGGTGCTTTTTGTAGTCAATTAAGCACGTTGCGGGCGGAGCGATTAGTGAAGGTTCTTATTACCGATATTCATCATGGCAATGGCGGTGGTCACGTCACTTACGTGCTGAGTTTGTTGCGTGAGATGGCCAATCGCTGCGAATTCACGCTGGCCGTGCCGCCAACGGGGCGTCTCTATCAAGAGGCTTGCCGCATACCCAATGTGCGTGTGCTGCCGGGTTTGTATACATCCCGTATCTTTACGGCCGTGCCAGAAATCTGGCGTCTGCGCCAATTTTTGAAAGCCAATCGTTTCGATATTGCTCACTGCAATGGTGGTGCGGATCACCGACACCTGATGGCGGCCTGCCTGGGGCTGCGTGAAGCTCCGGCCATTGTCTGGACAAAACATAATACGAATGAAGTCAACAGTTTCGGTCATAGCCTGCGTGCCCGTTTCGGTACCCAGTCCGCCATTGCTGTTTGTGAATTCGTGAAAGCTCAGTTGCAGCAGTCAGGCTATGCTCGCGCGCCGATTACGGTGGTGCGTAATGGTATTGATGTGTCGTATTTGCAGCCTTTTTCTCCTGTCCAACGAGCACAGGCTCGCCAGCAGTTTTTTGGAGATTTACCCGACAATGCGCTGGTTTTTGGCAGTATCGGCGGCACCGATCTGAATAAAGGCTGGCTATTGCTGGTGGAGGCTGTGAGCCGCTTGTCCGCTGAGCAGCGTGGCCGTATCCGTATCCTGGTAGCGGGTGATCCGCCTAATGAGGCGATGAAAGCGCGTGTTCGTGAGCTGAACATGGGGCAATCCGTCATCTTTCCAGGTCTGATCTCTGACGTGCGTCAAGTGCTGGCTGCCAGCGACGTGGGTTTTGTGCTGTCTTATCGTGAAGCAGCCTCTTACGCCAGTTGTGAAACCATGGCGGCTGGCTTGCCGACTCTGGTTTCGGCAGCGGGAGGTTTGCCAGAGAACGTGCGTGATGGTGTGGATGGTTGGGTTGTGCCGGTGGGAGATGTGCAAGCTTTGCACTCGTATCTGCAACAACTGCTCAATGACAAATTTTGTCTGAAAACCTTGGGTGGCAATGCCCGGCGTCGTGTGCTGGAGAAGTTTGCCATGAGCAAGTTTGCGGAGGATACCGAAAAGGTTTACCTTCATGCCCGAGCTTTGCGCGTTAGGGGGTGACAGACGCATCCCCCCTGATTGGGGGCTTGAACGAAAAAGAGGTGCTCTGACTTGGGTTCAGGCCACCTCTTTTTTATATCTCGTTCGTCAGGGCCGGTGCTGTCAGCGTTTCCAACTGGTTTAGCCAGATCAACGCATCTTCGCGTTTCTGCCCGCACATGTCTGGCGAGGCTTGTAAACCGGAGCAACAGGCAGGCCGTTCGGGTTGGCCGAAAATCCGGCAGCGCAGTTGTTCGTCCAGTTGGATACAGGGTACACCCGCCGGCTTGCCGTGAGGCATGCCAGGAATGGGGCTGGAAATGGAGGGGGCGATACAGCAGGCCCCGCATTCGGAACGACAAATCATGCCCAGCCTCGGGACCAATACACCAGAATACCGACATACTCCTTGATGATGGAGCGGCTGGACTGCAGGGCCATGAGGCTTGGCTTCCACCTGGAAAACCCGGGACTGTTCGGAACTGTTAACTGTGGAGCTGCACCGGCCGGAATTACATCAACTCCCTGCTTGCGGAAAATAGCCATGGCACGTGGCAGGTGCAGGGCTGATGTCACTAGCAGAACATCCTTGGCCTGTTTTTCTTGCAGTAGCCTGGCCGTGTATGCGCCATTTTGTTGAGTGGTCAGGCTGTCGTTTTCCATCAGCAGGGCCGAGGCCGGGACATCCAGGTTATTCAGGGTGTTCGCCATGACCTTGGCCTCGCTGATGCCGCCGTCCAGAGCTGCCCCCGACAGGACAATATAAGGCGCACGTCCCGCCTTATACAGATCAGCCGCCCGTTCTACTCGTGCCGATGTTTTTTGTGCGGTCTGCGGCAAGAACCAATTGCTGCGGTTTTGGGCGGTGTGACCGCCCAGAACGACAATGGCATCGGCCTGTGTCACGTGTTCGGCCGGTTGGTAGGGATACATGTTTTCCAGATAGCCGCCTGCATACAGGCTGGTCGCTGGAAGGGACCAGGCGCCGGTCCAGAGCAGTCCGGCCAAAGCCAGGGCAGCAGCCGTTTTACGCTGACGCAAGATAAAGAGCAAGACCGCCAAAAGTAAAAGGGCTGCAAACAAGTTCAATGGAATGACCAGGCTGGTCAGGATGCTCGATACGCTCATGGGTGCTCCTGTTCTGACTCCAGCACATGCACTACCTCGTCCAGCGTAGGCCATTGGCCATCATGGCCCAGGCAGATCGCCCGTGGCGACCAGGGGCCGGTGTCTTGCGGGTTGGTGACGCCACATAAGGTCAGTTGCTGAGCCTTGATGGCTGCTGCAACATGGGAGACGCCAGAGTCATTGCAAACGACCCACTGCGCCTGTTGGCAAAGCCGTGCAAACGCTCCTAAGGGCAGGGGCGGCAGGCAACGTGCGCTGGGCGCATTGTGCAGGGCAGCCTCATGCTCGTTGGGCGGAGGACACATAATGACGGTTTTGCCTTGGGCTTGCAGATGTCGGGTCAGTTGGTCGAAATAGGGCCAGACTTTGACGCGGCCTTTGTGCAGTCCCGTTGCAGTCGGGGCGATCAGAATATAGTCACCGGGGCGCAGGGCGGCTTGGCGCAAACTGTTGTCGCCTTCTTGCCGTTGCAGGGGGCTGAGCGTCAAATCCAGGGTGGCTGGGGCTTGTTCTGCTGCTGGGTTCAAGTTCCACAGCTTCAAAGCCTGTTGAACAATATAGAACCAGGATTGCACCGCGTGCAACCGCTTTTGCGGCTTATTTAAAGGCCAACGTAATAAAAGGCTACGGCCATCGTCCCGGTAACCGCAGGCTGGCAGGCCGGCCAGTTTGAAGCTGAGCGCACTGCTCAGTGAATCGGGCAGCAGCAGGCCGTACGCGTTGCGCTGGCCGTGCTGGCGACGATAACGGCGTATGGCTTTGGCATCTTGATGCCAGTGGCTGGTCATGGGGATGAAACCATGCAAGGGATAAGCTGACAGCAGCTCGCGGGCCCAGGGGCGGGCGCAAACCACAACAGGCAAACCGGTATCGAGCAGAGCCTGTAAACACGGCAGGCTCATGCAGACATCGCCTAGCCAATTAGGCAGTCGTAGGTAAAGGGCAGAGGGATCAGACATGAACAGGGACAACGCGGCAGAACCAACAAAAGCGAGGACGCTCGACTCAGGCAATGAGCGTTAGAATAAACACAATTAGATAGTATATAGGGTGTCCTCGTTGTCCAACGCCATCGAAACCAAAATCAAGCCTGCTGGGCACGATCCCGTCAAATCCGATCTCTGGAAGCGCATTTATAGCCGTTTGTTGCCTTACTGGAAGGTGGTGGTACTGGCGCTGATCCTGGTCAGTATTTCCTCGGCCACCCAGCCGGTACTGGCCGTGATCATGAAGCCTTTGCTGGACGGGGGCTTTACCGGCGCCAATCCTGACTATATGTGGTCTATCCCGCTGGCGGTGATCGGGCTGATGTTTGTGCGCGGCGTCACCACTTACGGCAGCTCTTACTTGTTTGCCTGGATCGCCAACAAAATGTTGCTGACTTTACGTGCAGACATGTTCTCCCGCCTGTTGGGATTGTCCGATTCGGAGTTCAAGCAGGGGGATACGGGCCGTTTGCTGAACCGTTTCACGATTGATGCCGGCACCATGACCGGCGTGGCCACAGAGGTTGTCACGGTTGTGGTGCGTGAAACCCTGACGGTGATCGCCTTGTTGGCCGTTTTGCTGTACATGTCCTGGCAATTGACCGTGATTGTGTTTCTGGTCATGCCAGCCTCGGTTTTTGTCGCCAAAATGGTGTCGCGCCGCTTGCGTCGCATCAACCGCGATACGGTGAACATGAATGCTGAGCTGACCCGTGTGGTTAGCGAGGCCATTGATGCTCAACGCGTCATTAAGCTGTTTGATGGCTACGAGCGTGAAAACACGCGTTTCATGTACGTGAATGCGCGCCTGCGCCGTTTTGCCATGCGTGCTGCTTCTGCGGATGCGGCCTTGTCGCCCATTACGCAGCTGTTTGTGTCTATCGCGGTGGCTGGGGTGATTTTTGTGGCGCTGTATCAGGCCAATACCGGCACGCTGACTATTGGTAGCTTTGCGGCCTTCATGGCAGCTTTGGGGCAGATTTTTGATCCCATCAAGCGCCTGACCAATATCACGGGCACGATGCAGCGCATGTTGGTCGCGGCAGAAAGCGTGTTCAAGCTGGTCGACCAGGATCCCGAGCCTGATACCGGGACTCGCGAATTCAAGCAGCCTGTGCGCGGTCATATCGAGTTTGATGTGGTCTCCCACCGTTTCCCCAACGCCCATCGTGATACCTTGTCCGAGGTCAGCTTTGCGGTGCAGCCTGGCCAGACTATTGCTCTGGTCGGTCGTTCCGGCAGTGGCAAGACCACGCTGGCCAATATGGTGCCGCGCTTTTTAGTGCCGACTAGTGGGCAAGTGCGGGTTGATGGCATTGCCTCGGAAGAGCTGACCTTGCGCAGCTTGCGTAGCCAGATTTCTTTGGTCAGTCAGGATGTGGTGCTGTTTGAGGCGACGATCGGCCAGAATGTGGCCTATGGTGCGGGGGCCGATGTTCCATCGGAGCGTATTTGGGAAGCCCTGGAAGCTGCCAATTTGCGTGAGTTTGTGGAAGGTCTGCCCCAAGGTCTGGATACAATGGTTGGCGAAAATGCCAACTTCCTGTCGGGCGGTCAACGTCAGCGTTTGGCAATTGCGCGTGCCCTGATAAAAAATGCGCCAATCTTGATTCTGGATGAAGCAACCTCCGCCTTGGATAACGAATCCGAGCGTCAGGTTCAGATGTCTCTGGAAACCTTGATGAAAGGTCGTAGTACCTTGGTGATTGCCCATCGCCTGTCTACCGTACAAAATGCTGATCAAATCCTGGTGCTGGACGAGGGGCGGATTATTGAGCAGGGCAGTCACGACGAATTGCTGGCTCGCAATGGTGTGTACGCCGGTTTCTACCAAATGCAGTTTCAGTTCAACGAATAAGCGGCCTGGGGCTGCACAATAAGGAACATCATGAAGAAGATCATTCTTGCGCTGGCCGGGGTGGCTGTGTTGGCAGGATGTGCCAAGCAGAATGCACAATTGCGGGAACAGGATTTGCGTCGGTCCAGCTTTTTCAAGACTGAGCGACGCATCAATATGGATTTCGTGGGCATTCAGCGCGCCTTGTTCAAGCACCAGGCAGAGTGCGGCAAAGCGGCCGTGTTCAAAATGCAAGAGGGGCAGGCCAGCTACGGCACCTTGCGTTACGAACTGGAGCCAGGGGCGGGGTGGGATAACAGCATTCTGATTGATCTGACCTTGATGCAAAAAGGCTGGGTGGATGCCAAGGTCTATAGCTACCGTGCGGATGTGAAAAAGGAAATCAGGGCAATATTTACCTCGATTCGTGCTCCAGGTGTGTGCAATCCTGATGATGCGCCTAAAGAGGTGTTGCCTGAAGATGACTTTGTCCCCGCTGTACCGCTGTAATGGTTCAAGCTTTGCGAAGGGCGACGTTTTGAATACATGAAGTGCCCAACCGCAGCACAAGTCCATTCTTGACCCGCCTTTTCAGGCGGGTTTATTGTTTTCAGTCCCTTCCCGTTAAGAGAGAAGATGATGGATTTTGCCGCTATGCCCCAAGCCAAACCGACAGCCACGATGCTCTATCTTATTTGCGGCAAGATTGCGGCAGGCAAATCCACCTTTGCCAAGCAGTTGTCCGAGCCGTCAAAGACAGTACTGATCAGCGAAGATGTTTGGCTGGCTAGCGTGTATCCCGGTCAAATTACGTCTTTGGAAGAGTACGCGCGTTGTTCCGGCCTGCTGCGTAGTGTCATGGCGCCGCATATTGTGGGCCTGCTGCAGGCCGGGGTATCCGTGGTGCTGGATTTTCCATCCAATACGTTGGCAACACGCGCGTGGGCACGGGAGCTAATTGAAAAAGCAGGCGTGGCTCATGAACTGCATTATCTGGATGTGGCCGATGCCTTGTGCAAAGCGCGTTTGCATGCCCGTAATGCCAGTGGTGAACATCCTTTTGAAACAACAGAGACGCAGTTTGATTTGTTTAGTCGTTATTTTGTAGCGCCACAGGAGTCAGAGGGCTTTCATATCATCCATCATCAGATCACGGAATAGGCATGGAGCTTTTTGACAGAAGCTAGGGGGCTGTCTGACGGAGGTCTTGTCGCACGCAAGGTAATGGAAGGGATTGGCTACCCAGCCAATCCCAAGACAGAACACTTACAGCAAGATAATGTCGTACTGTTCTTGGGAGTAGTGCGGGTCTACTTCCAGGGAGATAGGCTTGCCGATAAAATCACCGGCTACAGCCAGGTGTTGGCTTTCCTCCTCTAGAAAAAGATCCACGACTTCCTGAGCCGCCAGAATACGGAATTCTTTTGGATTGAATTGTTTGGCTTCACGTAGTACTTCGCGCAGGATTTCATAGCAGACAGTACGGGCCGTGCGCACGGAACCACGTGACTGGCAGGTAGGGCAGGGCTCGCATAGTTGGTGTGCCAAGGAATCACGCGTGCGTTTGCGTGTCATCTCCACCAACCCTAACTGACTAAAACCATTGATCGTCACACGAGTACGATCTTTGGCCAGTGCTTTTTGCAGCTCTTGCAAGACCGACTCCCGGTGGGCGGGGTCGTCCATATCAATGAAGTCCAAAATGATGATGCCACCTAGATTGCGCAGACGCAGTTGGCGGGCCAGGGCAATTGCCGCCTCCAGGTTGGTCTTGAAAATGGTGTCGTCGAAGTTTCGGCCGCCAACAAAACCACCTGTATTCACATCTACCGTCGTCAGAGCTTCGGTCTGGTCGATAATCAAGTAACCGCCTGATTTCAAATCTACCCGACGCGACAGGGCGCGGTTGATCTCCTCATCCACATGGGCGGTATCGAACAAGGCGCGGCTGCCCTTGTGATGATTAATGCGCTCCAGTACGGATGGCGTATAAATCTGTGCCCATTCCTTCATCTCTTGCACCACCATGCGCGAATCCACCACGATGGACTGAGTGTTGGGTGTCACCATATCGCGTAAAACACGTTGCGCAAGGCTCAAGTCCGTATAAAGCACAGAGGGGGCGCCTTGCTCGCGGATACGTTCCTGAATACGGGTCCATAAAGTGCGCAGATATTGCTGATCCGCACTGATCTCTTCGTCTGTTGCGCATTCGGCTTGAGTCCGTACGATAAAACCGCCTTTCTCGTCCTTGGGCATCAGGCGGCTGACGCGTTCGCGCAGCTCGATCCGGTCTGCATCCGAACCAATCCGCTGCGACACACCAATATGAGGATCAAAGGGCAGATACACCAGCATGCGGCCAGCAATGCTGATTTGCGTCGAGACGCGAGCGCCTTTGGTACCCAAAGGATCCTTGATGACTTGTACTAATAGAGATTGGCCTTCAAACAAGAGTTTTTCAATGGGCGTGGTCGCGCTGCCTTGATTGCGTTCGGCGCGATTCTGGCGCAAGTCGGCTACATGAATAAATGCAGCGCGCTCCAGCCCTATATCAATAAAGGCACTTTGCATGCCGGGTAGAACCCGAGCTACTTTTCCCAGATACACGTTCCCCACATAGCCGCGTTGAATGCTGCGCTCGATATGAATCTCCTGGACAGCACCTTGCTCGACCAGGGCAACACGGGTTTCAAAGGGAGTGACGTTAATCAGGATGTCTTCATGCATAGTTAGTTTCGCTAAAGGAATATCTGTTCCGGGCTAGTGTAGGGCCAAGTCAGTGAGGCTGCTATGCCTTTATGACTATATAGCGTGTTTAGGGAGGATGAATGTGTCGCTTGCCTTTGTTTGGGAGATTGCTTGTGGGGGCGGTTGTTGTTCCAGTCGTTCTACGTAGGTCGCCACTCGGAGCCCGAAAAGGGCGTTTGTTGTTCCAGTCGCTCTACGTAGGTCGCCACTCGAAGCCCCGGGACCGGGTGTTGGGGCGGACTCCTTGCCGGCGCAACGCGCCGGTTCCCTTGTCAGAGTCACAATCGGGGCGCAGTCTGAACTCGCCCAGTGATTGGTCCTCGGACCAATCACAAACCTTGGGCTCAAACAGCAGACTGCTTGCATCCCCGATGGTGACTCCGACTGCGGCAAGTCGTCTGACTCGCCCCAACACCCGGTCCCGGGGCCCCGAGCGGCTAACAGCTCTGCATCGTGTTCGATCTTGGAGGCCACTCAACGTCCTATCTATATAGAGACACTCTTGATTTTGGGCGAGGGCATGGCGCTGTGTGTTTACCGCCGCTAGCCTGTTTGCCAACCATCCAACCATCCAACCATCCAACCATCCAACCATCCAGCCATCCAACCATCCAGCCAGCAAACCATCCAGTTAGTCAGTCAATCCATCGACAGACAACTATTTTTGGGAGGGAACTTCCCCCCTACCTATATGGAGGGGGATTTATCAGAGGGTGGGGGGATGATCTGGCGAGTTTCTGTGAGGAAAACAGCGATCAGTCCATGTTCTGCTCTGTAGAGGGCTGAGGTCTTCCGCCCGTAGGCAAAAATTCGAAGTTAATCTAAAAATTATTTTTATAGTTATTCTTCATAGTTATCAATGTGCTAGGTGCTTTTTTTGGATTTCCCCTCCTCAAATACCCAGAAAAAAGTCAAAGAAGGCTTGCAAGTCTGAAAATCATCGTGCTATAGTTCTTTTCTCGCTGCAGCACACACAGGTTTTCTGAGGCGCCGCAGAGAGCAGTTGGACAAGTTTCACCGCCTTGGCCAAGAGGCCCGCACCGAAGCTTGAATGACTGGTCAGGGAACTGACACGGCGTAAAACCCGGAGTTTGACAAATCAGAAAATTCTGTGTTAAAGTTCTAGGTTCTGCTCCAGAGAACGCAACGTTAAGTTTTTAGCTGTTTTGAAGGTTGAGACGGTTTTGAAAATTTACCCTTGTTTGTGAAGTTGGATGGTTAGCCTTTTAGGTTGATTGTTCGCTAGGTAGATTGGAACGAAAGTTCTGGTTTAAGCGGGACGAGTTAGACAGTTTTAAACTTTCTAGCTTCTTCAAAAAAACGCTTGACACGCTGCCTGATTTGCTTCATAATCTCGTTTCTCTGCTGCTAACACAGCAAGGCACGAAGCACTAAACGCAACGAGCCAGCCGGGTTAGTCAGTGGAACGACAGGCAACTGTCACTGCTCTTTAACAATTAACAGCCGATAAGTGTGGGCGCTTGGAATGAGCGAGTCGAACCCTTCGGGGATCGCCACAAGTTTGTATCAAGTGCTCACAAACGAAAGATGAAGAATTACCTTGTGTAACTCTGAATTTTTCTTTGAGACACAATCGGTCTTGTCGCAAGACGGGACAACCACAGAGATTAAACTGAAGAGTTTGATCCTGGCTCAGATTGAACGCTAGCGGGATGCTTTACACATGCAAGTCGAACGGCAGCGCGAGAGAGCTTGCTCTCTTGGCGGCGAGTGGCGGACGGGTGAGTAATATATCGGAACGTGCCCAGTAGCGGGGGATAACTACTCGAAAGAGTGGCTAATACCGCATACGCCCTACGGGGGAAAGGGGGGGATTCTTCGGAACCTCTCACTATTGGAGCGGCCGATATCGGATTAGCTAGTTGGTGGGGTAAAAGCTCACCAAGGCAACGATCCGTAGCTGGTTTGAGAGGACGACCAGCCACACTGGGACTGAGACACGGCCCAGACTCCTACGGGAGGCAGCAGTGGGGAATTTTGGACAATGGGGGAAACCCTGATCCAGCCATCCCGCGTGTATGATGAAGGCCTTCGGGTTGTAAAGTACTTTTGGCAGAGAAGAAAAGGTATCCCCTAATACGGGATACTGCTGACGGTATCTGCAGAATAAGCACCGGCTAACTACGTGCCAGCAGCCGCGGTAATACGTAGGGTGCAAGCGTTAATCGGAATTACTGGGCGTAAAGCGTGTGTAGGCGGTTCGGAAAGAAAGATGTGAAATCCCAGGGCTCAACCTTGGAACTGCATTTTTAACTGCCGAGCTAGAGTATGTCAGAGGGGGGTAGAATTCCACGTGTAGCAGTGAAATGCGTAGATATGTGGAGGAATACCGATGGCGAAGGCAGCCCCCTGGGATAATACTGACGCTCAGACACGAAAGCGTGGGGAGCAAACAGGATTAGATACCCTGGTAGTCCACGCCCTAAACGATGTCAACTAGCTGTTGGGGCCGTTAGGCCTTAGTAGCGCAGCTAACGCGTGAAGTTGACCGCCTGGGGAGTACGGTCGCAAGATTAAAACTCAAAGGAATTGACGGGGACCCGCACAAGCGGTGGATGATGTGGATTAATTCGATGCAACGCGAAAAACCTTACCTACCCTTGACATGTCTGGAAAGCCGAAGAGATTTGGCCGTGCTCGCAAGAGAACCGGAACACAGGTGCTGCATGGCTGTCGTCAGCTCGTGTCGTGAGATGTTGGGTTAAGTCCCGCAACGAGCGCAACCCTTGTCATTAGTTGCTACGCAAGAGCACTCTAATGAGACTGCCGGTGACAAACCGGAGGAAGGTGGGGATGACGTCAAGTCCTCATGGCCCTTATGGGTAGGGCTTCACACGTCATACAATGGTCGGGACAGAGGGTCGCCAACCCGCGAGGGGGAGCCAATCTCAGAAACCCGATCGTAGTCCGGATCGCAGTCTGCAACTCGACTGCGTGAAGTCGGAATCGCTAGTAATCGCGGATCAGAATGTCGCGGTGAATACGTTCCCGGGTCTTGTACACACCGCCCGTCACACCATGGGAGTGGGTTTCACCAGAAGTAGGTAGCCTAACCGTAAGGAGGGCGCTTACCACGGTGGGATTCATGACTGGGGTGAAGTCGTAACAAGGTAGCCGTATCGGAAGGTGCGGCTGGATCACCTCCTTTTAGAGCGAATGGCTCGCAAAGCGAAAGCGTCCACACTTATTGGCTGTTAGTTCATGTCATGACCATTGAAGGTATCGCCCACTGGTGATAGATGGGTCAGTAGCTCAGTCGGTTAGAGCACCGTCTTGATAAGGCGGGGGTCGTTGGTTCGATTCCAACTTGACCCACCAACGATTACTTCGGGGGGGATTAGCTCAGCTGGGAGAGCACCTGCTTTGCAAGCAGGGGGTCGTCGGTTCGATCCCGTCATCCTCCACCACCGCTTTTATGGGGGTGGTCGATATAGCAAGGTTCATGACAGAGTATAGGGCACAGGACAACAACGGTTGGCCTGGCGCGAGATTCAACGAAGAGTGTTCTTTGTAAAGAATACTGCTCGTTGGGTTATGCAACCCACGAATTGCTCTTTAACAATTAGGAAGAAGCACAACGAAGGTGTGTTGTCTCATAAACGCAAGACGATTAGTCGACTTGTGATGACAATACACGGGTTGTGATTGCAACAGAACAAATTATGTTCAACGAAAGTTCTCAAAAATATAGACGTTGTTCAATCTTCGGATTGGATAACAGCTAAGGATTGATGAACGGCAACAACGTATACTCATATTCCTATAACAGCATCAAGCGTTATAGGATCAAGCGAATAAGTGCATATGATGGATGCCTTGGCGATCACAGGCGATGAAGGACGCGGTAGCCTGCGAAAAGCTACGGGGAGCTGGCAAACAAGCTTTGATCCGTAGATGTCCGAATGGGGAAACCCACCGTAGCAATACGGTATCCCATACTGAATACATAGGTATGTGGAGGCGAACCGAGTGAACTGAACCATCTCAGTAACTCGAGGAAAAGAAATCAACCGAGATTCCGGAAGTAGTGGCGAGCGAAACCGGACCAGCCTGGATGTTTTAGCGTAGTGAATAGTCGAATGGAATGGAAAGTCCAGCCGTAGCAGGTGATAGCCCTGTAGGCGAAATTCAGTACGTGGAACTAAGCATCGAACAAGTAGGGCGGGACACGTGAAATCCTGTCTGAATATGGGGGGACCATCCTCCAAGGCTAAATACTCGTGATCGACCGATAGTGAACCAGTACCGTGAGGGAAAGGCGAAAAGAACCCCGGAAGGGGAGTGAAATAGATCCTGAAATCGTATGCATACAAACAGTAGGAGCCCCTTCGTGGGGTGACTGCGTACCTTTTGTATAATGGGTCAGCGACTTACATTCAGTGGCAAGCTTAACCGAATAGGGGAGGCGTAGCGAAAGCGAGTCCGAACAGGGCGATTCAGTCGCTGGGTGTAGACCCGAAACCAGGCGATCTATCCATGGCCAGGTTGAAGGCACGGTAACACGTGCTGGAGGACCGAACCCACTAATGTTGAAAAATTAGGGGATGAGCTGTGGATCGGAGTGAAAGGCTAAACAAGCCTGGAGATAGCTGGTTCTCTCCGAAAACTATTTAGGTAGTGCCTCGTATATTACTGCCGGGGGTAGAGCACTGTTATGGCTAGGGGGTCACAGCGACTTACCAAACCATGGCAAACTCCGAATACCGGCAAGTACAGTACGGGAGACAGAGCACCGGGTGCTAACGTCCGGACTCAAGAGGGAAACAACCCAGACCGCCAGCTAAGGTCCCTAACTATGGCTAAGTGGGAAACGAAGTGGGAAGGCATAGACAGTCAGGAGGTTGGCTTAGAAGCAGCCATCCTTTAAAGAAAGCGTAATAGCTCACTGATCGAGTCGTCCTGCGCGGAAGATGTAACGGGGCTAAGCCATAGACCGAAGCTGCGGATGTGTACTATGTACACATGGTAGGAGAGCGTTCCGTAAGCCTGTGAAGGTGTTCCGTGAGGAATGCTGGAGGTATCGGAAGTGAGAATGCTGACATGAGTAGCGATAAAGGGGGTGAAAAGCCCCCTCGCCGTAAGTCCAAGGTTTCCTGCGCAACGTTCATCGGCGCAGGGTGAGTCGGCCCCTAAGGCGAGGCAGAGATGCGTAGCTGATGGGAAGCGGGTTAATATTCCCGCACCGTCGTAGAGTGCGATGGGGGGACGGATTGCAGAATGTTATCGGGGTGTTGGATGTCCCCGTTGGCGCATCATAGAAGGCACTTAGGCAAATCCGGGTGCGAAATTCAAGGGTGTGACTGGATAGAGCTTCGGCTCTAAACTAACTGGAAGCAGTTCCAAGAAAAGCCTCTAAGCTTCAGCTCTACGAGACCGTACCGCAAACCGACACAGGTGGACGGGATGAATATTCCAAGGCGCTTGAGAGAACTCAGGAGAAGGAACTCGGCAAATTAATACCGTAACTTCGGGAGAAGGTATGCCTCATTAGTGTGATGTGCCTGCGCACAAAGCATGAAGAGGCCGCAGTGAATCGGTGGCTGCGACTGTTTACTAAAAACACAGCACTCTGCAAACACGAAAGTGGACGTATAGGGTGTGACGCCTGCCCGGTGCCGGAAGGTTAAGTGATGGGGTGCAAGCTCTTGATCGAAGCCCCGGTAAACGGCGGCCGTAACTATAACGGTCCTAAGGTAGCGAAATTCCTTGTCGGGTAAGTTCCGACCTGCACGAATGGCGTAACGATGGCCACACTGTCTCCTCCTGAGACTCAGCGAAGTTGACATGGTTGTGATGATGCAATCTCCCCGCGGCTAGACGGAAAGACCCCATGAACCTTTACTGTAGCTTTGCATTGGATTGTGAACCGGCCTGTGTAGGATAGGTGGGAGACGTTGAAGCGTGGTCGCCAGATCGCGTGGAGTCATCCTTGAAATACCACCCTGGTCTGTTTGCGGTTCTAACCTAGGTCCCTTACCGGGATCGGGGACCGTGCATGGTGGGCAGTTTGACTGGGGCGGTCTCCTCCTAAAGTGTAACGGAGGAGTTCGAAGGTACGCTAGAGACGGTCGGAAATCGTCTTGATAGTGCAATGGCATAAGCGTGCTTGACTGTGAGACTGACAAGTCGAACAGGTACGAAAGTAGGACATAGTGATCCGGTGGTTCTGTATGGAAGGGCCATCGCTCAACGGATAAAAGGTACTCTGGGGATAACAGGCTGATACCGCCCAAGAGTTCATATCGACGGCGGTGTTTGGCACCTCGATGTCGGCTCATCTCATCCTGGGGCTGTAGCCGGTCCCAAGGGTATGGCTGTTCGCCATTTAAAGAGGTACGTGAGCTGGGTTTAAAACGTCGTGAGACAGTTTGGTCCCTATCTGCCGTGGGCGTTGGATACTTGACGGAGCCTGCTCCTAGTACGAGAGGACCGGAGTGGACGTACCACTGGTGTATCGGTTGTCATGCCAATGGCATTGCCGAGTAGCTACGTACGGAAGAGATAACCGCTGAAGGCATCTAAGCGGGAAACTCGTCTGAAGATTAGGTATCCCGGGGGCTTGACCCCCCTGTAGGGTCGTCCGAGACCAGGACGTTGATAGGCTGGGTGTGGAAGTGCAGTAATGCATGTAGCTAACCAGTACTAATTGCCCGTGTGGCTTGATCCTATAACCCTTGAGGTTGTAGTGAGCGCAAGTATCCCTTGCGGGGGTTTTGTTTTAGGCGCAACAACCGCACACGCGACCGGCACGCCCGGAGGCCACATAGGCCTGATTCCCTGGGTCATCCGCCTCAGGCGCACCGACACCCCTTCTGGCTGCACAAAGGCCAGCGATCCTCACGATCCCTCCTCCAGGCCTACCACCACCCCTTCAGGCCCGTTCCGGGCACGTTTATCTCTCCCTCTACATACGTATGCCTATCAGCCCGAGACGCCATTGGCTCGGCCACCATTACGAGCAGTCCTGGGATCAAAGGATTGCATGTTCATTCTCTTCTTCGGGGTATGTCAGGAGCCTGGCCTCTATCGAGCATCATGGTGATTGACGTTCAAGCCGTCGTTTTTTTATCTGTTGTACGTGGCTGCTCCGCTTTTTTTTGATAGACCTCGGGTAGCGACGACGGCTTGGCATCCGGAGAGCCAAGAAATCCCGAGCCTTGGGCCTCATCGAGCAGATGGTTTATTGGCTGTGTGTACGCTGGATCTTCTCAATCCTTCGTCTATTCAGCACCTTCCCTTCCTCCCGTAAAAAAACGTTCCGGGTACGTCCTTCCTTTGTGCGGCTGCGGGTTGCCGCTTTTATCGAGCACGACGGGGCTTGTTTTACCCGTGATGTGTTAGTGGCCGTTGCGAGTGGGCGGCTGTAGGCCTCTCCTTTTATCTGTAAGGTGGTAGCTTTACCACCGTCATACGGTTAATGCCCAAAGTATGGGTAAAATGGTTCGATATAGTTATTGTTAATGCTTGTTTCAGGAGAACTGAATGAATCAGCCCATTAGCCCCGAGCTTGAACCAGGCTTGTCGCTGCGCAAGATTACGCACATCTGCTATGGCTTGTTTTCTTTGGCTATGATCAGTGCAGGTATCTTCGGTGCGGCGGCTGTGGCAGCAGTGATTCTGGCCTATGTCAAACGCGGTGATGCATCAGGCACAATTTACGCCAGCCATCTGGACTGGGTTATCAAGACCTTTTGGTGGGGGCTGTTGTGGATGGTGCTGAGTGCCTTGCTGACGGCCATTTTCATTGGTTGGGTAACTGCACTGGTGGCCTTGGTTTGGATAGTGCATCGCTTGATCAAAGGCTGGTTGGCTTTGGCAGGCGGTCAAGCACTGGGTCAGGATTACTAAGCCGATCCAGTACCCGGCTTGTTCCGAGTCAAGCTGGAAAGAGGTATTTTAAAAGGTGCTCTGGTGAGCACCTTTTTTGATGTGATCTGGTTTTGTGATCTCGTTTCGATCAGCTCTGAGCTGGAGCTGTCTTGAGTTTCCTGGCTATACAGGCTGACTCAGCTTCATAGCATGGCTTGCAAGCTGTGTGCTTCACCCTGTGTAAGCCTCAAGGAAAAAACTCAAGATGTGTTAACAGCGTTTCAGAAAGTCTCGCTATATAAGGCAGGGCATTCACTGTTTCGATGCTTGCATCTGGGCGATGCCTAGGTTAATTCCAAGCTGTTTCCTGAATGGCTGGATTTATCTTTATATGGATGCTCAAAAGGGGAAGTCTCAGGGCGCCAGCAGGTGAATCTGCTCGATGTGCATATGGTGCATGCATTCACGCAGAAGTAGCAGGTACATACCCAGGTTTTGATTGTTGACTAGTTGATGGGTATTTTCCAAAGAGCCAGCGTTGATCATTTTCAGGCTGACATTCCCTTGGCTGGCGGCTGCATACAGGGTGAATAGGTCGTCAATCGTGTCCCGATTCAGGATGTGCTGCTCGCTGTCTTGGGCTTCATGGAGCCAGGCGCCAAGCTCTTCTGCGAAATCACCGGCAGCAAATACCATAAACTGGCGTAGATCCAGACTGGCTGGCAGGATAGCGTCTTCGACGGCTTCAATGGCATGCTCCAACTGCGCCTCCCGTGAGCTTGAGTCTGAAAAACAGCTGGCCAACAGTTGGATTCCGCTGAGTTCTGGGAAGTGTTCGGTATGGACAGGGACGCCTTTATGAACCAGACAGATTTCGGCATGGTCTGCGCCGAAGTTCAGGACGGCAACTCGTGCTTGGGGGTGAGCGGCTTGCAGATTTTGTAGTAATACGGAGGTACTGATCGGAGAAGGTCGTTTGAAGCTATCTGACATAAGTATCCTTAAAGTAGTTCAATTCGCTTGTTCGTGCTCTCCTGCTTGCTTGAATAAGGCCAAAGCAAGGTGCCGTTGCGTGTCGTGATCCACGATGGGGGCCGGGTAGTCTTGTCCCGGCCGGAATTCGATAGGGAGCTGCTTGGCTTGCCAAGGCGCATGAACAGCTTGTTTGTCCAACGATGCCAGTTCGGGCACATAGCGACGTATGAATTGTCCGTCTGGATCAAATTTACGCGATTGAGTGACGGGGTTAAAGATGCGAAAGTAAGGCTGCGCATCACATCCGGTGGAGGCGGCCCATTGCCAGCCCCCCACATTGGAAGCCATATCGTAATCAAGTAGCTTCTGGGCAAAATACTGCTCGCCCAATCGCCAGTCTATCAGCAAGTCTTTCACTAAAAAGGATGCACTGATCATACGTAGCCGGTTGTGCATATAGCCAGACTGGTTCAATTGACGCATGGCGGCGTCAACAATTGGATAGCCGGTTCGACCTTCTTTCCAGGCCTGAAACCAGTCTTCGCGATTAGGAAACGGCAAGTCCTTGTAGGCGGGTTTGAAGCTTTCTGTCGCCGTTTCTGGATGATGCCATAGGAACTGCTGGTAGAACTCTCGCCAGATCAGTTCGCTCAGCCAGGTAGCCGCGCCCTCGGAGTCGCTGGGCCAGGCCAGAGATACGGCTTGGCGGATGGATAGTGTTCCAAATCGCAGATGGGGGGCCAAATAGGACACACCTCGTTTGGCTGGAAAATCCCGGCGTTCATGATAGGCATGGATTCTGGGCTCAAATTGCTCCAACAAGGTCTGGGCGCCTTGCCAACCGGCGGGATTGAGTAGTTTTGCACGAGATTTTTCCTGAAAGCCTAATTCGTCCAAATCAGGCAAGGCTTGCTCTGGCAGGGCAGCCCATGGCCCTTGCGTGCAGTCATAGGGCTGTATATCCCTCGATTGGATGCGCGCCAGCCAGTTACGCTTGTAGGGGGTAAAAACGGTATAGGGCTGTTTTTGCTGCGTCAGGATTTCATCGCGGGCAAAAATGACCTGGTCCTTGAAGAGCCGTAGCTCGATGTCTTGTGTGGACAGGGTTCGGCTGACAGTCTGATCCCGAGTCATAGCCGCAGGTTCGTAGTCCTCATTCGCATAGACGGCCTTTGCATTCAGGCTGTTAGCGAGTTCAGGAATTTTATGTACCGGGTCACCATGGGCTGTGATCAGTTCGCTGCCATATTGGCGCAGTTGCTCCTGCACCTGCAGCAGGCTGTCGTGTATAAAAGCCAGTCGTACATCATCGGCAGGCAAGCATTCCAGGATTGTGCTGTCAAAGACAAACACACAGGCCACAGGCAAACCGCTTTTCAGTGCGTGGTGCAAGGCTGCGTGGTCATGCAGGCGAAGATCACGACGCAGCCAGCATAGAACACGTGGGCTTGGATCGGGAGGAGCAGAGATAGACATCGACATGAAGATGCGAATGCAGAGGCTTTATGATGCCACATGAAAAAGGGCCGCGGCTGAAAGCTCAGCAACGCGACCCGATATTGCCAAAGGTGCCTGGGCACCCCGCGCTTATTTGAGGTGAGCACTGACCAGCTTGGTCAGTTCAAACATGGAGACCTGATCCTTGCCGAACAAGGGGCGCAGCTTGGCGTCAGCATTGATATTGCGACGGTTCTTGGGATCCTGGAGATCGTGTTTCTTGATGTATTCCCAGATTTTCTTCGTAACTTCAGTGCGCGGAAGCGCGCCAGAGCCAATCACCGCAGCCAGTGTCGGGCTAGGAGTGAGTGGTTTCATGAAGGCTGCATTGGGTTTGCGGGTAGCAGGTTTTTTTTCAGTGCTGGCCATGAACGGAACTCCTGAGAAACGAGTTGAAGGGGCGGGTTATGCGCTAGGGCACGACTTGTCTGTCAGCATACCGTGATACTCCCTGTACGTCCAAGCCCTTTGTGAGCAAGAGCTTTGCGGGTCTGTAAGCAGATTTGCCAGTGTTTACAGGCTGCTGCAATGCACGATTAAGTGGGGTTCGGAACTTCTGTGCTGACATGCGCAGCGCAGGTAGCTGTAGCATAATGACGGATTCGGCCTGTTGAAAGGCAATTGTGGCACCTGTTGCTTTCTTGATGGTTCAAAGCACAGAGCCGTTGTTTGATATTGAGTAAAGATATGAGCCCTACTGTGGATACCCTGGTCATTCGTCGTCCTGACGATTGGCATTTGCACCTGCGCGACGGTGCTGTGTTGGAGTCGGTTTTGGGCCATACTGCGGCACAATTTGACCGGGCTATCGTCATGCCCAATCTGACCCCACCCGTTACCGCAATCGTACAGGCGTTGGCCTATCGGGAGCGTATTCTGAGCGCCTTGGCCAAAACCGAGTATGTCGGCAAGTTTGAGCCTTTGATGACCTTGTACCTGACTGATAATACTCAGCCTGAGGAAATTGTTCGCGCCAAGGAAAGCGGGGTTGTGCATGGCGTGAAGCTCTATCCTGCCGGGGCCACCACCAATTCTGACGCGGGTGTGACGGATTTGCTGAAGAACTGTTCCAAGGCACTGGCCCAGATGCAGGAATCGGGCATGCCTTTGCTGATGCACGGCGAGGTCACGGACCCCAGTATCGACTTGTTCGACCGTGAAGCCGTATTCATTGAGCGCGTGATGATTCCTATGCGTAAGGCTTTTCCCGAGCTGAAAGTGGTATTTGAGCATTTGACCACGGCAGAGGGCGCCGCTTACGTGAGCCAGGCCGAGGGCCCGGTTGCTGCGACCATCACGGCCCATCACTTGCTCTATAACCGTAATGCTCTGTTCCAAGGTGGCTTGCAGCCACACTGGTACTGTCTGCCTGTCTTGAAGCGTGAGAAGCACCGTCAGGCTTTGGTGGACGCCGCAACCAGTGACAGCAATCGTTTCTTCCTGGGGACAGATAGCGCACCCCACTCGCGTAGCCGCAAGGAACAAAGCTGTGGTTGTGCGGGCTGTTATACCGCGCTGCACGCTATGGAACTGTACGCATCGGCTTTTGACAAGGCCGGTCGTCTGGATCGTCTGGAAGCCTTTGCCAGCTTGAATGGCCCCGCTTTTTACGGCTTGCCTGTCAATGAAGGAACAATGACGCTGCAACGCAGCCAGTTCACTATTCCCGAATCCGTGGAAATGGCCGGTGAGCCATTGATTCCGCTGGCGGCCGGTCAGGCTCTGGACTGGAGTGTGGTGAGCTAAGGAAGAAAGAGCTAGCTCGGTCTTAGTGTCTGTCATGATGCTTGGCTGGGCAGCTCTTGATACCTGGTTTCACTGCAAGATACCTTCGTGGAAACTATTTTGCTTGATGTGGCATGGTCTGCCTTGGCCGTGCGCATGGCCGCTACTGCTTTGGTGGTTGTGCTGGTTTCGTGGTCAGTGGGCGCATTTGGCCCATTGATCGGGGGGGCCTTGGCGGGCTTGCCCATGGTGCTGGGCCCCGGCTTTTATTTTTTGTCCCAACAGTTTCCTGCCGATTATGTGCAGCAAGCGGCAACTTATGCCGTGTATTCGCTGAGTGCGACGCAACTGTTTTTGTTGCTCATCATTCTTTGTGCTCCCAACTTGTCGCCTTGGCGCACCTTGTTGTGTGCGGTCGCAGGTTGGGCGGTAGCTGCCTTGCTCTTGTCCTTCATGCCCGTGCAACCTGTGCTGGGGCTAGCCTTGTTTATTGCCGTCACTGCGTTCAGCTTGCGCGCGTCGCGCCGTTTGGCCGGCATGAAAGGGACTAATAAAGCGAAGGCGGGGTGGGGCTTGCTGATATTCAGAGGGGCCTTGGCGGGACTTTTGGTTGCGCTTGTGACCACCAGCAGCTCTTTGTTGGGGCCGAGCTTGTCAGGGCTGATCATGGCCTTTCCCATTGGCTATACCGTGGTGGCTGTGACCATTCATCAAACCCTGGGTGCTGCCAGCCTGGTAGCGACTCTGCGTTCGGCTTTGTGGGGAACCGGCAGTCTGGCAGGATTTTGCACCACGCTAGCCATGGTCTTTACACAGATGCACTGGCTGCCAGCCTTGCTGTTGGCTGCAGCTGTATCCATTGCGATTACCTTGCTACTGGTGTTTCGCCCTTGGGCTCGGCGGGGCTAAACGCTTATTCTGCTCCAAACAGATCCTGACCTTGTGTATTGCGTGGAGGCGTGAGTCCAAGGTGACGCCAAGTGTTCAGCGTGGCAATACGGCCTCTGGGAGTGCGTTGTAAAAAACCATGCTGGATCAGATAGGGCTCGATCACGTCCTCGATGGTGTCGCGCTCTTCGCCAATGGCAGCAGCCAGGCTGTCTACGCCTACTGGACCGCCGTCGAATTTATGGACGATGGCCTCCAGCAATTTTCTGTCCATCAAATCCAGTCCTTGCGGGTCTACCTCCAGCATGGACAGCGCAGCTTGGGCGCATTCGGTATGGATGATGCCGCCCGTTTTGACTTCGGCGTAGTCGCGTACGCGGCGCAAAAGCCGGTTGGCAATACGCGGTGTGCCACGTGAGCGGCGGGCAATTTCGTAGGTGCCGTCATCCGTGGTGGTGACATTCAGTAGCCCTGCACTACGCGCCACAATGTGTGTCAAGTCCTTGACATCATAGAACTCCAGGCGGGACACAATGCCAAAGCGGTCGCGCAAGGGGTTGGTCAGCATGCCGGCACGAGTGGTGGCACCGACCAAGGTAAAGGGCTGCAGATCCAGTTTGACACTGCGGGCGGCTGGGCCTTCTCCAATCAGGATATCAATTTGAAAGTCTTCCAGCGCGGGATACAGGATTTCCTCCACGACGGGTGACAGGCGATGGATTTCGTCAATAAATAGAACATCGTTGGGTTCCAGGTTGGTCAGCAAGGCTGCCAGATCTCCCGGGCGTTCCAATACGGGGCCTGAGGTTTGGCGCAGGTTCACCCCCATTTCATGAGCAATGATATGGGCCAGAGTGGTTTTACCCAGACCGGGCGGCCCAAACAGCAGAACGTGGTCCAGGGCTTCCTGGCGTTGGCGGGCAGCCGCAATAAAGATTTCCAGTTGCTCACGCGCCCGGGCTTGTCCGACATAGTCCTCCAGCATCTTGGGGCGCAAGGCGCGTTCGATGGACTCTTCGTTGGGTGACAAGGGTTTGGGCGTGATGATGCGCTGTTCAGAAGGCAGGCTGGAGAGCGAATCGGAGTGTATGGCCATGATGACTACGCTGATTGAATATACAGTATGGTACACCAAGCACCCGCCGCCTGAGTACTCAGGGTTGGGGCAGGATACAGGGAGTGCGTGGGCAAATCGGTCATCCAGTGCAGCCAGGCTAGATTTGTCCGGTCAGCGTTAGGCTGCTTTGCTTGGCATCGCGCATAATGTGGGTTGGAGTTTTAAACCGAGATTTTAGCCATGTCCCTGGAATTACCTGATTTTGCTGATGTTGTCGCTGCTGCTGAACGCTTGGCACCTGTCGCCCACCGCACACCAGTCTTGACCTCTGCAACCTTGAACGAGCGCCTGAATGGCGAAGTCTACTTCAAGTGTGAGAACTTTCAGCGTATTGGCGCCTTCAAGTTTCGAGGTGGCTTCAATGCCTTGGCACAGTTAAATGATCAGCAAAAAAAAGCAGGTGTTGTGGCTTTTTCTTCGGGCAACCATGCACAGGCTGTGGCCTTGTCGGCCAAACTTCTGGGTATTCCTGCCACCATCATCATGAATTCGGATGCTCCGGCTGCCAAATTGGCCGCAACGCGTGGCTACGGTGCCAAAGTGATCGAGTACGATCGCTTGACCCAGGATCGTGCCCAAATTGCACAAGAGCTGGTCGAGCGTGAAGGGCTGACCTTGATTCCTCCCTTTGCTCATCCCGATGTCATCGCGGGCCAGGGGACGGCAGCATTGGAGCTGTTTCAGGAGGTGCCGGACTTGCAGCAGTTCTACGTTCCCTTAGGAGGCGGTGGCTTGCTGTCGGGCTGCTTGCTGGCTGCCAAGGCCATGGCTCCGGCTTGCGAAGTCTTTGGTGTGGAGCCGCAGGCAGGGGATGATGCTCAGCAGTCCTTGCGCCGTGGGGAGATCGTCAAGATTGCGCCACCTGCATCCATTGCTGATGGGGCGCTGACCCAAGCTTTGGCTCCGATGACCTTTGAGTTGATCCGTAGCATGGTGACGGATATTTTGACGGTGCCTGATACCGAGCTGGTTCAGGCCATGCGTTTCTTTGCGGAGCGCATGAAGATGGTGGTGGAGCCTACGGGTTGTTTGGGTGCTGCGGTGGTAATGCGGCAGGGAGATTTGCAAGGCCGCAAGGTGGGCGTGCTGATCAGTGGCGGTAATGTGGATGTGCCCGCCCTGGGACGTCTGCTCGCTTGATGCGTTAAATGGTTTGCAGACGCAGGCATTGATCTTGCTGATGGTTCAGAAAACGGGTCAAGCTGGAGCTGAAAACGAGCNACGAGCAAACGAGCAAACGAGCAAACGAGCAAACGAGCAAACGAGCAAACGAGCAAACGAGCAAACGAGCAAACGAGCAAACGAGCAAACGAGCAAACGAGCAAACGAGCAAACGAGCAAACGAGCAAACGAGCAAACGAGCAAACGAGCAAACGAGCAAACGAGCAAACGAGCAAACGAGCAAACGAGCAAACGAGCAAACGAGCAAACGAGCAAACGAGCAAACGAGCAAACGAGCAAACGAGCAAACGAGCAAACGAGCAAACGAGCAAACGAGCAAACGAGCAAACGAGCAAACGAGCAAACGAGCAAACGAGCAAACGAGCAAACGAGCAAACGAGCAAACGAGCAAACGAGCAAACGAGCAAACGAGCAAACGAGCAAACGAGCAAACGAGCAAACGAGCAAACGAGCAAACGAGCAAACGAGCAAACGAGCAAACGAGCAAACGAGCAAACGAGCAAACGAGCAAACGAGCAAACGAGCAAACGAGCAAACGAGCAAACGAGCAAACGAGCAAACGAGCAAACGAGCAAACGAGCAAACGAGCAAACGAGCAAACGAGCAAACGAGCAAACGAGCAAACGAGCAAACGAGCAAACGAGCAAACGAGCAAACGAGCAAACGAGCAAACGAGCAAACGAGCAAACGAGCAAACGAGCAAACGAGCAAACGAGCAAACGAGCAAACGAGCAAACGAGCAAACGAGCAAACGAGCAAACGAGCAAACGAGCAAACGAGCAAACGAGCAAACGAGCAAACGAGCAAACGAGCAAACGAGCAAACGAGCAAACGAGCAAACGAGCAAACGAGCAAACGAGCAAACGAGCAAACGAGCAAACGAGCAAACGAGCAAACGAGCAAACGAGCAAACGAGCAAACGAGCAAACGAGCAAACGAGCAAACGAGCAAACGAGCAAACGAGCAAACGAGCAAACGAGCAAACGAGCAAACGAGCAAACGAGCAAACGAGCAAACGAGCAAACGAGCAAACGAGCAAACGAGCAAACGAGCAAACGAGCAAACGAGCAAACGAGCAAACGAGCAAACGAGCAAACGAGCAAACGAGCAAACGAGCAAACGAGCAAACGAGCAAACGAGCAAACGAGCAAACGAGCAAACGAGCAAACGAGCAAACGAGCAAACGAGCAAACGAGCAAACGAGCAAACGAGCAAACGAGCAAACGAGCAAACGAGCAAACGAGCAAACGAGCAAACGAGCAAACGAGCAAACGAGCAAACGAGCAAACGAGCAAACGAGCAAACGAGCAAACGAGCAAACGAGCAAACGAGCAAACGAGCAAACGAGCAAACGAGCAAACGAGCAAACGAGCAAACGAGCAAACGAGCAAACGAGCAAACGAGCAAACGAGCAAACGAGCAAACGAGCAAACGAGCAAACGAGCAAACGAGCAAACGAGCAAACGAGCAAACGAGCAAACGAGCAAACGAGCAAACGAGCAAACGAGCAAACGAGCAAACGAGCAAACGAGCAAACGAGCAAACGAGCAAACGAGCAAACGAGCAAACGAGCAAACGAGCAAACGAGCAAACGAGCAAACGAGCAAACGAGCAAACGAGCAAACGAGCAAACGAGCAAACGAGCAAACGAGCAAACGAGCAAACGAGCAAACGAGCAAACGAGCAAACGAGCAAACGAGCAAACGAGCAAACGAGCAAACGAGCAAACGAGCAAACGAGCAAACGAGCAAACGAGCAAACGAGCAAACGAGCAAACGAGCAAACGAGCAAACGAGCAAACGAGCAAACGAGCAAACGAGCAAACGAGCAAACGAGCAAACGAGCAAACGAGCAAACGAGCAAACGAGCAAACGAGCAAACGAGCAAACGAGCAAACGAGCAAACGAGCAAACGAGCAAACGAGCAAACGAGCAAACGAGCAAACGAGCAAACGAGCAAACGAGCAAACGAGCAAACGAGCAAACGAGCAAACGAGCAAACGAGCAAACGAGCAAACGAGCAAACGAGCAAACGAGCAAACGAGCAAACGAGCAAACGAGCAAACGAGCAAACGAGCAAACGAGCAAACGAGCAAACGAGCAAACGAGCAAACGAGCAAACGAGCAAACGAGCAAACGAGCAAACGAGCAAACGAGCAAACGAGCAAACGAGCAAACGAGCAAACGAGCAAACGAGCAAACGAGCAAACGAGCAAACGAGCAAACGAGCAAACGAGCAAACGAGCAAACGAGCAAACGAGCAAACGAGCAAACGAGCAAACGAGCAAACGAGCAAACGAGCAAACGAGCAAACGAGCAAACGAGCAAACGAGCAAACGAGCAAACGAGCAAACGAGCAAACGAGCAAACGAGCAAACGAGCAAACGAGCAAACGAGCAAACGAGCAAACGAGCAAACGAGCAAACGAGCAAACGAGCAAACGAGCAAACGAGCAAACGAGCAAACGAGCAAACGAGCAAACGAGCAAACGAGCAAACGAGCAAACGAGCAAACGAGCAAACGAGCAAACGAGCAAACGAGCAAACGAGCAAACGAGCAAACGAGCAAACGAGCAAACGAGCAAACGAGCAAACGAGCAAACGAGCAAACGAGCAAACGAGCAAACGAGCAAACGAGCAAACGAGCAAACGAGCAAACGAGCAAACGAGCAAACGAGCAAACGAGCAAACGAGCAAACGAGCAAACGAGCAAACGAGCAAACGAGCAAACGAGCAAACGAGCAAACGAGCAAACGAGCAAACGAGCAAACGAGCAAACGAGCAAACGAGCAAACGAGCAAACGAGCAAACGAGCAAACGAGCAAACGAGCAAACGAGCAAACGAGCAAACGAGCAAACGAGCAAACGAGCAAACGAGCAAACGAGCAAACGAGCAAACGAGCAAACGAGCAAACGAGCAAACGAGCAAACGAGCAAACGAGCAAACGAGCAAACGAGCAAACGAGCAAACGAGCAAACGAGCAAACGAGCAAACGAGCAAACGAGCAAACGAGCAAACGAGCAAACGAGCAAACGAGCAAACGAGCAAACGAGCAAACGAGCAAACGAGCAAACGAGCAAACGAGCAAACGAGCAAACGAGCAAACGAGCAAACGAGCAAACGAGCAAACGAGCAAACGAGCAAACGAGCAAACGAGCAAACGAGCAAACGAGCAAACGAGCAAACGAGCAAACGAGCAAACGAGCAAACGAGCAAACGAGCAAACGAGCAAACGAGCAAACGAGCAAACGAGCAAACGAGCAAACGAGCAAACGAGCAAACGAGCAAACGAGCAAACGAGCAAACGAGCAAACGAGCAAACGAGCAAACGAGCAAACGAGCAAACGAGCAAACGAGCAAACGAGCAAACGAGCAAACGAGCAAACGAGCAAACGAGCAAACGAGCAAACGAGCAAACGAGCAAACGAGCAAACGAGCAAACGAGCAAACGAGCAAACGAGCAAACGAGCAAACGAGCAAACGAGCAAACGAGCAAACGAGCAAACGAGCAAACGAGCAAACGAGCAAACGAGCAAACGAGCAAACGAGCAAACGAGCAAACGAGCAAACGAGCAAACGAGCAAACGAGCAAACGAGCAAACGAGCAAACGAGCAAACGAGCAAACGAGCAAACGAGCAAACGAGCAAACGAGCAAACGAGCAAACGAGCAAACGAGCAAACGAGCAAACGAGCAAACGAGCAAACGAGCAAACGAGCAAACGAGCAAACGAGCAAACGAGCAAACGAGCAAACGAGCAAACGAGCAAACGAGCAAACGAGCAAACGAGCAAACGAGCAAACGAGCAAACGAGCAAACGAGCAAACGAGCAAACGAGCAAACGAGCAAACGAGCAAACGAGCAAACGAGCAAACGAGCAAACGAGCAAACGAGCAAACGAGCAAACGAGCAAACGAGCAAACGAGCAAACGAGCAAACGAGCAAACGAGCAAACGAGCAAACGAGCAAACGAGCAAACGAGCAAACGAGCAAACGAGCAAACGAGCAAACGAGCAAACGAGCAAACGAGCAAACGAGCAAACGAGCAAACGAGCAAACGAGCAAACGAGCAAACGAGCAAACGAGCAAACGAGCAAACGAGCAAACGAGCAAACGAGCAAACGAGCAAACGAGCAAACGAGCAAACGAGCAAACGAGCAAACGAGCAAACGAGCAAACGAGCAAACGAGCAAACGAGCAAACGAGCAAACGAGCAAACGAGCAAACGAGCAAACGAGCAAACGAGCAAACGAGCAAACGAGCAAACGAGCAAACGAGCAAACGAGCAAACGAGCAAACGAGCAAACGAGCAAACGAGCAAACGAGCAAACGAGCAAACGAGCAAACGAGCAAACGAGCAAACGAGCAAACGAGCAAACGAGCAAACGAGCAAACGAGCAAACGAGCAAACGAGCAAACGAGCAAACGAGCAAACGAGCAAACGAGCAAACGAGCAAACGAGCAAACGAGCAAACGAGCAAACGAGCAAACGAGCAAACGAGCAAACGAGCAAACGAGCAAACGAGCAAACGAGCAAACGAGCAAACGAGCAAACGAGCAAACGAGCAAACGAGCAAACGAGCAAACGAGCAAACGAGCAAACGAGCAAACGAGCAAACGAGCAAACGAGCAAACGAGCAAACGAGCAAACGAGCAAACGAGCAAACGAGCAAACGAGCAAACGAGCAAACGAGCAAACGAGCAAACGAGCAAACGAGCAAACGAGCAAACGAGCAAACGAGCAAACGAGCAAACGAGCAAACGAGCAAACGAGCAAACGAGCAAACGAGCAAACGAGCAAACGAGCAAACGAGCAAACGAGCAAACGAGCAAACGAGCAAACGAGCAAACGAGCAAACGAGCAAACGAGCAAACGAGCAAACGAGCAAACGAGCAAACGAGCAAACGAGCAAACGAGCAAACGAGCAAACGAGCAAACGAGCAAACGAGCAAACGAGCAAACGAGCAAACGAGCAAACGAGCAAACGAGCAAACGAGCAAACGAGCAAACGAGCAAACGAGCAAACGAGCAAACGAGCAAACGAGCAAACGAGCAAACGAGCAAACGAGCAAACGAGCAAACGAGCAAACGAGCAAACGAGCAAACGAGCAAACGAGCAAACGAGCAAACGAGCAAACGAGCAAACGAGCAAACGAGCAAACGAGCAAACGAGCAAACGAGCAAACGAGCAAACGAGCAAACGAGCAAACGAGCAAACGAGCAAACGAGCAAACGAGCAAACGAGCAAACGAGCAAACGAGCAAACGAGCAAACGAGCAAACGAGCAAACGAGCAAACGAGCAAACGAGCAAACGAGCAAACGAGCAAACGAGCAAACGAGCAAACGAGCAAACGAGCAAACGAGCAAACGAGCAAACGAGCAAACGAGCAAACGAGCAAACGAGCAAACGAGCAAACGAGCAAACGAGCAAACGAGCAAACGAGCAAACGAGCAAACGAGCAAACGAGCAAACGAGCAAACGAGCAAACGAGCAAACGAGCAAACGAGCAAACGAGCAAACGAGCAAACGAGCAAACGAGCAAACGAGCAAACGAGCAAACGAGCAAACGAGCAAACGAGCAAACGAGCAAACGAGCAAACGAGCAAACGAGCAAACGAGCAAACGAGCAAACGAGCAAACGAGCAAACGAGCAAACGAGCAAACGAGCAAACGAGCAAACGAGCAAACGAGCAAACGAGCAAACGAGCAAACGAGCAAACGAGCAAACGAGCAAACGAGCAAACGAGCAAACGAGCAAACGAGCAAACGAGCAAACGAGCAAACGAGCAAACGAGCAAACGAGCAAACGAGCAAACGAGCAAACGAGCAAACGAGCAAACGAGCAAACGAGCAAACGAGCAAACGAGCAAACGAGCAAACGAGCAAACGAGCAAACGAGCAAACGAGCAAACGAGCAAACGAGCAAACGAGCAAACGAGCAAACGAGCAAACGAGCAAACGAGCAAACGAGCAAACGAGCAAACGAGCAAACGAGCAAACGAGCAAACGAGCAAACGAGCAAACGAGCAAACGAGCAAACGAGCAAACGAGCAAACGAGCAAACGAGCAAACGAGCAAACGAGCAAACGAGCAAACGAGCAAACGAGCAAACGAGCAAACGAGCAAACGAGCAAACGAGCAAACGAGCAAACGAGCAAACGAGCAAACGAGCAAACGAGCAAACGAGCAAACGAGCAAACGAGCAAACGAGCAAACGAGCAAACGAGCAAACGAGCAAACGAGCAAACGAGCAAACGAGCAAACGAGCAAACGAGCAAACGAGCAAACGAGCAAACGAGCAAACGAGCAAACGAGCAAACGAGCAAACGAGCAAACGAGCAAACGAGCAAACGAGCAAACGAGCAAACGAGCAAACGAGCAAACGAGCAAACGAGCAAACGAGCAAACGAGCAAACGAGCAAACGAGCAAACGAGCAAACGAGCAAACGAGCAAACGAGCAAACGAGCAAACGAGCAAACGAGCAAACGAGCAAACGAGCAAACGAGCAAACGAGCAAACGAGCAAACGAGCAAACGAGCAAACGAGCAAACGAGCAAACGAGCAAACGAGCAAACGAGCAAACGAGCAAACGAGCAAACGAGCAAACGAGCAAACGAGCAAACGAGCAAACGAGCAAACGAGCAAACGAGCAAACGAGCAAACGAGCAAACGAGCAAACGAGCAAACGAGCAAACGAGCAAACGAGCAAACGAGCAAACGAGCAAACGAGCAAACGAGCAAACGAGCAAACGAGCAAACGAGCAAACGAGCAAACGAGCAAACGAGCAAACGAGCAAACGAGCAAACGAGCAAACGAGCAAACGAGCAAACGAGCAAACGAGCAAACGAGCAAACGAGCAAACGAGCAAACGAGCAAACGAGCAAACGAGCAAACGAGCAAACGAGCAAACGAGCAAACGAGCAAACGAGCAAACGAGCAAACGAGCAAACGAGCAAACGAGCAAACGAGCAAACGAGCAAACGAGCAAACGAGCAAACGAGCAAACGAGCAAACGAGCAAACGAGCAAACGAGCAAACGAGCAAACGAGCAAACGAGCAAACGAGCAAACGAGCAAACGAGCAAACGAGCAAACGAGCAAACGAGCAAACGAGCAAACGAGCAAACGAGCAAACGAGCAAACGAGCAAACGAGCAAACGAGCAAACGAGCAAACGAGCAAACGAGCAAACGAGCAAACGAGCAAACGAGCAAACGAGCAAACGAGCAAACGAGCAAACGAGCAAACGAGCAAACGAGCAAACGAGCAAACGAGCAAACGAGCAAACGAGCAAACGAGCAAACGAGCAAACGAGCAAACGAGCAAACGAGCAAACGAGCAAACGAGCAAACGAGCAAACGAGCAAACGAGCAAACGAGCAAACGAGCAAACGAGCAAACGAGCAAACGAGCAAACGAGCAAACGAGCAAACGAGCAAACGAGCAAACGAGCAAACGAGCAAACGAGCAAACGAGCAAACGAGCAAACGAGCAAACGAGCAAACGAGCAAACGAGCAAACGAGCAAACGAGCAAACGAGCAAACGAGCAAACGAGCAAACGAGCAAACGAGCAAACGAGCAAACGAGCAAACGAGCAAACGAGCAAACGAGCAAACGAGCAAACGAGCAAACGAGCAAACGAGCAAACGAGCAAACGAGCAAACGAGCAAACGAGCAAACGAGCAAACGAGCAAACGAGCAAACGAGCAAACGAGCAAACGAGCAAACGAGCAAACGAGCAAACGAGCAAACGAGCAAACGAGCAAACGAGCAAACGAGCAAACGAGCAAACGAGCAAACGAGCAAACGAGCAAACGAGCAAACGAGCAAACGAGCAAACGAGCAAACGAGCAAACGAGCAAACGAGCAAACGAGCAAACGAGCAAACGAGCAAACGAGCAAACGAGCAAACGAGCAAACGAGCAAACGAGCAAACGAGCAAACGAGCAAACGAGCAAACGAGCAAACGAGCAAACGAGCAAACGAGCAAACGAGCAAACGAGCAAACGAGCAAACGAGCAAACGAGCAAACGAGCAAACGAGCAAACGAGCAAACGAGCAAACGAGCAAACGAGCAAACGAGCAAACGAGCAAACGAGCAAACGAGCAAACGAGCAAACGAGCAAACGAGCAAACGAGCAAACGAGCAAACGAGCAAACGAGCAAACGAGCAAACGAGCAAACGAGCAAACGAGCAAACGAGCAAACGAGCAAACGAGCAAACGAGCAAACGAGCAAACGAGCAAACGAGCAAACGAGCAAACGAGCAAACGAGCAAACGAGCAAACGAGCAAACGAGCAAACGAGCAAACGAGCAAACGAGCAAACGAGCAAACGAGCAAACGAGCAAACGAGCAAACGAGCAAACGAGCAAACGAGCAAACGAGCAAACGAGCAAACGAGCAAACGAGCAAACGAGCAAACGAGCAAACGAGCAAACGAGCAAACGAGCAAACGAGCAAACGAGCAAACGAGCAAACGAGCAAACGAGCAAACGAGCAAACGAGCAAACGAGCAAACGAGCAAACGAGCAAACGAGCAAACGAGCAAACGAGCAAACGAGCAAACGAGCAAACGAGCAAACGAGCAAACGAGCAAACGAGCAAACGAGCAAACGAGCAAACGAGCAAACGAGCAAACGAGCAAACGAGCAAACGAGCAAACGAGCAAACGAGCAAACGAGCAAACGAGCAAACGAGCAAACGAGCAAACGAGCAAACGAGCAAACGAGCAAACGAGCAAACGAGCAAACGAGCAAACGAGCAAACGAGCAAACGAGCAAACGAGCAAACGAGCAAACGAGCAAACGAGCAAACGAGCAAACGAGCAAACGAGCAAACGAGCAAACGAGCAAACGAGCAAACGAGCAAACGAGCAAACGAGCAAACGAGCAAACGAGCAAACGAGCAAACGAGCAAACGAGCAAACGAGCAAACGAGCAAACGAGCAAACGAGCAAACGAGCAAACGAGCAAACGAGCAAACGAGCAAACGAGCAAACGAGCAAACGAGCAAACGAGCAAACGAGCAAACGAGCAAACGAGCAAACGAGCAAACGAGCAAACGAGCAAACGAGCAAACGAGCAAACGAGCAAACGAGCAAACGAGCAAACGAGCAAACGAGCAAACGAGCAAACGAGCAAACGAGCAAACGAGCAAACGAGCAAACGAGCAAACGAGCAAACGAGCAAACGAGCAAACGAGCAAACGAGCAAACGAGCAAACGAGCAAACGAGCAAACGAGCAAACGAGCAAACGAGCAAACGAGCAAACGAGCAAACGAGCAAACGAGCAAACGAGCAAACGAGCAAACGAGCAAACGAGCAAACGAGCAAACGAGCAAACGAGCAAACGAGCAAACGAGCAAACGAGCAAACGAGCAAACGAGCAAACGAGCAAACGAGCAAACGAGCAAACGAGCAAACGAGCAAACGAGCAAACGAGCAAACGAGCAAACGAGCAAACGAGCAAACGAGCAAACGAGCAAACGAGCAAACGAGCAAACGAGCAAACGAGCAAACGAGCAAACGAGCAAACGAGCAAACGAGCAAACGAGCAAACGAGCAAACGAGCAAACGAGCAAACGAGCAAACGAGCAAACGAGCAAACGAGCAAACGAGCAAACGAGCAAACGAGCAAACGAGCAAACGAGCAAACGAGCAAACGAGCAAACGAGCAAACGAGCAAACGAGCAAACGAGCAAACGAGCAAACGAGCAAACGAGCAAACGAGCAAACGAGCAAACGAGCAAACGAGCAAACGAGCAAACGAGCAAACGAGCAAACGAGCAAACGAGCAAACGAGCAAACGAGCAAACGAGCAAACGAGCAAACGAGCAAACGAGCAAACGAGCAAACGAGCAAACGAGCAAACGAGCAAACGAGCAAACGAGCAAACGAGCAAACGAGCAAACGAGCAAACGAGCAAACGAGCAAACGAGCAAACGAGCAAACGAGCAAACGAGCAAACGAGCAAACGAGCAAACGAGCAAACGAGCAAACGAGCAAACGAGCAAACGAGCAAACGAGCAAACGAGCAAACGAGCAAACGAGCAAACGAGCAAACGAGCAAACGAGCAAACGAGCAAACGAGCAAACGAGCAAACGAGCAAACGAGCAAACGAGCAAACGAGCAAACGAGCAAACGAGCAAACGAGCAAACGAGCAAACGAGCAAACGAGCAAACGAGCAAACGAGCAAACGAGCAAACGAGCAAACGAGCAAACGAGCAAACGAGCAAACGAGCAAACGAGCAAACGAGCAAACGAGCAAACGAGCAAACGAGCAAACGAGCAAACGAGCAAACGAGCAAACGAGCAAACGAGCAAACGAGCAAACGAGCAAACGAGCAAACGAGCAAACGAGCAAACGAGCAAACGAGCAAACGAGCAAACGAGCAAACGAGCAAACGAGCAAACGAGCAAACGAGCAAACGAGCAAACGAGCAAACGAGCAAACGAGCAAACGAGCAAACGAGCAAACGAGCAAACGAGCAAACGAGCAAACGAGCAAACGAGCAAACGAGCAAACGAGCAAACGAGCAAACGAGCAAACGAGCAAACGAGCAAACGAGCAAACGAGCAAACGAGCAAACGAGCAAACGAGCAAACGAGCAAACGAGCAAACGAGCAAACGAGCAAACGAGCAAACGAGCAAACGAGCAAACGAGCAAACGAGCAAACGAGCAAACGAGCAAACGAGCAAACGAGCAAACGAGCAAACGAGCAAACGAGCAAACGAGCAAACGAGCAAACGAGCAAACGAGCAAACGAGCAAACGAGCAAACGAGCAAACGAGCAAACGAGCAAACGAGCAAACGAGCAAACGAGCAAACGAGCAAACGAGCAAACGAGCAAACGAGCAAACGAGCAAACGAGCAAACGAGCAAACGAGCAAACGAGCAAACGAGCAAACGAGCAAACGAGCAAACGAGCAAACGAGCAAACGAGCAAACGAGCAAACGAGCAAACGAGCAAACGAGCAAACGAGCAAACGAGCAAACGAGCAAACGAGCAAACGAGCAAACGAGCAAACGAGCAAACGAGCAAACGAGCAAACGAGCAAACGAGCAAACGAGCAAACGAGCAAACGAGCAAACGAGCAAACGAGCAAACGAGCAAACGAGCAAACGAGCAAACGAGCAAACGAGCAAACGAGCAAACGAGCAAACGAGCAAACGAGCAAACGAGCAAACGAGCAAACGAGCAAACGAGCAAACGAGCAAACGAGCAAACGAGCAAACGAGCAAACGAGCAAACGAGCAAACGAGCAAACGAGCAAACGAGCAAACGAGCAAACGAGCAAACGAGCAAACGAGCAAACGAGCAAACGAGCAAACGAGCAAACGAGCAAACGAGCAAACGAGCAAACGAGCAAACGAGCAAACGAGCAAACGAGCAAACGAGCAAACGAGCAAACGAGCAAACGAGCAAACGAGCAAACGAGCAAACGAGCAAACGAGCAAACGAGCAAACGAGCAAACGAGCAAACGAGCAAACGAGCAAACGAGCAAACGAGCAAACGAGCAAACGAGCAAACGAGCAAACGAGCAAACGAGCAAACGAGCAAACGAGCAAACGAGCAAACGAGCAAACGAGCAAACGAGCAAACGAGCAAACGAGCAAACGAGCAAACGAGCAAACGAGCAAACGAGCAAACGAGCAAACGAGCAAACGAGCAAACGAGCAAACGAGCAAACGAGCAAACGAGCAAACGAGCAAACGAGCAAACGAGCAAACGAGCAAACGAGCAAACGAGCAAACGAGCAAACGAGCAAACGAGCAAACGAGCAAACGAGCAAACGAGCAAACGAGCAAACGAGCAAACGAGCAAACGAGCAAACGAGCAAACGAGCAAACGAGCAAACGAGCAAACGAGCAAACGAGCAAACGAGCAAACGAGCAAACGAGCAAACGAGCAAACGAGCAAACGAGCAAACGAGCAAACGAGCAAACGAGCAAACGAGCAAACGAGCAAACGAGCAAACGAGCAAACGAGCAAACGAGCAAACGAGCAAACGAGCAAACGAGCAAACGAGCAAACGAGCAAACGAGCAAACGAGCAAACGAGCAAACGAGCAAACGAGCAAACGAGCAAACGAGCAAACGAGCAAACGAGCAAACGAGCAAACGAGCAAACGAGCAAACGAGCAAACGAGCAAACGAGCAAACGAGCAAACGAGCAAACGAGCAAACGAGCAAACGAGCAAACGAGCAAACGAGCAAACGAGCAAACGAGCAAACGAGCAAACGAGCAAACGAGCAAACGAGCAAACGAGCAAACGAGCAAACGAGCAAACGAGCAAACGAGCAAACGAGCAAACGAGCAAACGAGCAAACGAGCAAACGAGCAAACGAGCAAACGAGCAAACGAGCAAACGAGCAAACGAGCAAACGAGCAAACGAGCAAACGAGCAAACGAGCAAACGAGCAAACGAGCAAACGAGCAAACGAGCAAACGAGCAAACGAGCAAACGAGCAAACGAGCAAACGAGCAAACGAGCAAACGAGCAAACGAGCAAACGAGCAAACGAGCAAACGAGCAAACGAGCAAACGAGCAAACGAGCAAACGAGCAAACGAGCAAACGAGCAAACGAGCAAACGAGCAAACGAGCAAACGAGCAAACGAGCAAACGAGCAAACGAGCAAACGAGCAAACGAGCAAACGAGCAAACGAGCAAACGAGCAAACGAGCAAACGAGCAAACGAGCAAACGAGCAAACGAGCAAACGAGCAAACGAGCAAACGAGCAAACGAGCAAACGAGCAAACGAGCAAACGAGCAAACGAGCAAACGAGCAAACGAGCAAACGAGCAAACGAGCAAACGAGCAAACGAGCAAACGAGCAAACGAGCAAACGAGCAAACGAGCAAACGAGCAAACGAGCAAACGAGCAAACGAGCAAACGAGCAAACGAGCAAACGAGCAAACGAGCAAACGAGCAAACGAGCAAACGAGCAAACGAGCAAACGAGCAAACGAGCAAACGAGCAAACGAGCAAACGAGCAAACGAGCAAACGAGCAAACGAGCAAACGAGCAAACGAGCAAACGAGCAAACGAGCAAACGAGCAAACGAGCAAACGAGCAAACGAGCAAACGAGCAAACGAGCAAACGAGCAAACGAGCAAACGAGCAAACGAGCAAACGAGCAAACGAGCAAACGAGCAAACGAGCAAACGAGCAAACGAGCAAACGAGCAAACGAGCAAACGAGCAAACGAGCAAACGAGCAAACGAGCAAACGAGCAAACGAGCAAACGAGCAAACGAGCAAACGAGCAAACGAGCAAACGAGCAAACGAGCAAACGAGCAAACGAGCAAACGAGCAAACGAGCAAACGAGCAAACGAGCAAACGAGCAAACGAGCAAACGAGCAAACGAGCAAACGAGCAAACGAGCAAACGAGCAAACGAGCAAACGAGCAAACGAGCAAACGAGCAAACGAGCAAACGAGCAAACGAGCAAACGAGCAAACGAGCAAACGAGCAAACGAGCAAACGAGCAAACGAGCAAACGAGCAAACGAGCAAACGAGCAAACGAGCAAACGAGCAAACGAGCAAACGAGCAAACGAGCAAACGAGCAAACGAGCAAACGAGCAAACGAGCAAACGAGCAAACGAGCAAACGAGCAAACGAGCAAACGAGCAAACGAGCAAACGAGCAAACGAGCAAACGAGCAAACGAGCAAACGAGCAAACGAGCAAACGAGCAAACGAGCAAACGAGCAAACGAGCAAACGAGCAAACGAGCAAACGAGCAAACGAGCAAACGAGCAAACGAGCAAACGAGCAAACGAGCAAACGAGCAAACGAGCAAACGAGCAAACGAGCAAACGAGCAAACGAGCAAACGAGCAAACGAGCAAACGAGCAAACGAGCAAACGAGCAAACGAGCAAACGAGCAAACGAGCAAACGAGCAAACGAGCAAACGAGCAAACGAGCAAACGAGCAAACGAGCAAACGAGCAAACGAGCAAACGAGCAAACGAGCAAACGAGCAAACGAGCAAACGAGCAAACGAGCAAACGAGCAAACGAGCAAACGAGCAAACGAGCAAACGAGCAAACGAGCAAACGAGCAAACGAGCAAACGAGCAAACGAGCAAACGAGCAAACGAGCAAACGAGCAAACGAGCAAACGAGCAAACGAGCAAACGAGCAAACGAGCAAACGAGCAAACGAGCAAACGAGCAAACGAGCAAACGAGCAAACGAGCAAACGAGCAAACGAGCAAACGAGCAAACGAGCAAACGAGCAAACGAGCAAACGAGCAAACGAGCAAACGAGCAAACGAGCAAACGAGCAAACGAGCAAACGAGCAAACGAGCAAACGAGCAAACGAGCAAACGAGCAAACGAGCAAACGAGCAAACGAGCAAACGAGCAAACGAGCAAACGAGCAAACGAGCAAACGAGCAAACGAGCAAACGAGCAAACGAGCAAACGAGCAAACGAGCAAACGAGCAAACGAGCAAACGAGCAAACGAGCAAACGAGCAAACGAGCAAACGAGCAAACGAGCAAACGAGCAAACGAGCAAACGAGCAAACGAGCAAACGAGCAAACGAGCAAACGAGCAAACGAGCAAACGAGCAAACGAGCAAACGAGCAAACGAGCAAACGAGCAAACGAGCAAACGAGCAAACGAGCAAACGAGCAAACGAGCAAACGAGCAAACGAGCAAACGAGCAAACGAGCAAACGAGCAAACGAGCAAACGAGCAAACGAGCAAACGAGCAAACGAGCAAACGAGCAAACGAGCAAACGAGCAAACGAGCAAACGAGCAAACGAGCAAACGAGCAAACGAGCAAACGAGCAAACGAGCAAACGAGCAAACGAGCAAACGAGCAAACGAGCAAACGAGCAAACGAGCAAACGAGCAAACGAGCAAACGAGCAAACGAGCAAACGAGCAAACGAGCAAACGAGCAAACGAGCAAACGAGCAAACGAGCAAACGAGCAAACGAGCAAACGAGCAAACGAGCAAACGAGCAAACGAGCAAACGAGCAAACGAGCAAACGAGCAAACGAGCAAACGAGCAAACGAGCAAACGAGCAAACGAGCAAACGAGCAAACGAGCAAACGAGCAAACGAGCAAACGAGCAAACGAGCAAACGAGCAAACGAGCAAACGAGCAAACGAGCAAACGAGCAAACGAGCAAACGAGCAAACGAGCAAACGAGCAAACGAGCAAACGAGCAAACGAGCAAACGAGCAAACGAGCAAACGAGCAAACGAGCAAACGAGCAAACGAGCAAACGAGCAAACGAGCAAACGAGCAAACGAGCAAACGAGCAAACGAGCAAACGAGCAAACGAGCAAACGAGCAAACGAGCAAACGAGCAAACGAGCAAACGAGCAAACGAGCAAACGAGCAAACGAGCAAACGAGCAAACGAGCAAACGAGCAAACGAGCAAACGAGCAAACGAGCAAACGAGCAAACGAGCAAACGAGCAAACGAGCAAACGAGCAAACGAGCAAACGAGCAAACGAGCAAACGAGCAAACGAGCAAACGAGCAAACGAGCAAACGAGCAAACGAGCAAACGAGCAAACGAGCAAACGAGCAAACGAGCAAACGAGCAAACGAGCAAACGAGCAAACGAGCAAACGAGCAAACGAGCAAACGAGCAAACGAGCAAACGAGCAAACGAGCAAACGAGCAAACGAGCAAACGAGCAAACGAGCAAACGAGCAAACGAGCAAACGAGCAAACGAGCAAACGAGCAAACGAGCAAACGAGCAAACGAGCAAACGAGCAAACGAGCAAACGAGCAAACGAGCAAACGAGCAAACGAGCAAACGAGCAAACGAGCAAACGAGCAAACGAGCAAACGAGCAAACGAGCAAACGAGCAAACGAGCAAACGAGCAAACGAGCAAACGAGCAAACGAGCAAACGAGCAAACGAGCAAACGAGCAAACGAGCAAACGAGCAAACGAGCAAACGAGCAAACGAGCAAACGAGCAAACGAGCAAACGAGCAAACGAGCAAACGAGCAAACGAGCAAACGAGCAAACGAGCAAACGAGCAAACGAGCAAACGAGCAAACGAGCAAACGAGCAAACGAGCAAACGAGCAAACGAGCAAACGAGCAAACGAGCAAACGAGCAAACGAGCAAACGAGCAAACGAGCAAACGAGCAAACGAGCAAACGAGCAAACGAGCAAACGAGCAAACGAGCAAACGAGCAAACGAGCAAACGAGCAAACGAGCAAACGAGCAAACGAGCAAACGAGCAAACGAGCAAACGAGCAAACGAGCAAACGAGCAAACGAGCAAACGAGCAAACGAGCAAACGAGCAAACGAGCAAACGAGCAAACGAGCAAACGAGCAAACGAGCAAACGAGCAAACGAGCAAACGAGCAAACGAGCAAACGAGCAAACGAGCAAACGAGCAAACGAGCAAACGAGCAAACGAGCAAACGAGCAAACGAGCAAACGAGCAAACGAGCAAACGAGCAAACGAGCAAACGAGCAAACGAGCAAACGAGCAAACGAGCAAACGAGCAAACGAGCAAACGAGCAAACGAGCAAACGAGCAAACGAGCAAACGAGCAAACGAGCAAACGAGCAAACGAGCAAACGAGCAAACGAGCAAACGAGCAAACGAGCAAACGAGCAAACGAGCAAACGAGCAAACGAGCAAACGAGCAAACGAGCAAACGAGCAAACGAGCAAACGAGCAAACGAGCAAACGAGCAAACGAGCAAACGAGCAAACGAGCAAACGAGCAAACGAGCAAACGAGCAAACGAGCAAACGAGCAAACGAGCAAACGAGCAAACGAGCAAACGAGCAAACGAGCAAACGAGCAAACGAGCAAACGAGCAAACGAGCAAACGAGCAAACGAGCAAACGAGCAAACGAGCAAACGAGCAAACGAGCAAACGAGCAAACGAGCAAACGAGCAAACGAGCAAACGAGCAAACGAGCAAACGAGCAAACGAGCAAACGAGCAAACGAGCAAACGAGCAAACGAGCAAACGAGCAAACGAGCAAACGAGCAAACGAGCAAACGAGCAAACGAGCAAACGAGCAAACGAGCAAACGAGCAAACGAGCAAACGAGCAAACGAGCAAACGAGCAAACGAGCAAACGAGCAAACGAGCAAACGAGCAAACGAGCAAACGAGCAAACGAGCAAACGAGCAAACGAGCAAACGAGCAAACGAGCAAACGAGCAAACGAGCAAACGAGCAAACGAGCAAACGAGCAAACGAGCAAACGAGCAAACGAGCAAACGAGCAAACGAGCAAACGAGCAAACGAGCAAACGAGCAAACGAGCAAACGAGCAAACGAGCAAACGAGCAAACGAGCAAACGAGCAAACGAGCAAACGAGCAAACGAGCAAACGAGCAAACGAGCAAACGAGCAAACGAGCAAACGAGCAAACGAGCAAACGAGCAAACGAGCAAACGAGCAAACGAGCAAACGAGCAAACGAGCAAACGAGCAAACGAGCAAACGAGCAAACGAGCAAACGAGCAAACGAGCAAACGAGCAAACGAGCAAACGAGCAAACGAGCAAACGAGCAAACGAGCAAACGAGCAAACGAGCAAACGAGCAAACGAGCAAACGAGCAAACGAGCAAACGAGCAAACGAGCAAACGAGCAAACGAGCAAACGAGCAAACGAGCAAACGAGCAAACGAGCAAACGAGCAAACGAGCAAACGAGCAAACGAGCAAACGAGCAAACGAGCAAACGAGCAAACGAGCAAACGAGCAAACGAGCAAACGAGCAAACGAGCAAACGAGCAAACGAGCAAACGAGCAAACGAGCAAACGAGCAAACGAGCAAACGAGCAAACGAGCAAACGAGCAAACGAGCAAACGAGCAAACGAGCAAACGAGCAAACGAGCAAACGAGCAAACGAGCAAACGAGCAAACGAGCAAACGAGCAAACGAGCAAACGAGCAAACGAGCAAACGAGCAAACGAGCAAACGAGCAAACGAGCAAACGAGCAAACGAGCAAACGAGCAAACGAGCAAACGAGCAAACGAGCAAACGAGCAAACGAGCAAACGAGCAAACGAGCAAACGAGCAAACGAGCAAACGAGCAAACGAGCAAACGAGCAAACGAGCAAACGAGCAAACGAGCAAACGAGCAAACGAGCAAACGAGCAAACGAGCAAACGAGCAAACGAGCAAACGAGCAAACGAGCAAACGAGCAAACGAGCAAACGAGCAAACGAGCAAACGAGCAAACGAGCAAACGAGCAAACGAGCAAACGAGCAAACGAGCAAACGAGCAAACGAGCAAACGAGCAAACGAGCAAACGAGCAAACGAGCAAACGAGCAAACGAGCAAACGAGCAAACGAGCAAACGAGCAAACGAGCAAACGAGCAAACGAGCAAACGAGCAAACGAGCAAACGAGCAAACGAGCAAACGAGCAAACGAGCAAACGAGCAAACGAGCAAACGAGCAAACGAGCAAACGAGCAAACGAGCAAACGAGCAAACGAGCAAACGAGCAAACGAGCAAACGAGCAAACGAGCAAACGAGCAAACGAGCAAACGAGCAAACGAGCAAACGAGCAAACGAGCAAACGAGCAAACGAGCAAACGAGCAAACGAGCAAACGAGCAAACGAGCAAACGAGCAAACGAGCAAACGAGCAAACGAGCAAACGAGCAAACGAGCAAACGAGCAAACGAGCAAACGAGCAAACGAGCAAACGAGCAAACGAGCAAACGAGCAAACGAGCAAACGAGCAAACGAGCAAACGAGCAAACGAGCAAACGAGCAAACGAGCAAACGAGCAAACGAGCAAACGAGCAAACGAGCAAACGAGCAAACGAGCAAACGAGCAAACGAGCAAACGAGCAAACGAGCAAACGAGCAAACGAGCAAACGAGCAAACGAGCAAACGAGCAAACGAGCAAACGAGCAAACGAGCAAACGAGCAAACGAGCAAACGAGCAAACGAGCAAACGAGCAAACGAGCAAACGAGCAAACGAGCAAACGAGCAAACGAGCAAACGAGCAAACGAGCAAACGAGCAAACGAGCAAACGAGCAAACGAGCAAACGAGCAAACGAGCAAACGAGCAAACGAGCAAACGAGCAAACGAGCAAACGAGCAAACGAGCAAACGAGCAAACGAGCAAACGAGCAAACGAGCAAACGAGCAAACGAGCAAACGAGCAAACGAGCAAACGAGCAAACGAGCAAACGAGCAAACGAGCAAACGAGCAAACGAGCAAACGAGCAAACGAGCAAACGAGCAAACGAGCAAACGAGCAAACGAGCAAACGAGCAAACGAGCAAACGAGCAAACGAGCAAACGAGCAAACGAGCAAACGAGCAAACGAGCAAACGAGCAAACGAGCAAACGAGCAAACGAGCAAACGAGCAAACGAGCAAACGAGCAAACGAGCAAACGAGCAAACGAGCAAACGAGCAAACGAGCAAACGAGCAAACGAGCAAACGAGCAAACGAGCAAACGAGCAAACGAGCAAACGAGCAAACGAGCAAACGAGCAAACGAGCAAACGAGCAAACGAGCAAACGAGCAAACGAGCAAACGAGCAAACGAGCAAACGAGCAAACGAGCAAACGAGCAAACGAGCAAACGAGCAAACGAGCAAACGAGCAAACGAGCAAACGAGCAAACGAGCAAACGAGCAAACGAGCAAACGAGCAAACGAGCAAACGAGCAAACGAGCAAACGAGCAAACGAGCAAACGAGCAAACGAGCAAACGAGCAAACGAGCAAACGAGCAAACGAGCAAACGAGCAAACGAGCAAACGAGCAAACGAGCAAACGAGCAAACGAGCAAACGAGCAAACGAGCAAACGAGCAAACGAGCAAACGAGCAAACGAGCAAACGAGCAAACGAGCAAACGAGCAAACGAGCAAACGAGCAAACGAGCAAACGAGCAAACGAGCAAACGAGCAAACGAGCAAACGAGCAAACGAGCAAACGAGCAAACGAGCAAACGAGCAAACGAGCAAACGAGCAAACGAGCAAACGAGCAAACGAGCAAACGAGCAAACGAGCAAACGAGCAAACGAGCAAACGAGCAAACGAGCAAACGAGCAAACGAGCAAACGAGCAAACGAGCAAACGAGCAAACGAGCAAACGAGCAAACGAGCAAACGAGCAAACGAGCAAACGAGCAAACGAGCAAACGAGCAAACGAGCAAACGAGCAAACGAGCAAACGAGCAAACGAGCAAACGAGCAAACGAGCAAACGAGCAAACGAGCAAACGAGCAAACGAGCAAACGAGCAAACGAGCAAACGAGCAAACGAGCAAACGAGCAAACGAGCAAACGAGCAAACGAGCAAACGAGCAAACGAGCAAACGAGCAAACGAGCAAACGAGCAAACGAGCAAACGAGCAAACGAGCAAACGAGCAAACGAGCAAACGAGCAAACGAGCAAACGAGCAAACGAGCAAACGAGCAAACGAGCAAACGAGCAAACGAGCAAACGAGCAAACGAGCAAACGAGCAAACGAGCAAACGAGCAAACGAGCAAACGAGCAAACGAGCAAACGAGCAAACGAGCAAACGAGCAAACGAGCAAACGAGCAAACGAGCAAACGAGCAAACGAGCAAACGAGCAAACGAGCAAACGAGCAAACGAGCAAACGAGCAAACGAGCAAACGAGCAAACGAGCAAACGAGCAAACGAGCAAACGAGCAAACGAGCAAACGAGCAAACGAGCAAACGAGCAAACGAGCAAACGAGCAAACGAGCAAACGAGCAAACGAGCAAACGAGCAAACGAGCAAACGAGCAAACGAGCAAACGAGCAAACGAGCAAACGAGCAAACGAGCAAACGAGCAAACGAGCAAACGAGCAAACGAGCAAACGAGCAAACGAGCAAACGAGCAAACGAGCAAACGAGCAAACGAGCAAACGAGCAAACGAGCAAACGAGCAAACGAGCAAACGAGCAAACGAGCAAACGAGCAAACGAGCAAACGAGCAAACGAGCAAACGAGCAAACGAGCAAACGAGCAAACGAGCAAACGAGCAAACGAGCAAACGAGCAAACGAGCAAACGAGCAAACGAGCAAACGAGCAAACGAGCAAACGAGCAAACGAGCAAACGAGCAAACGAGCAAACGAGCAAACGAGCAAACGAGCAAACGAGCAAACGAGCAAACGAGCAAACGAGCAAACGAGCAAACGAGCAAACGAGCAAACGAGCAAACGAGCAAACGAGCAAACGAGCAAACGAGCAAACGAGCAAACGAGCAAACGAGCAAACGAGCAAACGAGCAAACGAGCAAACGAGCAAACGAGCAAACGAGCAAACGAGCAAACGAGCAAACGAGCAAACGAGCAAACGAGCAAACGAGCAAACGAGCAAACGAGCAAACGAGCAAACGAGCAAACGAGCAAACGAGCAAACGAGCAAACGAGCAAACGAGCAAACGAGCAAACGAGCAAACGAGCAAACGAGCAAACGAGCAAACGAGCAAACGAGCAAACGAGCAAACGAGCAAACGAGCAAACGAGCAAACGAGCAAACGAGCAAACGAGCAAACGAGCAAACGAGCAAACGAGCAAACGAGCAAACGAGCAAACGAGCAAACGAGCAAACGAGCAAACGAGCAAACGAGCAAACGAGCAAACGAGCAAACGAGCAAACGAGCAAACGAGCAAACGAGCAAACGAGCAAACGAGCAAACGAGCAAACGAGCAAACGAGCAAACGAGCAAACGAGCAAACGAGCAAACGAGCAAACGAGCAAACGAGCAAACGAGCAAACGAGCAAACGAGCAAACGAGCAAACGAGCAAACGAGCAAACGAGCAAACGAGCAAACGAGCAAACGAGCAAACGAGCAAACGAGCAAACGAGCAAACGAGCAAACGAGCAAACGAGCAAACGAGCAAACGAGCAAACGAGCAAACGAGCAAACGAGCAAACGAGCAAACGAGCAAACGAGCAAACGAGCAAACGAGCAAACGAGCAAACGAGCAAACGAGCAAACGAGCAAACGAGCAAACGAGCAAACGAGCAAACGAGCAAACGAGCAAACGAGCAAACGAGCAAACGAGCAAACGAGCAAACGAGCAAACGAGCAAACGAGCAAACGAGCAAACGAGCAAACGAGCAAACGAGCAAACGAGCAAACGAGCAAACGAGCAAACGAGCAAACGAGCAAACGAGCAAACGAGCAAACGAGCAAACGAGCAAACGAGCAAACGAGCAAACGAGCAAACGAGCAAACGAGCAAACGAGCAAACGAGCAAACGAGCAAACGAGCAAACGAGCAAACGAGCAAACGAGCAAACGAGCAAACGAGCAAACGAGCAAACGAGCAAACGAGCAAACGAGCAAACGAGCAAACGAGCAAACGAGCAAACGAGCAAACGAGCAAACGAGCAAACGAGCAAACGAGCAAACGAGCAAACGAGCAAACGAGCAAACGAGCAAACGAGCAAACGAGCAAACGAGCAAACGAGCAAACGAGCAAACGAGCAAACGAGCAAACGAGCAAACGAGCAAACGAGCAAACGAGCAAACGAGCAAACGAGCAAACGAGCAAACGAGCAAACGAGCAAACGAGCAAACGAGCAAACGAGCAAACGAGCAAACGAGCAAACGAGCAAACGAGCAAACGAGCAAACGAGCAAACGAGCAAACGAGCAAACGAGCAAACGAGCAAACGAGCAAACGAGCAAACGAGCAAACGAGCAAACGAGCAAACGAGCAAACGAGCAAACGAGCAAACGAGCAAACGAGCAAACGAGCAAACGAGCAAACGAGCAAACGAGCAAACGAGCAAACGAGCAAACGAGCAAACGAGCAAACGAGCAAACGAGCAAACGAGCAAACGAGCAAACGAGCAAACGAGCAAACGAGCAAACGAGCAAACGAGCAAACGAGCAAACGAGCAAACGAGCAAACGAGCAAACGAGCAAACGAGCAAACGAGCAAACGAGCAAACGAGCAAACGAGCAAACGAGCAAACGAGCAAACGAGCAAACGAGCAAACGAGCAAACGAGCAAACGAGCAAACGAGCAAACGAGCAAACGAGCAAACGAGCAAACGAGCAAACGAGCAAACGAGCAAACGAGCAAACGAGCAAACGAGCAAACGAGCAAACGAGCAAACGAGCAAACGAGCAAACGAGCAAACGAGCAAACGAGCAAACGAGCAAACGAGCAAACGAGCAAACGAGCAAACGAGCAAACGAGCAAACGAGCAAACGAGCAAACGAGCAAACGAGCAAACGAGCAAACGAGCAAACGAGCAAACGAGCAAACGAGCAAACGAGCAAACGAGCAAACGAGCAAACGAGCAAACGAGCAAACGAGCAAACGAGCAAACGAGCAAACGAGCAAACGAGCAAACGAGCAAACGAGCAAACGAGCAAACGAGCAAACGAGCAAACGAGCAAACGAGCAAACGAGCAAACGAGCAAACGAGCAAACGAGCAAACGAGCAAACGAGCAAACGAGCAAACGAGCAAACGAGCAAACGAGCAAACGAGCAAACGAGCAAACGAGCAAACGAGCAAACGAGCAAACGAGCAAACGAGCAAACGAGCAAACGAGCAAACGAGCAAACGAGCAAACGAGCAAACGAGCAAACGAGCAAACGAGCAAACGAGCAAACGAGCAAACGAGCAAACGAGCAAACGAGCAAACGAGCAAACGAGCAAACGAGCAAACGAGCAAACGAGCAAACGAGCAAACGAGCAAACGAGCAAACGAGCAAACGAGCAAACGAGCAAACGAGCAAACGAGCAAACGAGCAAACGAGCAAACGAGCAAACGAGCAAACGAGCAAACGAGCAAACGAGCAAACGAGCAAACGAGCAAACGAGCAAACGAGCAAACGAGCAAACGAGCAAACGAGCAAACGAGCAAACGAGCAAACGAGCAAACGAGCAAACGAGCAAACGAGCAAACGAGCAAACGAGCAAACGAGCAAACGAGCAAACGAGCAAACGAGCAAACGAGCAAACGAGCAAACGAGCAAACGAGCAAACGAGCAAACGAGCAAACGAGCAAACGAGCAAACGAGCAAACGAGCAAACGAGCAAACGAGCAAACGAGCAAACGAGCAAACGAGCAAACGAGCAAACGAGCAAACGAGCAAACGAGCAAACGAGCAAACGAGCAAACGAGCAAACGAGCAAACGAGCAAACGAGCAAACGAGCAAACGAGCAAACGAGCAAACGAGCAAACGAGCAAACGAGCAAACGAGCAAACGAGCAAACGAGCAAACGAGCAAACGAGCAAACGAGCAAACGAGCAAACGAGCAAACGAGCAAACGAGCAAACGAGCAAACGAGCAAACGAGCAAACGAGCAAACGAGCAAACGAGCAAACGAGCAAACGAGCAAACGAGCAAACGAGCAAACGAGCAAACGAGCAAACGAGCAAACGAGCAAACGAGCAAACGAGCAAACGAGCAAACGAGCAAACGAGCAAACGAGCAAACGAGCAAACGAGCAAACGAGCAAACGAGCAAACGAGCAAACGAGCAAACGAGCAAACGAGCAAACGAGCAAACGAGCAAACGAGCAAACGAGCAAACGAGCAAACGAGCAAACGAGCAAACGAGCAAACGAGCAAACCATAGGAAGCCAATAGGACAATTAGCCAGTAAATCATCACATCAATAAGAGTCACGGCGGATAAGCTGCCACATGGATAGATAAAAAAAACCGTGCCGTTCCTATGAACGGCACGGTTTTTTATACATAGCAGTGTCGTATCAAGCGCGTGATAGTGACTTCAATGCCTGTTTGATCCCTTCCGACACATCAATATCATCGGGCAAGGCCTTGACGGCAATACTGGCTTCCTTGTTGGAGTAGCCCAGGGCTTCCAAAGCGTGCAATACATCATCACGGCTATTGGGAGCGGCGCCAACTGTGCCACTGCTGCCCAGGTCTGCACCGAGTTTGCCGCGCAACTCCAGTAAAAGACGTTCGGCCGTTTTCTTGCCTATGCCAGGAATCTTCACCAGACGGGAAGTTTCCTGGCGAGTGATGGCATCGGCCAGTTCTTCGGCACTCATACCCGATAGCAAGGACAGGGCTGTGCGGGCGCCAATACCCGTGACTTTGATCAGTGCCTTGAAGGTGCTGCGCTCGTTCAGGCTGGAAAAACCAAACAGCACATGGGCATCTTCACGAATTGCCAGATGGGTGAACAGATTGACCTGTGCGCCCAGCTCCGGCATTTGGTAGAGCGTACTCATGGGTACATCGATTTCATAGCCGACCCCGCCCACATCCACACAGATGGTAGGAGGTTGTTTTTCGATCAAGGTACCCCGGATGCGACCTATCATGATGTTCCTTCTGGAGAGTTAACCCAAGATCCGGCCAGCGCGAATGCGACGGCGCGGCCCGGTAGTGATGGCTCCGCTTTTTTGCAGGCCGCCCACCACACTGCTGTGATGAGCATGGCTGATGGCGCAGGCCAGGGCATCGGCCGAGTCCGAGGCAGGCAGGCCGTTCAGTTGCAGGAGCCGCTGTACCATCAGCTGGATTTGTTCTTTGGCTGCATGGCCGCTGCCGGTGACGGTTTTCTTGATCTGCAAGGCGGTGTATTCATGGACATCCAGCCCGCCTACAGCCAACGCGCACAAGGCGGCGCCCCGTGCTTGCCCTAGTAAAAGGGTGGAGGCCGGGTTGCTGTTTACAAAGACTTTTTCGATGGCAGAGGTATCGGGCTTGCTTTGTTCAATCACTTCCGTGATGTGAGTCAGTATCAGCTTTAGCCGCTGTGCCAGAGGCAGATCAGGCGGGACCACAATGGTCCCGCTAGCCACATAGCGCAAGCTGGGCCCCTGGGCGTCGATCACTCCGAAACCAGTGCGACGCAAGCCAGGGTCTATGCCCAGGATTCGCATCTTAGTGACGGAAGTGGCGTGTGCCGGTCAAGACCATGGCAATACCACGCTCGTTGGCGGCGGCGATGACTTCGTCGTCACGCACGCTGCCGCCCGGTTGAATGACGCAGGTGGCACCGGCTTCGGCAACCACATCCAGACCATCACGGAAGGGGAAGAACGCGTCGGACGCGACAGCCGAACCTTGCAGGGTCAAGCCAGCATTTTCAGCCTTGATGGAGGCGATGCGGGCAGAGTCCACACGGCTCATCTGACCAGCGCCTACACCCAGCGTCATGCCTTGACCGCAGAACACGATCGCGTTGGATTTCACGTACTTGGCCACGTTCCAGGCAAACAGCATGTCTTGCATTTGCTGGGGGCTGGGTTGGACTTGCGTCACGACCTTGAAGCCTTCGGTGTTGTCGCGGAAGGTATCGGGCGTTTGCACCAACCAGCCGCCACCCACACGTTTCACATCAAAAGCGTTGTGAGCCTGACCAGGCTGAATGCTCAGCACGCGCACGTTCTTTTTCGCAGCAAACACGTCCAGAGCACCTGGAGTGTAGGAAGGTGCCAGCAGCACTTCCACAAACTGGCTGCTGATAGCCTGGGCAGCGGCTTCGTCCACTTCGCGGTTGAAGGCAATAATGCCGCCAAAGGCTGACGTTGGGTCGGTTTGGAAGGCTTTGCGGTAGGACTGCTCGGCGGTTTCGCCCAGGGCAACACCGCAAGGGTTGGCGTGCTTGACGATGACGCAAGCGCCCGCATCAAAGCTGCGCACACATTCCCAAGCGGCATCGGCGTCAGCAATATTGTTGTAGGACAGTTCCTTGCCCTGCAGTTGCTTGTAACGACCCAGCAAACCTTCGCCAATGGTGCCGTCTGTGTAGAAAGCCGCGCTTTGGTGCGGGTTCTCGCCGTAGCGCAGAGTCTGTTCCTGTTTGAGCTGAATGGTCAGCACATTGGGCCAGGTGTTCACTTCGGGGGCGCTGTCCTGGGCAGGCTCGGCCTGAGCCAGGCTGGTGAGGTAAGCCGCAATAGCACCGTCGTAAGCGGCGGTGTGGGCGTAGACTTTGGCAGCCAGTTCCAGACGCAGGCCGTAAGAGGGGTGTCCGGCAGGGCCGTCCATATCCGCCAGTACGCGTTCGTAATCGACAGGGTCAATGACGACACAGGCGCCGCCTTCAGGCGTGCCGTGGTTTTTGGCAGCAGCGCGCAGCATGGCAGGGCCACCAATATCAATGTTCTCTACCGCATCGGCAAAGGTGCAACCCGGCTTGGCAATGGTTTCACGGAAAGGGTAGAGGTTGACGACCAGCAGATCGATACGGTCAATACCGTGCTCTTCCATAGTCTTCAAGTGTTCGGCGCTGTCGCGACGCGCCAGCAGGCCACCGTGAATTTTTGGATGCAGTGTTTTGACACGGCCATCCAGAATTTCTGGAGAGCCGGTGTGCTGGGCCACTTCGGTAACGGTCAGGCCAGCCTGGGCCAACAGCTTGGCCGTGCCGCCAGTGGACAGAAGCCGCACTCCGCGCTGGGCGAGTGCTTGTGCAAATTCGACAATACCGGTTTTGTCGGAGACAGAGAGAAGAGCTGTCTGGATTTTCATGGAAGGTGAGACGTGAGAGTTAGGAATCAGGGTTGCAGATTGTGGGCGCTGAGCTTTTTACGCAAGGTACTACGCGTGATGCCCAGCATTTCTGCGGCCTTGGATTGGTTGCCCGCGGATTTCTCCAGGGCAACTTGCAGCACAGGCCGTTCCACGCAGGAGATGACCATCGACAACAGATCGCGTGGCTCGGATTCGCCCAGGTCGGCGAAGTAGCGTTCGAGGCGTTCACGTACGGACTGTTCTAGTGGGTTGGTCGTTGACATTTTTTTCTGAAGGTATACGTAGTACTTAAATACAAAAGAGCCACATGCTGTCTTTTATTGCAGGTAGGGCTGGTCCAGGTCGCATTCTTGAAACCAGTGAGTAATGGCTTCTAATTGATCTGCGCAGTTGTCGATACGATTAATCTGATCCAGCCAGTGTCGGGAGTCCGGCATATCCGACAAATACCAGCCTATATGCTTGCGGGCAGTACGTACTCCAGTGTGCTGCCCGTAGAAAACGTAGTGGTCTTGCAGGTGTTCGATCATGCAATCGCGCAGCTCGCCAAAGGTGGGGGCTGCGCGATGTTCGCCATGTTCGAGGTAATGCAGGATTTCCCGGAAAATCCAGGGTCGCCCTTGCGCAGCTCGACCGATCATGACGGCATCCGCTCCGGTGTACTCTAGTACGAATTTTGCCTTTTCGGGACTATCGATATCCCCATTGGCGATGACCGGAATAGAGAGACTGTTTTTGACTTCGCGTATGGTGTCGTATTCGGCGTGGCCCTGGTAGAAGTCGCAGCGGGTGCGGCCATGCAGGGTCAAAGCGGCGATGCCGATATCTTCGGCCAAGTGGGCAATACGGACAGCATTGCGCGATTGCGCATCCCAGCCGGTGCGGGTCTTGAGTGTAACCGGAACCTGGTAGGGAGTACATGCCTTGACAACGTGCTCCAGGATTTCAATGATGCGTGGCTCGTCACGCAAGAGGGCGGAACCCGAGGCGACGTTACACACTTTTTTGGCCGGGCATCCCATATTGATATCAATGATGCGAGCGCCTTTGCTGATATTGAACACGGCGGCTTCGGCCATCATTTCAGGGTCGGAACCGGCAATCTGTACAGCAACCGGATCAGCCTCACCCTCGTGATTCAGACGGCGTGCTGTTTTTACGCTGTCCCATAAGCGTTTGTTGCTGGCGGCCATTTCCGAGACGGCATAACCGGCACCCAGCGTCTTGCACAGACGACGATAAGGTCTGTCTGTGACTCCAGCCATGGGGGCAATGAAAATAGGGTTGGGAAGGGTCCAGGGGCCGATACGCATGGGGAAGATTTTAACCCTGCGGCACGGCTTCGTGGGCAAGGACTTGCAAGAAGAAAAGGACAGGCCCCAAATTGGGGCCGTTGTGAGTGGTGGGTCTAGGCACGCATCCCTTGCAGTAGCTGTCGGGCAAAGGGCTGACGGGCGAACGGCAGGGTGTCCATGGCCAACAGTCCTAGACCACAAGCGTGCTGGATCAAAGGGTTTTTGGTCGCAAACAGGCGTGGCAAGGTGTCGGTAATGGCGGCGGTCAACCAGCGATCGGGGCGACGAAGACGGACGTAACGTGCCAAAAAAGGATCGGGGTTCTGGCTGCAATCTGCTTGCCAGGCGGCCAGGCATTGTGACAATTGTGCGACATCACGCAGGCCCAGGTTAAGACCCTGGCCGGCAACCGGGTGCAAGGTCTGAGCGGCATTGCCGACTGCCAGCAGGCGCTCGGACAAGCGGCTGGGGCCCGCGTGAAAGGCAAGCGGGAAGATATGGCGCTTGGAGACCAGCTCCAGATGTCCCAGGCGCTCTCCAAAGGCTTGCCGCATGGCGGCCTGAAATTCTTCGACAGGCAGTTCGGCCAGAAATTGGCTGCGTTCTGGGCTGTTACACCAGACGATGGCGTACAGGTCTGGGGCGTCAGGGTGGGGCAGGGCTGCAAAGGGGCCGTGTTCGGTAAAGCGTTCGTAGGCCCAGCCGGTTTGAGGCTGGCTGGCGCGCACCGTCGTCAACAGGGCGTACTGGTCGTAATCGCGTCGCATGCCGCTCGGGCGGACGCCATCGCACTGTACGGCAATCAAGGCGGTGGCCTGGCCCGCATCGTGGTCGACCAGAATCTGCCTGGGGGCGGAGTGGGTACGGGCTTGCTGGGCGGGTAGCAGCGTGACGCCGCTGTCTCGGAGCCGGGCATGCAAGGCCCAGAGCAAATCATCGTAATGAACCACAGCACCCAGGTCAGGTACGCCCAGCTCATCGGCCTGGATCAGGCAGCGACCCAGTCGTCCCTTTTGGGAAACATGCACGGTACGCATCAGGGCGGCGCGCTCGGGCCAGGCTTTGAGCTGATTCAAAATCAGGCGGCGGCTGCCGTGATTCAGGGCCAGGGTGCGTGGATCGCCCTGGGCATGTTCGGTACTGGCCAGATTGAAGTTTTTCCCCAGAACGGCAATGCGTGACGGGCTTGGGTGCTGGGCAGCCAGCATTAGCGCCAAAGATGCGCCTACGGGACCGGCGCCACAAATGGCGATGTCGTAGTCGGTGGCATTCATGGGGGACCTCATGACGGCAAGGAAGTAATTCAGGTATTGTACGGGAAGGTGGCTGTCAAATTGGCGTTAAGCAAAGGACAGCCGTGCGCAATGGCTGGCAGCACAAGCCCGGATTGGATGCCCTGCATGTCTCAGCAGACGTTGTCATTTGTACAGACCAAACCTTTTCGCCATAAAGTCACCGCCGCGTGGCTGTCTCTTTTATTAGGGATGGTGGGCGCACAGCACCGCTATCTGGGCAGACGCTTTTGGTATGTCCCTTTGGTGTTTACCAGCTTGGCCATTCTGGGAACGCTGGTGTTTCAGCAGGGGCTGGATTCGTTATTCCCCAATTTGCTGATCTTGCCGGTCAGTGCCGGGATTATCGAGGCCGTGATTCTGGCGCTGCGTAGCCCCGAAAAATTTGACGCGCTCTACAACCCCCAAAGCGAGCAACACAATCAGCATGGCTGGCCCAGCGTCCTGACAGCGGTGATCTCGACGGTTGCCTTTGCCAATATCAGCCTGTTCTGGCTGGTACACATCATCATGGCCTTTTATCGCTACATGGGCTGGCTGGATCTGTCTGTGTATTAAACACGTCAAGTGCCTTGTAAAGTAAAGGTTTTTCACAGACCTGCCCTTGTGGCAAGGGCTTGTGCACGTTACAATACGAGTTCTTTGGTTTTATAGGAGCTGTGTGGTGAATCCCGACCCCGGCGACAGTGCTAGTCGATCTATGTTCGACCTATCCATGTCCAGGCGCGTTCAGGCCCGCTGATTCCTTCACAGCTTGCCGCGTCCTGGAATTTTCAGGGCGTGGTGTCTCAGGCGGCTGTTCTGCTGCCTTACATTCCCCGCCATTTCATTCTCTGGAAAGCCCTTGGCTTTCTGAATCCTGATGTGTTGCAACTTTAATGTGCAATAGGGGGAATGTATGCGTATTTTCGATCTCTTTTTGCGCCGTGCCGGCATCCAGGCGTCTGCCCTGCGTGCTCGTGCCCCTTTGTCCGTCTCCCGTTTGACGGTTGTCTGCCCTCGTGGCGATCTGGCCCAGATCCGACGTCGTATTTACTCGGACCTGAATACCGCGGGTATCCGCGTGGCCAATGTGCAGGTAGACCATTCCGATACGCACGATACGGCGTGCGTGACCTTGACCTGCCCGCCTGAGCTGCGTGCAGAGCTGATGCAGCGTGCCCGGCTGATTCGGGATTATCCCGGTGTGCTGAATGTGAAGTGGGCAGGACGGGAGCGTATTGCTATAAACTAAACCGCAACTGGATTTGCGGATGGCGCTGCTATGTCCTTGCTCGACTGGCTGACTCCTTGGGAGTTTTCTCCTGTTCTGCTATTGACCTTCTTGCTGGTCATCGTTTTGTACGTCCGGGGGCGGCAAGTACACCGCCCCAACCTTTTGCGCCAGTCCTTCTTCTGGATTGGCCTGATTCTTCTCTATCTTTCCCTGCACACGCGCCTGGACTATTACGCCGAGCGCATGTTCTTCATTCATCGGGCTCAGCATTTGATCTTGCATCATCTGGGCCCCTTGTTCCTGATGGGAGCCTACCCCGGCCAGACCCTGCGCGCCGGCCTGCCTTTAAGCTGGCGTCGTGCTTTGGCTCTATGGCTGCGCAGACCCAGTGGCCGACGTGTTCAGGCTGTCCTGACCAATCCGATACTGGTCGCCTTTCTGTTTGTTTTCCTGGTCCTGATCTGGATGCTGCCCACGGTGCAGTTTTACTCCATGCTGGACTGGCGTTTGTACCGTTTGATGAACTGGTCTGTGGTCATCAGCGGGATCATGTATTGGAATCTGATCCTGGATCGCCGACCTTCGCCACCCGCCCGGCTGTCGGTGGGTGGGCGTATACTTTCGCCGGTGATTACGATGGTGCCACAAATGGTTGTGGGTGCCATCATCACGTTTACCGAATACGACCTTTACCCAATTTTTGATTTATGTGGCCGTGCCATTGCGGGCATGGACGCACTGGATGATCAGGTCATGGGTGGGCTGATCATGTGGGTGCTGGCCGGTCTGGTGGAGGTGTTTGGCCTTTTGTATGCCTTGGGCACCTTGATGCGCCTGTCCGCGAGTCACCGTTTGCCAGAATCTCGCAGGCGGACAAACGCTATGATGGTCAGGGCCAATTGATTTTGTCGGGAGTATCCATGCAGTTTAAACCCGCCCGTTCCGCGCTTTCTTTGTGTCTGGCACTGTCGCTGACGTTCAGTTCAGTGATACCTGTACAGGCGCAGCCTATAGGCATTCCTTCCATGGGGGCGGCCTCTGGCGCCGAATTGTCTCCGGCTTTGGAGCGGACCTTGGGCAATGCCATCATGGAGCAGGGCAGGCGCTCGCCCGAGTATGTGTCGGACCCGGATATCAATCAGTATCTGACGGATATGGGCCGCAGGCTGGCTCAGTATGGTCCTGCCATGGAGCAGCCCGTAACCGTGTTTGTCTTGCGGGATAACAGTATCAACGCTTTTGCTTTGCCTGGTGGTTATATTGGTATTCATAGCGGCTTGTTTACGGCGTCACAGTCTGAGTCCGAACTGGCTTCGGTGTTGGCTCACGAGATTGCCCACGTGGCGCAACGTCACGTGGCTCGCGGTATTACGCAAAGTGCGCAAAGCAACCACTTGCTCATCGCCGCCCTGGCCGGTGCCTTGCTGGGTGCCCTGGCTGGCAGCGGTGATCTGGCGATGGGGGCGGCCGCCTTTGGACAAGCGGCAGCGGTGGATCGTCAGTTGGGATTTTCGCGTCAGGCCGAGCAAGAGGCTGACCGGGTTGGTTTCGAGATGCTGCTCAAGGCAGGCTACGAACCTCAGGGTATGGTGCAGATGTTTCAGCGTCTGGCTGCGGCCTCACGCTTGAATGAGCGTGCGACAGCCAATGAGTACGCCAGCACGCACCCCATGTCCCAGCAGCGTGAATCGGACATCAGCAACCGGGTGCGTGGTCTGCCAGCCAGCAATTATCAGGATACGACCTCGTTCTGGTATATCCGTGCGAAGTTGATGGTGATGCAGGCCGGGGGCGGGCAGTCCTTGCGTGCACTGGAACAGGCTTTGCAAAGCACGAACCAGTCGCAAAGCGATCTGGAGCGTTCAGCGGCTCAGTATGGTCTGGCCTATATTGCACAAGGCCGTCAGGATTATGAGCAAGCGCGTGCGCATTTGGCCGAGGCACGGGCGCAGGGCCAGTTCCAGGCCCCTGAGCTGGATACCTTGGGTATTCGCATTGCGATCGCCGATCGTGATGTGCAAGGGGCGCTGAACTTAGCGAAACAAGCCTGGCAGCGATGGCCCAAGAGCCAAGGGGTGGCCCTGGCTTATGTGCAGGTCTTGCAACAACTGGGACAGAATGATCAGGCACAGGCTTTCTTGGTGGATCGCATCAAGCAATGGCCTGATGAGCCGCAACTGCATCAGTTGCTGGCTAAAACCTATGATCGTTTGGGTGATGGCGTTAAGGCTCGTCGTGCCATGGCTCAATATTACGAACTAGTCGGGGCATTGCCTACTGCGGTGGAACAACTACAGCAGGCGCGTAATTTGACCCAGGATTTCTATCAGCAATCTGAACTGGATACGCAGATTCGCCAATTGCGTGAGCGTGTTGAAAGTGAGCGTGTCTTGCTGGAGCGTTTTCGCTCCTGAGGAGCCCGCAGGCCCGCTTTAACCAGTCTTAGCTATTGGTTTCAAAAAAGCGGGCAAGTCTTGCGGGTAACCATCCCATATTGCCGGGAATACTGCCCGTAATGAATCCGACGTGCCCACCTTCGGCTGGTTGGTGCAGCAAAATAGAATCCGAGCAATCCTGAATAGTGGGCAAGCTGGCATGCGGCACGAAAGGATCGTTGCGGGCATTTAAAACCAAGGTGGGGATTTTGATATTGCGCAGTAAGGGTTTACTGGACGCGCGTGTCCAGTAGTCCAGCGCATGGCTGAAACCGTGCATGGGCGCGGTGTAAATATCGTCAAAGTCGCGTATGGTGCGGGCCTGGCTCAAGCGGGCAGTATCGACCATGCCAGGAAAGCGATGGGCCTTGTCTTGCAGTTTGCGGCGCATGCTTTTCAGAAAGTAGGGCGAGTAGAACCAGCGACCCATTCGGGATTCGGACAGGTAGCGGCCGCAAGCAACCAGATCCAGTGGCACTGAAATCGAGGCACAGGCTTGCAGCCAGGAGACCTCATCACCCGCTTCCCCCAAATATTTGAGCATGGCATTGCCGCCCAGCGAGGTGCCGGCTACGTGCCAGCGCACATGGGGCAGATGGCCTCGAACGGTATTTAAGATAAAGCTGATTTCTTCCGAATCGCCCGAATAATAGGCGCGCGCCATGCGATTTGGAAAGCCAGAGCAACCCCGGAAATGGGCAACAACTACAATCCAGCCGCGCGCACGGAAGTACTGTGCAATGGCCTGGATGTAATGGCTGCGGCTGCTGCCTTCCAGCCCGTGAAACAGAACCAGGGCATGGGTATCGGCCATGCTGGGCAGGCTGTCCCAATCCTGGGGCTGCATCCAGCGACGGGCGGCGGTGCGGGATAGGTGGGCGTCGGGTTGGGCGGTGGTGCCGTTGGCCAGCTTGTCGGCAAACAGGCCAGGCCCGGTCCAGTCCAGGTCCAGGAAGTCGCCATCGGGCGTATCAAGCCTTTGACGGACAAAGGCGATGTGGTGATGGCGGGCAAAAAATGCCCCGTGGATAGTTTGAAGGTGTCCGCCAGGCAGCCAGGCGGGCAGAGGGCAGGCGCTGGAGTCCAGACGAGCAACTACATCGGCATGACGCCAAGGGTGCGCGTCTGCTCCGGGTACGGAGCCCGACTCTATCGCATTGTCAGAGGGGGGGGCAGAGGAGTCCAACGAAGCCAGATTCAAAAATTAATGACCGTGAACCTTCTCGCCTTCTTTCAGGCGGTAGCGGGCACCACAGTATGGACAAGCGGCTTCGCCAGTTTTGCTGATATCGATGAATACGCGAGGGTGCATATTCCATAGCGTGCTGCCAGGACGAGGGCAGTGTACGGGCAGATCGTCAGCTCCGACCATGATCAGTTCGTGATCTGCTTTTTTAGGTTCGATAGCGGCGCTCATAAGGTTCCTGATAACAATGAGAGGGTAACAATACCGTACACGTAACGGCGATACTGAGCCTTACGTGCGTAGACGGATGATTGTAGCAAGACCCGGCCTGTTTTTTCTTGACCATATTAATAGAGCAAGATGTTCGGGGCCGTCTTTTGCTTCTAGAATAAGGAAAATCACAAAGCAAAGCTGCCTCCACTGTTTTCCGCTTGCGGGCAGCACATCTCAGGAGACGGCGTGTCAGCCATCACAAGATTATCGACCTTGTTGCCTAGTGCACAGGATCGTGTACACATGCGCGCTGGTTTTATCGACTTTATTCCCGCTTTGATAGCCACGGTAGTCTGGGGCTTTGTGACAGGTGTGGCGATGGTCAAGTCCGGTTTGAGCGGGTTTGAAGCCACCTTGATGACCTTGTTTGTATATGCCGGCTCGGCGCAGTTGACGGCGCTACCGCTGATCGAGTCCCACGCACCCTTGTGGCTGATTTTCACTGCCGGCTTTATCGTCAATATCCGTTTCATTATTTTTGGAGCGGCCTTGCAGCCCTTTTTCCGTCATCTGAGCTGGAAAAAACGCCTGGGTCTGGGCTACATCACCAGTGACATGGTGTTTGTTCTGTTTATGTCCAAGTATGGCGATTCCAAAGAGCGTGGCTCGCGTGAGCATCTTTGGTATTACCTGGGTATCATTTTGCCTGGTTGGCTAAGCTGGCAGATTGCGTCCTTGTCGGGCATTGTGCTCAGTGCTTATGTACCGCCTTCCTGGTCGCTGGAGTTTGCGGCCATTCTGGCCTTGCTGGCGCTGTTGATTCCCCTGGTCAACAACCGTGCCATGTGGGCCTGTTTGATTACGGCCAGTGTGATTGCGTGGGCTGGACAGGCGCTGCCCTTGCGTTTGGGGTTGGTGGCTGCGGTGCTTGGTGGAGTGTTGGCGGGCGTGGCGGCAGAACAACTGCAACGGCATAGGGATGCACGGTGATGAGCGATTGGCAGTATGATTGGTACGTTTTGGGTGCAATTGCCTTGTTGGTGTTGTGCAGCGTGCTCACCCGCACAGGCTATTTCATGTTTGGTGATTTGCTACCCCTGACTGAACGTATGCGGCGCGCCTTGCGCTTTGCTCCGGTGGCTGCTCTGGCAGCAATCATCATCCCGGAACTTTTGCCTTGGGCTTACGGCGACACCCCTCGACTGGATATTAAAGCCTTGGCCAGCCTGGTGGCTGTGCTGGTGTTTATCCGTACCCGTAACGCTGTTTGGGTAATCGTGGCCGGGATGGTGGCGTTCTGGCTGATACGTGCCGTGATGCCCTGAAATCCTGACGCGAGTACTTACATGCCTGTGGCCGCTGTTGATGCTGGCGGGCATCAGTTAAAATAGGATTGTTACAAATGCTTGCCACTTATGGCAAGCCGACTTTTTGCGTACATGACAGATAAAACTCCTTCGACTCCCACTGACCTTACGTTTGCTGATTTCGGTCTGCACCCTGGAATATTAAATGCCGTCACCGAGGCGGGATATTCCAAGCCTACGCCTATTCAGGCCGAGGCGATTCCCGTGGTGCTGGCTGGCCGTGATGTCATGGGGGCAGCCCAGACCGGTACAGGTAAGACGGCAGCCTTTTCTTTGCCCATCCTGAATCGGCTGATGGCACACGCCACGACCAGCGCCTCTCCCGCTCGTCACCCGGTGCGGGCCTTGGTGCTGACGCCAACGCGCGAGTTGGCCGACCAGGTGGCTGAGAGCATCGCGCTCTACAGCAAATCGGTCCCCTTGCGCTCGACGGTGGTGTTCGGCGGTGTGGATATCGGACCACAAAAAGAAGCCCTGCGACGTGGTGTAGAGATTGTCATCGCCACCCCAGGCCGTCTGCTCGATCACATTGACCAGCGCACGATCAATTTAAGCCAGGTCAGCATTCTGGTACTGGACGAAGCAGACCGCATGCTGGACATGGGCTTTTTGCCTGATCTGGATCGTATTGTTTCCATGCTGCCGAAAAACCGTCAGGGCTTGTTGTTCTCGGCGACATTCAGCAAGGAAATTCGCAAGCTGGCCCGCAACTTCCTGAATGATCCGGTCGAGATTGAGGTGGCAGCCCGCAACGCGACGGCCTCGAATGTGACCCAGGTGGTGTACCCCATGTCGGCAGACGACAAGCGTCGCGCCGTCGTGCATCTGGTCAAGACCAAAAAGTTGACGCAAACCATCGTTTTTTCCAATACCAAGATTGGTGCGGGTCAACTGGCCCGCTATCTGGAGCGTGAAGGCATCAAGGCGGAATCCATTCATGGCAACAAAAGTCAGCTTGAGCGCATGAAGGTGTTGGACGCCTTCAAGAGCGGCAGCGTGGATGTGCTGGTGGCAACCGATGTGGCCGCCCGTGGCTTGGACGTGGCCGGTATGCCATGTGTGATCAATGTGGACTTGCCGTATAACGCTGAAGACTACGTCCATCGCATTGGGCGTACTGGGCGTGCTGGTGCTTCGGGTGAGGCCATTGCCTTGATGGCCCCCGATGAAGAGCACCTGCTGCAGGAAATTGAAAAGTTGATTGGCACAGCGGTGCCACGCCTGAAACTGGATTTGCCGTCAACGGCCTCCTCGTCTCGTTCTGGCTCCAAGCGCCATGAGCGTCGTTCGTATCAGTCGAATACGCCGCCGGTAGATGATTTTTTCTTGAAGCCCTATGAGCCATCGACCGCTGCGGCTCCCAAGCCAGCGGTGACGCCTTCCTCCAATACAACGCGCAAGCGTTCGGTGGGTGTGCTTTTAGGTGGCGGCCGCTACTAAGGCACGTAAATCCCCTGGTCCGGCATCAATGACCGGGCTGCGTTCTGAGATGCTGTGCACCAGACGCTGCAGATGTTCGATATGAGGCAGCATGGGACCGTAAAAAACGGTCCCATTTTCGTTCTGGATCAGTAAGGTGGGGAAGTCCTCGATATCTTCCTCACCCAGCAGCTCGGGCTGTTCTTCAATATCAATCCAGATCAGGCAGGCTTGGGGAAACTGTGTGGCTAAAGCCTCAAAAGCGGGCTGATATTGCTGGCAGGTTTTGCACCATTGGGCGCAGAAACAGGCAATCAGCAAGGCGTTGGGGGTAGCTTGCAAATGGGTGGCCAGCGTGGGCAGATCGTGTTGGGCGTTGAACAGGGCCATAATTTCATACAGACAAAAAGAAGCGACTGTGTCTATGATACCTGGGTAATCGATTTTGCTTCGCAGGAGCTGTATGTCCCTTTTTTCATCTGCCCCATCTCGATCGGGCCCTGCCGGTGGATGGGCCAGTATTTCAACCGCCTTCAAGCGTTCATTGGTGTCGCAATTTCAGCCACGCATGCTGGTGGCTTTGGTCATGCCCTTTCTGATCATGTTTGTGGGCTTGATTTTGCTGAGCTGGTTGCTGTGGACGCCTCTCCAGAACTGGTTGCTGGAGGTGTTGGGCGGCTGGAATACCTTTGAGTCTGTAGATCAGTGGTTGGTGGGCCTGGGCCTGTTCTCGCTGAAAGTGTACTTGGCTCCCTTGCTGGCCTTGGGTATTTTATTGCCGTTGGCGGGTGTACTGGGCTTGATTCTTGCAGCCGTTCTGGTCATGCCTTTGGTTTTGGGGCATTTGCAGCAGAAAGACTATCCCGATGTGATCAAGCAAGGCCATAATGCGACGGCTTATGGCGTCTGGAATGCTGTTTGGGTCGGAACCTTGTTTCTAGTAGGCTGGCTAGTGACCTTGCCCTTATGGATCTTTCCTCCTTTTGCGCTGATTCTTCCTGTGCTGTGGTGGGTTTTTGCCCTGACACGCATGTTACGGGTGGACTCCTTGGTAGAACATGCCAATGTGCAGGAGCGTAAATATCTGTGGTCCCGTCTGAATAGCCAGTATTGGCTGATTGGCCTGATATTTGCCCTGTTGAACCTGATTCCGCCCGCTTGGCTGGTCTTGCCTGTGTTCTCGGCCCTGGTGTTTGCTCATTTCTCTTTGGAAAACCTTCGTCGCCTGCGTCAGCACGAGGCAACTGCGGCGTCTACTTCGCTCATTGATCATGACAACTAAGGATCAAGCCATTATTCGTTTGATTATCATTGGCGACGAAATCCTGTCGGGACGCCGCTACGATAAACATTTTTCAAAACTGATTGAACTGTTGGGGGCCAGGGGTTTGCAACTGGGGGGCGCACAGATTATTCCTGATGATCTGGACACAATAGCCGCCACTCTGGAGCGCAGTTTTGCGACGCCAGATATTGTGTTTTGCTGTGGTGGAATTGGTGCGACACCGGATGATCAAACCCGTCAGGCGACGGCCAAGGCTTTGGCCGTAGAACTGAAACTACATCCCGAGGCGGCGGCCTTGATTACCGAGCGTTGCGCTGAAAACGAACGGAATGGCGTGGGCAGTGCTGATATGTCCTTGCCCGAGAACCAGCAGCGATTACAGATGGGTATGTTCCCTGAGGGGGCAGACATTGTGCCCAATACGTACAACAAAATTCCCGGTTTTTTTATTCGCAACCATACCTTCATGCCAGGTTTTCCCGTGATGGCCTGGCCGATGATGGAGTGGACGCTGGATACTCGCTATCGGGAGTTGCATCATCTGGCTCATCGGGTAGAGCATTCTTTCCTGGCTTTTAATTTGCCTGAGTCACGCATTACACCGGCCATGGAACACATAGAGCTGACGTGGCCTGGGGTAAGAGTCTTTAGTTTGCCTAGCGTGGGAGGGGCGGGTGGGCGGCCTCACATTGATCTGGGTGTAAAAGGAGACCCGGAACCGGCAGCAGAAGCATTGGCTTATTTGCGCCAACAGGTGCTGGATCTAGGGGGGAGCTTGAGCCCTGCGTTAAAATAATACTTGCCAAGTATGCGCCCATTTCATATTATGGAATTTGTTGCGTTGCATCATAATTCTCCTAATAATGACAACAAATTCCTTTACGCCTTCTACTGCACCGTCAAGCAATGGTGGGCAAATGTCGATCCAGGTGTTGGAACGCGCCATGATCCTCTTGGATGAGCTGGCCAAGCAATCCGAGCCAGTGGCATTAAAGAATCTGGCTGCGGCAACGGGTCTGCATACGTCTACGACTCACCGCATCCTGAATGATTTGGTGGTGGGGCGCTACGTTGAGCGTGTAGATAGTGGTTTATATCGACTGGGCATGCGTTTGCTGGAGTTAGGCTCTCTGGTTAAGGGGCGTCTTAATGTTCGTGCGGCATCCTTGGCTCCCATGCGCGAGCTGCACAAGTACACTGGGCAAACGGTCAATCTGTCCCTGCAGCAGGGCGATGAAATTGTGTATGTGGAGCGTTCCTGGAGCGAGAGCTCCGGCATGCAAGTGGTGCGGGCCATTGGTGGCCATGCGCCTTTGCATTTGACCTCTACTGGCAAGCTGTTTTTGGCTTCCTGGGAGCCGCGTCAGGTTCGGGCCTACGTTATGCGTACTGGTCTGGCCGGCGCAACCCGCAACAGCATCACCCAGCTGGAGCTGCTGGAGCGCGAACTGGCTCAAGTTCGTCGCCTAGGTTATGCCCGTGATAACGAAGAGTTGGAAATGGGTGTGCGTTGTATTGCGGCCGGTGTATACGACGATACCGGCAAACTTCTGGCAGGTTTATCTTTGTCTGCGCCTGCTGAACGTTTGCATGACGATTGGATTCCTGTTCTCTTGAGCACAGCCGCCAGGATTTCCGAAACACTGGGGTACGACAAACAACGCTAATCCATTGTTTTTTCATGGTTTAACGCTGTTGATGAGAAATTCGGACGTGTTTTGTTGCGGCGCAACAAATTCCGTTGACTTTGCTTTGGATAACGCTTAAAGTTGAATTGTTGCGGTGCAACATAGAAGGTTTGCCTTGCGTAGTTGCGAATGGGCTGGGCCTTCTACAGACCCTTGTCTAGTAACACTGACACTAATTTCACGTTGGCTTGACCCTGGCCACGTATCTCCAAGGAAAACATCATGAGTGCTATTCCACAAAACGTACTGGAATCCCAACAAGCTACTTTGAACAATCTGTTTGCCGCTCAAGGTCAACTGTTGCAAGGCTTTGAAAAACTGGTTGGTCTGAACCTGAATCTGCTGCGTAGCTCGCTGGAGCAAGCAGCTGGCCAATCCCAGCAAGCCATCAACGCCAAAGACGTGCAAGACGTTGTGGCCTTGTCGCAAAGCGTAGCCAAGCCTAACGCTGCTCAGGCTCTGGAATATGGCAAAAACGTGTACGACATTTTCTCCGATCTGCAACTGAACTTGTCGCGTATCGCTGAAGCTCAACTGGCTCAAGGCCAACAACACGCTGCTGATGCTATCGATCAGTTGGCCAAGAATGCGCCTACCGGCACCGAAAGTGCAGTTGCTCTGTTGAAGTCTTCTTTTGCCACGGCGTCCAACGCTGCCGAGACCGTTGTTAAAGCGGCTCGCCAAGCGGCTGATGCTGCTGAAAGCAACATTCAGGCTGCCACCAACGCCAGTTTGAAAGCGGCTGCTCAAGTAACTGAAGCCAGCAACAAAACAGTTGAAGCGGCCGCTGCTGCTGCAACGGCTGCTACCAGCAAGAAGTAAATTGTTGCTTGCCTGATTTGATCAGGCGTTAAAAGAAAAGCCAGCTCGATGAGCTGGCTTTTTTGTTGCGTGCAGTGCGAAGCTGCCAATGTACTTCTGGATGCTGTTGCCCGCGTCAAGCGGGCAATCGGCGTTCTACAGAGCCCGAATGCACTCAGAAATCAGTGCGGGGCCTTTGTAAATCAAGCCGGTATATAGCTGCACCGCCTGGGCACCCGCCTGGATTTTTTCCTGGGCCTGACGGCCGGATTCAATACCGCCCACGCCAATAATCGGGAAGTCTGGTCCTAATTGTTCACGCAGACGACGAATGACGTTCAAGGATAACTCGTGTACTGGTGGGCCGGATAGGCCACCTTGCTCTTGACCATGCTGTAAACCTTGGACGGCCTCTCGTGACAAGGTGGTGTTGGTGGCAATAATGCCGTCCAGCCCTTGCGAAGGTACGGTGTCTGCGATGGCATCAATTTGCGATTGATCCAGATCGGGCGCGATTTTCACGATGATAGGCACGTAGCGTTTGTGCTCTTCTGCCAACTCGGTGCGCAGCGCTTGCAAGGCACCCAGCAGGCGAGCCAGCTCGTCCTGAGCTTGCAATGCACGCAGGTTTTGCGTATTGGGTGAGGAGATATTCACAGTGACGTAATCGGCGTGAGGATAGACCGCGCGAAGACAGGTCAGATAGTCCTGATCGGCCTGCTCAATAGGGGTGCTCGCGTTTTTGCCAATATTCAGGCCCAGAATGCCGCCTTGCAAGCGAAACTGGCTTTTGCGCACATTTTCAATAAAGGTATCCAGGCCGTGGTTGTTAAAGCCGAAGCGATTGATCAGGCTATTGGCTTCTGGCAGGCGGAACAGGCGTGGCTTGGGATTGCCGGGCTGCGCTTTCGGAGTCACGGTGCCGACTTCGACAAAACCAAAACCCAGGGCGCCCAAGGCATCGATATGAGCACCATTCTTATCCAGGCCAGCGGCCAGGCCCACGGGATTGCGCAGCTTCAGGCCCATCAGCTCCAGAGGTTTGCTGGGCAGGTCTTTGAGCAAGCTGCCCAAAATAGGGGTTTGGTGGGCGCAATGCAGGGATTTCAGAGTCAGTTCGTGAGCGCGTTCAGCATCCAGACTGAACAGCACCCGGCGAGCCAAGGGATAAAGGCTGAATAGGGCAGACATGGAGATCGATAAAAGAGGACGTTAGGCCAGCCATTCCCAACGACCTTTTATCAGGAGCTGGTAGGGGCGAAAGCGGGTTTTGTAGGCCATTTTACGGCTTTCTTTGATCCAATAGCCTAAATAGAGCCAGGGCAGGGATTGTTGACGGCAATAATCCAATTGCCAGAGTACGGCGTAGGTGCCCAGACTACCGCTGTCGTCAGGGTCAAAAAAGGTATAGACGGCGGAAAGCCCGTCTTGCAGCATGTCGATGACGGCCACGATTTTCAAGGTGCCGTCGGGCTCACGAAATTCCAGCAGGCGTGAGGTGACATGGCTGGCCAGCAGAAACTGGGCGTACTGGGACTGGTCGTCTTCGTCCATGCCGGCACCGGGGTGACGACTGGCTTGGTAACGACGGTACAGCTCGTAGTGCTCGGCATTCCAGTGCAGCGGCAGATCTTGTACGACCAGATTGCCGTGCCTTTTTTTGGCACGGCGCTGGGCACGGTCGGGCTGAAAGTGCAGAGTGTCGCAACGCAAGGGCTGGCAAGCGCGGCATTGGTCGCAATAGGGACGATAGGTAAAGGTGCCGCTGCGTCGAAAGCCCTGCTGAACCAGTTTGGAGTAAACCGTGTCGTTAATCAGGTGCGCAGGAGCGGCAACCAGAGAGCGTGCCTGTTGCTCTGGCAGGTAGCTGCAACGGTAGCTGGCCGTGGAATAGAATTGCAGCGTTTGGGGGCTGGTGGGTGCTTTGGGATAATTCATGCGACTCTGCCAAGCGTGATAGAGCCATTATGGGATGCTCGCGCTAGCCTAGCAAGTTGGGGGCAGGCCTAGTTGCCATGTCCCGCGTGGCCAGACCGGGCTGGGTTGATCGTTGGCCCAGGCCAAGGCAGCCATAAACTCTTTCCGGGGGATAGGGCTGGCCCCCAGACTGGCCAGATGCGATGTCTCTTGCTGGCAGTCTATATACGGGATGCCCGCGAACTTCAGGAACTCCACCAGATGGGCCAGGGCGATCTTGCTGGCATCGGTTTGCAAGGCAAACATGGATTCGCCAAAGAAAAAGCGACCCAGATTCACGCCATACAAGCCACCCACCAGCTTGCCGTCCATCCAGGTTTCTATGCTGTGGGCGTAGCCGCTGTGGTGCAAATCGGTATAGACCTGTTGAATGTCAGGGCTGATCCAGGTGCCGGTGGCGCTGCGTTGAGCCGCGCATTGGCCGATGACTTGTTCGAAAGCCAGATCGCAGGTGACACGAAGGCGGCCCCCGTCGTGCTCTTGCTGACGTGCAATCTGGCGCAGCTTTTTGCCCAGGGAGCGGGAAATCTTGAATTGATCGACCTCCAGCACCATGCGCGGATCAGGAGACCACCACAGTACCGGGTCGCCAGGGTTGTACCAGGGAAACATGCCTTGACGGTAGGCTTCTAGCAGGCGTGGAACACTTAAATCCAGACCGGCGGCTACCAGCCCTTCAGGGCTGGCGTGTTCAGGGCTGGGCAGGGCCTGATCGGGAGAGACCCATACAAGCGACATGATCAGTCGTGGTCGCGGGGGGCGATATCAAATTCGTGAATCTGGAAGCGGCCTGCCTTGCGATCCTCGACGTAGCGTTCCAGGGTGGCGCTGACCGTGCGGAACGCCAGATTGTCCCAGGGAATATCGTCCAGGTGAAAGAAGCGGGCTTCCAAAGATTCCGGGCCGGGATCCAGCACATCGCTGGTGACGTTGGCCAGGTAGTACACATGTACTTGCTCGGCGTAAGGCACACTGATGACGGTAAAAAGTGGGCCGGGTTCGACCTGTGCACCGGCTTCTTCGCCCATTTCCCGCAGGGCACCTTGTCCCAGGGTCTCGCCCAGCTCCATAAAACCGGCGGGCAAGGTCCAGGTGTTGTAGCGTGGCTCGATGGCGCGACGGCATAACAAGATCTGATCGTCTTTCCAGACAGGCACAATCCCGACCACATTACGGGGGTTCTGGTAGTGCACCGCACCGCAGTTTTGGCAGACATCACGCATGCGGTTATCGTCTGGGGGCACCAGTCGGGTCAGTTTGCTGCCGCATTGACTGCAGAAATGTTGCGTTCGTGGAGCGGGGAAGTAAAAAGAGGCGGGTGGCTGGGTCATGCAGATTCTGTGATGGCGGTTCAAATAGGATCGGGCTCAGGCAAAACAATATACGCCAATTCGTCGGCGGGCGACACGCAGGATGACCAGACTGTCAGGGAACAGCTTCCGGAGTAGGCGGGTAAAGACCAGCCTTCGCTGTGCTGGGGCTGCTCCAGATCCAGATTGTCCAGGCCGTGCTGGTCTGTTCGTAATTGTTCCAGCAGCGCAGGAATGTCGCGACTTGCCAATAAGGCCGGGCCTGTCGGGGTACGCAGATACAGCCGACCTTCAGCACTGATGAACCAGGCCTGGACGGCTTTTACGAGGCGTCCGGTGTGGTCTTGCAAATGTGCCTGATCCTCGGCCAGGGACACAATGAAAGGGGCGGCGTCCAGGCGAACATAGGCGCGTTGGGGGCCATTCTGGATAAACCAGCGGCCTTGCTCATCAGCCTGATAATTACGATTGAAAAATGCCAGTAAACCCTGGTGGACGATGCGCTCGCCTACTTGTTCGGGGCGTTTATTGGCATCGCCAGCCGGGTGGTGACGCCAATGGCCAGCTTGATCCAAAGAGATATACCCGCTGACAGCGGGTACATTAGGCCATTTTTTCATGGCATCAATAACAGCAGTATCCATAAACGTCAGCCTTGTGGGCGCGAAAACAAAAGGTGGCCACCGTATCCGGTGCCACCCTTGATAGTGTGGGGTCGACCACAAGGTTGACCTTTAGGCAGATGACCTTGCGTCTTATGCCATATAACTGCGCTGCAAGGTTCCGGGAACGGGGTGCGCAAGAGGTTTTTCAATTTTGATTTCCCCACTGCTATCGCCTTGCATGGCCCTGGATAACAAACTGGACAAGCGTTCACGCACGTCTTGGGGGACATGGCTAAACACACCCGAGAGCCACTCGATGTAGTAGGGCAGCAAGTGCTCACACAACTCTTGTCCTGTTTCGGTGAGTTTAACAGTGAGTACACGGCGGTCCGAAGCATTGTTTTGTCGCACCAGCAATTGCTGCTGCTCCAGCCCGTCCAGCAGACCGGTAATGGTGGCGCGGGTGACGCCAGCTTGTTCTGCCAGCAGGGCGGGGCTCAGGCCGGAGGGTTGGCGGCTAAGTAGAAACAGTAGAACCACACGGCCTTCGGACAGGCCAAACTCGTTCAGAACGGAGCTGGAAGCGCGATTAATGCTGGAGGCCATCGATAGAACGCGTAAACACAGTTCGATATCCTCGGTTTTAGGGTGAGCCTGGCGCTGGGATTCGCTCAGGATAGTTTGATACTTCAGATCGAGTAATTTCATAGTGCTGTGCCGTTAAGGAGTACGCGGCAAAGAGCAGTAGTTATTTAGAAAGAATCACAAAGACCAATAAGTTTGGGCTTGCTTTCTTTTATTACTGGGCCGCTGCTTTTAAAGTGGAAATTTATCTTATTTTTTAATTCCATTTTGATTGATTTAAACATCTTTTATTGATTAGGAATTTTCATTTAGTAAAATAAGGTCGGTTTTTTTCAGCATAGATGACCAAGCGTTTATGGGATGGTCTTAAAGCCTGTGTATACGCTTTGGCCTTCCTCTTTTTCTCAAACTGCAAGGTTCACGAACTTCTGATCCGGGCAGCAAGAGGATGATTTTTGATCCTGTGCTGTGAGTCTTATAGCGCAACAGCATCAAAATGATGCAAACGCGCAACGCTCGTGTTCAAAACGCCAGATCTTTGCTACAGACAGCATGAGTGAGCTATATCAGAGATAGATCGTCAAATTAAGTCGGCTCTCAACCGTCCGCCAGCACAACCAAGTTAGGCGACTCAAGAAAAACCGTAAAACGACGTGCATGCAAGCGCCCGGCGTTTACAATGTCCACACGCTTCCCAAGCTCGACGATGCCTTCAAAAAAGGCGGTTGGATCATTCACCCTGCTTGGTGGATTGCAATAGAGGCCCGTTTTTTACGGGCCTTTGCTTTCCGCAATTGGATACAAGCATTATCCAAAGCTTATTAGTGGTATTTGCCAGCATGTCCCCGAGCCCCTGCCCAGTTCGCAAGAAATGGCAGGGCTTTGTTCCGTTTGTACTCCGGGATTGAGTATGAGGCGTATCAGAAAAGTCTTGCTATCGTTATTAAGGAAACGAAGGAATTATGAGTCAGTTCCGTATCGAACATGATTTGCTGGGAGACCGCCAAGTCCCCGATGAAGTCTATTATGGTGTTCATACCTTGCGCGCCAAGGAGAATTTCCACATTACCGGTACGCCTATTTCAACTTACCCGGAACTGATTAATGCTCTGGCTCTGGTCAAGCAGGCAGCTGCTCAGGCCAATTTCAAACTGGGTTTGCTGGAGCAGGACAAGCACGACGCCATTGTGGCCGCGTGTCAGGCTGTACAAGCAGGTAAGTATCATGAGCATTTTGTGGTAGACATGATTCAGGGCGGTGCAGGTACCTCGACCAATATGAATGCCAACGAGGTCATTTGTAATCTGGCTTTGGAACATATGGGTCACAAGCGTGGCGAGTATCAGTATCTTCACCCCAATGAAGATGTAAACATGGCTCAAAGCACAAATGACGTCTATCCAACGGCTTTGCACCTGGCCGCTTACCGTTCGCTGGATCCGTTGTTTGCGGCTATGGAGCGTTTGCGTGATGCCTTTTTGAAGAAGTCCGAGGAATTCTCCTCGTACATGAAGATTGGCCGCACACAGTTGCAAGATGCCGTGCCCATGAGCCTGGGCCAGGAGTTCAACGCATTTGCCACCATGATTAACGAAGACATCGTGCGCCTGAAAGAATCGCGCAAGCTGATGTGTGATGTGAATCTGGGTGGTACGGCAATTGGTACGGGTATTACCGCTCACCCTGACTATGCCGAGCTGGCGGTAGCGGCCTTGTCCGATCTGTCCGGTGTTCAACTGCGCGTGTCTGCCGACCTGATCGAAGCCACCCAGGATTGCGGTGGTTTCCTGCATTTGTCAGGGGTGTTGAAGCGGGCTGCCGTCAAGCTGTCCAAGTTGTCTAACGACTTGCGTCTGCTCTCTAGTGGTCCTCGTGCAGGTATGGGTGAAATTTGTCTGCCTGCCGTGCAAGCGGGTTCGTCCATCATGCCTGGCAAGGTCAACCCCGTGATTCCCGAGGTGGTCAATCAGGTTGCCTTTGAAGTGATTGGTGCTGACCTGACTGTGACCATGGCTGCTGAAGCGGGTCAATTACAGCTGAACGCATTTGAGCCGGTGATTATTCACTCTCTGCTGCGCAGCATGAGTTTGTTGAGCAATGCTTGCGACACATTGACTCAGTTCTGCGTGGTGGGTATCACTGCCAACCGTGAATGCCTGGAAAGCAATATCGAGCGTTCCATTTCCCTGGTGACGGCCTTGAACCCGTTCATCGGTTACAAAGCCGCTACCTCGGTTGCCGCCGAAGCCTTCCAGACAGGTACTAATATTCGTGATGTGGTTCTCAAGCGTGGCCTGATGGATGCCGAGACCCTCAATGAAGTGTTGTGTGCCGAATCGCTGATCCAACCTCGTGATCTGCGCGCTGCTGACCCAGCCTGAACCAATCTGAGCCAGGCATGATTTGGCCAGCTTTGGCCGACGCCGGTGACAGTTTGGGAAGCCTCCATGTTGGAGGCTTTTTTCTGCCTGCTCGTTTCGTATCAGGCGGCAGGTGCTTTAGACCTCTAGGGTAATGCTCTATATCGAAAAGGGGCCTGCTCCCTGCATAATGAACATCGGCGATGGGAGCGCATTTCGGGTTCCCGCCCACTGGAGCAGAGCCTGTGAGAGTTCTGGGGTTTCAATTGTTGTTTGGTGATCACTTGGCACGCAGTGTGCGCGGGATATCCTGCGCCCCTCCCAGCCAGGCTTAAGTCAACGTTTCAGGGCGTTTTTACGCCGTATTTGATTTGATTACCTGATGACAACTGGAGTCTGCTATGACTGACTTGTTTGAAAATCCAATGGGCCTGATGGGCTTTGAGTTCATCGAATTTGCCGCTCCCCAGCCTGGCGTACTGGAACCCGTCTTTGAGATGATGGGGTTCACCAAAGTGGCGGTACACCGCTCCAAGAAAGTATCCCTGTATCGCCAGGGTGAGATCAACCTGATTTTGAACGAAGAGCCCAAGAGCCATGCGGCTTACTTTGCCGCCGAGCACGGCCCTTCGGCCTGCGGCATGGCGTTTCGGGTGCGCGATGCACAACAAGCCTACGAGCGCGCGCTGGAACTGGGTGCCCAGCCTGTTGATATTCCCACCGGACCGATGGAACTGCGTCTGCCTGCCATTAAAGGTATTGGTGGTGCGCCTCTGTACCTGATCGACCGTTTTGGCGAAGGCAACTCCATCTACGATATCGACTTCGTTTACCTGGACGGCGTGGATCGTCATCCCGTGGGCGCAGGCTTGAAAGAGATCGATCACCTGACCCACAACGTGTACCGCGGTCGCATGGCCTACTGGGCCCAGTTCTATGAGCACCTGTTCAACTTCCGTGAGATTCGCTACTTCGACATCAAGGGCGAATACACCGGCCTGACGTCCAAAGCCATGACCGCCCCCGATGGCAAGATCCGCATTCCTCTGAACGAGGAATCCGCCAAGGGTTCGGGCCAGATCGAAGAGTTTTTGATGCAGTTCAATGGTGAAGGTATCCAGCACGTGGCATTCCTGACCGATGATCTGATTGCTTCCTGGGACAAGCTCAAGGCCATGGGCATGCGTTTTATGACGGCGCCGCCACAAACCTATTATGAAATGCTGGAAGGTCGTTTGCCTGAGCACGGTGAACCCACGGCAGAATTGCAAAACCGTGGCATTTTGCTCGATGGCACATCGGAAGGTGGCCACCGCCGTCTCTTGTTGCAGATTTTCTCTGAAACCTTGATGGGTCCGGTGTTCTTCGAGTTTATTCAGCGCAAGGGCGATGATGGTTTTGGCGAAGGCAACTTCAAGGCCTTGTTTGAATCCATCGAACGCGACCAACTGCGCCGTGGTGTTTTGCAGGCGGAGTAAAAGGGTTCTGTGCCGGTGCTGCGTGCACGGGTGCTGATCTACCCCCACTGTTTGGCGATGGCAAACAGTGGGGGTTTTTATTTGGGCTGAGCCTTTGTATGTTTAATCCGGCTTGTTACGTGGAGGCTGCAGGATTCTGAACAGTTCCAGCATCAGGTCAGACTGGGTAATCATGCCCACCAGTTCTTTGTGCTCATTGACCACAGGCATATGACGATGGCGGCCCTGGCTGAACAAGGGAATCAGTTCGGCCACAGACCAGTTTGCATTGGCGGTGACGGCAGGTGTGGTCATGACGTCGGCCACCGTGGGGGCGGATGGCTGCTTGGGGCTTAAAAAGCGTTTGAGTCGCTGGCGCAGATTATCAGGTTGATCCAGTCCGGCGCGCTGCAAGAAGTCCGACAAGGCCAGGATACCAATCACATGTTTGTCTTGATCCAGCACGGGCAAGGCCTTGATCTTGCGCTCGCGCATCATGTCCCAGGCTTGTTGCAAAGGCGTGCTGACCTGGCAGGACAGGGGGGCATCATTCATCAAGGTCGCGCAGCGTCGTGTGCCCAGATTGCGTCGGAAGGCAGACTGGTGTACGTAGCTGACCAACTTCTCCAGATCGTCCTGGCTGATGTTCAGCGTCTGGTTGTAGTGGCTGAGCGCAGCATCGTAATCCTGATCCGTAAAGCGTGACAGGGGGCTTGTCGGACGAGTGGCGGGCTTATGGATGGGGGGATAGGTAACACCGGTCAGGCGGTTGTACAGCATGCCCAGGAAAATCAGCACGCAGGAGTCAAACAGGACTGGAAACAGCACAAAGTCGTAATTGTGAATCCCATTCAGGGCGGGGAAAACTGCCATTGCCACGCTGGGTGGATGCACGCAGCGCAAGGCCAGCATGATGGGCATGGCCACACACACGGCCATCGTAATGGCGGCAATCGGATGGGGTAGCAAAATGGCACAACTAATCCCGGTCAAAGCACCGACCAGATTACCCAGCAATACATTCCAGGGCTGGGCCAATGGGCTGGTTGGGACCAGAAAAATCAGCAAGGCACTGGCCGCCAGGGACGCCACCAGCCAGTGGTGCGTGTGGGCAAAATCTGACAGGTACAGGCTCAGAGAGGAAACAATCAGTACGCTAAGCGTGGCGCCTAGCGTGGCACGCAGCATTTCAGGGCGCGCAATGGCCAGCGACTTGGGACGCAGGCTGTCAAACCAGTGACGAAATAAAGCAGACATACCCACCAGGGTGAAGAAGAAAGACAGCTTTTAATCATACTGCTAACTCTTTCATTCAGGGCTTAGCCCCTTGCTGGATGCCGGGAATGATGGCGGGGCCTTGGCGTTCAGTGGTGATGTTCTGGGGCACGGCATCGACTGTAATCACAATATGCTCGCGCTCTAGCGAGTCCAGCAGTACGCCCGGTGCCAGCTCTTGGCCAGGGCGGTAGGCGCGTACCGCCTGTTGATTAATGCTGAGTAGGGCGGCGCCACCCTGGCCGCTCACGATCATGCCGTGCAAACGCAGTTCGGGCAGGGCGGTGTTGCCTCCAAACCATTGTGCAATTTGTTGCGTGCTGATCTGTTCGCGGTGGTCCTGCTCCAGCACTGGTGCAATCGTTCCTTCCGAGGGCAGAAGGAGATGGATCAGCAGATTGATCAAGGCCAGAGCAATGCCAGCCTGACACAAACGCAGCCAAAGATGTGACGGAAATATGGCGGAAATAATACCCATTTAGACTGCATCGCATAGTGCATTGGCAGACGGCCCGTATGGCTGTCTTAAGGGCTCTTAGTGTGCGTGTGCTGCATGAAGCCCGTATGACAAGAGCTTGGGTTTTTTTGGGTGGCTTATTTCCTTCATGTCTCGATCTACTTTATCTCGCCGTCCGGCACGCCGTTTGGCCGGCTCTGTTCAGTCCCGCGCTCAACACGGTTTTTCTCTGATTGAGGTCATGGTGGTGGTGGTCATCATGGGCATTATGGCGGCCCTGGTCGTCCCCAGTCTGATGGACCGTCCCGATCAGGCTCGTGCTGTTGCCGCTCGTCAGGACATTGCTGCACTGACACAGGCTTTGAAACTGTACCGCCTGGATAACGGCCGCTATCCCAGTACCGCTCAAGGTTTGGCGGCGCTGCATCAGCGCCCCACTCAGCCTCCCGAGCCACGCAACTGGCGTCCTTATATGGACCGTCTGCCCAACGACCCTTGGGGCAATCCGTACCAATACCTGCAACCCGGCGTTCACGGCGAGATTGATGTGTTCTCGCTGGGAGCGGATGGGCAGGCTGGCGGGTCGGGTAGCGATGCCGATATAGGCAATTGGGACTGACGTGGCTCAGCGGGGCTTTTCCTTGATCGAGACCCTGGTGGTCTTGCTGATCGTGGGCATTGTCAGCAGCGCGGGTTTAAGCGTGCTGGTACTGGACCGGGATCAGGGGATACAGCGAGAAGCCCGTCAACTGGCTCTGCGTCTGGCCGAATTGCAAAGCTATGTGCGTGAAAGCGGTCGCAGCGTGGCCTGGAATGCGGATCAGCAGGGCTATCGCTTCAGTCTGATCCCGGATGCTACGGATGGTTCCAACCCTACACCGGGCTGGCTGCGCGATCAGGCCCGTTTTGCCCAATTGTTTCCTCAGCGATCCTGGACCTTGGAATCCGTGCGTGTGCGCCTGGAGCCAGCGGGGCCGTGGGTTTTTGTAAATGAATGGTTGTCCGCGCCGCGTCAGCTGGAGTTGGATGATGGCCACGAAGTGCTGCACTTACGCAGCGATCCGACAGGCCGGTTTGATGTGCAGTCATGACAGAGCGTGGCATGAGTTTGATTGAAGTGTTGATTGCGCTGGCCATCGTGTCGGTGGCCCTGACCGCTGGATTGCGCGCACTGGGCCTGAGCGCCTCTGGTAGCCAGGCCATGCATGAACGCAGCCTGGCTCTGTTGGCAGCCGATGGCGTGGTGGCCGAGATGCGGCTGCGCCGCCTGTTTCCCGATCCGGGTGAAACCGTCGTGCCTTGTCGTCAGGGGGCTTTGAACTTGCAGTGCAAGCAAACCGTGCAAGCCACGGCCAATCGTTTCTTTCGTCAGGTAACGGTCCAGGCTTTTCTGCCCAAGGGCCCTGTGCTGGCCGAGCTGCACGCGACCTTGGCGTCCTTGCCATGACAGACGCGGGCCAGGAAGGCTTTACTTTGGTGGAAATGCTGGTGGCCTTGACCATCATGGCCTTGATCAGCCTGATGTCCTGGCGCGGCCTGGACGCGGTCTTGCATGCGGATGAACAGCTTAGTCGACAGGCGCGCCAGACCCAGGCCTTGTTCAATGTCTTGTCCCAAATGGGCCGGGATCTGGAGTTGCACCTGCCTCCCGTGCCAGGCCCGGTGGACCCGACAGGGGCGATGGCGGTGCTGCCAGCCAGTATTCGCTGGCAAGCCAAGGGCGAGGGTCCGGCCATCTTGATGATTGAACGCCGTGCTGAAACGGGCGCAGGAACGCAGCAAATTCAATGGCGTTTGCAGCAAGGCGTGTTGCAACGGGCCATTACCCAAGCGGGAACGGTTTACCCCTTGCCGGAGTTGGGATCGTTGCACGATGTGCTGGAGCAGGTTACCGCCTGGAACGTGCGTATCTGGATTCCGGCGCGTGGCTGGCAAAGCTGGCCGTGGCCCGAGCAGGCCGGAGCAGCGGCGACTGGCATAGAGCTGACCGTGCAATTGGAGGGGCAGGAGCATCCGTATCGCAAAGTGGTGATGCTGCTATGAAACGGACATCCCAACAAGGCATGGCGGTGATCAATGCACTGGTGGTCGTGATGGCGGTGTCCATTGCCACTATGGGTATTGTGCAGCGTCAAAGTGGCTTGGCAACACAGTTGGCCAGTGAGCGAGATTATATGCAGGCCAACTGGTTGCTGCGCGGTGCGCTGGATTGGGCCGTGCTGGTCTTGCGTCTGGACTCGCAGCGTTCGGCTGTGACGCATAAAGGTGGGTTGTGGGCGCAGGCCCTGAGCGAGCTGAAGATAGAGACACCGGACAAGACCCGTGCAGCTTACTTCTCCGGCTATATCCAGGACGAGCAGGGCAAATTCAATCTGGCTTTATTGCTGCGTGATGGCCGTGTCCAAGCCCGCTATGTGCAGGCATTGGAACAGTTGTTGGGCAGCGTGCAGCAGGAGCCCTCGTTGGCTTTGGATCTGGCCCAGCGATTGGAGCGGGCACAGGCCGGGCAAGCGCCCTGGCCCTCTCATTTGCAGGACTTCTTTCCCAATGCGGCGCAACAGGCCAAGCAGTTGGAGCCGTATCTTAGCTATCTGCCGCAAGCCAAATCCTTGAATGTGAATACCGCCAGTGCCCAGGTGCTGGCGGCGGTGCAGCCTTCCGTCAGCCTGGTGGAGTGGCGTGGCCTGTTGGAGCAGCGCGACCGGGGCCAGTGGTTTCGGGATCAGGCCGATGTGCAAGCCCGCCTCCAACGTCAGGAGGCGCTGGAAGGGCAAACGCTGAGCGTGCGCAGTGAGTGGTTTTTATTAAGTGGTGAGTTGCGACTTGACCATAGCCGGGTGGCGACCCAGGCCCTGATCAACAGGGCCGCGGATCGCAGCCGGATTGTCTGGATTCGTTGAAGTGATGAGCAAAGTGCTGCGTATTTATTTGGACTCTCCGCCCAGGCTGGATCAGCCGGTGGACTTTGTGCTGCGGGACAAGCGCGCCAAGGTAGTGCGCCGTGGGCGGGGAGAGGTGCAGGCGTTCAAGGGCCTGGCCCGCTCTTTGGAGCTGGTCTTGCCTGCGGGCATGGCGACGGTGACTGAAGCGCGTATTCCTTTGGTCAGTGCCTCGCGGCGGCAGGCCGTGGCATGCAGTGCGGTCGAGCCTATGTGCTTGAGCCCTATCGAACAGGTGTGGGTGGCGTGTTCGGCACCCGGGCCTTCCGGCATGAGTCAACTGGCCTGGACGGAGCGCCAGCCCTTGCTGGCCTTGGGAGAGCAGGCGCGCCAGTTGGGCCTGCCCTTGAGTGGAGTCTATGCCTGGTCCGATGGTCACGAGAAAGACAGACAAGGCCAAGGACAAACACTGACCGTACCCGCCTGCTCCTTGCTGATGCCGGAGATGGCCGCCAGTGGCGGAAACAGTGTGCTGCGACAAAGCCTGTGGTGGACTTTGGCCGCCGTCTTGAGCTGGACCTTGGTGTTGCAGCAGCAGGCGCAGTCGCTGCGATCTCAAATGAAACAGGTACAGACCCAGATGGAGCAGGCGGTTCGGCAAGCCTTGCCGCATTTGCCTGTCATCGTCGCACCTTTGACGCAGGCCAGGCAGCATCGCGATGGTTTACTGGCCGATAAAAGCCCGGCCTCAGCCCCTTTTGATCGTTTGTTGATGGCCAGCGCCGTGCAGTGGCCAGCTTTGCAAGGACAGGTGCGGGCATTGAATTTCAAAGACCAACAATTGCTCTTGACCCTGGCCAGTGATTTGCCCGCACAGCCTTTGCCGGCTGAATCGGATCTGGAGTGGAAACAGGGCGAGTCGGCCCGTCAGTGGGAAGTCGGTTTCAGCAAGGCAGCGCACGCAGCCAGCCAGCAGGGGGCGCAGCAATGAGCAAATTCACCGCCCTTCAGCCTGTATGGCTGACCGTACAAAGCAAGCTCGCTCTGGCAAGACAGTACTGGCAAGCCTTGGGCCGTCGGGATCAATTGGCCTTGTCGGTATTGGGCGCTTTGCTGGTGTTGATGTTTCTGTGGTTGTTGCTGTTACGTCCTGCCATTCGTGATCTGGCCTTGGCAAAACAGGAGCTGCCCCGCCTGCAGTATGAGATGGCGCAGTTGCAAACCGTGCTGTCGCAAATTCAGGTTCTGGATAAAGAGCTGGTCGCGCCTGTGGATGCGCAAGGACAAGACAAAGCCTTACAGCGCAGCTTGCAGACCTTGGGTACCCAGTGTCAGACAGAGGCGTCGCCGGCCGAGCAACGTGTTCTGGTCTGTCAGGCTGTGGCCGCTCCTGCCTTGATGGATTGGCTGATGCACGCCCCCCGTGTGCTGGGCTTTGCCGTGCAGGAAGTCAGCGTGAGTCGCTCTGTGGTCGATAGCCGTGAACGTGCCGGCCTGCTGGATGGCCGCATTGTGCTGCGTGCAGGAGATCCTTCATGAAAAAACTGGCCAAGATCATGGCCTGGGCCTTGCTGGTGCTGTGCCTGCTGCTGGCCGCCGTGCCCTTTCTACCCGCCCGCATGATGTTGATCTGGCAGCCGGAGCAATTACCGCTACGGCTGGAAACGGCACACGGCAGCCTGGCCTCCGGTCAAGGCTTGCTGGTAGTCGGTTCGGGGCTGCTGGCCCGCACCGTTCCCGGCCCTGTCCGCTGGCGCTGGCGTCTGACGCCCTGGCCGCAAATGGAATTGAGCCATGGCTGGCTGGATCAGCCTGTGCGTCTGCAAGCCAGCTTGCAAGGTTGGCGTATTTCGGGTCAAAGCCTGACGGTTCCAGCCTCACTGTTAGGGCGCTTGCATCCCTTGCTGCAGACCGTGCAACCGCAAGGGCAGTTACAACTGCGCTGGCCCAGTCAGGCGTTGGCCGCTGAAAGTGGCGCTTTGCTGGAGCTGGATTGGCGCAATGCGCGCTCGGCTTTGGCAGCCCAAGCCGAGCTGGGCGATTACCAGTTGGCTGTCAACCGCAAGGGCCAGGGCGTGCAGCTTAGCCTGCGAACCCTGGCGGGGGACTTGACCTTGGCAGGGCAAGGTCAGTGGGGGCCGGATGGCGGGCTATTTGAAGGACGTGCCCAAGCAAAACAGGCCGATGATCAACGATTCAACGAGTTATTAGAGGCCTTGGGGCCTCAGCGTCAGGGTGTGACCCAATGGCGAATAGCCACAACGACTAGCAAGCAGGAATAAGCATATTTTGACTATGAGTACCTTGACTAAACGACTTCCTGGGCTGCGTCCCCGCTTCCTTTCAAGCCTGGGTGCCGCCATGCTGTTAAGCGCCTGTGCCAGCACGGGCCAGAAACCTGAACCCGGCCCCGATCCTTCTTCGTTTTTTGCTTCAGTAGGCAAGACGCCCGTGCGCAGTACCCAGGCTGATCCACGTTTTGCTAATGATACGACGCCTTCTGCGGCTGTGACGCGTCGAGTTCCTCAACGAGTTGGAGGCCGTGCCGCGCCGATTGATTTGCCCGACCCGGCCGAGTTTCCGCAAGGTGACGACATTAGCTTGAATTTTGTGGAGGCGGAGCTGGATGGTGTGGTGGCGGCTCTGGCGCGCTTTACCGGCCAGAACTTCATCGTGGACCCACGTGTAAAAGGACAACTGACCTTGGTGTCGGAGGTGCCAGTCGATGCCCGTACTGCGTATGAGATGTTGCTGTCCGCTCTGCGTATGCAAGGGTTTGCGGTACTGCGCAATGGCAAGGTCAGCCGAGTGGTGCCTGAAGCTGAAGCGCGTCAACAAGGTGGCGCGGTGCGTGCTGCGGGTGCCGGGGCCAGTGGCAGTGGCGAGCTGGAAACCCGTGTTTTCAACCTGCGCTATGAAAACGCCACGGCCTTGGTGCCGGTGTTGCGGCCCATGATTTCGCCCAACAACCCGATCAATGCCTACCCCTCCAATAACACCCTGGTCGTGACGGACTATGGTGACAATCTGGATCGTATTGCCCAAGTGATCGCCGGGATTGATACCCCCGCCGGTTTGAACACGGACATCATCCCGATTGATTACGGGGTGGCGCTGGATGTGGCGGCCTTGGCATCCCAAATGCTGGACACGCCCGGCAACGATGTCGCTCAACGTATTACCGTGGTGGCTGACCCGCGCAGTAATTCCGTGTTGGTGCGGGCAGGCAGTCCGGCTCGGCTGGATCTGGCGCGGGATTTGATACGCCGTATCGACAGCCCGGAAAGCAATAAGGGTAATTTGCATGTGGTCTATTTGCGTAACGCTCAGGCCGTGCAGTTGGCCGAAGTGTTACGGGCCGCTTTGACTGGGCAGTCCGGCTCGGGCAATACGGCAACGGGTGGGCAGCAACAGAGCAACAGCCTGGCTCCTTCTGGCCATGCCTCCGGCACCATGGGCGCGACCAAGGCGATGGAGACGTCGGCAACCGCAGGACAGTCTCAAGGTGAAATGGGTTTGAGTGCCCCGAATACTGCCAGTGGCACTGTGGCCTTCAGTGCGGGGGGGGCGACTGTTCAAGCTGACCCGTCCACCAATACCTTGATTATCTCGGCCCCTGATCCGGTCTACCGCAGCTTGCGTGAAGTCATTGATCAACTGGATCAACGCCGTGCTCAGGTGTTGGTAGAAAGCCTGATCGTGGAAGTGAACGCGGAAAATGCCGCCGAGTTCGGTATTCAATGGATGACTGGCGGCGGCAATATTGGGAGTGATGGTTCAGGCTTTGTGGGGGGGGCCAATCTGGGCGGCAGCGGTATCACCAAGGCCGGGGCAACCACGCTGGATTCGCTGGCGGCTGGTTTGAGTTTGGGCGTTGTTAAAGGCACGGTGGATGTGCTGGGTCAGCAAGTGGTCAATCTGGGCGTACTGGCGCGTGCGCTGGAGCGCCAGGGTGGGACCAATATTTTGTCCACGCCTAATTTGATGACGCTGGACAATGAAGAGGCCAGCATCATGGTGGGCCGTACCGTTCCTTTTGTGACGGGCCAATACACCACTACGGGTGACGGGGCTAGCAATCCTTTCCAAACGATTCAGCGAGAGGACGTGGGCCTGACCCTGAAGGTGCGCCCGCAGATTTCCGAAGGCGGCACCGTCAAGATGGCGCTCTACCAGGAAGTCAGTAGCATCGATACGGCCATGTCGGTATCGGCTAACTCGCCAGTTACGCGCAAACGTGCGCTTAGCACCAATGTGCTGGTCGATGATGGTCAGATCATTGTGCTGGGTGGCTTGCTGGAAGATTCGATCGAGGACGGCACACAATCGGTGCCTTTGCTGGGCGATATTCCGCTGGTGGGTAACCTCTTCAAATACGAGAAACGCAAGCGCACCAAAACCAATTTGATGGTGTTCCTGCGCCCCCATATTGTGCGTAATGCTCAAGATAGCCAAAGCCTGTCTCTGGATCGCTACAACTACATGCGCGCTGTACAGACCGGCCTGCCAGATCGCTCGACCTGGTTCCACCCGGATGCAGGGCATATGGTCTTGCCGCAGGCTGGAGCGTCATCTGGCACTGTGGACTTGCGGGAGACCTTATGACTCGCCTGCCGTACTCCTGGGCACGTCAGCACCGCGCTGTGCTGACGCAGCAGCAAGGCGTGGGTACGCTGGTCATCAGCGAACGCACACCGGATTGGGCCTTGGTGGAATTGCGGCGACGCTACCCTGAGCTGGACGAGCGACAAGTCCCGGATGCGGAACTGGATACCTTGATTGATGCCAGTTACGCACAGGGCGACGATGCCGCCAGCGTAGTGGATGCCGCTGCCAACGAGGTGGACCTGGATCGACTGATGCAGGAACTGCCTGCCGTTACCGACTTGCTGGAGAACCAGGACGATGCGCCGGTCATCCGCATGATCAATGCCTTGTTCACGCAGGCTGTGCGCGATGGCGCCAGTGATATTCACCTGGAGCCTTATGAAACCCACTCGGTCGTGCGCTATCGGGTAGATGGTCGTTTGCGCGATATCGTCAGCCCGCGCCGAGCCTTGCATGGTGCCTTGGTGTCGCGTATCAAGATTATGGCCAGCCTGGATATTGCCGAAAAACGCCTGCCACAAGATGGTCGTATTGCCTTGAAAGTGGGGGGCAGGGCGCTGGACCTGCGTGTCTCGATTCTGCCTACCGGACATGGCGAACGTGCCGTGATGCGTTTGTTGGACAAGTCCGCTGGGCAACTGGAGCTGGAGCGTCTGGGCATGGCCCCGGATATTTTGGCTCAATTGGACGAGCTGATTCATCAACCACACGGTATTGTGCTGGTTACCGGCCCTACTGGCAGCGGTAAAACTACCACCTTGTATGCCGCCCTGGGCCGTGTTGATACAGCCCGCAGCAATGTGCTGACGGTGGAGGATCCGATTGAATATGACTTGCCTGGCGTCGGCCAGACACAGGTCAACCCTCGTATTGAATTGAGCTTTGCACGTGCCTTGCGTGCCATATTGCGACAGGACCCGGACATCATCATGATCGGGGAAATCCGTGATCTGGAAACTGCACAGATTGCGGTGCAGGCTTCTTTGACAGGTCACTTGGTGCTGGCTACCTTGCACACTAACGATGCCGTGTCAGCCGCGACGCGTTTGGTCGATATGGGTGTGGAACCTTTCTTGCTGGCCTCCACTTTGCGGGGTGTGCTGGCCCAGCGGCTGATACGCAAGCTGTGCCAACACTGCCGTCAGCCTGCCGAGCAGGGGCAATACCGGGCCAGCCCGGATGGTTGCGAGCATTGTGCCCACACGGGCTATCAGGGTCGTACCGGGATTCACGAGCTCTATCGTATCGACGAACGTGCCCAGCACTTGTTGAATGCCGCCGGAGCCGAACCTGCCTTGCGTCAGGCTGCGCGTGAGTCGGGCATGCGCAGCTTGCGCGAGGACGCCCAGCGGTGGGTAGAGCAGGGCATCAGTACCCCTGAAGAAGTATTGCGCGTCACGCGCGAGTTATAGGTTGTCGAAACAGCATGGGTACCTATCACTATGAGGCCGTGGATCAGGCCGGACGCAGCGAGCGGGGTGTGCTGGAGGCCGAGAGCGAACGGCTGGCGCGTCAGCAGTTACTGTCACGTGGTCTGCTGACCGTTTCCCTGAAAGCAGGGCGTAGTCGTGCTGTGGCTCGGGCCCGCAGTGCGGGCTTGCGCCGTACCGAGCTTTCCTGGTTGACCCGTCAGTTAGCCAGTCTGGTGGCGGCGGGCTTGTCCTTGGAAGCCAGCCTGGGTGTCGTGATTGAGCAGGCGACTCGTCGGCCTTTGGTGCAACTGCTGGCCGCCTTGCGTGCTGATATCCGAGCAGGGCAAAGCCTGAGCGATGCCTTGGCCAATCACCCTCGTGACTTCCCTGAGATTTACCGAGCATTGGTGCGGGCAGGTGAACAGTCTGGCGAGCTCGAGCAAGTGCTGGATCGTTTGGCCAGTTTCATCGAAGACAGCGGAGCCTTGCGTGGCAAGGTGCTGACGGCTTTTATCTATCCCGCTATCGTCAGCCTGATTTCGGTGGCGATGGTGGTGTTTTTGCTGAGCTATGTGGTCCCGCAAGTGGTCGGCGCTTTCACCCAAGCCAAACAGCAACTGCCCATGCTGACCCGGGTCATGATCAGCGCCAGCGATCTGCTGCGTGAATGGGGCTTGGTGTTATTTGTCGTGCTCTTACTGGCGGCGGGTCTGGTGGCTTTTTTGCTGCGCCAACCGGCCTTGAAGCTGGCCTTTCACCGACGTCTGTTAAGCGTGCCTGTTCTGGGGGGCTACTTGCTGGGCGTCGATACTGCTCGCTTCGCCGCCACGCTGGCCATTCTGGCTGGCAGCAATGTGGCCTTGCTGACTGCGCTGGAAGCCGCCGGGCGTACCGTGTCGAATCTGGCCTTGCGCGATGCGGTGAATCAGGCGGCCATTCGGGTGCGTGAAGGTTTGCCATTGGCCACGGCCTTGCAGCGTAGCGCCTTGTTTCCGCCGTTATTGGTACAACTGATTGCCAGTGGTGAAAAAACTGGTGAACTGGCCCCTATGCTGGACCGTGCGGCAAGCACCTTGTCAACCGAGTTGGAGCGCAAGGCGCTGACCATGACCGCTTTGCTGGAACCCTTGATGATTTTGCTGATGGGGGGCCTGGTATTGTTGATTGTATTGGCGGTGATGTTGCCGATTATCGAGATGAATCAGTTGGTGCAGTAAAAGGCAGCAGGGTTCCTGTACTGTTTCCGCAAAAAGCATTGCCACCACATTGCGGTCTGGCGGCAATGCGGATTACTCCTCAAGTCACTGGCGTTGTCCTGATTATGAGGAGGACATTGCTTTGATGCGGCGGATTGTCCTTGGGTGGACGTCATATTTCTTTGCCACAATGTCCAGCGGAACATGATTCGTCAGGGCAGTAAGGGCTTCTTGGTGTTGAGCAGGCGATAGGGCAGGGCGTCTGCCCAGTGGTCTGCCGTTGGCACGTGCGGCTGCCATTCCCGCTCGGGTGCGTTCGCTAATGAGAGATCGCTCAAATTCGGCCAGGGCGGCCATCATATGAAAAAGCAATCTGCCGCCCGAAGTGGTGGTGTCTATGTTTTCGGTCAGGGAAATGAAATGGATATTCTCTTTGCCCAAGCGATCAATGGTGTCGACCAAATAGCGTAGTGATCTGCCCAGTCTATCCAAACGCCAGACAATAAGCGTGTCGCCCGATTTCAATGTTCGCTGCAGATGATTAAGGCCTGGACGCGAGGCTTTAGCTCCGGATATTCCTCTATCCGTATAGATATGATCACAATTGACTTTTTGTAGGGCCGCGATCTGTAGGTCCAGGTTTTGATCCTGTGTTGAAACGCGTGCATACCCATATTTCTTGCTCATAATACCCATCTTCCTAGCGCAAGGCGCAGCCTTCTTGTCCCCTCCCTTCGATGACATCTGTGTGCAATCAACGTTAGTAAATTCAAGATGCTTCAGTGGGGTGGCCACGCGATGTCAAGTTTTACTAACCACATGCAAACCTGCTGCCACGTAAACGGCGATTGAGGTCGCTCGTACTGCAATAAAAACTATTACGTAATTTTTTATTAACGCTGTGTTTCAGATGCAGATACTGATTAAGTGTTAGCGGCTGGCACATGTGTGTCAACACGAAGCGGGTCTGGCCGATGCACTTTCTGAAGAACGTTGCAGCCAGCCATAGGCAAGCGTCAACAATGGTTAAGAAAAGGCGTAATTAGGCTTGCGATTTTGACAAGAAGCCTCCTTTTTGCCCAAACCGAATAACGCATTGAAAAGCTCCCTTTCAGCGTGGATTTCATGCAAAAACGTGTCTATTTGTTATGGAAATGATGTTGACATAAAGGAGGCTTTTTGACCGCTGCCAGGTTGAAAGCCAGACGCTGACTCACGCTCCGCGTCCAGAGTGCCAACCGACGATGCGGGGCGCGTAATGGGCGTCCAGTCGGTAGAGTTATTGTCCTGCTGGTTGCAGCAAGTTACTCCTTCAAGCAGCTATTTGCTTTTAGGCTTGCCAAAGCTGGCCATGCTCGCTCAGGCCTATGATGCGCACCTGTTCCAGCACGTCTTTTTGTCCGCCATTTCGGAGCGTCTGCGTCCCTACGGCGTGATGCGCAATGACATTTTGGCGCTTGATCAAGTGGTACTGATTGGCCTGACGAATTGCCGTCTGCCCACCCAGTTTGACAAGGACCTATTCCTGCAACGAGTCAAAGCGGCGCTGTGTTACGAGCCCGTTCGCTGTGGTTCGGACTTCATCCTGGTCAATGTTGTTCCGGCCTGGGTTGAAGCATCGGGCAACCGTCCGGTTTGCCTGTCTCATTTGCAGTCTCTGGCCAGCACCATTGCCTTTTCCGAGGTTGAGCCACCCGTTTGCGAACAAACGCGACGCGACATGGCTCTGGCGACTCGTTTCTTTACAGACATGCGGGACGAGAAGGTTTCCCTGTCATTTCAGCCTGTGGTGTTTGTGCAGGACTGCGAGCAAGTTCTGTACTACGAAGTGCTGTTGCGCTGGGATGATGCGCAGGACAGTACTCAGTCCGTTTCTTGTGCGCAGGTTGTTCAGGCCATAGAACGCCTGCATGTGACCGAACGCCTGGATGCCAGTGTTCTTTGGTCGGTGGTACAGGTGCTGGAGCGTTGTCCGGATGTTCACCTGGCCTGCAATATTTCCCCCTTGTCTTTGCAGCAAGGGCCGTGGTGGCGGTTGTTGATGGCTGTGCTGCGCGGTGCGCCGCAATTGGCCAGCCGTCTGACCCTGGAAGTTACCGAAACGGCTTCTGTCTTTGATCAGAAAGCCGCCACCAGCCTGCTGCGCTCCTTGCGCGACCTGGGCTGCAAAGTTGCCATTGATGATATCGGGACCGGATTCAACACGCTGGATCTGGCTCGGCAGATCCGTCCTCACATCATAAAAATTGATAAGTCCCTGGTGCATCAGGCACGCGATAGGGACGGTATGGATGCTCTTCATGCTTGGGTTGATGCCTCGCGCGGCATCAGCCAATACGTCATCGCCGAAGGAATTGAGACGGCCTTGGATTTCCAGTTGAGCGTCGATGCCGGCGTGCACGCCGTCCAAGGCTACCTCATTGAACCTCCCTGCGTCTTGCCCCCCTGGGAGGGGGCGGAGCCTTTGTGCGTTCGAGACAGTTTCAGCCCTACTCACACACACGTAGCACTCAATACGTATTCCTTAAAGGATCAGGAACAGAGATGAATCACGTCTATAAAACCATCTGGAATGAGCAAACGGGAACATTTGTTGCCGTTTCTGAGCACAAGAAAGCCAAAGGCAAGCGCAGCTCCTCTTGCGTCACAGGAGGAAAGCGTTCGTCTTTTTCCGCACGCATGGGATGGGGCGCCTTGTTGACAGCAAGCGCATTGGCGACGAGTAATGCCTGGGCTGTGGTTGATATTCCGGGCGGCGGTCAGGATAACGTCATTAACTTCACCAGCCCAGGCGGCACTATCGAGTTTTTGGGGGGTGGCAGCATTGTCGGGCTGAGCAGCCTGACCATCTCCGGTGCCTTGAATGCTGATCAGATTACGGTGGGTGGGGAGTCTGTGGCGACCCTGACGCAGCTCAATGCAACTTCTGCCGATGTGCAGACCAATACTGGCAAGATTGATGGGCTGGAAGCACGGGTCACGAGCAATGAGTCCACTCTGACGGATCATGGGACTCGCATTACGGATAATGAAACGGCCATTACGAGCCATGACACCCGAATCTCGGACAATGAAACGGTTATTGCTGATCATGGCAGCCGCATTGGAACGGCTGAAGCCGGGTTGGTAACGATCAACGATCGTCTGACCGCCCTGGGAGTGGACGATACCAATCCAGGTGTGAAGTATTTTCGTGCCAACTCGGAGCTGCCTGATTCCGAGGCGAATGGTGAAGAGTCCATTGCGATTGGTCCTGAGTCCAAGGCAGAGGGTGATCGCAGTATTGCCGCAGGCCAAGCTGCGTTGGCCGATGCCGAAAGCGCGATTGCATTGGGCGATGGTGCTCGTGTCGCCAGTGCAGACAGCCGACCCAAACCAGAGGCAGCCATTGCCATTGGTAAGGACAGTGTGAGCAGTGGTCAGGCCAGCGTTGCGGTAGGCCGCGAAGCAGTGGCGGGTGGAAGTAATGCGCTTGCCCTGGGCAGGCAAGCACAGGCCAGTGGTGCTAACGGTATCGCCTTGGGTCTGGGTGCCCAGGCCGATGCAGAAAACAATATTTCTATCGGTGGTGACGCAGGCAAGGCCACGGGCAATCACCTGCCTGGAGACCGTTCTCACAATATTGCGATTGGTCAGGCTAGCGGTCAGGACGTCAAGGGCCAGTTCAATGCGGCAATTGGTGACAATGCGGGTAATGGCGTGGATGGCAATCAGAACGTCGCCATGGGGAAAGGGGCTGGTTCCAGTGTGGCGGGCGATGACAACATCAGCCTGGGCACCAATGCTAATCAGGGGCGTACGTCAAATCGTGCCGTGGGTATCGGTGCCAACGCTAGTGCAGATACAGAAGGCATTGCCATTGGCTATAACGCAGTTGCCGGCAATACCGGTGTTGCCGTAGGACGCCAGTCAATGGCATTGGGAACGGGTACGGCCATTGGTCCTAATGCTCATGCGGACAGCAATTTTGTGGCCCTGGGCTTGAACTCTCATGCCGCGCAAAATGATGTGTCTGGCCTGGGCCGGTTTACCAACAAAGGCTTCACTGGAAGTGCGGTTTCCGTTGGCAGCAGTCAGTCGGGCAGTGAGTTCACACGTCGTATTGTCAATGTGGAAGACGGAGCCAATGATACTGATGCGGTGAACGTGCGTCAGTTGCAGGCGGCTGTGGACCAAGCTGTCTTGGGTGGACCTGTGGATTACGACCAGTTGGCCGAAAAAATTGGTGATGACTGGGGGCAGCAGATTGAAGACAGTAAAACACGTTATTTCAGTGTGAATGACGGTGGTGTGGATAAAGGCAACAAGAACAATAACGGTGCCGCTGCTACTGCCATTGATTCGATTGCCATCGGCCCGGATGCGACTGCCAAGGAGAAAGACTCGGTTGCGATCGGGCACATGGCGGGTGCCGAGGGGGTGTCAGCGGTTGTGCTGGGGCACAACATCAAGGGATTGGGGGTGAACTCTACGACCATCGGTAACTCCCAATCCGAGGCGCGAGATGAGGGCGGTGTGGCCATTGGTACGCACGTCGTTAGTCGTGACAAGAACTCCATTGTTATTGGCCGGGATTCCTATACGGATCGCCAGGCAAACGGTCCCTCTGTCGAGAATTCGATTGTGATTGGTACAGAATCCAGTTCTACAGCCGTGGAAGGGATTGTGATTGGTAAAAACTCGGTGGTGAATGCGGCTCGCGGTATCGCGCAGGGTAGCAATGCGGAGGCAACGGCTAATGACGCCATGGCGTTTGGCACGCGGTCGCGGGCGGCTGCCGGTGATTCCCAAGCCAGCGGTACGGATGCCAAGGCCTTTGCGGCACGCGGTATTGCCATGGGTACTAACGCTCGCTCCGGCCAGTCCAATCCTGATGTGGAAAATCAGGAAAAGAATCGTGATTCGATTGCGCTGGGTACAGACTCCATTGCTGAGTTCAATAGCAGCATCGCGGTAGGTCGCGAGGCCCAGGCTACAGCCGACTTTGCACAGGCACAGGGCATGGGCGCTCATGCTTTTGGCGAGGCATCGATTGCTCAAGGTCGTGACGCTTGGGCTCTTGAGCGGCAGTCGATCGCACTGGGTGACGGTTCCCGTAGCACGGCCGACCGTGCTGTCGCTATTGGACAGGGCGCACAGGCCGGTAACGCACGTTCAGTAGCTCTGGGTGATGGTGCAGAGACAGCAGGCGCGGTTGGCACCTTGAACGCAGAATTGAATGGCCTGCGCTACGGCAACTTCGCTGGGGATCGTCCTATTGCTACGGTCAGCGTGGGTACGGACGAGGAAAAACGTACGTTGACGAATGTGGCCGCGGGTCGGATCAGCGCCAGCAGCACCGATGCGATCAACGGCAGCCAGTTGTATGCCACCAATTCGGTGCTGGGCAATGTGGCCAACACCACGAAAAACATTCTGGGTGGTAATGCCACATTGGCATCTGATGGCAGCCTGAGCATGAGCAACATCGGTGACACCGGCGAAAATACGGTGCACGATGCGATCAAATATGCTGCTCAAGGCTGGAACATCAGCGCCAATGGTGCCGCCAGCGAGAATGTGAAGCCAGGCGGTTCGGTGGACTTCAGCAATGATGATGACAATATCGTCATCTCGCGCGACGGCACTGATCTGGCCTTCAACCTGGCCGATGATCTGACTGTGGGCAACAGCATTACCGTGGGCGATACCGTGATCAACGGCGATAGCGTCACGGTAGGTGACACGATCGTTAATGGTGACAGCGTCACAACCAACAATCTGACGGTTACGGGTGAAACTCGCCTGGGTGACAACTTTGTGGTCAATAACGCGGGTGACGTTACTTACAAGGGTAATGAAGTCGCTACTCAGGCCGATGGTTTGAGCTTTGCGGGTAACACCGGCAGCACCATTGCCAAGACTCTGGGCGACAACACGCCGTTAACGGTTTCCGGTGAGCTGGCCGAGGGTGAAGCCTCTACCGGAGCAAACCTGCGTGTCGATAGCGACGGCAACAAGCTGAACCTGGTCATGGCTCAGAACCTGACGGATCTGAACAGCATCACCATCAATAACGGTGGTCCGGTGATCAACGGTGATGGCATCAATATGGGTGGCAAGAAGATCACCAATCTGGCCGAGGGTACGGATGACACCGATGCGGTGAACGTGTCGCAGTTGAAGGACGTGTCAGACGTGGCCAATGCGGGCTGGAACATCAGCGCCAATGGTGCAACTGCCGAGAACGTCAAGCCGGGTGATTCGGTGGACTTCAGCAATGATGATGACAATATCGTCATCTCGCGCGACGGCACTGATCTGGCCTTCAACCTGGCCGATGATCTGACTGTGGGCAACAGCATTACCGTGGGCGATACCGTGATCAACGGCGATAGCGTCACAGTAGGTGACACGATCGTTAATGGTGACAGCGTCACGACCAACAACCTGACGGTTACGGGTGAAACTCGCCTGGGTGACAACTTTGTGGTCAATAACGCGGGTGACGTCACTTACAAGGGTAATGAAGTCGCTACTCAGGCCGATGGCTTGAGCTTTGCGGGTAACACCGGCAGCACCATTGCCAAGACCTTGGGCGACAACACGCCATTGACCATTTCAGGTGAGTTGGCCGAGGGTGAAGCCTCTACCGGTGCAAACCTGCGTGTCGATAGCGACGGCAACAAGCTGAACCTGGTCATGGCTCAGAACCTGACGGATCTGAACAGCATCACCATCAATAACGGTGGTCCGGTGATCAACGGTGATGGCATCAATATGGGTGGCAAGAAGATCACCAATCTGGCCGAGGGTACGGATGACACCGATGCGGTGAACGTGTCGCAGTTGAAGGACGTGTCAGACGTGGCCAATGCGGGCTGGAACATTAGTGCTAATGGTGGTGCCACAGAAAATGTGAAACCAGGCGCATCGGTGGACTTCAGCAATACGGATGGCAATATCAATATCACACGTGATGGCACGGACCTGGCTTTCAACCTGAACAAGGATATTGATCTGGGTACGGATGGCAGCCTGAAGACGGGTAACGCCTTGGTCAATAACGACGGTCTGACTGTAGAGGATAGTGCAGGTAACAAGACCTCTACGACTGCGGCAGGCACCACGGTCAGCAATGCCGCCGGTGACACGACTACCGTAGGCGCCGGTTCGATTACGGTGGCAGATGCGGCGGGTAACAGCACCTCGGTGGGCAGCACGCAGGTGGTCGTGGGCGGAGCGAACCCGGTCACCATCAATGGTGAGACGGGCCGCATTGGTGGCCTGACCAACCTTACTTGGGATCCGGATAACTACACCAGCGGCCAGGCAGCGACTGAGGACCAGCTCAAGCAAGTCAGTGATGTTGCCAGCGCAGGCTGGAATGTGACCGATGCGGATGGTAATAGTGCCAATATTGGCCCGAACGGCCAGGTTGCCTTTGTCGGTGACAATAACGTCACGGTTGAGCAGACCGGAACCGATGATTCCGGGCAGCTTGAAGTCAAGCTGAACAAGGACATTGATCTGGGTGCAGATGGCAGCCTGACGACCGGCGACACCATCATCAATAACGCAGGAGTTGCGGTAGGAAACGACGTACACCTGGGTAATACCGGCCTGACCATCAACAATGGCCCCAGCATCACCCTGGCTGGCATCAATGCGGGTGATATGCGCATCACCAATGTGGCCGCCGGTCGCAATCCGACGGATGCCGTCAATTACGGCCAGCTCCAGCCTATCGAGTCCTTCATTGGTCTGGATGGAAACGGCTCGTTTGCCTACAACGGTGGCCAGCATTCCTCCTTGAAAGATGTTCTGGACAGCATGCACTGGAATGTTGAGGCGCCTGCGGACGGCAATGACGGCGGCAATACTGGTGGCTCCAATGGCAATGGTTCCGGCTCCAACGGTGGTGGCAGTAATGGCTCTGGTGACGGCACACCTATCCACAATGGCAACACCGTGGGTTTTGTTGAAGGCGACAACATCGTGATTTCCAAGACGGACCGGGTCAATGATGCAGGCCAGACCGTTGGCGCTGATATCAAGGTGTCGGTGTCCCAGGATCTGAAGGTCAATTCCATTACGGCAGTGAATGTTCAGGCCGATGAAATTCAGATCAATAACGGTGGTCCGATCATCAACGAGAACGGCATCAATATGTCCGGCAAGCACATCACCAATGTGGCGGCGGGCGTGAATGACACCGATGCGGTGAACGTGAGCCAGTTGAATCAGGTTGCGGGCAATCTGCAAGGCCAGATCAACAACATTCGTCACGATATCAACCGTCTGGATAACCGCTTGAGTGCAGGTGTGGCGGCCGCCATGGCAACAGCGTCACTGCCCCAGGCTTACTTGCCGGGCAAACACATGATGTCCATGGCTGGTGGTACCTGGCGTGGAGAGTCCGGCATGGCCATTGGTTTCTCCGGAATTACCGATAACGGCAAATGGGTTTACAAGCTCTCGGGCAATACCACCTCGCGCGGTGATTACGGTGGTGCCGTGGGTATTGGTTATCAATGGTAAGTCGGCCCTGACTCTATGGTGCATCGGCGCATTGGCGCCGATGCACAGCACACACTTTTGAAGGAATTCAGATCATGAAGAAAAATTGGTTTGGGGCTGCTTTGCTTGGCAGTCTGGTGCTTGCTGGTTGCGGAACCTTGAGTCAGGTGGACTCGGAGGGCCACACGGAAAACCCGGTGTTTCCGGAAGTGGATAAAGCGACTTTTCATACGGGTTCTTACCCGAATATCGACAATCTGCGTCAGGTCCGGGAAGGCGTGACACGCGATCAGTTGTATGACCTGCTGGGTCGTCCGCACTTTGCCGAAGGCTTCAAGGTTCGCGAGTGGGATTACCTGTTTCATTTCAACACGGCACAGGGCATCAAGACGTGTCAGTTCAAGGTGCTGTTTGATCAGGACAAGCTGGGTCGCAGCTTTTACTGGAAGCCTAGTGAGTGTGCTTCTGTGCTGGATGCGGCGCCGCAAACCGCGACCGTTCAACCCTTCTCGCTTTCCGGGGACGTGGCCTTTGCTTTTGGCAGTGCGACCTTGACCAGTGCTGGTCTGAACACGATTCGTGATATTGCAGGCCAGCTCAAGCAAATGTCCGACATCGAACGGGTGACTGTATCCGGTCATACGGATCGAATCGGAAATGCGGCATCGAATCAGCATTTGTCGCAGCAACGAGCCCAGGCAGTGCGACAGGCCTTGTCGGCCCAGGGTATTGCAGCCGCTGCACTTGTGACGCAAGGCTTTGGTTCGGATCGTCCCCTTGTGCAGTGTGATCAACCCAATCGTACTGAGTTGATCGCTTGCCTGGCGCCGAATCGTCGGGTCGATATCGAGGTTCAAGGCCAACGTTAAGTTGGATACCGCAACCCGGCACGCACCCGGCTTGTCGGGCTGCGTGCCGTGATTGAGAAAATAATGAATATTCTGCACAAATTAGCGTTACTGATTCTGGCGGGCGGCCTGGCTGCTTGTCAGCAAACGATGCCTCGCCAGGCTCCTGATCCTGTAGATCCGGCACCGCCTGTCATGCAAGGTTCTGCCTCGTCGGCCAAGGCCCCTGCGGTGGCAGCAACAGCCTCTCGCAATCAATCCAACACGGTCATCACCCTGCATTTGGCGCAGGAGAAAGCGGAAGCGCCCTTGGTGGCGGTGGACGTGGGCGGAACCTCTCTTTATGCGCTGCCGCAGCCTGTTCTGACGCAAGCCGATCTGCACCGAGTCACTCCCGTGACGACACAAGATCAAGGAACCTTTCTGTTACTGGAAATGAACCAGAACGGGATTACTAAACTGCGTAGTGTCACGGCTCAGGCGCAAGGCCACTATCTGCTGCTAAGTGTGCAAGGGCAACTGGTGAGTGTGGCGCGTATCAGTGAAACGATTTCCGATGGGCGTTTGCTGATCGGAACCCAGAATGCCCAGCATACACAGGCCATTATTAAATTGATGCAGGGTGGTCAGTGATAACAGGACTGCGTATCGCGCCCTATGTACGATTTTGATGTGGTTTTTCTCCTGATTGCACAGCCTGCATCATCGCGTGTGGGCGATATGTTGGCCCTGCATGATCATTTGGCCGGCTCCGGGATGTGCACGACGGTAGCAACCAGCCCTACAGACCTTGCCATGTTCGGAAAGCGTCTGCGCATTCTGATTATTGACGGGGAGGGCGAGAGCGCGTTTGATGTGTATGCCGTTATCTCTGCGATGCGGCAACTGGATAATGTCAGCATTCTGTTTCTGGCCGATGAGTCCCCCTTGTCCTGTGAGCGCGCCTTGTATGCAGGGGCTGACGTTTGTCTGCCTGCTCGTACTGCTTACGCTGCTGTTTTACGTGCGGTTGTGGAACTGGCCAGTGCCCGGAAACCGGCCCCCATCCATGATGAAAGAGTGGCGGTAAAAAGAAAGAGGCAACGTAGACGGCATTACATGGGCCTGAATTTTCGGTCACGTTATTCCCGCTAAGCCTGCTGGAAGCCGTTGGGCCTTGCCCTCTATCTCACACCGATAAGTATCAAAAAAAACCCGATGCCAAGGATAGGCATCGGGGTAAAAAGTGTGCGTGGTGCGCACGCACACATAGTCAGACAGTGGAACGTTGGATTCAGAGTATTTACGTTTTACAGGTAGGCGGGGATCCCCAGGGCTGGGTCGCTGACGCCATGCTCACCAAACTCGACTCGGCCTGCAAAGCGACGGTAGTAGCTGGGGTCGTTGCTGCTGCGGACCACAAAGTCGTACCAGTGGCCGCTGGACTTCAATGCCCAGGACTGTTTGGATTGCTGACCTGGCTCAACGGTCACGTCCCAGGGGCCGTCTTCGCGGTAGGCCATGGACTGGATGGTGAAGGTGCAGGCAGACTGACCGCCGTTCATCATTTCCAGATAGACGTCACCCTTGGTGACTTCGTAGCAGACGCGAATTTCGGGGCGGGCGGCCTCGGACTGGCTCAGTACGCTGACATCGCCACGGAAGTGACGGTGAAAGCCGTTCGGGCCCAGTACCCACAGGTCGTAGTGACCCAGGTTATCGGCCTGAACATCCCAGACATCGTCCAGCATCTGGTCGGGCTCGACCATGTAGCGGCGGGGAATGCGGTCCAGGTTCAGTTTGTCGTAGACATGGAAAACAGCCGCCGCTTTGCCCGTGTTGGAGAACAACAGTTGCACGCCTTTTTCGCTATCGCAGCGGGCGCTGACATGTAGTTCGTAGGGCAGGGCGCGCGATGGACGCACACCGGTTTGCTGAACAGGAATACGCTGATTGTCCAGGGGCTGAGGAACTTGAGCCAGGCGTTCCTGGGCACGGCGGATGGCGTCGGCTTCGTCGCGGCTACGACGGCCATTCAAGGTAGGCAGGGGTTCGGTGTTCGGGCTGGCGAAGTTAAAGGCACTGGTCAAATCGCCACATACTGCACGGCGGTACGGGCTGATATTTGGTTCCATCACGCCAAAACGCTCTTCCATGAAGCGGATCACGGAGGTGTGGTCGAAGACCTGTGAGTTCACCCAGCCACCACGGCTCCAAGGGGAAATAACGTACATCGGCACGCGTACACCGGGGCCAAACACCTTGCCGTCGCGTGGAGGTTGGCCCAGCAAGCCTTTAGGGCTGGGGTAGTTGTAGTATTCAAAAGCAATCTGCTCATCGGTCAAGGTGGTTTTGCCCATAGCCTTGCCCGTGTCCGGATCAATGGAGGGGGCCGACGGGGACGGTACGTGGTCAAAAAAACCGTCGTTTTCATCAAAATTGACCAGCAGAACCGTCTTGCTCCAGACCTCGGGGTTGGCGGTCAGCGCATCGAGCAGTTCCTGCGTGTACCAGGCACCTTGTACGGGGCTGGATGGGCCAGGGTGTTCGGAGTAGGCGGCCGGTGCCACGACCCAGGAAATCTGGGGCAAGTTCCCTTCTTCGACATCCTTGCGCAGTTGGCCGAAGAAGCCACCGTCGGGCATGGTGTTGGCCACGCCCTTGTACAGCGGATTGCCAATGTCATCCGACGGCTCGTAGGGGGTATTGTTTGGTTTGCCCGATTGTTCGTTGGCACGACGATATTGTTTGAAGCCTGCCAGTGAGTTGTCGGTAAAGTTGTCGGGCAGATTCTGGTAGACCTTCCAACTGATACCGGCTTCTTCCAGGCGCTCAGGGTACGTCTTCCACTCGTAGCCCAACAGCGAGGAACCCAGGCTGTCCCAGGCGTTGTTGACGGTACATTCACCTGTTCCGGTTGGGCCGTTAGTCCCGGTCCACATAAACATGCGGTTGGAGTTTGTACCGGTGTGCATGGAGCAGTGGTAGGCATCGCACAGGGTAAAGGCGTTGGCCATGGCGAACTGGAACGGCACCTCGGCTTCGCGGTAGTAGCCCATGGAGTGGGGGCGCTTGTACTTGGGCCAGAAAGCCATGCGGCCATGATCCCAGGCTTGTTGTCCATCTACCCAGGCGTGGGGGGTGCCGTTGACCCGCTGAGCATTGCCCTTGGTGCTGTCCAAGTGGTAGGGCATGATGGTTTCGGTGGAACTGAGGTTTTGCTGCCAGACGTTGCGGCCATTCGGGAGCGGGATGGTGAAGCGATCCCCGAAACCACGTACCCCTTTCATCGTGCCAAAGTAATTGTCGAATGAGCGGTTCTCCTGCATCAGGACGACGATGTGTTCCACATCCTTGATGGTGCCTGTCTTGTTGTTGGCCGGAATGGCCAGCGCCTTGCGGATGCTGGGAGGGAACGCGGCCAGGGAACCGGCAGCCAGGCTGGCACCGGTCATATTGCGTAGGAAATTGCGGCGTGAAGTCATTGTGCTTAATCTCTTAGTCAATCAAGGGGCGCATTTGAGTTGTGGCGCGGGTTCTGGAGTGGGCTTGCCGGGTTCAGTCGGCTCTTCTGGCGAGCCGGGGCTGCCGGAGCTGCCGTTGTCGCTACCGCTACTGCAAGCCGCCAGCAGGCCGCAGAACATCAACAAGACGGATGCGCGTTTTAGGCGCTCAAAGGTGGGTGAAGCGTTCTTGGAAGTCATAAAAAAGTCCTTGCTTGGCGATCAGGGTTGGAGGCTGGACAGAGGTTGGCGCGATTCGTAAATACTGGTCAGCTCGTCCGTGCTCAGGGCGCGGTCCCACATGGCCAGCTCACCAAAGTCCATATTGATGTCGCTGCGTCCCCAGCGTTTGTAGTACTGGCCGGTAACGTCTTCGTTCAGGCCCAGTTCGCTCGTGCCGGTGCCACCCAGAGCTTGAAGGGCACGGGCTTCCAGAGCCACCGAGCCAAACTGCGCCCCTTTTTTGGGGTCAAATACGTGGCCCAGCATCTTGCCTTGGGCTTTGTCGATGACGACAGCCACATAGGCCCATTCGTCGGGGGTGATGTTGTAGCCTCTGCTCTCGTTGCGGCCGCCACCATAGCCCGTGTTAAAGCGGATGTCGCAACCGTTGGCATTGAACAGACCCAATGCAAAACCGGGGTTGTTGCCGGAGTCGTAGTTTTTGTTCGCCATGATGGAGGCGCCGTAGCCGTGGCAGTTGTTGGGCGTGCGCAGCCAAAAGCCAATCGTCATTTGCTGCACGCTGCTCAGCGTGAACAGGTTGCGGCTCATGGACAGGCGGTAGCCACGGTTGCCGTTGCCATCGACATTGCTGCCCATGATGCGCAGACCACCCTTGTCTGTGCTGGGATCCAGGAAGTCGGCGGCAATCAACTGACCGGCGGGTACCGCAGGGGTCGAGGTTTGCAGCGTGCTGCCACCTTTGCTGTCGGTAAACGGTTGGGCGCTGAAGGTGTAGTAGCTTTGCAGGCCATTTTTCAGGGTGTCAGCCAGTTTCGGTGGGGGCTTGTAACCCACTTCTGCTTTCAGGGTGGATGCTGCCTTGCCTGTTTGGATCGAGTAGTAGAGCGAGTAGATTTGCTCGGTGTCCGACGAGGGCAAGGGGTCGGAGTATTGTGTTGTGCCTGCAGGCAGGGTAGCGATCAGCTTGCCGTCGCGCATGACCTGGATTTCCTGCGAGGCGTCACCATCCAGCACCCATTTCAGGTCCACTATGTTTTTGTCGTCTGGCTTGCTGAAGGAGACGTTGCGCACGCGAGTGTCAGCTTGCAGTGGCGAGCCACGGAAGCGGTATTGTTCGCTTTGGACGCCCAGGTGGGACAGCACGGTGGGGGCAATGTCGATGACAGCCGCCAGGGTGTTCATGTTGGTGGTGCTGGAGACTTGGCTGTCGGCGGCGGGTAAGGAGGCCAGGGGTTTATTGGTAGCAATAAAACTGGTTTTGTTGCGGTTAAATTGCGAGCCTGTTGTGCCACCAAACTCGTCCAGACCATAGCTGGTGGTCAGAATGACCAACCAGTCTTCCGAGGCGTCAGCCTGTTGGCGTTTGTCAATCAGGGCGAACAGTTTGTCTAGTGATGCCAGGGAATCGTTAACTGCTTCTTGGTAGGCGGGGCTGCCCAGACCACCTTGGGTTGCGGCACGAGCAGGGGCCTGGATTTGGGCCAGGATCAGGGACTTGCCTTCTTGCAGGTACTGTTGTGTTTGCTCGCTGACACAACTGTCGGAGTCGGTACAGTTGGCCGCTTCGATGATGCGGCCTTCTTGCAGGTCCTGGCTCCACAGTGTGCGGTAGTCGGCGGTGCTCAAGGACAGGGCGGCCTGGGTTGGCTCGGCGGTCTGAGCGACCAAGGTGGGGCTAGTGAGTTTGGCGTCTTCCTGGCCGACACCGCGCAGCCCGTGCTGGTCTGCCCAGACGCCGGTAATTAGCGAGGCCCAGCCAGGCAGTGGCAGGGTGCGTTGTTCGCTGGGGGTGCCGGTATAGCCGCCGGTTTGGGCGGGGGCGATGGTCAGGTCTTTCAGGGCAGGGTGCTTGCCAGCCTGGCGGGCTTGCAGCAGGGCTTCGTAGCTCAGGCCGTCGATGGTGACGATCAGGGCTTTTTTGCCGCCCAGCGCCTGGGGTTTGTCGCCAGGTTCTACGGTAGGAGGTTCGGGATGGGTGCCGGGGTTAGCCGGACCATCGCTGCCATTGGAACCGCTGCCGCAGGCGGTCAAGAGCAGGGCCAGGGACAGGGAGAGTCCGGCTTGTTGCAGGCGCTGCACGGTGTGAGATTTTTGGGGGCGGGAGGTGAAGGTCATACAGCCACTCGTGGAGAGAAGGTAAAAAGAGAGGCCAGACTGTGCGTGGGGGTGGGCGGCTCAGTCGGCATCGGATCAGGACTGCGGGCAGTGTAGGAAGGGCGTGTGACTGCCCTGTGAACGGATCAGCAAATCCGCCGATGATTGGATTGTGTTTTATGTGAAGGGCTGGTTCCGGGGGGATGGGGTGGGGGGAGAGTGGCGGCGGGCTGCGGCTTGGCGGGGATGTGGCGGGTGGATGTCTGGTTTGTTACGGGGGGAGGAGGGCGGTGGGTTTTGAGCGGTTTTTTATGTTTTAGGTTCAAAATTGTTGTTGGATTTGGGTTGAAGGTGGGGCGTAGGGTCGGGGGCTGGATGGGGAAACAGAGGAGAGGATCGCCTGGGGCATTCTTCGTAGGTCGCTACTCGGGGTGCTGGGACAAGGGGTGCGGGGCGGACCACTTGCCGACGCTGCGCGTCGGTGCCCTTGTCAGAGTGGCAATCGGGGCGCAGCCTGAACTCGCCTGGTGGTTTGTCCCCCGGACAAACCACAAGCGTCGGGCTCACACAGCAGGCCGCTTGTACCCCCGATCGCCACTCCGCCTGCGGCAAGTCGTCTGACTCGCCCCGCACCCCTTGTCCCAGCACCCCGAGCAGCTCTCAACGGTTTGAGGAGGCATGCCTGGGATCTTTGTTCCTGCGGATTGTTGTTCGAGTCGTGGGGCTCGGGGCTTGTTGCTCGGGCTGACTTTACAACCGTCCGGAAGGAGGGTTTTTAAAGTCATCACGTCACTACGGACGCGGGTTTGATCGAAGGTGGCGAAAGAGGGGGCCGAAACTGGACAGCAGGAGGTAGAGATCAGCCAGATAGAGCAGCCGATTCAAGCTGCTCTTATTGGACACATCGGGGAATTAAGGACGGCCGGTTTTACAGCGTGTTCAGCGTCTGTGTCGGGAATGTCAGCATGGTGGGTTCTGTAAGTCCTGTCAGTGCTTGGATGACTTTTTGGGCTTGGTCCATGGGGGCGCTGCTGATGAAGGCGCTGTTGCCTGCCTGGGTTTGGGTGTTCAGGCAGTTGGCTTGGTCCAGGCGGCGGTGGACTTGGGCGGCCACGGCGAAGGAGGGTTCCAGGATATGGAAGCGCGAGCCGCTGATGGCTTCGATGGTGGCGCGCAGGAAGGGGTAGTGGGTACAGCCCAGTACGAGTGTGTCGGCCTGGCTTTGCAGGGCCGGAGCCAGGCGGTGGCGTAGTTCTGCTTCGATTTCCGGGCCGCTCAGTTGCAGGGCTTCGACGCGGTCGGCCAGGCCGGGGCAGGGGATGCGGATGATTTCTACGTCGCTGGCATAGCGGTCGATCAGGCTTTGCAGGCCGCTGCTATCCAGGGTGCGGCTGGTGGCCATCAGGGCGACACTACGGTTGCGGCTCAGTGCAGCGGCGGGTTTGATGGCCGGTTCGATGGCGATGATGGGAATGCTCAGTGTGGCGCGCAGGGCCTGGGCCGCTACCAGGGTGGCGGTGTTGCAGGCGATAACCAGTGCTTTGCAGCCTTGATCTATCAGCAATTGAGTCATTTGCAGGGTACGCTCCACAATCCACTCGGGGGATCGGTCACCGTAGGGAGCGTACTGGGAATCGGCCAGGTAGAGAAGATGCTCGTTGGGCAGGGATTGGCGCAGGGCACGCCAGATGGACAAACCACCCACGCCCGAGTCAAACACGCCAATAGGGGCCTGTGCAAAAACGGGGGGGTGGGATGGACTCATGGCGCTGAACGATTCTTGTGGGGCAAAAATTCTATTATGGCGCTTTTGTTGTGTTTGGAGCAGGGGCTACCGCCTGGATTGCACAGACTGTCTCCTTTAGCCCCTGTTCAAGGTCTTGGCTTCGGTGTGAGGCGGTTTTGTTAGCGACAGTAGAGCGGCCTTTTCTTGACCGCCCGGTCGCTACGTTCAGCTCAGGTTCTTCAGGACACTACCAACGGCATCGAATAGTGAGTCAAGCTGTGCGTGTGTGCTGGTGAAGGTGGGGCCAAATTGCAGGGTGTCGCCACCAAAGCGCACGTAAAAGCCCTGTTTCCACAGTTGCAGACCGGCTTCAAAAGGGCGGATGGCAGGGTCGCCATTACGCGGAGCCAGTTGGATGGCACCTGCCAGGCCGCAGTTGCGGATGTCGATGACATTTGGGCTGTCGCGCAGTTGGTGCAGAGCCTGCTCAAAATGCGGGGCCAGTTCGGCGGAGCGTTGCAGCAGATTGTCTTGTTCCAGCAACTCCAGGGCAGCCAGTCCAGCGGCGCAGGCGACGGGGTGGGCAGAGTAGGTGTGACCGTGGCTGAATTCCACAGCGTGCAGTGGCAGGTCCTGACCCATGAAGGTTTGGTAGATTTCTTGGCTGGCAATGACCGCTCCCATGGGAATGGCACCGTTGGTCAGTTGCTTGGCCATGGTCATGATGTCGGGGGTGACGCCAAAGTACTCGGCTCCGGTATAAGTGCCCAAGCGGCCCAGGCCGGTGATGACCTCATCAAAGACCAGCAGAATGTTGTGCTGATCGCAAATCTGGCGCAGGCGTTGCAGGTAGCCGGTAGGGGGCACCAGCACGCCTGCCGAGCCCGAAACGGGCTCGACAAAAACGGCCGCGATGGTGCTGGCGTCGTGCAGTTCGATCAGTTTCAGCAGTTCGTCGGCCAGGGTCAGGCCCCCTGTCGCGGGCTGGCCGCGCGTGAAGGCGCAGTCTGCTTGCAGTACATGGGGCAGGTGATCGGCATCCATCAACTGGCCGAACATTTTGCGGTTGCCGCCTATGCCGCCCAGGCTGGTGCCGGCCACGTTCACGCCGTGATAGCCACGCGCCCGGCCAATCAAACGGGTTTTGGTCGCCTGGCCTTTGATGCGCCAGTAGGCTCGCACCATCTTCACGACAGTGTCGGTACATTCAGAACCGGAGTTGGTGAAGAAAACGTGATCCAGACCCTCGGGGGTGTATTGCGTCAGCTTGTCAGCCAGTTGAAACGCGGCGGGATGCCCAAACTGAAAGGCGGGAGAGTAGTCCAGTTGTCCGAGTTGACGATGCACGGCGGCCTGGATTTCATGGCGAGCGTGTCCGGCACCGCATGTCCAAAGCCCGGACAGGCTGTCAAGAATCTGGCGGCCATCCTGGTCGTACAGCCAGTTGCCTTCGGCTTTGACGACCAGACGCGGGTCCTGCTGGAAGTGCCGGTTCGCGGTAAAGGGCATCCAGTGGGACTGGAGATTGAGTTCACTGGCAATCTGCTGTGGCGCAAAGTAGGGTGAGTTCACATCGGTCTCCTCAAGGCGGTGAATACCCCCAGTGTAGGCCGCTAAGTTGTTGAGTAAAATACGTTTTTATTCAACTTTACTTATTGTTTTACTCACCTATATGCAATTCAAGGGACTCTTGCAGGTTTCTGATTTTGATTTGCGTCTGCTGCGTGTGTTCAGAACAGTGGCGCAAGTGGGCAGCTTTTCGGCGGCGGAAGGCGTGCTGGGCATTACGCGCTCGGCCATCAGCCTGCATATGAGCGACTTGGAAAAGCGCCTGGGTGGAATCCGGCTGTGCCAGCGTGGCCGGGCTGGCTTTGCCTTGACCGAGGAAGGGCGGCAGGTGTTACGGGCTAGTGAAACCTTGATGGCCGCAGTGGAGAATTTTCGCAGTGAAGTGAATCAGCTGCATTCCAGCTTGCGAGGGGATCTGAATATAGGCTTGATGAATAGCCTGATCTCGCAGCCCCATATGCACATCACCTCGGCCTTGCGTGCCTTACGGCAAAAAAGCGAGGCGGTGCGTGTCCATATCAGCATGAGTACGCCGGGTGAGATTGAGCGTGGTTTATTGGATGGTCGCTTGCACATGGGTGTGCTGCCCGAAACCAATGCCTTGAGTGGGCTGGAGTATCGCACGCTTTATGCAGAGCCTTATTTTCTGTATTGCTCCTGGGAGCATCCTTTGTTTGAAGCGGTGCAAACAGGCTCGGTGTCTCGGGACGCCTTGTGTGGGGCTGCGGCCATTGCGCCTGCTTATCGTATGAGCCCGGAGGCGATTGGCCAGCACCAGGATTTGAATTGCGTTGCTACCGCCAGTGATCGGGAAGGGATCGCCTTTTTGATTTTGACGGGGGAGTACATCGGCTTTTTGCCCGAGCACGTGGCGGCTCGCTGGGTAGAGAAGGGCCAGATGATGGCGGTGGACCCGCAGCAGCGTCAGTTCACGATTCCCTTGTCCTTGGCCATGCGCAAGGACAGGCGTGCACACGCGATTGTGGATTATTTTCTGGGCCTGCTCGATGGTGAGGTTCAAAACTGAAACGGCCAACAAAGGCTGGCCGCTAGTTATGGCGTATCTGCTTAGGCTGGCCCGGCGCGGTGCCACAGCAAGGTGCCCACTCCCAGTTTGCCTGCTACCGTCACGGGTTCACGGGTACTCAGTTCCAGCGCGTCTTGAGTAAAACGTGCCAGGCGTAGCTGGGGAACCCCTACCCAATCAGGGTACAGAGACATATCAACAAAGTGGGTGACGCACTGGGTGGCTTCATCCACTTCAAACGTACCGGCGTAGGCCAGATACGTATCCAGTAGCGATTGACAGTTGTCCTGTACCGTTCGGGTGCTGCTGCCCAGTTGCGCCCCTACATAACCTGTTTCTGTATAGATCAGTTGACCGATAGGGTTAGGTCCCAGTCCTGGATAGCTGGGCGAGCCATCTTCCGGGACAAATTCAAAGGACTCCAATTGCCAGACACCGATCAGCTTGCTACGTAAGGTATGGGCCATCAAAAACTCCTGAATAGACAGTGTTGTTGCGTTATGTAACGGCGCCATCATGCTGTCTTTTTATTTGTTATTCAATGACTTGCCTATTCTTATTTTCTATCGCCAGGCCCTACGCTTCATGACTTTTTAAGTGGCAATGATCGGCAGGAATTACCCAGAATTTCCAGAGCCTGGTCACTGTGTTCGGTCCAGGGGTGACCAAAGTTAAGGCGCAGGCAATGGCTGTAATTCTGGGTGGTTGAAAAGATAGAACCCGGCGCCAGACTGATGCCTTGTGACAGGGCCTGGCGATGCAATTCCAGGGTTTGTACGCTTTTTTCCAGCTCTATCCACAAGAAGTAGCCACCTTCGGGGCGGGTTGCCCGTGTGCCTGAGGGGAAGTGGCGCCCCAAGGCTTTGGCGAATTGTCCATACTGGTTTTTTAACTGGGTACGCAAACGGCGCAGGTGCTGGTCATACGCGCCTTTTTCCAGGTAGCTGGCCAGGGCTAGCTGGGTAGGGACGGGGGAAGTCAGGGTGGTGGTCAGTTTGGCCTGGGCGACTTCACGCAGATAGCGTCCCGGCACAGCCCAGCCGATGCGATAACCGGGTGCCAGGGTTTTGGAGAAAGAAGAGCAGTGCATCACCAGGCCCTGGCGGTCGAAGGCTTTGGCGGGGCGGGGGCGTTCTGTGTCGAAGTACAGCTCGCCGTAAACATCGTCCTCGATCAGGGGGATGTCATAACGGGCCAGCAGTTCGACCAATTGGGCTTTTTTCGCATCGGGCATCAGGCTGCCCAGCGGGTTCTGGAAGTTGGTCATCAGCCAGCAGGCTTTGGGGGCATGTTGCTTGATGGCGTGCTCCAGCGCGTCCAGATCAATGCCTTCACGCGGGTGTGTGGGCACTTCCAGGGCCTGTAGCTTCATGCGTTCCAGCGACTGCAAAGCCGCATAAAAGGTGGGTGACTCTACCAGCACAATGTCACCCGGTTGAGTCACTGCAGCCAGACAGAGGTTCAGTGCTTCCAGAGCCCCGTTGGTAATCACAATATCGTTGGCATTGATCGCCATGCCTTGAGCCAGGTAACGCAAGGCAATCTGGCGGCGCAAGGGGGCGTGGCCCTGGGTCAGGTCATCCACGCTGGCCCAAGGGTCTTGTTGTTTCAGGCTGGCTGATAAAAAGCGGCCCAGTCGCTCCAGAGGAAAGAGCAGGGGGCTGGGGAAGGCGGATCCCAAGGGGGCTACGGATCGCTCGGAACTGGATTGCAAGATTGCCATGATCAGGTCGCTATTGTTGACGCTGGTGGCTTGCAGAGGTGGCTGGGAGGCGGTGTCTGCCTCCAAGGTATGAGGCGCCAGGCTGGGGCAGACGTAGTAGCCCGAACGAGGGCGCGCCTTGATCAAGCCTTGTGCTTCCAGTCGGTAATAGGCCTGGAAAATCGTCGAGGCACTGATCTTGTGCTTATCCATCAATTGGCGCACGGAAGGCATGCGCTCGCCTGCCGCTACGGTGCCGTCCAGAATGGCCTGGGCCAGCTCCTTGGCCAGGGTCTCGTACAGTTTCATGCTGCTCAGTGCTCCATCTGATACGGTAGTTTTGATAAATGTGGTTTTTTTATTATCTGATGGGTGTGGTGGCAGGCACAAGTAGGCCGCAGTTGACGCGGCTTTCCAGCCAACTGATAGGGTTTTTTAAGCCTTAACTGATTCTTGGAATGCTCTGTACCGACAGGTAGCCTTGCCGGGTGTTTTTGTCCGTGCCCCTGTGGGCGGCGGGCCTATCTAATCAGAGGAATACCATGAACCCGACGGCGCTTTTGCTTGCCGCATTCATCCTGTCGATTGCCGGGCTTTTTGCCTTTATCTGGTCCTTGCGCAAGGGCCTGTTCGACGCTGACGTCAGTGGTGCGCGCACTATTTTTCACAAGGGCGAAATCGGCCAGCCCGAAGAACCTTCTGCTGGTGATGCCCAACGGCAGGCGCTCAGCCTGGCGGCGGCCGACCATATTGCAGAGAACCATGGTCAGCAAACCAGCGCGCTTGAAATGGCGGCGCGTGAGCAGGCTGACCGCTCCAGCTCCATGCCTGCTTTTTTGTTGATTGTCTGTGCGGTGGTCTGGCTGGTGGTGGCCTCGTTTGCGGGGCTGATCAGCTCCTTGAAACTGCACTGGCCCGAGTTTCTGGGTGACGTTTCCTGGTTGAGCTTTGGCCGTCTGCGCACGATTCACCTGAACGGTGTGGCCTATGGTTGGGCCCCGATGGGTTTGCTGGGCCTGACCATCTGGATGTTGCCGCGTTTGCTGCAAACCCCCTTGTTGGGAGGCCGTTTGGTGATGGTGGGTGGCCTGGTCTGGAACGCGGCTTTGGTCGCCGGCATTGGGGCCTTGGCCATTGGCTTGAACGCGGGCCTGGAGTGGCTGGAAATCCCTTGGCAAATTGGGGTGCTGTTCGCCTTTGGCGGCATGATGATCGGTATGCCGCTGGCCTTGATGCTCTCGCAACGCAAGGTCAAGCACTTGTACGTGTCGGTTTGGTATATCGGTGCGGCGCTGTTTTGGTTTCCCATTCTGTATCTGGTGGCTAAGGTTCCGGGTGTGCACTTCGGGGTGGAGCAAGCCACCATGAACTGGTGGTTCGGGCATAACGTATTGGGCTTGTTCTATACCCCCATGTCGATTGCCGCCATTTACTACTTCCTGCCCAAAGTCATCGGTCGGCCCGTGCGCTCCTATAACTTGTCGCTGCTGGGGTTCTGGACGCTGGCGTTTTTCTATGGGCAGGTGGGCGCGCATCACTTGATTGGTGGCCCTATTCCTGAATGGCTGATTACCTTGTCCATCGTTCAAAGCATGATGATGGTGATTCCGGTACTGGCTTTCTCGGCTAACCAGCACTTGACGCTGAAGGGCCATTTCAGTGCGTTGCGTCACTCGCCGGTTCTGCGTTTCATTGTCTTTGGCGCCATGATGTACACCGTCGCGTCCCTGCAAGGTTCGGCTGAAGCCTTGCGTTCGCTGAACGCCATCACTCACTTTACGCACTTCACGGTGGCCCATGCTCATCTGGGGATGTACGGCTTTGTGACCATGGTGATCTTTGGCGGAGTGTACTTTGCCTTGCCCCGCATTCTGAACACCGCCTGGCCCCGTCCTGCCTTGATTTCCTGGCACTTCTGGCTGGTGGTGGCTGGTTTTGCCATCTACATCATTACGCTCAGCATTGGTGGTGTGCTGCAAGGCTTGGCCTTGCTGGATCCGGCTCGTGGTTTTATGGAATCGGTGGCGGTCACCATGCCGTGGCTGCAGGGTCGTTCCATTGGTGGTGCCATGATGACTTTGGGTCATCTGGTCTTTGCCCTGCACGTGTTGCTGATGATTGTGAAGTCGGGGGCGTTTGCCGTGACTGAGTCCCGCTCGGCTCCTATGCACCGTACCGCTGGGCTGGAGGTTTAAGGACATGGAAAACGAACTGAAGTTGATTATCGGGTCCATGGTGACCTTGTCTTTGGCAACGGCGGCCATGATTGTGGTGCCCTTTTTGCAGTTGAAAGACGAGCCTGCCCCGGAAGGCTTGTCGCCCTATACCAGCCAGGAAATACGGGGGCGGGCGGTGTATCGAGGCAATGGTTGCATTACTTGCCACACGCAGCAGCCCAGTACCACGGGTGCGGGTGTGGCGGATGCCAGCCGTGGCTGGGGGCGTGCTTCGGTCGCCGGGGATTATCACTACGACGATCCACCTTTGCTGGGCACCATGCGTACCGGGCCGGATCTGTTCAATATTGGTGTGCGTCAGCCTAGTCAGGATTGGCATTTGGGGCACTTGTACGATCCGCGCGCTTACTCGCCGGGCAGCAATATGCCTGCCTATCGCTTCTTGTTTGAGGCCAAGAATCCGGAGCAGGTGCAGCCTGATGAGCGCGTCGTGAGTCTGCCACCGGGTGTGGCACCGGAAGGCAAAGTGGTGGTGGCTCGTCCGGAGGCTTTGGATCTGGTGGTGTATTTGCAGTCACTCAAGCATGTGTATCCGATCTTGAGTGCGGATGCAGTGGGAGGTGAGGAATGAGTCGCCCTGTGCAAAGTCGTCAAAGCGAGAATGCCGATCCTCACGAGCAGTACAACCCGGTTCCGCGCGTAGTGATTTTGGTGATTTTGGCTTTGTTGGCCTGGGCGGTGTATTACATCGTGTCAGCTCAGCCGAATAGCTCTCCCCGCCTGGGGGATCAACGACCGTTGGCTGTGTTGGCTCCCGCTCCTGGCAGTGCGTCTGCGGATGGCAAGCAGCTATATGCCAATGCCTGTGTGGCGTGCCACCAGGCAAGCGGGCAAGGTTTGCCGGGGGTGTTTCCGCCTTTGGCTGACTCTGAATGGGTGAAGGGCCAACCCAAAGTGTTAGCTCAGTTGGTGCTGCATGGCATTAACGGGCCTATCACGGTGAAAGGACAGCAGTATCAGGGTGCGATGCCTGCTTTTGCGGAGCAGTTCAGTGATGCGGAGCTGGCGGCTGTGTTGAGCTTTATTCGCCATGAGTGGGGAAATGAGGTGGATGCCGTCACTCCTGAGTTTGTGGCCGAGGCGCGGGCGGCTAGTGCTGATCGAAGCCAACCCTGGCAAGGGGAGAAGGAATTGCAGGACTGGATTGCGGCGCAGTGAGGCGGTTGGGACTGGTTCTTCTGGAATTAATAATTAGAAGCACGTGTTGAAACGGTAGTACGCCGGGAACAGGCCCCCGGCTTTTGAACCGATATCTCGCCCGACCCCAGGGTTGGAGATGTCGGTTTTTTTTGTTTGGTGTCTCGGTGTGGGGACGCCGCTTGGGGGCCGGGTCCAGGGGGTGGGCTTGACTACTTGCCGATGCTGCGCATCGGTGCCCTTGTCGATGTCTTGATACGGGCGCACTCTGAACTCGCCCGGTGGTTTGTCCCCCGGACAAACCACAAGCGTCGGGCTCAAACAGCAGAGTGCTTGCCTCCCGTATCAAGACATCGCCTGCGGCAAGCAGTCTGAATCGTCCACCCCCCTGGACCCGGCCCCCAAGCGGCTCACAACGGAGAAATATAAAAAACCGATTTGTGGCGGGAGAAAGTGCTGGTTGTATAGGAGACAGGGGGCTTTTTAGTGTTCCTTGGCTTGGCGCTTGGTGGGCTTACGGCTTGTTGTCGGCCAAGTTGTTGAGATGGATTGAAGAGGCACTGCGGTTGAGCGCAGTGAGGCTAGTTGAAAAAGCCCAAAAGTAAACATTACTGATGATCAACGTGCTCGCAGTACTCACACACTGATGATTGGCATCAATCTGTAGCGAGAACTTGTAAACCAGGGGCTTTTAGAGGGGGCTTTGAGGGTTGCTGCTTAAAAATGGAGATCCAGGCATTGGATCTGTCTATGCAGCACCTGGATCTTGGAAGCAAACCGGCTTGAGTCGTGGATATGCATCACTGTGAACCACTTGGGGCCCTCTGCAGGGATTGGGCGGATCAGAGTACTTGCCGCGGTCAGGAGATAGCGTAGGGATGCAAGCACCCTGTTGTTTGACCGGGGCGCTTGTGGTTCGTCCGGGGGACGAACCACCCCGGGAGTTCAGGATGCGCCCGTAGCTATCTCCTGACAAGGGCACCGGTGCGAAGCACCGGCAAGTGCTCAGCCCAATCCCTGTAGAGGGCCCCAAGTGGTGGTTTCACTGAGACCGATCTCATCATTCAAAGACTGATTTCACTCTCTATGAAACCCCACTTACAAAAAGCAGACTTACGCCGCTTTCTTCCGTAATGTCAGCCACAGACCAGCCAAGATAGCTACCAGTCCCAACCCCGCGCGAGCCGCCAAGGTATTCCCCAGAACCAGGAAATCCAATCCGGCTGTCACCACAGGAACCAGATAAAACAGGCTAGTGACATTGACCAGATTCCCGCTGCGAATCATGCGATACAGCAATAACTGGGCCAGCACGGAAATCACCAGGCCAAGCCAAATAACAGGCCCCCAAAAGCCCAGCGTGTTCTCCCAGCGGATTTCCTGTCCTAACCCCAGGGACACCAGAGTAAACAAGCCCAGAGACAAGGAGTATTGCAAGGGCATCCCCTGCAACGCCCCCACAGGTTGACGCTTTTGAACAATTGTCCCGATGGTGATGCTCAACAAAGCAGCAATCGCAAACACCAGACCCATTACGGACAAGCGGCTGACAATCAGGCTTTGATACACCACCAGAATCAGCCCGGTCAACGACAGTGCCAAACCGGCTATACGGCTCAAAGAAAAACGCCGCTCGGTCAAAGCCAAGGTCAGAATCGGCTGTACCCCCAGGATCGTCGCCAGCAGACCCGGAGTGATTCCTTGAGCCAGGGTTTCAAAATAGAAAAAGGAATACAACCCAATCATCAGCAAACCGCTGATAGCCGGTAACAGACGTTGCCCTTTGGGCGGTAGCCAGCCGCCATTGAAGTGCCCCAGCATAATCACCATAGGCAGGGCGATGGCAAAACGCAGAATCAGCATGGCCATCACCGAGCCATGGTCCAAACCGATACGCGTGAAAATACCCGCGCTGCCCCAAAGCAGCACGAACAGGGCAATAGCACCCCCTTGGGCGCGAGAAGAAGAAGTCATGATGTTCTTTATCTGTCTAAATAAATTAGGTTTGTCTGCAAAGACATTCCAAGCGCATCAATGGCGCAGGAAAAGAGGTCTTAGGAGCAGACGCTGTAGACGCGTGTGTCGACGACGACGCCGGACACGACTGCGGCTTGATTGCCGACGCCCGGGGCGACGACAGTCAACAGCAAGACAGATGGAGGAGAGCCCGCCCGCAGCGACGCGGCCCGCGACAGGGGCAGAGTGCTTGGCAAAGAAGATGCGGGGCGGTTCATGAAATAAGAATCAGATCGTTAAATCGATGGAGCACTTTAGCATGAAATGTATTTGGGACGTCAATCGTCAGCCGCTAGGGTAATCGCTAGTACAGACGACAGACCTGGCTATGTAAGAATTGCACCGATCGCGATTTCAGATCGCTGCGACATTTCCGAATAGACACGACATCCGCTGCCAATGCTGCCAGCGCCGATGCCGGGCAAAAAGGCCCAGACCGGTTCAGTGCTTGAACCGGTCTGGGCCTTTTCGTTTGTCTGAAAGAAATCCGACCTCGTAATTAGGTCACAAACTATTCGGGGCCATGCTTGGCAGCAATACGCTATCGCAAAAATACAGAGCTCACGCAGCACCAGATGTTTCGGGTGCCAGCCAGGCCGGGATCGTCACCTTGTTTTGGAGGCTTATGCCATGTTGGGTGTTGCGCTTTTCTTTATTGGGGCTGTGCTGATTGTGAATGGTGTGGGTTTGACTGGACGTATCGAAAGTCGGGACCTGGCCCCCTTTAACTTGCTGGTGGGGCTGTTGGCCCTGTTCATCAATTTGTTGGGTCTGCAGCGCGGTGAGCAAATGGCGGATTACTTTGCCGTTGCTGGTGGGCTGCTGTTTGCCTTCACCTATCTGTATCTGGCCGTGGTGCAGTGGTATGGCTTGAAAGGAGTGGGCTTTGGCTGGTATTGCCTGTTTGTTGCCATCAGTGCGCTGGCCTTTGCGGGGTCTGCCAGCGATTCGCGTTTGATCGCCATGTGGCTTTTGTGGTCCAGCCTGTGGTTCCTGTTTTTTCTGGCTTTGGGACTGGGGCGGTCCTTGCGTATCTTGCCTGCGTATACCGTCGTGATCGGGGCCTTGACCTGCTGGTTGCCCGGCACCCTGATCATGATGGATGCCTGGTAGTTTTCATAGGCGTGCAAGCGTAGTGGGGAGCCAGAGTAACCCTGTCTTTTTGGAGTAAGCTGATGCTCGCTCGTCGTGTTTACCGGCAGGTTTGTCGACCTGCGCCCCTACCATGCTAGACAGGAGATGGACTTTGGCTCACAACGAACCCGTACGCGTCGGCGTTCTGTATTCTGCAACCGGCATGACCTCTACCATTGGTCAGTCGCAATGGCAGGGCACCAAGCTGGCGATTGAGGAAATCAACGAGGCCGGTGGCCTGCTGGGGCGCGAGCTGGTGGCGGTGTGCTACGACCCGGCGTCCAGGCCCGCTCTCTATGCTCAACAGGCCGAACGGCTGATTGTGCAGGACCGCGTCAATGTGATCTTTGGTTGCTATATGTCCAGCAGCCGCAAGGCCGTGATCCCGATTGTGGAGAAGTGGAACAAGCTGCTGTTTTACCCCACCTTGTACGAGGGCTTCGAGTTTTCGGGCAATGTGATTTACACCGGCGCCGCCCCGAATCAGAACAGTGTGCAACTGGCGCATTTCATGACCAGCAATTTCGGTGCGCGAGTCTACATGATTGGATCGGACTATATCTATCCTTACGAGTCCAACCGCATCATGCGCGAGCTGGTCATGCAGCATCCTGATAGCCAAGTGCTGGGCGAGCACTATCTGCCTCTGGACGCCAGCGAAGGCGATTACAGTCGGATCATGGACGACATACGCCAGAAGCAGCCGGACTTTATTTTCTCCACCGTGGTGGGGGACTCCACCGCCAATCTGTATCGAGCCTATGCCAATGCGGGCTTTAATCCGCAGACCATGCCCATTGCCAGCCTGACGACCTCCGAGGCCGAGATCGCGCAGATGGGGGCCGATATTGCCTGTGGGCATTTCACCGCTGCACCGTATTTTCAATCCATCGAGTCGGAGGTCAATGCGCGTTGCCTGGCCAGTTTGCGCAAGCGTTTTGGGGCCGACTGCCACCCGAATCTGTGCTGGGAAGCGGCCTATTCACAGATGCATTTGTTCGCCAATGCGTATCGGCAATCCGCCAGTGATGCGATCGGGGATTTGCTGCCCTATTTGCTGGGCAGTGAACTGGATGCGCCTCAGGGGCGGATCAAGATCGATCCCAATAATCACCATACGTGGCTTTACCCACGGATTGGACGCATCAATGCCGACGGCGAGTTTGTGATTGTGCGCCAGGCAACGCGCCCGGTCTCGCCCGACCCGTATCTGGTCACCCACTCCTTGGGTGACTGGACTGCCAAGCTGGATACTTTGGAGACATAAAGCGTGGCCAACTCCTCTTCCTACGGTGATGAGCCGGCAAACAAGCCCATGCGAACGCGGCATCGTTTTCCGCATGCCACCTCGCCGCAGCTCAAGGAACTGCGGCAATTGACGATGGTGGTCATGCATCCGGACGATAGCGATGGACGCTTGCTGACCCAACAACTACAGCGTATTGGGTGTTCGGTCCAGACGATCTGGCCTCCCACGCAAAACCTGCCTTCAGGAACGGATCTGGTCTTTCTGGCCGTGCAACCTGATCTTTTGCACCTGCGCCTGGACTGGGTCTGCGAGGAAGAGGCCCCCACGATTATTGCCGTGGTCAACTATGAGAACCCCACGATAGTTTCCGCTGTGCTGGATTTGAATATTCAGGCGATCCTGCCTGCACCGATTCGTTCTTTTGGCTTGTTGTCCACGGTGGTGCTGGCGCGCAAGTACCATAAGGAACTGCGCCAGCAACGTCGGCTAATCAGCAAGCTGCAAACCAAACTGATGGGGCAGCGGCATGTGGCGCAGGCCAAGACGATCTTGATGCGTACCCATCAGGTGTCCGAGGACCAGGCCTACGATCTGATCCGCGAACAGGCCATGAACAAACGCAGCACGATTGAAGATATTTCGATTGCCATTGTGAATGCCAGTGAGGTGCTGTCCCTAGGGCAGAAAGGTTCGTCCTTGCTGGGGAACTAGCCACGTTTTCTGGCTATTCTGATGGGCGGTGGGCAGCGAGAGCAGGCGTGGCGTACGTGAAGTAGTAGGAACAGGCTAGCTTGGTAAAGAAAAAGACAGAAACACTCCCTGTTTCTTTTCCTCCTACAATAGCGTTTTTCTAGAGTACTCCGCTGTCAGGCGTAGAGATGATGAGCAATCAGGCACATGAACCAGGCAGGCCGGTGACACAGGAGCAGCGCGCCGCCTGGGCGCAATTGCAAAAAGACCGCGATCAGCTTTACGAGCAATTAGAAACTCTGGAACGTGGTCACCTGGACTTGAGGAAATTCTTGCTCAAGGCCAAGCGCAATAATTGGATTGCCTGCACTTTAGTGGTGATATTTACCGCGCTTGGCTGGCTGCTGGATGCATCGGTCTGGCTGCGTTGGTATGTATTGCCGATTACATTTTTCTGCTGCGCCTTGTTGTGGTTTGGCGGAAAGCTGCTGGAGCGGCTGATGCAAAGCAAGCTTGCGAATCTATCCGAGTTTCTGCAACAGACGGATGCACAAATAGAAAAAGGGCGGCCTATCTTCGAGACAGACCACCCCCAAGCCAATCAACGCTGAAACTACTCCGTCGGACTCGGTGCCGCCACTCCCCAACCCAAAGCCTGATACAAGGCAATCACATTCAGGTACGAGCCGGTTTCGGCAATCGCCAGCTCTTGCCGGGTCTGGTTCAGGCTGCGCTGATTTTCCAGCACTTGCTGGTAGGCTCCGGCTCCCATTTCATAACGCGTCAAGGCACGCTCATGGGCATTTTCCAGATGTGACGCCGCTCGAGTCAGGCTAAGCAGGCTTTCCTGATGTTGAGTCAGCCTTTGCAAAGAGCCCTGAATTTCTTCCTGAGCTTGCAACAGCACTTGTTGATAGTGCAGGCGTGATTCATCAGCCACGGCTTCCATGCCACGTAAGCGCGCTCTGGCATGACCCAGGCGCAGGGCAGGCCATTGCATGGCGGGTGAGACATCGAAGGTGCGGGCAGCATGGCCCAGGTCGCTACCTCGCAAAGCAAAGAAGCCGATAAAGCCAGCCAGATCCAGGCGGGGGTACAGCTCGGCGGTGGCGGCGGCCACTTCGTGCGAACTGGCCAGGATTTCCTGCCGGGCGGCGCGTACGTCCGGCCGGTTGAACAGCATGGCGTTGACGTCCCCCAAAGGCAGGGATGCAGCTAAAGGTGCTTTGGCGCTAGGCAGCGGTGTATCAATGCTCTTGGCTTGTCCGCCGCTGAGTACCTGAATGCGCAAACGAGCCAGTTCCAGATCGCTGCGCAGTTGAGGTACCAGGGTGTTGGCTCGTTCCAGACCAGCCTGGGCATTGTCCAGATTCTCCGGCAGTTCCCGGCCCAGCGACACACCCGCCTGCACCAGCCTGATCGTATGTTCCCAACTGCGTACGTCGTCCTCAGCCAGCGCCAGTCGCCGTTGCAAACCTTGGGCTTGTACGTACTGACGTGCCAGTTCAGCCGCGATAGCCTGGCGAGTCAGATCCAGTTGGTCTGCACTGGCCTCGCTGCGAGCCTGGGCAGAACGAGCCAACTGTTCCAGACGACCAAACAGATCAATCTCCCACGTGGCCTGCATGCCCAGGCGCCAGTTTTCGCTAATGCCGTGGTCAATGGAGCCATCGGGCGCGGCAAACTGTGAACCGCTACGGTTGTAGCTGGCGTGGGCCGTGACAGCCGGCAGGCGGTCGTGCTGGCGCTCGTCGATCAGGGCGCGGGAGGCCCGCCAGCGGGCCTGTGCCTGGGCAATATCCAGGTTGTGATCCAGGGCCTTGGCAATCAGGGTGTCCAGTTGCGGGTCTTGCAGCAAGGTCCACCAGTTTTCGCGTTGCTCGGTGGCTTGAGCGAACTGACTGTTCCAGTTGGTGTCGGCCAAGCTTGGGGCGGTGGGAATGGAGGTGTCCAGCCCCACGGCGCAAGCGCTCAGGATCAGGCAGGGGATCATCAGTCGCAGAGCACGCGCCACAGGCGCTAGCCTGTTTGATAGTTGTGGCGTCATGATGCGTGTTCTCCAGTCGAAGGGCGCAGGGCTTGCGCCAAATCGCGCGCCCGCGGGGTGTCTGCTTGATGGGCGTGATCGCGCGCCAGCAAGGTATACAAAGTCGGCAAGATAAACAGGGTGAATACTGTGCCGATCAACATGCCCGAGACCAGCACCACACCCAGGCCAAAGCGGCTGTTAGCACCCGCACCGGAGGCAAACAGCAGAGGCACCAGACCAAAGACCATGGCTCCGGTTGTCATCAGCACAGGGCGCAAACGAATGCGGGCGGCCTGCAAGATGGCTTCGGTTTTTTTCAGACCCTCTTTGAATTGCAGCTCATTGGCAAACTCCACCATCAGAATGCCGTGCTTGCTGATCAGGCCGACCAGCGTTAACAGACCTATCTGGGTGTAGATGTTGAGCGTGCCAAACCCCAGGGCCAAAGGCAGCAGGGCGCCGCACAGGGACAAGGGCACCGTCACCAGAATGATGATGGGGTCCACCAGGCTTTCGTACTGCGCGGCCAGTACCAGATAAATCACCACCAGCGCGGCCAGGAAGGCCCACACCAGAGACTGACTTTCCTGGGTGAATTGGCGCGACTCGGATTGCCAGTCATGCGTAAAGCCTGCGGGCAATTGACGTGCGATGTCGTCCAGATAGCCCACTGCTTGCCCCAGCGTGACGCCCGGAGCGGGAATGGCTTGCAGCGTGGCCGAGTTTTGCTGGTTGAATTGGCGCAGGCTGTTCGGCTCCACTTCGCTGTGGATTTGAACCATGGTCGACAAGGGCACCAGCTCGCCATTGGCACTGCGTACAAACTGGCGTGTCAGGGCTTGAGCCGTCAGGCGCAGTTCACGCTGGCTTTGCGGAATGACGTCGTACGAGCGGCCATCCAGCGAGAAGCGGTTCAGGTAGTTCTCGCCCACCAGTACAGCCAAAGAGTCGGCAATATCACGCAGACTAATACCCATGCTGGCCGCTTTGCTGCGGTCAATTTCCACGCGGGAAACGGGCTTGTTGTAGTCCAGGTCGCTGTCCACCACCACAAACAATCCGCTTTCACGGGCTTGCTGTTTGACCCACTCCATCGTGTCGTACACCGTGCGGTAGTCGCCGGGGCTGCGCAGTACCAGTTGAACCGGCAGACCGCCGCTGGAACCGGGCAAGGGGGCAAGCTGGAAGGCGAAGATACTGCTGCCGGGAATCGCGCTGACGCGTCCTTGCAGTTCACCTTGTACGGCGCTGGCATCGCGGTCGCGCTTGCTCCAGTCCTTCAGGTTGATCCCGCCAAAGCTGGCGGCCGGGCCGTCTGTCCCCACAATCAACCAGGTGCTTTCGGTTTCGGCCACTTCACGATACGTGTCATCCAGCAGCTTGCCGTCGCGCTCGGCATAGGCCAGGTTGGCATTTTGCGGAGCTTTCACGGCGGTCAGCACGCTGGCCTGATCTTCAATGGGAGCCAGTTCGCTGTGCGTCATTTGATAGAGCACGGGCAGGCTGATAAAGACCAGCAAGGCCATAGCACCCGTAATCCAGCGATGGCGCAGGGAGCGGGCCAGCAATCGACCGTAGCGGGCAGACAGGCCACCAAAGAATCGCTCTGCCAGATGGGCCATGCGGCCCTCTTCTTGCTGTGAGGGCAGTAGCAAGGAACTCATCACTGGGGACAAGGTCAGGGCCACCACACCGGATACCAGTACAGCACCGGCCAGGGTCAGGGCAAACTCTTTGAACAGTGCTCCAGTCAGGCCACCCATCAGACCAATTGGGGCATAAACTGCAGCCAGCGTCAGGGTCATGGCGATTACTGGGCCGGCCACTTCTCGGGCACCTAGCAAGGCGGCCACCACGGGCGAACGCCCGGCAGCAATATGACGGTGTACGTTTTCAACCACCACAATCGCATCGTCCACCACCAATCCGATAGCCAGCACCATGGCCAGCAAGGTCAGCAAGTTGATGCTGAAACCAAAGGCCAGCATCAAGGCGGCGGCTCCCAACATGGACAAGGGAATGGTGGCCAGGGGAATCAGCACACTGCGGAAGGAACCCAGGCACAGGTAAATCACCAGTACCACGATAATCATGGCTTCGGTCAGGGCCTTCAGTACTTCATCAATTGAGGCTTGAATGAAGCGGGCGGTTTCAAAAGCCAGGGCCACTTCTACGCCGGGTGGCAAGGTCGCCTCAATAGCGGGCAGGCGATCTCGAATGCCTTCCACAATGCGCAAGGGATTGCCGCCGGGAGTGGGGAACAAACCCAGGTGAATGGCAGGCAGACCATCCATCAAGGCGCTGGTTTCTGTTGCCGCTGCCCCCAGCTCCACCTTGCCTATGTCTCGCAGTCGTACCAACGAGGTGCCGTCCTCTCGCACGATCAGGTCCTGAAATTCAGCTACGCTGGTCAGGTCCGAGTTGAGCTGAATATTGCTCAAGACATGCTGGCCTTTGACCATGCCGGGAGCGGCCTGATAGTTGTTGGCGCGTACAGCCTGGGCAATATCGGCCGCTGTCAGACCATAGCCAGCCATGCGGTCCGAATCCAGCCACAGCCTCATGGCCAGTTTTTGACCGCCAAAGGTTTGGATCTTTGCTACACCATCAATGGTGGAGAACATGGGTTCCACCACGCGGGACAAATAATCGTTCAGTTCCGGGATGGAAATCGACGTCGTGGAAAAGCCCACATAGGCCACGGCGGTGGAGTCCCCGGAAGAGCGTTCCACAACCGGGTCATACGCACCTTCCGGCAGGCGATAGCGCACCTGGCTGACCTTGCTCATGACTTCGGTCAGGGCCTGGGTGGAGTCGCGGTTCAGTTCCATGCGCAAGGTCACGACACTGCGGCTTTGTACGGAGTGGGAGGACAGATAATCCACCCCTTCCACCGAGGCCAGTGCCTGAGCAATGGGTTGAGTGACAAAGCCTTGCATCAGTTGTGCAGAGGCGCCGGGATACTCGGTGGTAATCGTGATGGTGGAATTCTCCAGCAGGGGATACTGCCGGATGGGCAGCTTGTCCAGAGAGAACAGCCCCAACATCAGGAGCAAAGCACTGACCACCAGAGCAAGGACCGGCCGACGTACGAACAAGTCGGTAAAGCCGGGACGGGAGGTGGTGTTCATACGGACTCCTTGTCCTTGGCGGTCTGTACCGTGGAGCCGTCCTGAATCTTGATCTGGCCGGCGCTGACCACCTTGTCGCCTTCTTGCAGGCCATCAATGATCTCGACACGCTCATCCCATTGCTCGCCGGTTTGTACCGCCACGCGTTTGACCTGCCACAGACCCTGATCCGTGGGGGAGGCCACAAAAACAGTCTGGCCATAGGCGGTGTAGGTCAATGCGGTTTCGGGTACGGTCAGTACGGGTGCTTCGGCGGGGCGCTTCAACTGAGCTCGCGCATACATTCCTGCTTTCAGGCGATTGTCCGGGTTGGGCAGCAGGGCTTGCAGGCGCACCGTGCGCGAATCACCGATCAAAGGGTCGATGGCGCTGATGCTTGCCTGAAAGTTCTCGTCCGGCCAGGCGTCGACCTGTACTTGCAGCGTTTGGCCCACGTTCAAGTCAGGCAGGCTTTGCTCGGGGACGGTCAGGTTCACACGCAGTTGGCTGTCATCAACCAGGCTGGCAATCGCTTGACCGGGTTGCAGGTAGTGGCCCCGGTGCAGGCTGGTGATACCGATGCGGCCCGAGAAGGGAGCGGCAATCTGTTTCAAGGCCAGTTCAGCGCGCTGGTACTGCAGTTGGGCCTGGGCCACCGCGTGATCAGCCTGGGCTTGATCCAGTTGCTCCTGAGTGGCGGCTTGCTGCTCTTTCAGCTTGCGTACGCGCGTCAGTTGAATAGCCGTCTGTTTGACTTGCGCCTGTTCGCGGCGCACGCTGGCTTGTTCCAGTTCGTCATTCAGCAAGACCAGAGGCTGACCGGCTCTGACTGGCTGTCCGGAAGTGAAATCAATCTTGCGAATGCGGCCGCTGGTCTCTGCACTGAGCAGCACTTGTTGCCAGGCTTCCAGTACACCGACGGCATGTAAAAGGCGAGGGGCGATTTGGGACTCGACGCTGGATAGCTCGACGACGGCAGGTGGGTAGGCTCCCCCTGCTTGAGCTTCTTGTGAAGCTGGCAACAAGCGCCAGCCTATGGCCAATACACCGGCCAGAACGGGAATCATGATCCAAGTACGGCGCGAACTCATGCTGCTTGACCTCCTGTGGGGCAAGAGGGCCACAGGGGCTGTCTGTTCGGAAGCGTCCAGCCGAATCGTTGATCGCTTTGCGTCCAGTCTTCGGGTTTGAAATGGATGGCCGCGACAAGCGGTTTGCGGGCTTGTGTTTCCAGGGCAGCGGTGATTGCGCTCAGACCAAGCAAGGACTGCTGCAACCATGACAGAGGTCTGGCAAACGTAATCCAAATGAGGGAAGGCATGGCAGGTTCCTGTGACAACAAAGAGGCAGCCGACATGGCTTGCCTTAATTAGGTACCTGGACTATAAAACCTCAAGTTAACTTGAGGTCAAGGAGTGCGGGAGTGGCAAAAACAGTGGATTTCACGCGTGCATTGACGGTGGGAGAGGTGGCTAAACGCAGTGGCGTACCTGTCTCTACCGTGCATTTTTATGAAGCGAAAGGTTTGATTGCCAGTACCCGCAACAGTGGTAACCAGCGTCGTTTCGACTCGGTGGTTTTACGCTACATTGCGATCATCAAAGTGGCGCAGCGTACGGGAATTCCTTTGGAAGAAATCCACGAGGTCTTGCGGGGCTTGCCACCGGGTAGCAGACCGTCCAGCCAACAATGGCGGGCCATGTCCAGCCGCTGGCAAGCCAGTTTGAATGATCGTATTGAGCAGTTGACGCGACTGCGTGATGAGCTGACCCACTGCATTGGCTGTGGGTGCTTGTCCATGAGTGAATGTCCCTTGCGTAATCCGGCCGATATCCTGGGCCAGCAAGGGCCCGGCCCCCAGATTCTGGAAAGAAAGCTGGAGGCCGGATCAGAGGTTTAGGTCGGGTCGGGCGATTGCGCGTACAGGGCTGTCGCCTCGGAGGTGACTAATGCCTGATAGCGTTCAAAGTGGTTCAGGATATCGTTAATGACCTGGCTGGAGGACAAACCCATCAGGTCATAACCCCGGCTGCCGTCGGCAAAAACCGTGCGCACCTGCCATTCCTGAGGGCGAGCCTGCTCGTTGCGGGCAGCGGCTGCCGTAAAGCTGGCAACCCGACGGGCACGCAATTCCACGCCATAGACGAAGTTGCGCTGGTTATCCGCTTGAATCGTCAGTTGAGCGGTATCGGGATCGCTGGTTTCAAGGCTGACATTCAGATTGCGTTTACCCAGCTCGTCGGCCACTGCCTGTAATGCGGGAATGACGGTCTCGCCCATAAAGCGACGGGCATCACGCTGGTTAGGCGTATGCAAGATGGTCGAGAGGCGACGACGCCAGGACACTTCCGAACCGGGTGCCGGGCCGGACATGGGGCTTTGGCGACGCAGACGTGACATATCTGCTTTCATACCCTTGAACAGTCCCAGTATCAGCAAAAAGACGATCACTGCAAAAGGTAGGGCGCTGACCAGCGTGACGGTTTGCAGTGCGGTCAGACCACCGGCCAACAACAGCAAGGCGGCGGCGACACCCTCCAGCGTGCACCAGTAGATCCGTTGCCATACGGGGGCGTCTTCTACGCCACCGGCTGCCAGTGTGTCGATCACCAGGGAGCCAGAGTCTGCTGAGGTGATAAAGAAAATGGTAACCAGCAGTACAGCCAGAGCCGAGGTGACGCCAGGCCAGGGTAGGTACTCAAAAAACTCGAACAAGGCGACCGAGGCGTTATTGGCTGCTTCTTGGGCCAGTTGGCCAGCCGCAACTCCCATATCCAGAAAAATGGCTGTGTTACCAAACACGGTCATCCAGAAAAAGGTGAACACGGTGGGAACCAGCAAGACACCCAGGACGAATTCACGCACAGTACGACCGCGCGAGATGCGGGCGATGAACATGCCGACAAAGGGCGACCACGCAATCCACCAGGCCCAGTAAAACAGGGTCCAGGCTTTCATCCAGCTCTGCTCTCGGAATGCTTGTGTACTGAATGAACGTGCGAAAAAGTTATCCAGATATCCGCCAATATTCTGTACAAAAGCATTCATTAAAAAGGAGGTGGGGCCAACAGTCAGCACAAACAGCATCAGACACACGGCAACCAGCAGATTCAGCTCGGAAAGGCGCCGAATGCCCACATCCAGGCCGCTGATCACGGATAAGGTCGCCAGGGCGGTGACACCGATAATGAGTGAGATCTGTAGCCAAGTCGCTTGCGGCCAGCCAAACAGGTATTCAAGCCCTGCGTTGATCTGTAAAACACCGAGACCCATGGAGGTTGCGATACCAAACAAGGTGCCGCAGACAGCAAAAATATCAACGCTGTCACCAATCCAGCCCTCGATGCGCTTGCCAAACAGTGGGTAAAGGCCCGAGCGAATCGTCAGCGGTAGGTTGTAACGAAAACAAAAATAGGCCAGCGACAGCCCGACCACGGCATAGACGGCCCAGGCATGTACCCCCCAGTGAAAGAAGGTGATGATCTGTGCCTGATGGGCTGATGTGGTTGTGCTGGCCAGCCCTGATGGCGGGGCCGAGAAGTGCTGTAGCGGTTCGGCCACGGCAAAAAACATCAAGCCAATACCCATTCCGGCGGCAAACAGCATGGCCATCCAGGTCAGGTAAGGGTAGTCAGGCTCAGAGTCATCCGGCCCTAACTTCAAATTGCCATAGCGGCTTAAGGCCAGATACACCACCGCAAAGAAAAATAAAGCGACGGCAAGGATGTAGAACCAGCCGAAGCTTTTGATGACCCAGTCTTGTAACTGTTCAAAAATAAGTGCGGCGTCTTTAGGGAAAATGATCCCGATCAGTAGGAAAATCAGGACGATAAAGGTAGATCCCCAGAACACCCGTGGATGTAGCGTGCTTCTAAAAGGCAGCCCCATGTCATGCTCCGTTTGTAACTAAGAGGGCACAGCTTAACGAGAACGGCTGACAGTTGAAAGCCTTGTTAGATTAAGAAATATTTGCTCAGGCTCGGAAAGGATCTATTGGCAAAATTAATTCCTGGTGTCCGGCCTGTCGTGTCAGCTCCAATTGGTGCAGCACACTGGCACTGGCTGTATGCACAGCAGAGTGCAGGTCTGCACCCAATATCAGATGAGCCAGCAAGGTGGCGGCAAACAGGTCGCCGGTGCCTTTGGCGGCACAGCCGACGCGCGGGTGACTAAGCAGCGTATCGGCACGCGGCTCTTTGCGAGATAGTAATAATTTGATTTGGCCATCTTGCCAGGATTGGGGGGCGGCACTGGTGGCAATGACCCATTCGGTACGGCCGCTTAACAAGGCGTGAGCTGCGCTTGAACTGGCCTGAATCGTGTCGCATGACTGTTGAGACAGCAAGGACAACTCGTAGTTATTGGGCGTCAAGCCCGTGGCCAGCGGTAGTAATGTTTCGTGATAGGCGGGAATCAAGGCGGGGTCTACATAGACGCCTACGTCCAGATCGCCAATGACCGGGTCCACAATGACCAGAATGTCCGGGTGCTCGTGCAGCAACGCTTTTAACCAGCGCGCAATGATGACAGCTTGATTGGCGCTGCCCAGGTAACCAATCAGGACAGCGCGTACCTTGTCGAGTGCGCCACGCAAAACCAGATCGTCCAGAAAACCCTGTAGCCATTCATCGGGTACGGCACCACCGTGTACCGTGGGGTATTGCGGGTTGTTGCTAAGCAACACGGTGGGAACGGTAGCTACTTTAAAGCCGTGTCTACGTAAAGTCGGGCCGGCAACGTTGTTGCCTACCCGACCGTAGACGACTTGGGACTGAATCGAAACGACATCCACATGGTAGGGATGTCGTTCACGATCAACAAACGTTACAGCAGGGTTCATGCCGCACAATCAGCGGAACTGGCTTGTTTAAGTTGGCTGAGCCAGTTGGTCAGGACTGTACCCGCAGCGGCGTGCAGGCGTTTTTGTACCGCCATGGCTTCCAGACGCAGCATTTGTGGGTCGATATCAGCTTGTCCCAGTTCGTTGGCATGACCAACCAGCCAACGCTCTAGTTTGCTGGTGTCGGCTTCCAGGTGAAACTGCAGGCCCAAGACCTGGGTTCCAAAGGAGAAGGCCTGGTTGGGGCCCACATCCGTGCTGGCCAGGTGAATGGCGCCATCAGGAATGTCGAACTGATCCCCGTGCCAGTGCAAGACAGGAATACCATTAATAGCGGCCAGGGGCGATTCTTTGCCCGCTTCCGTCAGCTTCAAGGGGGAGAAACCGATTTCTTTCACACCCAGTGGGTATACATTGGCTCCCAGGGTACGTGCAATCAGTTGTGCGCCCAGACAAATGCCCAGCAGGGGTTTGCCAGCCAGCAAGAATTTGTTGATCAGCTCCAGCTCTTCGGAGAGGAATGGGTAAATCTTTTCGTCGTAGGCGCCAATTGGCCCGCCCAATACAACCAGCAGGTCAGCGTCCTGTTCACCCACGTGACGCAGTGACTCGACGGAAGGGTCAATGTATTGAACTTGGTAGCCCTGTTCGATCAGAACAGGTTCCAGTGTGCCCAAGTCTTCAAAATGGATATGACGCAGTGCGATGACTTTCTTCATAAGGGGGTCTTTTAATCCAGGTGGTAAGGATGTCAGCTCGTGGTGCCAATGTCTACATTCATGGCACCCGATAGGGGAAAGGTGCAACATGCCAGTGCATGGCCCTGTGCCTTGTCCTGATCGCTCAGGCAAAAGTCCGGCTCAGAGCGGTACTCGCCCTCCGATATCTGTACTCGGCAAGCGCCACATATGCCTGAACGGCATTGACTGCGAATAGGTACATCGGCGGCTTCCAGCATTTCCAGCAAACTACTGCCCGGCTCGGGCGAGAGCGTTTGCCCTGTGCTGCGTACATTGAGTTGCAAGGGGGCGCTGCCTGCTTCAGGCAGGATTTCCACACCTGTTTTGGCCGGAGGGGAAAAGGCCTCAATCAACATATGCGAGATGGGGTGCGCCTGAATGGTGTATTCGCGCAAAGCCTGGGCAAAGCCATGGCTGCCGCAAATCACCACGGCCTGCGGGTCTTTCAACTGTTCCATATTTTCAAAAGAAGGGCGTCCCACTTTGAAATGCGCGCTTTCACGGATTTTTTCTTGCGTGACAAATACCGTCAGTGTGAACCAACTGGTGCTCAGATCCAGTTGCAGCAGTTCGTGCAAGAAGGGAATGTCGGCAATACGAGCAATACTGAGCAGCAAATGTACTTGTGGTACTGGCAAGCCATCCTGGGCTCGCGCCGCCAATTCACGCAGCAAGGCAATGGGCAGGGTAATGCCAATGCCGCCTGCGATCATGGCGATACGCTCATAACCCACAATAGAGTTCACCGAAATATCACCCGCTACATATTGCAAAGGCACACTCATGCCCTCGCGCAAGGTGGCGTGCAAATGATCGGAGACACTATTGCGGCCTGAACCTTTCACGGCAATTTCAATCAGGTCTGGATCAGCCATACGGGTGATCGAGTACATACGCTGTTGAATGGTGCCGCCGGTATCAGGGTAGCTCAGGGCGACATGCTTGCCCGCCTGCAAGGCGCTTAGAAAATCAAAGTGACCACTTTGCACCCGCAGCGTGAAGACTTTGACATTCCCGGCCTCGGGGCGAACAGTCTCGCAGCGCGCCTGAATCATGGCTGTCATTGCAGCGCCTCCTGTTGCTCTGCTTCGGGCTGGGCTTTACCAGATTTGCTGTTCAAGCCAATGCGCTCGATCAGGCTTTCAACTGAACCGGTGTACACGCCAATTTCGTTGGAGTCGCCCGTATCGTGCAGGATGTCACGAGCGTTGGGGAAGTTCACCATCGAAAAGACTTTTTCCCAGGCCCCCATTTCATTGTTGGCGAACATTTCCACAGTGCGCAAAATGGTGGCACGCATGTGTTCACGTTCTTTCTGGCTCAGGCCGTGAATGATGTCGGAGGCGACAAAGCTGAACACGCTGGAGTGGCTCCACTCGTCCATGGCATGGGTGCGAGTGACCTCATGGCACACGGTCTGGATACTCTTGTCCTCGGCCATGGTTTTCAAATAGTCGGTAATCAGGGTCTCGGACGCGCAGGCAATGGCAAAGCGGGTCAGGCGGCGTTCGGATTCGGAGCTGCACTGGCTCAGGATGTCATTGCGCCATTGCACCAGGTTGAAGTTGGTGAAATCCAGCGGCTGCAGGCCGCGCATGGAATAGATGTAGTTGCACGCCATAATCGACATGCGTGTGTGCAGAGCCTCGTCCAGCAAGGCCTGGGACATGACATCTTGCAGCAGATTGCGGTTGGAGCTTGGGGGCGGGGTTTTGATGATGTCTTCGCAAGAAGGGGTAACCACGTTGCATTCAACGTAAATGGTTTTAAGGTTGTAAATACCCCAGGCATAGGACAAGCACTGCGATTTCAATTCTTCGGGTGCTTCCAACCAGGCTTGATGCTCACGGAAAGGCAACAGGCATTCGCTGAAATCGGCCTTGTTGGGGTCGAACGCCAGATTGTTGTAATCCGGCAGCTCCTGATTGACAGCGGCCCGATTTTTCCAAAGAACAGACAGCTTTTGCAGCATATTACGTACGGCGTCATCAGTTTCGTAGCTTTTGGTTGTCATTTCAAACTTCCTTGCTGTTGATTGCGATCTGTTCAAAATGAATAGATCGTTTCTGTATATCGCCTATCTCTATTTCCAAATGGAAATCCGCAGGCTTAAAAGGATTTGCTTGACCTTAAGAACAAGACCCAAAAAAAAACCGTTATTGGGTCTTTCAAGTCTTGGGGATCAGCATGGTTGAACTGCCTTTAAAGCAATGGCCTTTCCTATGGTCGTGGGAAAATGGGAGTCGTTCTGACGTGTGCGGATTAAAAAGTGATAATCTGCTTGAGCGTTTAGAAATATGGCTGTTGAGTATTCGTTGGCTGCATTCTAATGATCCTATGACAATAAATGACAGACCATTTCAAAGTTATATGGCAGACCACTTGCAAATTGAAAATTAAGATTTTTTCTAATTCCCTACTAAAGTAATCGGAATTGGCTTTTGATCTGTGTTTCAGCGGATTTTGGATTGTTTATGTTTTAAATTTTTATTTAAATAACAATAATAAAAAGTGGTCTGGTGAATAAGTTTTTATTGGACTGTTTAATAGGTGGAAAAACGGACTAGGATGTGTGTTTTTCGCCCTTGGAACTATCGTGCCAGGGGTGGGGTTTTCTCTCGTGCCTAAAAAAAGCCACGATTGCAAAAGTAGCCAATCTTTAAACAGGAACTCCCATGAAGAGTCTTGCCGGTGGCGACACCCCCCACCTGCCTCTGGTGGGTTCGCAATTTCTACAGCAAAGTGATCGCAATCTTTGGGACATCATCGAGGCCGAGCGGGGGCGGCAACAACACACCATCGAGTTGATCGCTTCCGAGAATTATTTGAGCCGAGCCGTCTTGGATGTACAGGGTTCCTTGCTTAGCAACAAGCAGGCGCAGGGTTATCCTGGACAGCGGATTTACGGTGGGTGTGAACAAGCCGATCAGACTGAAGAGCTGGCTATCGAGCGGGCTAAAGCAGTCTTTGGGGCCGCCTATGCCAACGTGCAGGCACACTCGGGCAGTCAGGCCAATCTAGCGGTATATCTAGCCTTGCTCTCGCCGGGCGACACGATTCTGGCGCTGGATCAAAGTGCGGGTGGGCACCTTAGTCACGGTTCGCGTTTCAATGTGTCCGGACGCTGGTTTCAGACTTGCTCGTATGGCGTGGATCGTCAGACTCAATGGGTGGATATGGATGAAGTGCGCGCTCTGGCTCACAAGGAGCGGCCACGGCTGATCATTGCCGGAGGGTCGTCCTATTCGCGCACGCCGAATTTTGCCGAATTCAGACATATCGCCAACGAGATCAACGCTTATTTAATGGTGGATTTAGCGCATAGCGCAGGTCTGGTCGCAGCGGGCCTGATGGACTCGCCGGTCAAACATGCACACGTCACCACTTTTTCCACACACGGCACCTTACGTGGCCCGCGTGGCGGCATTATTCTGAGCAATGAACCCAAGTTGGCCGAACGCTTGAGCCAAGGCGTGTATCCAGGCTTGCAGGGTGGACCTTTGCTGAACATTCTGGCTGCTAAGGCAGTCGCTTTTGGGGAGGCAATGAGCCCATCCTATAAAGCCTACGCCCAGTCCGTCATCAACAATGCCCGCAGCTTGTGCCGTCGCTTGTCCGAGGGGGGGTTGACGGTGGTGTCAGGGGGAACAGACTGTCACTTTGGTGTGGTGGATCTGCGCCCTTGGGATTTGTCAGGTCCCTTGGTGGAGCAGGTGCTGGCTCAGTTAGGCATTAGTTTGAGCAAGCACCGGGTGCCTTATGAGCAAGACAATGCGGCGTATTCAGGCGTGCGTGTGGGCAGTGCAGCCTGTACCACACGAGGTCTGGGCGAGGACGACTTCAAAGAGATTGGCGACATGATTCTGGCCTTGCTGGGCGGTGTGCGCAGTGGCTCGCGTAACCCACGCACCGAGAATGCCATTCTGGAAGGGGTCGCCGACCTGAACCGGCGATACCCCTTGATGTATTGATACTCAGCAGCTCTAGCCTTTCCCCTGGCGTAGAGCGTTGGCCAGACGCAACATGGCTGATTCGATTTCATAAGCGGTCAGAGACGCGTAGCCCAGTAGCCAGCCTTGTTGTTGCTCTTCACCCATGTACAGGCGACTCAAGCCGGGTAGTTGGACGCCCGCACTTAAGGCGCGGCGCAAGGTGTGCTCTTCTGACCAGCCCGGCTCCAGAAAGCAGGGGATTTGTAAACCACCCTCAGGTCGGGCTGCGCGGACAATGCCTTGCAAGTGCTGCTCGATTGCTTCCAGCATGATCTCCCGCCGCCCGGCATAGAGCTTGCGCATGGCGCGGATATGCGAGTTGTAATGCCCGTCTTCCATAAAGCGCGCCAGGGTTAGCTGCAGGATTTGTGGCGTGTGGCCGTCCATGATGCTGCGGGCTTGGGTAAAGGGTTTGACCAGCTCGGGCGGCAAGGCCATATAGCCCATGCGCAGTCCTGGATACAGGGTTTTGCTGAAGGTGCCCAGGTAGATGGTGCGTTGGTATTTATCCAGACCCTGTACGCATGCCGTGGGTAGCCCGTCGTAATGAAACTCGCTGTCGTAGTCGTCTTCCATAATCCAGCGGCCATTTTCTGCTGCCCAGTGTATGAGTTCCAGACGACGCTCCAGGGACATGGTGGCCCCGGTGGGATACTGGTGCGAGGGCGTCACATAAATACAGTTTGCACCGCTGCGATCTTCATTCAGTAAATCGGTGCGCAAACCTTGTTCGTCTACACCAATCGGTACCACACGGGCCTCGGCAGCTTCAAAGGCTTTGCGGGCGCCGAAGTAGCCGGGGTTTTCCACCAGAATGGGTTTGCCAGCATCGACCAGCAATTGTGCGCACAGGAACAGGGCTTGGCGTGTGCTGCTCAGAATCAAAATTTGATCGGCAGAGACTTTGGCGCCACGCTCCAGATTCAGGTACACAGCGATGGCTTTGCGCAGGCATTCAGTGCCTTGCGGATCGCCGTGCAGCAGGATGTTGGCCCGATAGTCTTTCATGGCCTGACGTTGCAGGCGCTCCCACACATCGGTGGGGAAGTTGCGGGTTTCCGGCAAACCCGTGGCAAAAGCCTTGATGGTTTGTTGATCGGCAATGCCGCCACTTTCAAACACGGCGCGACCCCGGCGGCTTAAACCTGTGCCGGGTTCCATCACGCTGCGTTTCAGATCCTGGGCTTTGATGCGACGGTAGGCACTGCCGCGCAGCTCGGTGCCGACCGATTCAGAAACATAGCTGCCTGAGCCTTCACGTCGCACAATAAAACCGTCGCGATGCAGCTGAACATAGGCGTTTTCAACAGTGTCGCGGGCCATGCCCAGGGACTTGGCCAGGGAGCGTGTAGCAGGTAGCTTGACCCCGGGACCTAGAGCACCATCCAGAATCAATGCCCGTAAGGCACGCTGAATGCGCTGATGAAGATCCAGGGATTGAAGTTCGGCATCGTTAAGACGCATCTTCAAGGTGTCCAGTTCAAACGAACGCGTCATGCGGTCTGCTCCAGGGAAGATTAATGGTCTGACTAGTCAGACCATTGTGCTCGTAGACTTGATTGTCATTGCCGAAACAGGGGGGCCTGTTTCGGCGTTCAGGTTTGTACAGGATCTCAACAAGTATGTCCCGACCCTTTAATTTCAGTGCAGGGCCCAGTGCCTTGCCGATGGATGTTCTATTGCAAGTACGAGATGAGCTGCTTGATTTCGCCGGCACAGGGGTTTCTGTGATGGAAATCAGTCATCGTTCTCAGCCTTTCATGGATTTTGCCCACCGTACTGAGGCCGCTGTACGTCGTGTTCTGGCCGTGCCATCGGATTATCACGTCTTGCTCCTGCAAGGAGGGTCGTATCTGCAGTTTTCTCAAATTCCGATGAACTTGCTTCATCAAAAAAACACAGCGGACTATATACATACAGGGCTATGGTCGGAACAAGCCGCCAATGCTGCCGGGCAATATGGGCAAGTAAGAATCATAGCGAGTTCTTATGAAACTGGATTTGATCGTATCCCGGAAATTAATGAATCTAATATTAATCTGGATGCTGCGTATTTGCATTACACAGAGAATGAAACGGCACAGGGCTTGCAATTTTCAACACCACCTGTTTCACCTATTCCATTGGTATGTGATGCGTGCTCCAGCCTGATGTCAAAACCGCTTGATATCTCAGCCCACGATTTGATTTACGCCTCAGCCCAGAAAAACATGGGTATTGCTGGTGTGACAATGGTATTGCTGAATCCTGCTATTTTAGACAAGCCTTTAGCTGGTACGCCACAGGTGTTGGATTTTTCCATGCAGGCAAAAAAGCAATCCTTGTTCAATACGCCGTCTACTTTTTCCTGGTATGTATTGGGTTTGACGCTGGAGTGGATTGAACGGGTAGGTGGAATAGACGTGTTGTACGAAATAAATCAGAAAAAAGCACAACATCTCTATGATGTTATTGATAAAAGTAATGGTTTTTATATCAATAACGTGTGGTCTGCCTATCGATCCATCAATAATGTGCCGTTTCATATTGCTGAAACGGCTTTGGATGATTTGTTTGCGAAAGAAGCGCAGAAAAATGGTTTTCACGGTTTGAAGGGGCATCAATCAACGGGAGGCTGGCGCGCCAGTATCTACAACGCCGTCACCTTGGACGCGGTGCAGGCCTTGGGAGCGTTCATGCGCGAGTTCGAGCGCACGCACGGTTAGGGCGTGCGTCTGCTTTGCAAGGCGGCCAAGCAAGTAGCCGCGACGTGGGTAGAAATTTTTTTAAGGAAAAGCGATGTACGACAACACACTCAGCCTGGCTGAATTCGACAAGGAATTGGCTCAGGCCATTCAGGGCGAAGAAAGCCGTCAGGAAGATCACGTAGAACTGATTGCCTCGGAAAACTATGCCAGCCCTTTGGTTATGCAGGTTCAGAACTCCGTGTTTACCAACAAATACGCCGAGGGTTATCCGGACAAGCGTTACTACGCCGGTTGTGAATTTGTGGACGTAGCCGAACGTCTGGCTATCGAGCGTCTGAAAGCTGTGTTCGATTGTGATTACGCCAACGTACAGCCTCATGCTGGAGCGCAGGCTAATACTGCTGTATTTCTGGCTTTGCTCAAACCGGGCGATACGGTGATGGGGATGAACCTGGCTCAGGGGGGGCACCTGACCCACGGTAACCCCATCAATATTTCCGGGCGTCTTTACAACATTGTTCCTTACGGAGTGGATACCCAAACCGGGCTGATCGATTACGACGAAATGGAGCGCATTGCTATCGAGACCAAGCCCAAAATGCTGATTGGTGGTTTCTCGGCCTATTCCCGTGTGAAGGATTGGGCGCGTATGCGACAGATCGCCGACAAGGTCGGTGCCTGGTTCTGGGTGGATATGGCGCACGTAGCTGGTCTGGTGGCGGCGGGCGAATACCCCAGCCCCTTGCCATACGCCCATGTAGTCACCAGCACAACGCACAAAACCCTGCGCGGTCCACGTGGTGGCGTGATCATGGCTAAAGGGCAAAGCGAAGATTTCTACAAACGCCTGAATTCCGCTGTATTCCCAGGCGTGCAAGGCGGCCCCTTGATGCACTTGATTGCGGCCAAAGCCATTGCTTTCAAAGAGGCTTTGCAGCCGGAATTCCGTACCTATCAGCAAAACGTGGTGCGTAATGCCCGCGCCATGGCGGCGGTACTGATGCAGCGTGGTCACAACATCGTGTCAGGCGGGACGGATAACCACATGATGCTGATCAACTTGTCGGCCAAGCCCTACACCGGGCAAGAGGCCAGCGATGCCTTGGCAGATGTCTACATTACTGTGAACAAGAACTCCGTGCCCAACGATCCCCGATCACCCATGGTGACCTCGGGTATCCGTATCGGAACGCCGGCTGTAACAACACGTGGCTTTACGGTGGAGGACTGCGAGCAGCTGGCGCATTACTTGTGTGATGTGCTTGATGCCTATGAGGCTGGCACTTTAGATAAGGTCAAGCACGAGATCCGCGAAAAAATTGTGAGCTTGTGCCGAAGCTATCCGGTGTATCAAGTGCAGACGGAGCCAGCGCAGCTGTGATTTGATTGATTTTTTTATAGGAGCCCAGCCACTTTGGTGGTTGGGTTTTTTTTATGGTTAACTTAATTTCTTCTTCTTTAACTTATTTTTCTTCTTTGCTTGCTGTTGTTGTGTTCTTTTTTTCAGTTGCTTATCTTAAATATAAAGGAGCGTACTTTATTTTCTTTAATAAAATTTGGTCTTCTTTTCATAGGGAAGAGTTTTATGATTCATTTCTTGAGTCTGAAAGAAAAAATTGCTTGGACTTAGAAAGGTTCAAGGCAATGTACTCTATCGAGGGTGTGAGTTGTCCTAGGGATACCAATAGAGCAGTCAAATGGTCACGTTCTTTATCTATCCCATTAAAAAATATGGGTAAAGCAGGCCGTTGGGTAAAGTGGGGTGAGTGTAAGGTAAGCAAACCTACTGCTGATCGTGTGATTTTCACCACTCTAGGGTTTGCTTTTTTGTTGTTCCTTTCTACACCCTTCGCTATCTTGACTTTTAATTCTGAGGCAATAATTAAATTTGATGAAAGTGATGTTTGGGTGTGGCAAGGGGAGCAGGGTTTGAGATCTTTCTTGAAGTATGGCGATGAGCGTTGGTTTTTTGATGTTTCACTTTGTTTAAGTGGTGTTTCTGATGAGACTAAGCCTCTTTCTTTGAGTGATCTGGAAAGCGTTTGTGAGGCGGTTGAGTCTGGGGGCTATTTTAGTCAGTTGGAGTCGACGGTGACACTTCAAAGGTATTTTGCGGGTCCATTTTTAATTTATTTCTTGTTTTTTATCATGCTTGTAATTAAGGAGTTATTGTCTTTACAGGCGGCAGTGACACTGTATCGCGAGGTCCCAGCCGCCTATCGTATTGAGTAACTACGTAATATCAGCCCCTCAACTTCCAATCCCCATACCCTTTAGCCCGCAGCTCACAAGCCGGGCATTGCCCACAGCCATATCCCCAGTCATGCAGCGTTTCTCGCACATTCTGGTAGCAGGTATGGCTGTCTTCCTGGATCAGTTTCACTAAAGCATCCGAGCCCAACTGGTGGGCCAGTTCCCAGGTATCTGCTTTATCCAGCCACATCAATGGTGTTTCCACGGTCAGCGGGCGCTCGATCCCCAGGCTCAATGCCACTTGCAGTGTTTTTAGCGTGTTGTCGCGACAGTCTGGGTAGCCCGAGTAGTCGGTTTCAGACATGCCGCCAACCAGTGTATCCAGGCCACGGCGGTAAGCCAGAGCGCCAGCCAGAGTAAAGAACAGCAGGTTGCGACCGGGCACAAAGGTATTGGGCAGACCGTCTTTCTGCATGGCAATTGTCATGGATTCGGTCATGGCGCTGCCGCCTATCTGAGCCAGGACGCTGGCATCGAGCACATGGTCTTGCCCCAGGCGCTCTGCCCAGTGCGGGAACTGCTGGCAGAGCTTGTTGCGGAGTGTCTGTCGACACTGCAGTTCCGCATGGTTGCGCTGGCCGTAGTCAAAGCCCACGGTTTCTACAAAGGCAAAGCGGTCCAGGGCCCAGGCCAGGCAGGTGGCGGAGTCTTGTCCGCCTGAAAATAAAACCAGTGCCCGGCGGCGAGCAGTGTGCGGTTTCATGCTTTGACCTGCGCGGTGCTTAGGGTGCGGCGTTTCATCGTATTGATCAGAGAATTGAGCAGCACACCATACATAGGTACAAACAGCAGCAGGCTGACGCCCAGCTTGATGACGTAATCGACGATGGCAATCTCGCCCCAGTGCTCGGCCATGAAGGGATTGCTACTGCGCCAGAAGGCGATGCCGAAAAAGGCCAAGGTATCCAGAGCCTGGCCAAAGACGGAGGCGGCGGCTGGAGCAACCCACCATTGCTTGTAGTCGCGACGGATGCGGTCAAAGACCTGAACATCCAGTAATTGCCCCAAAACGTAGGCGGCAAAACTGGCCACGGCAATACGAAATACAAAGCTGTTGAACTCGCCTAGCGTCTGCAAACCATTGAACTGGCCTTCATGAAAGAGCACGGAGACTACATAAGAGGCGATCAGGGCTGGAAACATGGCGCGGGTAATCACGCGGCGTGCTTCGGACTTGCCCATCAAACGGACGGTCAGATCGGTAGCCAGAAAAACAAAGGGAAAGCTAAAGGCTCCCCAGGTGCTATGAAAGCCGAATAGTTCAATAGGAAGTTGAACCAGATAATTGCTGGCAATCACAATAAAAATGTGAAAGGCAATCAGAAGTCGCACGTAGAACGACAGCCGTGAAGACGGCACAGTAGGCAGAGTCATGTCTGGACCTTTTTGGTGGATGGGGTGAGGGAACCCATTGAAAATGGACTGCAACCGACAATTGTACGAGTAGTTGCGGTTCAAGGGAATAATTGGTGGCCACAAGTGTAGCGCGCCGCTCGGCTGTGCTTATACGTCAGGCTTGATGAGGCTTATGGCCTACAACACAAGAGGCCTTGCATGCCAATCAAGCCTGCTTGCCCATGCCATTAGCCTGATTGCCTGATGTCACGGGGGGCGTGCTCAGGCAGACACGGGTTGCAGACACTCTATTAATAAGCGTTTGTGCAAGAGGCGGACTTCCTCAAAGGGCACAGGCGAGTGTTGCGGGCCTAGAACCAGCAAAACCATTAACCACATCAGGGAAGGGGAGGCCGCCTGGAGGTAGTCCGAGGAGCTCACATCGGGGCGGATAAGCCCTCGTTGGATGCCCAGTTGAAAAAAAGCCTGGTTGGCCGTGTAGTTCTGCTCCAAGAGTTGTTGTCCCCAATACTGGGCCAGATCAGGGACACGACCGCTTTCGGTCATCAACAGTCTGAACATGGCTTGCACGTCCGGGCTGGACAGGCGTTCATAGAGTTGCTTGAGGTATGCGTCTACAAGACAGGAAAGGGTGTCTGCCTCGCAGGTATCGGGAAGCTCAAAGGTGTTGTTCTCGGGGGGCAGGAGCGTGCAGTGGAGCATGTCCTCGAATACGTCATCTTTGCTGTTGTAGTGGGCGTAAATTCCGGACTTGGAAATTCCAGCGCGGGCGGCGATGCGCTCAAGCGAAGTTCCCAAAAAACCCCGGTGGGAAAACTCGTCAAAAGCGGCCTTCAGGATTTCTCGCTTGCGCTCGGCCGAGGGCAGGTAACGTCGCTTGTTTGTGCTTTCGTTTTTATGAGGCTTATTTGGGTGCGTGACTGTCATGTCATCCTGTGTGGATGGGCAAGATATGGGGCCTGCAGTATATCAGGCTGCTTGTTCCAGGCGGATGGTAAACCAGGTTGAATGAGAGGCGGTGCTTTGCTTGTTTTGTCACATAGTTGCAGAAATAATGGTTCTGTTCTGTGTTTGGGTAGCCACTGGTTTCATTGAAATGCCGTGTTTTGTTTTCTAAAATTTTTTAAAACATTTATTTGTTTTTGACTGGCTTTCATTTCCTTATTTCATAAAAGTCACGGTATAACAAAAAATGGGGTTCAAGCTGACGGTTTTTTATCTGTCATGAACTTGATCTAACGCAAAGGTTTTTTATCGCTCTTTATTAAAAGGCCTGCATGCAAAAGGTTTAGATGTAAACTGGTGTACTATTAAAAAGACTAAGTAGTCGTATCTGTTTTTTGTGTACTTTTTGCGGAGTGGCAATGGTTAGCAGGCAGTCCCTTGATCAGACTGAGCAGTTAGATGCATCCGCACGAGCCGCCTGGGCTCGCATCTGGAGCTCCATCTCCCCTGAATCGCAATTTCTTGCCTGGATGGATTGGATACGTCATCTGGCCCTTAGCCCCGGCAAACAAGAGCAGTTAAGACAGTTGGCCCAACGCCAGTGGGAACAGTTGTTCCTCGAATGGAGCGAGGAGCTGGCGGCATCGGCCCAGTTGTCTTCGCCAAGGTCTGAACAAACCCCCACGCCTGTCTATACTGATCGCCGTTTTTCTGATCCCGCCTGGGACCGCTGGCCTTTTAATTTGCTGCGACAAACCTATCAGGCGCAGCAGCAGTGGTGGCAAAGCGCCACGGAAGGTGTGGCCGGTGTTGAACCCCATCATCAAAAGCTGATTGCCTTCGGTGCCGAGCAATGGCTGAACATGCTCAGCCCCAGCAACTTCGCTTGGACCAATCCTTTGGTGTGGGACAAAACCCTTGCGGAACAGGGGGATAACTTCAGCCGTGGCCTGGCAAACTGGCAGCAGGATATGCAGGCCCAGTTTGCCGGTGAACCCCCCGCAGGTACGGAAGATTTTGTGGTCGGCAAGGATCTCGCCGCTACACCGGGCAAGGTGGTGCTGCGTAACGAGCTGGTCGAACTGATCCAGTACACGCCTACTACCAAGCAGGTCCATCCAGAGCCTGTTCTGATCGTGCCGGCCTGGATCATGAAGTACTACATTCTGGATTTGTCCCAGCAAAACTCCCTGATCAAATACCTGGTGGATCAAGGCCATACCGTATTTTGCCTGTCCTGGAAAAACCCTGGTGCCCAAGATCATGCCTTCGGGATGGACGACTACATTCGTTTGGGTTGGAAGGCCAGTCTGGATGCAGTGAATGCCATTGTCCCCGGCCAGAAAATCCACGCCACTGGCTATTGTCTGGGTGGCACCTTGCTGGCCATTGCCGCAGCCGCCATGGCACGCGATGGTGACGACAGGCTCGCTTCCCTGACGTTCTTTGCCGCTCAAACCGACTTTTCCGAACCTGGTGATTTGTCCCTGTTTATTGATGAGAGCCAGGTCAGCCTGCTGGAAGCCCAGATGGCTGATGAGGGGTACTTGCGCGCCAATCAGATGGAAGTTGCTTTTCAAATGCTGCGCTCCGCTGATTTATTGTGGGCGCCCATGGTTAATAAGTATCTATTGGGCGAACGTCGCCCCTTGAGCGATTTAATGGCCTGGAATGCAGATGCCACGCGTATGCCAGCCACTATGCATTCGCAGTATTTGCGGCGCATGTATTTGAATAATGATTTAAGTCAAAACCGTTATCCGGTTCAAGGTCGTATCGTTTCTTTGGCGCAAGTTGATTTGCCCATTTTCTGCGTCGGTACGGTTTCCGATCACGTTGCACCTTGGCGCTCTGTTTACAAGCTGCATTATCTGGTCCCTTCTGAGATCACTTTTGTTTTGACCACGGGTGGGCATAACGCTGGAATTGTCAGTGAACCGGGTCATCCGCGTCGCAAATATCAGATCCATACCCGCGCAGCAGGCACCGCGCCTGTACTGGTGGACGACTGGCAGGCACAAGCGGAGTCTCATCAGGGCTCCTGGTGGCCCGCCTGGACTGAATGGCTGAAAACCCGTTCGGGCGAGGCCGTAAAACCGCCGCAAATGGGGGCAGCCAAACAGGGCTATACGCCAGTCGGCCCGGCACCCGGTCAATATGTATTAGTGAAGTAAGCGATCTGGTTCATACAAGCTCACGGTTGAGGTGAGCGAGTTGTTCTGTTTTATGTCGGCGATAGGCACAAGGCGGCCTATCGCTGGCGTGCTGTTTTGCCTTGACGGCAGTTCTCCTTTTTCTCCTTAGGCATGTTTTCCCATGGCCCCACAGACCTATGATTTGAGTATCACGTACCGAAGTGCTGCGCGTCGCCCTCATTTTGCGTTGGCTGCCTTGCTGCTGACGTTAACTGCTTGTGCTTCAATGGCACCCGATTACCAGCAGCCCGCCGCCCCCGTTCCGCAAGTCTATTCGGACCTGTCTGCAGAGCAGGCCAATGCTGTGCGGGCGCGTGATCTGGGTTGGCGCCAATATTTTAAAGATCCGGTTCTGAGCAAGCTCATTGAGACGGCACTGGAAAACAACCGCGATATGCGCGTCGCCATGTTACGGGTGGATGAGGCCCGGGCCATGCTGAATTTGCAGCGCAGCGAACGCTTTCCTGAATTCACCGTGGGTGGTCAGACTGCGCGTTCGCGCGTGCCAGGTGATATGAACCCGAGCGGCCAGGCCGTGACGGGCGGAGATTATCGTGCCCAGGTCGGTTTGACGAGTTGGGAGCTGGATTTGTGGGGCCGTGTACGTAGCCTGGAAGATGCCGCCTTGCAAGGCTGGCTGGCTACCGAGGCAGGCCGACAGGCTGTGCATGTGGCCCTGGTTTCGCAAGTGGCCAATAACTATATTGTGGTACGCGAGCTGGACGAGCGAGTGCAGATCGCTCGTAAAAGCGTGGAGACGCGTCAGGAGTCCTACCGCATTTTCTCCCGCCGCTATGAAGTGGGTGCAACGTCCAAGCTGGATGTGACGCAGGTGCAAACCTTGCTGACGCAGGCTCAGTCCATGCTGGCTCAATTGGAGCAGCAGCGCGCGGTACAACTGCATGCCTTGCAACAGCTATTGGGTGCCGATCCGGGAGTGTCTCTAACGGGGGAGCCTGTAGCTGAAAACCTTGTGCTGGCCGAGCTGGCCCCCGGTTTGCCGTCGGACTTGATGGTCTGGCGTCCCGACATTATTGCGGCTGAACACAAGTTGCGGGCGGCCAACGCCAATATTGGTGCAGCCCGCGCTGCCTTCTTCCCGCGTATTGCCTTGACCGGCAATTTCGGCACCGCCAGCGCCGAGCTGGATGGTCTGTTTGATTCCGGCAGCAAAGCCTGGATGTTCGCCCCTACGATTTCCCTGCCTATCTTTGACGGTGGCCGTCGCAGCGCCAATCTGGACGTCTCATACGTGCGTCGTGACATGCGTATCGCCGAGTACGAGCAAGCGATTCAGACCGCATTCCGGGAAGTGTCGGATGCTTTGTCGACTCGCCATTGGTTAAGGCAGCAACTGGACGTTCAACTGGTGGCCCGTCGCGCTCAGACCGAGCGCGCCCGCCTGGCACAGATGCGTTACGACAACGGTTCAGCCGCCTATCTGGAAGTGCTGGATGCGCAGCGTGATTTGCTGGATGTGGAGCAGCAAGTGGTGCAAACACGTCGCGCGCTCTTGGCCAGCCAGATTGCTATGTATAGCGCCTTGGGCGGTGGGCTGGACCCCGCCGAGCCTCTGACCAACATCCATAACTCCTCTCAATCGAATCCATCCTCGAGCCAGCTATGAGCAAACAATCTTCGTTGAAAAAAAATCTTGTTCCTGTCCTAATCGTTGCCGGGGTTCTGGGCCTGGGCTGGTGGGCATGGCAGAAAATGTCCAATACGGGTCCCGGAGAAGGTTTTGTCAGTGGTAATGGTCGTATTGAAGCGACCGAGATTGATATCTCTACCAAGTTTGCTGGACGTATTCAGAGCATTGCTGCCCATGAGGGCGACTTCGTGAAGGAAGGTCAAGTGCTGGCCGTCATGCAGCAAGACAGCCTGGAAGCGGCTCGTGACGAAGCAGTGGCCGGTTTGCGTCAGGCCGAAAACAATGTGGCGGCCTCTCAGGCACAAGTTGCCTTGCGTGAAAGCGATGCCATCGCCGCCAAAGCCTTGATCGGTCAACGTGAGTCGGAGCTGGATGCGGCTCAGCGCCGTCTGGCCCGTTCCACCACCCTGGCCAAAGAAGGGGCTGCCTCCGCTCAGGAGCTCGATGATGATCGCGCTCGTGTGCGTGGTGCCCAGGCGGCTGTCGCTGCTACCAAAGCCCAGGCCAATGCGGCGCACGCTGCCATTAACGCCGCAAAAGCGCAGTTGATTGGTGCACAGTCTGCCGTAGAGGCGGCTACTGCGGCTGTTGCCCGTATTGAGGCTGATCTGCGTGACAGCGAACTGGTCAGTCCGCGAGATGGGCGGGTGCAATTTCGTGTTGCTCAACCCGGTGAAGTACTGGGTGCCGGTGGCCGTGTGTTGAACGTGCTGGACTTGTCTGATGTGTACATGACTTTCTTCTTGCCCAGTGAAGTGGCCGGCAGGGTAGCTCTGGGTACGGAGGTTCGTCTGGTGCTCGATGCCATCCCTGATATTCCGGTTCCTGCCACTGTGTCCTTCGTGGCCAGTTCGGCCCAGTTCACCCCCAAAAGTGTAGAAACAGCCTCGGAGCGTCAAAAACTGATGTTCCGCGTCAAGGCCCAGATTGCCCCCGAGCTGCTGAAACAGCATCTGGAGCAAGTCAAGACCGGCTTGCCCGGTGTGGCCTGGGTAAAACTGGATCCTAATGCCAGTTGGCCCGAGTCGCTGACTTCTACCTTGGCGGAGTAAATTATGCCCAAGCAGCAAGCGGCGACCGTTGCTCGCGTTGTTGAACTCAGTCAACGTTACGGCGACACGCTCGCACTGGATCGTTTAAGTCTGGATGTTCCTGCTGCTTGCATGGTCGGGCTGATTGGTCCTGACGGTGTGGGCAAGTCCAGCTTGTTGTCCCTGCTGGCCGGTGCCCGCGTGATTCAGGAGGGCCGTATTGAGGTGCTGGGTGGCGATATGGCGGAAAAAAGCCATCGCGACCAGATTTGTCCGCGCATTGCCTATATGCCTCAAGGTCTGGGCAAGAACTTGTACCCCACCTTGTCGGTGGAAGAAAACCTGCAGTTCTTTGGCCGTTTGTTCGGGCATGATGCCGCCGAGCGGCGGCGTCGTATTGACGATCTGACGCGCAGCACGGGCCTGCATCCTTTCCTGACCCGGCCTGCAGGCAAGCTCTCGGGCGGTATGAAACAAAAGCTGGGTCTGTGTTGCGCCTTGATTCACGACCCGGACTTTCTGCTGCTGGACGAACCGACTACCGGGGTGGACCCCTTGGCGCGCAAGCAGTTCTGGGATTTGATCGAGCGCATTCGCATCGAACGCCCTGGCATGAGCGTGATTGTCGCCACCGCTTATATGGATGAAGCCCAGCGTTTTGACTGGCTGGTCGCCATGGATGACGGTCAGATTCTGGCAACGGGCTCACCCAAAGAGTTACTGGAACGCACGGAAAGCAAGAGCCTGGAGCAAGCCTTTATCCGCCTTTTGCCCGAGGATAAGCGCCAAGGCCACAAGGCGGTGGACATTCCGCCGCTGGATGTGGACGCCGATGATATCGCTATTGAAGCCGAAGGGCTGACGATTCGTTTTGGCGACTTTACCGCTGTAGACAAGGTGTCTTTCCGGATTCGGCGCGGCGAGATTTTTGGTTTTCTGGGATCAAATGGTTGTGGCAAATCCACCACCATGAAGATGCTGACCGGCTTGTTGCCCGCGTCCGAAGGGCAGGCCTGGCTGTTTGGCCACGAGGTTGATCCCAAAGATATCGATACCCGCCGTCGAGTGGGCTATATGTCGCAGGCTTTCTCCCTGTACAGCGAACTGACGGTTCGCCAGAACCTGGTGCTGCACGCCCAGTTGTTCCACGTCCCCGAGGACGAGGTGGAGAGCCGAGTGGCCGAAATGGTGAAGCGTTTTGAGCTAGGTCAGATTTTGGACCGTCTGCCTGATGCGATTCCCCTGGGCATGCGCCAGCGTCTGTCCTTGGCTGTGGCCATGGTGCACAAACCAGAGCTGCTGATTCTGGACGAACCGACCTCGGGGGTGGACCCGGTCGCGCGCGACAATTTCTGGCGTTTGCTAATCGAGCTGTCCCGCCGTGACAAGGTTACGATTTTCATTTCCACCCACTTCATGAATGAGGCCGAGCGTTGCGATCGCATGTCCATGATGCACGCCGGCAAGGTGCTCGATAGTGATACACCCGCCAATTTGGTGAAAAAACGTGGCGCGATGAATCTGGAAGAAGCCTTTATTGGCTACTTGCTAGAAGCCAGTGGCCCCGAGCCGGAAGTGGTTGCCAATCCTGAACAGACCGTGGTCGTGCCCGAGCAAGGGCATAGCGACAAAAGCGACCGTTTCAGCTTGCAGCGGCTGTTGAGCTACACCTGGCGCGAAGCCCTGGAACTGCGTCGTGATCCGGTGCGCGCCACCTTGGCCTTGGCCGGCTCCTTGATTTTGCTGTTTGTAATGGGCTTTGGCATTACGCTGGACGTAGAGGATTTACGCTACGCCGTGCTGGACCGTGACCAAACCAGTATCAGCCAGAACTACGCCTTGAACCTGTCCGGTTCACGCTACTTTCTGGAGCAGCCGCCGCTGACGGATTATCAGGACCTGGATGACAGAATGCGGCGTGGCAAGATTGCGCTGGCTATTGAAATTCCGCCTGGTTTTGGGCGTGACGTGTTGCGTGGCAGCAAGCCGGAAGTTGCAGCCTGGGTGGACGGCTCCATGCCTACCCGCGCAGAGACCGTTCAAGGTTATGTGAAAGCCATGCACCAGCAGTGGTTGATTACGCAGGCCAAGGAACGTCTGGGGGCAGGGGCCTTGGTGGTGCCAGCCAGTATTCAGGACCGGTACCGATACAACCCGGACGTCAAGAGTTTGCCGGCCATGGTTCCCGCCGTGATTCCGGTGCTCTTGCTGATGTTGCCCGCCATGCTGACTGCACTGTCTGTGGTGCGCGAAAAAGAACTGGGTTCCATCATCAATCTGTACGTGACCCCGGTCACGCGAGTGGAGTTCTTGCTGGGCAAGCAGATTCCCTATATTGGCTTGGCGATGGTCAATTTTTTATGTATGTGTCTGTTGGCCATCACGGTGTTTGACGTCCCTATCAAGGGCAGTTTTCTGACCTTGAGTGTGGCGACCTTGATGTTTTGCGTGATTTCGACCGGCATGGGCTTGGTGGCTTCCACGGTGACCCAAAGCCAGATTGCAGCCATGTTCTTTGCCATGATCGGCACCATGCTGCCCGCCGTGCAGATATCGGGTTTGCTCAACCCTGTGTCTTCCATGGAAGGGATCAGTCGCTGGGCAGGCGAAATTTACCCGGCGACACATATGTTCAACATCAGCCGTGGGGTATTTAACAAGGCCCTGGCTTTCTCGGACTTGCAGGGTGCCTTGCTGGCCTTGGCGCTGGCCATTCCGGTGGTCCTGGGTGCGGCGGTCTTGCTGCTGAAAAAGCAGGAGAAGTGAGATGAGAAAACTCAAGAATGTGCTGTTGTTGGGCCGCAAGGAGCTATGGAGTCTGGCCCGCGACCCCATGATGCTGTTGCTCATTGTGTATGTGTTTTCGGTCTCGATCTACACCTCGGCAACGGCTCAGCCCGAGACCCTGAACAATGCACCCATTGCGATTGTGGATCAGGACCAAAGTCCGTTATCCGCGCGTATTGCGTCGGCTTTCTATCCGCCGGAGTTCATTTACCCGCGCATGATCGAGTATGGCGAAATGGATTCGGGCATGGATACTGGCGAGTTTACTTTTGTGCTGAATATCCCACCTGATTTCCAACGCGATGTGCTGGCCGGACGCAGCCCCGAGGTGCAGTTGAACATTGACGCCACCCGTATGAGTCAGGCCTTTACGGGCAATAACTACATCCAGCAGGTGGTCATGGGCGAGGTCAACGAGTTCGTACGGCGATACCGCAGCGTTGACACCCTGCCGGTGGATCTTGCTTTGCGAGTGCGCTTTAACCCCACCTTGGAAAAGGCCTGGTTCGGCAGTATTGCCGAGGTCATCAACTCGGTCGCCATGCTGTCCATCATCCTGACTGGGGCGGCCCTGATTCGTGAGCGCGAGCACGGCACCATTGAGCACTTGTTGGTCATGCCTGTCACGCCGGGTGAGATTATGGCTTCCAAAGTAACGGCCATGGGTCTGGTGGTACTGATTGCGACTGCCGCGTCCCTGAACGTCGTGGTGCGCGGCTTGCTGGGCGTACCGATTGAAGGCTCCATTCCTTTGTTCCTGTGCGGCACTGTGCTGTGCCTGTTTGCCATGACCTCCATGGGCATCTATCTGGCGACCTTGTCGCGTAGCATGCCGCAGTTTGGCTTGCTCCTGATGCTGACCTTGCTGCCCATGAATTTGCTCTCGGGCGGACGGACTCCCCGCGAAAGCATGCCTGAAATTGTTCAAAACCTGATGCAACTGGCCCCCACCACGCACTTCGTGTCCTTGGGGCAGGCCATTTTGTTTCGCGGCGCGGGCCTTGAAACCGTGTGGCAACCCTTTTTAGCCCTGTTGGTGATTGGAACGGCCTTGTTTGTTCTGTCGCTGCGGCGTTTTCGTAACACCATCTCTCAGATGGCTTGATGGGCTGGGCCCCGTGACGGGGTATTTTTTTCCTTTAAGGAGATTTCGATGAGCATGGAAACACTTCCCCTGGATCTGTACAAGGCCAATGTTGAGTTGCAACTGCGTATCACTCGCCTGCTGCAGGAAGGTGGTCATCGCTGGCTGGAGTCGGTACAGAAAAGCAATTTGCGCAGCATGGAGCAGACCACCGCTGAAATCGAGGGTTTGCTGCAAACCGGTAACTGGCAGTCCTTGGCCGCCTTGCCCGCCGACACCTTTTGGCGCTTGTTTCAGCATGGTGTCAATGACAGTCAGACTATCAATCAGCTTGCCATTGAGAACCAAACCGAGTTTACGTCAGGCTTGCAGCAAGCGTTGGAAGCTTGGCAGAAGTCGGTGATGGCGGTGGTCAGTGATAGCAGCGCAGCCCTGCCTGTGATGGATATTTTCAAGCAGTGGGGCGCACCTTGGGCAAATGTTGCCAGCGCCTCTGACACTAAAAAGGGAGCATAAGCGGTATGTCTACGGTAAAACGCACGGCCTTGGTGACAGGGGGGATGGGCGGTCTGGGTCAAGAGATTGCCCGTGCCCTGCATGATGCAGGCCATCACGTTTTGGTGACGCATTCGCGTAGCGAGGCCGATGCCCAGGTCTGGCTTAAAGAGCAGGCCGATGCCGGCTATGTGTTTCAGGGCTATCACGTTGATGTGGCCGATTTCGAGTCCTGCCAGCAAATGGCGCAAGCCATTGAGAAGGATGGTCTGCAGGTTGATATCCTGATCAATAACGCCGGTATTACGCGCGATGGAACGTTCCGCAAGCTCAGTAAAGACAAGTGGGACGATGTGCTGCGTGTCAATCTGGACTCGGTATACAACGTGACCAAGCCCTTTATCGACGGCATGCTGGAGCGTGCTTGGGGCCGGGTGATCAATATCTCTTCCATCAATGGCAGCAAGGGGCAGTTTGGCCAAACCAACTACTCGGCCGCCAAGGCAGGGATGCACGGCTTTACCAAGGCATTGGCCCAGGAAGTGGCGCGCAAGGGCATCACGGTCAATACCGTTTCGCCCGGCTATTTGGCCACGAAAATGGTCATGGCGGTGCCCGAGGATGTGCGTAACAGCATTATCGCGGGCATCCCGGTAGGCCGTTTGGGCCAGCCCGAGGAGATTGCCGCTCTGGTGACTTTTATTGCCAGCGAGGCAGCCGGATTTATGACAGGTAGTAATGTCGCCATGAATGGCGGCCAGCATATGTACTAGCCTGACCCTGTTCGGCTGCTGCCTGTATGGGCCCGATTGTTGGGCCTGCGACTTACGAAAGGAATGGATATGCACACAGATATTGCGATTGTTGCTGCAACTCGCAGCCCCATCGGCCGTTTTCAAGGGGGGCTGTCTACGGTGCCCGCTCATGATTTAAGCGCACAATTGATTCGTGCCGTGCTCCAGAGCACAGGCGTGGCAGTCGAGCAGATTGATGAAGTCATTTTGGGCCAGATTCTGACCGCCGGTGCAGGGCAGAATCCGGCCCGTCAGGCAGCGGTCAACGCCGGCCTGCCGTATGACGTTCCCTCCATGTCCCTGAACAAACTGTGCGGTTCGGGCTTGAAGGCGGTGCATCTGGCCGCTCAGGCTATTGCCGTGGGCGATGCGGATCTGGTGTTGGCGGGTGGTCAGGAAAGCATGAGTCTGGCGCCCTTTGTCGTGCACAAGGCGCGCACCGGCCTGGGCCTGGGTCACGCCATGATGGACGACACCTTGCTGCGTGACGGTTTGACTGACGCCTTCCACAACTACCACATGGGTATCACGGCAGAAAATCTGGCTGAACGTTACGGCATCACCCGTGAACAGCAGGATGCGTTTGCGGTGGAGTCCCAGCGTAAAGCGGTCGCGGCCATGGAAGCAGGGCGCTTCAAGGATGAAATCACGCCTATCGAGGTTCCGCAGCGCAAGGGCGACCCAGTCCGTGTCGAGGCCGACGAGCAGCCACGTGCCCAAACCACCTTGGAGTCCCTGGCCAAGCTGCGTCCCGCCTTCAAAAAAGAGGGCACGGTCACAGCGGGCAATGCGTCCACCATTAACGATGGTGCGGCTGTGCTATTGCTGGCCAGTGCAGAAAAAGCCAAGGAACTGGGCCTGCCTGTTCTGGCCTGGATTCGTGGCTGGGCCAGCACGGGCGTAGATCCGGCCATCATGGGTATTGGCCCGGTATCGGCCAGCCGCAAGGTTTTGAAAAAGGTAGGTTGGGAGCTGGATCAGTTGGACTTGATCGAAGCCAATGAAGCCTTTGCCGCCCAGTCGCTGGCGGTGGCTAAAGACTTGCAGTGGGATATGAACAAGGTCAACGTCAATGGCGGTGCCATTGCCTTGGGTCACCCCATTGGCGCATCCGGTGCGCGTGTGCTGGTGACGCTGGTTCATGAAATGTGTCGCCGTGGTGCCCAGAAAGGTCTGGCCACCTTGTGCATTGGCGGTGGTCAAGGCGTCGCGATTGCCATTGAGGCCGCTTGAACAGATAGCTGATTGAAGGGAGAAGATGATGACAGATACGTCTCGTGACGACAGCACGGCTTGGTCCTCCTGGATGATGAATCCCTGGAGCCTGGGTCAGACCGTCTCCTCGTACTTTGTGGACGCTTGGCAGCGCGCCATTCTGTATGCCGATATCGAGCGTCAGGTCGGGGATCAGTACCAGGCCCAACGCAAGGTTGAGGTGCCCAATGTGCTGAACTTTCCGGCTGAACTGGTCATGTCGGGTCTGACTCTTCCCCGACCCGTCAACTATCTGATGGTGCGCATTCTGGCACCGGAAGATCAGCCTACCGATCCCAGCAAACGTCCTTTCCTGGTGGTGGACCCCCGGGCAGGGCATGGGCCAGGGATCGGTGGCTTCAAATCCGACAGTGAAATCGGTGCCGCGCTGCAAGCAGGGCACCCTTGCTATTTCGTCGGTTTTTTACCGGACCCCGCTCCCGGCCAGACGGTCGAGGATGTGATGCGTGCTCATGCTGCCTTTGTCAGCAAAGCGGCTGAACTGCATCCGGACAGTCAGGGCAAGCCGGTGGTGATCGGCAATTGTCAGGCGGGCTGGCAGGTCATGATGGCCGCCGCCGTCTGGCCGGAGCTGTTTGGCCCGCTGATTCTGGCCGGTGCCCCTGTGTCCTACTGGGCCGGTCGTAATCCCATGCGGTATGCCGGAGGTTTGCTGGGTGGCAGTTGGTTGACCGCCATGACCAGTGATCTGGGCAATGGTCGCTTTGACGGTGCGTGGCTGGTCAAGAACTTCGAGAACCTGGACCCAGCCAATACCTTGTGGACCAAGCAGTACAACGTGTATGCCAAGGCGGACACCGAGGCCGAACGCTATATTGGCTTCGAGAAGTACTGGGGCGGTTATGTCTTTCTGAACGATGTGGAAATGCAGTACATCGTGGACAATCTGTTCATCGGCAACAAACTGTCTACGGCTCAGTTACTGACCTCGGACGGTATCCGTATCGACCTGCGCAATATTCGTTCGCCCATTGTGGTGTTCAGCTCCTTTGGCGATAACATCACGCCGCCTGCACAGGCTCTGGGCTGGATAACTGATCTGTATCTGGACGACGATGATGTACGCAGTCACGACCAGACCATTGTGTTTACGACCCATGACCGTATCGGCCATTTGGGTATTTTTGTGTCCGGCAGTGTGGGCAGCAAAGAGCACCGCAAATTTGCCAGCACGATTGATCAGATTGATCTGTTGCCTGCTGGCATTTATCGGGCCACTGTTGAGGAAACACCGGACGACGACACTTTGCTGAACGACCCGTATTTGATGTCGGTGCGTCAAAGTAATCTGGCTGAAATTGCCGAGATCGTGCAGCCTGACCCCGAATCAGATCGCCGCTTTGCAGCGGCTGCACGTTTATCGGAAATCAACCTGGCTTTCTACAAGAGCACAGTGCAGCCTTGGATCAAAGCCTTGACCACACCTTATACCGCTGCTCTGCTGGAAGCCTTGCATCCCATGCGCCTGTCCTACGAGTCCTGGACCAGTGCCAATCCGTGGGCTGCTACCGTTCATCAATGGGCCGAGAACATCAGCCAGCAGCGCCAGACTGTCGACAAAGATAATCTGTTCCTGGAAGCGCAGGAGAATTTCTCTCAGGCCATGGAACGGGTCTTGAATAATTACCGGGACCGTCGCGACAGCATCTATCAGATCTGGTTTGACACGGTGTACGGTTCGCCCTTGCTGATGGCCCTGGCGGGGCATGCACCGGGCGATTCTGCACCGGCACGCCCGCATCCTGGCAGCTCGCCTGAACATCTGGCGTTTGTGCGTGAGCAAATGCACAGGTTGGACGGTTTGTTGAACGAAGGCGGTTTGCTGGAAGCGGCACTGCGCGGTTTGTTCCATATCGCCAAACAGCGCAACAGCGTGGATGAGCGTTATCACCATGCCGCCATGCGTTTGCGCGAACAGTACGATACAGGCAAGTTCGATATTGAGAAAATGCGTGCTGCGATCCGCGAGCAGGCCTTGGTGCTGGCGCACCACGGCCATAAAGCCGTAGAAGCGATTCCGCATTTGTTGAGTAAACATACGCCAGAGGAAATCCGTTTGGTGGCATCCCTGATCAAGAAGCTGATCAGTGCGATTGATGAGCAGGATGCCGCCCCCGAGGCTGTGGTCAAGGCGTCTGAGGAAGTGCTGGGTTTGTTCGAGACAGCCGCCCAACAGCAAGAAGAGCAGGGCGGAAAGTCGAGCGGGGTGGACGCCAAGCCTGTTGCTAAAACGGTAAGTAAGACAAGCACGAAAGCCGCTGCTAAAACCACGCCGGTAGCGGCTACGAAGTCGGCGGCTCCTGTGTCAGTCAAACCAAGGACGGCCCAGCCAGCAAGGAAAACGGCAGCGAAATCGGCGGGCGCATCGCCAACGGGTACGACCGCTAAAACAGCAGCACCAGTGAAACCAGCCGCCAAGCCAGCGACAAAACCGCTTGCCCAAACCACGGCAGGCACCTTGACTCAGGCGGCGGCTAAGTCCACCGCTGACAAACCTGTCTCTCGCTCCGTGGGTGATACCAAGGTGGGTGCCGCTACAAAAACAGAGGGTAATGCTACGGCTAAACCTCAGGCCAAGTTGGCAGAGCCCAGCAAGGAAACGGGTAAAGCAACTAATACGGCTGGGACTCCAGCATCAGGCGCTGCAAGCTCGGCGGCTCCGGCTACCAGCAAATCGCCAGTCTCTCAATCTGCGACGCCTAGCTCATCGAAACGGCCTACGCCTGCTACAGGCGCAGCTAATAAACCAGCGGCCACCAAGCCTGTTAGCACGGGTGCCGCATCCAGGACTCGTCAGCGCAAGACTTGAGACTGGGTTCCAGTGAATTTTTTGAAGGAGTTGTCAGTATGAAATACTCATTTTCCGGCCATGCTGTTCTGGTGACGGGCGCTGCTTCGGGTATCGGTGCTGCAACGGCTCGTCTGCTGGCCGCCAATGGCTTGTCGGTTGTGGTGTCTGACGTACAGGCCGACGCGGTCCAATCCGTGGTCAAGAGTATTGAGCAGGCCGGTGGCAAGGCGGTGGCGAACGTGGCCGATGTCACCCAGCCTGATCAATTGAAAGACGCTGTTGATGCCGCTATTGAGCATTTCGGTGCTTTGCACTTTGCCGTCAATAACGCCGGTGTGGCCGGGGATTCTGGTCCGGCTGGCGAGATGGATTTGGACGGCTGGCGTCGCCTGATCGACATCAACCTGAACGGCGTGGCCTATGGTCTGCGCTATCAGATTCCTGCCATTCTGGCCGCAGGCGGGGGCGCAATTGTGAATATGTCGTCCATCATGGGCCTGGTGGCCAACCCTACTTTGCCTGGTTACAACGCCGCTAAACATGGGGTGATTGGCTTGAGCCGTTCTGCTGCGCTGGAGTATTCCTCCAAAGGCATACGTATCAATACGATTCATCCCGGTTATGTGGATACGCCGATTTTGTCGGGCTTAGATGATGCCGCCCGTGCAGCACTCGTGGATCAGCATCCGATTGGTCGCCTGGGTCATGCCGATGAAATCGCCCATGCGATTGCCTTCCTGCTCTCGGATGGGGCCAGCTTCATGACAGGCGCGTGCATGGTGGCCGATGGGGGTTATACCGCTCGTTAAGGCTACGTTACGTGAAATAGGACTTCTCTATTGAAAGAAAGACCGGAGCGTTTGGTGTGGCTCCGGTCTTTTTGCGTTGTAGACAGGCTGTTTACGGCATTTATGTTGTCGTTTGTGGTGATTTCAGATATCGCACCGACGCCAGTAACAAGAGCAAGCAGATCAGGCCAGAGAGCAGATTGGTGCCACTCCAACCCATAAAGCTGAACAGAAAGGCAGGGGCGAAAGCCCCTAGGGTGGCCAGGATGGATACTCCCAGGTCATTGACCCCCTGCACGGCCAGAAAAGAGGGGTTGCCGTCCAGACTGTCTGTCAGCAGGGCGCTGCCGCCGACATAGGTGAAATTCCAGCCCAGCCCCAGAATCAGCAAAGACAGGCTCAAGGCCGTGTAGCCGTGGGCCACAAGGTTAATGCCACTACTGATCAGCAGTAGTGCAATGCCGCTGAGTGCAATGGCCTTCACGCTAAATTTCTGGATCAAGCGGCCGGTAAAAAATGAGGGGGCGAACATGGCCAGAACGTGCCATTGAATGGCCGCGCTGATGTCGGAAAAGTGGACATGGAGCTGGGCCATGTGCATGGATGCCTGGATCATCAATAGGTTCATGATCCCATAGCCAATTGCAGCAATGCTGATCGCGATGAGTACGTTCCTATTGCGCAATATCAGTCCCCAGGTCTGACCGCGACTGGACGTCAGGATGCTGGTGTTGGGCGGCGGCGGCACGTCCTTGATCAGCAGGTTCAGGATAAGAGAGACGACGGCCAGCGCGGTGAAGGCGGCATAGCAGGCGGCAAATTCCGGGGCAAAGCTGCTGCTTTTCAGACTGCGGATCAATAAGGGACCTAGCACGGCGGCAATCACGCCACCGGCAACGACCAGTGAAATAGCGCGCGGTTTCACGCTGGCGTCCAAACCATCGCTAGCTGCAAAGCGGTTGAAGTTGGCAAAGGCAATGTAGATACCCAGTAGGGCATGTGAGGCCACCAGCCAGGAAAACTGTTTCATTTCAATGGCCCAGTAACCCACCATGCCAGAGGCCGCCAACGGCAGGGTAGCCAGCAAAAAGGATTTCTTTCGACCTATGGCAGCCATCAGTCTGGAGGCAGGCAAGGTAAACAGCATGACAAACAAGAACTGAAAACCATAAGGCACAGTCGATAGCCAAGGCTCGGGAGCCAGACTGCTGCCTACCAGAGCCGCCATGGTGACGGACATGACGGCGGTCGTCAGATTGATCGATTGAGCCAGGAAGTAGAGGTAGGTGCGAGAGGGAAGGTAAGTGTTAGCCATACTGTTACGTGGTGATGGGCCTGGAGGCAAGGCTGCGCTAGTTACAGTCTTGCCCCAAAGAGAGGATATGCGTCAGTGCCGAGCTCAGTCAGGATGATTTTGTAGGTTCACGAGGCGCTTGTCTCGAACAGTAGGTGTACTATCCTGAAAACTGTTAGCTAATTTTTTCTAACAGTGCTTAGGGTGAGTTGTATGGATTTCTACGAGCGTCTGAAGGAAGCGATTGTTCAGGGTGACTGGTCGGTGGGGCAGCAGTTGCCTTCCATTCGCAAGATGATGGCGACCGAAAACCTGAGTCATCACACCGTAGTCAGTGCCTATACGCGTTTGGTTGGCCAGGGGATGTTGGAGGCCTTGCAAGGTCGCGGTTATTTTGTGGCCCGTTGGTCTGGCTTGGGGGAGCATTTGCCTCTTTCCCCAGCAGAAGAGGAAAGGGACCCGCTGCTCAAGATCTTGCAGGCCAAGCCCGAGCAGTGCAAGTTGGGTTGCGGCTGGTTGCCTGTGCCGTGGAGGGATACGGATGCCTTGGCCAAGGCTATACGCAAGACGGCGCGCTCGGGGCGCAGCGGCTTGGTGGAGTACGGGGATATTCAGGGCTATCTGCCGCTGCGCAAGCAGTTGTCCATGTTGTTGCGGCAATCGACCTTGATCGAGGTGTCCCCCCAGCAGATTGTGACGACCTTAGGCGCGACCCAGGCGTTGGATTTGATCGCGCGAACTGTGATTCGTCAGGGTGATCATGTTCTGGTCGATGAGCCTTGTAGCAGCAACTTGATCAAGCTGATTCGCTTGTGTGGGGGTGTGCCTGTTGGTGTGCCGCGCCGGGCGGATGGGCCGGATGTGGTGGCTTTGGAGCAGATTTTGCACACCTGCAAGGTGCGAGCCTTTTTTTGCAATAGCTCCTTTCATAATCCGACCGGGGCGGGCTTAAGTCCCAAGGTGGCGTTGGCCGTGGTCAAGTTGGCGGCGGAGCACGATTTCCTCATTGTCGAGGATGATGTGTACGGGGATTTTTTCCCTGGAGTGCGGCAGACTTTTGCAGGGCTGGGGGATTTGGAGCATGTGGTTTATATAGGCAGTTTTTCCAAGTCTTTGTCCGCGTCCTTGCGAATTGGCTATATCGCCTGCGGGACGTCGTTGCTTGATCCTTTGATTCGTTTGAAGCTGTTGACCAGCGTGGCTGTGCCAGGGTTTTGTGAGCGTTTCGTCAATACCATTTTGGCCGATGGCACCTATGCGAAACATACGCAGGCCATTCAGCGGCAGTTGATGACGCATCAGCACATTGCACAAAAGGCGTTGACGCAATATGGCTGGGTGTTTGAGGTGCCGGCGCAGGGCGGGATGTTCTTGTGGGTCGGGCATCCGGATATGCCGGATTTGACGGCTTATATAGAGAGGCTGGAACAGCAGGGGATCTTGCTGATGCCGGGGGCCTCGTTTGCTGTAGACAGGGATTTTAAAGACAGGATACGCCTGAATGTGGCGCATTTGACGCAGGAGGTGATGCCTTGTTTGGGGTGGGTGTAAGAGGTTGCGCTGTTTGACGTGCTTCGGGTTGGAGCAGGGGGGGCTCGTTTTGAAAGACGCCATTCACGTTCGCCCCGTGGCTGAGCGGCTGAGTCCTTGCCGACGCTGCGCGTCGGTCCCCTTGGCAATGGCAGGATACGGGCGCGCCCTTAACTTGCCCGGTGATGTGTCCCCCGGACACATCACAAGCGTCGGGCGCGAACAGAAGGGCGCTTGCACCCCGTATCCCGCCATCGCCCGCGGCAAGAACTCTGACTCGCCGCTCAGCCACGGGGCGAACGTGAATGGCTTATTGAAAGAAAACAGAGCCCCTCTGTGTTTACGATTTTGATGGCTTTGGCTTTGGCTTTGGCTTTGGCTTTGGCTTTGGCTTTGGCTTTGGCTTTGGCTCTGAGCTGGTTGTGGATGCTTTGTCTTTGCCTGGCTGGGTCGGATGTGGGGGGTATTGGGCCAGTTCGGGTGGGATCAAACGGTCTGAGTCCATTTAAGTGACTGAGCATGCAAGGAGGAGCCTGATGTGTTGGGTGTCCAGCCTGGGATGATGAAAGGCGAAGATAGAACAGAGTCGTATGTTGGTTGTTTTTGGTAGATGGATCTGAGCTGTATAGATTTCTTCTTTTCTCCGCTTTTCTAAAGAAAGCCCCTGTCTGCTGTTAGCAGGCAGGGGCTTGTTCCTGTGGTGCTTTGTTGAGCTTACGGTTTCAGGACGGGCTGGTGTCCTGCCAGTGGTTTCATGTTTTCCACGGCGTAGGCAACGTTCAGGATGCGGGCTTCTTCAAAGGCGGGGCCAATGACTTGCAGGCCCACGGGCATGCCCTCAGATATACCGGCGGGTACGGTGATGGCGGGTAGGCCGGTCAAGTTGCTGGGGCCGGTAAAGCGGATGCCTTCGTCGATGAAGTCCAGGGTTTTGCCATTGATGTTGACGGTATCGGTGCCGATATTGGGTACCTGGCAAGGCAGGGTGGGGGTGATGATGACGTCTACGTCTTTGAAGGTGGCGGTAAATTGCTGTTTCAGCGCACGGCGCACTTGTTGGGCTTGCAGGTAGTCGATGCCGCTGAACAGTTCGCCCAGCTCAAACAGGAAGCGGATGTCGGCGCCGAAATCGTCAGGGCGTTTGATCAGATCCTGGTGGTGGATGGTGGCCGCTTCAGTCAGGCTGACGGCCAGCTCGGCCCATTCGGAGTGGCGTAGGGCGGGGACGTTCAGCGGGATGATGGTGGCACCCTGTTTTTCCAGGTCGGTCAGACGGTCACGGATCACTTTTTCGATACCGGCGTCCACGTTCTTGAAGAAATAGTCTTCGATGATGCCAATGCGCAGTCCTTTGACATTCCCATTGAGCGCGTTCAGGTAGGAGCCGACGGGAACGTTGGCGCACGTGGGGTCGCGGCCATCAAAGCCAGCAATCACTTCCAGCATGGCGGCGGCGTCAGCGACGGTTTTGGACATGGGGCCGACGTGGTCCAGGGTCCAGGCCAGGGGGTAGACACCGAATTTGCTGACGCGACCATGCGTGGGTTTCAGACCCACAAGGCCGCAGGCAGCCGAGGGGATGCGAATCGAGCCAGCGGTATCAGTGCCCAGCGTGTTGTAGGAGCTGTGGGAGGCTACGGCAGCACCCGAGCCACCGCTGGAACCACCGGGGACACGGTCAGGATTCCAGGGGTTATGGACGGCACCAAAGTGCGGGTTGTTGTTGTCAATGCCCCAGGCGTATTCGTGCATGTTCAGCTTGCCGGTGAAGATTACCCCGGCATCGCGCAGCTTGGTAGCCACGGTGGCGTCGTCCTTGGAGACAAAGTCCTTGTGGATTTTGGAGGCCATGGTGGTGACCTCGTTTGCAAAGTAGATATTGTCTTTCAGGGCCAGCGGAACACCGTGGAAAACGCCTTTGTACTTTCCGGCCATGATGTCCTGTTCCGCTTGTTTGGCGCTTTTGCGGGCCTGCTCAGCCGTCACAGAGATGTAGGCGTTGGTTTGCTTGTTGGATTGCTCGATGTAGGCGAGCAGGTTGTCGGTCACTTCTACGGGGGAGACAGCCTTGTTGCGCAGCTTGTCGGCCAAGTCGATAACGCTCAGTTCAAGCAGGTCTTTATTCATGATGGTCGCCTCCGGCCAGGTGTTTGATGGCTACGTCTGCATCGTCAATGGCAATGCCTTCCAGATTGCCTTTCATGGCCTGGATCTCGCGCCATTTGGCCTCCAGCTTTTCCAGATGCTGGGGGCTGGGATGTATCCCTTTTGCCGCCAAGGCGTCTTTCACACTTACCGTCATTTGTCTTCTCCTTGTGGTGGTCATAAAACAGGCATGCATCAATCGCGCGCACAAAAAAAGCCCCACCCCTGATGACAGGGAGTGAGGCTTTATTGCCTGCATGTCGCTGGCAACGTTGGCAGCGCATGCATCTGTTTTGGCAGACGAGGATGTCTGCTTATTTAATCTACAAAATCTGCTGCTTGAAAAATACTAGGGTTTTCCTGTGCCTGATGTGACGGGCAAGCACATGGGTTTTACTGCTCTTGGGTGACGGACGGGGTCTCCATGTAATCCTTGTATTGAAAATGAGTTGACGGGTTTTTCGGATTATTCCTAGACCCGTCAAGTCGCTGGAATCTTAAGCTTTAAAGCATTGATGATGGCTACTGAACCGCAAGGCGGTTTGTGATGCGTATCTTTTGTTGCCAGGGCTTTTCATGTTTGCACCTTCTCCTTTTCAAGTACCGTCCGGATGCCTGACTTATCGACCCGTCAGCAAGCTGGCGCATCCGGTGCGTCGCACTCGTTCGGATGCGGCTTTGTGGGTGTCGGAGCGTCAGGCGATCAAGCCGTCCGGTGGAATTATCATCAGCCGCTCTGTCTTGCTCGATGCCTTGCACAAGGACCAGATCCAGGCGTGGTTGCAGCCCAAAGTTTCGGTGCAGTCTCAACAACTGGTGGCTTTGGAAGCCCTGGCGCGCTGGCGTCACCCTCAATGGGGTATCTTGTCGCCCCATGTGTTTTTACCCTGGTTCAGCGTGCATGGTCTGGACGAAGCCTTGCTGATGCACATCTTGCAGGAGGTGCTGGGGCTGCAGGCATACTGGCGGCGCCAAGGCATGGTAATGCCCGTGTCGGTGAATTTGCCCACCCATTTGCTGGATGATGCCAGTCTGCCAGATCGCGTGATGGCCTGTGTAAAAGCCAAGCAAGGTCGGGCTTGTGACATCACTTTCGAGTTGTTGGAAAACTCGGATACCAAGACGCCCTGTGCTTTGTTTATGGGGGCTAGTCGTTTGGTGGCAATGGGTTTTGGGCTGGCCCAGGATGATGTGGGTGTGCAGTACAGTTCGATGGAGCGGCTGGTCGGTGCGCCGTTTTCAGAGCTGAAACTGGATCGGCGTTTTGTGCATGGACTGTCTGCCAATCGCCAGCAAGCTACGCAGGTTTTGGGCTGGATTGCTATCGCCAAGGAGCGTGGTGTGCGAGTGACGGCAGAGGGCGTGGAAGTCCAGGCTGATCTGCAATTGCTGCAGCAAATGGGGTGTGATTATGCCCAAGGCTATTTATTTGCCAAGCCTGCCCCAGCTTTCGAGTTGGACATGTGGATGCGTCAGCGTTGGCCAGCCTAGGTGAACAGGTTGTGTTGAGTGCAGAAGGCAATCAGGTCCTGATTATTATGCACATTGAGCTTGCGCATGGCCGAGGCTTTTTGTGCGCTGATGGTCTTGATGCTGCGGTTCAATTGTTCGGCGATGGTGCTGATGGAACCCCCCATGGCAAACAGGCGCAGGACTTCAAACTCTCGCGGGCTCAGGGATTTCAGGCGTTCTTGTACCGAGCTGGTCAGCACGTCTTTGGGCGTATCTTGCTTGAAATTAGCGGGGTAATACTTTACACCCTGGCGCAGCAAATGCAGGGCGACCAGGACTTCAGACAGCTCGTCTTGTTTGAGGACGACCCCTTGTACGCCAGCATCGTACAAAGAAGAAATAATCATGGGGTTGGACACCATGGTCAACACAATCAGTTTGACGTTGGGAAAGTGGCGTCGCAGATAAGAAATGAAGCGCATGCCGTCGCCATATTGTTCATCGCCGGGCATGGAGTAGTCGGTAATGATGGCATCAGGCGGGCTTTTTTGCAGGTGCTCGACCAGCTCCGAGGGGCTGGCCGCCACGGCGTCGACACTCAGGTTAATATCGCGTCCCAGCAACTCGCGTATCCCCATCAAAATCAATGGGTGATCGTCAGCAATGATGACGCGCAGTTTTTGAATTGCGGGCATACCGGGGGTCCTTGCTTGTTTTGCTAAGCTTGTTCGATCAGCTCGCGTAGTGCATTGCAAACTGCGATGGCTGTTTGAACTTGTGTGTCGGTCTGTGGAGTATTTTGCCTGAAATTTTGTTCAAGCTCTTTCACTTTATCAGCGATTTCATGCAAACCCATTACCACCAGAGCACCGGCCATGCGATGCAAGACGGCTTGGCTGTTGGCAGTGTTCTGTTCTTGCAAGGCTTGTTCCAGAGCTTCCAGATCCTTGCTCATGGTGCTGCGGAAAATGGCGCGGTAGCGTTGAGGCACGGGCGAGCTGATCAGAGATTCCAGCAAACTGCCCAAGGTGGCCAGATTCATGGGTTTGACCAGGCAGGCGTTCATGCCGCTTTGGGTGCAGCGTTGGGCTTCGTCACGCATGGCGTTGGCAGTAATGCCAATAATGGGGGCGCTCATGCCTTGGGCGCGCAAGCGGCGGGCTAGCTCGTAACCTGTCATATTGGGCATGTTCACGTCTGTCAGCAGCAGATCGTGGTTGTTGCCATCCCACAGGCCCAGTGCTTCCTCCCCATCCTGAGCCAGGGTAACCTGGCATCCCAATCGTTCCAGTTGCTCGCGCAAGGTCGCCTGATTCAGGGGATTGTCTTCTGCCACCAGCACATGCAGACCGGGTCGGTCAGGTGCTTTGATGGCGGCTTTGACAGGCGGCGTGGTCATGGATTCCTGTTCGGGTGTAGCGTGTTGCTGTGCCTGCCAATGTTCCAGCGCACGGGCAATGCTTTCTGGGTTGGTGCCGTCGGCTTTGTGCAAGGTGGTGCTGCCGTCGCGTGCAGAAACGCTGATATAAGGGCCTGGCCAGTGGGGGGCAGGACTGCTGCTGGGCATCATCACATCCAGCAAGATATCCTCGACATTGCCTGTTAGCGGATAGCTGGGCAGCATGGCCTGGGCTCGGGCATTCCAGCGATTGAGCCAGACGCAAATTGACTCGGATAGCTCGGCATGGGGAGTGCGTACATGCAGTGTCATGCCTTGCAGATCGGGTGCCTGGTGCGTTTGATCGCCTGTAGGTGCGATATCCAGGTTCAGCATAAAAGAAAAACTGCTACCCAAACCGGGTTCACTAGTCAGGTGAATCTGGCTGTCCATCAGTTCGATCAGACGGGCGCAGATGGACAAGCCCAGGCCCGCCCCGCGTATCGTGTGTTCGCCTGAGTGAGCCACATAGAAGGGGGTAAACAGCTTGTCCTGGCGTTCGTGTTCGATACCCACACCGCTGTCAGCTACCTGAAATAGCAAGTGTGCTTTGTCTTGGGCAAGCTGTTCCAGACGCAATCGAACAATAATGTGGCCTGCCTGGGTGAACTTGACGGCGTTGCTGATCAGGTTGCTCAGAATCTGGCGTATATGCAGCGGGTCTCCCAGGACGCTGCGGGGTACATCCGGGTCCACATGACAGAACAACAGCAGGTTTTTTTGCTGGGCCATGGCGGTGTAGGCGGCGGTGCAGTCTTGCACCAGGGCGACGGGGTCCAGTGGTACCGACTGCACATGCGTTTGGCCGGCTTCAATTCGGCTGATATCCAGAATGTCGCTGATGATTTGCAGCAGTTGGCGCGAGGCCCCCTGTATCCGGTCTACTTGCTGATGTTGCTGGCCATCAAGCTCGGTCAAGGACAGCAGCTCCAAAGACCCCAAGACGCCGTACAAAGGTGTGCGAATTTCGTGGCTCATGGTGGCCAGGAAGGCGGACTTGGCGGTGCTGGCTTCGTCTGCCGCAGCGCGAGCACGCTCTAGTTCACGCTGGATTTCCTCTTGGGCCGTCAAGTCCATCAGAACGCACAGCAAGACGTCTTGCTCATGGTAGCGACTGGGCGCGCAGGCCAAGTGCAGACTGCGGCCATCGGGCAAGTCCACTTTGCCTTCGTTCGCATTCGGCTCTTGTTGTTGCCGTTCGTTCAAGGCCAGGGACAGGGGGGACTGCTCGGGCAAGGTGTCGCCTGCATCCAGTCCTAGCCATTCCAGCGCCTGGGCATTGCCAAAAATAATCTGTCGTTTGTCCTTGCTGATCACGCATAGGGCCACCGGCGAGGTATCAATCAGATTGCGGTTAAAGTCCTGGCTTTCCAGTAATGCGCGTTGTGCCTGACGGGCTGGCTCCACTACTTGGCGTCCATACCAGCGGGCATAGGCCAGGCCGCCCAGCAGGCTTAATAATAAGAACACCAAGGTGCCCAATGGTACCCAGGTGCTGTTGAGCAATTGGCCGGGGCTGATCAGATAGCGGCCCGTCCAGGTTCCCGATGGGTCGCGCATTTGGAAGGCCAGCCCTTGCAGGCTGATGGTGAAGCCGTCATGTGTTAGCTTGGGGGAGTCATTTTTCCCGATCAACAAACCTTGTTCGGCATGGTGCAGCCAGAAGCGATAGCCCAGTGGGGCTTCGGATTGATTGAAAAACTCGCGCAGCCTGCCCTTGTCAAACAGGCTCATGGCCTGGAATCGGGTCGGGTCCGCGCCGGGCACGGGCAGGCCAGGCAAGGATAGGGGAATGATGCCCAGCATGTGCAGCGGGTGTTCGGGCAAGGAAACCCATTTCACGGCAGATGGACCGGAGACGAGTTTGCCAGGGGGCTGGATGTGTTGGCGTGCTTCGTTGTGCGAGGCAACTGGCAGGACCGTATCCGTGCGGGCGGACTCCAGCTCCGGAATGCTCAAACTGTCTTCCCTGTCGGGATGGAACAGGAACAAATAACCGGATGGAAAATAGGACTGGGCCCAGAAGGAGGCAAAGCTGTCGGCCAGGTCTGCACCCATCGTCCCGTAAGCCTCTTTGGGCGCACGGCAAGGCTGCTCGCAAATCATGGAAAAGGATACGCTGGCGGTTGGCCGCCAAATGCTGACGGAGTGGCCGCTCTCTACGGGGGGGGGCTCGGGTTGCGGCCCGGCCTGCAACTGGCCTGCATCGGCCTTTAACTGGGCCAAAAACCGTTCTTGTTCCTGTATGTAGGCCAAGGTCACGTTGAAGTCGGATACCAGGCGATGGCGTTCATTACTGAAAAAATGCTGGCCACCTACGAGCAGCGCGCCCAGCAGAATGAACGAGACAGGAATAACGCCGAGCAGCAGCCGCGCGTGTCCGCGCGAGCGTCGCGTCATACGATTAAAGGGTGAGTTGGCCATGGTTCTCCGTGGGGTCGCCTTATAGGGCAAGTCCTGCCGTATCATACCGTCCCGCGCCGCAGGCGTCGTGGATGATGGGGCAGGCTTAAAGCGTCGGAGGCTGCAGGCTGTCGCGCAAGGCAGCCATGGGCAACGGCTTGATCAGCAGGGCATCCATGCCTGCGGCGGACCATTCCTTGTCTTTATCCAAAATGGCATTGGCGGTAATGCCAATAATGCGTCCCTGGTAGCCTTCCGCCCGCAGGGCGCGAGCCAGGGAGTAGCCGTCCATGCCGGGCATGAACAGGTCGGTAAAGACAATATCAAAGCGGTTCTTGTCTGTCAGCGCCAGTGCGGCTTGGCCACTGGCTTCCAGATGGGTGGTGCAGCCCAGCACGGTCAGTTGTTCCTGAAGAATCTGGCGGTTCACCGGATTGTCGTCAACTACCAGCACGTGCTGCGCTCGGACAGGTGGGGTAAAAGGCTCGTCAGTCCGTGCAGAAGCACAGTCCAGTGCCTGAGCCTGTTGTACTGCCTGCATGATGTCATTGATGGCGGTGGAGGCGGTGTAAAAATAGTCCGGATTGTCGGTTTGAGTGCTCGTACTTGGGGTGCTGGGCTGAACCATGACCTGACGGCCCGCCCATTCAGGCGTGTTGGTGGCATAAGAAGGCCAGCTATGGACCAGCACCATACCGGGTTTGGCTAGTTGGCCTGTGTAGGGCAAGGCATAGGCGCCCCAGTGACGCAGCCATTTGCTGACGTTGGATACGATCTCTGGAATGTCTCCGGTGACATACACCGGCCGGAACGCCAGCTCGGACGCCGGTGCCGGAGGCGTACCAGGGGGCGTGGCGATAGGCAAAATCACTTCAAAGGTAATGCTGGTTCCCAGACCGGGTTCGCTGACCACGGACAGGGATCCGCCCATCAGGCTGGCCAGGCGCTGGCAAATAGGCAGTCCCAGACCTGTACCCACCTGCTTGTTGGCTCTGTCTTCGTTCAGGCTGAAGTAGGGCAGGAACAGCTTGGGCAACACATCTGCACTGATGCCGTGCCCCGAGTCCGTGATCTGAAAGCGCAGGGACAGACGGTTGCCCGGTTGAGGCTCGGTATGCAGACGCAGCACCACATGCCCCGAGGTCGTGAACTTGATGGCATTGCTGACTAGATTGCTCAGGATCTGGCGGATTTTCAAGGGGTCGCCAATCGTAGGCACCAAAGCCTGTACCGGGGTGACGGAGTACAGCAGCAAACCCTTGTTTTGCGCGGTGGCCGCAAAGGCGGCAATGACTTCATCAACCTGCTCTTGCGGCGTAAATTCGCGCGGCTCCAGGGTGACGTGGCCCGCTTCTATGCGCGACAGGTCCAGCGATTCGCCCACCACCCGGAACAGGGTTTCTGCCGAGCGGCGCAAGGTGTCCAGATAGGGGGAAGAGTGCGGGTGTTTCTCGGATAGGGACAGCAGTTCCAGCGTGCCCAGAATGCCGTACAGAGGCGTGCGGATTTCATGGCTCATGGTGGTCAGGAACTGGGTCTTGGCGATATTGGCATTTTCAGCCAATTGGCGGGAATGACGCAGGGCCGCCTCCTCTGCTTTCTCGCTGGTAATGTCAATGATGGAGCACAGAGCCGCCCGATTGCCACGGTAGTTCAGGCTGATAGCATGCACGCGCACGCTGCGGCCATCCTTCAGGGTGACGTCGGTGCAGGCGCTTGGGTCATGCTCTCCCGGCAGCCGCGAGCGCCATTGCTCATCACCTTGCATCCAGGTTCGTGCTTGCAGGTTTTCTTGAAAGATCACCTCGCCCTGGGCATCGACCAGAGCCAGGCCGACAGGGGCCATGGCAATCAGCTTGCGATTCAGGGACACGCTATCGACCAGACTTTGCTGTTGCTGGCGGGCAGGCAGCAGCAAACGGCGCCGGATCAGGCTGGCACCGACCAGCACAATCGTGGTGAAGATGGTCAAGGTCAGCAGGGCGGTAATCAGGGCGCTGCGGCCATCGCGCAGCAATTGCTGGGTCGGCAAGGCATAGAGCACCCGTAAGCCGCCGGTTCCGATGGATTTGCTCAGGATGATGTGTTGCGGCCAGCCTTTGCCATCAAAACCAAAATAGTCTTGTTGTACCCAACGCAGCTCGGATGCGTCGGGCGGAGCACTGCTGAACAATACCGCTTGCCCCCGTATATCGAACAGGATGTATTCGGTGCTGGGCGGTGGTGGTGTCAGGGTCAAGGCACGGTCTATGTCCTTTAGCTCCAGTCCCAGCCAGGCGCCTTGGCGCTTGTCCCTGTCGATAGGGGTGTAGGCTACCAGCCGTGACGCAGAGTCATCGTCTTGATGCAGCCAGACAACCGGAATGTGTCGGGCATGAGGCTCTTGATTGATGGTGATCAGGCGCATGGCCAGTGCATTTTCTTGTGCTTGCCAAGACAGGTGCCGCCCCTCCCGCTCCAGGCGGAAATCCTGGGCGAGATTCGGGTCGGTGTACCGTAGGGTGCCGGTGCGATGGATGGCGTTCCAATGACGACGCGTCAATAGCAAGGTGTAGTGATTGGCAGAGCCCTTGTCGGGGGAGTCTATGGCTTCCAGATTGCCTTGCTGCGGGGCAAACGACATTGTATCCGAGGCAATGGCGCTGGCTGCGACGGCACGCAACAGCACTTCACGTTGGTCAAAGAATAGTTGCGTGTGGTCCGCGGCGCTATTGAGCTGCCGGCGATATTCGGAAATCAGGTGTGTGGCCGATGCGTATAAGTAAGCCCCGGTGCCCAGTGAGGCACATAAAATCAGGATCAGGGACAAGGCGCCCAGCAAGACGCTGGGAAAGCGTGGAACCTGCATGGCAGGCAGGTTTTCACGCATCGGACCGCCGCTTAGCTGTGCGGTTCTCATACCGCGGCGTCTTGTGCCGTGCCTTGTTGAGCAAGGTTGTCTGGCAGCATGGGGTCGGGGTCACGCTTGATGCAGTTCAGGCGGACCAACTGATAGTTCAGGCTTTCTGCACTTTCGGACAACTCGTAGCGAGCGCGGCACAACTGGCCGTCACGGCTGATATCCAGATGGCCGCGCATTTGTTCGGGTGACACCATGGTCAGAATGCGGCCACGCGGGTCGGTCATGCCCAGTTGCTGGCCGGAGGCATCGCGAACCATGGCACCAAAGGGCAGGGACGTACCTTGTTCGTCGCGCAGTTCAAACTGCACGCGGTAGCCGACTTCGGCCTTGAAGGTAGCCAGAGCAACAGCGCCACGGGTAGGCACGATTTGCTGCACCGCGTTGTTGAACTCGGCGTTTTTCGGAGCGTTACGTGTATCCAGGCTGACGTGGTTGCTGCGGTAGGGGGTTGCATTGGGGATGATGGCGTAGCCGTTCGAGCCGGTCTTGACCCCGGCGTGGCTGGACACGCCAACGCCCGCAACAGGCGGTTCCACCTTGGCCAGCATGATGGTCTCGCCCAGAGCCTGCCCCAGGTTGACGCCGCCACTGTGCGCCACAAAGGAGCCATTGGCCGAGAAGTTGCCGGAGTTGTGTCGATTGCCGTAGGAATAGCCAGCATTCATACGGGCAAAGGAGGTGGTGGTGCCGATGTTGACCGATGCCGTGCTTTCTCCGGAGGCCGTGCGGCCACCGGCAACGGCATAGCTGATTTCGCGTTTGGTAGGCAGCAGGCCGCTGGCACCGGCCTGGACTGCATTGCCGGTATTGTCGTGGTTGACGGTAGTAAAGCTTTGTGGCGCGTTCGGGCCGCTACCCAGAGGAATGCTCAGGGTCAGCATGATGGCGTTGTCATGCGAACGCGAAGGACCGAACGAGGATTGCAGGTTGCGGGTACGGGTGTAGGACAGGTTGTAGTTCACCTTGCCGATATGGTTGCTATAGCCCACCGACAAGCTGTTGGAAGATTGGTTGTCCCAGTTCTTGTTGTAGGAGGCGTTCAGGTACATATTGCCGCCACCCACGGGCTGGCTGATGTTGGCATCAATACGCTGCCGCGAGTCGCGCTGAGTCTCCAGACGCAGGTGCGAAGGGGCTTGGCTGGCGTTGATGTGGTCGGCCAGGGTGCGATAGCCACGGCTCAGGTCGTGACGCATATTGATGGACACATTCGAGCCCGTGGCTTCGATGAACTTGCTGTATCGCATGTTCATGCTGGTGCCCTGGGATTGCTGCCCCTGGATGCGGCTGGTGGAGCGAGTTGCATCCAGCGAGACTGCGCCCAGTTGGGTATTCATGCCTACACCCAAAGAATAGGCGTTGAAATCCTTGGAGACCTGTACACCCGCGGCCAGGGTGGTGTTGGTGCTGACGCCATACAGCATGGAGCCGCTGACAAAGTGGGGGCGCTCCTGCATATCGTCGTTCAGGCGTACCTGACCGGCGGCCATGTCATAGCTCAGGCGGCCTTCGCGCACCATCAAGGGGGGAGCGGAAAAAGCCTGGCGCAAGATGCGGCGCGAGCCATCGGCTTCGATAATGGTGATTTCCAGATCGCCATTCGAGCCCGAAGGAGACAGATCACTGATCGCAAAAGGGCCGGGTGCCACGTTGGTGGTGTAGATCACATAGCCGTTCTGGCGCACTTCCACGGTGGCATTGCTCTCGGCTGTGCCACGGATGACAGGTGCATAGCCTTGCTCGCTGTCCGGGCGCATGGCGTCATCGGACAACATTTGCACACCCAGAAAGCGCACACTGTCAAAAAGTGGCGAACGAGTATAGGTTTGACCGGCTACCAACTGACTTTTCAGGGAGACGATGTCGCGCTGGGCATAGGTGTTCTGGCTGGTAAAGGTGCTGGAACGGTGGGTGCCCGAGTTGTAGTAGGAGTTGTTGCGGATACGCCAGGAGCCAATGTTCACGCCCATGCGCAGGTCTGCGCTGATGTTATTGGTGGCGGACATGCCCTTGCTCTGGTCACGGCGCACATTGACGCCATAATTTACAAAGGCTGCGGTCTGGCCTGAGTCCCACAGTGAGGGGTCTACATAGCCGCGTTTGCTGGGGTTTAGATAGATTTGTGGAATGCTCAGCATCAAACGCAGCTGGGCGCTTTCATACACCACTGTGGCGTCAGGCACGATCTCGGGCAGGCGCAGACAAGTGGCTTGCGCCGATACCGGGGCGGGCAGCTTGCTCATGTCAATCCCGACCTGATCAAGCATTTCCTGATTGAAGCAGGGCTCGTTCTCGTCGGTGCGTGGGTTGCGCTTGAAGGTGATGTCGCGTCGTCCGGTGCGCTGCTGGTTCACATACAAGTCCACGCGTTGCACGCCTTCGGACACATTGCTGTTCGAGAGCAGGGTGCGCAGGTCCGCAGTGGAGGCGTTGCCTTGCAGAAAGGCTATGTTGAAACCCATGGTTTCAGACGCATCCAGGGCGGCCACTTGAACAGCCTCGACCTGCTTCTCTTCGGGGGCGGGGATGGTAATTGTGTTTGTTTGGGCCTGAGCGGAGCAAGCCGCAATCACCATGCTAGGCAGCAAGGCAAGTCGCAAGGCGGCCAGTGGCTGGCGGCTGATGGGGCGCATGCGTTGGCAGAACAGATGGTTTTTTGTGAACATGACTCTGCACCCAGGGGGCGTGATTGACGATTTGAAAACGTGCAAGGGCTCCTGCTACTGGCCAGATGCCAGTAGCCGAAAGGGTCAGACGTGAGGCGGGGGGAGGCGGCGCGCGGCGCCGCTGTCTTATGGTGTGTCGGTGCTCAAGGCACGACCCTGAACTTTGGTCTGGCCGTTCAGGCGCACTTCATATGGGTCGGCACTGCCGTAGTCGCTGATAGCGCGAAATTGCAAGGTGTCCTGGGTACCCGAGCGGCCCAGTGGCAGCAGACGAGTCTGGCCGGGGGCAATCATGCCGGGGTCTTCCATTTCCTGGCCCTTGGCGCTGCGCAGGGTGGACATGGACACGTGGTAGGCGCTGGGATTGTGAATCTCCAGCATGGGTTTGCCTTGACTGCTCACCACAGACCACTGCAACTGGGTAGGGGCCTGTTCTGCCGAACCAGGCAGCCCGTCAGGACGGAAAAATAATTTGATGCGTTGGCGAATGGCAATCTGTAGCTGGTTCTCACCGGGCCCTTGTTGAGGGATCTCCTGGATGTTCAGCCAAAGCACGGTTTCGCGGTCGCGGGGCAGGCCTTGATCACCACCGGCATAGAGCACGCGCATCACCTGTTGACCGTTTGGCGCAACTTTGACCAAGGCCGGGGTTATGGCAAAAGGCAGTTCAGCGTGATCGTGATCGGTATTCGTTTCCAGCCAGGATTGAACCAGGATGGGCGAATTGTCGTTGCGAACCACGATGGAGGCTTCTTGTTGTTTCTCGGGCAGGATCAAACGAGTACCGCTCAAGGAGATCGAGGCGTGTGCCTGGCTGCTCAACAGCGCAGCGCCAAGGCTGAGACACCCGAAAGCCAGTTTCTTGAAGGTTAAGACGGACATGGTTCATTCTCCTTGAGGGGTGAGGCTGGCGAAGGGGATCCCCTTCGCGAGAGGCTTAGGCGGTCTTATTCGTAAGACAGCTCGTAGGCAACGGTAGCGTTGGCTTGGCCACCGACTACATCAGCCACTTCAGCACCGGCCTTACGGGTGTAGTAGGCGGTCAGAGGGATATTGATGGCGCCGTCAACGTAAGGAGCGTCCAGTGTGGTCGAGCCACTGCTGAAGTCCAGAATATTCTGGTCGCTGACCAGCATGATCTGCACGTTCTGGGCGCCGCCAGTGACCGCAATACCCTTGCCGGAGGTAGCGGTAGGAGCCAGCTTCAACTCAACTTTAGTGCCGGTGGCACATTCGATTTGCATGTCGATGTTCTTGGAGAAGGCTGTGATGCCACCCGCAGAGGTCGCTGGCTGGGCTTCGGTGCCCAGCGTCTTGGCCGAGACCGGGCCCATGTCGACCAGCATGTTGGCACCGGAGCTGGATGCACCAGGGGAACGCACAGTGCAACTGTCAGCGTTGATGCTGCCGATAAAGCTGATGTTGCCGCGGGCACCAATGGTGGGTTCAGCCTGAGCACCGGCTGCAGCGAAAGCGGAAAGGATGGTGAGGCCGAAAAGGATCTTTTTCATGATTGATTTGACTTCCGATTGTTGGACAAACGAAGCAACCTTGTTGTACGCCTTGGGGCGCTCTAAGGTTCCCAGGTATGTGCTCTGTTTGGGCACAATTGAAGTTTAGGAAATCAATTGGGGAAAAGATTTAGGACTATTCTTAAAATGAGGTTTTGTGAATTGAGAGGATTTATTTTTTAATTAGCTTCTCTGTCAAGCGGCTTGTTTGCTGGCTTTGCGATTTTTGACGATTGGGTTTGGTTAAATTCGTATTTTTAATGAAGCTTAAAAATTACTCTCGGAATAATCTTAAATAATTAAAGAAGTTGCGCTTCTAAAATTCCATCTTCAAAGGGGCCATATAGGGCCCAAAAATGAATTTTGATGAATGAGGAGCGTGATATGTGGAACCTTCTATTCAAGCGGCAGGGTTTGTCAGGCCGGCGGTTGGGGGGCAGCAGCGCGCTGGTGCTGCCTGTTGTTCTGCTGATCGGGGCAAGTCAGGTTCAAGCTCAGTCGGCGAGCTGTTTCAGATCCCGTGACCTGACACCCAGTACAAGCTGGAGCATGGCTCCGAGTGGCAGTGTCTTTAAGAATGGCGATATTGTGGGGCGCACGTCCGCTTACGCCCAGTACTACGTACCCATTGCCCATGGGGAAACGATTAGGGTTGATGCTAACGGGCAGTTAGTGAGTAATCCTTATAGGGCTGTCCCCTTGAGCGGTATGCCTGGACTGGGTTTGATTGTGCGCTGGTCGGGGTACTCCTCGACTGTTGGTTTGACACCAACAGGCCCGGGTGCGCCAGCAGGAACCATTATTTCCAGTACTCAGTGGACATCCATGCTTCAGGCGCGGACCGCGGTTAATTACACACTGACCCAGTTTTATAGCTTTGAACTGGTCGTGATTGATGAAACGGTATACAAGGGTGGCAAGTTGACCTTTACTGAGGTAAATAAAGTTCGAGTGCTGACATCCAATCAAAAGGGTACAAACATCCCTCAGCTCTGTCTTGATGGCTATCTAGACCCCATGGCGGCGTTGACCGGCACCGTGCAAGTTCCCGAATTACCCAAACCTGCCTTGCCAAGTTGCAAGTTCTCGACCAGTACCTTGACGCAAAGCGTTGCCCTGGGACCAGTTGATCCTGGTCAGATTCCGCCGACCAGTACCCTTCGACCCTCTGGAGAGGCAGGGCAGAACTACTTTCTCATTGAGGGAACAGGCTGTACGAAAGACACCAAGTTGAGTTTTTACTTCACTGACACCCGGGATATGGCAACGACTAAAGACTATTTGTTGACGAGTAACCCGGCAGTGGGTATCCGTCTGTTTCATCGTGGTGAGTATGATCCCGTGCCGTTTGGGCCACCCCCTTCAGGCTCTTGGGTGCCGCCGCGTTATGCGCCTTCCGTGGGACCGGCAACGACAGACGGGGCGACGCTTTCCACTGGTTTTACCGCCCAGTATGTACGCCTTCCGAATAAAACTGAAGCAGACATCAAACCGGGGCCTCTGGAGGCGGCAGCAACCTTTGTGATTGTGTATCCCTGATTAACAGGACGCAAAAAACGGAGCCAATAGGTTCCGTTTTTTATTTCTTGTCCGTGCCTTGTTGCCAGCGTAAGTAAGCGTTGCGAGTCTGGGCAGAGACAGACTCCAGCACTTTTTGATGCGTGACTTTATGGCGTGCCATCAAGCGTGCATCGGCGACGGTGCGGGACTTGCAGAACCAGTGGCAACTATGTTGAAACAGATACAGCTCGGCGGACAAATGAAAGGCCCGGCTTTTGGGGGCCAGTTGTTCAGGATTGTCGACGACGTGACGTAAACCGGCGGCATGAATTTGCAAAAGCTGACGAAAGTCGCGCGTCATGGACGGGATGATTCGTTCCGCGTAAGGCACGCAAAAAGGCAACATGCCCACACGGGTGTTGTCAGCCGGTTCTTTTTGTAGCAAGTCGGCCAAGGATTGAATCTGGGTAGCCACGGCGTTTTCGGTCTGGGCAAACATGTCCAGAACTTGCTGTTGGCGTGAGGGGTCCTGTTCGCCAATCGCGCGGGTATAGCCGTCTGTGAGCGTTTCCATGTGACGCTCCAGCTGAAAGCCGCTTAGATGGTGGCCCAGCAAGATAATGCGCCCGCGTTGATAGCGTGCCCGTACAAAATGAAGGGCAATAGCGGCGATCAGAAGAAGTATGACTGTATCCATCACTCGTGTTTCCGTGCTGGGCCAGGCGCCTTGTTCTTGTTTCCCGCTGAAGGGTTAGGCCAGGCCGTAAAAAATGCTGTCAACGTAGCAGCCGGCCATTGTATCCCGTCATGCTTTATTCTTGTTTGCATTCTTATCAGGGATGGCCACCGATAAGTCTGGAGTGCCTTCTCTTGGTCGGCTGCAGTCTTGGCACAAGGGCTGCTCATGGAAGGGGGCAGTGCGGACTACAGCTTGGTGTTGGTCTGCAGTCCGCGTTGTTACTAGGCTTTCCCCGCTGCAGGCAAGGCGGAGGCGACGGATGCCTGTGCCTGCTCCTGACGGATCTGACGCACCACCAGCAGCATGCACAATGCAGAGACAATAATGCAGGGAATCGCTGAACTGATCACACCAGCCGCACCATAACCCTGACTAAGCAACATGCCTGCAAGGGTGGGGCCCAGCGTCGCACCAATGCGGCCAACGGCTGCGGCGGTACCGACTCCAGTGGCACGCACGGAGGTGGGGTAGACAATGCCGCCAAAGGCATACAGCACACCTTGGCAACCGATGACAAACGCACCAGTCAGTGCAGCGGCCCAATACATCTGCTCCAGACCGGCTGCCGCGTTCAGACTTAATAAGCCGGCCAGAATACCGCCGTACATCAGCGCAATGACCAACGCCTTTTTCCAGCGATCGGTCAGATAACCCAGCAAGACGGTGCCCCCAGTCGCACTGACCATGAACCAGAACTGGGCGGTGCTGCCTTGTTTACGACTAAAACCAAGCTCCTGGAACAGGGAGGGTAACCAGCTCAGCATCAGATACACCACCATCAATGTGAAGAAATAGCTGACCCACAACAGCAAGGTACGGGTGGCAAGACCATTGCTGAACAAGTCCTGGAAGCGTCCCTGCACGATGGTTCGACTCTGGCGTGCATGCAAGAATTCGCGTGACTCGGGCAGGAACCATACCATGACAGGGATAACCAGTAGGGGAAGCAGGCCACCCAGATAGAAAATGTTTTTCCAGTTTTCCCCAAAATTGGAGGCGGCCACCAGTGACAGGATGGCTGCGCCCACCGGCATGCCTGCATACATCATGCCCACGGCGCGGGCACGGTGTTCGGGCTTGACGGACTCGGCCGCCAAGGTGATCAGGTTGGGCATGGCGGCGCCCAGACCAGCACCGGCCAGAAAGCGCACCAACAACAGAATAGCCAGACTGTTGACCCAGGCGGTGAACAAGGTAAACAGGGCAAAGATGGCGACCGAGGCAATCAACACGGCTTTGCGACCGTATTTATCGGCCCAGCGTCCGCCCATCAGCGAACCGGGCAGCAGCCCTAGAATGCCTGCGCTTAGAAAATAGCCCTGATAGGTTTTATCCAGTCCAAACTCTGCCGCCACGCCTTTAACGGCAATACCGGCTGCCTGAATGTCCATGCCTTCGATAACAGCGATCAGAAAGCAGATCGCCACGGTAAGAACCGCGTGCTTGCGGCCGTGGGTTTGTGTCATTGAAATGTCTCCTCGGTTGACCGGGACGTTTTTTTTCTTGCTTCTGCCACCTGCCCGCCCCGAATTCAGGGTGCAGAAATCCGACACACCACGCGTGAAAGTGGCGGTGAGTCGGGGTAGAGCTTTTTCGTTTTTTTGAAATCAGGCGGTGGTGCCTTGTCGTTGCAGCAAGTCCAGAGCCACGTCCACAATCATGTCTTCCTGGCCACCCACCATGCGGCGTTTGCCCAGTTCGACCAGAATGTCCACGGTTTTCAGGCCATATTTCTGGGCGGCTACTTCGCTGTGACGCAAGAAGCTGCTATAGACGCCTGCATAGCCCAGGGCCAGGGTTTCGCGGTCTACGCGTACGGGGCGATCCTGCAAGGGGCGCACAATGTCGTCCGCTGCATCCATCAAGGTGTATAGATCCGTGCCATGGTTCCAGCCCATGCGTGCAGCGGCAGCAATAAACACTTCCAAGGGCGCATTACCGGCTCCTGCACCCATGCCCGCCAGGCTGGCATCGATACGGTCGCAGCCTTCTTCCACGGCCACAATGCTGTTGGCCACACCCAGGGACAGGTTGTGGTGGGCGTGAATGCCGGTTTCGGTTTCGGACTTGAGCACATCCTTGAAGGCGCGGAAACGGTCACGCACATCATTCATGTTCAAGGCACCGCCTGAATCGACCACATAGCAGCAGGTCGCCCCGTAGCTTTCCATCAGCTTGGCTTGTTCGGCCAAGTGTTGTGGGGTCGTCATGTGGCTCATCATTAGAAAGCCCACCGTATCCATACCCAGATTGCGAGCATATTCGATGTACTGTTTGCTGACGTCGGCCTCGGTACAGTGCGTGGCCACGCGCACAGTACGGGCACCGGCGTCGTAGGCGGCCTTCAGATCGTGGATGGTGCCAATGCCGGGCAGTAGCAAGGTGGCGATTTTGGCGTGCGTGACGACCGAGGCCACCGCTTCAATCCATTCCAGGTCGGTGTGCGCGCCAAAACCGTAGTTAAAGCTGGAGCCGCACAAACCATCGCCATGGGCCACTTCAATGGAATCGACCTTGGCCTGGTCCAGGGCACGGGCAATATCCATGGCGTTTTGCACGCTGTATTGATGACGCACCGCGTGGCTGCCGTCGCGCAGGGTCACATCGGAGATATAGAGCTTCTTGTTGGGATCGTGTGCCATTGTGATGTCCTTGCGTGTCATGCGGTTTGCGTCAGCAGGCGGGTTTGGGCCAGACGCTCGGCGCAGGCCAATGCCGCACTGGTCATGATGTCCAGATTGCCGGCATAGGCGGGCAGATAGTGGGCCGCGCCCTCGACTTCGATAAACACCGAGGTTTTCAGGCCGGAACGCCATCCCAGACCAGGCACATTGATGGGCTTGTCCTCGGGGATGACATCGAATTGCACTTTTTGCTTGAGGCGATAGCCGGGCACGTAAGCCTGCACCTTGTCGGCCATGCGCTGGATGGACTGCTCGATTTCGGCTTCCTTGCCCGGATCGCTGAGGGTGTAGACGGTGTCGCGCATCAGCAAAGGCGGCTCGGCCGGGTTGAGCACAATGATGGCTTTGCCCACGGTGGCACCGCCCACCACTTGCATGGCTTTGCTGGTGGTCTCAGTAAATTCGTCAATATTGGCGCGGGTGCCCGGACCGGCGGATTTGGACGAGATCGAGGCAATGATCTCGGCATAGTGCACGGGGCTAATCTGCGAGACCGCCGCAATGATGGGGACGGTGGCTTGTCCGCCACAGGTCACCATATTGATGTTGGGCGCGTCCAGATTGTCGTCCAGGTTAACGACCGGGATGGTGTAGGGGCCAATCGCCGCCGGTGTCAGGTCAATGACCTGAATGCCGTGCTCTTGCAGGACGGCATTGTGACGGGCGTGGGCACCGGCGCTGGTCGCATCAAACACAATGCGAATGTCTTTGAAATTGGGCAGCTTCAACAGCCCATCCAGTCCTTCATGGGTGGTGGGCACGCCCAGGCGGGCCGCACGGGCCAGACCATCGGAGGCCGGGTCGATCCCGACCATCGCGCCCATTTTCAGGTGTTTGCTTTGGCGCATCACCTTGATCATCAGGTCGGTGCCGATATTGCCCGAGCCTATGATGGCGACGGCAATGCCGTTGGGGTTTGTCATGTGTGTTACTCCGTACAAAGAGGACTTAGCCTGCGCTGAAGGTGACGGATACCGAGCCTATGCCCTCGATCACGGCTTCAAAGTGATCGCCGGCAGCAACGGGTGCCATCGGGCCTAATGCGCCGGTCAGAATCAGATCGCCGGCCCGTAGCGGTTCGCCCAGTTTGGCCATGGTGCGGGCTAGCCAGGCGGCGGCATTAAAAGGGTGGCCCAGGCATTCGGCACCGCTGCCACTGGAGGCCAGTTCCCCATTGCGATGCAGGCTCATGCGGGCATTGCGCAGGTCCAGACCGTCCAGGCGACGGGCGGGGCCGCCCAGCACGTACAGGCCGCTGGAGGCGTTGTCGGCCACGGTATCCACAAAGCGGATATCCCAGTTGGCAATGCGGCTGCCCACGATTTCCAGCGAGGGCATGACCCAGCCTACGGCAGCGGCGATATCACCAAAGCTGGTGTCGGCATGGGGCAGGTCGCGCTCCAGCACCAGGGCAATTTCAGCCTCGATCTTCGGTTGCAGGATGCGCTCGACAGGAACGGTTTCGCCATCGCCATAGGCCATGTCGGCAAACAGGGCGCCAAAGTCGGGTTGCGACACGCCCAGTTGCTGCTGGACCTTGGGGTTGGTCAGGCCAATCTTTCGGCCCGTCAGGCGACGGCCCTGGGCAAGACCTCGGGCAATATTGATGCGCTGGATGGTGTAGGCCGCCTCGGCATTGTCTTCACCAATCAGGCTGCGAATCGGATCGATGGACTGACTGCTGTTCTCGGCCTGTCGCAAACGGCTGGCCAGGGTGTCGAGCAGATCGCTGGATGTTTCGCTCATCTCAACGCTCCAGGAAATCCAGAACCAACTGGTTGAATTTCTCGGCATGTTCCCACTGTGCCCAGTGACCGCACTGGTTGTAGACATGCAGTTCGGAGTTGGGAATGCCAGCCAGCAGGCGCAGCCCGGTATCGAAAGGCACGACGCGGTCCTGACGGCCCCAGATGATCAAGGTAGGAGCGGCGATGCTGGGCAGGCGCGGGCTGAAATCCGGGAACTGACGTGGATTGGCTTCCAGCGATTTCAGGAAGTTTTCCAGGTGATCCTTGCGGCTGAGCATATTGTTCAGACGGGCTTGCAGCAGCTCGTCGGTCAGCACACTGGCGTCGAACACGAACACATTGTTAAAGCGTTTCAGGTTTTCCAGCGTAGGCTCGCGGTACAGGCCGTTAAGCAGTTTGATGCCTTCGCTGGGCATAGGCGTAAACAGGCTCATGCCGCCCGTGCCGCCACCCATCAGAACCAGCTTGGCCACACGTTCAGGCCAGGTCAGGGCAAAGGCCACCGAGCTATGACCGCCCATGGAGTTACCCAGCATGTGGATTTTGTCTATGCCCAACTGGTCGATGATGCTTTTGACAACACGGGCATTCAAATCCGAGCGCGAACCGCTGTTGACGATGGAGTCGCTCTTGCCCCAGCCGGGGCAATCGATCAGCAAGACGCGGTAGCCAGCTTGTGTGAGCGGTTCAATATTGCGGTTGAAATTGGCCCAGCCGGTGGCGCCGGGACCCGAGCCGTGCAACATGACGACCGTCTGTTCGCCTTGACCCAAATCGTTGTAATGGATGCGCAGTTCTTTGCCTTCCTCGACCACGGTCGCGAAACGGCTGTAATCAGATTCATTCAGACTCATGACAATCTCCTGAGGTTTTGTTGTGGTGGATTTCAGTTCTTGCGCGGATGGGCGGACAAGCCGCCAAAGCCGGCAATCCACTCGGGAATTTCGCGGTAATAGCGATGCCCCGCGTCGTAAGGGCCATAGGCTGACAGTCCGGCAAAAGCGGCCACCCAGGTCTTGACCTCGTGGGCACTACGCCCGGCCAGTGCCGAGACGTCGTCATTCGCCACTTCATCGAGCTGTTGGTAGCCTTGTGTTTGGAGCAGATCCAGAAAGTTCTGGTCCCATTCGGGGTTGAGGGGATGCAGAACAGAAGGGTCCTGGGTAAAGGCTTTGCCAGCATCAATGGTGCGTTGTGTACGGGCAGCACGCGCCTCGGGCGAGAGCGTGTAGCCTTCGCCGTCCAGCGAGCGACGCACGGCATCGGGGGCTTCGGCGTAGACGGGTACGGGAGGTTGATGCGACAAGCCGCCCGAACCGATCCACAGCACGCGCTTGCCGGTGGAGCGGGCCCATTGCCCGATGGCCTCGCCCAGCAAGCGGGCGCGCTTGAAGGTTGGCAAAGGGGCCGCTACCGAGTTGATAAATACCGGGATGACCGGGTATTGGTCCAGACTGCCCACCATATGTTCCAGTGGGTAGGCGGCACCATGATCGAGCTGCATATCGTGCGAAATGGCCACATCCACGCCGCTATTGATTACATGGGTGGCGCATTGTGTGGCCAGCTCGAAAGGCACATCCAGGCGTCCGGCCAGGCTGTCAAAATCGCCAATGGCATGGGCGCCAGTGCCGATGCAAAAGCTGGGCATGACATTGTAGAAAAAACCGTTGAAATGATCGGGAGTGAACAGCACGATCAGATCAGGTTTGAACGCCGCGACACGTTCACGGGCGGCTTTCTGTACCGCAAAAACTTCGTCCAGAACGGCTTGAGCCGGGTCGTGGTGACCCAGCAAAGGCGTGTGTGAAAGACACTCAAGGTGTGCCTGCATGCCAGTCTCCTGACTCTGATTATGGGTGTAAGGGGGCCGTTGTTTCGCCTGCCTCTGCAGCGATTGCGGCTGGGCTGTTTGTTGCCTGGGCGACTTGTTTGGCCAGATTGCGCAGGTTCTGGGTTGTGTCGCTCCAGACCTCCAGCGGCAGAACAGCCCGGTGTTCGATCAGCTCTTTAAGCGGGCGCATGTCGCGGCCTTGATTGACGGTGATGGCTCCACAGATGGCCCCTTCGGGGTCCAGACCAATCAGGACGAAAGGGGGCGTGTCCAGATTGCCGCGCAGGATCCAATGGGCAGCGGCCAACTCCCCGGCAAACTGGATGTTCATATCGCATTGGTCTGTCCAGAACCAAGCCGGGCAGGCTTGGACAGGTTCCTGATTCAGCATGTGGCAAACTGCCATGCAGGCCTGACGGTTGGCGTTCTCCCAGGTTTCCTGTCGTTGCCAGCGGCCATCCAGACCAATTTGCACGGTGGTGTCGCCAGCGGCATAAATAGCAGGCTGGGAACTGCGGCCGTGCTCATCAATTACAATCGCACCCTGTTCGGTGTGCAGTCCGGCGCTGTCGGCCAAGCGGGTATCAATGGTCACTCCGACACCGTAAATCAGCAGATCACCTTGCAATTCCTGGCCATTGTCCAGCGTCAGCACGACTTTCTGTTCTGGGTCGAGGTGGGCCTTGCTGACCTGGGTGCCCAGGTGAAAGCGCACGCCGCGCGCTTCATGCACGGTTTGCAGATACTGGCTGAGGATTTCCGGCGCGTTGCGCGACATGACCCGGGCGGCCGGGTCGATCAGCTCTACACTGGCACCCAAAGCGATCAGGCTGGAGGCCAGCTCCAAACCAATGACGCCAGCGCCTACCAGCAAGACATGGCTGCCAGGCTTGAGCTGGGCACGGATGCGGTTGGCGTCGTCCAGCGTACGCAAAACATGCGATACCGAACCCAGGGCGTCCAGCTCGGGCAGGCGTCGCGCTTGTGCGCCCGTAGCCAGCAGCAAGCTGTCATAGTTCAGGGTTTCGCCATTGGACAGGGTGACGCAGTTTTGTTGAGCATCAATTGAATCGGCACGGACACCCAGTTTCAGGGTGATGTTTTGCTCGGTGTAAAAGCTCTGCGGATGCACACCGAGTTGCACATTGTCCGGATCCAACAAGGCATCTTTGGACAGGGGCGGGCGTTCGTAAGGCAGGTGGGGCTCCTCACCGACCAGGGTGATCTGTCCGGTAAACTCACGACGGCGCAGTTCAGCGGCGGCTGTGGCACCAGCTTGTCCCCCACCAATAATCACAATATGAGGTGTCTGCATCACAGCTCCAGTCCACCGGCCACATTGCGTATGCCGCGTACTCCCAGACCTGCGTCGGCATTGATCATGACGCCGGTCAGAGTCTGGTTGTTCTGGCGCGAGGCCAGCAGCACAAAGGGGCCGGTAAATTCTTCAGGTTCGGGAAAGAATTGCAGGGGCAGGATTGCTTTGATGGCATCGGGCGAGCGCGAATCCATGATGCGCGTATCTTGCTGCCCCAAAGCTTGCGGGCCTCGCAGATCGGTTTTCATGCCGCAAGGCCCCACGCCGTTGACACGCACTTTAGGGGCCAGTTCAAACGCCAGTTCGCGGATCAGACCGACCGCCGCATGTTTGCTGGCGGTATAGAGCGGGCCACCGCCTTCGGCGTAAAAGGCTGAATTGCTTAGCGTGAAAATCATGCTGCCGCAGGATTTGACCAGTTCAGCCGCGGCTGCCTTGGCACCGAGCAGATAGCCTTTGACGTTGATGGCAAACAGCTCGTCAAAGCCCGTGTCCAATTGCTCCATGCTGGTGTTGATCAGCCGTGCACCGTGGTCCCAGACCGCGGCGTTCCCAATAAAGCAGTCCAGCTTACCGAAGCGAGCAACCGTGGCATCCACGACTTTCTGGTTGTCCGCCGCACTGCACACATCGCCCTGGATGGCCAGCACTTTGCCGTCGAATTTCTGTTCCAGATCGGCACATTTTTCTGCCGAGCGTTCCAGTACCGCCACGGATGCGCCTTCCTTGAGAAAGCGTTCCACCAATGCCAGGCCCAGGCCTGAGCCGCCGCCAGTAATCAAAGCGACTTCGTTTTGTAGCCAGCCGTTCATGCCTGGGCCTCCAGATCGATATAGACCATGCCTTCGCTGATGATCACCGGATAGGTGCGTAGCGCCTCGGTGGCGGGTTGGCACAGGGCTGCACCCGTTTTCAGACAGAAACGGGCCGCGTGCAGCGGGCACTCCACGGTGCCGTCGTCCTCGACATAGCCTTCGGACATGGACGCGTTGCCATGTGTGCAACGGTCGTCAGTCGCATAGAAGGTGCCATCAATATTGAACAGGGCAATCTGGCGGTCGGGGGTGTCTATCTTCAGTGCCTCGCCATCGGCCAGGGCACCGGTTTCACATGCGGTAATGCGTGTCATATCAATCAACATCGGAAAGTGAGCAGGGTCAGAACAAGACGCTCAGGTTGTGGGAGGTAATGACCACTTGATCCAGAACGATCTCGCGTTCATACAGCTCCCAACCAAAGCGATTGTCTGCACGGCGTACATAATCCAGGCGTTTGCCGGCGTACCAGGTCTCGTCCTTTTCTTTCTGGGCGCGGTACAGGATGTAGTTGCTACGGATTTCGTAACCCTGGCCGTCGGCAGTGGGGCGAATACGCAGGTTGCTGACAAAGTGGCGGGTGCGCGAAGGGGGTTCCTCCGCCCAGGCCATACCGGTTTCCAGGCGGGCGACGCGACGCTCTAGCTGGAACTTGTTGTCGTTAAAGATCCAGGTGGTGGGCGGCTGCACGCTGCGGCGACGGTCGCGGGTTTGCGCATTGGTGGTGCTGCGCATGTGGTAGTGCACATCCTCGGACAGCAGGTCCAGCCAGTCGCGAAATTGCCAGTCGTCCAGCAGTTCGGCTTCCATGTACAGGAAGTCGGCAATTTCATGATGCAGTTGCATGTCGACGATGGCTGTTTGGGTCGGTTCTTCAATGACGGTGCTCATTTCACCAACTCCTCTTCGTAGACGCGGCTGCGCTCCAGCACTTCATCCCAGGTCTCGGACACCATCAGGTCGGCCCAGTACTTGTACAGACCGCGAGCGGCTGTTTCGGAGAAGATGTAGTTGGTGACGCCTGGTACACCGTCGCTGCGCAGACCTTCGTTGCCCAAGCCCATTTCCATGCACAGTTGAGTGCCACGGGCGCGTTTGCCGCGCAGGATTTTCTGGATCTCAGCCCAGTTTTCGGAGTCGTCCTGCTCCAGGAAACCGGCGGGACCAAAAGCGCGGGTGGCGCTGCGTTCAAAGGCGGCCTTTACATCGTCGGGAGCGGCAGCATCGGCAATACAAAACGCCCAGACTTCCACCTGGTTCGGGCCGCGTGGATGCCAGACGCGCAGCGTTGCCGTGCCGTTCAGCCAGCTCAGTGTGGGGAACATATTGTTGTGGCCGGCCAGACGCAGGGCACGTACTTCGCCCAGGCGCTCGTGGGCTTCGGCGTACGTGTCGCGAAAGTATTGCGAGACCTCACCGTCTACCCACACGTTGGCATCGGGTTGTTCGGTAAAAAAGAAACCACTGCCATGGCCGCGTTGACCATACTGGACGGCGTCCTTGGCAGTTTCCCAGACAGGACGCGCGGTTTGCCCGGCACCCAGCGCCTTGTCATCATCACCGGGTTTCTGGCCCAGCACCTGCACGGCAGAAGCGTGTGAGAACAGCGCATGGTATTGGTCGGACGCGAATTGCTCGGCGGGGAATTTCCAGTTGCATTCGATGGTCCACTTCTGAACACCACCAATGATTTCAGTCCCGCCTTCACGGCGGTCCAATACACCGTCCAGATACCAGGCGATATCGCCCATGTATTCTTCCAGATCAGGGGCGCTTGCATCCCAGTTGCCAAAGACCAGACCCTTGTATACTTTGACGCGGGTCACTTCTTGCAGACCCCACTTTTCCTTGCACAAGCCTTGCGGATAGGCGCGTGGTTCCAGCGGTACGTCCACCAGATCGCCGTTCGTGCCATAGCTCCAGCCGTGGTAGGGACAGGTAAAGGCTTTGGTGTTGCCCGAGTCGGCATAGGACACGCGCATCGAGCGGTGTCGGCATTGGTTCAGGAAGGCCTTGATCGAGCCGTCTTTTTGACGGACAACGATAATCGGGTCCTCGCCCATATAGGTATTGAAGAAGTCTCCCGCTTTGGGAATCTGGCTGGTGTGACACAAGAACAGCCAGGTGCGGCCAAAGATGCGCTCCAGCTCCAGCTCATAAATATCCGGGTCGGTGTAAATGGAAGGGGTAACGCGTCCATTACGTGCATCGACCAAGGCTTCGATTTTTTCAGGGTTGATTCCCATCGCTTGCTCCTCGCTATTGCAATGCGTGCTTTTGCGAAACAGGTTTTTGTCGTCAACGGCAAAATGTAGAAGCTTGAAATGAGTTCGACCAATACTTGCTTTAGATCGGGTGATCGGCAAACCCGATAAGTCCGCTTTAAAACCTTGGTATGTATAGGGCTTAAGTCTGAAGCCCAATATTGATGCGGCTTTACAGATACTTAGGGTTTACGAGAGCTTCAATTGCTGCGGTGCAGCAATGAAAATCGCCGTGGCTTGCAAAGCCTTTGAAGCAGCGACAATAGTGCTTGCAAGAATGGCTTGTTCGGGAGATATACCGTCGGCCGAGCCCTATGCTGTTCGGGTCCGAACCGGACAGGGCGACTAATTTGACAGGAGACTAACTTGGAATTGCGACACTTGCGTTACTTCGTTGCAGTCGCGGAAGAGTTGAATTTCACCCGTGCTGCTGAGCGGCTCTATACTTCTCAACCCTCCTTGAGTGAGCAGATCCGCAATCTGGAAGAGGATATTGGTTATCCCTTGTTGAGCCGTACTCGCCGTAAGGTCGAGTTGACGGAGGCCGGGGCCGTTTTCCTGGATGACGCCCGCGAGATTCTGCAAAAAGTGGACGAGGCGGTGATACGTGCTGGCAAGGCGGCATCGCAAGCCAGGGAAGTGTTGACGATAGGCTTTGTCCCGGCGGCAGAGGTGCGTATCTTTCCGGCGGTACTGCCTGCCTTTCGGGCGGCTTTCCCGCAGGTGGATGTGGTGCTGCGTAGCCTGACATCCAACGAGCAGGAAGGAGCCATGGCCAGAGGGGAGCTGGATCTGGCTTTTATGCGTGGTCCGGTGCGAGCCACCAATGTCTGTAGCGAAGTGGTATGGGATGAACCCTTGCGTGTCTATCTACCTAAAGGCCATCGTCTGGAAGCGTATAGCCTGATCCCGCCCGCGCGTTTGAACCGCCTGCCCATGATTGCCGTGGACCGCTCTTATGGCCGTTCCATGCACGATGTGCTGGCTCGCTATCTGGCCCACCACAAGGTGGTGCCCGAGCATACCTACAACTCGGCCAACCCCTTGATGAGTATTAATCTGGTCGCGGCTGGTTTGGGCTATACCTTGCTGCCCACCTACGCGGAATACTTCATGCCCAAAAACGTGGTGTCACGGCCCTTGATCGGCGGCGGCCCGCGCTGCGAGTTATTGATGGCCTACCCACGAGAGACCGGCAGCCTGAGTGAAGCGGCTGCCAGCTTGATAGAACGCATACGGGAGCTGGCACGCTGGCATGGTTCAGGACCCTCCGCGGCCAGTCATTTGAAGCAGGCGCCCAGCAAGATCGCCTGTATGTAGGAAGGACAAGAGTTTTTCGTCTGAGTCTGAAGGGCCGACGGAGAAATGATGCTTGCACCAGCCATGTTTGGAATGGGTAGTGTAGTGGGTTATGAATTGTGGGGAGCAAGCTGCGGTTGCAATTTGATTCCCAACGCGTGCATGACTTTCAGAATGGTGCCAAAGCTTGGATTGCCTTCGCCAGACAGGGCCTTGTACAGGCTTTCACGTCCCAAGCCTGTTTCTTTGGCCAGTTGGCTCATGCCCTTGGCGCGAGCAATATTACCTAATGCTTTTGCAATAAAAGCGGCATCGTCGCCAGCTTCTTCCATGCAGGCTTCCAGGTACAGCACCATGTCTTCTTCGGTTTGGAGGTATTCGGCACTATCCCATTTGCGTAGTTTGATGGTTCCCATGATTAAAGCAGCCTCGGTAGCCAGGTCCGTAGTGAATACGCATTTCGGAGACCCCTTCGCCGACAGGCTCGCAGTCTCCAAAGTTGCCATCTTCAGCTCGGTCAATACGAACCTGAATCCGTCTAGCGGCCTGCTTGTCGCGCAGACCGCCAAACCAGTGATCGAAGGTATCGGTGGTGTGGATAGTCTTCATGGACTGATTGTATAAAACAGGATACAGTCAGTCAAATACTGCTTGGTATTTATTTATCTTCCACAAAACGCATACGGAAGCGACGGCCCTTGATGTTGGTGTTGGAAATACGGTCAAAGAATTGACGGGCAATTCCACGATCCAGGGCCACGTAGGAGCGGGCGTCGGTAATGGCAATCTTGCCGACCTGGTCGCCTTTCAGACCGACATCACGCGTCAAGGCACCGAGCAGGTCGCCGGGGCGTAGCTTGTCTTTTTTGCCACCCTGAATTTCCAGCGTCATCATGGGGGCGCGTAGCGGCTCTTTGGATTGAGATCGCAAGGCTTTCAGATTGCCCCATTTGACTTCTTTGCCCTGGAATTCCTCAATCAGTTTCACCCAACGCTGCTCGCTGCGCGAGACCAGGTTCAGGGCCAGGCCTTTCTGATCACCCCGGCCGACCCGACCCACGCGATGGATATGCACTTCGCTGTCTTTGGTGACGTCTACGTTGATGACGGCCCCCAGATTCTGAATGTCCAAACCGCGTGAGGCCACATCGGTCGCGACCAGTACGGCGCAGCTCTGGTTGGAGAACTGCACCAGAATTTCATCGCGATCACGCTGCTCCAGGTCGCCGGTCAAGGCCAGAGCCTGGATGCCTTCGGATTGCAGTTCTCCGACCACTTCCTGGCAACGCATCTTGGTGTTGCAGAAAACCAGGGTCGAGGCGGGGCGGAAGTGCTCCAGCAGCGTCACCACGGCAGACAAACGCTGCTCGGGATGAACTTCGTAAAAAATCTGTTCGATCTGGCTGGCATCGTGCAGTGCTTCCACTTTGACTTCGGCGGGTTTGTGCAGAAAGCGGGCGCTCAGATTGCGGATGTTCTCGGGGTAGGTGGCCGAGAACAGCAGGGTTTGACGACGGGGTGGGCAGTGCGAGGCAATGGCCACGATGTCATCGTGAAAGCCCATATCCACCATGCGGTCGGCTTCGTCCAGGACCAATGTTTTCAGGGCGGACAAGTCCAGATTGCCGCGCTCCAGATGGTCCTGAATACGGCCCGGCGTTCCCACCACCACGTGCGCACCATTGCGCAAGGCTTCGGTTTGCGGACGTGAAGGCACACCACCGCACAAAGTCAGCATGCGCACGTTAGGAATCTGGCGGGCCAGACGACGCAGTTCCGTGGTGACCTGATCGGCCAGCTCGCGCGTGGGGCAGATCACCAGGGCTTGCGGAGTCAGCTTGCTGGGGTTGAGGGTTTGCAACAGACCCAGGCCAAACGCGGCGGTTTTGCCGCTGCCGGTCTTGGCTTGGGCGATCAGGTCGCGGCCTTGCAGAATCAAGGGCAGGCTCTGTTCCTGAATGGCCGTCATTTTTTCAAAGCCCAGGCTATCCAGGGTTTCAAGCAAGGCGGGCAGAAGGGGAAGGGTACTGAAAGAGGTATGGGGCACGATGGGTGACATCAAAAAGGACTGCAAAATAAAGGATTTAGCGACAGTTTACCGGTATCGCCTTATGTGCGGCATCTTAATGCGGTTGCTTGGATTGCTGTTTGGTATCTGCAGCCAGTCTCGGCAGGCCTGCAAGGAGTCGATCACGCTGCTGTGATCGGTTGTCTGATCGTCTGGCTGGGCGCACAAAAAATAAACCCCAAGTTGTAGAACCTGGGGTTTATCGGCGGTCTTGGAAAGCGTGGTGAACACGCTTTTTGGGTTTACTCCGGTTTGCGTATCCGTACGGCTGACACGGCTGCAATGGAGATGAGCGCGGCAACAATAATGTAGACCGCGACAGGCACCCAGGAGCCGTCGTATCGACTCATGAGCCATGTTGCGATCAATGGTGCTGTCCCACCGGCCAAGGCGGCACCAATTTGATAGCCCAGGGTAATGCCGGTATAGCGGACACGTGTAGCGAAAATCTCCGAAAACATGGTGCCCAGCACGGCGGTGATGGGTGCCCAGATCAGACCCAGGGCAACAACCGTAGCAATCATTAAGGATGTGGTGGAGCGTTGGTCAAGTAGCAGGAAGTAAGGGACGGCAAACAAGGCCATGGCTACTGCGCCAGCAATAAATACTTTGACGCGACCGATATAGTCCGACAACAGCCCCATCAGTGGAATGCAGAAGGTGGTGACCAGCGTGGCGACGGTCACCGCGTTAAGAACATCAAAACGTTCGTACTGCAAGGTGCTGCTGGTGGCGTAGCTGACGACAAAGGTCGAGAATAAATAAAAGGGTGCCGTTTCCACAATTTTGGCGCCGATGGCAATCAGCACTTCACGCCAATGGTCTCGCAAGGTTTCAACCAATGGCATTTTGGCCACTTGACCTTCTTGCTTGGCTTTCTGGAAGTCCGGTGTCTCATCAATGCCATTACGTACCCATAGGCCCAGAAAAACCAGTCCGGCGCTTGCCAGGAAGGGGATGCGCCAGCCCCAGCTCATGAACTGTTCATCGGGCAGCAGGCTCATCAAGGTCATGGCCAAGGTAGCCAGCAGCATGCCAATGGTCACGCCCATCTGCGGAACGCTACCGAACAGCCCGCGCCGGTTTGGCGCTGCATATTCATAGGCCAGTAGCAAGGCACCGCCCCATTCTCCACCAATACCCAAACCTTGAATCAGACGCAGCAGCACCAGCAAAATGGGCGCCCAGACGCCGATCGTATCGTAGCCTGGCAAGAGTCCAATCAGAACGGTGGCCCCGCCCATCATGGACAAGGTAATGACCAGGGTTTTCTTGCGTCCGATTCGGTCCCCAATATGGGCAAAGATCAAGCCGCCCAAGGGTCGAATGAAGAAGGTGAGGGCAAAGGAGAGGTAGGCCAGCATTAAACCGACGACAGGGTCGAAGGTTGGGAAAAACAGTTTGTTAAAAACGAGTGCGGCGGTTGTGCCGTACAGAAAATAATCAAACCATTCAATAGAACTGCCTGTCAGGCTAGCCAGAAGTACGCGCTTGGCGGAGGCACGTTGTGCGGGGGGGGTGACGTTTGCCGTCATGAGGGGTTTCCTTGTTATTGGTTCGCGTTGAGCCAATCAGCCCGGTGTAAAAGTAGAGGATTGTTCTTGCCAAAGGTCGTAAGCCAGTGTCGCGGCAGCCAGGTCTTCCAAGGCTGTGCCAACGGCTTTGAACAGTGTGATTTCGTCGGCACTCTGGCGGCCAGGATGTCGGCCCTGGCACAGATCTTCCAGCGTGGCGGTAATGTCGGCAGGGTCGAATTTTCCGGATTTGATGGGTTCCAGAATGTCGCCGGATTTCATCGCTGCCTCATCGGTATCAACAAAAACGGTGGCGCGTGTAAAGCAGGCGTCATCGCTCTCGCGCATGGTGGGCATGAAGCTGCCGATCAGGTCCAGATGCGTACCGGCTTGCAGCCATTGGCCTTGAATCAGTGGCTCGGTGGCCAGGGTGGCGCAAGTAATGATGTCCGCTTGTTGTGCGGCGCTTTCCAGCTCAAGCGCATGATGAGCGTCAAAGCCGTCGCGGTTTAAACGTTCGACCAAGGCGAGTGCATTGTCGGCATTTCGATCCCAGACCAAGACCGTGCGGATGGGGCGGACGGTGCGATAGGCATCGGCCAGCAAGCTGGCAATCCGACCTGCGCCAACGACCAGTAGCGTTTGCGAGTCGGGGCGGCTGAGCCAGCGTGCAGCCAGGGCTGAGGCGGCAGCGGTACGACGGGAGGTGATGACATCGCCGTTCAGGGCCGCCAGCGGTTTGCCTGTGGTGGCATCAAACAGGGTATAGGTTGAGTGCAGGCCAGGCAGGCCCTGAGTGTTATTGTCCGGAAAAATGGATACGGTTTTCAGGCCCAGGCGCTTACCGGGCTGCCAGGCGGGCATCAGCAGCAGGGTGCCGGGGGTGTGATCGGCGTTTTCAATGGCGTGGTTGTGCCGTAAAGGCACGCTGCAGCCTTCAATAAACATGGATTCGATCGCATCAAAAAGACGATCGAAAGGCATGGAGTGCTCAGTTTGAGCTTGATCCAGGATTTGCATGTGATCTACCATCAACGTACAGGCACCTGCCTGTAATTTTGAGAAAAAAATTTCTTATACGAAATAATATTGCCATATTGGAAAATTCTCTTTAAGGGTTTTCCATAGGTAGTGCATCCAGGACGCCTTAAAAACTGCCATGACCCCCCCTGATGATCCCGTCAATGTATTGGCCGCCAAACTGAATCAATTACGCCGTCAGGCCAAATTGACCCTGCAACAATTAAGTGAGCGATCGGGGATTTCTGCCTCGGCCTTATCCAAGATTGAAAATGGGCAGTTATCTCCGACATACGAAAAAATTGCTGCCCTGGCCCAAGGGTTAGATGTGCATGTGGGCGAACTGTTTGGCCAGACTTCCAAGCCCACACCGCTGGGTAGACGCAGCGTGTCTCGACGGGGGGAAGGCGTGGTGCATGACACGCGGCAGTACAGTTATGAAATCTTGCACAGCGATCTGGCGGATAAGCAATTTATCCCCTTGGTAACCACGATCAAGGCGCATGACTCCAAGGCCTTTAAGACTTTGTTGCGGCATGATGGCGAGGAATTCATCTATGTGTTGACAGGGACGGTGGTGATACACACGGATTTTTATGCCCCTCTGGAGCTGGAAAGTGGAGACTCCTGTTACTTTGACAGCGCGATGGGACATGCCTGTATTTCCGGTGGCGAGCAGGATGCCACCGTGCTGTGGGTAAGTTCACACCCCACCTTGGGGGAGTGATTCTCCGGCCGATCGACAGCTAACAATGGCAAGGCCTGGCCGTCTCAGCGTTGTGCTTGGCATCGCGCAGGACGGCGTGGCTTGACGGTAAGACGGGCGCTGACGGCGCCCTTAACGAGGTCTCTCGCTCGAGTTACCAAATCCGGCTTAAATCCAGGGCCATGGAGCTTTTGACCTCTTCCATGACGGCAAAGGTGCGGGTTTCACGGATACCAGGTAGTTTCCACAGTACGCGACCGGCAAAGTCCCGGTACGCAGTCATATCTTCGTGACGGGTTTTGAGCAGGTAGTCAAAACCGCCTGCCACCATATGACATTCCATGACTTCGCGTCGATCCTGTAGCGCCAGCTTGAACTCTTCAAATACGTTGGGCGTGGTGCGGTCTAACAATACTTCAACAAACACCAACATCCCTGCCTTGAGCTTGGCGGGATTGAGTCGGGCCTCGTAGCCCAGGATATAGCCTTCTCGCGTTAGACGCTGCACCCGAGCCAGAGCTGCTGTTGGAGACAGGGCAACGGCCTCGGCCAGTTTGGTGTTGGCAATACGTCCGTCTTGTTGCAGCAAGTCCAGAATTTTCAGATCTTGCTTGTCAAGTTGGTGCTCATGGTCTTTCATGATTTATTTTTCACTACTGAATAGCCTAAATATAGTGAGAAATTTTACATTTATTCCTTAATAATAGCGAAAAATTTGTCATCAATCTGTCTTTCGTCTTTATTGCAGGGGTAGTTCATGGTCCTACAACAAGGTGCGTGCGCGTCGCCAGTTCGTGCAGCCGTACACTCTTTCGCCGCTTTGACGCCTTGGTTGGAGCAATCCCCTTTGCGGCAAGCCATTACGCGGGCCTGGCTGTGTCCAGAAACCGAGCTTGTGCCCAGTCTGTTGGACCAGGCTCGTTTACCGGGTGAGATGGCGACCCGGGCGCAGGCTCTGGCCCTGCGGGTTGCGGGAGCGTTGCGGCAGCGTAAAACCGCCACGGGCAAGTCGGGATTGGTGCAGGGCCTCTTACAGGAGTTTTCCTTGTCGTCCCAGGAGGGCATTGCCCTGATGTGTCTGGCCGAGGCCTTGCTGCGTATTCCTGATACGGCAACACGCGATGCCTTGATTCGTGACAAGATCAGTCATGGCAATTGGCGTCAACACGTTGGCAAGAAAGGTGCGCCCATCTTTGTCAACGCCGCCGCGTGGGGTTTGATGGTGACGGGCAAACTGGTATCCACCTATAGCGAAACCGGGATGTCGGCCTCGCTGGGGCGTTTGATCGCCAAAGGTGGTGAACCCCTGATTCGCAAAGGGGTGGATATGGCAATGCGGATGATGGGCGAGCAGTTTGTGACGGGTGAAACCATCCAGGCGGCCTTGCAACACGCAGGCTCCCTGGAGGCCAAGGGCTTTCGTTATTCCTATGACATGCTCGGTGAGGCGGCGTTGACGGCGGCCGATGCCCAACGCTATCTGCAAGATTACGAGCAGGCTATTCATGCCATTGGCAAGGCCTCCAATGGCCGTGGCGTGTATGACGGCCCAGGGATTTCCATCAAATTGTCTGCCTTGCATCCGCGTTACAGCCGTGCCCAGATTGACCGGGTGCACGAAGAGTTGTATCCCTTGGTGTTAAAGCTGGCCCGTCTGGCATGTCATTACGATATTGGTCTGAATATTGACGCGGAGGAGGCCGATCGCCTGGAGATTTCCCTGGGCCTGTTGGAGCGGCTTTGTTTCGAGCCAGACTTACGGGGCTGGAAAGGAATTGGCTTTGTGATTCAGGCCTACCAAAAGCGATGCCCGTATGTCATTGACTATGTCATTGATCTGGCCCGTCGCAGTAATCAGCGTTTGATGGTTCGTCTGGTCAAGGGGGCGTATTGGGACAGTGAAATCAAACGGGCGCAGTTAGATGGTTTGGACGGTTACCCGGTCTATACACGTAAGCCCTATACCGATCTGTCGTATGTCGCGTGCGCACGCAAACTGCTGGCTGCACCAGAACAAATCTATCCCCAGTTTGCCACGCATAATGCTCAGACACTGGCCAGCATTTATGAGCTGGCCGGGCCTGATCAGTATCATCCGGGACAGTATGAATTCCAGTGCTTGCACGGGATGGGGGAGCCTTTATACGAGCAGGTGGTGGGCCAGCCCGAGCAAGGCAAACTGGGGCGACCTTGCCGCATTTACGCACCCGTTGGTACGCATGAGACTTTGTTGGCGTATCTGGTGCGGCGCTTGCTGGAAAATGGGGCCAATACGTCGTTTGTGAATCAGGTCGCGGACGAGAGCATCGCGCTGGGCGAACTGGTGCGTGATCCTGTGTTGCAGGTCGAGCAAATGGCCGCGCAAGAGGGGCAGCTTGGCTTGCCGCATGCTGGCATTGCCTTGCCACGCGATTTGTATGGTGCATCCCGTCCCAACTCATGGGGATTGAATCTAGCCGATGAGCAGCAGTTAAAGACGCTTTCGCAAACCTTGCAGCAGGAAGCGAGCACGTCTATGCAGGTGCAAGCCATGTTGGGCATGGAGACGCCGCATGATGATTTGGCCGCAGCTGTGGCGACACCGATCGTGAATCCAGCGGATCATCGCGATCAGCTTGGTCAGGTATCCAGTGCGACAGAGCAGCAGGTGGAGTTGGCCTTGCAGACGGCCAGTCAGTATTTTCCTCAATGGGCTGCGGTCGAGCCTGCTGAGCGTGCAGCCATCTTGTTGCGGGCGGCGGATGGCATGGAGGCGCAAATGCAGCCTCTGATGGGAATACTGGTGCGCGAGGCGGGTAAAACCTATGCCAATGCGATTGCCGAGGTGCGTGAGGCGGTGGATTTCCTGCGTTATTACGCCCAGCAAGTGCAGGTCCAGTTCTCCAACCACAGCCATCGCCCTCTTGGGCCAATCGTGTGCATCAGCCCCTGGAACTTCCCCTTGGCGATTTTCACGGGTCAGGTAGCCGCCGCCTTGGCGGCGGGCAATACAGTATTGGCCAAACCAGCGGAGCAGACCTCCTTGATTGCCGCCCAGGCGGTTCGACTGTTGTGGGACGCGGGTGTGCCCCGCCAGGCTGTGCAACTGGTGATTGGTCGAGGCAGTGTAGTTGGACCACAGTTGACGTCGGATGATCGTGTGCAGGGCGTCATGTTTACCGGCTCAACCGAAGTGGCTCGTGGCTTACAGGCGACGGTCTCGCAACGAATGGGTCAGCATGGGGGGCCAGTGCCTTTGATTGCGGAGACAGGTGGTCAAAATGCCATGATTGTCGATTCGTCTGCATTGACTGAGCAGGTTGTGCAAGATGTGATCGTATCGGCTTTCGATAGTGCTGGGCAGCGTTGTTCGGCATTGCGGGTTTTATTTGTCCAGGAAGAAGCGGCAGATCGTTTGATCACCATGCTGCAGGGTGCGATGGCTCAATTGCGGGTAGGCAATCCTATTGAGTGGGCTAATGATATTGGCCCGGTGATTGATCAGCGGGCTCAAGAGGGGATTGAGCAGCATATTGCAAAAATGCGTGCCAAAGGCCATATCGTCCATCAGTTGAGTCTGGGCGGTGAAGCCGCCCGTACGCTGACAACGGCCAACGGCACGTTCATTGCGCCGACCTTGATTGAGCTGCCTGATCTGTCGGATTTGACGCGAGAGGTATTTGGCCCGGTACTGCACTTGTTGCGTTATCGCCGTGATCAACTGGATGCGGTGCTCGAGCAGATCCGGGCCAAGGGCTATGGCTTGACCATGGGTTTGCATACCCGTATTGATGAAACCATTGACTATGTTGTGGCGCGCAGCCATGTGGGCAATATGTATGTCAATCGCAATACGGTGGGGGCCGTGGTGGGCGTACAGCCTTTTGGGGGAGAGGGTTTGTCGGGAACAGGGCCCAAAGCGGGTGGACCTTTGTACCTGTATCGCTTATTGGCGGAGCGGCCTGAACAGGTACTCAATCAGCCTTTCGGCACAGACGGGGCAGGCCAGTTCTTAGGGAATCCGCAGGAGGCTGCGCGACAAGCCTTGGCCGATTGGTTGAGTCAGCATCCTGAACTGGCTCCAACTCGTGCGCCGATGCGCTTTTTCAGTAACTGCCGCTTTGAATTGCGTGGGCCAACGGGGGAGTCCAATACCTATCGCTTAGTGCCTCGTCAGGCGGTGCTGGGCGTGGCTGATAATGAGCGAGACCGTATCGCGCAATTGTGCGCCGTGTTGGCTGTTGGCAGTCAGATGGTATGGGATGCGCATGATGAGCAGGCACAGAGACTACACGCCCGTTTGCCAGCCTTGGTGCGTTCGGCCATTACGCTGTCTGATGATCTGGAGCGTTGCTACATGGACGCCATGCTGCATCATGGACAGGCCAGTTCATTGCAACGCTGGCAACAACGAATCGCGGCCCGAGAGGGAATGATTGTCAGTATTACCGCATTGGCTCCAGGAGACCATGCGATTGCGTTGGAGCGACTGGTTCAGGAACGTGTCTTGAGCGTGAATACGGCGGCCGCTGGAGGGAATGCAAGCTTGATGACGATGGCGTAAGCGATTGGGATGTTCTATAGGTAAACTGGAGCCTCAGTTTGTTGAGGCTCCGATTGTTTGATCTTGATGTTTTTGATCGGGTTCATCGTTTTAGAAACAGGTTGATCATAATGCACACTATAGCGACATCATTGATGAGTAAGCTGAAGGATCCCCGTCTGGCGAAAGATCAGTCCTGGACCGCCCAGGGTTGGGTCAGCGCAGCGGATGGCGATACCTTTGCCGTTCTGAATCCTGCTACGGGCCAGTGCCTGGCTGATGTCGCCAGCCTGGCTAAAGCAGAAATTGAAGCAGTCATCAGCGATGCGGAAGTGGCCCAGCGCGAATGGAAGGCACGCAGCGGGCACGAACGTGCCAAGTTGTTGCGCGCCTGGTTTGATGCCATGGTTGCCAATGCAGATGACCTGGCCACCATCATGACCCTGGAGCAGGGCAAGCCCTGGGCGGAGGCGCGCGGTGAGGTGCTGTACGCCGCCTCCTTTGTGGAGTGGTTCAGCGAAGAAGCCAAGCGCGTGTACGGCGATGTGATGGGGCACCCCCAGTCGGACAAACGCATTGTGGTGGTCAAGCAGCCTGTGGGTGTGTGTGCGGCCATCACTCCCTGGAATTTCCCTGCGGCCATGATTACTCGTAAGGTAGCGCCTGCGTTGGCCGCGGGTTGCAGCATTATTGTTCGTCCTGCCAGCCTGACTCCCCTGACCGCTCTGGCCTTGGCGGCGCTGGCCGAGCAGGTGGGTATTCCTGCCGGTGTATTCCAACTGGTCACAGGCTCGTCCAGCGTGGTGGGGGCTGCGTTGACGGAAAGTCCCATTGTGCGCAAGTTATCGTTTACCGGCTCGACCGAAGTGGGGCGTTTGTTGATGGCGCAATGTGCCCCTACCATCAAACGCCTGTCGTTAGAGCTGGGGGGCAACGCTCCGTTCATCGTCTTTGATGATGCCGATCTGGATGCCGCCATTGAGGGGGCGATAGCCTCTAAATACCGCAACAGTGGTCAGACTTGCGTGTGTGCCAACCGCTTTCTGGTGCAGGACGGTATTTATGATCGCTTTGCCAAAGGCTTAAGCGAACGTGTTGCCACCCTGAAAGTGGGCAACGGGATGGATGCGGGGGTGGAGCAAGGCCCATTAATCGAGCAAAAAGCCGTCGATCATCTGCGCGAGCTGATTGATGATGCCCTGGAACACGGGGCCCGTGTTCTGCTAGGAGGGCAACCCCACCCCTTAGGCGGAACCTATTTCTTGCCCACGGTCTTGGGGGAGGCAAACTCCGCCATGCGTGTGGCCCGTGAAGAGTTATTCGGTCCAGTGGCCCCTTTGTTCCGCTTTGGCACTGAAGAGCAGGCCGTTGCCATGGCCAACGATACCGAATATGGCTTGGCCGCGTATTTGTTCACCCGGGACAACGCGCGAGTCTGGCGGATGGGGGAGGCCTTGGAGTACGGCATGGTTGGTGTTAACACCGGCCTGATTTCTAACGAAGTAGCCCCTTTTGGGGGCATCAAACAGTCTGGCCTGGGCCGCGAAGGTTCACGCTACGGTATCGACGAGTACCTGGAAATCAAGTACCTGTGCCAACAACTTTAGGGAATGATCCCTATCGTACATAGCGCAGCAAAAAGACGCCCTTTTTGTCTAACGAATAGCTTCTTATTTACCATGACGCCGACACCTCTTTCTCTTCTCCAAAACCGGCGGACGCTGACCTTGTGCCTGGCCGGGGCCTTGCTGGGCTTGCTTGAATGGGTGGCCTTCAATAATTTGATGATGGCCTCTGAATCTTACGAGTATCTCTGGGTTTCCTTGCTGCTGGCTGTGGGAATCTTTGGGGTGGCGTCTTTTACCTTGCTGATGCACGTTTCTGTACGCAAAGCCCTGCTGGTGTCTCTGGGGCTGGGAGTGGCTAGCGCAGCGCTGATCTTGCAGGCACAAGGGGGATATGCAGAGGTCGCCCTTTTTTGGCGAGCCCCCCAGATGTGGGTGGCCATGGGGCTGCTGGCGACCATTACTCTGCCGTTTCTTGCCATTCTGGTAGAGCATCCACGGGACTGGGCGGATTACCGTCGCTTGTTCGAACTGAGCTGGTCCATGGTGTGTTCCTGGGCGGTGGCCTTGTTCTTCTGCGGACTGGCCTGGGGCGTGCTGATGGCATGTCATCTTCTGCTCAGCTTTGTGGGTATTACCCTTCTTGGGGATGGACTGCTGGAACCCCCCGTTGCGGCTGTGGTGTCAGGTGCTTTGGTAGGGGCAGGTCTGGCGCTTGCCTCGGACTCGGACGGTGGTTATCTGTCTCCGATACTGTTGCTGAAGCTGCTGCGTTTGCTGACCCCCGTGTTGTTGGTGGTGATGGTGGTGTTCATCGTGGCTTTGCCTTGGCGGACGGGTGAAGGCTTGCCGCTGGCCGCCTTGTGCGTGGCGGCTGTTCTGGGGGCCTCGACGCTGGTGTCTTCTGTCGTCGCGGATGAGGACACAAATGCCAGCGCCACCCCTTTACTGCGTGCTTCGGCCCGTCTGCTGGGCTTTGTGATGCCGGTGCTGGCAGGTGTTGCCTTGTGGGCTATGGGGGCGCGGGTTGCTCAATATGGTTGGACCCCCAGTCGTGTTCTGGCAACGACCGCGGCGCTGGTCACAGCGGGCTATGGTTTGAGCTACTTTTGGGCCGCCTGCCACCCTCAACATTGGATGGCGCGAGTACGTCGCTCCAATGTGGGGATGGCGCTGGTTCTGATTGTGCTGGCCATTATCTGGCTGCTGCGCATTGGCTCTCCCGAAGCGATTTCGGCGGCTTCGCAAGTGGCTCGGCTGGAGGCTGGTACCTTAAGCGCGGATGACTTTCCGGATACGGAAATGAGAATGTATTGGGGGCTGCCAGGGCAGAGGGCCATGGACTATGTGGTCGAGAAAAACCTGTTGGTCGGTAAGTCTGAAGAAGCTGTGCCGGACAAGGATCTGGAAGTCTGGGATATAGGCGAGGACAAGGCGCGGCAGATGCTCTTGAACGCTTTGCCCAGCTCTCCGGCAGATCATCCTTTGCGCCAGTCCTTTATCGAAACCTATCCAGGCTGGGATATCGCCTATCTGGCCAAGGCGTGCGAGACTCGAACGCCGGGTGACCATGCTGGTTGCTTGCTGGTATTTGTGGATTTGTTGCCGGGCGAAGCTGGAGACGAAGCAATTGTTCTGTCGGTCAACAATCCCATGAATATGGGGGCTGTGTTTGTGCAGACAGCAGAGGGGGGCTGGGAGAAGGCGACAGGTTTCACGCCTGGTTTGTCTCTGGACAATATGGGCGACGTTATTGATGGCATTCATGCCAAGGGAGCGGTGATTGAACCCGCTCCTTTCAATGTATTGACCTTGCCCGATGGCGGCTTTGTGGGGGCGGCTCAGCGCCCTTGATGGCAGGGCGCTGATGTGGTGCTCAGCCGTGATGCTTTCGGTTCGAGGGCATCACGGCTGGGCGGCAATTCGCAGGGCGGGTTTCAAGGAGGCGGCCAGCATCTGCCCGTGGTTCAGCTCGCTGAAGTTCTCGTAGCTGACGTTCAGCCCGGCCTCTTGCAAATGCTTGGTGAGATCCTGTGTGGACCATTGAGCCGCGGCATTGCTCATGGATGTACTGCGGCGCTGTCCGCCGACCATGATGGCGATTTGTTTGTCCTTGGCCCGCGTCGTATCAAAGGCCTGAGCCGTCTTGACCAGAATTCCGTCGTACCACCAAAGGGAAGGATCGCCTGCCACATAACGCTGGTACAGATTTGGATGGGTGAATAGGGTATGCAAGGTAAACAAGCCACCATAAGAGTGGCCCCACAGAGTCTGGCGGGAGCGATCAATAGGTTCGCGTTTTTCTACGGCAGGCTTGATGTGCGTTTCTATATAGTCCAGAAAAATATCGGCGCCGCCCCCTAAACGACCCCGTACTTTCACAGACTTGCTGACCCCGTTTTCTGTCACGGGAGGGGTGTAGTCAAAGGAGCGGGCCACGACATCGTGACGTGCTGGGGTATCGTAGCCAATGGCGACCAAGACCGGAGCAGACAGGGCGCTGATGGCTTTCAAGTCATCTACATCAATATTGGCCATGGCGGCGTTGCCATCGACCATGTAAAGGACTGGATGACCGCTTGCGGGGGCGGGGCGGTTTGGGGTGCCTATCTGTATTTTGTAGTGCCGCTTGCCGTCTTCCGAGGACATGGTCAGCGTTTCAAAGCGGTACAGGCTTTGTTGCTGGTCCACGATGGTGGAGCCCACGGATTCATTCCAGGGGCGTGTCGTTTGTTGGGCTTGGACGGGCAGCGTGCAGGCCAGGCAGAGCGTGACGGTACTAAACAGAAAGTGAGGTAAAGAAGTTTTCATCAAAGTCGGATCGCAGAAAGCTAAACAGGAATCATTCTTGATTATAGGGCTTGTGGAACCTCAGAAAACAAATACCCGGACACGATGAGGGCGCTAATGGTCTACAGCCTATTCGCTCTTATTGGCTATCGGGAGCTTGCAAGTGCGTAATAGAAGGGTGTGGACTGCTTTTGATCGTGCAACGAAAAGGGCAGAGCACCGAGCATGCTGGGCGCAGAGTTCAATGCTGGTAGCGCGAAACAAGTGTGAAAAAAAAACGGACCAGCATGCCGCCAATCCGTGCTTTTCTTTACAGGGCTTGATCAGGCAATGCAAAGGGATTCAGGCCGGTGCGACCATAACCTTCTGCGCTTGCTGCATCATCCAACACCAGCGTCGCCAAGTCGTCCGCGACACTTTCTGCATTGGGTTCGTGTTCCTGTGAGATCACTTTCAGATAGCTGTGGCAGTGACCACAGCTTTCCGCACGCACCACCGCTTCGGTGGTATCGAAGCTCAGGTAGTCCAGATCGCCCGCATCGCCACAGTTGGTACATTTGGCGCGAACCATATGCCATTGGGACTCACACAAGGAACAGTGCAAATAGCGCAGACCTTGTCGGGTGCCTTTATAGATCAGGCTGGCGATAGGGGCGCCACCACAAACCGGGCAGTTGGAGGACTCTTCATTGCTGGCCACGGGCAAAGGAGCGGCCCGTACTGTCAATGCGACTTCCAAAGACAAGGCGGCCCACAGAAAAGGAGCTAATGCCTGGGGGACGGCATCAAACTGGTGTTGTGCCAGGGCCAGGCCAGCCTCCAGACGCGTCTGGGTGCTCATGGCGCGCAGGGCGTCCAGATGTGGGGTAATCGCTGGCGAAGCACTGGGGGCAAGTTGGTCCAGCAGGGTATCCAGATGACTTACCCATGTACCTTGGCGAGCGATCTTTACAGGATCAACGGCCACGGCATCGGAACGGCTTTCAGGTGAAACTGTTGCCTGAGCCTGAGCCACATCGGCGGCCAAACGCAGATAGGCCTCCAGCTCATGTCCTTGAGCCAGCTCACGTAAACGGGATGCGCGGGCGGAGTAAAGCTGCTGCAATTCAGGCTGCAGGATGGGGTCGAAATGCCGGGTGGACTCTTCCGACGGAACGGAACGGCGAACAGGAACTTCGTTCATGCCTTGCCTTCCTTTACATCTTTTTCTGCAGTCTGCAATTCATCGTGCCAGCGATCGTGATGATGGCGTATCCAGGCTTTGGAAACATAGCCTGTCACCATGCCGGTGATGGCGCCACGCACCCAGATAGCCAGATAAATATGGCCCAGAATCAGCAGGATCAGCCCGATCCCGGCCACGGAGTGGATCAGGATGGCCAGACGCAGCACGGGAATGGAGAAGAACTCGGCAAAGTAGGCGCGCCACATGATCAGGCCCGATACCAGCAGCGTGACGATGGACAGCATGATCAGCCAGAACAGCACTTTTTGCCCGGCATTGTATTTGCCGATTTTCAATGGCTGTTTGGCGTTGTTCAGGATCACACCTTTGACGTTACGGAACCAGATCAGGTCTGTTTTGGCCGGTAGGTTGTACTTCACAAAGCGGACGAACATATAACAAAGGCCAACGAAAACCGCGATCCCTAAAAAGGGATGCAGAACACGCGCCAGTTGCGGGGTGCCCAGAAAGGAACTTAACCAGGAAAAAGAGGGGAAGAACCAGGACAGCCCCGACGTTGCTGCCAGGAAAAAGCACAGCACGACGGCCCAGTGGCACAGCCGCTCGGGGAACTTGGTGCGCAGAACAAGATTATCTTTCCTGGACATGATCGCCTCCTTCCGTTTCCGTGTTGTCCGTGTGCTCGTCGTCCTCGTCAATACGGTTGGGGCCCACGCCGATGAAGTGGGCTGCCATACCGGCTACCGCAACAGCCCCGGCTACGGCAGCAGCAGGTTTGAGTACGTCCTTCCAGCCACCGACTACTGAACTGATGTGTGGATCTTGGGGGAGACCGGCATAGCGCTGTGGATCGTCCGCGTGCTGCAGCACGTACATGACGTGGGTGCCGCCTACACCTTGGGGATCGTACAGACCGGCGTTTTCATAACCGCGCTCGTTCAGGTCCTCGATACGACTCAGGGCCAGATCCTTCATTTCCTGTTTTGAGCCAAACGCAATGGCGCCGGTCGGGCAGGTTTTCGCGCAAGCGGGAGCCTGACCCACGGCAACACGGTCCGAACACAGGGTGCACTTGTAGGCCTTATTATCTTTCTTGGAAATACGTGGCACGTCGAAAGGACAGCCTGCCACGCAGTAACCGCAGCCCACACATAGGTCGGACTGAAAATCCACAATGCCATTGGCATACTGAACAATTGCACCGGGAACCGGACAGGCTTTCAGGCAACCGGGGTCCTCGCAGTGCATGCATCCGTCCTTGCGTATCAGCCATTCCAGCTTGCCTGCTTCGTCCTCATGCTCGGTAAAGCGCATCAAGGTCCAGCTATCGGGGCTCAGGTCGCTGGGGTTGTCGTACACACCGACGTTTTCCTCAACCTGGCCACGCAAGTCGTTCCATTCATTGCAGGCAACCTGACAAGCCTTGCAGCCAATGCAGATGGACACGTCAATGAGCTTGGCCACTTCCATTTGGTGATCACGCACTTGTGGTGCAGGCGTGACCGAGTTGGTGGCCGAACGGCGCACTATGTTTTGCGAATTCATGCCGTGGCTCCCTTCATTTTCTCGACATTGACCAGAAAGGCTTTGAACTCCGGTGTTTGCGTATTGGCATCGCCAACGCCGGGGGACAGCGTATTGGCCAGAAAGCCCTTGCGGGTTTCACCTTCAAAGCCCCAATGGCAGGGGATACCAATTTGCTGCACTTCCTGACCCGCAACGGTCAGGGTGCGCATGCGCTTGGTCACCACCGCCTTGGCGGTGATGTAGCCGCGCTTGGTCGTGACTTTGACAGTGTCGCCGTGACGGATGTCTTTTTCTGCGGCCAGTTGCTCGCCAATTTCCACAAACTGTTCAGGCTGCAACATGGCATTCAGATAGGAATGCTTGGTCCAGTGACGGAACAGCTCGGTAATGGAATAGGTGGTGGCCACATACGGATAGTCGTGACGATTTCCCATGCGCTCGGCATCGTTGGACAGAATCCGGGCCGTCGGGTTATGCGTCACTTTCTCGTGCAGCGGGTTCTGTGCAATCGGGCTTTCCACCGGCTCGTAGTGTTCCGGGAAGGGGCCGTCATTAATGCCTTTTGCCGAGAACAGGCGGCCCATGCCTTCGGGCAGCATGATGAAGGGGGCAGCGGGGCTACCGGGGGGCAGAGTGGCCGGGAAATCCGGAATATCCGCCCCGGTCCATTGCTGGCCGTCCCAATGCAGGATCTGGCGGTGTTCATCCCAGGGCTTGCCCATTTCATCCATGGAGGCGCGGTTGTACAAAATGCGCCGGTTGGCCGGCCAGGCCCAGGCCCAGCCGGGGGTGTTGCCCAGGCCCGTGTCGGTATTGTCCCGATTGGCCATCTGGTTGCCTTTCTCTGTCCAGGAACCCGTAAATACCCAGCAATAGCTTTGGGTCGTGCCGTCATCGCGCAATTGCGCGAAGCTGTCCAGCAATTGGCCCTTGCGTAGAATCTGCTTGCCGTTCTCGTCGAAAACGTCAGCCAGCGCATAGCCATTGGCCTCTTTGGCCACTTCTTCCGGATGCGGGAAATGCGGGTCGTGATAGGTGTCGGCGTCCCAGGTCATGCTCAGGACTTGTTCGGGACAGGCGCCGCCTTCTTCTTCGTACAGGCGACGCAGCTCCATCATGATGTCGCCCAGAATATTGGGGTCATGGCGGGCCAGGCCAGGAGGTTGCTGACCGGCGTAGTGCCACTGCAACCAGCGGCCCGAGTTCACGATGGAGCCGTCCTCTTCCGCAAAACAGTTCGATGGCAGGCGGAACACTTCCGTCATGACCTCTTCGGTCTTGATGTCGTTGAACTGGCCTTCGTTGCGCCAGAAGTTCGAGGTCTCGGTGACCAGCGGATCCACGATGACCAGGAACTTCAGCTTGGACAAGGCCTTGGAGGTCTTGTTCTTGTCCGGCATCGCGGCCAGCGGGTTAAAGCCTTGGGCGAAGTAACCGTTGACCTTGCCTTCATACATCATGTCGAAGTAGGCCAGCATGTCGTAGCTGCGGTCCCATTTGGGCAGCAGGTCAAAGGCAAAATCGTTGGCTTGCGTGGCGTGCTTGCCGTACAGATTCTTCAGCAAGGAAATGAAGAACTTGGGTGTGTGCTTCCAGTAATTCACCTGACCGGGTAACACATCCTTGGGGGTGGTTTCGTCCAGATACTGCGCCAGCGTTTGCTGATTGTCCGAGGGCAGGTTCATATAACCCGGCAAACGCAAGGACAGCAGACCCAGGTCGGTATAGCCCTGGATATTGGAGTGACCGCGCAAGGCGTTCACGCCGCCACCGGCCATACCGATATTGCCCAGCAAGAGCTGGATCATGGCGGCGCCACGAATAATCTGCGCGCCACCGGTGTGGTGTGTCCAACCCAGCGCATACAGCCAGGTCAGGGTTTTGTTTTTGGCCGAACAGGAACCAATGATTTCGGCAATCTGCAGGAAATCGGCCTGCTTGACGCCGGTAATGTTCTCCACGACTTCGGGCGTGTAGCGGTCCACGTGGGCTTTCAACAGTTGCAGCACGGAGCGTGGATGCGTCATGCTCATGTCACGCATGACTTCGCCGTTTTCGTCCAGCGCATAGGTCCAGGAGGACTTGTCATACACCTTGGTTTGCGGGTTAAAGCCGGAGAATATGCCTTCGTCAAAGGCGAAGTCCTCGCGCACGATCAGGGAGGCGTTGGTATAGGCGCGTACGTAGTCGTGCTGAATCTTGTCGTTCTCCAGCAGCCAGCGCACCATGCCCATCAAAAAGGCGGTGTCCGAGCCAGCGCGGATGGGCGAGAAGATGTCCGCCACGGCCGCCGTGCGGTTAAAGCGCGGGTCCACCACAATGACCTTGGCCTTGTTCTTGATCTTGGCCTCAATCACCCATTTGAAGCCGACCGGGTGGGCTTCGGCAGGGTTGCCGCCCATCACAATCACCACGTTGGCGTTCTTGATGTCCACCCAGTGGTTGGTCATGGCACCGCGCCCAAAGCTGGGGGCCAGGGCTGACACGGTCGGAGCGTGACAGAGCCGCGCCTGACAGTCGATGCCCAGCATCCCCAAGGCACGGGTAAATTTGAAGTCCAGCAGGCCGGTTTCGTTGGATGCGGCCGAGGAAGCCAGAAAGCCCGAAGAGAGCCAGCGGTTCACCACCTGGCCTTTCTCGTTCTTGGCAATGAAGTTGGCGTCGCGGTCGTCTTTCAGCAAACGGGCGATGCGCTTGGTGGCCTCGCTCCAGCTGATCTTGACCCATTCTTTGGAGCCTGGTGCCCGGTATTCGGGGTGCAGCAGGCGATTCTTGGAGTGGATCATGTCCAGCAGGCCAGCGCCTTTGGGACAGAGAGAGCCACGGCTGACCGGGTGGTCCGGGTCGCCTTCAATGTGAAAGATACGGGGTTTCGCGTTTTTGGAGCCATCGCCCATGGAGTACATGAGGATGCCGCAACCGACTGAACAGTACGTACAGTTATTACGGGTCTCTTTGGCACGCAGCAGTTTGTAGGGCCGGACGGCGGCGGGAACTTGAGCGGCGGCTGTCGAAAGTCCCATCGCGGTAGCCGACAGCGCAGCTGCCCCAGCACCAAGAATTTTGAGAAACTGACGCCGACCAAAACTTGGCACGGTGTTATTCATGAAGGATTCTTCTTGCAAAAAAGGTAGTGGCAAAAGGATCACTAATTGCCGGGCCGGATTATAGCAGGATGCGTATAAGCTGCTTTTGTTGTGCGGATACTGTTGTTTTTAAAGGGGGCGGTGTTTTACGGCTTATTTTTGTAGCAGTGGCCAATGACTCGCCACAGGTAAGACACAGCGATCACGCTAAGGATAAAGGCGGGCAAAGCCCAGACCATACCACCGCCGATCAGATTGTCTCCTTGTGCGCTCAGGCAACTGGAAGCCGCCGTTTCTATACAGCCTTTGTAACGGTAGTAGCGTTCGTAAAATAGCCACCAGAACAAACCAGCCAGGATAGAAAACATAATCAGGCCAATCGCTGATGTAAGGCGAGACGTTGAGCGGGTAATCATGCTTGGGAATGTGAAGCCATCGATGTAATAAAAAAAGACCTACGTCCCGATGGTTTTAACTGATTGCGCTTTGCAGGGCGAGAAACAGCGAAAAAACAGGTGTGGCACCGATACCAAGCAGTCGCGGGCTTGTGTGTCAACGCTGATGCAAGGATTGGCCCTGGAACGATAAGGTCACCATAAAACCCCATTAATTCAAGGTGTTGTCGGGGTTTTGTGTTTTTGGATGCCACCTTACAATTGAGAATGTGTGTTATTCTCGTTTTTTTTGGTGTCGTTTGTATTGTTCCCTTCGGGCCGAGTACCTTGGGCCTGTATCTATTAGGCTGACGCTGTTTTCCCCTACATTCCTATGATCAGATTTACAGTATCGGACTTTGATCGACTCGGTAGTCCGGCAGGCTTTCACTATCGTTTGCCTCACTATGCCGGCCCAGATCGGGATAGGGAACAGCTTTGCATCGCTGAAGGGCGTGTACAGGAACACGAGGTCAGGCCGGGTATCAAACTGGTGTTGTCGGATATCGTCACGCACCATCACTACGAGTCCAGTTCCGTCAGCGCGCCGCAGTTCTCTGCCATTGTGATGCTGCAAGGCCGGGCACACGCTCGCCTGGCCAGTCAGAATCAACTGAGCCTGGTCGCGCAAAGTGGCGTCAGTATTGCGCATAGCGAATCGGTCGCGTTGACCGGGATACACCCGGCCGGACAGCGTTTGCGCTGCATTAACCTCACTTTGCGTTCAGCAGAAAGCGTGGGCGACTCGCGCTTGGGCGACACCCTGTCCAAACTGATGGGTCCGTCCGGACTGTGCATGCAGAAGTGGACGGTCCCGCCGCATTTGCTCAACACGCTTGAACAGTTGATAGACAGCCCCTGGCAGGGGGCTACCTACGATTTGCTGCTGGAAGGTGTCAGCCTGCAAGTGCTGGCTCACGCACTGGATGGGTTGAGTTCCAAGCCAGCCAAAGAATCGCCAGCTACGGCCCGTGACCGACAGCTACTGGAGCGTGTGCGTGAACGCTTGTACAACGCACCGGGTGAGGACCATACCTTGGCGGATCTGGCCAAGCTGGCCTGCATGAGCCCGAGCACCTTGCGGGTGAAGTTTCAGGCCACTTACCAAAGCTCTGTGTTTGGCTGGTTGCGTGAGCGTCGTCTGGAGCTGGCACGCGATTATCTGGCTCAGGGCTGGAGCGTGCAGCAGGCGGCTCACTTTGTGGGCTATCGCCATGCCACCAACTTTGCCACGGCCTTTCGTGAACGCTACGGGATTGCGCCCAGCGAATTGAATTGAGGCGGCCAGCTCTGTCATTGTTCAAAGCTCTTTAGGCGTTTGCCATTCCCCACGCTGGCGCGCCTGGTCCATCCTGAAATAGACCTCCCCTATGCGGGTTTGTTTTTTTATTTCAGACAGAGCTGTGTTGCCTTCTTCGCTTCCCCCGTATCCCTTGATGGTGCTGATTCTGGGCCTGCTGGCCTGCGTAGCACCGGCCACGATTGACGCCTATTTACCTGCTTTCAGCGCGTTGGAGCGCGAGTTTCAGGTGCCGCCCGAAAGCGTGCAGCAGACCCTGGGTGTGTATATGTTTGCCTATGCGGCGATGTTGCTGCTGCATGGCACTTTGTCCGATGCCTGGGGGCGCAAGCCCGTGATTGTTGCGTCTCTGGCGGTGTATATCACGGGCTCGGTGATGGCGGCCTTGGCACCCAGCATGGATTGGCTCCTGGTTGCTCGGGTACTGCAGGGCTTGTCAGCCGGAGCGGGCTTGGTGATCGGTCAAGCCATGGTGCGTGATTGCTATCAAGGTGAGCAGGCGCAACGGACGCTGTCTTATATCGTTGTGGTCTTTAATGTCTCGCCCGCATTGGCACCGATTGTGGGTGGGCAATTGATTGCGCTTTTGGGTTGGCGCTCTGTGTTCTGGATGCTGGCCGCCCTGGCGATTGCAGCGTGCTATTTGTGCCTGCGTCGCTTGCCTGAAACCTTGCCCAGCAGTCAGCGTCAACCTTTGGTTTGGCGCCAGTTGCGTAGCGACATGACGCAATTGCTAGGTAGTGTGCCTTTCATGGGCATGAGTCTGGCCTTAAGTTTGTTGATCGGGGCTCAGGCTTTTTTGATTGGCGCCGCCCCGGATTTCATCTCTCATACCTTGAACTTGCCTGAAACCGCCTTTGCCGTGCTGTTTGTTCCTTTGGTGCTCGGGGCCATGTTGGGGGCTTTGGCTTCTGCTCATCTTGTACGGTATTGGGGAGACATCAGGATCATTCACTGCGCTTATGGCTTGATGCTGGCCAGTTGCGCTGCCTATACCGGGTATCTGGCCAAGGCTGCGCATCCTGCCTTGCCGTGGGCGGTGTTGCTTCCTGCCTTTTTCACCGCCGGTCTGGCTATGTTGATGCCGGTCGTGACCATGCGTATTTTGGCCCAAGTGCCCAGTCGGGCAGGGCTGGCGGCTTCCCTATTGGGCTTTTGTCAGATGGCCACCTTTTCGGTTGTCAGTGGCTGGTTGGTGCCGTGGGTTTATGGCCAGCCCTTGCGGATGTCAGCCGCCATGTTGATCTGCGTTGTGTTCAGTGCCGTTAGCTGGTTTTGGCTGCAACAGCGCGCTGATCGATCCCCTGCCTAGAAGGAAACCGGCAGGACTGATATTTGGAATAGGGTTTTTGCGTTTAGGGATACGCTTGTGCAAATTCTGTAGATGATAATTGTTCGCATCTAAAACCTGTCCTGAGATCCTTGTTCATGCCTGCTGTTTCCACCAATTTCGCTCGTTCAAGACTGCGCTTGCTTGCCCCTGTCACTCGTTCCGCCATGTTGCTGGCTGCTGCTGGCAGCCCTGCCTGGGCGCAGGATACGGCGGCTGATGCGCCTGTGGAGCTGTCCACCATTACGATCAAGGGCAATCGTGATCCCGGCGTGACGGAAACCGATCCCTCCTACACCACCCAGGCCATGAGTACGGCGACAGGGCTGTCTCTTTCTATTAAGGAGACGCCGCAATCAGTCAGCGTGGTCACCCGAAAAATGATGGATGATCGCGGCTTGCAGACGACGGCGGATGCCTTGCAAAGCGCGCCAGGTATTTCTGTGACACGCAGCGATACCAATCGTTATTCCTTTTCCTCGCGTGGTTTTGGTATCGACAACTATCAGTTTGATGGTTTGACGCAGCCTGTTTTATCGCCCTGGGCCTTTGGCGAGAGCAATCTGGATCTGGTTGTTTTTGACCGGCTTGAAGTGGTGCGTGGAGCAACCGGCTTGATGACGGGGGCCGGTAACCCCTCGGCAGCCGTCAACTATGTGCGCAAACGTCCTTTGCGGGACTTTGCCGCATCGGGGGGGATCAGCGTCGGAAGTTGGGATTTTGTGCGTGGGTACGCGGATGTGTCTACCCCGATCACGAAAGATGGTCGTATCCGTGGTCGTATCGTAGGAGCCTATGGCAAGGCCAATAGCTATACCGATTTGCAGGATACTAACACCCGTACCTTATATGGCGTGGTCACTGCAGATTTGATGCCCGGCATGGAGTTGACAGGGGGCGTTGCCTATCAGTCCAGCTCCAATAATGGTTTTGGCAGTGGCTTTCCGTTGTTCTATAGCGATGGCTCTCGCACGGATTTCAAGCGTTCGATTTCCAACAATACAGACTGGTCACGCATCGAGAACAATACGACAACGGGTTTTGTGGATTTGAGTCACCGGTTCGAGAATAACTTGAGCTTGCGTTTGAGCTATAACCAGTCCTACACCGATGCTTTCATGAAGAACCTGTTTCGGGGTGGGTATCCGGATCGGGAAACAGGGCTGGGTACATCGAACTCTTACTCTTATTACGAGGGGGATGTACGCCGCAAGGCCTTGAACGCATCCTTGTCCGGGCCATTTACCTTGTTTGGCAAAGAGCACGAGTTCTCGGTGGGCTGGATGATGTCTCAGGATCGCGTCTCTTTCCCGCAGTATCGGGCCGTGCCACCGTTGGCCGCAGCGGCCAGTTTCTATCAGCCAGGTCAAGAGCCAGAGCCGAACTGGTCAAGTGAACCATCCCAGGCTGATGACACGGATAACAAACAGTCCGGTGCCTATGCCGTTGGTCGTTTTGCCTTGAGCGATCGTTTGCGCTTGATGGTGGGGGGGCGGCTGAGCAATTGGGAAACCGATCAGACGTACTTCGGTTCCAAGCGCCAGTATCGTCATCGTAACGAGTTCATCCCCTATGCCGGTCTGATCTATGACTTTGATGATACCTATACCGCCTACGCCAGCTATACCGAGATATTCAAGCCACAGAATGCCCGTGACGAACAGGGTGTAATCCTGGCACCGATTACCGGTAAAAGCTATGAGTTGGGCTTGAAAGCGGCATGGATGGATGGCCGACTTAATGGGGCACTGTCCCTGTTTCAGACGCGGCAGGACAATTTGGCGGAAGCCACAGGCAATAATGTGATTGGCGCACCCCCCAATACGCCTGCTTACCGCCCGGTGTCGGGAGCCAAGGTAGAAGGGGTAGAGCTGGAGTTGGGCGGCGAACTGATGCCGGGCTGGAATCTGGCCACGAGTTTGACGACCTTTACCGCCAAGGATGCGAAAGGCAAACCTATCAATACCAGCAAGCCGCGTACCTTGTTCAAGCTCTACACCACCTATCGCTTGTCAGGGGACTGGCAAGGGCTGACCGTTGGTGGCGGTATTGATTGGCAAAATCGCATGTATCAAAACGCCACGGCACCCGGCCGCAAAGTGGTGAATGTGGAGCAGGGCAGCTATGCCATCGTGAATCTGATGGCAAGCTATGACTTCAACAAGCGCGTTTCGGCCACCTTGAATGTGAACAACCTGTTCGATAAAAAGTATTACTCGCAGATCGGGTTTTATAACCAGGGCTGGTACGGGGCACCACAGAACGTGATGCTGTCCTTGCGGGCGCAGTATTAAGGGTGAAATGAGCAGGCAGGATTGCTTGATACAAAAGCCTGCTTGGCGATGACAGGCAGGCTTTATTCATTGGAAGCGGATACTTGAGTTGCGCTATCTCAGACATAGAAATCTTGCGGCCCTTGAGCGACAAGAACAGTGCTGTCCGTTTGCCTTGAAGCCGGCGAGCTACAAAATTCAGGACACCAAAGCCATTAAATCAGTCACCCCAATATCGACACCCGCTTGATACAACAAGGTGCTGGCTTGACCGCGATGGTGAGTCTGGTGATTAAAAAAGTGCGTCACCAAAAGTGCAAAATCCTTCTCCATGCTCTGGCCCGCCATATTGCGATAGCGTAGCGTTTGGCCCAGTTGTTCCGGTGTCAGCGTGGCCGCCCAAGCAGTAATGATCAGATCCAGTGTGCGACGGTACTGATCCAGTTCCGCCAAGGTGTCGAACAACTGCTGGTCCAGTGCAAGCGGTTTGGAAAATGCTCCAATTGCTTCGTGCAAGGCGTGAGCATCAGGATGCTGGGCAAAGCGGTGCAACCAGATGGTGTCCCCAACCGCCATGTGCATCATGGTCTTGAACAGCGAACCAAAGAAGGCGCCACGGTCTTGATGCAGTTGTTCTGGGGACAAGCGAGCTGCGGCCTGATAAAGACGACGGTTCATTTGGCTGTTGTAGTCAGCCATTCGGATGGCAGTTTGGGGTGTCATGAAGGGCAGTATCCGGCGAGATGAAGTATTCCGATTGTTTCCTTAAAAGACAGCGATACCAAGATCAAGGGCCATCTCTGTCAGCCATGCCTTGTGCGGTGGATGCTGTGCTGGCTTGTTGCCTGGCGTGTGGAACGTTGAGCGGACCCTTGTGCTCGACAAATTGCGCTGTGAATGTTTCTGCCGAGACAGGTCTTCCAAAAAGATAGCCTTGTACTTCCAGGCATTTATTATTTTTAAGGAATAGGATTTGCTCTTCCGTTTCCACGCCTTCTGCAATGACATCCAGGTCAAAGTTTTTGGCCAAGTAGATAATGGCCTTGACCAGTGCAGCACTTCCGGTATTTTCGCAGACATGGCGGATGAACGATCGGTCGATTTTTAGACGGCTGACCGGATAGGTTTTGAGCAAACTTAATGATGCGTAGCCTGTCCCGTAGTCGTCGAAGGCCAGCCCCACGCCGATGTCGCGTAAGTTATGAAATAGTTTTTTTGTGACTGCTTCATTGCGAAGAAAGGAGGTTTCCACAATCTCCAGTTCGAGGGAACTGGCCGGCAGACCTGTTTCAGCCAGTAGGGAGCTGACTGTAGAGAGCAGGCGATTGGTACGTAGTTGCGCCTCGAACAGGTTTACGCCAATACGAAAATCCGGGATAGTCGCTTGCCAGCCAACGGCCTGACGGCAGGCCGTGTGTAGTATCCATTCTCCTATCGCAGGCGCAGATTGCTTTTCGTTGAGCACATCAATAAAAGAGACCGGGGTTAACAGACCTCTTGTGGGGTGGTTCCACCGAATCAGTGCTTCTGCTCCGGTCAGCAGCCTGGTGTGTGCTGATACTTGGGCTTGGTAGAAGAGCTCAAACTCACCGTTCTCAAAAGCCAGGCGTAATTCTCGCTCGAACGATCTGCGTGCGACAGCGACCTTGCGCAAGGTCGGGGAGAATACCTCGTAGTACCTTTTGCCGGCTGATTTTGCTTTATGGAGTGCCAGATCGGCTGCGCTCAGAATATCCTCGGCGCTGGTACCGTGCATTGGAGCGAGAACCACGCCAATGCTGATATTGGTTTCAAAAGACTGGCCGGTAAAGGTAAAGGGTGTTGTAACGGTGTTGATCAATGTTTGTGCGGCGCGTTGCGCTGCCTGTACGTCGTTCCCGGGTAGCAAGGCGACAAACTCGTCACCACCGAATCGAGCAAGTTTAATGGCGTTCGGAAAGGTCGACTTTATATGCTGGGCGATGTGTTTGAGGGCGGCATCGCCTGCCGCGTGCCCGAAGGTATCGTTGATTTCCTTGAAGTCGTCCAGCTCAATCAACAAGATGGTTGCAGGGGTTTCGTCGGCCAGTGTTTGGGCAAGGCGTGCCCGCCATATTTCCCGACTGGCGAGGTTGGTAAGGGAGTCTAGCGAGGCTAGCTGGAATAGCCTTTCTTCATGATGCCGTCGCTCCGTGATGTCCCGCACAATGGCACCGATATGGGTGGAGTCTGCTTCAATCCAGGTCGATAATGAGAACTCTGCCGGGAACTCCGTTCCATCCTTACGCAAAGCGGATAGTTCGATCGTGCGGTCAGCAAGTTTCATTCGCTCGCCCTGTTGCAAGCGTAAAAGCTCTGCTTCGTAAACCTTACGCCAGTTGTCGGGCAAAATAATCGATCCTGGCTGGTTAAGGGTCTCGTGTGCTAAATAGCCAAAGATTTTCTCAGCAGAGCGATTCCAGAACGTGATGCGGCCATGTTCGTCAGAGCAGATGATGGCATCGGGAGAGGTGGCTGCGATGTTTTCAAAACGGGCTTTGCCAACGGATTGAGTGTGTTCTAGGCGGTGCGCTTCCATTCGTGCCATCACCAGGGTTGCCAGGTCGGAAAGGTTGGCACGATCATTTTCGGTGAAGGCATGACGCGGCTTGGTATCCATCAGGCATACCGTGCCCAATCGCTCCCCCGTTGGGGCCAGTAGTGGTTTTCCTGCGTAGAAGCGAACGTATGGCGGGTGAGTGACGAACGGGTTGGGGGCAAAGTGGGGGGCGTTCAGGGTGTCTGGGACAAGCAAAATGTCATTGGACAGGATGGTATTCGTGCAAAACGAATCCGCCCGCCTTGTTTCGCGTATATCAATACCAACCCGTGCCTTGAAAAACTGTCGATCCCTATCGATCAGTGAGATCAGAGCGATCGGTACTTTGAATAGTCTGGCTGCTAAGTTAACGAGTTGGTCAAACTCCTCTGTAGGAGGGGTGTCCAGCAGTTTGTACTCTGCCAGGAGGCGTAGGCGATGATCTTCTTCGACAGGTACCGGGGAGGAGAGGGATTTCATAGTGTCCTGTACTCCATAGATTAAGCTGTAAAAATAATCAATCACTGGGGGCCGTATCGATTACGTTTATGGTTGGAGGATGGTGCCTCCCGGCTTGTTCTATGTAACCGCACTTTACAGACAGTTATACCCCTAGGAGGGCCGTGTTGTCTTATCTATACGTAGGTGCTTATACGTAATAAGCAGGCAGCAGCAGGCCGTCGTTGCGGTGGCACGTGGGTGAAACGGAGGGGGGAAGGGAAAGGGCAGGACGAAAAAAAGCCCAAACTGAAGTTTGGGCTTTTTGAATTTGGAGCGGGAGACGAGTCTCGAACTCGCGACCTCAACCTTGGCAAGGTTGCGCTCTACCAACTGAGCTACTCCCGCATTTTTTACTGCACTACCGACTTGTGACCAGAATTACTGGAGGCGCAAGCCGGAATCGAACCGACCTAGACGGATTTGCAATCCGCTGCATAACCACTCTGCCATTGCGCCGTGGTCGATTAAAAAGGGAAGCCTAGGCTTCCCTTAGGAATCTGGAGCGGGAGACGAGTCTCGAACTCGCGACCTCAACCTTGGCAAGGTTGCGCTCTACCAACTGAGCTACTCCCGCATTTTGCTGTGCAGATTGAATCTGTTGTCAGCGATTTACTTATTAGCTTTTGCTTATTAAGTAAAGAAAGCTAGTTTAGAGTGGCTATATTTGTTTGTCAAGTGGTTTTGATATTTTGCTTACGCTTTTGATCGCTTGTGCTTTTTATCTGTACTGCCTAACAAACTTGCCTATTTTTAAACTGCTTTTGCTGCGAAACCGACGCTGCGCTAAGCAAGAACGTAACTATAAACTGCAGAAAACAAGCTTGTCAATAGATTCTGTAAATTTTTCCGGAAAACAGGCTGTCCGAGCTATGCTTACTGCTTTCTTTGATCGTGAGACAAGGCCGTGGACAGGCAGCGTAATGTGGATTTGAGCTCTTTTAATACCTTGGGTTTGGGCAGCCGCGCGCGCGACCTGGTGGTGTATGACCATGTTACCCAGCTACCTGTCTTGCACATGTTGGTGGAGCAGGGGGAGCGAGTCTTTGTGCTGGGCGGTGGCAGCAATGTGGTGCTGGCCGAACAAGTGGATGCCCTGGTGATCAAGGTCGAAAACAAAGGGGTCCGTTTACTGCAAGAGCGAGATGATGCCTATATTGTGGAAGCGCAGGCAGGCGAGTGCTGGCATGACTTTGTGCAGTATTGCTTGAGGCAGGGCTGGCCTGGTCTGGAAAATCTGGCGTTGATTCCTGGTACGGTGGGCGCGGCTCCGGTTCAGAATATTGGTGCTTATGGTCTGGAGCTGGAGCAGCGGGTGCACAGCGTACTGGCCTGGAGCTTTAAAGAGGGTAAAGAGGTGGAACTGTCTGCGGCCGAGTGCGGCTTTGCCTATAGGGACAGCCGCTTCAAGCACGATCCAGCCGGTAGCTGGTTGATTCTGGCCGTGCGCTTTGCCTTGCCGCGTCAGTGGACGCCGGTGCTGGAGTATCCCGATCTTAATAAGCAAGCTCACTGGGCGGGGGAGCCAGATCCTCAACGTATTTTTGATGCGGTTTGCGAGATTCGTCGTCAAAAATTGCCTGACCCTCGTGTTTTGGGTAATGCGGGCAGTTTCTTCAAGAATCCTGTGGTGCAGACCGAGCAGCGTGATGCCTTGAAGCAGCAATGGCCCAATTTGGTTTCTTATGAGGTTGGGCAAGGCCAATGCAAGTTAGCAGCAGGCTGGTTGATTGACCAGTGTGGCTGGAAAGGCAAGCGCGATGGCGCCGTGGGCGTGCATGATCGTCAGGCTTTGGTGCTGGTGAATCATGGCGGCGGGACGGCCCATGATATCGAACGTCTGGCCCAAGCGATTCGGGGCTCTGTTCGGGAGCGTTTCGGCGTGGAGCTGGAACAAGAGCCCGTGATGGTGAATTAAGCGTCGACCGCACCCCACCATCGCAGCGTTTGTGCCAGATGGTGGCGCACGGCCTCCATCGCTGCTTCGGGATTGCCTGCCTGAAGCATATCCAGAATGTGTAAATGCTCTTTCATGGCGGGCACGATGCGCTCGGGCAATGGGCGGCGCGAGTGCTGCAGCACATTGATGCGATCACAGTTTTCTTCGTAAATCGTCATCGCCGAGCGGTTTTGCAGTGCCTGTGCCAGATAACGATGCAAGGCCCAGTCCACTTCCATGGCCTGAATCTGCAGGGACGTGGTGACAAGGCCGCTTTGCGCTTGTTCCAGAATTTTCTCGTGTTTGTCCCGCAAGCCCTCCAGTGCGGGCGGCGTGGCACAGCTTGCCAATATCCTGGCTCCTTCCTGATCGAAGACACAGCGCAATTGAAAGCATTCCCGTAGTGCTTCCGTGGTTGCCTCCAGAACCAGCACTCCCCGCTTGGGCAGGATAGAAACCAGCCCGGCAGCCGCCGCGCGCTTGACGGCCTCGCGCACCGGAGCCAGTGGAAAGTCGCTTAATTTCATCAGCTCCGCCATCGACACCATCTGCCCCGCACGTACCTGTCCGGTCGCCAATAAATGACGAAATGCCTGAAACGCCTGGGTTGCCAGCAACATGTCATCCGAGGAGGAGGGGATATTCATTGAGTGTCTCCGTGGGGGCAATGCAGCTTTGTGACTGCTTTTGTATCGTTGGCTGTGATTGTATTCGGTATTTCTTTTTGAATATGTACTGATATTCAAGATGAAATGCCTGCTGCTGGGTGTGTGTTCAGAAACAGCCGATCGCGGAGGTATCGAGTGATGTTGGCGAAGGGAGTATCTGTTCAGGTCTGTTGATTTTCTCTCTGGAATTCTGGCAGGCTGCCAATTAGAGAAAAAGAAGGTCAACTGGCTTGATGTGGTACAGCGTCAAAAAGCCGGCTTTCGAGCCGGCTTTTTGGCAAAGTATTGGCAAGTCAGGAACTTACAGCCCCAGCACGTCCTGCATGGTGTACAGGCCAGTGCTTTTATCGCCCAGGAAACGGGCGGCACGCAGGCTGCCATTGGCATAACCGGCACGGCTGCTGGAGCGGTGCGAGATCTCGATGCGTTCGCCTTCGCCGCAGAAAAACACGGTGTGATCGCCCACAATGTCGCCACCACGGACGACGGAAAAACCAATGCGGCCATCCTGACGGGCACCGGTGTGGCCGTGACGGGCCCAGTCGGCCACATCGTTCAGGGACTCGCCCCAGGTCTTGGCGATGGCTTCACCCATGGCCAAGGCCGTGCCCGATGGTGCATCCACCTTGTTGCGGTGGTGGGCTTCAAACACCTCGGCGTCGTAGCCTTGGTTCAGCAAGGCAGCCGCCATTTCAATCAATTTCAGGGTGGCATTGACGCCTACGCTCATGTTCGGAGCAAAGACAATGGCAATCTCGCGGCCAGCCGCCAGAATCTGTTGTTTCTCTGCTTCAGAAAAGCCGGTTGTGCCAATCACCAGGCGGGTGCCGTGTTGGACGCAGGCATCCAGATGAGCCAGGGTACCTTCGGGGCGGGTGAAATCAATCAGGCAGTCGGCTTGGGCCAGGGCGTTCAAATCGTCCGTGATCTTGAGGCCTGTGTCTTTACCCAGAAAGGCTCCTGCGTCCTGGCCGATGGCTTTGGAGCCGCTGTGGTCCAAGGCGGCGGTCAGTGTCAGGTCGGTACTGTTCAAAACAGCTTCAATCAGCATACGGCCCATACGGCCGTCTGCGCCAGCAATGGCAATGCGCATGTATCCAGTGTCCTTAACGTAAAGCTTAAAGCGTGGGCTGGTTGCCGCTCACGCTGGGCGTTGGCGCTGCATTTTCGGCGTCAGCGGGGGGCGGAGTTTGTTTTTTGCCGGTATCGCTGCGCTCGAAGGGTTGGCGGTCAGGTTGTTCGTCACCTTGCCAGCGAACCAGGGTGTCGCCTTCAAACCAGACGGTGAAGGTACGCTGCTCGGTCTTGCCGTAGCCAGGCTGGTTCAGGTAGGGGTAGTCCCAACGGTCGGCGTGGAAAATGTCTTGCAAGGTCGGTGAGCCCAGCAGATAACGTACCTGTTCGCGAGTCATCCCCGATTGCAGGCGGGCCACTTGCTCTGCAGTGATCCAGTTCCCCTGCTGAATATCGGCGCGGTATGGGAAGCCCCATTTGGAGGATCCGCAGGCGCTCAGGGCGGCGGCAGCCAGGCTGGCTGCGAGTACGGCGCGGATGACAGGAGTGAATGAATTGGCCTTCTTCTGCACGAAATGCCCCAGTAGGAATAAAATCGTTATCATATAAGGGTTTAGGAAAAAGCGCATGAATTGCGCGTTGAACCGCCTCAAGACGAGCTGGTTTTTAACCAGAACGGACTTGAGATCCATCCCCATCAAGATGCGATAATTTAGCCATGAACGATCAAAATGAACTGAAGAACATGGGGCTTAAGGCGACGTTCCCGCGCCTGAAGATTCTGGACATTTTTCGCCGCTCCGATCAGGACGGTCAACGACACCTGAGTGCTGAAGACGTTTACCGTCTACTCATTGCCGAAGAGGTCGATATTGGTTTGGCCACGGTATACCGTGTGTTGACTCAGTTTGAACAAGCCGGGATTCTGGTACGTAGCCAGTTTGACGGGGGCAAGGCCGTCTTTGAACTGAACGATGGTGATCACCATGATCACCTGATTTGCACCAACTGCGGCGCTGTGGAAGAGTTTACCGACAGCAATATCGAAGCCCGTCAGCATCAGGTCGCTCAAGACCACGGTTTTGTGCTGGAGAGCCACACGATGTTGCTTTACGGTATTTGCCCCAAGTGTTCGGAAGCGGGTAAGCAGGTCAAGCCCGGTTTGCGTAGTTAATCCGGTTGTTGCTGGCCCGTAGGTTCAGGATCTGACGATTGGGGGCAGGATCGCCAAGGGGGCATCCTGAAAATTCAAAGAACAGTCAGATCCGGGGTTGTAGGGCATCACAGCCGGATATAGAAAAACCACCAGTTGCCACAGGCACTGGTGGTTTGGTTTGTGTTTTAAACGTGTTGTTACTGCCGCGCCAGCATTTCCTGTGCATGTTCACGCGTGGTTTGTGTAATTTTCAGGCCACCTAGCATACGGGCAATCTCATCGACCCGTTCATCTTGCGTCAAGGGGCGGATCGAGGAAAAAGTCTGACCTTGCTCGGTTGTTTTCTCGACTTTCAGGTGATGGTTCCCACAGGCAGCCACTTGGGGAAGATGGGTCACGCACAAGACTTGGTGACGGGCCCCCAACTCTTGCAACAAACGCCCGACCACTTCGGCCACTGCGCCACCCACCCCGGTATCCACTTCATCAAAAATCAAGGTAGGTACACGAGCCGCTTGACTGGCGATAACAGACAGCGCCAGGGAAATTCGGGCTAATTCGCCGCCAGAGGCCACTTTGGCAAGCGGACGCGGTGTGACTCCTTCATGACCTGCAACCAGGAACTCTACTTGCTCGACGCCGTGGACTTGAGGGGCGCAAGCGGTCAGGGCGACCTCAAAACGACCGCCTTGCATGGCCATGGACTGCATGGCCTGGCTGACTTGTTTGCCAAGCTGCACACTGGTTTTGCGTCTTGCGGCGCTGAGTTTGCCGCTCAGTTCCTGATACTGTCTTTCCGCTTGTTGAGCCTTGGCTTGCAGGGCTTCCAAATCAAAAGATTGCTGCAACTGTGCAAGCTGTTCCTGCCAGGTCTCCAGCAGGCTGGGTAATTCCTCGGGTTCTACTTTCAATTTGCGGGCGGCGCTGAAAATGGCCGACACCCGCTCCTCTGCTTGAGCCAGGCGCTCCGGGTCCAGCTCCATATCGCTCAAGTAGCTGTTCAGGTCCGAAGCCGCTTCGGTGACGGCAATTTGTGCCGACTCCAGCGCATCCACAATCGCTTGCAGGCCTGGGTCATGGCGCAACAGGGCGTTCATTTCGTGGCTGGCCTTGCCCAGTAGTTGCTGTACCGAGGTTTCCTCGCCATCCAGAGCGGTCAGGGCCAGCGCACTGCCATCAATCAGGGCTTGAGCGTGCGACAGACGGGTATGTTCTTGTTGCAGTTGGTCCCACTCCCCAGCACGCAGATTCAGGCTGGAGAGCTCATTGATCTGCCATTCCAGGCGCTCCTGTTCGCGTTTGCCCTGTTCGGCACTTTGACTGGCTTGTTCGACGGCTTTGCGTGCCTGGCTCCATTGCTGCCAGGACTGCGCCACCTGGCGCGCCAGTGGCAAATGGCCGCCTTGGCTATCGAGTAAATCGTACTGGCTCTGAGGGTTCATCAGGCTTTGATGTGCGTGCTGCCCGTGAATATCCACGAGCAATTCGCCCAGCTCGCGCAACTGGGTCAAGGTGGCTGCGCTGCCGTTGATGTAGCTGCGGTTGCGCCCTTGCAGGTCAATCAGACGACGCAAGATCAGCTCGTCCGAGACATCAAAGTCACGCTCGCTGAGCCAGCTCTGAATGTCCGGTTCGCAATCGAAGTGTGCGCTGACTTCGGTGCGTGTGCAGCCTTCGCGTATGGCTTTGGCATCGCCGCGTGCCCCCAGAACCAGGGAGAGCGCGTCGATCAGGATGGATTTGCCAGCGCCGGTCTCCCCGGAAAAAACCGTGAAGCCGGTGTCGAAATCAATCGTGGCTTGATCCACGATGACAAAGTCTCGAACGTGCAGGGTACGGAGCATAGAGGTTTATTCGTTTTCGTCGTTAGGCAAAGGGATGTGATTCCAGCCCAGTTTTTGGCGCAGAGTGGAAAAAAAGCTGTAGCCCTTGGGATGGATAAAGCGAATGGTGTCCTGGGAGCGACGCACATCAATGCGGTCTCCCTGCTGACAGTCGGACCAGGTTTGCATGTCAAAGTGCACGCTGCCTCCTGATTCCACCCGGCTCAGCGCCGTAATGGTGAGGTTCAAGGTGCCTGTGTCGGGTAGCACGATGGGTCGGTTAGACAGGGTTTGCGGTGCCACAGGCACCAGCAAAAAGGCTTTCAGGGATGGGTGCAGCAAGGGGCCGCTGGCCGCCAGGGCATAGGCGGTCGAACCTGTGGGCGTGGAGATGATCAGGCCATCCGAACGCTGGCGGTACATGAATACGCCATCCAGTTCTACGCGCAGCTCGATCATGCCGCCACGGCCGGCGCGGTTGATGACCACATCGTTCAAGGCCACGCCTGAATACAGCACCTGCCCGTCACGCACGACGCGGCCTTCCAGCATGGAACGCTCTTCCACGTCGTACTCGCCTTTCAGAACGCTCAGCAAGGCTTCGTTGGCGTCATTCAAGGGAATGTCGGTAATAAAGCCCAGGCGACCATGGTTGATCCCGATCAGGGGGACTTTGCTGTGGGCTAATTCGCGAGCAGCGCCTATCATGGTGCCATCGCCGCCCATCACGATAGCCAGATCGGCACACTCGCCGATTTGGGCATAGTCGCCGATGGGAAATTCGGTAATACCGGCATTCTGGGCGGTTGTGGCCTCAAGCAACACCGAGCAACCAGTGTTGACCAGGGTGTTGGCCAGCGATCGGATGGGGGCATCCAAGCCAGAGTCCTGGTATCTGCCAACAATGGCAACCGTTTTGAAATGCATGGGGCGAAAACCTTAAGATTAATGAAATAATGGCGATCAGTGGATTATAGAGTTGCCACTCTAGGCTTGGCTGTAAGATTCTCCCCTTTATCATGCAGTGCTGGTGTTTTTAAGTGACGTACGCGACATGGATGACAGAGCAAATGCCTTGTTGAAGGTGCTGATCGAGCGTTACATCGCCGATGGTCAGCCGGTAGGGTCTCGTACCTTATCGACCGTTTTTGATTTTTCTCCGGCCACTATTCGTAATGTGATGGCCGAGCTGGAAGGCCTGGGACTGATTCACAGCCCGCACACCTCGGCGGGGCGTATTCCCACGCCCAAGGGTTACCGCTTGTTTGTGGACCGTCTGTTGGCGGCAGAGCGGTTCGAGCGGCCCGATGCCCGCAACCTTGGCCAGTATCTGCCTTTTGATGAACCTAACCGGGCAGTCAGTTCCGCCGCTGCCTTGTTGTCGAATCTGTCGCAGTTTGCCGGCGTGGTGCTGGCGCCCAAAAAAGCGCAGACCTTCCGGCAGATTGAGTTTATTCGCCTGTCGGACAAGCGGGTGTTGCTGATTATCGTCACACCAGACGGCGATGTGCAAAACCGTATTCTGTTTGTGCCGCGCGACTACCTGGAGCAGGAGTTGGTCGAGGCCAGCAACTTTTTCAATCAGCATTTTTCTGGCCTGTCGTTTGAGTCGGTCAAGTTGGCCTTGTCGCAGGAGCTTAGCTCTTTGCAGGCGGACATTTCGCGTCTGATGCAGCAAGCGGTGGATGTAGGCAGCCATCAGCCTGACAGCGAAGAGGCCGTGGTGATCGCTGGCGAGAGCAAGTTGCTGAACGTCTCGGAAATGGTGGCGGACATGGATCGTTTACGCCGTTTGTTTTCCCTGTTCGAGAAAAAAACCGATCTGCTGCACTTGCTGGATGTGTCCAGCCAGGCCGATGGTGTACAGATTTATATCGGTGGGGATTCGCAGCTTTTGCCGTTGGATGATGTGTCCGTGATTACCGCACCGTATGGCGTGGACGGCAAGGTGGTGGGCACGTTGGGTGTGATCGGGCCATCGCGGATGGCGTATGATCGTGTGATTCCTATCGTGGACATTACGGCACGGCTATTGTCCAATGCCTTGAGTCATCACTCTGCCAGTTAAGGGTTGAGCCTTCGGCTCATTGTTGAGCTCACGGTAACCTGGCTGTTTAACGTACTAATCATCATGCCCAAGTTGTTTGCTTCCCCTTATTTGCCCGAAGCGCAGGACGCCGATATGCTCAATGATCAGGCTCCGGTACGCGAGGCCGGGCCCATCGGTATTTTGCTGGTCAATCTGGGTACACCGGATCAGCCCGATGCGGCATCCATTCGACGTTATCTGGGCGAGTTTCTGTCCGATCCTCGGGTTATTGAGATTCCGCAGCCGGTCTGGCAGATTATTCTGCGTCTGTTCATCTTGCCGCGCCGTCCCAGCAAACTGGCGCCGCGTTACAAGGACATCTGGCTGCCGCAAGGTGCCCCCTTGCTGGTTTACAGTCAGGCGCAGGCAGATGGTCTGCAGGAGTTGCTGCAAGCGCAAGGCCACGATGTGAAGGTGGAGCTGGGCATGCGTTATGGCAACCCGTCCATTGCCAGTGGTCTGGATAAATTGAAAGCAGCGGGTTGCGAGCGGATTTTGAGTTTGCCCCTGTATCCGCAATATGCGGCCAGCACCACGGCCACTGCGGTTGACTGTGTCGCCGCGCATCTGGGCAAACAACGCAATCAGCCCGAGCTGCGTTTTCTCAAACGCTATCACACCCACCCGGATTACATTGGTCCTTTGGCGGCGCTGATTCGTCGTTATTGGGATGAACATGGCAAGCCAGAGCGTTTGTTGTTGAGTTTTCATGGTTTGCCACGCCGCTGCGTAGAGTTGGGTGACCCGTATTACCGCGATTGTCGTGAGACAGCCAACGCCTTGCGTGCGGCGCTTGATGAGCCTGCAGTAGAAGTGCATATGGCTTTTCAAAGCCGCTTTGGTGCGCAGCGTTGGCTGGAACCGTACACCGAGCCTACCTTGCGTGAGTGGGGCAAGCAGGGGGTAGGGCGTGTCGATGCCGTTTGCCCTGGTTTCCTGGCGGATTGCCTGGAAACCCTGGAGGAGATACAGGTGGAATGCCGTGATGCCTTTCTGGAAGAAGGTGGTCGTGAATTCCATTACATTCCTTGCCTGAATGACGACCCGCAATGGATTGAAGGTTTGGGTCGGCTGGCCGTGCAGCATTTGGGAGGCTGGTTGCCCAGTCGTCTGGTATCAGCCCGATAGCGACAAGGGAAGGTTTTTGCGGGCTGGGTCAGCAAAATACGAAAGCAGGTCTTGAACTGGGGGCAGATGCCCCCATTTTCATGCGATCAACGAATTCTGTAGTGGAGAACAATCGAATGGCTACACATGCCGATCCCAATAAGCCTCTGGACGGGGAAGTGACGGAAAACACGCCTGAGCAGGCGCAAGCGGGCACTGTCGAGCAAGACCAGCCAGAGATTTTGGCCCAGCAGCCCGAAGAAAGTTCGGCTGACCTGGCCACTGAATTGGCCCAGGCTCAGGAGAAAGTGTCGCAGTATTACGATCAGTTGCTGCGTGCCAAAGCTGAAGTGGAAAACATCCGTCGTCGTGCTGATGACGATGTTGCCAAAGCCCGTAAGTTCGGTACCGAGTCCTTTGCCGAAAGCCTGATTCCGGTGCGTGATAGCCTGGAAGCAGCCCTGGCCCAGAGCGAACAAAGCCCTGAAGCCTGGAAAGAAGGGGTGGAAACCACCTTGCGCCAACTGAACAAGGCTTTTGAGCGCAATAGCCTGAAAGAAGTGGCCCCGCAAGCCGGTGACAAGTTTGACCCGCATCTGCACCAGGCTATTTCGGCCGTGCCTTCGGAGTTTGAAGAGGGCGCGGTCGCCCAGTTGCTGCAAAAGGGTTACACCATTTCGGATCGTGTTTTGCGTCCTGCCTTGGTGATGGTGTCAGCTCCCAAGTGATAAAGGCCAGCCTGACTGTGCCGGCAGGTTTTTCAGGTTGAACGCGCTTTCAAGCGTCTTTTTCGGATTCCCTGTAGGCATAGTGAAAAAAATAGGGCTGTTGCTCTTGAAATGCACGCAGCGTTCCCCATATGCATTTCATCAAATAATTTGCTTTCGCAATCAATCTTTTAGTCAGGTAAAAAATCATGGGCAAAATCATTGGTATTGACCTTGGAACCACCAATAGCTGTGTATCGGTATTGGACGGCGACCAGGTTCGTATTATCGAAAATGCCGAAGGCGGTCGCACGACCCCTTCCATCGTGGCTTACATGCAGGATGGTGAAATCCTGGTTGGCGCTCCTGCCAAACGCCAGGCTGTGACCAACCCCGCCAACACCATCTTCGCGGTCAAGCGTTTGATCGGTCGTAAGTTCACGGAAAAGGCCGTTCAGACAGATATTGAACACGTGCCTTACACCATTGTTGCTGCCGATAACGGCGACGCATGGGTGGAAGCACAGGGCAAGAAGATGGCACCTCAGCAAGTGTCTGCCGACATCTTGCGCAAAATGAAGAAAACCGCCGAAGACTACCTGGGCGAAGAAGTAACCGAGGCCGTGATTACCGTGCCTGCTTACTTTAACGACAGCCAGCGTCAGGCAACGAAAGATGCAGGCCGCATTGCTGGTCTGGATGTCAAGCGCATCATCAACGAGCCAACCGCTGCGGCTTTGGCTTTCGGCCTGGACAAGGCTGAAAAAGGGGATCGCAAGATCGCGGTGTACGACTTGGGTGGCGGTACGTTTGACGTGTCCATCATCGAAATCGCTGACATCGACGGTGAAAAGCAGTTTGAAGTGCTCTCCACCAACGGCGATACCTTCCTGGGTGGTGAGGACTTTGACAAGCGCATCATCGACTACATCATCGACGAGTTCAAGAAAGAAAGCGGCGTTGATCTGTCCAAAGATGTGCTGGCCTTGCAGCGCCTGAAAGAGTCCGCTGAAAAAGCCAAGATCGAGCTGTCCTCTACGCAGCAGACCGAAATCAACCTGCCTTACATCACGGCAGACGCGTCCGGTCCTAAGCACTTGAACCTGAAGATCACTCGCTCCAAGCTGGAAGCGTTGGTCGAGGACTTGATCGAACGCACGATCGAGCCTTGCCGTGTTGCCATCAAGGATGCTGGCGTGAAGGTTTCGGAAATCGACGACGTGATCTTGGTTGGCGGTATGAGCCGTATGCCCAAGGTGCAAGAGCGCGTTAAAGAGTTCTTTGGCCGTGACCCACGTAAAGATATCAACCCGGACGAAGCTGTTGCCGCTGGTGCAGCCATTCAAGGTTCTGTCCTGTCGGGCGACCGTACTGACGTCTTGCTGCTGGACGTGACGCCTCTGTCCCTGGGTATTGAAACCCTGGGTGGCGTCATGACCAAGATGATCCAGAAGAACACCACGATTCCTACGCGTCACTCGCAAGTGTTCTCCACGGCTGACGATAACCAGCCTGCTGTGACCATCAAAGTATTCCAGGGCGAGCGTGAAATCGCTGCCGGTAACAAGGCTCTGGGCGAGTTCAATCTGGAAGGCATTCCACCGGCAGCACGTGGCCTGCCACAGATTGAAGTGACCTTCGACATCGACGCCAACGGTATTTTGCACGTGTCCGCCAAAGACAAGGGCACAGGCAAAGAGAACAAGATCACCATCAAGGCAAACTCCGGTTTGTCCGACGAGGAGATCGAGCGCATGGTGAAAGATGCCGAGGTCAACGCAGCAGAAGACCACCGCATCGCTGAGCTGGCCGTTGCTCGTAACCAGGCTGAGGCTTTGATTCACTCGACTCGCAAGTCCATGACGGACTACGGCGACAAGCTGGAAGCGGACGAGAAAGAAGCCATCGAGAAGGCCATCGCTGATCTGGAGGAAACGCTGAAAGAAGGCGATAAGGAAGCCATCGATGCCAAGGTGGAAGCGCTGGGTGTGGCCTCGCAGAAACTGGGCGAGAAGATGTACGCTGACATGCAGGCCCAGGCCGCAGCACAAGAAGGTGCTGAAGGTACGGCCCAGCAGCAGCCCGCCGACGAGAACGTGGTCGACGCTGACTTTAAAGAAGTCAAACGCGATCAGTAATTGAGAGCCTGATTCAGGTTCCCTGGCCCGATCTTTGGCGGCATACGCTGGAGATCGGGCATTATTATTCAAACAGCGGCGTTTGGACGTCGTTAATCAAACATGGCAAAACGCGACTTATACGAAATTCTCGGTGTGGCCAAAAATGCGACGCAGGATGAAATCCGCAAGGCGTATCGCAAGTTGGCCATGAAGTTCCACCCTGACCGTAATCCGGATAGCAAGGACGCCGAAGAAAAGTTCAAGGAAGCCAAGGAAGCGTACGAGATCCTGTCCGACGAACAGAAACGCGAAGCCTATGACCGCTATGGTCATGCCGGAGTCGACCCCAACGCTGGCATGGGCGGCATGGGTGGCGGCATGGGCGGAGCCGGATTTGCAGACGCCTTTGGCGATATTTTTGGCGAGATATTTGGTGGCAGTGGCGGACGCCGCGGCGGTGGCCCTCAGGTTTACCGTGGCGCGGATTTGCGCTATGCGCTGGATATCAGTCTGGAGCAGGCAGCAACTGGTTTTGATACTGAAATTCGCGTACCCAGCTGGGAAAACTGTGAAACCTGCTCGGGTTCGGGGGCTAAACCCGGTACGTCTGCGCAGACTTGCCGCACTTGCCAAGGCAGTGGCGCTGTCCGGATGCAGCAGGGTATTTTCAGCATGCAGCAAACCTGCCCGACCTGCCACGGTAGCGGCAAGGAAATTCCTGATCCCTGCGTGGTGTGCCACGGCGAAGGCAAGGTTAAAAAGACCAAGACCTTGCAGGTCAAGATCCCAGCCGGTATTGATGATGGCATGCGCATTCGCTCCAGCGGCAATGGCGAGCCTGGCGTTAACGGTGGTCCTGCCGGCGACTTGTATGTAGAAATTCGCATCAAGCCACACGGTATTTTCCAGCGTGATGGTGAGGACCTGCATTGCGAGCTGACCATCCCCTTTACCACGGCGGCCTTGGGGGGGGTAGTGGAAGTTCCTACCCTGACAGGGCGTGGTGAAATCACCATTCCTGAAGGCACTCAAGTGGGCAAGACATTCCGCTTGCGCGGTAAGGGCATCAAGGGCTTGCGCTCCAGCTACCCCGGTGACTTGTACTGCCACATTCAAATCGAGACGCCTGTGCGTCTGAACGAGGAGCAAAAGAAATTGCTACGCCAGTTTGAACAGGCCTTGAGCGATGGTGGTGTCAAGCACTCGCCCAAAAGCGAATCCTGGACGGACAAGGTGAAGGGCTTCTTTTCCTGAATGTTGGCACGGCTCCAGCAAGGAGTCGCTAAATAGGAAGTAAAAAGCCCGGTACAAGAGTACCGGGCTTTTTTACGCCTGTTCAAAGATCAGGCAAGCAGGGTTGTTGGTTTGATCAAGGTTGGGCATCCAGTGGCTCTGGAGCCGGTGCTGTAACCGGAGCCTGTTCTGCGGTTTCAGGCGTTGCTGCGGCTGCCCCTTGCTGTTGACGCTCATGGTCAGCGGCAATTGCCACGACCATTTCCTTGGGTTTCAGGTATTTACGCAAAGCTGCATTGACCTGTTCAGCGTTGAGCTTTTGCAGCTCCTGATCCATTTTCTCGGACCATTCAAAGCTGCGACCTAAATCCAGGTAGTTCAACCAGGCGCTGCTGACCACGGTGTCCTGGCTGCGGGACAAGCGACGATAATTCAGCAAGGCATTCACGCCTTCCTTGACCTCTTGCTCGCTAAAGCCATCTTTTAGTGCTTGCGTCAATACGTCGTCGATAGTCTTGCCCAGCGTTTCGCTATTGCTGGGGGCGTGGATGGCATAGACCGTCCACGAGCCATGGGGTTCATGGCTGGACGCCTCCACCTGACTACGTACGTTGTAGGACAAGCCATCTTCCACACGTACGCGATTCCACAAGCGCGAGGTTTCAGACAGGCCCAGCAAGTAGTTGGCCAAGTAGACAGCCGGGAAGTCCACATCGCTGTCTTGCAGTTTCAGGCCCAGATCCGCCAGATAAAAGGCGTTTGCTTTGTCTGGGGTGTTGATGTCAAAGACCTTGGGAGCCACAGTTTGCAGTGGATTGTCCGGACGTTGGTAGGTCGGGGCTTTGCGCCAACCTTGCAAACCATCGGCCAAAGCCTTGCGAACTTCTTCCTTGTCAAAGTCGCCCACGGCGCTAAAGGTGACATCGCCCGTACCGTAGAATTTTTGATGGAAGTCTCGTACTTGCTTGATGTTTACCGCCTGGACTCGCTCTATGCCTTCCTCAAAGCTGGGCGTGTAGCGAATGTCGTCTTTAGGCCAGGGGTTGGTATAGCGTTCAATTGCCTGGCTTGCCAGGGCTGCTGGCTCGGTACTGGCCGATTTCAGGCTGGTCACAACGGCTTGCTGATACTTCTTCAGCTCATCCTCGGGGAAGTTCGCGTCGCGCAGAACATCCAGCGCCAGCGCAATGGCCTTAGGTAGGTTCTCGCGGTTGGACGACAGGCTCAGGTACAAACGACCATTGGAGCCGCTGGTGCTGAACTGGGTTTGCATGGCGGTGAACTGATCGGAAATCTGTTCCCGGTTCAGTTTTTTGGTGCCGGTGCTCAGCAGGCTGGCGACAGCAGCCGCGGTAGCGGTTTGGTTCTTGAGTTGGTCAGGCGAGCCAAACTTGATGGACAAGCGAGCTTCCACGCGTTCAGCGCGTGTCTCCTTGGGCAGCAGAGCCATTTTTACTTCACCCAGATCCTTGCCCAAGGACAAGGGCTGCAGATCAGTGCGGGCCATGATGTTGGCAGGGCTGGGGTCAAAGGCTTCAACGGCTTTACCGCTGTCTTTGCCGGTGTAGTCCTGTACCAACTTGGCGACATCAACCGTGGTGGCTTCAGGGGCGCGTAGCGGCTTTTCCGTGGGGATGTATAAACCATTGCTGCGGTTGCTGGCGACCAGCCAGGTTTCCAGCGCCTTTTGAACTTGGGGCAGCTTGGCCGCTTCTACCCGGTCTCGTTGCAGGAAGAACAAACGCCAGTCGCCGCTGGCCGCCGCTTCAGATAGCGCGCTGGCCAGGCGGGAGGGATTGGCATAGGTTTGTGTCCAACCCGTCATCCATTGGCTGCGGATGCGCTCCAGGTCCGTTTCTTTCAGCGGGGATTTGGCCAGACCTTCCAGGGTGTCATTCATGACCTGCAAGGCTTTTTGCTGATCCATATCGGGTTTCAGCTCGGCACCAAACAGGGCGTAGCCTGGATCGTGGCTTTCGGAATCAAAGCTAAATACGCTGGTGGCCAGGTTTTTGTTCACCAGGTTCTTGTACAGTTGTCCGCTGGGGGTATCGCCCAAGGCACTGATACCCAGGCTCAAGTCCATGTACTCCGGGCTGGCTGCGCTGGGCAGGTGGTATAGCGACATGATCAGGGGCGTACCACCATGACGGCGCAAGGTCACCGTGCGGGTGCCGTCCTGTACAGGTTCTACCGTGTACTCAGGACGCAGCGTGCGAGTCGGCTTGGGGATGGAGCCAAAGGCTTTGGCAATGTTTTCCAGGGTTTGCTCGGTATCGAACTGCCCAGTTACAAACAGCACGGCATTATCAGGCTGATAGTAGTCGTGGTAGAACTTGCGAAGCTGTTCAATATCGACATTTTCGACGTCGGAGCGGGCGCCAATGGTGGTCTTGCCGTAGCTATGCCATTGGTAGGCGGCAGCGGTCAGTTTTTGCATCAGAACACGGAAAGGGCTGTTTTCACCGCTTTCCATTTCATTGCGTACCACGGGCATTTCCGCTTCCAGATCCTGCTTGTCGATCAAGGCGTTGACCATGACATCGGCTTGCCAGTCCAGATACCATTTCAGGGTTTCGGGATCTGCGGCAAAGCTGGCAAAGTAATTGGTACGGTCGCTGGAGGTGGTGCCATTGGCTTCCAGTCCTCGCTTGGAGAATTCCCCCAGTGCATTGCGCAGGGTCGGCGTGCCCCGAAACAGCATGTGTTCCAGCAGGTGGGCCATACCGGTTTGCCCGTAGTTCTCGTGTCGCGAGCCGACCAGGTACGTCATGTTGACGGTGGTCGTCGGTTTGGAATCGTCGGGGGCCAGCACAAGGCGCAAGCCATTGTCCAGCGTGTATTGAGTGACGCCTTCAACTGAGGGGCCTTGGGCCAGACCTGCGGGTAGGGCATAGGCTGCCAGCGAAGTGGACAGCAGCGCAGCCCCTGCAAGATGGCGCAGGCGCAGGGCGGCAATCAGTACAGAGAGTTTCATGAACACATCCTTACGGTTTTAGCGATGAAAAAGCCAGCCAGGCCGACCAGTGTCTTTTGTAGCATGGGGCCGTTTGGCTGGGTAGGCGGTCACAGGGACAAAATAGGGACGTAGCCGAAAAAAAGCCCACCAGGGGTAACTGGTGGGCAAAACAGCAAGAAACCGGTCCCTGATCCTTAGTCGGGTTTGCGCTGGAGCCTGTGCATCGCATCTTCACGCAAGTAGTCGATGCTGCTGATTAAAAAATCGTATAGGGCAAGCAGTTGGCTAGGGTTATGCCGGGCAGTGGCATGGATAATGTGTTGCGCTGCGTGTTCCATATTAGCGATCAGACGTCTACATCGCTCCTGATTGGGGTAGAGGTTGGTCATGCGTCCATCGCGAGGGTGTGGCTTGCGGGTCAGATAACCCGCCTGTTCCAGCCGGGTAATCAGGGCGTGGGTACCACTGGGACTCAGGTGCAGGAGCTGGGCCAGTCTGCCCGGTGACAAGGGTTTGAGCTCCAGCACGAATTCCAGTGCCTTGTATTCGTTCAGGCTCAGGCCTGCTTCTTGTGCCAGTTCATGCTTGTTGGCTTCCATATAGACATCGAACTGGCGCACCATCATGCGAACAATGTCCCCGCGCATATGCCCTGACAGCACCGTATCCGAAGGATCGGCGTCGATCCAGGTCCTTGTCAGTGTCTGTTTATCTGGCATACGCACGCATCCTTAATGTGGTGCACCACCCAGCAGGCCGCTGACCAGACCAGTGACGGGGGCCAACAAACCGCGATGGGCTGCTGTTGTTGCGGAGTTGTTCGCAGGTAGTGATGCCTGCACGTTATTGACCGGGCCCGCCGAGGCATTGCCTAGCAAGCCTGTCACCAGGCCGGTGACAGGCGTCAACAAACCATTGTTGCTGTCTGCCGTATTGGGCAAGCCGCCTGCCAGCCCACCGCCAGGCAGATTACCGACTGGAGCCAGCAGGCCGTCGTTGCTTGTGTTGGTGTTGAGCAAGCCCCCGCCCGTAGCGTTGACCAGGTTGGTGACGGGGGAGAGGAGATGTGCGTTGCCGGGACTGTTGCTCGTCAGACCATTGAGCAGCCCGCTGTTGACAGTAGCTTGAAGTCCACCGTCTTGGAACAAAGCATCCGTTGCATGGGCCAGGCTGCCGCTTAGAGCATTGAGTGTGTTGCTAATGGAGTAGGGGTTGTCCGGATTGTTTCTGACCAGGTCGCCCACGTTGCCAACAGTGTCGCTAACGCCGTGGAGTAATGATCCGGCAGCTTGCCCTGCATGAAAGGGGAGGGGAGTGTTCGCAAGTTGTTGGCTCAGTTCGTCAATACCCTGCTCCGCCGTATTCAATATTGGTTTTACGATTTCGTCGGTGACATCGCCCCTGTCGATTGCACCCATAACGCGGTCTTTCCAACGTTCTAGTTGGGCAACATCCACGTTAATAGCACTCATCAATTTGCCGGCGTCCCGTACTGGTTCCTGCAGTCCCAGCGGAGCGATATTATCCACTGCCAGGCCAATATTCCCCAGGCTCGTCGCAAGTCTGTCGGATGCTGGCGAGTCCAGATTGCTGGCACCCACGATATCGGCCTGTGCGCTTAGTGAAACCAGGCTTGCTGTCAGTCCGAGCAAAATGATCCTGCTGGAAGCTAAACGTGTCTTTGTAATCATGACTGACTCCATCTATGAATTAGGGGCGCTCTGATTTTTCAGACTGAGATGAGCTAAGTTCTGGGGTTAAGCAATGAGGCCGTGCAGGCCCCATTTGCCCGCCTTGTTTAGCGAGGGTTGCCCAGCCAATCACCGAGCAGCCCGGTTACAGGGGCCAGCGGGCCGCCATTGACGGTGTCTCCATTTCCATTCAGACCGGCAAGGACATTCGTGACGGGGGCAAGCAGACCATCGGTGGTCCCCGTATTCAGGTTTGCCGGCGAGGCGGGATTGGGTGATGGGGCTGACAACAAGGGATTGCCTTGAAGCAAGGTATCGGTCGCTGATGTAATTCCGTTCGTGCCGTGTGCTAGTAAAGATACCAACGAGTCTGTGTCTCCTGGGCCTGGGTAGAGCACGTTGCCAACCCTGCCTACAGAATGAGTCTGATCTTGGGTGTTTCGCCGCGTAGAGTTGACAATGTGTCTGGAAGCACTTTCACGACTGCTCACCCTGTTTGTCAGTAACGGCCCGTCCAGAAACAAGGTTTCGGTAGTTGCGGCAAGGCCGTTGGTCGCAGATCCCAATATGGGCGTCAGGGGATTAGGCTCATCTGGAACGTCGTAGAGCAGGCCGCCTGTGCTGAGAACGGTATCACCTACGCCATGAAACAGCCTGGATGCGGCTTGTCCTGTTTCCAAGGGCAAGCCGATAGCAGCGACTGTGTCACCTAGGGAGTGTATTTGTCCGTGTGCCAGTTGTAGTGCAGGGCTTAGTACCGGCTCCGGCGGGATCAGGGCGTGCATTTGATTGTGTACGGTTTCAAATACCACCTCGACATCGACGTAGTCGAGAACGGAGGTGTCCAGCTCCTGACCCAATAGCCTTGCAGTTTGCTGCAACTCAAGAGGGAGGAGGTTATCAACCGCCTTCCCAATATTGCCCATGCTGGTTCCGAGTACCTCGGCCTGTGCGTTTATTGAAAACAGGCTGGCTGTCAGGCTGAGCAAAATGATCTTGCTGGATGTAAAACGTGGCTTTCTAGTCATGACTTACTCCAACTGGTGATCAGGCTTGCTCAGCCATTTCACGTAGAAATGAGGGGCATGCTGGGGTTTAGGGATGGGGCGTACTCCGCCCCATCCTCTTGCTTAGCGAGGGCCGCCCAGCAAACCACCCAGCAGTCCGGTTACTGGTGCGAGTAGGCCGCCATTATTGGTGCCCGCAGGGGCTTCCCCACCAGTATTCGTGTTGCCAGTGGCGCCGCCTAAAAGCCCACCGACCAAGCCGGTAACAGGGGCCAGCAAGCCACCGTTGGCGGCATCACCACCACCTAGCCCGCCGGTCAAACCACCGACCAGGTTGGTAACAGGAGCCAGCAAGCCACCGTTGGCGGCATCACCACCACCTAGCCCGCCGGTCAAACCACCGACGAGACCCGTGACAGGGGCCAGCAAACCACCGTTGGCGGCGTCACCACCACCTAGTCCGCCGGTCAAACCACCGACCAGGTTGGTAACAGGGGCCAGCAAGCCGCCGTTGGCGCCCTCACCATCGCCCAAACCACCTGTCAGGCCGCCGAGCAAATCAGTAACTGGTGAGAGCAAACCACCGTTGGCAGCATCACCACCACCCAAACCACCCGTCAGCCCACCGGTCAGGGAGGCGACGGCTTGTGTCGCGTGATTCAGGGTGTTGCCCAGCGGGTTGGTATTGCTGTCAGTTTGGTGGACCAGCCCTCCGACCGAGGCAACGGCCTGGCCCAAGTGCCCGACGACACCGCCCAGACCCAGTGGGGCGGCGCCATCAATTTGCGTACCGACATTACCCAAGGCACTTCCTACGCCGCCCAATAGGGCATTGATGGGCTGGCCAATACCTAGGCCGTCACCCACTTGTTGAGTGACATTGGTCACCGTGGCACCGACAGGAGCGACCACGGTATCCAGGGTTTCACCGACATTGCCCAGGATGGGGTTCAGGCCCACAGGCAGAATGTTGTCGACGGTTTGGCCCACGTTGGCAAGGGAAGGCTCAAGAATGGGGGCGGCATTTGCACCGTCCAGCAAGCCACCCAAACCGAGTTGACCTGTGATGGGGTGCAACAAGCTGCCTTCGCCCAAGAGGGAGTCGGTCAGTGCCGCAACGCCACCGGTGGCGTGACCCAGCACGGCGGTCAATGGATTAGGGTTGTTGGCGTCAGCATGCAGCAAACCGCCTGCACTGCCCACCGCGTTGCCCAATCCCGTTAAAAGACCACCGACGCCTTGGCCCAGATTCAGGGGCAGGCCACTATTGCCCAGTTGCTCACCCAGATTGGTCACAACGCCACCTACTTGTTGTGTCAGACCATTGATGGGTTGACCCAAGCCGGTTGCACCGCCAATTTGTTGAGTCAGACCCGTTGCCGTGTCGACGACAGGGGCAACCACGGTGTCCAGTGTTTTGCCCAGTTTGCCACCGGTATCTTGCAAACCGACTGGCAGGACATTGTCGACGGCTTCGCCTACATTATTCAGTGTGGTTTCAAGTGGGCCAGGAGTGTGAGGATTCCCACCGTTGTCACCGCCGCCGTTGTCACCGCCGCCGTTATCGCCGCCACCGTTATCGCCACCGCCGTTATCGCCGCCACCGTTATCGCCACCGCCGTTATCGCCGCCACCGTTATCGCCGCCACCGTTATCGCCGCCGCCGTTATCGCCACCGCCGTTATCGCCGCCACCGTTATCGCCACCGCCGTTGTCACCGCCGCCGTTGTCACCGCCACCGTTGTCACCGCCGCCGTTATCGCCACCGCCGTTGTCACCACCGCCGTTATCGCCGCCGTTACCAGGCCCACCCGTGCCTGGGTTGGTGGGGGTTTCTCCACCGCCACCACTACTGCCGCTGCCCCCTCCTAATAAGCTGCCGCAGGCGGTCAAGGTCAAGGTACTGGCCATCAAGGTGGCCAGGAGTGTCAGGCGTAGGCCTGGTTTCTTGCTGTCTGTATTTTTATGCATTGCTTGCTCCAATAAATGATCGGGTTACTTGCTTGCTTCCTGATTTTGTTAGAAGCAATTTCCATGCCAATCTATTGGAATCGTGCTAGGCCGCATGTTCTTTGGATTTGATGCAAAGTACGTAAAAAAAAGAGGGCTATTTGTTACGGGTTTTGGGTGGAACATGTTACGTAACAAAAGAAGAACCGCTGACAAGCAGCGGTTCGGTAGGGGTAAAGCGGGGTGCTTAGGAACTGCGTGGCACCAAGGCCTTGGCATCCAGCCAGGTTTTGGTGTTCTGTCTGAAGGTGCTCATGCTGTCGACGAGAAAGTCGTACATGGCAATCAACTGGGCTGGGTTTTGATTCGCTGCCGTGTTGATGGCTTGATTAATGGCACGCTCTTTCACCGCCAAAACTTCGCGACACTTGTCCATCACGGGGTGCAAGGCAATCACGCGTTTGTCCAGAGGGTGACGGCCACGCGTGATGTAACCGCGGTGCTCAAGGCGATTGATCAGGGCGCTAACACCACTGGCACTCAAGTCCATCAAGTGTGCTAACTGGCCGGTGGGCAAGGCATCGAACTCCATGATGTATTCCAAGGCCTTGAAGTCGTTCAGGGGCATGTTTGCCTCTTCGGCCAGGCTGGCTTTCAGGGCTTCCGCGTAGATGGTGAATTGACGACCCAGCATCTTGCCCAGATCCATCAACATTTTTTCTGACAGCATGCTGTGCTCATGGTTGTGCGAGGACCAGTTGGAGCGGGCACTGGCGCTCTGTGCGCCAGGATGACGGCTCACTGGTAAATTGACCGGGTTCATGACTTTATTCATCATTGACGGCCGCCTCCCAGCAGGCCACCGAGCAAGCCGGTTACGGGCGCGAGCAAGCCGCCGTTGGCTTGTCCACCGCCGCTGGTGTCGGCATTTGCCTGCACGTTAACGCCGCCAGTCAATCCACCAACCAGGCCACCGACCAAACCGGTCACAGGTGCCAGCAAGCCGCCACTGGCCTGACCTTCGACCGCTGCTCCACCGCCAATCGAAACACTGCCTGTAATGCCGCCCAGAAGGCCGGTCACCGGAGCCAGCAAACCGCCGTTGGAGGCGTCACCCCCCGTCAGGCCACCCGTTAAACCGCCAACAAGGTTGGTGACAGGGGCCAGCAGCCCCCCATTGGTAGCCTCTCCACCGCCCAGGCCGCCGGTCAAGCCACCGACCAGGTTAGTGACGGGTGCCAGCAATCCACCGTTCGCGCCCTCTGCACCGCCCAGGCCACCCAACAGTCCGGTCACAGGTGCCAGCAGGCCACCGCCTTCACCGCCTGTGATGCCACCTAGTCCGCCCGTCAAGGAGGCGACGGCTTGGGTGGCGTGATTCAAGGTATTGCCCAAGGGGTTGGTGTTTGTATCGGTTGCGTGCAACAAACCGCCTGCCGAAGCCACAGCCTGCCCCAGATGTCCTACGACACCGCCCAGGCCAAGAGGTGCGGCATTGTCTAATTGATTACCCACGTTCCCTAAGGCACTCCCCACACCACCGAGTAAAGCATTGATGGGTTGGCCAATCCCTAGACCACCCCCCACTTGCTGAGTCACATTGGTGACGGTGGCAACGACAGGTGCCACCGTGTTATCCAGGGCGCCACCCACGTCACCCAGAATCGGGTTCAGGCCCAGCGGCAGAATGTTGTCCACGGTTTGTCCAACATTGCCCAGTGCCGGTTGCAGGATGGGCTCGCCGCTGCCCGCCAACAAGATCCCGTCCAGGCCCAGTTGTGAGGTCAAGGGGTGCAGCAGGCTGCCTTCACCCAGCAAGGAACCGGTCAGCACTTCTACACCTTTGGTTGCATGGTGCAGGGTATTGCCCAGTGGATTGGCGTTATTGGGATCGTTAACCAGCAAGCCGCCAACTGAGCCCACGGCTTGGCCCAGATGGGACAGCAGGCCGCCAGCACCTTCACCGAGATTCAGGGGAAGGCCTGTCTGACCTAACTGCTCGCCCAGATTGGTCACGACGCCACCGACTTGATTCGTCAGGCCGTTGACGGGTTGGCCCAGTCCAGTCACGCTGCCGACGGTGCGTGTGGTATCTGTCACGATATCGGTGACGGGTTTGAGTGCGCTATCCAGCGTCTTGCCCAGTTGATTGCCTGTTTTGCTCAGGTTCAAGGGCACTACGTTGTCGACTGCCTGGCCTAGATTGCCCAGCGCATTTTGCGTCAGGCTCGTGTCCTTGCCGCCGGTATCCCCACCCCCGTTATCGCCACCGCCATTGTCCCCGCCACCATTGTCGCCATCGCCGGGGTTGGGCAGATTGGGATCAACAACAGGTGGGCGAACGGATATATCCAGACCATCGCGTACCCCGCCGCGCGAGGAGCAGCCGGCCAAAACGGCGGCGCTGATAACTAATGTAGCGACAACGGCGCGTTGCAGCGTGCGTTGGGTCGAGGCGTTTCTTGCTGAATTCCTTGCTTTCATGTCTGACTCCGATCTGAAGTGTGAGCACGCCCTCAAGGGGCTATTGATAGACATGAAGCAAGTAGCGTGCCAAATTTCTATGATTGTGATTTATTTTGCTTTTATGGTTTTTAATCAAGGGGTTGCGTTGATTTTTTGTTTTCTTTTGACGTGGTGTTATTAGGCGTTAAGGCTTGTTTACGCTTTTGGAAGGCTGTTTTTACGGGGTGTTCCGTTCCTGTTACGTAACGTTTTTCGTAACACCTGAGCCCGAAATTCGTTGGAATGCAAAACAAAAAAGGCCATCTTGTGATGGCCTTGGGGGGAATGAAACAGTCACGGTGCGCAGGGGCCGTGTTTAAAAACCGTCGTAGAAGAACAGGAAGTTAGTGTTTAAACGTAGCTTGCGTTCATCGGAGTTAACCGGCAAATCGCCCAGTGGTTTGGCGACGTTGATGTCAAACAAGTAATGCTTGTTATTGGACAGTCGTACCCCAATTGCGGCAGAGCGCAGGTTGCGGTTGTTATAGCTGTTGAGTCGGTCCAGGTTGTACCAGGCACGCGCCCAGTCATAGGCGATATACGGCTGGATGTTGTTGAGCCAGGTGGATGAGTTGGTGAAGCGTCGGTTGATTTCCAGCGTGGCACCTATGCCTTTGTCTCCAGCCAGCTCGCCTTGCGGATAGCCATAGCCATGTCGCCAGGCGCCAAAAGATATCTGTTCGGAGTTCGGTAAGACGTTCGAGCTGTACTGACCGCTGGCTGAGAAACTCATGCCGAACTTGCCCGGTAAAGCCAGGTTCTGTTTGAAAGAGGCCGTCCAGCGGGTGAAGTCCAAATCCAGATCCGATTCGGCATCACGTTGTAAATAGGTGTTCAAGGATTTGCGGGCACCCATCGCATCCAGACCTTTATACACCCCGAAATTGACCTCGCGCGATTGTCGTGGCGAGGCATCGGTATAGCGCAATTCGGCCTTCAGGGCGCGTACGTCCGTGGTGTTTTCAATCCAGACATTATCCAGCGTTTTGTGGGTGTAATCGTCCAGGGAGCGGCTGGCATAAAAGCCTGCTGTGCCTTTAAGGCTGCGCTGATTGTTCAAAATAAAGGGGTAGCTGATCGCCGCCCCGATACGTTCGTTGATGACCTTACGGTTCCAGCCCTGGCTTTCCAGCACTTCGTCGCGTGGCTCGGAGCGGTAGTGATAACCATCAATTTCCAGGTTCAATCCATTACCGCTCAGAGGAATGGTCAGGTTCCCGCTGACATACTTTACGTCTTCGGAGCGGGTGGGGATGGCAGCGGTCAGCTTCAGTTCTTCGCCCAAGGGTGTCAGGCTATTGGCGCTCAATTGCACCAGAGCCTGCTTGCTGGAACCCATTTCTGCGACACTGGCGTGGGCGTCGAAGGATTTGTGCTGTGCATTGATGAGCAGCTCCGAAGCCCCATCGGTGCGTACGGGCATGTCCAGCTTGGGGTCTATTTTCAGGCCAGGGACGGTACGCAGCAAATTCATGGTGCGTTCCAGCGTGCGTTGGGTAAGCGGTTTTTCATCCACCATGGCCTGGGCAATACGTTCGATGCGAGCCTGACTGCGACCTGGATCGCCTTCAATACGAACGCTGCCTACATGGCCTTCCACCACCGTGACCTTGATGTGTCCTTGCGCGAAGTCCTGCTGCTGCAAGATGGCAAAGGACAGGGGGTAGCCGTGTTGCTGATACAAGGCGGTGATCTTGTTCACCTCGTTGATGAGCTGGGCAAGGCTGAGTGTTTTGCCGGCCAGAGGTTCCAGAATGGCGGTGATCTGCTCAAAAGGAATGCTGCGACTGCCGCTGACATCAAAGCTGCGCACTACTACTTGCAACTGTAGCTGTTGCTGCAATTGAGTCTGGGCTGCTGCGGGCGGAATGTGTAAAGAGGGAGCGCGGCTGCTGGGTGTAGGTGCATTAATGGGCGGCAAAGAGTCAACCGGGTTCCCCCGCAAGGGGGCGTCCGCCCAGCTTTCTGAACCCGTCGTGGCCAGACCCAGACATAAGCCCAAGCCGATAATCATGCCGGGATTTTTTTTTCTGAGCAGGGTCGGTGACAAGTGGTGCTTGAGATTCATGTTCATTAATGAGTATTCGCTAGAAATCGGGCGCTTTTTTCTACTGTGCCGTAGTTTATCTTCACTGTCACTTTTTGGTGTTTGAAAGCGAGGAATTCCTTCTTGCTGCTGTAAAAGGCCTTAACTATTACATTCTGAAACGTAAAAAAAATAGCCCTGATTTAGCTCGTTAGCGAACAGTCCTTTATCGCTGTATTCAGGCTTACTGTAGCGGTTGCGGGTTTTCCCTTGCAGGTGGCAATGCATTGAAAAAAAATCGCTTTCTTTCAAGTAATTAAAGTTGAGTTTCTGAGGCTCTCCAACTGCGTATCACTTCTTTTCTTGTTTCATTTTGAAATGATAGAAACAGTAACAATAACAATATTTGACACAATTATGGTAAGTAAAAGTTTCAAATTAGCTGTTTTTTGGCCTTTTTTTATAAGAATTTGGCTGTTGTAAATGCACAATCATGCGTTTTTCGTATCTTTGAGCTAGAATTCGTTTGTGTATTCGACAGTTGTTACACGTAAACCCTAGTAAAAACATAGACATACCTGGGTTTAAGATGATTTCATCTGGAAAATACAAAAATTGATAACAGTTAGCAGTGAAAGTTGGCAAAGTGTTGTGCCCCGAGGGGCCTCTAGCCCTCGCTATTGAGGGTGATTTTTTCTTTTTAAATGGGGACAGTCATGAAGACTCAACTTAAGCAATTTTGGAACGATGAAGACGGCGCAACGGCTATTGAGTATGGCCTGATCGCAGGGCTGATCGCGGTGGCGATCATTGCCGCTTTGACAGCACTTGGTACGGATTTGAAGGGCATGTTTGCCAAAGTTTCAAACGCTCTTAAGGATGGCACTCCTGCTGCTGGCGGCGAGACGTCCAGTTCATAGTTTGACTTTGTTTGAACATCAGCCAATTCAAGCCTGGCTGTGCCTTTTAGCTTGAATGGCTGATGCTTATGCTTGTTTTAATAAGCCTTTCTTTTATTTTTATTCTGTTTTTCTTTTCCGTTCAGATTATCTATAACGATCTGAGATTACGGAAAATCCCTAATTCCTTATTAGTTTTTTATGGTTTAGCGGTTCTGCTGCATAAGCTTGTTGTCAGTTTGTCTTATGGCCTTCCTTTAGGATGGGTGGCGGGCTGGGGGGACTCCCTGATCGGTTTTTCAGCCGCCTTGATCCTGTTTTATCCGGTCTGGATATTACGTTTGATGGGCGCAGCCGATGTAAAGCTGATGGCGGTGCTGGGGCTGGCTTTGGGGTGGAAAGAGGCCGGCATGGTGGTGTTGTTTGGCACGGTACTGGCCGGTTTGCATGCCTTGGTGCTGGTGCTGATTCCATCCTTGGAACGTAAATATGGATTTGCTTTGCCGGGAACCCGAGTCAAGGCGCGTAGTGTGCCTTTAGGGGCCTGGTTATCCCTTGCAACAATGGGGTGGGTATGGATTCAAAATCAATAAAGCCCCCACGAGAGGGCCAATTAGCAACACGGCGTGGCGTCATTAAAAAGCACCAACAAGGGGCTTACGCGCTGGAGTTTGCATTGGTCTTTCCTTTGTTGTTTCTCTTTATGTATGGCTTGCTGACGTTCGGTTTGATTATGACCGCTCAGCAATCTTTGAATTTTGCTGCCGAATCTGGTGCCCGTGCTGCCCTGATTGAACCAGGGGCGGGGCCGGGAGGCCCTCTGCTTAGTCAGGACCGTTTGCAGGCACGTGTGGATCGGGCCAAGGCAGTGGCTGCTGATCAGGTGCAGTGGCTAAGCAATTGGGTGGGTAGTGAGCATGTACGCATCTCCACGGATTTACACAGTGAAGAACTGCGTGTCGGCATTGTGTACGACTATCTACAAGCCCCGCTGATTCCCCGTTTCGCTCCCGATACCTTGTTTGCCTTGGTCGTGCCTGAGCAATTAAAGGGCAAGGCGCAGATCAATTTGTTGGTTGCGGGTGAGGTGGGCGCCACGGGAGGCACGCCATGACTCGCGCAGCGCCGTTCTTTCCGGCCGCACAGCGCCAGCAAGGTGTTGCAGCCATCGAGTTCGCCTTGATGGTGGGGATGTTGTTGCTGATCTTCAGCGGCATCATCACGTTCAGCTCCTTGTTTTTGGCCAAGCAGAAAATGAGCCATTTGGTCGGTGACCTTTCCCGGCAAGTGACGATGAACGTCAAAACTGTGGATCAGATTGCGCCCTTTGTGGATGACGTACTGGAGAAAGAGTATGGCAAGGGCCAAGCCAAGGGTGATGCATTTTTGCACTGGTTTGGTGATCTTAGCGCGGATGTTCAATCCCAGGCTTGTGCCTCGGAGCCTCTATACGATTGCGCCCAGCTCTCTCTGAAGCTGGATATTGAACCTGGAATCCTTTCTAAAACCCTGGATCTGCTCAGCTCTGAAGAAGATCAGACAGATCCTGAAGATTATGTGCGCAGCTTAAGCGCCAAGACATTACTCGTACTACGGAGACCACATTAATGAGCGGCATTATGAAGGGGGCGGCAGTCCTTTTATTGCTGATCGCAGCCGTACTGGTTGCGTTTGCCTTGTACCTGGGAATGAAGCCCAAACCCGAGGTGGTCCAGCCGGTAGTCAGCACGCAAAGCGCAGAACCAGCGGTGAGCTTGCAGGCGGTGGTCTTGGTCAAACGAGATATGAAAGCCGGGGAAACCTTGCAGGCTGATGCGCTGGAGCTGGCGCAGTGGCCAGCCGCTCCCGCTCAGTCTTTCAATAACCTGGAGGCCTTGACTGGCAAAACCTTGCGTTTTGATCTGGGCCAGGGCCAACCCGTGCTAAGCAGCTTTATTGCTAAAAGCTTGGCCACGTATCTGGAAGATGGCGAGCGGGCTGTCACCATTCCCATTGACGTGATTACCGGCGCCAGCCATAGGGTGGAGCCGGGCGATCTGGTGGATATCTTCATTACCTTCAACAGCGGTAACGAGGTCAATGACACACAAGCCCGTTTGTTGATGCCACGGGTGCGCGTGCTGGCCTACGGTGGCGCTTCACTGTCCGGGCCGGATCCGGCAGAAGCCAGCGCCACTACCAATCGTGCCGAAACCCAAGCCCGCCATGCCATGGTGGCCGTCCCTGTGGAGTCGGTCAATGAGCTCTTGCTCGCTAGCCGCGGCGGTAGCCTGCAACTGGTCTTGCGTGCTCCCAAGGACGAGAACCTGCCCGATGCTTCTTTGTTTCCCGAATTTGCGGGCTTGATCCCGGCACGTGCTGGGCTGGACGCGGATCAGCGCGATGCCTTGAAGTTGCCGGAAAACCGTGCCATGGCGGGCTTGGGCTTGCGTGAATTTGCAATCAGTCAGACGGAAAAAGAACAGGTGCAGGCACGAGCCAAAGCCAGTGGCGAGCCGTATGCGGCGCCGCCGCGCCGCACGGAAGTTATCCGCGGAGGCCGTTTAGAGGTCATTCAGTATTAAGCAATACAGAGCTTGTTGTGGGGACGGGTCAGCCAGCTTGTGGGGGTTGACGGGAAGCGACGCAAGGCAGCATGGATGAAACACATGAGACAGAAAATCAAAAAAGCAGTTCTGGGTTTGGGGTGCTGGTACGCGCTCTGCTTGTCGGGACTGGCACCGGTGCCCGTCATGGCGCAAACGACGCAGGCCAGCGCCAGTCAGAAGGTGATTCGCCTGGTGGCGAACGATCAGGATATCTTGCGCTTGTCGCAAGTCCCGCAACGGGTGGCGATCAGCGATGAGAGCGTGGCGGATGTGCAGATTCTGTCTGCGTCGACCGGACAGCGAGGCGAGGTTCTGTTGATTGGCAAGCGCGCAGGCACGGCGGATTTGCGTGTCTGGATGCCGGGTCGCGCCAACCCGGATCGCTGGACCATTGAAGTGAGCAGCCAGGTGCAGCAGCAACTGGCGCAATCGGGCAGCCCCCTGTCTGCACAGATCTCCAGTGCCGGGCAGCAGTCCTTGATTACAGGTAGCAGCCCCTCTTTGCTGGACCATCAAAACGCCATGGCCGCAGCGCGTTCCGGTGCCGGCCCGGATGCCGACGTGCTGGACCTGTCCGAGGTCAGCGCCAGTGGCATGGTGCAGGTAGAAGTCAAAGTGGTGGAAGTCTCCCGCGAAGTGATGAAGGACATTGGCTTGAGTGCCAATGCCATTGGCGGCAAGCCCTGGTCGGGCGGAGTGAACCTGTTGCCTCAGGCTTTAAGCGGTGGCTTGAGTTTGGCTTATAACTCGAGCAACTTCAGTGCGGCCTTGAATCTGCTGGAACAAAACGGCTTGGCCCGTGTGCTGGCCGAGCCAACCTTGGTCGCCATGTCCGGCCACAGCGCCAGTTTTCTGTCCGGTGGCGAGATCCCTATCCCCAGTTCGGGCGGTTTGGGCACGACCACAGTGGAATACAAACCGTTTGGTATCGGTTTGACGGTGACGCCGACGGTGCTGTCTCCCGAACGTATTGCCTTGAAGGTTGCCCCTGAAGCCAGTGATCTGGATTACTCACGTGTGGTGGAAATGCCCGGCGGCGGTGTGATGCCTTCTTTGCGTACCCGCCGCGCCGATACCACGATCGAGCTGGGTGATGGTCAGAGCTACATCATCAGTGGCCTGGTGTCGCGCCAAACCGCCGCTGCTGTCAAAAAGATCCCTTTCCTGGGGGATTTGCCCATTTTGGGTAGTTTTTTCCGCAATGTGCAGTACAGCCAGAAAGAACTGGAACTGGTCATTGTTGTTACTCCCCGCCTGATCAAACCTATCCAGAAGGGCGCCACAATTGCCTTGCCGGGTGGTCGTCAGGAAAAGCTGGATGATGCCCCCAATGCCTGGGGCTACTTCTTGCTGGGCCGCCATGGTTACGAGCAGATGCCGGGGTTTTCGCGCTAAGCGTGTGGAGTGGTGACGTGCAACGATACCGGGAATATCTCTTGTGTACAGAGCACCCCGAGCTGGCTGTGATGATCAACACGGCAGCCGCCGGGCTGCTGACGGTAAGGGCAATTGAGCCCACGACCGAGAGTTTGCGCCGGGAGCTGGCCAAGCAAGCGGAACCTTTGGTGTTTTTTGATTTTGTGCATGGACAGCATGAGGATGAAAGCGGGCCGGTCATGACTTTGGTGCGCAGCCTGGCGCGGCTCGATGCCAGTGTGCAGCGTGTGGCGGTGGGACGGGCATCGGTACCAAAGGGGCCCGTGAATGCCTTGCGTGCGGGTGCCAATGAGTTCTTGAGCCTGGATACGAGTGAGGACCTGCATCATCAATTGCAGGTACTGATAGAAAAATTGGGTCAGGCCCAGCACAGCCCTTTGTTGGACAAACCGTTTCGCAGTGTTTTGTTGATGGGGGCGCGGATCGGCGTCGGTTGCAGTACCGCTGCCAGCAGTCTGGCCTGGCTCTTGCAGCAAGAGATGAATCGCATGGGCAAGGAAGTCCGCGGTGTGTCCTCGGCCAAACCTTTGCCGGTTGAGCTGGTGCCGCTGACCGAGCGTGTGGGCTTGCTGGATCTGGGCGCGCCCACCGGAGATTGTGCTTTGTACATGGGCTTGGGCTCGGATTTTGATTTTATTCAGGCTGCCTCGCAGCGTCATCGCATGGACGACACCATGCTGCACTCGGCGCTGGCACAGCACAGTAGCGGCTTGAACCTGCTGTCTTTGCCAGCCGATGTGAACACCTTGAATCAGATCAGTCTGGAAGATTCGCTGGGCCTGTGCAGTTATTTGCGTGAACGCATGGGTTGTCTGGTGATTGATGCCGGTGGCTTTCCTAATCCGCGCTTTCTGGTGGAACTGGAGTCGCTGGTGGATGAGGTGCTGGTCGTCACTGATCAAAGCATGGGTGCCCTGGTGTCCCTGGCCGAATTCATGGCCTTGCGTGCGCAGTTTGATGCGCTGGCCAATGTGCGTCTGGTGGTCAATCAGTTTGATCCGGCTTATGGCTTTTCGGCGCAGGCCATCGCAGAGCGTTTTGGTCTGGAACTGGCCGCCGTGCTACCGGATCGGCGTCTTGGGCATATGCGCAGCGCCGGACTGGGCAAGATTTTGGTGCAAGTAGATGAGAAGGACCCGTATACCCGTGCCATGCAAAGTCTGGCATCAGGTCTGACGGGACGCAGGCAGGGGCTGTCACAAAACAAGGTCAGTACGGTTTTGGGACGGTTTAAATTCAGGTTCGGGGGCTGAACAGGCCCAAGCATGGAAAAGTAAAGCATGAACAATACTTCATTGCTCGGTGGTCGTCCCGACCTGATTCAGGTTCGGGAGCAGGCCCATGAACATTTGCTGGCTCGCATCGAGGAGTTGGGAGCCGAGTTTGGCCGCTGGACACGGCAGGCCATACAGGATTTTGTGGGCATCGAGTTAGCCAGTTTTGTGCGTTTGAAACGGGTGCCTGTCAACGAACAGGAAGTGCGCGAGATTGTGCAGGCGCTGACTCGTGAGCTGGCGGGTTTGGGGCCTTTGGAGGATCTGCTGGAAGATCCTGGTGTCGAAGATATTCTGATCAACGGCTACGACAAGCTGTTTGTGTCGCGCGGTGGCGTGTTGGGCCAAGAGCCTAGTGGGTTTACGGATGACCAGCACGTGCTGCGTATCGTGCGCCGTATTCTGGCTCCCTTGGGGCGCAGACTGGACGAGTCGGTCCCGATGGTCGATGCCCGCTTGCCCGATGGTGGCCGTCTGAACGTCGTCATTCATCCTCTGGCGGTGGATGGCCCCATGGTCTCCATCCGTAAGTTCCGCAAGGACCCGCTAAAGCCTGAAGACCTGATGCGTTTGGGGGCGTTTGACGAGCCGGTGGACCGACTGCTGCAAGCCGCCGTGAAATCGCGCTGCAATATTCTGATCTCTGGCGGAACCAGCTCCGGCAAGACATCCTTGCTGAATGCCTTGGCTTTTTATATTCCCAAAACCGAGCGTGTTGTGACCGTGGAAGATACGGCTGAGTTAGCCTTGAACCACCCGCACGTCGTGCGTCTGGAAGCGCGTCAGGCCGGGTATGACGGCAGCGGCGAAATCTCGATTCGTGAACTCTTGCGCAACAGCTTGCGTATGCGTCCGGACCGAGTGGTGGTGGGTGAGGTGCGGGGTGCCGAGGTGATCGACATGCTGCAAGCCATGAATACCGGCCATGAAGGCTCCATGGCCACGATTCACGCCAACTCGCCGCGCGAATGTGTGTATCGAGTGGAAATGCTGGCCGGTTTTGCCGGGTTTCAGGGCAGCGAGGACAGCTTGCGTCGGCAGATAGCCAGTGCGCTGGACTTCATTATTCAAATTGGCCGTTTGCCCAATGGCAAGCGCCGGGTGTTGTCCATTACCGAAATCACCGGCATGGGCGATGGCGTGATTGCCATGCAGGAGCTGTATCGCCACGAGTCCTATGTGCTGGACGATGGCTCTGAGCAGGATCGTTGGGTCAGCCTGGGCATTCATCCGCATACCCGCAAGTTGATGCAGTACCGCGATCAACTGGCTAATGAGCAGGTTCAGGCCCAGGAAAATACCCCTAAAGAGGGAGGTGGCTTCTGGGATTGGAGACGCTAAATGATGGCTTTGTATATCGCATTGGCGGCTGTGATTCTGATGCTGGGCGCTGTGCTGCTCTGGGCCAAAGGCGCTCAGCGTCAGCAGGCCCAGCGTTCAGCGCAGGTGCTGGAGCAGCAACTGGCGTTGCGTCCGGCAGTACAGAGCAGTGTGCGAGCACAGCCCAGCCCCCAGGATGCCTGGTTGGGTGCGCCCAAAGGTTGGCGGGAGTTCATGCTGCGCACCGGCATTCAGCCGTCACAGCGTTTTTATCTGACCCTTTTGCTGTGCATTGTGGTGCCGCCTGCCGTATTGCTGGCCTTGGTTGGCCCCGTGGCGGGGATAGCCATGCTGCTAGCCACTGTACTGGGCGCCTATACCTTTCTGTGGTTTCGTAGCGATAAGCGTCACCGCAAAATCGTTTCGCAGATTCCGGACTTTCTGGATCTCATGGTTCGCTTGATCACCATCGGCAACAGTATGGGTGCCGCCTTTTTGAATGCGGCTGACAATACGCCGCAGCCTTTGGGGCAGGTGTTGCAGGATGCCAATTCTTTGCATCGGTCCGGCCAGGATCTGGATGTGGCCTTGCGTGCCGTGTCGCGTCAGCACGGATTGCATGAGCTGTTTCTGGTGGCTGCCGTGATCAGTGTGGCCATGCGTTTTGGTGGTCGCAGTGATCAGACCATGGAGCGTATGGCGGGCTTTATGCGTGACCGGGAAAACGCCCGCAGCGAGCTGGTCGCTTTGTCGGCCGAGGTGCGTCTGTCCGCCTGGATTCTGGCTTTATTGCCGATCCTGATCGGTGTCTACATTCTGATTTTCAATAACGAGCTGTTCCTGACGATGTGGAACGACCCGGTGGGTTTCCGCATGCTGTTGTTCGCAGCGGTTTTGCAGTGTGTGGGTTGTTATTGGCTGTATTGGATGGCACGCAATGTCTAGGAGCAAGACATGATGGCCTTGGAAGCACAAACTGTTCTGGTCTGGGGAGCCGTGGCTTGCGCGCTGGCTGGCCTGATTTTGTTTGCCTTGTGGTTTCACAACCATTGGCAGCAGCGTCAGCAAGCCATGCGTTTAAGCCAGGTGGTCGATGAGCGCCTGAAAGGCGCGCCGCATACGACGCAAGCACCTAGCCAGTCTCGTCAGACGGTCGAACAAATCAAGATGCAGGCGGGTAGCCTGGGAGAGCGTTGGCTGAAAGGGCGCTTTGGGTCCAGCCTGCTTAGCGAAGAAGACCGCGTGCTCATCATGAATGCCGGCTTCAAGCATATTGATGTGGCGCGGCAGTACTTCGTCTTGAGTCGAGTGGGGTTGAGCATTGTCTTGATTGTCCTGTTCAGCTTGCTGCCCCTGACTCGCAGGCTGAATGAGTACGTGCCGTTTGTGTCCGTGTTTCTTGGCTTTGCTCTGGGCTGGATGCTGCCCAAGTGGTGGCTGGCACGACGGGTCTCGCAGCGTCGTCTGCGTATCGCTGCCGAGTTGCCCCTGTTTGTGGACTTGCTGCGTTTGCTGCAAGGCGTGGGCCTGTCCATGGACCAGACCTTGCACACCATTGAGCGCGAGTTCCATGACGTGATTCCCGTGATGGGTTCAGAGCTGACCATTGCGGTCGAACAATACGCCCGTGGCCGTACCCGTGAGCAGTCCTTGGAGCGGATTGCCAGCGGCTTTACCAATGAAGATCTGGCCGTGATCTGCCGCCTGATTGTGCAGGTGGACCAGCACGGTGGCGCGATGCAGGAGCCCTTGCATCGTTTCGGCGTGCGCTTGCGTGAGCAGCGTCGTCTGGAGATGAAAGCCAAAGTGGGCAAACTGACTGTCAAGATGACGGGCGTCATGGTGCTGACCTTGTTGCCTGCCTTGTTGATTATTACTGCAGGGTCAGGTTTTCTGGCCTTGTTCCGTGGCTTGAGCCAAGTGGCCGGAGGATGATTTTAATGAAAACATCGATATGGATTCGTCCCGTGATGCGCTGGGCTGCACTGGGTTTGAGCAGTACCTTGCTGGTCGCGTGTTCCACCACGGATTCGGCTTACGAGCTGGTGCGTCAGCAACAGGAGCAGGAAGCCTTTTTGCAGAGCAAGGAAATTGAGCACTGGGAAAAGCGCAAACCTACCGATAAGCAGATGGCGGTACGCATGCTGCAAGAGACACAAAAGCAGGGACGTTACTTTGCTTCTCTGGCGTATGCCGAGGCCATGGAGAAAGAGTACGGAACGGATCCCGAGGTCATGGTGTTGCGGGCTGAAGCGCAGCGTCAAACCGGGCAGTTGGAACAGGCTGCGCACACGTTCAAGGCCCTGTTGAATACACCAGTGGCCGGGAGGGCTTATCAAGGCTTGGGTTTGATCGCTGGCTCGCAAGAGCACTTTGATCAAGCCGCCCATTTTCTGAAGCAGGCCGCTCAGCAAGACCCGACGAATGCGATTGTCCAAAGCGATCTGGCTTATGCCTACTTGCGTTCCGGTCGCCCTCAGCAAGCACGTCTGGCTTTGGGCAAGGCCGCAGAACTGGCCCCGGACAATCCCAAGATACTGAGCAATATGGCCTTGTATCTGCTGGTTAGCCAGGAGACGCAACGCGCCGGTTTTGTGATGCAGCAGGCGGGTATGGATCCGGCCACCCAGCAAGCCATTGTGCAGATGGCCGAGCAAATTGGGCAGGAGCTCGAACAATTGCACGCACGTCAGCAAATGCAGAAGCACCAGGAGCGGCGCATGGCGGCGGCTGCACAGCAAGAGCAGGCCAGAGCTCAGGCGGTGGCCTTGGGTTCAGCCCCCTCGGTGGCAACGGATCAAGTGGTCCTGAATCGATCTGCTCAGCCCCAGCGTCAGGTCGTGGCTCGTCCTGCTCCTGTTGTGGTTTCCTCCACCCAAGCGGGCTTGAACCGACCCTTGCTCGAGAGCCTGGGACCCGCGCCCTCGTCAATGAATTGATTGCCGTTTTTTCAAGGATATCGCAATGAACCGATCCCGCATTTTGGCCTGCTGCACCTTGTTGATGGCCAGTAGTGCCTGGGCGCAGACACAAGCTCCGCTGACTGGAACCATGGTTTCAGGCACCCATACATACCCGGTCAGCACCAGCCCGGCAACCGCCAGCAATCAAGGCGTGCCTACCCCGGCGGCGCCAACTGCAGCAACCACCACGCCAGCCGAACGACAGCCTTACGAAAAGTACCGCTTGAGCGATAAGGAAGTACACCCTTGGCCTGAAGTGGAGGGCTTGCCTGTGCATGTACAGAACGAGCGTCGTCATATTCCACCACGTATCGAGGTCGGCCCGGATACCCGCAGCCTGCTCAGCATGCAGGCCGATCCGGACCGGGAAGGCAAGGTCTTGCCTGTACACGGTGCGGCAGCCAATCTGGTTTGGGAGCGTTATTTGAACAGCTTCAAGCACCCCATTCCCGAGTACATGAAAGAACGCATCAAAACAAACAGTAGTGATTAAGGCCTAAAGGGCTGGAGCGGGCCAGGAGAGCAAGATGAAATGGGGAATAACTCGAACCCAGAACGAGCAGGCGCACAAGCAGCAAGGTTCCATTATTGTGCCTGCGGCCGCGGCTTTGCTGGTGGGGCTGGTGTTGCTGGGTGCGGCGCACCTGGGGCATAACTTCCATGTGAAGCGGGGGTTGCAAAACGCGGCCGATCTGGCTGCCTTGGCGGGGGCGCAGGCCCTGGGTTCTGGGGATACCTTGGGCTGCCAGCAAGGTGAAAACATGGCCAGGTTCAGCCTGCGCAGCCAGCCTGATTCACCTGCGGCGGGTTTGACGGGCGATGGTGCCAAAGTCTTTTGTGGTCAATGGAACAGCAGCCACAGTGATCCGGCCCAGCGTTTTGTCTCTGCCTTGCCCGCTGATTCGGTGCGTGTGCACTTGAGCTATCAGCCACCTTCCTTGTTTCCCTTCTTTACTTCCTCGGTGATTGAAGCGGTTGCCACGGCCAAGAACAGCGAGCCGGTTGCCACCTTTTCCGTGGGCAGTCGATTGCTGTCCTTAAAACGTAATGGTTTGGTCTATAACCTGCTGCGCGGCGTGGGTCTGCGCCCGGACCAATTGACGGTGCTGGACTCGGCTGGTCTGGTCAATGCCAAGATTACGCCTTCTGGTTTGTTGAAAGCCTTGGGATTGCCAGCAACGGTTATTGCCGGTGTCGGAACGCCACAGGAGCTGGCGCGACTGGAGCAATTGACCTTGGCCGATTTGCTCAGCGCCAGTCTGGATTTGCTGGATCAGCAAAAAACACTGGGTCTGGATGTCGGGGCCTTACAAGATTACATTCGCTTGTTGCTGGGCGTCGGCCCCCTGGATTTGCCGGTCAAGTTGCTGGGGGACGGCGGTATCCTGGCCCTGATCAATGGTGTGGATCCCCTGTCGGCTTTGAATGTGAACCTGGACGTACTGCAATTGGTCAATACGGGTTTGGTGGTTGCCAATGGCCAGAATCTGATTGATCTGAACCTGACGGCGCTGCCAGCCGGTTTGACCGACATGTTCAATAATGCCCTGGATTTGCGAGTGCGGATTGTGGAGCCGCCCAGTATTGCCATGGGCGGGGTAGGCACGAAAGCGAACTCGGCGGGTGTACGTGTTTATCTGAATCTGGATTCATCCAAGATTCCCTTGGCAGGCCCGATTTTGAAAGTTCTGGGAACAGAAATAAGCCTGCCGGTCATTATCGAGTTATCTCAGGCCTCCGGTGAGCTGGTTAATGTCTGCCGTGCGCCGATTGCCGAGAATCAGGCCACCATAGCGGTCAGCTCCTCCTTGGTGAACGTGTGTCTGGGCAAGTTCCCGCATTCGGATTTCTTCTCGACCAGCAATAGCTGCAAGGATGAGTCCTTTGGGGACATTCAGCGTCACCGCGTCATTAACGTGCTGGGTATTTTGCCCCTGACGGCCAAAGTGACCTTGCCTCTGATTGATACCAAAAATCCTGTTCACGTGACGCTGACCGCGCCTCCGGGTGAGCCCTCGGAGGCAACGGTCAATGCCACTCAACTGGACTTGTCCCGTAGTGTGCGTCTGCTCTCTGATGCGGTTCTTTCCGGCATTCTCGGTGATTTGTTGAACACCCCATGGAGTGGTGCTTCCGGCAAGCGTACGATGGCAGAGAGTCTGGTGGGAGATGGATACGGCCGCTCCGTGTCTGAGGTGGTTAACGAGATGAACTGGTCCAAGGAACGTATGGATCAACTGGCCCGCACCATGAGCCAGAATGGCTTGATTGGTGTGTTGGGCGGCACCCTGGGCTTTGTTGATAATCTGCTGACCACGCTGCTGGGGGCGCCCTTGAGTGATTTGGCCTGCGTGATCGGTGGCATTGGTGGTCAGCAAGCGATGCGTGAGTGCCGGACAGGGGCGGTAGAGGTGCTGGTCTTCAAAGACTCCAACCTGGTCGGTGCTGTATTAAGTTTGGTTGTCGCTTTGTTGGATCCGGTATTGCAAGGCTTGAGTGCTCTGCTGGAGGAGTTGTTAAAGCTGCTGGGCTTGAGTCTGGTCGAGGCTGACGTGAAACTTCATGATGTGCAGTGCGGTACTGCCTATCTGGTGCAATAGGGCGGGAGGCGAACACAGTCATGAGTACCAGCTTTATGGGTAATGAACCTGTCTTATACGTCTGGGAGGGCAGCTCCGATCTAGTGACGCGTGCCGAGCGCGCCATGGAACCCAGTTCGATAGCGGTCATGCGTGTAGAGCCTTCGCTGGTGTTGGATGCCGAGCGTTATCCCACGCGTCATGCGGTTGCTTTGGTGTCCGTCAGCGTGATGGCCCAAGGGCGGTTCGAGCAACACCAATGGCTGGTCGAGCATGCGATTCCGGTAATCTGGGTCGCCTCGGAGGACCGGGGCTACGACCCACGTTTTTACCCGTCGGCTTATTCCTATACCTTGCCGCTTTCTTTCAGTCAGGCCGAGTTGCGAACTCTGGTTGCCAAGCTGGCCGGTCTGGCTGCACAGGTCGAGCGTGAGGGGCAGGGTGGCCCTCAGCCTTTAGTTGCCGTCTCGCCTGTGATGCGAGCCTTGATTGCCGAGGCGGATATGTACGCCGATAGCGGGGCCAGTGTGCTGATTCATGGTGAAACTGGCGTGGGCAAAGAACGCATTGCCCAACTGTTGCACGAGCGATCTTCGCGTGCCCAAGGCCCTTTCGTTCCGGTCAATTGCGGGGCAGTACCTGAGGGTTTGTTCGAGGCCCATTTTTTCGGCCATGCAAAAGGGGCTTTTACAGGTGCGATTGGTGCCCATAAAGGCTATTTCGAGCAGGCAGATCAAGGCACCCTGTTTCTGGATGAGATCGGGGATTTGCCCTTGCATCAACAGGTCAAACTGCTGCGTGTGTTGGAGCAGCGTTGCGTGACGCGCCTGGGGTCGACGCAACAGATTCCGGTCGATTTTCGTATGGTGGCGGCCACCAACAAAAACCTGTTGGGGCTGGTGCAACAAGGCCAGTTCCGTGCAGACCTGTATTACCGCCTGGCTGTGGTGGAGCTGCTGATTCCGAATCTGGAGCAGCGTGGCTCCCAGGAAAAAATCGCCATTTTTTGCGCCTTGCTGGAACAGGCCCTGGAGTGCGACGTCGAGGACATTCCCCAATGGGTGCTGGATGCGGTGGGCAGCATGCGCTTTAACGGTAATGTGCGCGAGTTGGCCAATCTGGTCGAGCGTGTTGCTGTCATGAGCAAGCAGTTCGGTGCCTGGGAATCGGTGCAGTTGCGACAAGTGCTGGAACGCTTTAATGCCCCTGTTATGGCACCAGCCTTGGCCTTGCCTGACGATGCGCCTATTCTGGAACGGCCCGAGCCAGCCATCAGCCTGAGTGCGCAGGAGCAGGAAGAGCGTGCCCGCATTATCAATGTTCTGGATACGCAGAACTGGCGACGTCAGGATACGGCTGCCGTATTAGGGATTTCTCGCAAAGTCTTGTGGGAAAAGATGCGCAAATTCAACATAAAGGCACAAGATGCGACGAGCCGCGTTTAGAATACGGGCTGATTCTGTGTATCAAGCTAAACACAAAAAATTGATTATCAAGGGATGGGTATGGTGAACCATAGTCACAAGACGGCGGTGTTGCTGTCCTTGGGAGGACTTCTTTTATTGTCAGGGTGCAGCTCGATGTCTTTGGTACAGGAGCCAGAGCGGCCCGTAGTGGCACAAACTCAGGAGCAAGATGTCCAGGAAGTAGCGCCTGTTGCCCCGCCAGAGGTAGCCCCAGCACCCGCAGCGGCTCCGGCATACCAGAACACCACCGTGGCCCAGTTGCAGCAGTTGATTCAGGCCCGTGCGGTGCAAGAGTTGCGTACCGCCTATAACGGTCGTTTTGGTGCCAGCTTGCTGTTCTCTGCCGAGAGCATGACGTATTACGTGGCCCTGTTTCAGCAGCGCGAGTTCTGGCGTGTGTTCAAGACCACTGACGAATCCCTGGCCGAGCGCATGTACACCCAGTACCGTCAGGACACCGTAGACTATGCGGCCGCGGATCTGGAGCGCATCAAGCTGCAGGCCGAAGTGGCCGATGCTGAAAAGCAATTGAATGAAAGCGCAGACCAACTGACTGTGTTGCAAAATGATCTGGCTTTGCAGCGTCAGCAAGAAGCGTTGGCCATTGCGCAGCGTGAACAGTCTCGCCGTGAAGCTCATGCTCTGGCTGAACAGGAACGCGAAGCCCGTGAGCAGTTGCGTGAATTGCAGCGTCAGATCAAGGAGTTGGAGAAGCAGCGCGCTGGGATGTTGCAGCGTCAGAAAGGGCGCTGATGGCTTGAAAGGCTCGATGAAGAACCCGCAGCAGTCTTGCGACTGTGCGGGTTTTTTTATGTCGGAAGGGGGACTTGGCTGACCTTGTGCATTTGTCCTTCGTGGTGGCCGGATGTTGACTTCTAGCCCCATCGCCAAGCAAAAGGTGGCTGCTTAGCGCGACAAGTACCGCATCGCCTCTTCCAGCCCTGCGCTGGTAACCGGGTACATATGGTCGGACATCAGGTTCTGGATGATGGCGATGGATTGGCGGTAGGGCCAGTAAGCCTGCGGCTCGGGGTTGAGCCAGGCGATGCGGGGCCAGTGGTCATTGAGCCGTTGTAGCCAGGCCGCGCCGGTTTCCTTGTTGTAGTGTTCGACAGAACCTCCTGGAGCCATGATCTCGTAAGGACTCATGGTGGCATCGCCCACAATAATGATGCGCCAGTCCTCGTTGTACTTGCGCAGCAAATCCCAGGTTTCCAGTCTCTCGCTTTGGCGGCGTGAGTTGTGCCGCCATACCGATTCATACACACAGTTATGGAAGTAGTAGGCCTCCAGGTGTTTGAATTCGGAACGTGCCGCCGAGAACAGGGATTCGACCTGGGCAATGTGGTCATCCATGCTGCCGCCTATATCCAGCAGCATCAGCACATTGACGCGGTTTTGTCGCTCGGCCTGCATGTGCAGGTCCAGCATGCCCGCGTTGCGAGCCGTCTCGCGTATGGTGCTGTCCAGATCCAGTTCGGTGGGGGCGCCTTGGCGGGCAAAACGGCGCAGGCGTCGTAATGCCATCTTGAAGTTGCGTGTGCCCAGTTCCTGCTGGTCATCGTAGTCCACGAACTCGCGCTTTTCCCAAACCTTGATGGCCGTACGGTTCCCCGCAGAAGGGCCGCCGATACGGATACCTTCGGGATGATAGCCACCATGTCCAAATGGGGATGAGCCGCCGGTGCCGATCCACTTGCTACCGCCTGCATGCCGTCCTTGCTGCTCTTTCAGACGCTCCTTGAACATTTCCAGCAGTTTTTCCAGACCATGCTTTTCCAGTGCGGCTTTCTGTTCCGGGGTCAGGTTACGCGTCAGGGTTTTGCGTAGCCAGTCTTCGGGCAGGGTCTTGTCCTTGGCCAGTGCTTCAAGCTGTGGCTGATAGAACTCGCCAAAGGCCAGGTCAAAGCGGTCGTACAAGGTTTCGTCTTTGATCAAGACCAGTCTGGACAGATGATAGAAATCGTCCAGTGTGGGCGGCATGATGCCTTTGCACAGGGCATCCAGCAGTGTCAGGTGTTCCTGGATGGAAACCGGCAGGCCACGTTCGCGCAGGTGGTAGAAGAAATCAAGCAACATGGCCGTGCTGCCTTAATGTATCCAGCAAGTGGGCGCGGGTGTCGGGCCACTCGCCTGCCATCAGGCTGTAGAACATCGTGTCGCGTATTGTCCCGTCACGGCGCACGGCATGGTGGCGAACCCGCCCGTCAAAACGTGCGCCCAGGCGGGTGATGGCTTGCTGGGATTTGAAGTTCAGGTGGTCAGTACGCCAGCCTACGACGCCGGCTCCCAAGGTCTCGAACGCATGTTGTAGCAGGAGCAGCTTGGCCGCGGTATTGACGTGGCTGCGCTGGGCGCTGCGTGCGTACCAGGTGTAGCCGATTTCCAAGCGGGCCACTGGCGCAACAATGTCGTGATAGCGCGTGGTGCCGACAGCTTGGCCTGTTGTCAGGTCCCGCACCAGAAAGGGCAGCATATGGCCTTGCTCCAGGCCGTCCAGCGCCTTTTTTACATAGTCCTGGGCCTGGCCGGGGGCGGGTACGCTGGTCACACGTATATTCCAAAGTTCGCCATCGGCAGCGGCCGCTTCCAGCAGGGCAACATGCGCCAACTGCAAGGGTTCCAGACGCACGCCCCATCCTTCTAGCGTCAGAGGAGCCAATGGCTGGGAGAAAGCGTTTGTTTGCATATCAGCTCCGGCGCTGGCTGCGTTGGCTCATGGCAGCCAGACGCTGCATCAAGGACAAGTCCTGTTCGTTTTTCAACAAGGCACCGGCCATGGGGGGTAAGCCCTCATCCAGCTCGTGCAGGGCATCGGCAGGAATGTCGTTGGCCAGCAGCAGACGCAGCCAGTCCAGAAACTCCGAGGTGGAAGGTTTTTTCTTCAGGCCAGGGACATCGCGCAGGGCAAAGAAGGTATCCAGGGCGCTGGACAGAATGTCGCTGCGCAGATTGGGGTAGTGTACCGCCACAATCTGCTCCATGGTTTCGCGCTCGGGGAAGCGGATGTAGTGAAAGAAGCAGCGGCGCAAGAAGGCGTCGGGCAGGTCTTTCTCGTTATTGGACGTGATGATGATCAAGGGGCGGTGACGCGCCTTGACGGTTTGGCGAGTCTCATAGACATGAAACTCCATGCGGTCCAGTTCCTGCAGCAAGTCATTGGGGAACTCGATATCCGCCTTGTCGATTTCGTCGATCAGAACGACGGTAGGCTCTTCGGATTCAAAGGCTTGCCACAAGGTGCCCTGCACAATGTAGTTGCCGATATCGCGGACTTTTTCATCGCCCAGTTGGGAGTCACGCAGACGCGAGACAGCATCATACTCATACAGGCCCTGATGCGCCTTGGTGGTGGACTTGATGTGCCATTGCAGCAGGGGGCGTCCCAGGGCGCGGGCCACTTCCAGGGCCAGCAGTGTCTTGCCGGTTCCCGGCTCGCCTTTGATCAGCAAAGGGCGTTGCAGCGTCAAAGCGGCGTTGACGGCCAGCTTCAAATCATCGGTGGCAACGTACTGGTCGGTGCCTTCAAAACGGGTCGTAGTAGTCATAAATCGGCTCAAACTTGTACTTAAAATGTTGATCTGTCAAGAATAGAAACTCGGGTATAAATACTAGTATCAGTCATCCTTGGCAATTATCATACAATCGACTCAGTACTCGTCGGTCAGCATCACAGAGCCAGGTGTCGCGTTGATTCACCTTTTGCTGCAATAGACGCAGAGCCTGACCCGGACCGTTTTCAACTCCACGACAAAGCGAATAGCGATGATGAAGTTGCAAATGAAGCGGTATGTCTCTTTCTTTCTTCTGGCCTCCAGCTCCTGTCTGCCCTGGGCAGCCCAGGCGCAAGACTCCGAGCCGATCAAGGCCAATCCCGAGGCGGCGCGCGACAAGATCTCCATGTGTATAGGCTGTCATGGCTTGCCCGGTTACAAGGCCAGCTTTCCCGAGGTCTATCACGTTCCCATGATTGCCGGGCAGGGCGCCGCTTATATAGAGGCAGCCCTCAAGGAGTATGCCAGCGGCGCTCGAACCTTCCCCACCATGCAAGCCATTGCGCTGAGCTTGTCCGAACAGGACATGGCGGACATTGCCGCGTACTACGCGGGCAACAAACCTTGAGGACGGGGAGGCACGTATGAGAAAAACAATCTTGCTGGTGGCAATGGGACTGATGGTTGCAGTGGGCGCTCAGGCAAGGGCTGCCGACGATCTGGTCAAGGCAGGCGGGGAAGCCTGGAAGACTCTGAATTGCGCATCCTGTCATGGCGAGGATGCGAAAACGCCTTTGAATCCGGAGTATCCGATTCTGGCTGGCCAGCATGCGGATTATTTGCGTCAGGCCCTGATGGCGTATAAACGTGGGCAGGCTGGGGCGCCGGCAACGTCCAATATTCGCAAGAATGCGATTATGGGCGCGATGGCCAACACCATGAGCCAGGCGGATATTGACAGTATTTCCGTATGGCTGTCGCGTCAGCCCGGCCCTTTGAGCCATAGAAAGTAAAGCAGCCTGCGGCTTGTTTAGTCACGCGTGCTGTGGCGCAAAATCAATTCGATATAGCGTTCGTTGTTCAGTGGGGTCCCCAGACGTTGTGCCTCCCAGATCACCTCGCCCAGCGCCTCCATGATGATGTGCGCTGCGGCGTGCGGGTCATGTTTGCTCAACAGGCGCTGATAGGCGCCCTTGATGCCCGGGGGCTGATCAATGGACAACTGTTCATTGATGGCCAAGTGCATGGACAGGTGCAGAAAGGGATTGCTGCGGCCTTGCTCAACTGAATACTCCTGGTTGACGGCGTCGGTGTTGCGCAAATCGTCGTGGTACTCAGGGTGCTGTTGCACCAGATCCACCGCCATCGTTTCCAGAGCGGTCAGCAGATGACCACTTTGGTGCTTGTCCCAAGCTTCAATGAAAAATTGGCGAACCTGCTCGCGTGAGGGGTTGAACATGGTGGAATCGAGAAAAAAATAGTCAGAAAATGCGAATTTTTGGCGCGCATGTTACGGGAAACGGTGGGCGTGTGGGGCCGGTGCCAGCCGCAATCAGGGCCGTGTAGAATGGATAAGTTGTCAAGAATGCACGCATTTTTGGCAAGCTTTGAGTTTACAGGTGCCTGAATACGCGCGAATTAAGTTAAACTCTTATATAAGACTTCGGAAACGCAAAAGCGTTCCGTGTTTAGCTATCCCTAATATTGGAGCACAACTGGAGCATCCATGTCCTATCAGCATATCAAGATCCCCGCGTCGGGGCAGAAAATTACAGTTAACGCGGATTTTTCCCTGAATGTTCCCGATCAACCCATTATTCCTTACATCGAGGGTGATGGTACGGGCGTGGATATTTCGCCAGTCATGATCAAAGTGGTCGACGCTGCGGTTGCCAAAGCGTATGGCGGCAAGCGCAAGATCGAATGGATGGAAGTGTTCGCCGGTGAAAAATCCACCAAGGTGTACGGTTCCGACGTCTGGCTGCCAGAAGAAACGCTGGATGCCGTTAAAGACTACGTCGTGTCCATCAAAGGCCCTCTGACGACTCCCGTTGGCGGCGGCATCCGTTCCCTGAACGTGGCCCTGCGTCAGCAACTGGACCTGTACGTCTGCCTGCGCCCAGTGCGCTACTTCAAGGGTGTTCCTTCGCCTGTGCGTGAGCCAGAAAAGACCGAAATGGTCATTTTCCGCGAGAACTCCGAAGACATTTACGCCGGTATCGAATTTGCTGCTGAGTCCGAAAGCGCCAAGAAGCTGATCGACTTCCTGCAAAACACCCTGGGCGTGAACAAGATCCGCTTCCCCAATACCTCCGGTATCGGTGTCAAACCTGTTTCCCGCGAAGGTACCGAGCGTCTGGTGCGCAAGGCCATCCAGTACGCCATCGACAACGATCGTTCTTCCGTGACCATCGTTCACAAGGGCAACATCATGAAGTTCACCGAAGGTGGCTTCCGTGATTGGGCTTACGAACTGGCTCAAAAAGAATTCGGCGCTGAATTGATCGACGGCGGCCCATGGTGCAAATTCAAGAATCCCAAGACCGGTCGCGAGATCATCGTCAAGGATTCGATTGCTGACGCCTTCCTGCAACAGATTCTGCTGCGTCCTGCCGAGTACGACGTTATCGCCACACTGAACCTGAACGGCGACTACATCTCCGACGCTCTGGCTGCTCAAGTTGGTGGTATTGGTATCGCTCCCGGTGCCAACCTGTCCGACTCCGTGGCCATGTTTGAAGCTACCCACGGTACCGCTCCCAAGTACGCTGGCAAGGACTACGTGAACCCCGGTTCGCTGATCCTGTCCGCTGAAATGATGCTGCGTCACATGGGCTGGACCGAAGCGGCTGATCTGATCATCTCCAGCATGGAAAAATCCATCACCTCGCGTAAAGTGACGTATGACTTTGCTCGTCTGATGGAAGGCGCGACTCAAGTGTCCTGCTCCGGCTTTGGCGATGTCATGATCGAAAATATGTAATGAATACAGGCTGTTAAAGCCAGTTTTCTACATGAGAAACCGCCGACCTTCGGGTCGGCGGTTTTTTTTCGTCTCATGCTTTGGCGGGCTGGTCTGCTCTCATCTTTTTTTATGCTCAAATTATGTTTGATCGTTAGTTTTATGCAATTAATAATAAAATTGGGTCATGGATTTTTATAGGTGAAAACCCGAATAATTCCAATAAAACAAGCGGTTTCTATGATTTCCATGCTTATTTGTATTGCGATTAATTTACGATAGCTATAAATTTGACATATTAAATAATGCTAAGGAGCAGTTATGACTATCACAGGAGCTACATGGGTCGCCGAGCGTGAGCGGATCGCCGTTGCCCAGGCCCCATCCCAGCAGGAGACAGAGGAGATTCTGGCGCGTATCCATGAAATCGGCCCGCTGCTACGCGAACTGGCCCCACAGGCTGACCGGAATCGCATGTTGTCGGATGAGGCGGTTCAGGCTTTGGAGTCCACCGGGGCTTGGCGCATTTCCGCTTTGAAACGCTACGGTGGTTACGAGGGTGGGGCGGAAATGCTCTTGCAATGCGCCAGTGCTGTGGGCTATTACGATCCGGCAGCAGCCTGGTGTGTGGTGATCTCCAATGGTTCGGTCATGTTGGCCAACCGCTTTAGCGATACCATGCTGGACGAGGTGTTTGTGGATGGCCCTATCCGTGCCGCGTCCATTTTTGCCCAGCCGCAAGGTACGGCAACGCCGGATGGTGATGGCTGGCGCATTACGGGCAAGTGGCCTTTTGCCTCGAACAGCAATCACTCGGACTGGGCGCTGGGGATTCTGTTCATCAAGGAAAGCGAGCTGGTCGAGCCTACCGTGGGCTTTGTGCTGATGCGTCGTGATGAGTTTGAAATTCAGGATACTTGGTACACCATCGGCATGCGCGGTTCGGGCTCCAACACCATGGTGGCTGAAGACCTGTGGGTGCCCAAAGAGCGCCTGATTACGTTTCAGCAATTGATGGGCGACGTACAAGAGCAAGATCCCTTGGCTACGTTTGGTCGTCGTTTGACGCCGCACCTGACCATGTCCACCTGCATTCAAGCGCCATCGTTGGGGGCTGCGCAAGCCGCCGTGGATTTCACGACTGGTGTCAGTGGCAAGCGTGGCATTACCTATACCCATTACAAGAAGCAGTCGGACTCGGGGGCGTTTGTGCAGAACCTGGGAACCGCCAGTATTCAGATTGATGGTGCCCGCTTATTGCTGGAACGCGCGGCGGCGCAGATCGATGCTGCGGCTTCTGGCACCGTGCCCATGCCTTTGGAACTGCGCGCCCGCCATCGTGCCGGGATCGGCCATGCGGGACATGAGTTGGTGGATGCGGTGAACAATCTGTGCTGGTTGCATGGCACGGCCTCCTTTGCGGAAAACAGTTTGCTGGGCCGCATGTGGCGGGATATTAATACAGGTACTCGCCATGCCTCGATTACTGCGCCGATGGGATACGAGCTGCACGGCAACGGCATGACCGGTACGCCTTATATTTCCAACAAGCTCTAAGCCATGGCGGCGACCTTGCTGATCAATGCCCCCTCGCGCCATTGTCGTGCCGATGGCGTAGAGGTACAGGCCTGGTATGGCCTGCGTTACGCCCAAGGCACGCGCCGTTTTGAAGCGGCGTGGGCGGCGACGGGTCGGGTTGCAGCGACATCGCTGGATCAGGTGCCTGTATTTCCGCAGCGCCCCAGCCGCCTTGCTGCGGTCATGGGCGCAGGCAGTGCCAATCCGCAATCTGAAGACGCTTATTTTCTGAATGTGTGGGCACCCGCCCAAGCGCAAGGCCTGCCCGTGCTGTTCTTTATCCACGGCGGTGCCTGGATGAGTGGCGGCGCTTCTTTGGATTGGTATGACGGCACCCGCCTGGCAGCGCAAGGCATGGTGGTGGTCAATGTGAACTACCGCCTTGGCGCCTTGGGGCACTTGGGTGATGCACAAGCGGACGACTTGCCTTTGCCGGCAGCCGATTTGCTCTTGGCGCTGCAGTGGGTGAAGGATCGCATCCATACCTTTGGTGGCGACCCGGACAAGATTACCTTGATGGGGCAATCGGCAGGTGGCTGGTACGCGCATTTGCTCAGCGTACTGGAGTCCACCCGAGGCTGGATTGATCGCGTGGCTTTGCTCAGCATGGGAACGCGCACGCCGTGGTCGCCCGAGCAGCAAAGAAAAACTACGGAACGTGTGCGACAAAGCCTGGGTGATCAGTGGCTGACGGCGGACGTGAATACCTTGATGCAACACGGCATGATGGCCTTGGGCAAAGAGCCGCCGCGTTTGGCGCATGCTCCTTCAGCATTCTTGCCGGTGGCCAGTGCGGGGACGCCGCCGGATTTATTGAATCCTGACTGGGCGGCGCAAGCCTGCCACGCGCAGGCGGTGTATCTGCGCTGTACAGCCCAAGAGTCCTCGGTGTTCTTTTTTGACGTACCTTTTCATCGGCAGGCGACGCAAGAGCAGGTCGATCAGGCTTTGAGTGTATGGCCTGTAGAGGATTTACCAGACAGCCTGCTGCGAAATGGGGCGTATCAGGGAGCGGAATCGGGCCTGACGCCGTATCAGCAAGTGGTGGCAGCCTCGTCCTGGTTGCAATTTCAGCGTTTTCCCACGCAGTATGCGGCCAGTTTGACGGCAGCGGGGCACTCTGTGGTTTGGAGTGACTTCACGGAACAAAGCCCGCTTGAAGCGGTATTCAGCGGGCATTGTTTTGATTTGCCGTTTCAGTTTGGCAACCTCCAAGCCTGGCAGGATGCACCCATGATGCAGGGGGTGACACAGGAGCGGTTTGAACGTGTCGCCCAGGATTTGATGGGCGACATCGCTCGCTTTGTGGGGGCGTAACCAAAGGAGAGGGCTTACTCCGTGCCGCGGGCCTTCCAGTTTGGAATGGCCTGCTGCACGTGTTGCGAGCTCAAGGGACTAAGCAGTCGATGCAAGTCACCAAACAGTTTGCGGGCCGTATTGCCGACCCAGTTGTCCGGCAATAGCTCGGGTGCCAGGCCAGGATCCAGAAAGGGCAGTCGGCGCCAGCGGGTCACCATGGGCATATAGAGTCGGAAGGCTTCCAAAGGGTCGCCCGTGCCCTGACGCAAAGCGGTTTGCCAGACTTCAACGTCGTGCTGATACGAGTTCAAAAAGGACTGGTACTCGTTGGCCAGCTTGTCCCAATTCCACCAGCGGGAAATCTTTTCCTGAATATCGCTCAGGCCACTGGGTTCACAGGTGAACAGCTCAATATAGGGCCAGAGCTGGTGCTCGCGTATGTACTCGACAGCTTCCGCCTGCAAGCGCGCCGGGCCTATATACAGGCCCGCATTCACCGTGCCAAAACCCATGCGGGCCAAGCCCGTACGAATCTTGTGGCGATGTTGGCGTTCGCTTTCCGGGACGGAGAAGGACACCAGCAGCCAGGGGTCCCGAATATTCATGGAGGGCGAGGAGAAAATCCGCTCGTCACCGGCTTGCATATGCGGTTCCAGTTCGGCAGCCAAGGCATAGCCTTTGCCCGAGGCGGCTTGCTGGCTGACCAGTACGCCTTTTTTCTTCAGTCTGGAAATGGCGGAGCGCACGCTGGATGGTTCAGCGCCCAGGTCGGCCAGTAGTTGAACCACGCTGGCCACCGGAATGATGACGCCGGTGGGGCGGGCGAACAGACCGTAGAGCGTCAGAATGTAGTGGTGCGGGGCAAGTTGCTCGTGCTCGCCGTGGTCTCGGCTGGCGATGAACTCATCAATCGCGACGCTTGCTTTCATTCTGTTTTCCGGTGGTGGGGCGGATGGCTACCCATTTTTGATAGTAGGTTTGTAGCGGGCCATTTTACCGTGCGTGCCCCGGCGGCGCTAGCGTAGCCGCAGGGGGGGCTTGTTACGTCTTGTGTGCCTGGGTGGCGGCTGGGATTTTTCAGGGCAGGCTTTCCTCCAGCACGCTGTCCAGCACCACGATGTCCTGAATGTACGGGGCGATGGCATCCAGCATGGCCTGGTGAGCGTCACTCTCTCTGTAGGCGTCCAGTGCTTCTTGAGTGCGAAATACAGACAGCAGGGCATGGCTGTAGCGCGCCGAGCTGCGTGACAGGTTCGGCACCCATTCAAAGCGTTCTATGCCTGAGCATTCCTGATGTATGCGGATAAAGGCGTGATCCAGCTTGGGTGCCAGTTCCGGGCTGACAGGGGTGTGAGGTGCCATCAAAACGATATGTAGATACATGCTTTCCTTTGTGCTTTAGAAGGGATGTTGTTCTGTTTTTTTATTGCAAATAAGTAATGACAAAAGATAATACGCAATAAAATTCAGATGAATTGTATAAGCCTATAGCTTTTAAAACGACGATTTTTCATAGGGTTAATACCTAAATTCAATAAAAATAATCATTGATTGTCTATTTTGTTATTGCAAATAAATGACGATCGAAACAAAATTGAGTTCAGGCGAGCAAGCTGTCGCAGCGTTCGCCTCATTTTGGGTTTTAGGTCTTTAACGCCTGAGCAGAGTCATCGTCATGAAAGAAAACATAAGTGGGTTGGGAGCCAGGGTGGTACGCGAAGCCTTCGGACACTTTCCATCCGGGGTAGCGGCCATTGCCGCCGTACTCGATGGCAAGCCGCAGGTCATTGTTGCGTCCAGCTTCTCCGTAGGGGTATCGCTGGATCCGCCGTTGGCCGCCTTTTTTGTGCAGAAAAGTTCCTCGACCTGGGCGCTGCTGTCTCGCGCCTCGCGTCTGGGGGTGTCAATTTTGAGTGCTGAACATGCGGCTATTTGTCGCCAGTTGGCTGGGCCGGACAAGGACAGCCGTTTCAGCGATATCGAGGTCGAGCAGACCGAGGAGGGGGCCGTCCATATCCAAGGGGCATCAGTCTGGTTTGATTGCAGTGTTTTTCAAGTGCATCCCGCCGGAGACCACGATGCCGTGCAATTGCTTATCCACGATGTACAGGTCGAGCGTGAAATCTCGCCACTGATCTTTCATCGTTCTCGTTTCACGCAGTTGGTGGCCTAGGCCGCCGGATCAAAAACAAACAACAAGAAGCATAACTATCACAGTGAAGGGGACATCTCTTGGACGTACATACATCATCTTTGCGCGCGCAGCCCATGACTGCCGCGCAACGTCGACGCGTTATTTTTGGGGTTGGGGCGGGTAACGCTCTGGAGTGGTACGACTGGACGGCGTATTCGATTTTCGCCGCCTATTTTGCCAAGCAGTTTTTTCATAGCGAGGACCCGCTGGCAGCCTTGCTGGGCACGCTGGCGGTATTTGCGGTGGGCTTTTTCATGCGCCCACTGGGAGGCATCTTTTTTGGTTGGCTGGCCGACCGCAAGGGGCGGCGCTTCACCATGACCCTGTCCATGCTGGTAACCGCTCTGGGCAGTTTGGTGATTGGTATTGCGCCTACGTATGACATGGTGGGGCCGATTGCCGCCTTGTTCTTGTTGATGGGCCGATTGCTGCAAGGTATTGGCCATGGTGGGGAGGTGGTGTCTTCCTTTACCTATGTCACCGAAATGGCGCCTGCCCACAAACGCGGGCTGTGGTCTTCCTCCGTCTTTGTGTTTGTCACGATCGGGGTCCTGGCGGCTGTGTTGCTCAGTGCCTGCCTGACCAGCCTGCTGGGTGAAGAAGTCGTTCGGGCCTGGGCATGGCGTGTGCCTTTTGTATTGGGTGGTGCCTTGGGGGTATATGCGCTGTATCTGCGCAGAAAGCTGGATGAAACCCCCATGTTCAAAGCCCGTCAAGCCGCAGCGCAAGCGTCAGGCAAAACGGCACGCCCGGGCGCACGCGTGTTCTGGTCCGAGGTCTGGAAGTACCGTAGCGCCTGCTTGCGCGTCTTTGCCTTGTCGGCGGGCGGCACCGTGCTGTATTACGTCTGGGCCATCATGGCGCCCACCTTTGCCATCACCTCCCTGGGCATGCCTGCCGCCAAGGTGATGTGGGTAGGCGTCGGGGCCAATCTGTTTCTGATTCTGTGCCTGATTTTCTGGGGGGCATTTTCGGATCGATTTGGTCGCAAGGCGAACTGGTACTTCTTTTCCATCGGTTCCATCATCAGCATCATCCCGCTGACCTTGGTGCTGACTGGCGGTCAGGGCGAGATCTGGCGTCTGGTGGTGTTCATGGCAGGTGGCATGCTCTTGATCTCGGCTCCCACGGCCATCATGCCCGCCTTTTTTCCCGAGCAGTTTCCAACCCGTATCCGTGCGGTCGCCATGGGCTTGCCGTATTCGGTCGCCGGAGCTCTGACGGGCGGCACCGCTCCCTATTTGCAAGCCTGGCTGCATTCGATCAATCAACAACAGGTGTTTGACTGGTATCTGATCGGCCTGTGCGTTTTGGCTTTGTGGGCCACCATTGCCTCGCCTGAAACCAAGGGCAAGGATCTGCATGACTGATGTGCATAGGCGCCGCCTGGCTGAAAAAGCTGTGCAGCGCCTTTTTCGAATTTTCAAGGAGTAGTGAGATGTTGCGTGAGCATATTGAAGGCAAGTGGATTGCTGATTTTGTCGAAGTGTTTGGACTGTGCAAGGTGCAGCCCGGCGAGATGGCCGTTGTGCTGTCCGAGACGCAATCGCGTTCCGTGCTGGCCGAGCTGGCCGAGTTGGCCCTGACGCAAATGGGAGCACGAGTTTGCCATGTGAAACTGGTCTCGCCACGTCTGAAAAGCAATATTGCCTTGCGCTCGACCGGGACTTCTTTGGCCCTGGAAGGTATGGACCCGATTGTTCAGGCTTTGGCGGGCAGCCAGTTCATTGTGGACTGCACCGTGGAAGGGCTGCTGCATTCGCCCGAGCGTGCTGCATTGCTGGCCAAAGGTGCCCGCATCATGATGATTAGCGACGAGCATCCCGAGATTCTGGAGCGGGTCAAACCGAGCCCTTATTTACAAAGCAAGTGCGATATTGGCGGCAAGCTGATTAGCGATGCCAACGTCATGCACATTCGCTCCGAGGCTGGTACAGATTTGACGGTCAGTCTGGCGGGGGTGATCGGACGCGGCAGTGCCGGGATTGCCGACAAGCCAGGCAGTTTTGGGTACTGGCCTGCCGGTCTGTGCATTTGCTACCCCAGCAACGGCAGTGTGAATGGCACGCTGGTGCTCGATAGCGGGGATGTGAACCTGACCTTCAAGCGTTATCTGGAGTCGGCGGTGACTCTGCGTATTGAAAACGATTATGTCGTGGCCATTGAGGGCAAGGGCGTGGATGCCGATTTGATCCGTTCCTATTACGCCAGTTGGAATGATAAAGATGCCTATGCGGTTAGCCATGTGGGCTGGGGCATGGCTCCGGCGGCTCGCTGGGACTCTATGGCCATGTACGACAAACGCGATACCAACGGAACCGAGTTGCGCGCCTTTGCAGGAAACTTCCTTTTCTCTACCGGCGCAAATCCCGCGGCAGGTCGCTTCTCCGATTGTCACTTTGACTATCCGATGCGCAATTGCACCGTCAGTTTGGATGGTCGTGAAGTCGTCAGCAAGGGTGTGTTGCAAGGCGATTTGGCCTAAAAGCGTTTGCAAGCGCGGTACTGGCAGGGGAATGGGCCTACAGAGCCTAGCCTGTTGGGGCCATCCGTTGATATTCCGTGCTACAAAACCAAGCTTAAAGATTGATGCTTATATAGTTCGATAATCATCAGGTTGCTCAGGCTGATCGCTGCTGCTATTTTGCTTTGTGTGAAGGCAATGCGGCCAAATCTTGCTTGGTTTTCAGAGGTACGGATTATGCGCGAAGGATTGGAAAAACTACTGGCAGCAGGCAAGGATAATGCCTTGTTGCGCTTTGGCTTGGGCAATGCGTGCATGGGCGAGGGTGATCTGAAAGCAGCTTGCGAGCATTTTTCCAAAGCGGTGGAAATGAATCCACGTTACACCGCAGCCTGGAAGCTGTTGGGCCGGGTGCTGGTGAACCTGGAACAATTCAAACAGGCCAAGGAAATGCTGGAGCAGGGTTTGGTCATTGCCCAGGAGCAGGGTGACAAGCAGGCTGAAAAGGAAATGCAGGTGTTTTTGAAGCGGGCCGTAAAGGCTTTGGAGCAGGCGGAAGAATAAAGATTGCGAATGGGCGACTGATGTTTTCTTAGTGGGCGGGTATCAGTGCATTCCCTAAGTGTGACAGCTTTATAAATGGGGCACAATACGTTTCATGCAGGTGAGGAGACATAGCCCCGCAAAGCTGGGCAATAAAGACCGACATAAAACGGTCACTATTATAAAAGCAATAGGCAGTACAACATAACAACAACAAAAAAAAGGCCAGCGAAAGCTGGCCTTTTTTACGTCTGTACCCAATGAAAAAAAATTCAAACGTTGGGTTCGGACATGGCTTGCAGCACCAGTTTGACGGCACCTTGCCCGCCTTCATTGGGTGCGCATTCCATATAGGCCAGCACGCTGGGCAACTGGGTCAACCAGCGACGCACGGCATGACGCAAAACGGGTTCGCCATTGCGCGAGCCGTAGCCCGTGCCATGGACAATGCGGACACAGCGCACACCGTGCTCCAGACAGGAGCGCAGAAAGTTGTCCAGCCGCTCGCGGGCCTGTTCCAGATCCGAGCCATGCAAATCCAGGCTGGACTCAATGGGCCAACGGTTGCGTTCCAGATCGCGCAAGACATCGGTGCCACAGCCAGCACGCAAATGTCGTATATCGCTGCTTTCACCTTGCGCGCTGACATAGTGGTCAGAGGCCTGGGGCAGGGCAGGCGTACTGACGGGCGCACCTACCGCGTGACGACGACGTTGTTCCAACTGTTCCGGGCTGGCGGCAGGGCGGCTCATGACCATGCGTTGACCGCGTTTTTTCAGGGGGGCGACGTCACGCATGGACTGGCGTAGCCAGGCCCTGTCGCTGGGGTCCAATAAGGAAACGGGGTCTTGGGCCGCTGTAGCGTTACTGGCAGGAGCCAGTTTGGCTGGCTTGCCACCGGGATCCGGTGGACGGGGACGCTTGCGAGCTTGGGGACGGGCGGGGGCCGGGGGCGGATTGAGATCCTGGCGGACCTGAGCTTGCAACTTCTTCAGGTCTGCCAGGCTACGGCCTACGGCTTTGGGCTTACTTGTTTTCATCCAACCAGCGCTGTGCGTCCAGGGCGGCCATGCAACCGCTGGCTGCACTGGTAATGGCCTGACGATAGATATTGTCTTGCACATCGCCCGCGGCAAACACGCCAGGAACGGAAGTCATGGTGGCCATGCCTTTCAGACCGCTACGGGTGGTGATGTAGCCGTCGTGCATCTCCAGCTTGCCTTCAAAGATCCCGGTGTTGGGCTTGTGGCCGATGGCGATAAAGGCGCCGGTCACAGCCAGGTCTTCCGTGGCCTGGGTCTGGTTATTGACGATACGCACCCCGGTTACGCCAGAAGCGTCACCCAGAACTTCCTGCAGTTCGCTGTGCAGTTTCAGGCGGATATTGCCGTTCTGGACGCGATCCATCAGCTTGTCGGTCAGGATGGGCTCGGACCGGAAGGTATCGCGACGGTGAATCAAGGTCACGGTCTTGCAAATATTGGACAGGTACAGGGCTTCTTCCACGGCGGTATTGCCACCACCGACCACGACCACGTCCTGGTTTTTGTAGAAGAAACCGTCACATGTTGCGCAACCGGACACGCCACGGCCCATGAATTCCTGCTCTGTTGGCAGGCCCAGGTACTGTGCTGATGCGCCTGTCGCAATAATCAGCGAATCGCAGGTGTAGACTGTGCCACTATCACCATTCAAGGTCAGTGGGCGGGTGGACAGATCAACCGAGGACACCATGTCAAAGATTAATTCTGTTTCGAATCGTTCCGCATGAGCCTGGAATCGTGCCATAAGATCAGGTCCCTGGACGCCTTGGGCATCGGCTGGCCAGTTATCTACATCCGTGGTGGTCATCAGTTGGCCACCTTGCTCCATGCCAGTGACCAAGACGGGGTTGAGGTTGGCGCGGGCTGCGTAGATCGCTGCGGTATAGCCGGCCGGGCCTGAGCCCAGAATGAGTACTTTTGCGTGCTTAGTAGTCGACATCACAGAAAATCCGAAAAAGACGATCTCCAATTATAATGAGTCCATGGCAAGAATACCTGCAACATCCCCTCGTTCGTCCCGGTCATCCAAAAATGTGCGTAATGGGCCTTCAGCCCTGCAACAGCGCCTGACAGGACTGCTGCGCGAAGCCCGGTGGATTATCTTCGCTGCGCTGGCAGCCTGGCTGGGCCTGGTACTGGCGACCTGGGATCCGGGCGATCCCGGCTGGTCGCACTCCGTACATTCGGGTCTGACCCAAAACGGCGGGGGCATTTTTGGTGCCCACATCGCTGACTTCCTCTTGTTTCTATTTGGTCTGACGGCCTGGCTCTGGGTGGTGCTGCTGGTGCAGCGTGTGGCCGTAGGTTTTTACCGCCTGACCGCTTTGCTCTTGCCCAGCACCAAAAACGAGGACGTCCTGCCGCGAGTACGTTGGGAAATTGGCATCGGCTTTTTCTTTTTGTTTCTGGGCAGTATGGGCCTGGAGTCGCTGTTTTTTAAAGACCTGGGCCAGCAATGGCAGCTTCCGGCGGGGGCTGGTGGGCAGTTAGGCCAGTTGTTTTCGCAACTATTGGTAACTTCGATAGGCTTTGGCGGTGCCACGTTGGTGTTGATGGGCCTGCTCGCTGGTGGGGCCAGCTTGTTCTTCGGTTTCTCCTGGCTGACACTGGCTGAACGTCTGGGTGGATTGATCGAAGGGGCGATCCGCCGTGTGATGGCCTTGTGGTCGGCTCGTCAGGATCGTCGTGTAGGTGAAGTCAAGCGTGCCGAGCGTACGGAAAGCGTGGTCGCCAAGCAGGAGCAACTGGTCCACGAGCAGCCTGTTCGTATCGAACCCGCTTTTGTGGCCGTGCCCAAATCCGAGCGCGTCGAGAAAGAAAAGCAGCAGACTTTGTTCAAGGTGCCTCGTCAGGCTGGCGAAGCGGGCGATTTGCCTCCGCTGTCCCTGCTGGACCCGGCTTCGGACCATGTAGAAACCGTGTCGCCGGAAACCATCGAGTTCACCTCGCGCCTGATTGAAAAGAAATTGTCGGACTTTGGTGTTTCGGTCACGGTGGTGACCGCCCAGGCCGGCCCGGTCATTACGCGTTATGAGATTGAGCCTGCCACGGGCGTGAAGGGCAGCCAGATCGTGAATCTGGCCAAAGACCTGGCCCGCGCCTTGAGTCTGGTCAGCATCCGGGTGGTGGAAACCATTCCCGGAAAAAACCTGATGGGCCTGGAACTGCCTAACCCTCGTCGTCAAATGGTGCGTCTGGAGGAAATCGTCGGTTCGCAAACCTATCACAGCAGTGCTTCTTTGCTGACGATGGCCTTGGGCAAAGATATTGCCGGCAAGCCCGTGGTGGCGGATTTGGCCAAAATGCCCCACTTGTTGGTAGCCGGTACAACTGGCTCCGGGAAGTCCGTGGGGATTAACGCCATGATTCTGTCGCTGCTGTACAAGGCAGACCCGGCAGATGTGCGCCTGATCCTGATCGACCCCAAGATGCTGGAAATGAGTGTCTATGAGGGCATTCCTCATTTGCTGGCACCGGTAGTCACGGATATGCGTCTGGCCTCCAACGCCCTGAATTGGTGTGTGGCCGAAATGGAAAAACGCTACCGCTTGATGAGCAAGCTGGGTGTGCGCAATCTGGCCGGTTACAACGCCAAGATACGTGAAGCGCAAAAGCGTGAAGAGCCTATCCCCAATCCTTTTTCTTTGACGCCGGATGCGCCCGAGCCGCTGTCGGTACTGCCCATGATTGTGGTCATTATTGACGAGTTGGCAGACCTGATGATGGTGCAGGGCAAGAAGATCGAAGAGTTGATCGCTCGTTTGGCCCAGAAAGCCCGTGCGGCTGGCATTCACCTGATTCTGGCTACACAGCGTCCTAGCGTGGATGTGATTACGGGTCTGATCAAAGCAAACATTCCTACCCGTATCGCTTTTCAGGTGTCCTCCAAGATTGACTCGCGTACCATTCTGGATCAGATGGGAGCAGAAACCTTGCTGGGGCAGGGTGATATGTTGTATCTGCCTCCCGGTACAGGCTTGCCCAAACGGGTGCATGGTGCTTTTGTCAGCGACGATGAAGTTCACCGTGTTGTCGAGCACTTGAAAGAACACGGCGAGCCGGACTATATCGAAGGCCTTTTGGAAGGCGCTGTCGAAGGTGAGTCAGGTGACGGCGTCAACTCGGCGACCGGCATGGCAGATGCGGAAGCGGACCCGCTGTATGACCAGGCCGTTCAAGTCATTATCAAAAATCGCCGCGCCTCGATTTCCTCGGTGCAGCGTCATTTGCGTATCGGTTACAACCGGGCAGCCCGGCTGCTGGAACAAATGGAGCAGGCCGGCCTGGTATCGGCCATGCAGCCCAACGGTAACCGCGAAATTCTGGTCCCCGCAGGAGGTGCCAAAGATGAAGATTAAGACACTGTTGGCCAGCATGCTGCTGGCCGCTACACCTGCCTTGACCATGGCTGCTTCGGCCAGCGAGCAATTACGCGCTTTTGTACAAGATGTGCATGCTGCAAAGGGCGATTTTTCCCAGCGTACGGTCGATAGTAGCGGCCAGTCCAAAGGTGCGCCGCAATCCGGGCAATTCGTGTTTCAGCGTCCCGGTCAGTTCAAATGGCATGTACAACGCCCTTATGAGCAGTTGATCGTGTCTGACGGCAAGTTACTCTATCAATACGATCCGGATCTGGCTCAAGTTACTGAGCGCGGTGTGGACCAATCCATCGGCGCTTCGCCTGCTGCGATCTTGTTTGGTACTGGCAATCTGGAAGAGTCCTTCCGTCTGGTTGAGCAAGATGCACGCGATGGGCTGGAATGGATCCGAGCCACACCATTGCAAAGCGATGCGGGCTTTTCCTACGTGGATATCGGCTTCAAGGATCGTGAGCCGCGTCGTCTGGAATTGCAGGACTCGTTCGGGCAAACCACGTATATCGACTTCACTGGCTTGGAACCGAACCCTCGGATTACCTTGGGTACCTTCACGTTCAAGGCTCCAGCCGGAGTGGATGTCGTCTCCATGCCTTGATGCACATTCTGTTTTTGTGCAGCTATCGTCAGGGTCAGCACTTGGCTGGCTCTGACAAAACAAGTTTTCAATACAGACCTGGTCCGCTTGGCCAGGTCTTGCCATTTTAGGAAGGGCGATCGCCATGCGTGATTTGTTCGCTCAGGAACCCGCCGCACCCTTGGCCGAAGCATTGCGCCCCAAAACCCTGGATCAGGTGGTGGGGCAGTCTCATTTGCTGGGCGAGGGCAAGCCTCTGCGTCTGGCTTTTCAGTCCGGCAAACCACACTCCATGATTTTCTGGGGGCCCCCAGGTGTGGGTAAAACCACGCTGGCTCGTTTGACAGCCAGTGCGTTTGAATGCGAGTTCATCGCCTTGTCCGCCGTTTTTTCGGGTGTGAAAGATATCCGTGCCGCCATGGAGCAGGCCCAGCAGAATCTGGCGATGGGCAAGCAGACCATCCTGTTTGTGGACGAGATACATCGCTTCAACAAGTCCCAGCAAGACGCGCTGCTTCCGTATGCCGAAAGCGGCTTGGTGACCTTTATTGGCGCCACCACGGAAAATCCGTCGTTCGAGGTTAATTCGGCCTTGCTTTCACGGGCCCAGGTTTATGTGCTCAAGTCCCTGACGGATGAGGAGCTGAAGCTGTTGCTGCGCCGTGTACAGGAGCAGAACGCGCTGGATGGTCTGGAGTTTGAGGATCAAGCCGTTGACACCTTGATCGGCTATGCGGACGGCGATGCGCGCCGCTTCTTGAACCTGCTGGAGCAGACCAATACGGCCGCCAAGACCTCCGGCACCGAGTTGGTCACGACAGATTTCCTGCAAAACGCACTCACCTTGAATTCACGGCGTTTTGACAAGGGGGGCGACAATTTCTACGACCAGATTTCTGCTTTGCATAAATCGGTGCGCGGTTCCAACCCGGATGCCGCCTTGTATTGGCTGACCCGGATGCTGGACGGCGGGGCTGATGCCCGCTATTTGTCGCGCCGCATCATACGCATGGCTTGGGAGGATATCGGTTTGGCCGATCCGCGCGCCATGCAGATTGCCAACGATGCTGCCTTGACCTTCGAGCGTCTGGGTAGTCCTGAAGGCGAACTGGCGCTCGGGCAGGCCGTGATTTATCTGGCTATCGCCGCCAAGAGCAATGCCGGTTATATGGCATACAACCAAGCCCGCGCCTTTGTGAAGCAGGATAAAAGCCGCGAAGTGCCCGTGCATTTGCGCAACGCGCCCACCAAGCTGATGAAAGAGCTGGGCCACGGTCATGCGTATCGCTATGCGCATGACGAGCCCAATGCCTACGCGGCGGGTGAGACTTACTTGCCGGACGGTATTCCCGATCCGCATTGGTATCAGCCCGTGCCCCGTGGTCTGGAAATCAAGATTGCCGAAAAAATGGAGCGCCTGCGTCAGTTGGACGAGCAGGCCGGTAAGAAAGACAGCTAAGACAGGACAGGCGCTTGCTTGGCCTGTCACCTTCGTATTTCCCGATGTCTCGCTACGGCTTGCGCTGTGCTGCGCTTGTGGTGGCTTGTGGTTAAAATCACCAGATCAATCGGGATTGAACCATCACCTATATGGCTATTAAATGTTAGATCTGAACCAATTACGCAAAGACTTGGAGCCGCTGGTACAGGGCCTGGCGAAACGTGGCGTGCAATTTGACACCGAGCGTTTCCAGCAACTGGAAGCCCGCCGCAAAGCGGTACAGGTGGAAACCGAAACCTTGCAGGCCGAGCGCAATGCACTGGCCAAACGCATCGGCCAGCTCAAGTCCAAGGGCGAAGACGCCAGCGAGGCATTGGCTCAATCCCAGCAGATCCCGGTGCGTTTGAAGCAACTGGAGCAGGACCTGTCCCAGGTACAGGCCGAGCTATCCTCCTGGTTCGCCACGATTCCTAACCTGCCGCACGAAAGCGTGCCGGTGGGCGAGTCCGAAGAAGACAACGTCGAAGTACGTCGCTGGATTCCCGGTCCTAAAGATGATCAGGGCAAGCCTGCGCACATCACCTTTGAGCCGCGTGATCACGTGGACCTGGGTGAGCAGTTTGGTCTGGATTTTGAGGCAGCCCGCAAGCTGGCTGGTGCCCGTTTCATGGTTCTGCGTGGCCCTCTGGCCCGTTTGCACCGTGCTCTGGCTCAGTTCATGCTGGATACCCAAGTGGAAGAGCACGGCTACACCGAGTGCTACACCCCTTACATCGTGAACGCGTCCACCTTGTACGGCACAGGCCAGTTGCCCAAGTTTAAGGACGATATGTTCTGGGTCACCAAAGGTGGTCAGGACAACGAGCCAGCGGATCCCGCCGAGTCCAAACCTGAAGACCTGTACCTGATCTCCACCTCCGAGATCAGTTTGACGGGCATGGTGCGCGACGAGATTCTGGCTGGTGATGCGTTGCCTATGCGTCTGACTGCTCATTCCCCTTGTTTCCGTTCGGAAGCCGGTAGCGGTGGCCGTGACACCCGTGGCGTCATTCGCCAGCACCAGTTCGACAAAGTAGAAATGGTGCAGATTGTTCACCCCGAACAATCCTACGAAGCATTGGAGTCCATGGTCAGTCACGCCGAGCACGTTCTGCAGGCTCTGGAGCTGCCATATCGTGTCGTGCAGTTGTGTACTGGCGATATGGGTTTTTCTGCCGCCAAAACCTACGACCTGGAAGTGTGGCTGCCAGCACAAGACACGTTCCGCGAGATTTCCTCGGTCTCGAACTGCGAGGCTTTCCAGGCCCGTCGTTTGCAAGCGCGTTTCCGTGCCGACAGCAAGGCACGTCCGGAGTTTGTGCATACGCTGAACGGTTCCGGTCTGGCCGTAGGCCGTGCCTTGGTTGCTGTGCTGGAAAACCACCAGCAAGAAGATGGCAGCGTGATTGTGCCCAAGGTTTTGCGTCCTTATATGGGTGGCCTGGAACGTTTGGTGCCTGGGCAGTAACGCATTTGGCTGAATAGAAAAAGGGCTGATGACCGTCATGGTCCCCAGCCCTTTTTTAATGTTGGTTCCGTTCTGAAGGATTAGTCGTCATCCCAGTGGCGTTCCTGCTGCTTGCGCCAGCGTTTGTGTGCGCGTCGCTGTTCTTTGCGCCACTCCTTGTTGGAGCGACCATATTCCACGTAGCCGGGACGATAGACATAACGTGGCGGGTGGTAAACCACAGGTGGGGGAGAGACATAAACCGGGCGTTCCACAACATGGGCGGGTGGGTAGTAGATCGGCCCGTAACCGATACCGGGAATACCGACATTGATGTCTACATTCACACCACCTGCAAAGGCGGTGCTGGTGCCCAAGACCATCAAACCGGCTAATAGTAGTTTTTTCATATGCTGCACCTCTCGTGAGTCTAGCTGCAGCGATTGTTGCCCAAAACCTGTGGTCCAAACGTTAGGTAATCCTGGCAAAGCACTTCCAAACGCAACATGGCTTGTATGAGCTATGCCAGGGGTTTACCTTTCTTAACACATGTGTCGCCCTGCCCGGCAGGACAGGGCGGGCACATGAGCGTATCTAGAAGGTATGGCGTTCAACCTGACGATGGCGGATTGGGCGACGGTTGTAGTTCGCATGTAGCTGTCGACCGTGCACAGAATCCATTTGCTTGTTCAAGTGTGGGGTACGGCGTGGGTTGCGCTGTGCAGGCTCTGCGCGAGGCTTGGAATTGACTTCCAAAAACCAGAGGCAGAGCGCAGCCCAGAAAAACAGCGACAGAATACTGACTAGTCCACCTCGTAAGGAAGCATAGCCTGTCGCCTCTGAGGCCTGGATACGCAAGACATCGGACAGGATTGGGATGGAGCCTAAGGTTTCAACCACCAGGCTGCCTGGTACACGAAAAGCCCAGCGCAGAGTCTGGAGAATCTCATTGAGGCTATATATACCGTCGCCGTTGGCGTCGATAATCCATTGGAAGGTTTGCATGACAATTCCTTTTATCAAGTCCGGCAAGTTGCGCCGGAATTACAAGGACTGCCTTAAAAAGGGCAGGGCTGCGATGCATCAATGTGTGCTTCCAATATAGGCCTGCGGCTCAGGGGGGACAAGTGAAATAGGCTGAAGTAAAGGGTAAACCCTTGATCGTTCAGCCTTCTTTCTTGGGACGTCGTAGCGGGTATTGAGACAGCCCCTTTTAAAGGGGAGGGCGGCTTAGCGGGTTTAGTAGCTGCTGCGTATAAAACTCCCGCCTGATAAATCTTCAGCGAAGTATTCAGTACGCAGGCCTGTTACGTTGCCGACCGGGTTGACCGTGAAATCCAGATACGAGACTGAGCCTTCGACGGCATTTTCACCCAGCAGGCTGAAAACGAAGCGAGAACCGTCCCAGTGGAGTAGCTTGTAGGACGATTGACCGTGTTTGCCCAGATTGAGTGTCAGCGTACCGTTTTCGAGGGTGACGGAGGCTTGTCCGTAATAGTCATTGTTGTATGTGCCAGTGTAGCGTTCCAGTGGTAGAGGGGGGAGAGGTGTGGCAGGGGGTGTTTTGCCCGCCAATGAGCCGAAAGGTTGAAACATTTCCTGCTGGAATTGATCATGAATGACGGTGTACCAGTCTTGTGAGGTGGTGCCGTCACGTACGAGCTCGATAAAGGAAATGGCACTGGCTTCGGCGACACCGCTGGGCGCGGCATTCGTAAGAACCACAATGCCAAGTGCAGAATCCGGCCAGTGCATGAATACGGTAGAGGCTCCCAGTAGAAAAGCTCCCGAGTGCGAGTTCAGGCGCTGGCCATAGGGGTCATTGCCGACATTAAAGCCAAAGCCGTATTGTGTGCCGGGTGGAGATTGGCGCACCAGTGCGGGTTCCAGAGCAGCGGGTGCGAATAGCTTGCGACCGTCGGCACTGGTCCCCATGCCTTGCAACAGAGTTAGCCATCGCGCCATATCGTGTGCGCTGGAACTGACGCCACCAGCGGGGGATTGTGCATCGGGCTGGCGTTGATATAAAGCCTGGTAGCGTCCGTCCTGCCAACTATGGCCTATGGCACGATTATCCTGGGCGATGAAGTCGGCAAAGCGCGAGCTGCTGCGGCTCATTCCTAAAGGTTGGTATAACTCACGCTCTGAAAGTGTGGCCCATTCGGTGCCGGCGGCGTTGGCTACAGCCTGGGCCGCCGCAGTCAGGCCAAAGTTGGTGTAGGCGTAGTGGCTGCCCAGTTGCTTGACGGGCACATACCGCAGGCGGTGCAAAATGGTGTCGCGGTCATAGCCCAGATCCTCCAGTTGGTCCCCTGCGTGGTCGGGTAAACCCGATCGATGGGCGTAAAGATCACCGACGCTGGGTTGGGGGCCATCACCAGCAAGCCGAAAGTCCGGTAGCTGTGTGGCTACGGGGGTGTCCCAGGTGATGACGCCAGCATCCACTTGAGTGGCAACGACGGTGGCGCCCACCGACTTGGAGACCGAGGCAAGCTGGAACACAGTGTCTGGCGTGATGGGCTCGGGTTTGCCTGCCTCGCGCACACCAAAGCCTTGGGCATAACGTAGTTCTCCATTCCAGACAACGGCCACGGCGACGCCAGGTACACCGGATCGCTCCATTAACTGCGGCACCAGGGTTTGCAAGCCTTGTATGCCACGTTCGAGCTGTCCCTCCGTGAGGTCGCTGGAGGGCGTGTAATCGTAGTTGCCGCTGCAAGCGGCTAGCAGCAGGCTGGTGGTACTGAGCAGTGGAATCAGCAGACGTTGTGGTGAGAGCAGGGAAATAGACATGGTCAAAGGGCTTAGCGGGGAGAGGAGGACAGGTTCGTGCGGCTCCAGACATGTTTATGCCATTCCGATGGACAAACATGAAAGCAGGCTTTGAAGAGCTTGCTAAAGCTGGACTGATCGGTAAAGCCGCAGCGCCAGGATAAGGCGCCCAAGTGAAGTTGAGGAGGGTGTTTGAGGAGCGGTTTAGTGCGTTGTAGACGAATTTCACGCAGGGTTTGCATGACTGAGGTGTTATGTCGGGCGAAGGCCGCGTATAGGCGCGTGCGCGAACAGCCTATACCTGTCGCGATAGCGGTAGCGTCCAGTTCGTGTTGATGTAGGTTGCACACCATCAGACGTAGAGCGGCTTGGTAACGCCCTTGGTGCTGGTTCGCGGCAGTGTCCGCAGGCTTGCTCAGAAACTGTTTCCCCAAGTTGTGCAGCATGAGCATTGCCATTGAACGGGCTTGCTTGAGTAACGCCGCATATTCGTTGGCATCCAGTGTGGTTGGGCTCTGTACTAGCAGGGCCATTTGGTTCAGTTGTGTGTTCAGGGTGGGGGCTAGTACAGCTTGTGGCGGAACCAGGAGCATGCCGACCCATCGGTGCGCTTGTTTACGCCACGCCTCAAAGCGCAGTGCAGGCTCTGTATCGCAAGAGGAGAGGCGTTGTGGCGGGCAGGACTCGGTCGTTGGCGGCATTCGAGGATTCTGTCGTCGGAAAAGGCGTTGCTTGGGTAGAGGAGGGAGCGCATCACTTTTTTGTGATGCTAGAGAGCTTGGTTCCGCTTGTCTATCGTTGAAAACACCGTTGGGTGTCGCACGCCATGATGGCTGCTTGTTCAAAATGTGGAGCTTTGTTAGGCAGCGCAATTAGTTCAACGTCAAATAATTTTGCCACGGCCTCAATCGAGGATGACAAGCGGGTTTGGGGCATTTGTCCCAGGTTGTGGTGAGTTGTTCCAGGGAGTTCAGATACAGGTAGCCCAGTATGCAGCGCCGGTGTTGTTTCAAGCGTGATCAAGCAATGTCACCGTGACAACAAGGTGTGGGGGCGCTCTCTTGGTGTCGTCTGCGCAAGCCGATCTTGTGAAAGGGTTTCCCCGCATTCGTTTTTAATGCTTGTCATCGTTTGCTATTTCATCTATATTTATGGGCTTGCTTGTAACCACATAAGCAATCGCGGACAGGTGGCAGAGTGGTCGAATGTACCTGACTCGAAATCAGGCGTACGTGCAAGCGTACCGTGGGTTCGAATCCCACCCTGTCCGCCACTTCTTCTTTGAAGATCAATAGTTTACGGCAACTAGGGCGCAATCCTTGTTGCCGTTTTCTTTTTCCTCTTCCTGTTCTTGTGACCAAAACGTGACTGTGCTCGCGTGGGCTGCCAAGTGACTTGGGGCCAGGTGTGCGTACTTCTGCACCATCTCGATGGTCTCCCATCCCCCCAATTCCTTCAGCACCATAAGCGGAGTTCCGCCTTGGACGTGCCAGCTGGCCCAGGTGTGACGAATGTCGTGGAACCGGAAGTCTTCAATCCCGGCATCAGCGCATGCCTTGATAAACATCCTGTCATCCCCGCCCCGAATCTGTTTGCTGTTGCGTGACAGTACATAGCGAGGGTGGCTGCCTTTCCTGCGACGAATCACTGCCAGTGCATCATCGTTAAGCGGGATGCTGCGGGCTCGGCCAGATTTGGTTTGATCGTTGCCAACCCAGGCTGTATGTGCCCGCTCGTTTACCTGAGTCCATTCCATCCCATATAACTCAGCTTCACGCATGCCAGTCGCAAAGCCTAGAATGCAGGCATCTTGCAGCCACGGTTGAGGTATACGGCTAATGAGTGCCATAGCCTCTGCGCGTGAAATCCAGCGAATTCGCTTCTTCGGCTCCGCAAAGTTTGGGAGTTTCGGTGCGTGGTGAATCCAGCCCCAGGTTACGCACATGTTGAGCATGCTGCGGATTGTGGCCAGGTAACGGTTCTTGGTGGCAGGCGAAAGAGGCTGCGCTCCTTGGTGCTTGTAGGTCTTGTGTGTAGGAAGACCGTCAAATATGACGTCTGCTGTAATTTCACCTACCGTTAAATGACCCAAGTATTGACGCCAGTAGGCTATGTAACGGACTTTCGAGTCGTAGTCAGACTGATCTTCGTGGGCTGCCAGAAAGCGCAACGCTGCCTCGCTGTATGAGCGAGGCTTTTGTTCACCGAGTTTATGTTGTCGCCAGAGCTGGGCTTTCAGGCGGTCGTGGTATTCCTGCGCGGCCTTTTTGTCCGCTGTGCCAGTAGAGTGTCTAATTCTCTCTCCGCTCGGCGCATAGAAATCGACGTGCCAGATACCTTGACGTTGTCGGATTGACATTGTGTTCTCCTGTCACCGACCGACGCTATCCGAGTGACGTTGTAATTCGGTTGAGTGATCTTTGCAAGTTGGGAAGGCCACACTCGCCAGATCCGGCTATCAGGCAGCCGGAAGGCAAGTTTGTGTCGTCGTTGCCAAACCGTTTGATATGAAACGCCAAGTCGCTCGGCCGCTTCCTTCAATGAAATCGCTGATTCATTCATGCGACCTCCCATAAAAAACCCGCCTCGGGGGCGGGTAAATTCCAATCTTTGGCTGTTCTGGCCAGGACTTCCAAAATTCGATCTTGCATTAGCGGGCTTGTCGAAACTCCTGCAGGAACCGCTGGCGGAACTGCTCTGTATCCAAGTCCGTGGTGCGCACCTTGGTGTTTTCGGGGTTGTTCATCCAGTTCCACATGCGTGTGCTGAGCATCTGGGCTCCGGTGATCTGGCGCTGCAGATCCTCAATTTCGCAAGCGATGCATGCACGACCGCGATGCGCCTGGGCTTCACTGTGTTTCTCACAGCTGTAGTTCATGTCTTTTTCCTGATCAGATAATTAAAGGGGCAGGCTGTCCACCCACTTGATGAACAGCTCCCAGAGTGTTTTGCGTCCCGCCTCAGCGGCTTCGGGTGAAATGCTCATGCTCCAGGCTCCTTGGGGACTGGAGCCTGCCGCAGCATCTTGAGTAGGGCTGTCCGGTACTCACCCAGGCTCAGATACGAGATAGCGGACGCATCGCAGGCGACAAAGGCCTCGATGTTGGCCAAGGTTCTTTGTTGCTGGTCGGCTTGGCCCGCCATGTCGAGCAGCGCGAGGATATTTAGTGGGTGAGCTACAACGTCAACAAAAGGCCCGAAGTGACGGTTACATGCGTCTCTAGCATCCTCGGCCGCTCTGCGTAGGCGTTTGCGCTCTTCGTAGCTTAGGCTAGTCATTGACCGCCTCCTTGATGGCAGCGCATTTGCAAGGCAATACGGTCGCCTCCCATTGCCCAGTGAAATGAGGCGTCACTGTGCAGCCATCAGAAAGCCACTTGCCCAGTATCTGGCCTGCGTCCTTTTGATCGGTTCGCGTGAAGTCCATAGCGCCGGTCAGCACGCCGCATTGGCAAACGGCGACAAAGCCAGTCGGTTTGCGTTTCATGCCTGCTCCTTACGGGCTGCGTCGATAGCGGCGTCATACTGCTTCCGGTCAATCGTGATACGTGTGACAGGGATACTGTTGGCGCTGCGGAACATGGCGTGAACCATTTCAGCCAGGGCCGCATCCACCTTGTCGGCGTCCTGTTTTTCGAGCAAATCACGCATCACGTCTGCGCGATGCCAGCCCAGATATCTGGCAGACAGTTTGCGTGTGTTTATCCACTCCTGAACGAACTCGGTTTTGTTGAGCCATTCCTCAAGTTGTCCGGAATTTCCGGATAACTGAGCCTTTGCAGCCTCCAGGGCATCACTGATAACCTGGTCAACACTGCGCGACTTCCACATTTCCTGTGGTGGATCTGACATAAGCATTACCCCATGGCATGTTCTCGCCAGATCAAGAGCTTCACATAGCTGGGCTATCAGCTTCCTATCAGCACCGCTTACAGGCTGCTGCAGAAGCGAGACCGTTTTTTCCAGCTCGTCCGCAATCTCGTTTTTTCCGGCACGGCGAAGCGCATTGAGCGCAAGAATCAACGCGCCGCCGTTCACCAATGTATCCGCTGGCGTGCGTGAATCGGGCTGCACCTGGGCGGCAACGGGGGCGGCAGGGGCTGCGGTGAATTTGCAAAGTGGGTGATGATGATCAATTCCGCACAGCGGGCCGCCGCAGGCAAGCGGAATACCCATCTCTCCAAGTCTCGGGTCGTGTGTGTTTGTCATCGTTTCTTCTCCATTAATTGCAGGTTGAACGCTTCTTGCGGGGTAGACCGCGCCTGGTTGTGTGGGTGGGTGTTCATGCAAATTCCTTTTTGACGGAGCATCTGCGAGCAACCTCTACAAGCCACTCAGCCAAAAGAGGCGGGGTGTGCTCTCGCTCTGCCTTTGTGATGCTTGGCAGGCGCGGATAGCTTTTGGTTGGTCTGACGCAGTGCGTTGGCTTGCCTTCTCTATGAGGAATAGCGGGCAAGTCGTCAGGATCGATCCCGACGATGTAGAACCATGTTGATTTCTCTGCCCGGTGACCGAAGTGGAATTGATTGATAGATACACTCCAGCCCCCCCATGCGTCTGGGAAACGGCCAGGCGCTGGCATGCCGCAGTGCGCGAATAACGTCGACTCTGCTGGGTGCTCGAGAACACCGCCGTATGTGCGCACTTGGTTAACAGCCCAAGGCCCTAGCGCTTTTTCATCTTCACGTGGTTTTGCGAATTGCCGGAGCCTGCCCCATGTGCGGCATGGTGGATGTGCAACGACAGGCATACCGCCTTGGAAAGTTCTTGCATCACGCTCAATGTCGTATACCTCACAAGCTTCCAGCTTTTTGTAGATGCTGTCTTGGCGCGCAAACAGGACAGCCACCACCGGTTCATTGTTCACTCTCTGGCTCTCCATCCGTTCTCACCCCAAACCACACAAGAGCGTTCCAGCTCATGGCACAGGGATGCATATCCGTTATTGAAATGACCATGAGTGCTTGTCTTGTGCAGGAGCACGCGCACTTCCGGGTCATGGCGAAGGGTAAAAAATTGCCCCGGTTCGATGTGTCGAAGGCGGGGCAGGGGTCGGGCAAATTCGGCTTGTCTGGCCATGCGGCCTCCGTTTTCATCTACTGGGACGTCAGAGCTTTTGCCCTGGCAGTGGGGGTAGCAGATTCATCTATCTGTCTGGTTACTCACCAGCGAGGGCCAACGCACCATCCAGGATGGAGCGGATTGATTTCGTCACCTTCTCGGGCTGACCTAAGTCCACCACTAGTTCTGTGGCTTCGAGGTCGATTCCTGCAGCGTCAGCGAACGCCTGGGTGGTCTTGGCAAGCATATAAACGTAGGCGCGCAGCTTGCGTGCCTCCTCAGCGGTCGGCGCTGGAGATTCAATGGTGGTCATGAGTGGTTCCTAGAAAAGAAAAACCCCGGTTGAGTAAATCAAGCGGGGTTATGGGGTGTTGCTGTAGTCGTGATGCTTCATAGGGGAGGCATCCTATGTTTTAGTCACAGAGGTTCGGCTATGCTGTGCGGGCATTCGATCAATTTTTTCATAGGTGCCCTCATGGATAATGGTCCAATAGTTTTTCGCGAGTATCGTGGGATGCGGTTTGCTGTGGAGTGCTATCGCATTCGTTCTGACGCAGATGCTTGGGAGTGGGGAGTGGTTATCTGCGATCAGCATGGGGAAAGTCTCACTCCTGAGCGTCGCGATCATGATCATTGGCATCCATCATATGAGAAAGCTAAAGAGGCTGGGATAGCCATGGCGCAGCAAATGATCGATAAGATGGTTGCTAATGAGGCCTAGCTAGTGCGCTCTCCGCCCAGCAATTCCACGATACTGGCGAGCAAGCCGCTCAGCTCCGAAGCCATCAAGGTCATGTCGGCATCAAAGATATCGTCATCGTTGACGGCATAGATGTCCTGTTTTTCAGTCAGGATGTCCAGTGGGGCCACGCGTTTGACGTCCAGCGCGTCGGTCAGCACAAAGCTGATGCGATCTGCCCAGGTCATGGCCAAACGGGTGCATTGCTTGCCGGCTTCAACGTGCTTGCGCACTTCGTCAATGTCGGCGCTTTGCTTCACGTAGCGCACGGCAGCGCCGCTATCGCCGGTGGAACGCAGCTCAGTGTCCTGGTCCACAGTAAAGTTGGCCAGTTGTTCTTCGTCCACCAGCCAGGAGGTCATGGCCGCACCGGGCGATTGCTCGGTGTACAACGGCTGTACGGGGAAGGGTTCCACACTCTTGGCTAACAGACCCAGAACTTCGTCACTCTTAGCCACGGCTGCAGCATCAATCACAAACCAATGGTTTTGTGTGTCGATCCACACCATTGTGTCGCGCTGCACAGCATGAGAGCGGGGCATCAAGTCAATGATGATCTGCTCTTTGATTTCCTTCATCTGCTTGCGGCCTGGCTTGAAGCCTTGCTGCTCTTCGATTTCGCGAGCCTTCTCGCGTGCCGACTGGTTGACCACGGCGCTGGGCAGCAGCTTCTTTTCAGCACGCATGCAGATCAGATACTGTCCATTCACCTCATGGACCAGCTCACCACCTTCGCGCGGCGGCACCCAGCCCAGGCTGAGCGGTTCCTGGCTGGAGCCAGGGGTGAAGCTGTGTTTGGCCAACATCTCGACCAGTTGTTGAGCTGAAACCCCGAAATGGGGGTCCAGACGATAGATACGCAGGTTTTTAAACCACATGGGTGTATTCCTTTCAGGATGGGCTATGCTCTTAGAAAACATCTAAGAGGGAGGTGGCATGGCTATTGATTCGCCGTATGAATGGGTGATCGTTGAGAGTTTCGTCACGAACGATCCATCTGGACGAAGGGGCGCTGTTCATATTCGCCCTGTCGCGCCGGGTAAATATCCGACACACATGTATGTCGAGTGCTCCAAGTCTCTTTCGAGGGACTATCCGGTGGGAACCCGTTTTAGGCTCAAAGCAAAATTGACGGATCGAGAGGGTGGCACGAAGTACCTGTATAGCTATCACGGATGGAAAGCGGAGGTTATCGATTAGGCGCTAGAACGGAATATCGTCATCCATATCGGCTAGGTTGTTCGTTATTGGAGAACGTTGTTGCTGTTGCTCGCGCCCGGTGGCTTCCGCGTAGTTGTTGCGCTGCTGGCCTTGTGGTTGTTGTGTGCCGTTTCCGTCTCGCTTACCAAGCAGGGTGATGTCGCTGACTCGCACTTCTAGGGCCTGCCGCTTCGCTCCGTTGTTATCGTCCCACTCACGCAGCGTTACTTCACCACATATGCCAACTGGCTGCCCTTTGTTCAGGTAAGGCAGGAGAGAGTCACCTCGCTTTCCCCACAACTGGCAGCGAGGCCAAGTGGTGTGTTGGCGGTCTCCATAGCCAGAAGCAACGGCTACTGAGAACGTCACAACAGAATCGCCGTTCTGAGTGAACCGCTGCTCGGCATCCTTCCCCAGGTGGCCAGTGAAATTCCAGTTATTCATTTATGCAGCCTCCAGCAGGGCGTCCCGCAGCTTTTGTTGATACTTGGTGACCGTCCGCTCAAATTCCATCAGATCGGATTCAAGTGATTCGATCTGGTTGTCGTCACGCTCGATGCGGATGATTTTCATGCGGTCCAGGTCATGAACCCACAAGATCAGATCCACCCACTTGCGACCAAGTAGCCACATTGCGCCATTGCACTGGTCTACATAGGCGGCAATATCACCGTTCACAAAGGCAGTGAACAGGGTGTCGCTGCTGACCATCGTCTTGATTTCAATGATCCCATCATCGCCCACTAAACCGTCCACGCTGACCCCAAACAGGCGGTCGTGCGTTGTAATGAAGCCTGCTTCGTCAACGATATGGCCGGTCTTGCGCTCATAGACAGCTCGGGCGTAGGGCTCTTGCTCTGTGCCCAGGCGCATAGCGCCGTTCACAAAGACCTGCATGGGCTCACCGCCTTCGCGCTCTCGGGCTACGTCCATGGCGTAGTCCAGACATTTCTTGGATGGAGCACCGCTTTTCAGGCGGTCGCGGCAGTCTTTGAAACGGCTGCCGGTGATGGCGCCTTTGCGGGCCTGGAGCCATTCTGGAGTGCCTTGTTCGGCAGTGTGAATGATTAAACCTTCCATTATTGAGCCTCCGTGAGCATCTTTTTCTTGTCCGATACGGCCTTTTTGAAGGCGTTGTAATCAGCAAGGTTGTTGGTCGCGTAAATGACGTTGCCGCCTTGTTGCCAGATGGTCTCTAGCTCTTCCAGCGTTTCGGCCTTGGCTACTTCGCTAATCCAAGAGTCTTTCAGAGCAGGGTCAGTCGACGCCCGGCCATCGGTGTCGTCGTCTTGCTCGGACAGTCCGGTAATGGCCTTCAAGGTGTATCGCTCCAAGTAGGTCTTGGTGCTGGCGCGTGACTGAATAGCGTTGCGACCTGGGCCGGTATCTGGTGGCCCGCCCATGCTGACACTTTCCTGATGACCCCCAACGTGCCGCAGGTAGCAGGTGACCTCCATCCAGTCTTTGTCATCCTTGGTCAGCTTCCAACTGGACGAAAGTCCATGCTTGGAGAGGGCGGGGGTGACAGCATTCACAACGTCATGCAGCTCGGCGTATTTCTGATTCTTAAGCGGGCCATCGGAACGGGCCTTACCCTTGATGATTGTGACTGACTCGGCCTTGAATGCAGCGAACGCCTCGTCATAAGCTTTCTTGGCCTGGGTGGCGTTGTAGCGATCCTGTAGGTCCATCATCTGCCCGATCTGCTCAGGACTCATTCCAGATTGCAGGGCGGCGATTGCCATGGCCATTGGCGACCCAGCCGGGGCGGGCGCTGCGACAGCCGTCTGTGGAGCTTCAATGATTTCTGTACTCATGGTGTCCTCAATATTGGATTCGGATAGCTGGGATCAGGCCCTTAGCGATCAGAATTACGGCTTGCTTAGCACATGCGTCGGGCAAGCCGTTCTCAATGAATGCAGCCAGGGCGGCATTGTTGATGCTGGCTTTATGCGCGATATCGGCCTCGCGTTTTCGCTGTGCTGCATCTTCGGCTGCCTTGGCGTCGGCTTGGCGCTTGATTTCGGTCTGACGTGCAGCCTCAGCGGCTTGCTTGGCCCGCTCGACCGATGCAAGACGTTCAGCTTCGGCCTGTTCTTCGGCGCGGCGCTGACGTTCGGCTGCGTCCTTGGCGTCTTGCTCGGCCTTAGCTTGGGCGGCTTTTGCGTCTGCTTCGCGCTTGGCTGCAGCATCGCGTTCAGCCTGGGCCTTGGCTTCCGCGTCGGCGCGGGCCTTCTCGGCCGCTTGTCGGGCAATCTCCGCCTCGCGGTCTTTCTGTTCTTGCTCGGTCTGCTTGCGTCGTAGCTCGGCTAGTTCTGCCTGCTCGGCTTCGTAATTTTGGCGCTCAGTCAGGGCTGCGTTCAGGATTTCCAGTGCCTTGGCTTTGACTCGGTGAGCCTCGGCCTCAAACTCTTCCCAGGACTCACCAATCACCGCAGATTCAACTGTTGCGATACGCTGGCGCAGGGCTTCAACATCAAGCCCGCCGACTTCTCGGGCTTGCTCGGCCATACCGTCCAGGTCGGCACGATGTAGTGCTACCCGGCTGGCCTCTGCTTCTTCCCAGTCTGTGAGTGGCTTGCGGACTTCATCTGCCAGCGCATCCAGCGTTTCTCGCATGCGCTTACGTTCAGCGTCGATCAGCTTCGGGATTTCCTTGAGCCTGTCCACCTGCTCTTTACCCAAGCCATCCAAGGCAGTTTTGATCTTGCGGACCTTGAATGCCCGGCTTGCAATCGCGTCACGGCCTTTCTTTGTTTTCAAGTCCGGTTCGTGACCAGTCACTTCTTGGCGGATGCGCTCAATGTAAGGGTCCAGGCCTTTCGCTGTTTGGTAGATTTGCAGCGCCGTTTCTGCTGGCGGCAGTTCCGTCAACTCTAAGACTTCGGTCATGTCATGCTCCAATCGCTCGGGCCACCAGAGTCGGGCCGAAAAAAAGCAGCCCGCAGACTGCAATGGCAATGAGTAGGGTTAGGAACCACCCCCAAGGCGGGGTGCTGCTATTTGGTGCGTAGCATCCCTGGCCATCGAAAGGGTTACGGCGGCGAGTGCGGGGGAAGCCGGGGTTTTGGCTATGAGGCATCGGGGTCTCCGTATAAGGCGATCTGAACTGCGTCATAGGCTGGCTCGTAGGCCTTCCCGTGCTCTTCAGTGGCGTGAGCTAGTGCAAGGACAGCGACACGCAGGGCTTTTTTAAGTCGCTCAATCTCAGCCGCTTGGGCGTCTCGCTCTACGAGTAGCGCGCAGATGGTTTCAGGATTGGCCGCTGCGATCAGCAAGGCATTGGCGCGCTGTTCAGACTGCTGCTCTGGGTGGGGCCACCCGGTTTCGACGAACGCCATGACGCCACTAACACTACTGCCTCGAACGACTATCCGGTGTGAGTCGCCTACTTCGTTGATGGATCGTGGGCCCGGCGTGGGCCCGTTTGCCAGCGCCGCACGCAGTTGCGCGTAGTTGTAGCTCATGGCTGCCTCCAGATACTGATTACTTCTGAAATTAGGTAAGCAAAGCCCATGCAACCAAAGACAATGGCAAGCAATGTGACGATGCCAAGAATGAAAGCGGCGAGGTCTAGCACGGCAACGCCTCCAGTTCCTGCGCTGTCATTGCGTCGTGGCTGGCATCAGCCCAGCTCAGAATCAGAGCGTTGATATGGGCGTTCAGGCCGTTGGCGTAAACCGGGTCATTGGTGAGCATGGCTTTCAGAAAGGGGCCGATTGCGTCTGATTTCTCGTAGGAAATAAGCTGGTCGCTCATGACTTCCAGCAGATCGGCGCGGCTTTTGAGGTTGGGAAGGTCAGGGCGGTCCCACGACATCAGCACCGCCTGGGACTTGCCGATCAGGCAATCCTTGATCTGCTGTGCAATAACTTCGCGGCGGCGCTCCGCCAGCTCGTGCGCGTCTATCTCACGCATAGCAAAAGCGTTCATGGTTAGCTCCGGGGGGATTGCGCCGCGTCCGGCGCTTGAGAATAGGAAGAGGGTTAGTTTGCATCCCCCACCGTCACGACTTGCGCGCGCAAGTCGGTATTGGCAGGTTCTGGAGTTCTATGCCCTCTAGTCGCAGCACTCCCGCCGCCCATGGCGTGGGCGGGTTTGATATCGAATTGGTTAAGGGAGTAGGAATGCTGCGGCTGGAGGGTGCCCGCTCTCACCATGCGGGCCATGGGCCTGTGCGCTCTCAGGCTGGCGTGTGGCTTGCCGGGTGCTACCCGTATGCCAGCGGCGGGGAGGCCAGCGGCACATCATCCCCGTTATTCCTGGCTGGCCGGATTACTCGATCCGGTGCCTGCTGGTTTGCTGCTCACCATCATCAAGGCGGGCAGGGCGCTACTCCTGCTGTGTCGGCTTCGGAGACTCTTAGCTATGCCACCCGGGAATGGTCGCAATCTTCCGTCCGACTTCATATGCGACAGTTTTGCGTGTCTGCTTTCCACGCCGCCGCCTTGATGATGCCCCTCATAAGAGGGGCTGCCTGGACCTCGCTACTACTTGCCACGAGTCATGCAGGCGTTGATGGGTCTTTGTCATGCTTGCCCGGAAAATCTGCGGGCCAGCGCATTGGTTTGTCCTGCTGTTTCATGTCTATCTCCTATTTATCCGCGTAATTGAGCCACGTCATCGGAATCTTTCCTGTTCGTTTATTTGGCCTTCCATCGGGCTTAGGGCCGCGAACCATGACTCGTAAACCATTGCTTTTGACTGTTTTTTGAGCCAGTTCAATCCAATCACGGCAGAACTGAGGGGCATCAAATTCAGGCGATACTTGGCGATGCCTGGCTGACTCGAAAATCTTTGCAGCACGATCCGCGTACCACTGCCGTAGATCCTCAGCTGTCATCTTCTCCAGTTCCTTCTTAGGGGGGGCTTTGCGAGCCGCCAGCGTCTTGGCCAGCGGCTCGATCATTCCAAATACACAAAATGCGGACATGGGCTTCTCCGTTGGTTGCCATCCGGCGCGGCTCTCAATGAAACCCGCCTCGGATAAGGCCCGCCAAGGGGCCAGGGTGGATTAGGACAGCTCCAGGCGGCACAGTGCGTCAGATACCGCCTCATTCAGTCCACCGATTCGGTTGGAGTTTGTGCGCAGGGCATCGCCAAGTGATGTTTGAGGAAATTTCTCCGGCTCGCCGCAAGCGTTCGCGCCGGGAGGATCCGAAGGTCGCATAACTTGTTCCAGGCGTTCCAGGAGTCGCCCCACTGACGATTCAAGCTGGGACAATCCATTGCGCTGCAAAAACAGTTCGCGCTCGATCTCCAGTTCCTTGTGGTCTGACAGGCCTACGCCCACCGATGTGGTTTGTTGCTGGGCATTCATTGATTACCTCGCTTCAGTAAGCACCACCATTGATGCTTACCAAAGCGGCCTGTCTCCAGGCCGTTGCTGGGATTCCAACCAGCGTGACCGTTTCCGTTTTTGGCCGTCTACGCCTCACCCTCTTTCTCCGTAAACCGTGCTTTGACGGACTGGAGACGGCAGGGATACCGCGCAGAGCCACAACCATGCTTGTGGGTGCCATTGAGCCGGACGAACACCCCGCATAGGTGGGGTGAGCAACATCGGCAATGAACCGGAAATTCAGGGGAGGGTGCAGCAGGTCCGCTATACTTCGAGGCTTAGGGACCGTGAATCCCTATAGATGCGGCCTCACAAGTTGCTGAAGGTGATCCGCTCTCTGTTGCATCGCTGCCGCCGAGCGTAATCGGGCGTCAATGCTTCAGAGGGCGGTGAGCCGGACACTGGAAGGCGAGGCTGACCAGTGTCGCGGGGAGCTATCCTAGGTTTGCAAACCGCTAGCGCCAGGCACAGCGCGATATAAATGCCAACCCTAACCAGTTGGCAGGCCTGCCAGCGATATCAGGGCTCATGCCATGATCAAGCTGACAATCAAACTGTCCTTAAGCTACAAGCAAGTCCGGTCCTTACTGTTCTTGCTCATGCTCTTGGGCAGTTAGCGGCACACCCAGCTCCGAAAGGGGCTGGGCCTAGACTCCGCCTTCAAGCACGCATCTCTGCGCGCCCTCTCCTGAATTCCCGTTTTGTTAAAGAGCCTCCGCCGTGGCGGGCGCAGCCTTTGCTGCTGGCGCTCTCTCTGTACCGTTACTTACCGTGGCTTTGCCTAAAGGTGTTCTGCGGTTTTGGTGAAGCGTTGGATGAATACTAGCATTGCTAGTAATTCAAAGTCAATAGCAACGCTATTTGATTTGTGGTTAAAAACCCGCCGAAGCGGGAAGGAGTGATGCTATTAACGTAGGTTAGATAGTGCGCTGGTCAAGTCTTCCGCTAGCTCAATAGCGAGTTCCAGCAAGTTGGGCTGTAGTCCGGCAGTCAAGACAGGGATAAGCTCAGCTAATTGGGCAGAACGTTTTTGGGCCATTTCGGCATCCTCCAGCGATAGGCCGAGAGGTCGCGCTGGTGGTTTATCGGTATTACTCGTCATATCGCAATGCTCTTCTCTTACAAGTGGGCGTTTTAGATACGCGCTCTGATTCGTGGGAGCTACGTGGAGCGCATCAATATGGCGGGGCAGGGGGGGATAGTTGCACTGTATATCTATACAGTATTTTAGGTCAAGGTAATGTGGCTAACTGTTGGGCCTGGATAGGCTGGGTGGGAGCCGGGAAAAGAAAAACCCGCCGAAGCGGGTTGTCCAGGCAATAAAAAGCCCCGGGAGGGGCTAGAGTCTTATCTTTTATGAGAGCACACCTAATGCCTAGTGGCTTAAGCTGCGTGTATATTGGAGGGGTTCTTGATATCTGGGATTTTTAGGGAGTCACTAAAAAACATAGCCTCAGCGCCTTTGTAACGATTTTGCGCGCTGTAGTTAATACCGTATGAAATGGACCGGCAACCTTGGTACATGGAGATAATCTCAGGCGCATGGTCATATGAAACAAGCCATGGATGAGTGATTTTCGCTAGTACTAATTTGGCTATTTTTTCATGGTCTTCATGAGTGTAAAAGTTTTGATATAGCCCAGAACCTTTTACGTAGTACGGGGGGTCAAGATACACCAAGGTATTTGACGGAAGTTGTGGCAATACCTCTGTGATGAGATCTACGGCATCGTGGTTATAGACGTGGATCTGCTGACTCCGTAACGCAATTCTCTCTATGCGATTAATCAAAGCTTCTTTCTTAAAACGAGCATCCAGCTTCCAAGGGCCTTCCTGGGCTTTTCCGCCCACAACACCGCCCTTGATGATGCCAGAACGGTTACATCGGTTCAAAAAGAAAGTAGCAAATCCGACTTCAAACTCATTTGCTGATTCATCAAAGGCAGTTTCTCGCTGCCTATACCACTCATCCATGTTTATAGGCGTGCTCTCTATACGAGCGCAAAACTCATCAGGTTTTGTGAGGATGGTGCGCCAGAACGAGTAAACCCCCCGATTGAGGTCGTTGAGATGGATGGCAGACACATAGCCATCCATTAACAGGTTAAGGGCGATTCCAGCACCACCCGCATAGGGCTCACAGTATTCACCGTCGATAAGGTCGTTTTGTACAAGCAGGAGTTTTAAATAGTCCGTGAGCTTGCCTTTGCCTCCGGGGTAACGCAGGGGAGTGTTGAAATACATATAGAATTCCGTCCTTTAGGACGTAATGATACCCATGTTGTTTGGGGTTGGCCAGCTCTGTCATCGCCAGCATGATTGGACGTAGCATGCAAGATTGTCCCAGAAGGTATTGATCACCTGATAGTCGGCATTGTGGCTTTCGCGGTGCAAAAACTTTTGCAAGGTGTCAATGTTCAGCACAGTGGACTGCATCTTGTCGCTGTTACAGATTGCTCGTACATATTCAAGCTGCGAGGTGGTTAAGGCACCGCCTTGTTCCATGTGCTCAGCAGATTTCAAGATGCGTTTAGCAAGATTGTCGGCGCGAAGAGCGTTTTTTTCTACATAGTGGTTAGAGCTAAGTTCTAGCACGGCACGCAATAATGCCGCAACGGCGTGAGGGGCTTTTTTTACGTTGATGTCTTTTAGTTCAACGATGAGGTTCCTTAGCTTGTTTTCCGTGCTAGGGATTGCTGGGGCAGGTGCGCCTTTGTGGAAGAGCTTTAATCGATCCCAAGAGGGTTTTCTTGGCTGAGTTGGACGGCCGGTCCGAGGCCCACTATGTTCGGCTTCTTCCTGTGGGTGTTTGTCGTTTTCTGCGTCGCCATGCTGTTGATCGTTTGCTCCCGCTGCCCCTTCACCCGCACCCGCACCAGTATTTTGGTTAAAGGGCTGTTCTTCTGTTGGCGTGGTGTCGTCTATTTCATCTACTTGAGCTGATTGTCGAGCTTGATCGATGTACTCTGATGCAAGCTCTGCTGTGAATACTTTGTTGACGTTTAATTTATTGACGCCGAAATCGGTAATAACCTTAAGAGTTAGACGAGTCAGCTTTTCTGGATCAAGAATGGGAGTAAGTTGATCATTTTTTATGTCAAACCCCAATCTATGTAGATTGGATTCAGAGAAGAATCGAGTGAGAGTTGTTATAGGGAAATCGTCGCCAACAAGTATCCCGTTACGCTCGGCCCAAAGCAAGTATTGACCTGCTCTCTTATTTTCAGTAGCTAGGCCGGATGTCAGTTGGAATACAGTACGCAGGTAGGCCTCCCAGTCAAGTTGACCCACACCCTCCATTGCTCCTCCATGCCTAGCAAGTACCTCTCGATTCAAGACTTGCAAGTCACTAGATTCCAAACAGTCAATAGAGGCAGGGATGTTCACCTTGTACTGTTCGGATATTGTTTTGATTTGCTCCCTGACGCTCTCTTCAGAGCAAAGCGCCGGATTATTCAGTAGCTTGAGAGCAGTTATGCGTCGGTTTCCATCTTTTACTATCCACTCGGACTTTTTAGTGTCAGGGCGATGCAGAAGAATTGGCATCGTTCCTAGGCCATCTTGAGCTATGCTCTTGATTAGCCTAATCATTTGAGACTGCTTTCTCATTACTAGGTTGACGCATTCCTGTTGAGTCTCGGCGGAACGGATTCGTGGATTAGCGGTGTCCAGCAACAAAGCATCTATCGGGGCTTCTACCGTCTTGAACTGATGGCGGCTCATAAATAGTTTCTCGAATTGATTTTTGCTACTTCAATGTTAAAAAATAAGGAGCCAAACGGCTCCTTGTCTTTTCCTGCTCAGTCCTTCTTACGTACAGCCTCCCTGGGCTGGGTCACGTTACCAGTCATTCACTTGCTCTCATCTTTCTTCACGTCCAGGCCGAGCTGGGCGGCGGCATTCAGAACTGACTTTTCCAACTTGGTCTTGGCGCTATTTTCTAGGGCCTGGATTTTTCGCTCATCAAGCAAATCGAATGGCCAAGCAGCTCCGTCTTCGCTATCGCCGGTCCACATCTCTGCTGCCTTAATCGTCTGAGCGATCGAAGGGCTGAAGTCTTCGATATTTACGCCCAGACCAGAAGCAAACCCCTTGGCCGCTTTCATATTCAAGGGCCTTCTGCCGTTTAAGTACTGCCACACAGCCCCCTGGTTGCCTATATCAAAGCGAGCCCCGAACTCTGCTTGTGAGAGAGACGTGCGTTCGTTGTATAGGCGTTTCAGACGCGCAGCGTCGTCTTGCGGGGTTTGGGACAGGGGTTTGCGTGTTTGCATTGGCGAAATATAGCAACGCTATTAATACGTGCAACTAGCATAGCTATTGATTCAATTTAATAGCGATGCTAGTATTTGTTCATGAACCCTATTGCTCACTACCTAAATGCGACTGGCCTGACTCAGGCTGAGTTCGCCCGGAGGATTGGCGTAAGCCAGTCTCAGGTCTATCAATTCCTGAACGATATCCGCCCAGTATCTGAAAAGGTTTGCGTGCGTATAGAGGAAAGGACGAATGGAAAGCTAAGCCGGAAGCATCTGCGGCCTCATGACTGGGCTGATATTTGGCCAGAGCTTAGGAAACCTCCTCTTAGCCAGTTCGATAAGGAGCGCGCCAATGTGTGATCCAGAAAAGCGAGAGCCGATACCCATCGGCCCGACTGACGTAACTACGAAAGGAGAGCGGTGATGCGTAAGTTATATGCCCGATTCGTTTTGTTTCTGATCCGGCCGGCGTTGGACCGCTACTTGAGTGAAGTAGCGGAGCCCAAACAAAAGCGGACTAGTGCAGATCCTCACTGGGGGCCTTGGACTGATGGCTTACCTGCGTCAGTGCCTGAATTAGCGCCTGTCGGAGATCGGGTGATATTCGCACCTGGAAGGCCGCCCGTTTTTGTTGGGCAAGAGTGAGATCCATATCTCCGTTGGAGTATGTGGTTCTTACCAGGTGGTCTGGGCTGAGCGGCCAAAGTTTCCAGGTGTTTATGTAGTCCTGTCCAGAGGTCGAGAGGATTGACCACAGAATTTGTTCAGAAATCTCAGGAGTGAAATGCAGTTGCACAGCCTCACCATCTGCTGTTTCAGCGTGCACCTCAACACTTCCTTCTTGAGATCGACGGCTTTTAACGAAGTTTTTCAAACTTATTGATTTCACGGCCAATTCCTTTCAAAAAGTTTAGTTACTGGAATCTCTAAGCATAGCTGATTGGGGTTGGCCACTTAATGCAGTTCATGAGAGGGGCATGCAGGTTCACTTAAGTCTTGCATGTCCCGCTCATCACACAGACGCGCAAACAGTTGCATGACAGTTTGCTGCGTTGGTTCTTCAAAGGTACGCCGGGCGATGTCTTCTGCCTGGGTCAAGATTTTCTCGGTTTCGGTCATCACAACTCCTTGTTCAGTTTCACCAGTTTGATCGAAGCCACTTTCAATAGCATTCAACTCTTTTTGCATAGGACTGACTCCCAATGAATGCCACCACAGCAGCACGGGTGGACAACCGCCCACAACGTCCGAGCATGGACCGCGCCTTCCGCCAGGCGCTTACTGATCCGCGTATCAAAGCGGCAGTTAAAGATCGTTTGGGCTGGGATGAAAGTCAGGTGAGCCGATTCTTGTCGGGCCAGATGGGTTTGACCATCGACAGGATGGATATAGCCATTGATGTCTTGGGAATGGTAATCACGACTCCCGCTTATATGGACTTCTTGGCTTTTGGTGCTCAGATCGGCGCCCACTGTGAGTGCGCCCGGCAAGGCTTGGGTGAGTGCGGGAGGTAATCATGGATAAACAGGTTTTCCACCTTGTGAACCCGCTTGTGCGCCGTAACGCGGCCCGAGCGATTGCTGAGGCACCTGAAAACTACAGGGTGGAGATCCGCCCACGTACTCGATCGCTGGACCAGAACGCAATGATGTGGTCGATCCTGGCCGATCTATCCAAACAGGTTGATTGGATGGTCAACGGGGTGGCCACCAAGCTGGAGGCCGACGAGTGGAAAGACATTCTGTCGGCGAGCTTGAATCAAGAGACGCGCATGTCTCAGGGCATCCGGGGCGGGATCGTGATGCTGGGCCAGCGCACAAGCAAGATGACGGTGCGCCAGATGTCCGAGCTGATCGAGCTGGCCCTGTCGTTCGGTACTGAAAAGGGCGTTCGCTGGTCGCCTACGTCTTTGGGGGGTGGGTCGTGAGAGCGTTCAACAGCACCTTCAAGGCTCCGACAAAGCCGATGCAGCGCGGCAAGCCCATGAAATCAAAGCAAAGCGCGAAATCGCGTTCTGGCGCTGCTGGCGTGAAAGTGCAACACGGACGCAAACCGTCTCGTCTACTGCGCAGCAAATCACACCGGCAGAACGTCGTTTCGTTGGGCTGCCTGATTACTGGCCGCCCAGCTCAAGCCTGCCATGTGAACTTTGGTAAAGGGATGGGCATTAAGGCTTGTGACAGCCTTTGCTTTCCGTTGTGCCCTGAATTTCACCGCCAGCATGACCAGGGCGGTATGCCACGTGCAGAGCGTTGGAAGAAGGAGTGGGAGTACGTAGACGCCACACGATCCCTTTTGATTCGCAAGGGGCTGTGGACAGATGAAATCGAAGCGCATTACCAGCAGGCTATCAAGCCGCTGAGTAGAGTCGTGCATGGAGATGGCGAATGAATACCGCACAGGTCATTCAAATGGAAGACAGAGAGCTGCCTCAACTTGAGAACGGTTATTTGCGCATCGCTAATGAGCTCTTTGATGCAGCTTTGCGATTTGGCTTCACTGGCAGGCAGATGCACGTGTTCTTTGCTGTGATTCGCAAGACCTACGGGTACGGCAAGACCGCTGATGACGTTTCTGCGTCCCAGATCGGGGATATATGCGGTATGAGTCGATCTCATGTGACCAGCACGCTAAATCAACTGGCTGAAATGAAGGTCATCAATAAACAGCCTGGGATTTATGGGTCGATCGTGTCAGTCAATAAGGATTATCGATCCTGGATTACCGCTGATGAGCTGCCCAAAGATAGTACCAAATCGGTACAGGTGTCCCAAATCGGCACTAGTACCGAATCGGTACAGGGTGTACCGAAAAAGGATTTTGCTAGTACCAAATCGGTACAGGTCGATAGTACCGAATCGGTACACACAAAAGACAACCTTCCAAAAGACAACATACAAAAGACTTGCGCAAGTGCTGACGCCTTTGCGCGGTTCTGGACTGCGTACCCTAAAAAACGATCCAAGGGTTCTGCTGAAAAGGCGTTTTTCAAAATCAATCCTGACGAGCAGCTTCTTGCCAAGATCACCAAAGGCATTGAGCGGGCCAAGACTCTGGAAGACTGGAAAAAGTCGAAGGGGCAGTACATCCCGTACCCAGCAACTTGGCTAAACGCCAGGGGATGGGAAGACCAAATCGAGGACGTTGATGGCTCTGATGATCCGTTTGAGGGGGCGATATGAGGGGGCAGGTGGCGATAACGGAGCTACGCATGTGCGGCTACAAGCCTCGAATGGTGTGGGTTTTCCTGCTGAATGAGGGCTGCCCTGAAAGCTTTTTTCTGGATGCCGCCAACACGTTGGAACTCGATGGCAAGCCGGAGGTGCATATCAGCGCCGATGACGACATAGCCGCTTTGGATTTCCGGTTTTTGCACGGGCTGACGGTGCTGCTGCAAGGCAGTGATCGGAGCAGGCTAAGGGCTGCATTTAGGCGTATACGGCAGTTTTCCCCGGAGCGCATCATCACCTCAAGTAACGATATTTTTGATGACTACAGGTTGAATAGTGGACAAGCAAATACAAATCATCACGCCCGATAGCTTTGACTTCAAGGCTTACATGGCTGAGTCTGAACCCCAGGTGAAAGTCTTGTCTGCCGATGCGTGGCGTGGCGCTCTGGTGAGGTCGGTTCGTGAAGGCGACAAGATTATTGGGGCCAAGCTTCCTTGGGCCAAGACGCACGATCACTTACGCTTTCGCGGTGGTGAGGTCACGCTTTGGCAGGGCATTAACGGACACGGCAAGTCTCAATTGCTGGGGCAAGCCGCCATGTGGTTTGCCGCCCAGGGTGAGCGGGTGTGTGTAGCCAGCTTTGAGATGCGCCCGCTATCAACGCTGAAACGGATGTTGCGCCAGTTTGCGATGAACGCCACTCCTGGCGAAACAGCAGCCAATGCATTGATGGATTGGGCACAAGACAAGTTCTGGCTGTACGACCAGATGGGCAGCGTTAAGCCTGAAATGATCTATGCCGTCATCCGGTACGGCGCAACAAAGCTAGCCATCAAGCATTTCATCATTGATAGCCTGATGAAGTGCGTTCGGGGAGAGGACGACCACAACGGACAAAAAGACTTCGTAGACATGCTGACGAGTCTGGCCAGGGACTTGGATATTCACATCCATGTGGTCCACCACGTCCGAAAAAGTGACTCAGAGGACAGCATACCGGGCAAGTTCGACAGTAAGGGTACGGGGGCCGTTACAGATCAAGTGGATCAGATGCTGACTGTTTGGCGCAACAAGAAAAAAGAAAAGACGGTTGAGAAACTGCTACGTGCTGGTGAGCATGTGCCAGACGACATTAGTGGCAAGCCCGATGCCATGCTTGTTTGCGATAAGAACCGACATGGTGAGTGGGAGGGTTCTGTCGCGCTCTGGTTCCACCCTGAGAGCCTTCAATACACACCAGACAGCCGGAATATTCCATTAGACATACGGAGGTTTTCGGCATGATCGAAATCCGTTTGCCATGGCCGCACAAAGACCTAAGCCCGAATGCACGCTTGCACCACATGGCGCTGGCAAAGCTGAAAGCCGCGTACCGGCAGCAATGTCGCCTGCTGGCCAGCCAGCATAAACAGTCGGTGCCGGATAGCCCGGCCCTGGTGCTGGAGTTCATGCCTCCAGACAGGCGCAGACGGGACCGGGACAATCTGCTGGCATCGATGAAGTCGGGGATTGACGGCGTGTGTGATGCACTGGGGGTGGATGACAGTGCGTTTGACCCCTTGGTTGTGAGTATGAAAGAGCCTGTGCGCGGTGGCGCTGTGATTCTGCGGATTCAGGAGGTATAGCCATGTCATACCCAAGTTGGATGTACCAAGACCCATCGAAGCATGTTGATTTCGTGCGCAGGAAGCGGCAAGAGCACCAGGAGCGACAGCCAGAGGCAAAGCGGGAGCGGGCGCGGGAAGGGCTGAAAGCATTATTCGGAGAGGGCAGCCATGCAAAAACTGACCGGCGATGATTTGATCTGGAACTGGGCCCGCTGGTGCTGGTCGGGCGAGACGGTCGGGAATATGGAGCGGTACGTGCCCTGGGAGGACGACTACCGCCCGATTAACCAAGACCACGCCCAGGCTGTGGATGCCTTGTACCAGCGCCTGCCGATTTATCAGGCCATGGTGGTGCAGGCTGAGTACACGCGGAAGAACTCGCACTTTGGCAACCTGTCGGCTTCTGAGCGATTGGTGGTAGCGCGGCGGTGGATTCGACAGATCACTGGAGCCATCTTGCGGGACGAGGATTACAAACGGCACCTGGAAGGATTCAGGGCCAAGGTAGAAAAGGAGGTGTTGCTGTGAAGTATGCGTCGGAGGTGATTGATCTGCTGGCGGCGTATCCAGGTCGAGGGTTCAGGATGGCTCAGATTGTGCGACATGTCACTCAGGCAAAGGCTATCACCGAATCACAGCGGGGCGCTGTGCGGGAGGGAGTGCGCCAAGTTCTCGTAGAGCTGAGTAAGTCTGGACAGGTGCAAGTGGAAAAGACTGGCGCCACATCCGCTACATATACCTGGGCGCTAAAACTGCAAGATCTCAGTCTGGCAAACTGCAAGGGAAACTGCAAGAATACCAGTGAGCACAACTGTGCCTATAGGTTTTGAACAAGCCCGCCCATCGTGAGATCGGCGGGTTTTTCGTTTGTGACTAGGCTTGGTGGCTATCGAGTGCGCCTACTGTGGGGATGGGCAGAAAAATGGGGGCAGGATTAGCCACTACCTCGCAAACGATCTACTGGATATCTTCAACTGCTGTCGAGACGATTTTTTTAGTGGCACTTCGCCAAGCTAGAGCCTTTTTTGCTTGAAGAACTGCAAGATATGGACCAAGGTCCATGAGAATTAACCCATGATCTTCCATTAAGGCTTTCGCGACTTTATCTACAACGACTTTTTCCAACTTGTCTCTATTGGCTAGGTCTTTAAACAACTCTCTATCAATTCGATAGCGCCCCATCGTCTTTCCACCGAACTCTTCGGAGTGTAGTTGGCTTAGACGGGCAGCAATGGTCTCGGGTGTCGGGTAACTCATAGGGCTTCCTGTTAATTGATCTATGGACAATCTATAGATAATCCATTGTTGCTGATTTACGGCAAAAAAACAATGTGTTTTATGAAAAATAATCCACGCGCTTTGCTCGGAACCCGGCCCTATCCATCGAAAGAGCTTCTTGATTCGTTGTGGGGTGGGGTAGAGCCATCCCCTGAGTTAAAAGAATGGGTTAATGCGACGATCTTGGCTGACGACGGCCCCATCCATAACCCCGACCACTCCCATCTAATCGATGCCGATCTGTGCTTCTTGTGGGCATCGACGGCCTTCACTAAGCAAGGCCGTACAGTACTGGGCCAATGTGAGCAAGTGATGTTCCGCGCAGGCGGGTGGCAGAAGGCCCGCCAAGAGCAGCAGATGCGCGAGTGGTTCGGCTCCGTGCCTCAGTTCATCATTACTCTGGCAGCCGATTACTGCTCCCAGTGCAGCGACGTCGAGTTCTGCGCACTGGTAGAACATGAGCTGATGCATATCGGCCAGCAGATGGATGAGTTCGGCTCACCCAAGTTTGATAAAGAAGGATTCCCCAAGCTTTGCATGGTCGGTCACGACGTGGAAGAGTTCATTGGGGTGGTCCAGCGTTACGGAGCATCTCAAGATGTGCAGCGGCTGATTGACGCCGCCAAGGCAGGCCCATCAGTGGCAAGAGCCAACATTGCACACGCATGCGGCACCTGCTTAAAGGTCGCTGCCTAACATAGACACAAGCTAGACGGATTTCACATTATGGCAAAGCTCAGTGAGGCCGCGCAGCGTTTCATTGTGCAATCGCTTGCGTGCTACGACACGCCTACTCAAGTTGCAGAGGCGGTCAAGGAAGAATTTGGTATCGATGTTCCGCGTAACCAGGTGGGACAGTACGACCCGACGAAGGTATCTGGCCGCCAGTTATCGAAGAAGTGGAGCGACCTGTTTCACGACACGCGAGAGCGGTTTCGTAAGGAAGTGGCAGAGATCCCGATTGCTGATCAGGCATTCCGATTGCGCCAGCTTCACCGTATGGCGAACGAGGCGATGCGCCGTAAGAACATCGTCCTGGCTGCTTCCTTGATGGAGCAAGCTGCCAAGGAGATGGGCGGCATGTTCACCAACAGGCGGGAGCTGAGCGGCCCAGGTGGGAAGCCCATGGAGCATAGGACGGTGGTGGTCGATGAAAAATCAGTCGCTGCTGCCGTCTCAGCACTTGAAGATGAGTACTGATGTTGATCCTGATGTCCTGCGCCAAGTAGCCAAGGTCCGTTGTCAGGACGAGGGGCTTTTCTTTGCCCGGTACTTCTTCAAGCAGCGGATAGGCAAGAAGATGATCGTGGCCCCACACCACAAAGTGATCCAGCAAACGCTTGATCGTGTGGTGACTGGTGAGATTACCCGCCTGATCATTAATGTCCCGCCTGGGTATACAAAGACGGAGCTGGCCACTATCAATATGATCGGGCGCGGCCTGGCGCTGAATAATCGCGCCCGGTTCATGCACCTGTCTTACTCGCACAATTTGGCGTTGTTGAACTCCAGTACGGCGCGGGGGATTGTGAAGTCGCAGGCTTACCAGGCCATGTGGCCCATGGTGCTGCGCGACGATGCAGACAGTAAGGCCATGTGGTGGACTGAGCATGGTGGTGGCGTGTATGCCTCATCAGCCGCGGGTCAGGTCACTGGCTTTCGGGCCGGGCATATGGAGCCAGGCTGGCAGGGCGCGCTGATCATTGACGATCCGGTCAAACCCGATGATGCATACAGCGATACGGTGCGCGGCGGCATTAACGACCGATTCAACGAAACGATCAAATCACGACTGGCGATTGAAACAACGCCGATGATCGTGATCATGCAGCGGATCCATTACAGCGACCTGAGCGGCTATTTGCTACGTGGCGGGTCTGGGGAGAAGTGGCACCATCTGAATCTACCGGTGATCATTGACAACAGCCTGCTGTATCCGGAAGAGAATACACACGGCATCCCGATTGACCACGGCCTACCTGATGGCTGGCTCTGGCCCTTTAAACACAACGAATCACACCGGACCGCGCTCTTTTCTCACCGGCGAACGGCAGAGGCGCAGTATATGCAGCGTCCACGGCGATTCAATGCCGAGGGGGCGCTGTGGACTGAGGCGCTAATTACAGCCGCCCACGCGCTACAGATCCGGCATGAACTTGTACGCACGGTGGTGGCGGTTGATCCGGCCACGACTGCGAGCGACGAAAGCGACGAGACCGGCATTGTGGCAGCCAGTTCCTACGGGTCTGGTGATAACCGCCAGTATTCAGTAGATGGCGACTACAGCGGCAAGTACAGCCCGAACGGCTGGGCGCAGAAGGCCATCGCCGCTTACGAGCAGCACAATGCCGACGCTATCGTCATCGAGACGAACCAGGGCGGCGACATGGCCGAATCCACGCTGAGGAATGCTGGATTCAAGGGCCGCATCGTGCGAGTCCATGCCAGCAAAGGCAAGTTCGCCCGAGCTGAGCCTATTTCAGCCCTCTATGAGCAGGGGCGGGTGGCGCATAAAGGCGCTCTGTACCTACTTGAAAACCAACTTATGGAATATGTGCCAGTAACGGCCAAGAAATCGCCCGATCGGCTCGATGCCACAGTCTGGGCATTGACCGAGTTGGCACCAAACATCGGCTTGAAGTCGGCTGGTGTTGTCACAACCGCTTTTGGATAATCACATGCAAGACCCAAGTATCAAGCACCCGGAGTACATCAGCTTTGCTCCTTCATGGGAGTTGATGCGTGATGCGGTAGCAGGTGAGGACGATGTTAAGGAAAAAGGCGAGAAATACTTGCCGATGAAGACCGGCACAACAGCCATTGAGGATCTGGTCGCCAAGGCCCGCGTGTACGACTTATATAAGACGCGAGCTGAGTTCCCCGAGGTTACGGCGCCAACAATTCGAGGGGCGGTCGGCATTATGCTGGCCAAGCCTGCGAAGGTTGAGCTTCCGGAGTCTATGGAGCATCTGCGCGAGCGAGCCACACTTGACGGCTTGACACTGGACGCCCTACACCGGCGCATGGGCATGGAAATCATGACCACCGGCCGGTATGGTCTGTTGCCCGGTCTTACCGAGGACGGGATTCCGTATCTGTCCGGCTACGTGGCTGAGTCCATCATCAACTGGGACTCTACTGATGGCGTACCGGACTATGTGGTTCTGGATGAGTCTGGGCCCGTGCGTGATCGTGAGACTGGTGAATGGAAGCAAGTGACACGACTGCGTGAATGCATTGCGTATGACGGCGTGTACCGTGCCCGAGTTTGGGAAAAGGCTAATGGCGGTTGGTCCGCCGGCGAGGAGGTTGCCGCCTCTACGCCGCGTGGGGCTGCTCTGGACTTTTTGCCGTTCGTGTTTGCCGGCTCGCTGGACTTAACGCCTGAGCCAGACGATGTGCCTCTTTATGGCTTGGCAAAGCTGGCCGTGCGTATCTACCGCCTGGATGCTGATTTCTCCTTCTCGCTGCACATGACCAGCGAGCCGACGCCGGTTGCTATCGGGTTTGAAGATCCTGTAAGCGCAATTGAGCAAGGACTTGCGCCCAAAACGCTGGGCTCTTCAGTGTTATGGATTTTGCCGCAGGGCGGCGATGCCAAGTATTTGGAGTTTAGCGGCCCGGGCTTGGAGAAGCAGGCTAATGCAATTCAAGAAGCCCTTGCACGAGCGGCTCAGTTTGGTGCCCAGGTACTCCAGTCAGGGCAGTCGGCTGAAAGTGGTGAGGCATTGAAACTACGGGCAGCAAGCCAGACAGCCACGCTGACAAGCATTGCTCAGACCTCTGCTGCTGGGCTAGAGCGGGCACTGCGCAATATCGCTAAGTGGATTGGAGAAGATCCTGAAAAGGTTGTCGTTACGCCGAACCTAGAGTTCTTTGATCGTTCGATCACTGCGCAGGACATCCAGGCACTGGTCGCCGCGTGGCAGAGCGGTGCTATGTCGCACCGTGCGCTGTTCGACAAGCTGCAGCAGGGTGGAGTGATTCACGAAGATAAATCTTACGAAGAAGAGGAAAGGGATATTGGCGACGACGACGCTGATAGCGATCCTCTGGCGGGCGTAGGCTCGCTATTTCCCAGCGCCGAGGGCGCTACCAACTAAGGAGGCCATGACGTGGCTTTGAAATCTTTCTATACCGAAGCAGGCGAGGTTCCAGAAAACCTCAAAGACCTATACACAGAAGCGGCCGATGGCCGCTTTGTTTTGGACGTCGAGGATATCGACGCACACCCGAAGGTTTCCGGCGTGGTTCGCGCCAACAAGGAAAACGCTGCCAAGGCCAAAGATCGCTTGGCCAAGATTGAGGAGCTGGAAGGCCGCATTGGTGCGTTACCCGAGGACTTCGACGCCGACGAGTGGGAGCGCCTTAAGTCTGGTGCTAAGCCCGATGAGCAGATTACAGCTTTGAAAGAGCAGCATGCTCGGGCAGTAGAGGGCCTTAAGGCTAAGCACAAGACGGATCTGGATGCGATGACGGCACAGGTCGCCGAGCGTGATGGCTATATCGATGGGCAGACTCGGCGTGACGCGCTGAATGCGGCCCTTGATGAAGCGGGTTTTGATCCTGCCCATAAGCCAATGCTTTCCAAGTTCCTTGCTGATCAGATCAAGGTGCGGCGTGAAGATGATGGCCAGCGTGTTGCGTTTGCTGATACCGACCTAGGTGAAGTCTCTCCGGTGGAGTTCGTGAAAGATTTTGCTGCCAAGCAAGGCAAGGCGTATCTGGCCAAGGCGTCTGGGCCTGGTGCACCTGGAAGCCACGGCGCAGGCCAGCGCGGTCAGACTGCCGGAAATTTTGGTGGCTCCAAAGAAGAGCGCCAACAAGCAATCGCTGCCAAGTATCCAGAGCTTGGCCGATAGATAGCTGCCCCGATGGGTGCAGCAACGCGCGAGGCGCGACAACACAAACTTAGCCGCCTCGCGCGGCATCCATCTTTACAGCTATAGGAGCTACAGATGTCTCTCTCTCAAATGGAAGTATTCAATAAGTACTTCATGCCAGCGACGATTGAAACGCTGGCCCAAATGGTCGATAAGTTCAATGCCGCCTCTAACGGCTCTATTGTGTTGACCACCGAAGGTTTTGAAGGCGATTTCGTGATGACTTCGTTCTTTAAAAACCTGTCCAATGCGCGCCGCCGCGTTGATCGCTATGGTACCAACAATGCCGTGACACCGATTGATCTGTCTCAGGATAAGTTCGTCGCGGTGAAGATTGCTGGTGGATTTGGCCCTGTGCGCTATGAACCATCCCAGATGACGTGGCTTAACAAGCCTACGGCTGAGGGCGTCGAGGTTGCCTCTCGCGCCTTTGCGGAGTTGCTGCTGCAAGACCAGCTCAATACTGTCATTGCCGCGCTGGTGGCCGCCATTGGCAATCAGGGGGCGGCCGCTACCGTGGATGTGTCTGCATCCAAGAAAGTTGATTATTTGACGGTGAACGAGTCGCACGCTTTGTTTGGGGATCACTCCAGTCAGATCGTTGCTCAGGTGATGGATGGCATTCAGTACCACAACTTCATCGCTCTGAATCTGGCCAATGCTCAAACGCTGTTCCAGGCAGGCAACGTGCGCGTGGTCGATATCTTGGGGCGTCCATCGGTTGTGACTGATGCGCCAGCTCTGTTTACTGCAGCGGCAGCGGAAGACCCCGCGAAGCGTCGTGTTTTGTCTTTGACTACCGGCGCGGCCTTGGTGCGCGATCCTCGCAACCTGGTCTCCAACGTGGAAACGAGCAACGGCAAGGAACGTATTGAAACCACGCTGCAGATTGACTACGACTTCACTGTTGGCCTGAAAGGCTATGCCTGGGATATGGCCAATGGCGGAAAATCGCCTGCTGATTCCGAGATCGCTACCGGTTCAAACTGGGATCTGGTTGTGTCCAGCATCAAGCACAGCGCAGGTGTGATGGCTGAAGGCCAGGGTTAATCAGTTGAAGGGCAGCTTCGGCTGCTCTCCTTCATTGGAGATTTGGATGAAAGTCATCTATCAAAAGCACCCGGTTACTCCAGAGCAGAAAGTGGAGCTGCGGTCTCAGGGCTACAAGATCATTGATGCGGCTTTTGCTCCGGCTGGTTACGAGCACCCGTTTACCCGGCGTGAGCAGACTGAGGAGCAAGCTAAAGCTGAGCTAGAAGCGAAGTCAACAGAGCGCGTTGAGGCTGAAAAGCTGGCGTCTGATGCAGCTAATGCCAATACAACGCTTGGGGATGGGCTGGACGAGCTAAACGCAGAACAACTGCATGCTTTGGCTAAGGAGCGCGGGGCTTCCGTTCATCACAAGGCGGGTGCTGACAAAGTACGCGAGGCGTTGCGTCAAACGGCGTAAGGAGCCGGTATGAAATATTACGGCACTCTGGATGGGGCGCTGGAGTATCACTCAATGTCGGCTGGTGGTGCCGCGTGGTCTGCTGATGGTGTGGCTGATGCCCAGCGCACAGCCGCGCTTGTGCGGGCTAGCCGGTCGCTGGATGGCCAGTATGGGGAACGTTACCCAGGCAAGCCCACGCAAGGCCGCGCACAGTCTCTGGCATGGCCAAGATCAGGCGCTGTCGATCATTGTGCAAATGAGGCGTTGTCCGACCATTCCGTACCGGTCGAGATCGAGTATGCCGCCTATGCCCTGGCGTTGGTGGAGCTTTTGACGCCGGGTGCGTCCAGCCCGAGTTTTACTCCGGGCGCTGTGAACAAGCGTGAGCGCGTGGATGTTATTGAGCGAGAGCGTTTCGGGCCGTCTGACGGAGTGGCTCTGACGCTTGATATGCAGCGGGCGCAATTGGCAGAAGTTGAGGATTTGCTGCGCTGCTTACTGATCAATCGTGGCGCAACGCAGTGCATTTTGAGGGTGTGATATGCCAAGACAGGAAAAGATGCCGAAGGTGCTGTTCAACAGCGCATGCCCTCTGCAGGACTATTACGCAGATGGTGAAGGGAACGAGTATTCAGTGGCTCGGCTGTTGGATGACGCGAAAGATTTGCCAGTTTTTGATTGTCCGTTAGCTGCTTTAGATCTATCGGGTCAGATTTGGCAGGGCAGCAGTATGCACGCCTTGGCTTGGCATGTGAAGAAGGTTTTCGACGCTGACCTTGATGCTCCTATCTTATTGGATTGGAGTGGCCGGGTGGCTGATGGTCGGCATCGGATTATTAAGGCCTTGGCGGAAGGACGGCGGACGATAAAAGCCAAACGTATGTCCTGGAAGCCTGAGCCTTGCCGGAAGGAGGGGGTGTGATATGGCCGATTTCTATTCCGACATGGCAAAGATGGCCGCTCAGCTGCTGGCCCCTACGAGCCAAGGTGGACTAGGGCAGGGCGATATCAAGCTGACGCGGAAGACCCCTGGAACTCCGGATCCGAGCAAGCCGTGGGAGCCGGTGGAACCAACTACACAGACAGAGGTTCTGCGGGGCGCAGTACGAGGTGTGAGTAAGCAGCTCATCGGCACTGAGATGGACGGGACGGTAATTCTGGCATCTGATCGGCAGGCTATATGCACCGTACCGGTGATGCAGTACACGGCTGGCGATGTTCTGTCTGTGGACGGGGTGCCAGTTCACATTATTGCGGTTGAAAAGATTCCGGCTGCTGGGGTTACGAGCGCGGTGAAATTCATTATTCGGGGCTAAGGCCAAAGGGAGATAGCATGATTAACGAAACCAGAGAAAGCAAGGCGACAATTGAGTTGGTCGCTGGTGAATGCATTTCGTCATGCATGGAATCGGAGCGCATCGAGTCGGCCATTACCGCAACTGCTATTGCAGCTAAGGATGCTGAAGGTGTCACGCTGCTAATCCTGCAGCGCCACTTGAAACTGCTTTGCAGACAGCAGCGTAAGTACCTGCAAGGCATTGGCGCAGCCATCTAATGGCAATACGCAGACCAAACCGCTCACAGGCCCGTTTATTTGCCCAGCTTATTGCGGAGCTTGAGCCTGAGGTCTGGCGTGCGTTCATGGCCAGCGTCACTGACCTCCAAGCCCAGGTCGATTGGCGGGCTTTGCTGGATGCGCTGACCAGAACGGATATCGAGGGTGCAATATTGGCGCTCAATATCAATGAAGCGGCCTGGGATGAGTATTCATCCAAGATGACGCAGGCGTATGCACTTGCTGGCGCATCCACGGCAGCGCAGATCCAGGCGCAGGGTCTGGGTAGCATAGGTACTCGGTTCCGCATGACAAACCCTGGCGCACAGGAATGGATACGCCAGAACGTCGCCAATCGCGTCGTGGGCTTCTCCGAAGAGCAGACCCAAGTGGCCCGCATGGTCATTGAGGCAGGGTTCGGCATAGGCCAAGGGCCGCGCAATATCGCAGTCGATCTGGCGGGTCGAGTGCAAGGTGGGTCACGCGCTGGCGGCGTGCTGGGGCTGGATGCTCCCCGTGCGGCACGATTGCAGGCTGTCACGCAGGGCATGCGCTCCGCAGATGGTGTGCGGGATTTGGTGATTGCACGACAGGACGGCAAGCTGGCGCTCCGGTACAAGGTGAACGCCACGACCGAGCAGCGCATCATCCGGGCATACAAGGCTGGTACGGCGGTGCCAGAGGCTGATCGTTTGATTAGTGAGCGGCAGTACAGTAACGCGCTGTTGAAATCCAGAGCCGATACGGTGGCATCTACTGAGACAGCTAATGCCGTTATGTCGGCTCGGGACGAGCAGTGGCAGCAGCTAGCGCACTCAAAGGGGCTGGACAAGAGCGCAATTATCAAGACTTGGCATCATCGGCGCGGCGCAACCAAAGAGAGCCGCCCAGATCATGTGGCTATGTCTGGTCAGTCGGTCCGAGGATTGGATACGCCCTTTGTGTTCCCTGATGGAACGAGTATGCAGCACGCACACGATCCGGCCGGCGGAGCAAAACACGTTATTTCATGCGGCTGTGACACCACATACCGCCTGGATCATTCTGTGGGGCTGGAATGAGCAATTCATTTGCTGCAACAGTGTCAGCCTGGGCTGCACAAAGCGAGAAGAGGCTTGAAGCAACTCACAGACGCTCGATTGAGCTGCTTGCTGATGAAATGAGGGAAACCAAACCAAATGGTGGGCGCCTGCCTTTTCAGACAGGGAACTTGGCGCGGTCGCTTATGGCTTCTACGCAAGGTATGCCACAAGGAGCAGAGGGCGCTGCGGTATTTCTTAAAGATCAAGATGTGGGGGCGGTTACCGCCACTCTTGAGCTTGGTCAGTCCGTCTGGATTGGCTACCAAGCTATCTACGCTCGGCGGCAGAATTACGGGTTTGTCGGCGCAGATTCACTAGGCCGCATTTATAACCAAGCAGGTTCCTACTTTGTTGAAGGGGCTATTGCGAACTGGCAGCAGATCGTGGCCAAGGCTGTGGCGGAGCTGCAATCAGCGGTCGAGGCGAAGAGCAAATGAGCGCAAGAACCGAAACAGCAATCTGGCTGGCTTTAAAGGGCCGGATAGAGTCGCTGCCCATGGCTTATGCCAAGGCTTGGCCGGGCCAGACTTTTGAGGTACCGCATGCCGCTGGACTGCCTCAGCCTTACTTGCGGGTAGGACGTGTCACTGTGGCGCCAGTCCGGCAAATGATCGCGCCAGGCAAGCCGCATCGGCGCACGGGGGCTGTGATCATCACTCTGGTTTATCCGCTTGGCCAGGACGTTTCAGCCTACGACCAGATCGCGGGGACGGTAGCGGATCATTTTCGTGACGGCACGCAAATGACCTACGGCGGGGTGTGTGTGTCAGTGACTGACTATCCCCACGTCCAAGAGGGCTATGAAGATAACGGGTTCTGGACTGTTCCGGTCCGTGTCCCATGGCAGTGCTTTGCATAGGAGAGAACGATGTGCGCAGATTGTGAGGCCCGGCGAAAGCTGGCGCGTGATGCTTGGGTGAAGGGAAAAATAGGTGAGGCTGCCGGCCATGTGGCTAAAGGCGCAGCCGAGATGGTGGGCCTGAAACCGAAAACGGGTGGGCAGGAACTCGCCAGAGAACCGGAGCGGGCGAAAGCAGCCGCGAATAAAGAATAGCCGCCATCAAGGCGGTTTTTTTATGCCCGTATCTTCGGGCAAACGCTTCCAAGCAGCCTTAAATCGGTAGACACCGAGCCCGAGAGGGTGGAAGAGCTTTGAAAAGTCCGGGGCTGCCCATTGCGGGCGGCCCTTTTCTTTTCGGAGAACAAAACGATGAAAGAACTGATGTTCCAAAACCAAACCATCCGCCTGATAGACAAGGATGGCAATAAATGGGCCAGTGCGGCTGCCTTTGCGTGGAGATTGCTGATGCGACGATGGTTGCTTGGCGGGGATATTTATGGTCTTATCACGCCTCATGGCGCATCTTGAAGCTTGTGGCGAAGGGATGCTTAGTGTAAATTCGGTTTAAGGATCAGGCGGTTGTGAGCGCACCCAAACAGAGTGTTCCGAAGGTTCCTAGGGCTCCGGCAGCAGCCAAAGTTAGCGTGGCGCAGGCCGTTAGGGATGTTTTTATTACATCCATCAACCGAGGGCAATTCCCCTTCGCCGTGTTCGGTGCGGTTGTGTTGCTTATGATCGCTAAGGTGCCAACTGATGAAATGGTGCCTTTAATTAAATGGATAGTTTCATCGCTATCAGGACTCTCTCTAGTCGGCTACTTGTTGTTCGTGATTGTTGTTTTTGGTTGGTATTTTCACGTTCAACGAATTAGAAGAGAGCTTACAACGGAAATTGAGACGTTGAGGCTCGGCTTAAAGAATCAAAGGAGAGCAAAATGATACTAGGCTATCTGGTTATTGCTTTATTTTTCCTGGCGATTTTGCATTTTATTATTGATGGAATTTTAGCTCCGACTGAGCATATGATTGCTAGGCAAAAATTGCTTAGCATTGCCGTCGAGTTAAAGAATTATCAAGGGCGTACAAAAGAGAGTAAAGACGTATGCACCCACTTGTATGATTCTACAAATGCATTAGTTGCCAACATACCCAGGTACACAATCTGGAATATGTCTAGGTTTCGACATTTTTTGAGAAATGACTCTAAACTCCGCCAAAAAATTGGAGAGAAATCCACCTGGATTCGAGAAAATTCAGACGATTTTCTTGTGGGAAAGAGAAAGGATATCTCAAAGGAGGCTGACCGAATTCTTGCTTGGAACTCTATGTCTTGGGCTCTTTTGGTGATTCCAGTATTTTTTACTCTGGCATTTATCAAGAAAATTCAAAAACTTATCGATTCCTCGGTGCTCGTTGCTCAAAAACGTAATCAGTTTAAATCTGATAATGGGATTGCTGTTTAAGTGTAAGCAAGCCTTTGTTATTGGCATGATCTGATAGGTGTTTATTTAAAGCGCGACCCTGAAAAAAGCCCTCTTGATGAGGGCTTTTTTATCGCCCATCACTTGGGCGTTACATCTCAACTCACCCGGCCAAGCGCCGGGTTTTCTTTTTCTGGCCTCGCTAAATCAGCGGGGCTTTTTTATTGGAGAAACCCATGAGCGGTGGACTTTACCCGGTATCCGGGTCAAAGCTGTATATCGGCGGACGTGTAACCGCCAAGGGAACTGTTACTGCGGCCGACTTTGCGGACACCACCTGGACAGAAATCGGCGGCTGGGCCAATGCAGGTGCAATCGGCGATACGCAAGAGGTCGGAGAACAGGCATTGATCAATGAGAAGCGTGTGCGCAAGTTCAAGACCACTTTGAATGGCGGCACGATGGAAAACTCTTTCGTCCCTATGGCCTTGGACCCCGGCCAGATCAAGTTCAAGGCGGCTATTGCAGACTGCGTTCCGTACGCCTGGAAAATTGAATGGGGTGCGGATTGCATGCCGTCCTCTGATGTGGCGATCAGCGTTGCAGATCCGGCTGTAGTCACATGGCCAAGCCATGGTTTAGAGGCCGGTCAGCCTGTTGTGTTCAGCAATGAAGGCGGTGCACTGCCCTCTGGCTTGGAGGCAGGGAAGGTCTATTACGTCATTGCCGATGGCATGACGGCTAACGCTTTTTCTGTTGCCGCTACTCCGGACGCCACAACCGGCATTGAAACGACTGCCGCTGGATCTGGTACGCATACCGTATCGGCACCGCCTGCTGGTATGACTGATATGTTCTACGGCCTCGCCTTGCCAGGTGCTCGCCAAGGCGGTGATGCAACTGCCGCGCATTTACGTGCGTGGTCGATCGCTGTTGACTCAAATATTGTTGAAATCTAAGAACCCGCTCTAGCGGTTAGGGGCGGGCAGGCTTGGTTCACCTGTCAGCCCCGCTTAACGAACCAGAACCGATATAGGAATTACAAACATGGATATCAATGAACTGGTCTTGACTGACGAGGCCCTGAATGTAATTGACACTGGTACGTGGGTCGGAGATCTGGACGGTGCGCCCGGCGTTGAGTTTCTGGTGTGTGGCATTGGCTCGAAAGATGCCCAGAAGGCGCTTACACAGAAACAGACGGCACTGCGCTTGAAGAATCGAGGCAAGCCATTGAATGAAGAGCAGTTGTCCAAAGCGATGCGCGAAACCCTTGCAGAAGTAGTGCTTAAGGGTTGGCGTGGCTTGAAAGACGGTGGCAAGGATTTGCCTTACACCCCTGAACTGGCTACCAAGTTCATCACTTCGCGGAACGGTGAGCGTTTTGCCGGTATAGTCCTGCTGGCTGCTCAGCGAGTAGATGCTGATGCCAACCTGTTTGCGGAGGAAGCCACAAAAAACTGATTGCCCGCCTGCGCTGGAGCCTTGATAACCCGAACGCAAAGAAAACCATTGAGGATTATGAGCGTTTCGGCCAAGACATCCCGGAAAGCCTGATACCGCCTGAGCTTCATGATGTCGAATGGAGTTACTGGCAGGCTTTCTGGGAGCTTTCCACAGACAGGCAGGTGGGTATGGCGTCGGGTCCTGTGCCTTGGACCGCGATTCAGGCGTATGCGCAGTCCCTGAATATCACTGATGTATCGGCATTCGCAGGCATCATTCGCGCTATGGATGATGCCTATCTCTCGCACCAGGGAGGGGAAAGTAAGACTTTCACGCGCGACATGCTAAAGCGGTGAGCGATCTGTTGTCGCGGAATTTGCTATCTTGGCCGTATCCCTAGTAGGTATTTTGGTCTGCTTTGAGTAAACTAAGTATTCCATGGGAATAGCTCTAACTACTGGCTGGTAGAAATAGCGCATGTAGAGAGTTACTGGACTAAAGGAGCTTAGTATGTCTATTGTTGTCGGCAAGAGTGTTCATGGTGTTGTGCTGAAGCAACGGGCTATGATCGCACCGAAAACTGCCATGAACGTAGGCGTAGAGCGTCAGAAGGCCGAGACCAAACAGGCTGCTCACAAGGTTATAGCCGAGCACTGGAAGGTGCTCAAGGCACTGCGTGATCGCTGATAATGCTGGATGTTGATTATGTAATCACCATTCATGACCAGATAATCATAGAGTTTGGTGGTTTGCCTGGGAATGCTAGTGGTGGTCGAGGCGCGATTGAATCAGCCCTCAATCGCATTGATAACCACATTGAGTACCAGGATATCAACGACGTTTTTGCCATAGCGTCTCTGTATGCTGTAACGATAGCGCGGGGCCACGTTTTTAACGATGGCAATAAACGAACCGGTTTAACCTGCGCTTTGACGTACCTGTATCAGCAGGGAATATTTATTTCTCAAGCGCAAGTATTGGAGGAAATAATGGTGGATGTTGCGTCCGGTACGATTGAGTTTGAAGAGTTTGCATCTATTCTGAGTGTGCTTTGGGAGCAAGGCGGCAGAATGGCCCCATGAAGACATTGCAGGTTGATGGAAGGAGGCCCTCGTAAAGAGGGCTTTTTCTTTGCCCAAAAGAAAAGCCGCATTTCAGTGGCTATTTTTTTGGAGATATAGAGGCTGTTCGTCAGGGGCTTTATGAGTCTCCGTTGAGCTGAAGAGGAAAGGCCGACAGGCCCGATTAAATCGGGTCTGTTGTTATTTATCTGCTTAACTAGAGTCACTCTTTGTGAGTATCTTTAAGCTACTCACAAATCCTGTTGGTTGTTTTATCAGGGTTGCTTAAAGATGCTCCGTTTGGGTTCTCCCGAGATCGATTCTTATTGGCCCGCCTAGCGCGGGCTTTTCCCGTTGGGTACTATCTCTGCATTGATAAAGCGGAGGTGGGGATGAAAGCAGCTTTTTTAGTTGGCTTATTTTCAATGGTGCTGGTTGGGTGTGGGAACGATGACGTTAAGCCGGCAGCTACGGCAGGCAAAGTTTGGAATGAAAGCGAAATTGCAGAGGCCGTAGGGATTAAGACGCGCGAGAACGGCGTGGGTAAGTATTTTGTTACAGCAGAGGGTGTGGAGTGCGATGCGCCAGCGGTTATGAAAACAGCCCAGGCAGTTCAGATGTACAAAAAAGCAGGAGATGTCGTGGCTACGAACCCAGAGGAAACGGCTGGAGTGAAGATTGTTGCGCGTGAACAGAGGGCATGCCTAGAAGAGGCAAGTAGATTGCTAGAAAAGCTGAGTTAAATCGAGTTTGAATTTCACAAGGTCACTCCGGTGGCCTTTTTTTATGGGTGAGCCAAATGGAAGTTGCCGCGCTTGGGCTTAAAGTCGAAGGCGTGGAGAGCATTGAGTCTGCCACTACGTCTTTAGGAAAATTGCAAAAAACAGCAGAGGTAGCCGAAAAATCTGTTGATGCGTTCGGCGTTGGCAGCCGCCGCGCTTTCTCTGATGCAGCTCAATCCGTAAATGGATTTCAGGCGATTGCAGCCAGAGCGGCTAGGGAGGCGCAGTATCTGGCCCAGCAAGTATCGAAGCTGTCTGATTATGAGATTCGTAATAATGACATTCAAGCATTCGGCACTGAGCTAGACCGGCTGCGAGCAAAATACAATCCCTTATTCGCGGCATCAAAAGCATATGAGAAAGAGCTTGATGAGCTGAATCGCGCCCATCGCGTTGGAGCCATTGACGCAAGGGAGCATGCCGCAGCATTGACAACTCTTAATTCTCGGTTCCAGCAATCGACCAGTCAGGCAAACGCGGCCAGCATTAATTATCAGTCAATGGGTAATAGCATGTCTGGTCTTGCGGCCCAATTCCAGGACATCGGCGTTACCGCCGCTATGGGCATGAACCCCCTGATCATCGGGCTGCAACAGGGCACTCAGATTGCCGGTCAGATGGAGGCTGCAATGAGCCGGGGAGCATCAGCGACTGGCGTGTTTGCCGCGGCCTTTAAGTCTTTGCTCGGCCCTGTTACCGCCGCATCGATCGGGTTGACCGTGCTTGCGTCTGCGTTAATTCAGGCTGTCGATTGGGCAAAGGCCGGCAAGTACGCCCTTAAGGGTTTGGCCGATGTTGTTGAAGTAATTGCGCCATACGCGGCTGTTGCTGCTGCTGGTCTGGCAGTTTTATACGCCCCTACGATTCTAAGCGGCATTGCCTCAGTGACCACTGCGCTATTGAGCGCAGGAAAAGCGGCTCTGACGGCTGCCGCTGCGTTTGCGTTGGCAAATCCCGCCGTGGTCTTTGTTGCTGGGTTTGCGGCTGCCGTGACCGCGCTTTACGTGTTCCGCGACGCGGTCAAGAAAGCGGTCGGCGTTGACGTGATAGGCATCATTAAGGACGCGGCGAACTATGTCATCAACTCGTTTGTTGCCGCTTACGAGGACATTAAGTTTGTTTGGAATAACTTTGGAAACATGATGGGTGCCGCCGTTATTGGCGGTGTGAATATTGCAATTAGAGCGATAAACAAACTTGTCCAAGCGGCGATTAAAGGTGTTAACGGCCTTATTGGGTTGTTAAATAGTATTCCTGGCGTGGATATCGGCAGTATTGGCGAGAGCTTGGGGGTCAGCGAAATAGCCAATCCCTATGAAAAGCTATTGGGAGCTTCAGTTGCCGAGCGAAACAAAAAACTCGCTGAGATCATGGGCCGTGACTCAATCGGCGCATTTGTTAAGGGCGCGCAAGAGGCAGGGGACAAAGCAGCTGACTGGCTGCGAAAGCTGACCTTTGGCGATGATGATAAGAAAAAGGGAAGCGGGAAGAGTTCTGAGCTTGCCAACATAGTGAAGCAGTTGCAATTGCAGCACGCCACTCTAGGCATGACCGCTGAGCAGGCCGCCCGGTATGAAATTGAGATGGCCAAGGGCTCGGAGACAGACCGTAAACGAGCCTTGACGCTGTATGACCAGATCCAAGCCTGGAATGAAACAGAGAAGGCCATGCAGGCGGCGATTGATTCGAGTCGTCAGTATTTGGCTTTCCAGCAGGAAATGGACGTGTTCCAGCAAAAGCTGAATCTGGATTCGGCTGGCGTTGGGATGGGTGATCGTCAGCGTGAATTGGCCCAGGCTGACCTTGCGATCCGTCAGGAGTACGCGCAGAAACGTCTTGATCTGGAGATGGCCCAGCAGGTTAAGGAAACGGCGCTTACTCAGGAGCAGTATCAGTACCGCCTTGATTTATTCCAGCAGTTCGAGGAGCAGAAGCTCGCCGGCCTGCAACAATCAGCCGAAGCGCGAGCCATAGCCGAGGCTGATTGGACAAATGGCATGTCTCGGGCATGGGATAACTTCGCCACCAAAGCTCAGGATATCGCAGGCCAGACCGAAGCAATCTTTACCGGAATGCTGAACAGCTTTTCTTCCGGATTCGGTAATGCCTTCGAGAAAATGGTTTTCGATTCCGAGAACCTTGGCGACGCTATGCGTAACGTGGCCCAGGGCATGGCGAGGGCGGTTGTCAATGCTTTGGCTCAAATGGCGGCCCAATGGCTGGCTTATCAGGCCGTGCAATTGATTGTTGGCAAAACCACTCAGGCATCCAGTGCCATGGCTATATCGGCTAATGCGCATGCAACTGCCTTGCAGGCAGGTCTGGCCGCCTTTGCCAGTACCGCTGCGATCCCCGTTGTTGGGCCGGCAGCGGCGCCTGCTGCGATGGGGGCGGCATTGGCAGTAGCTACGCCATTAGCAACGGCTATCAGCATGACTGCCATGGCAGGTATGGCCCACGACGGTATTGATTCTGTCCCACAGACCGGGACATGGCTGCTGGAAAAGGGGGAGCGGGTCACTACAGCCAAGACGAGCGCCCGACTGGACTCGGTGCTGGAGCGGATTGATGCGCGTCAGCGTGCTGGTCGTGCGTTTGACGGTCAAGCCGGGTCGTCCTCCAAGTCCGAGCCACGCGTCGTAGTTCAATTGATGGGCAGCGAGTTCCAGGGGGCGCAGGTGACAGAAGAGCGGGGATCAACCGATGAAGAGCTGATTGTCCGCGTAGTGTCACGGGATTTCCTGCAAGGCGGTAGAACCTTTGACGCGCTGCAGTCCGTTAGCAATGTACGAAGGGTAGGGGCATGATTCACACAGATATTAACTACCCCGAGGGGCTGCCTTGGCCCGTCCGCGATGGCTACGGGATAAAACACACTCAGCCCTTTCAGCGAACGCAGATGGAGGATGGCCGAGCACGCCAACGCAGGCGATTCAGCTCGGTCCCTACAACGGTCAATGTGAACTGGATTTTCAATGGCGATAACGAGGCTGCGCTGTTTGAGGCTTGGTTTCGGGACGCTATTAAAGACGGAGCTGAGTGGTTTAACTCGCCGCTTAAAACGCCCGTAGGTGAACAGCACTATGTTTGCCGCTTCGTCTCTATGTATACAGGCCCTGATCCAGTGGGTATGTGTGCTTGGCGGGTTGGCGCGACTCTGGAAATTTGGGAGCGACCCCTCATGCCGCAAGGCTGGGGCGAGTTTCCCGAGTTCGTGCTGGGGGCGAGCATTATCGATATTGCACTTAATCGGGAGTGGCCAGAAGCATGAGCGCCTTAGAGATTGTGTATGCCAGCGCCCCGACCGATTCGATGCTGCTTTATACGCTTGAGGTTTCTGCGCCGGGCGTGACGCCGGTGCGGATCGTTCAAGGCTATGAAGATCGAATGTTAGGAGTGGACGGCCAGTTGGTGCTGTTTGAAGCCGCAGCCGTCGAGCTGTCGCTGCCGTCGCGTAACGCCTCTGGTCAGCAGACACTGCGGTTTGGTATTGCCGGGGCCAATGGCCGCATTCGGCCTATTGTCGATGCCATGCTCGAATCCGGACAGATGGTGACGCTGACAAGCAGGACGTACTTGGCAAGCGACATTACGGCACCGGCAGAGCGGCCGTATGTCATGACTGTGTTGAGCGGGCAGTTTGAGAACGGCACGTTTGTGGCTGAGGCCAGTTACTACGACTTGCTGAATACCGCTTGGCCGCGAGAGCGCTACACGGCAGAGACAGCACCGGGGATTCAGTGGCTATGACGATTGATGACTTTCTGCGTACGCGGTACAAGCCGTTTGGCCGGGAGGCACCGGAATTGGACTGCTGGGGCCTCGTCAGACTGGCGAGAGCCTCGCTGTTCGGCAGGCCCATGCTGCCTAGCTACTCGGAGACGGACCCGGATGATAAAGCAGGCCTGACCGCTGCGGCCGGGGAAGTGCGGGAGCAGGGCGGGTTCAAAGAAGTGCAGCCCAGGTCTGGAGCCATTGCTACCGGCTGGCGCGCGCGGCTTTGCGTCCATGTTGGGTTGGTCGTAGAGGCTGACGGCAGACTCTGGGTGCTGGAGACGGATGCTGGCACAGGCCCCACGCTTACCAAGATCAACGCTTTTGAGGCCCGCTATACGCGGGTTGTTTTTTATGACGATCAGAGTATTTCTTAGCGGGACGTGTGAGCAGCCCTGCGAGACGCACGAATGGACCGGCACTTTAGCCGGTTTTTTTGCGTCTAAAGGCTTGACGTATACGCTGGCTGAGCTGCCCAAGTCGCATGTAACGGTCAATGGCAAGCCATTGCCGATGCTGGAATGGGCGGATCGTCATCTGGCTGCTGATGATGACGTGGGAATGCGCTTGATTCAGCATGGCGGCTTGTTCTCGGGCTTGGGCAAGTTACTGGGCAGCATCTTCAACTTTGCCTTTGGATGGCTGATGCCAAAGAGCGGCAGTCAGAACTACGGCTCCCCGGAACAAGGACAGCGGCTCGAAACAACTTCAGCAAAGGCCAATCAGCCCAAGCTGGGTGATGTTGTGCCTGAGCTTGCAGGTCGGTTTCGTCGCTTCCCTGATTACCTGACGCCACCGCGCCGACGTTTCGTGAATTGGCGCGAGCAGTGGCTGGAGTTCCACGCATGTATCGGGCCTGGACAGTATCAGATACATGACGCAGACGTGAAAGTAGGGGATACACCGTTTTCTGCTCTGGGTGCTGACGGGTCTTATGCAATCTACGGTCCAGGTGCAGATCTGTCGGGAACGTCCACTCATGAGCATTGGCATACAGTGCCCGCAGTTGGCGGCACATCTTCGGGCACGGCAGGCCTGGAGATGTCTACGGAAATGGCAAACCGGGAGAACACTCAGCCAGTAAGTTACTCGTTCGATGGAAGTTATATCTGGCGTTCTTCCGAGAGCGAGTTCCCTCCTGGCTGGGGTGCGGGCACCATCGTCAATATTACGTTGCCGCTTGTCTATGCGGTCACGCGTACTGAGCCTACGATCGGTCAGCCACAGCGGAACCGTTTTTACGGTGAGTTTAAGCACCTGATGCCACTTGCTGGCAGAGACGTGACTGTGGCTGTGAATGGTGGCTTGGGGTTGGAGTTGCTAGTTGCTAATTCAGACCTTGATCCGCAGGGAGCAGGATGGATTGAACTGCGCTTTCCGCCACCCGATCCGGAGGACCCTCAGACCCAAGGAGAGTGGTACAACGGCCTGGAGCCGGGAAGCTACACCATTACATTTGCATGGAAGTTTCCAGCGCGTTGGTCTATCCAGCAATACTCTTCTGATCACATTGTTGTATGGCGTTTAACTCAATTCGGGCAAAATGACTCGACGTGGCTCGGTTTTCCGACAGTTACCACAAGCGGTGCAGTTGTGACATTCAACGGCGGCACGGTTTATGGGGAGTGGAGTAGCGAGTTTGTAGCCACGCCTGGTAAAGAGACAACAACCGCTATAGAGATCGACTTCTTCTTTCCGAATGGGCTGGGGTACATACGAGACAATGGTGATGTGACCACTCAAGGGCTGGGCATCGAAATTCAGTACCGCAATGCAGATGGCGGCCCGCGCACGACGATCAGCAAATGGTACGAAAACTGGACGCTGGACCAAATCGGTATTACCGAGTCGATCAGTGTCCCGCAAATGCGGCCGTCTGTGCGGGTGCGACGGGTGGGCGCCAGTGCTACGTCTACGCAGGTCAAAGACACCATCCAGTGGTATGGCCTGAAAAGCCGTCTGCGGACACGAACAAACTACCCGCGCTGGACCACCATGGCGGCCAAGCTGCGAGTCGGTGGACGCCTGGGTGCGCAGTCGGAAAATCAGATCAATGTGGTGGCTACGCGAATGCTTCCGGTTTTGCAGTGGGACGGCACCTGGTCTGCACCGCAACCGACGCGGGACATCTCTGCGTTTGCGCGCTATATCACCGGTTCGATCGGGTACTCAGACTTGAATCTGGATGCCGACGAGCTGCAGCGATTGGATGCAATTTGGAAGGCCCGAGGAGAAACGCTCGACCATGTGTATGACCTCACAACAGCCCAAGACGCTCTGAAACTTGCTTTCCGAGCCGGGTTTTCAGAGCTGACTGTGTCGCGTGGCCTGATTCGCCCGGTTCGCGATGATGTGCGCACGCAGTTCGAGCAAAGCTACTCACCCCTGAACATGACGAAGCCGTTGCGTGAAAGCGTGAGTCCTCGCAAGCCTATGGACCCGGATGGGGTGGAAGTCGAGTACATCGACGCGGAAACCTGGACGTCCATGACGGTGAAGTGCCTGCTACCAGGGGATCAGGGATTCAAGCTGGAAAAGTTAAAACTCGATGGCGTGACGGACCGAGTCCGGGCTTGGCGAATCGGTATGCGCCGACGTCGGGAGCAGGCCTATAGAAATCGTGAGTACAGCTTTGGCACAGAAATGGATGCATTCAACAGTGAGTACCTGTCTTATGTGCCGCTGTTTGACGATGAGCCAGGCAATGCGCAGATGGGCTTGCTGACCGATATTCAACCTGCCTCTGGTGGCGCACTGCTGCGCATCAGTGAACCTTTGCGCTGGGCTACTGGTGCACCGCATTCTGTGGGGTATCGAGCACCAGAGGGCAAGTTTGTTGGTCCGTTTGTGGCGTTTCCAGGGCCTGACGACTTTTCGATCATCGCGAACATTCCGCAGCCTTGGCCAGAGGTCAGTCTGAAACAGGAGTTGCCGCACATTTACTTTGGCCTGACGGCAGACTGGATAAAGCCAGTTCTGATCACAAACATCCAGGCTCGTGGCACCGACGCTACGGATGTGACAGCAGCAAATTACGACGTGCGAGTGTACGCCGATGACAACAACAATCCGCCGGATTAACTCCGGCACCAGCATCAATCAACCCGCTTCGGCGGGTTTTTTTATGGGCGTTTGAAATGACGACATACAAAACCGGCAACCCGATCGGGAGCGCAAACCCCAAGGATCTGTACGACAACTCCCAGAATTTAGATAAAGCAGTAAATAGTCAGGAGAGCACGTGGGAAGACAGGCTCGGGGTTGTCAGACCGACATTGAAATCCGCTGTCGATCCAACGGGGCTGGTGCAGGAGGCTGTGGGGGCAGCAGAGCGAGCCGAGGCGGCAGCCGCAGCAGCCAGTTTGGCGGCGGGTGTTTATCCGGACACGAACACGATCGTCAATGGTGGAGACGGATTTGATCCGGTGCCGCAAGGCCATTTTGCCTCTGTTCCTTCCGAAGAGCTCGGAGGCTTTCTGGATTTGTATAAGGTCGAGGCTGGCCAAGCCATCTATATCGACACTTATCCCAATGCGACAGCGGTCAAGGACGCAATCAAAGCCCTGCCTATTGCACTGACTGCGAGCGGGCGTGGCACCTGGGAATTCTACAATGATGATTCTGCCTTCCCTGGATACTTTGCAATTGATCTGCATGGTCATGTCTTGGCTGATCTTCTCAGCCAAGTTGCAACGACATCGATGTTTGAGTTTCACAACGGCGACGTAAATGATTTTGTCCAGGTCGTCGTGGGCACCAACCTGGAGATCATCTTGGGTTGGGATACGGAAGGGAATTTGAGCGTGTCTGGCTTGACAATTCCGGATCAAGAAGGAGGGCCAGAGCCGGAACTGTTGCCTTATATGGACGATTCAAATCTACGCGCAGTAGGGGCAGAAGACGTATTTTGTGCAGACCTTTCTGGCCTGGTTGTGAGCGGCGTGTTTCCAGCTTCCGGCAATCGCGTTCGCGCAATTGTGAGCGTTCCAGGTTTGAGTGAGAAAACGACAGTCTCCGTCTCTCCCGGTTCCGGCTTGCTTATCCCCGACAACTCGAAGACGTTGCATGTAATCATCGGTGTGGGGCAGTCGCTTTTGGTCGGGGCGAACTCTGAAGAGTCAATGATCTCGACCCAGGCGCTCTTCCCTGAAAGTGTGTTGATGTTCACCTCTTCCGTTTATAGCGATATTCGTATGGGGGATACCACGTCCAGCGGACAGCCTGCACAACCACTGGATCCAGGCACTCTTGTTGGATTCGAGCCATTGGTTGCACGCCGTGCTGCGTCCGGCCCGCGTGGGGAGACTGTCATCGAAACTATGGCCAACACATTAGCTTTTGAATCGCAAGCGATCGGGGCGCAATTCAAGTCTTTGAGCTATACCGCTGGGGTGGGCGGGACGGCGTATGCAGGTTTGAAGAAGGGCAATCAGATTTACGAAAATATGTTGATCGCCCTGCGGAAAGCAAAGGCGTTGGCAGACGAGCAAGGTTGGAAAATTGTTGTGGACGCGGTTGTTTGCAAACACGGAGAGGCGGACTCCGGAAGTACAACTTATAAAGATGCTCTATTGGAGTGGCGCAGCGACATAAGTTCGGACGTGCGGCAAATCACAGGTCAATTCTCTGAGGTTCACTTCATCCTGTCTCAGCCATCAACGTTCACGACAGCTACGCCGCGTGCGGCCTTGGCCATGCTTGAGCTGCACAATGAAAATCCGCTGTTTCACTTGGCTTGTCCGGATTACGCGATCGGAGCAAACGACTATTACACAGACCTTCTGCACATGAAGGGGCCGGGCTACGCTCACGTGGGTGCTTACATGGCGCGGGCCTGGAAGGGGTCGCTTTGGGCCGCCAACGGCAAAGCGAAAGTCTTGCAGATGCTCTCCGCTACTCGCTCCGGGCGCACTGTGCAGGTTTTATTCGATGTTCCTGTTAAGCCCTTACAGATAGACATCTCTACCGTCCAAGAGCACGAAGACTTCGGCTTCCGTTTTTTCGATTCGACCGGGCAAATTCCAATCACCAGTGTCGCAGTTAATTCGGACGGGGAGAGTGTTTCTATTGAGCTCGCGGTAGATCCTTCTGGAAGCCAAGAGCGGTTGGACTATGCGTTGAAGCCGCAGACTAATCCGCGCACACAAGCCAGAATGCCTCGCGGCAACATTTGTGACTCTTCTGAAGAACAAAGCATCCACAACGGAAGGCCCATGAAGAACTGGGCTGTACACCAACAAATTGAACTTAATGGGTGATTGAAATGATTCGCTATGAACAAACCGGTTTGAACGTTCCGAACTCCGAATTGGGTACTTTGGAAGTCACGCCAGAAGGCCGCGCTCTGGGCTCGATTCCCGGTTGGACAATGCTCGTGGACCCAAGCTACAAATCTCCTTCAGGACACGGATATCGAAACCGCGCTTTGCCGAAGAATTTTCTGCTCGGCCCGCAAGCTTATGAGGATCGGCAATTCGACAACGGCGCACCAGCATTCTCAAGCAACGGATTCAACTCCGCCAGTATGGCGTCTTCGGACTTCGATCTGAATCCTAACGAATTCTCCATCTTTTTGGTGCTTAAGCGCCGGGCAACCAATGCTGGTGTGGCGTCGTATTTGGTTCGTCCTGTTACCAATCCTGTGGAAGGTGAAACGGGGCTATTAATATTCGCGACCTCCAGTAATGCAATCGCATTACACGACAAAATTCCTGCCGCGCCATTCAATTATCGAATCCCGTTGAATGGCGCGATGGGCCCTCTTGCCGGTGCTTCTGACTCTGTGCTTTGCATGTTCACCTTCTCCACCGAGTTGGGCACCGCTGGGTACATCAATGGTCGGAAAGTCTTCAGTAATCCTGACGACAAGACACCGCTTTCTCCTAGCATGTTTGAAGCGGGTCGCTTGCGGTTTTATCACCAAACTTCTACGGATGTTCCGACTGGTCCAGTAACTTATGGGATGCATGGCGCGCTCAGTGTTGATCTGTCCAGAAAGCAGCACGAAGCTGATAGGTATCGAATTGAAGAGTTTCTGAAGACCAAGTACGCGATTGTTTAACAGCCTCTGCTGCTGTGGATTACTGAGCCGCATGAGCGGTTTTTTTTACGTCTGCTGCTTTTGCGGCGCATCACGGGAGACAGCCATGCCGACCGTTTTAAAGGGGAAGGAAGTGGAACCAACAAGCGGAGCTGGTGCAGGTTGGGCAGCGGTGAAGGTGGCCATCGCCTTTGGGGCGCCAGCAGCGATTGCTGCGCTTATCGGCATGCTGATCATGCCACCCAGGACAGTGCGCGAGTTCATCAGTCGTACAACATGTACGGTGTTGAGCTCATTCATTCTGGGGCCGCTGCTGACTATTTGGGTGATCACCTGGCAGCCGGGCTTATTGGCGCAAGCTGTGCAGGTGGCCGCCCATACCGGTGTTGCGGAGGATCTACACAATCTTATGGGCCTGTTCTACGTGATGGGTCCGTGCATGCTGATAGCAGGGCTTCCGGCCTGGTGGGTGTTGGGCGCCTGGGTGCGTTGGGCGCAGCGGATGCAGGAGCAGGGCATTCCGAACTGGATTGCTGAAATGAAGATGAAGGTTTTGGGGAAGTGAAATGCAGAAATTGATTGATGCGATCCTGGGCCTGCTGGCCCTTTTTTTCCGTCCGCAGAAAGTGGAGTCCGCGCCGGCACCGGTCGAGTCGAAGCCTGCCGGCATGTCTGCCGACGGCCTGGCCATCCTGCGGTATTTCGAGAGCTGTGAGCTGGAAGCCTATTGGGATGCTGACGGCAAAGTCTGGACCATCGGCTGGGGTGACACTGGTCCAGACGTGGTGGAAGGCCTGCGCATCACCCAGGCCGAGGCCGACGAACGATTACGGCGTCGGCTGGCCCGCGAGTTCGTGCCTGGTGTTCTGAACGTGCTGACTCGTCCAGCAAATCAGGCGCAGCTCGATGCCATGGTGGACCTTGCATACAACATCGGCGTCTCGGCATTTCAAGGCTCTACTTTGTTGCGCCTGTTCAATGCCGGTGATCAAGCCGGGGCTGCGGAACAGTTCCCGCGCTGGAACAAGTCAGGTGGCAAAGTCCTGCTGGGCCTGCGCCGTCGACGTGCTGCTGATCGTGCTCGTTTCTTGGGCGCATCTGGGGCGGAGGCTATCAAGATAGGAGCGGCCATTGTTTAAGGCGTTATGGAACCGAGTCGCAGGCTGGCTGGGCCTGCTGAGCGGCCTGATCATCGCCGCTCTGGCGCTGCTACAGGTAGGGCGGCGCCAGGGCAGGGCGCAGGCGGAACGGAAACAGGAAAAAGCGGACATAGCCGCCGTGGAGGTATCGAGAGATGCAGCTGAAACGATTGAGCGCATGGACGATGATGCTGTGCGTGATCGCGCTCGTAAGCGGATGCGCCACACAGCAGGGCGGTAATTACTGCGCTGCTGCTCAGCGCCCGTTCCAGTGGCGCTCTGATGCTGAAATCGACACTACGCCTATTCGGGTGCTGCGCTACGTGGAAACAGAGGCTGAGATTTGGGTGCGGCTGTGCCGGAAATAGCAACAACCGCCTGCTTATGCCCGTGGCAGATCTTGACCGAAAAAAACCGCCTGGAGGCGGTTGATATCTCATTGTTCTGACTAATCCTGTGCTAACACCAGGGCGGTGACTGGAATTGTCATTAGATTATACTCGCCGCCCGTGAACCACGAGACGCTTGCTTTCTGATCGGAGGTAACTACCTCAACTGTCAGCTTAGGGCTGCCACTTTTTAAGGTGACGATGTTTCCGGGGGCAATCTGATCTGTCATGGCGCTCTACCAGTGGAATGAAGGTTAGTGTCATAAGTTTATAGGCCGAAAGAACAAACGGTGATTTGTCATAGGTCAAATAAAATTAAAAATGACCACAAAGGTAGTTTGTTTGCATGGCTTTGTTTCCTGACTTATCAAAAGCGCCAAAACGTAGAAAACCGCCCGGAGGCGGTCTATTCAGGGGTTCACTGTCTCTACCGCCATAAGAGAGGCGGCGGGAAATGACTGAGTCCTGGACCTGTTGTCAATCATGAACCACACGCACTTTACGTTTTCGCCTTTTTGATTCATGTCAATAACCGTCATTTCTGGACCACCGCTTCTCAGTTGGACAACATCTCCGATCCTGAACGTGCTCATAGAGCCTCCGCAAGTAAGTAGAGGCATCAGTATGCCGATGGGGAAATAAATTATCCAGAAAATTATTTCATTTGAAATGTTGTGCTAAATTTCCGCGTGGTCCTACAAGGTCTTTGTGGGGAGGTTTATCACAATACTAATAATGGAGACAGCATTGCACTTTGAGATTCACTCAGCCCATCTAACCCCCACCTATGTGTCACTAATCGGTAACACTAATGGGCCGTGTACGCCCAGCGTTAAATCACCTGGCGTCATGATTTATCTAGATGTGGCACCCCATAACGCCAAGAGCTTGCTGAAGCTTTTAAAAGAGAAGGGTGTTCCGTATAAAACATTAATAGATGGCGCGTGGCAAAGCTTCAACGGAGCATGCTGGGAGAGTTAGCCATTTTCCAGGCGCAAAAAAGCCCGTACTATTGCGGGCTATATATATCGTGGTGTGACTTTTTTGTGACCATAAGAGGCACAAGACCAAGGTAATTCATATCAAAGAAAAATCGGATAGCGACGGAGGGTATTGATAAATAAGGGTTTTGTTTGCTTTGGTTTATATGCGGCAAGACTCGAAATCAGGCGTACGTGCAAGCGTACCGTGGGTTCGAATCCCACCCTGTCCGCCACCTAAGATTTTGAAAGCCCTTGATTACTCAAGGGCTTTTTTGTTTTCCGCCGGTCTGATCAGTCTGTTCTTTGCTTTTGGTTTGTTTGCCGTTTTGTCACATGAGTACGTTAAGGTAAAAGTGTCAGTAATAGCCGATGTCTGGAAAATTCACTCGTAATATTTTGCATGGCCGACTTTTTCCAGCGTAGGCAGAAAATATATCGGTAATGCGCTAACACGGGGTCCGATGGTATTTGGCTGTGCTCTGGGGGCCTTGATGATTCTGGACAAAAGGATCCCATTGGATTTCCCGGCAGTGGGGGCGGCGAGTACACTTGGGGTTTCAGTTCTCTGTTGTCCATACTCACGAGGTATCTATGCTGAAAGGTAAAAAAGCGGTCGTCACAGGATCGACCAGTGGTATCGGTCTGGCCATGGCCACCGAATTGGCAAAAGCAGGTGCAGATGTGGTGATCAATGGTTTTGGTCAGCCTGAAGATATCGAGCGTGAGCGCAGCACGCTGGAGTCCAAGTTTGGTGTCAAAGCCTATTATCTGAATGCAGACTTGAGCGACGCACAGGCCACGCGCGACTTTATTGCCAAGGCGCAAGAGGCGCTGGGGGGGCTGGATATTCTGGTTAATAATGCTGGCATCCAGTACACGGCACCCATCGAAGAGTTCCCCGTCGATAAATGGAATGCCATTATTGCCTTGAACCTGTCGGCGGTATTCCACGGCACAGCGGCTGCCTTGCCCTTCATGCAAAAGCAGGGCTGGGGGCGCATTATCAATATTGCCTCGGCCCACGGTCTGGTGGCCTCGGCGAATAAATCTGCTTATGTGGCTGCCAAGCACGGTGTGGTGGGCCTGACCAAAGTGACTGCACTGGAAAATGCTGGCAAGGGGATTACGTGCAACGCAATCTGCCCGGGCTGGGTACGTACTCCCTTGGTCGAAAAACAAATCGAAGCTATCAGCCAGCAAAAAGGGATTGATATTGAAGCTGCCGCTCGTGAGCTGTTGGCTGAGAAACAACCTTCCCTGCAGTTTGTGACTCCCGAGCAGTTGGGTGGCGCTGCCGTATTCCTGTCGTCTGCCGCCGCAGATCAAATGACAGGGACGACGCTCAGTCTGGATGGTGGCTGGACGGCTCGCTAATTGCTGTTAGATCGTATTGTGTGAATAGCAGATAAGGGGCTTGGCCCTTTATCTGTTTGGATAGAAAGGATATAGGCGCATGTTGTTATTGCTCTCGCCAGCAAAAAAGCTGGATTACGACTCCCCTGTACGCACGGAGCTGGAGACTCAGCCGCTGTTTGTGGAGCAGGCGCAAGGCTTGATTGATATTTTGCGCACTCAGTCTGAAGAGGATATCGCTGGTTTGATGAAGCTAAGCGACGATCTGGCTCGCTTGAACGTTCAGCGTTACCAGGAATGGGAGCCCAAGTTCGATCGCTCCAACGCCCGTCAGGCCATTCTGGCTTTCAATGGTGATGTGTATGAAGGCATGGCTGCTACGGACTTGTCGGACAAGGAGCTCAAGTGGGCCCAGGATCACATCGTGATTCTTAGTGGTCTGTATGGTGCTTTGCGTCCCTTGGATTTGATGCGTCCTTACCGTCTGGAAATGGGCACGCGTTTGAAGAACCCCGGTGGTGCGAATTTGTACGCTTACTGGGGCAGCCGCATTGCTAATTACCTGAACGAGCGCCAGGAGGGTGACACCAAGCCTGTTGTCTTGAACCTGGCTTCTGAAGAATATTTCAAGGCGGTGGATCAGAAAGCCTTGCGTGCCCGTGTGGTGCAATGTGTATTCCAGGATGAGAAAAACGGTGTCTGGAAGATCATCAGCTTTTACGCCAAGAAAGCCCGTGGCTTGATGGCGCGCTTTGTGATCGATAAACGTGTACAGACCGTTGAGGGTTTGAAAGCATTTGATCGTGAAGGCTATGTATTTCAGCCAGAGCTATCCAGCGAGGACAAGCTGGTGTTCCGTCGTTCCGAGCAGGATGCCAAGGCCGGGTAAGCGTTTGGCTTGATGGCTTGTAGCGCAGAAGTCGTTTTTTAGCTGATCTACGACTGCGCAGGCTTGATGAAGAAAGGCAAGGGCATGTATTGCACCTTGTCTTTTTCTTTTCTGGCCTCAGGGTAGCCCGCTGCTCTCGTGTTTTATGTTTGGCTTGCCTGGTGATGCCCACAGCGTTCTTGATGTGTTGGATTAGCTGGTGATGGCAGCCGCTTTCCCCGCCGGGACGCTGGGTAGGGCATCAAGCCCCCTGCTGTTTCAGTTCCTGCTTGCGCTCTGGTGGCAACTGCGGGCCAGTGCTGTATTCCAGACCTCTCATGTCTTGACGTATCAGCTGAGCAGCCTTGCTCATCTGACGTATCGGGTAGGCCAGCATGGCCAGCTCGCCTTCGGTTTCGATGGAAGCGGGCGGATCGGCGTCCTGATCGTTGATCAGTGCGCCGATCGCATCCAAAGCATTTTGTATGCCTGGTGGAATCTGGCTCAAATTGGCCAGCAGTGGAGCAGCGGCACTGATCTGCGAGGCCAGTACATGGTTCTGAATCAGCAGATTGTTCAGTAGAGATACATTGGCTTGACGGCTGACGGGCTCATCCATCATGCGATAAAAGGCCGAGGCAAAGTTGCTGAAGGCAATGTGTACGTTCTTGTTCGCCACCTGCCAGGCGGTATCGGCCTCCATCAAGTCCAGATCTACTTGCTTCTTCTGCTCCTCTGTCGTCGTGGGCTGGTCATCCTGCCCGCTCTTGAGGCTCTGGTTGTGCAGACGACTCAAACGAGCGAATTCCAGACCGGCACGCCAGAACTCTTTGTTTGCGGCCAAGGCCGCGCGAGCCAGTCCTGTCATGGCGCTGGACTCCCAGTTGGGCAGTAAGTAACTGGCTGCCATGGCGATACCGCAACCAATCAGCGTATCCACCAGACGCTCCCCAATAATGAAGGAGCCACCCGTGGACAGGAACTGGAAGGACAGGATCACAAAGATCGTGTTGAACAGAGCCGACAGCAGGAAGTTCAGTTGGACCAGGCTGTTGCCCAAGAGGTAAGCCAGTAGCATGGCGATCAGATACAGCTCGCGGTTGTCGGTCAGCTTCAAAAGCAGGAAAGCGGCCGCACAGCCTAGCACCGTGCCAAAGAGACGCCAGCCATTGCGCTGGCGGGTAATGGCAAAGCCCGGTTTCATGATGACCAGAATCGTCAGGATGATCCAGTAACTGTGAGCGGTCAGGGCGCTGACCAAACCCAATTCGCTTTGGAAGTGAGTGCTGAGTGCGCCGACACCCAGGGCTACCATGGAAGCAATGCTGACCCGTGCGGCATAGCGAAAGTGCGAAGACTTCACTTTGAGGTTGCTGGTCAGCATGCCCAGACGTAGTTCCTCGCGCGACAGCATGCGGCTGAGCGATTTATTCAGATACTGGTCAACAGGGAGACTCTGGCTGGCCCGGTGAGACAGGCTGGCCATATGGTCGACGATCCGGTTCAGGTTACGCAGGCGGCGCAGCACCTGAACTAATAGTGCATATGTTTCCGGGTCGGACTGGGACATACCCTGGCGTTTGTATTTCTCCAGCTCGTATTCCATGGCGCGGATTTCTGCTTTGACGCTGGAGCGACGAGTTGTACGGGCGCTGCGTGAAACATTCATGGCAATGCGGCCAATATCCAGCGACAGCTTGTGTAAGCCATCACGCGCAAAAACCATGAAATCGCTGTCGGACAGTTGGCGGCGCAAGACCGTGTAGTCGGTGTAGGTGGCAACCAGCGAGTCCAGAATGCTGACCATATTCAGAAAGATCGTCAGCAGTGCCTTGCGGTGATGATCTCCCCGTCCATAACCGCGTGGCAGTTCACGCAGCACCACATCGCGGGCTGCCTGGTGCTTTTCGGTCATATTGGATTGCAGATTGATCAGCCGTCGATAGCAGGCGTCCAGGTCTGAGGCAGCGTCATAGAACTGTGAGCGGGCTTCCATGTATTCCGCTGTGGCAAACAGGGCGACCGCCAGTGTTTGGCGTTCTTCCCGATACCAGAGCAGGTGTCGGAACAGAGTGCTGAACAGGTAGTAGGACAGGCCACCGGCAAAGGAGTAAAGCGTATGGGCCAGCACCTCGTGAGGCTGCATCGGAAAGCGCATGGTCAAGGTCATCAGCAACAGGGCGGCAAAGCCGATCAGCCCGCCGCGACGGCCAAAGACAGAGAACATGCTGTACAGAAAGCACAGAAAGGGGACGCACAGCACCAGTAGCAGGGGGGAACTGGAGGCCAGGCCTGTCAGGCCGACAGTAATCGTGCCCAGTGCAATGCCGCCGAGCATTTCATTGTTGCGGTAGCGGCGCGGGCCACCGGGTTGGTCAATGATAGCCACACAGGTGGCCCCCATGGAGGCAATGACGCCAATATCATAGTGACCGAAGAAACGGCCCAGAATAATGACCGGCAACAACACGCCGATGGACTGACGCAGTCCACCGAAAAAATAGTGGCTATACAGGAATTGTTTTAATTGTGGGATGGGCGATGCCATAAAATACCCGGACAGCTCGTCATAGGTAGACAGTATATCGTTTTACGTATGCCCGCTTTAAGCCTGTTTTTTGCACTTTACCAACAATCACAGTTGCTCGCTTTGTGCAGTCAAGGTAAAGTAACTAGGTGTTTTTGCTCCATATCCGAGCAAATTGTAGCGAGGCACTGTTAACCGGGCCATCCGCCCGGTTTTTTGCGCCTAAAAACTTTGTTGCTGGCCGCGTCACAAGCGTGGGATGCCAGGACTTCCGTTTCAAGCTAACGCATACGTTTTTGTGTGCACGCACTGGGTGTCGAAGAGTGCAGGCCGGACGGTAATGTGTCTGGGTGGTGTGGTCCCGTGGGCCATGAAGCGCCAGATCATGTTGCTGACATCGGTTCAAGCTCGGACCGTCGTGGTCAGTCGATATTGCAGAGCAAGACTGAAAGGAAAACTCATGTCTGAATTAAATGGCGCAGATATTGTTGTGCGCACGCTCGCGGACGAAGGCGTGGAACACGTTTTTGGTTATCCGGGTGGTGCCGTTCTCTATATCTACGACGCAATCTTCAAGCAGGACCGCTTCCAGCACATTCTTGTGCGCCATGAACAGGCTGCTGTTCATGCTGCGGATGCCTATTCCCGTTCGTCTCAAAAAGTTGGCGTGGCACTGGTAACCAGTGGCCCGGGCGTCACCAATGCCGTCACCGGTATTGCGACCGCTTACCTGGATTCCATTCCGATGGTCATCATCAGTGGACAGGTCAGCACCCAGGCAATTGGTGAAGATGCTTTCCAGGAATGTGATGCCATCGGTATCACCCGTCCTTGCGTCAAGCACAACTTCCTGGTGCGCGATGTTCGTGATTTGGCCGATACCATTCGCAAGGCATTTTTCATTGCCACGACAGGCCGTCCCGGTCCTGTATTGATTGATATCCCTAAAGATATTACGACCGCAACGTGCAAATACACGCCCAAGCGTGGCGAGGTCAAGATGCGCTCTTACGCGCCTGTGACCAAAGGCCATCAGGGGCAGATCAAGAAAGCCGTCCAGATTCTCAATAGCGCCGAGCGTCCACTGATTTACGTCGGTGGTGGCGTAGTGCTGGGTAATGCGGAAAGCGAACTCAATGACCTGGTCAAGTTAAGCGGTGCTCCTTGCACGACTACCTTGATGGGGCTTGGCGCTTATCCTGGCACGGCCGACCAGTATATCGGCATGCCTGGCATGCACGGTACTTACGAAGCCAATATGACCATGCAGCATTGCGACGTTCTGGTCGCAGTCGGTGCACGGTTCGATGACCGCGTGATCGGTAATACTCGTCACTTTGGTCAGAACCCACGCAAGATCATTCATATCGATATTGATCCTTCCGTGATTTCCAAGCGCGTGAAAGTTGATGTGCCTATCGTGGGCTGTGTCAAAGACGTGCTGACTGAGCTCAACGAGCTGTATGCGCAAAGCCGTCAGGAATCGCAGAACCAGCCCTCCCTGAATGATTGGTGGAAACAGATCAATGTCTGGCGGGGCAAGAACTCCTTGGCCTACGCCAAGTCCGACGAGCTGATCAAGCCGCAATACGTGGTGGAATCCCTGTGGGAAGTGACAGGCGGCAACGCGTTCGTGACTTCTGATGTGGGTCAGCACCAGATGTGGGCGGCGCAGTACTACAAATTCAATAAGCCTCGTCGCTGGATCAACTCCGGCGGCCTGGGCACGATGGGCGTGGGCTTGCCTTACGCAATGGGTGTGCAGATGGCCAACCCTGGCCAGGATGTGGCCGTCATCACCGGTGAAGGTTCCATCCAGATGAACATCCAGGAACTGTCTACGTGTAAACAGTACCGCTTGAGCCCCAAGGTTCTTTGCCTGAACAATCGTTATTTGGGCATGGTGCGCCAGTGGCAGCAAATCGACTACGGCTCGCGCTATTCCGAGTCCTACGTGGATGCACTGCCTGACTTTGTCAAACTGGTGGAAAGCTATGGTCACGTAGGTCTGGAGATCGACAAGCCAGCCGATGTGGTTCCCGCGATTCGCGAAGCCTTCACCACGCACAAAGACCGCCTGGTATTTCTGAACTTCATCACGGATCAAACCGAAAACGTGTTCCCGATGGTGAAAGCAGGCCGTGGCCTGACAGAAATGCTTTTGGGCCCGGACGATCTGTAAGGAGAGAACCATGAAACACGTCATTTCTATCCTTCTGGAAAACGAGCCCGGCGCACTGTCCCGTGTGGTCGGCCTGTTTTCGGCCCGTGGCTATAACATCGAGACCTTGACGGTTGCTCCAACCGAGGACGACACCCTGTCTCGCATGACGATCGTTACGCGAGGGGCGGACGACGTCATCGAGCAGATCACCAAACACTTGAACCGGCTGGTTGACGTGGTCAAGGTGGTGGATCTGTCCGAAGGCCCTCACATCGAGCGTGAGCTCATGCTGATCAAAGTGCGGGCGGTGGGCAAGGAACGTGAAGAGATGAAGCGCATGGCGGATATTTTCCGTGGTCGCATCATCGATGTTACGGACAAAACATACACCATCGAATTGACCGGTGTTCAAGACAAAATTGCTGCTTTCATCAATGCGCTGGATCGTACGGCCATTCTTGAAACAGTGCGCACCGGGGTCTCTGGCGTCAGCCGTGGCGAACGTGTCTTAAAGCTGTAAGCCAAGGCTTTTTCAGGACATAATGACCGCTTTTATTCAAGGGGCTGCGTTTCAAGGCAGCTCCTTATAAAGGGTAAATACGGCCTGATGCCGTGTGGACCACGGTGGCCCTGTTCTGGAAGTAATGAGTCAAGGTTCTTTTTGTGCCGCTGCTGCAAGAGCGGCCATTCTCGAATTGCTGTTTAAGCGAAATTATTAAATTTGGAGCACCTGAAATGAAAGTTTTCTACGACAAGGATTGTGATCTTTCCCTGATCAAAGGCAAGACCGTTGCCATCATCGGTTACGGCTCGCAAGGCCACGCTCACGCCCTGAACCTGCACGAGTCCGGCGTGAACGTAGTGGTTGGTCTGCGTAAAGGCGGCGCTTCCTGGAGCAAAGCCGAGAACGCTGGCCTGAAAGTTCAGGAAGTGGCTGAGGCTGTCAAGGGTGCTGACGTCGTCATGATCTTGTTGCCTGATGAAAACATTGCCGAGGTTTACCGCAACCAGGTTGCCGAGAACATCAAGCCCGGCGCCGCGCTGGCATTTGCTCACGGCTTTAACGTTCACTACGGCCAGGTTGTGCCCCGTGACGATATCGACGTCATCATGATTGCTCCCAAGGCTCCAGGTCACACCGTTCGCGGCACCTACAGCCAAGGCGGCGGCGTTCCTCACCTGATTGCTGTTTACCAGGACAAGACCGGCGCTGCTCGCGACGTGGCTCTGTCTTACGCCTCCGCTAACGGCGGTGGCCGTGCCGGTATCATCGAAACCAACTTCCGCGAAGAAACCGAAACCGACTTGTTCGGTGAACAGGCTGTTTTGTGCGGTGGTGCGGTTGAGCTGATCAAAGCGGGTTTCGACACGCTGGTTGACGCGGGTTACGCTCCTGAAATGGCTTACTTCGAGTGCTTGCACGAACTGAAGCTGATCGTGGACCTGATCTACGAAGGCGGTATCGCCAACATGAACTACTCGATCTCCAACAACGCTGAATACGGCGAATACGAGACCGGTCCGAAGATTGTTACCGACGAAACCCGCAAAGCCATGCGTCAGTGCCTGGAAGACATCCAGACTGGTGTGTACGCCAAGAACTTCATCCTGGAAAACGCCGCTGGCGCGCCTACCCTGATCTCGCGTCGTCGTATCAACGCTGAATCGCAGATCGAGCAAGTGGGTAGCAAGCTGCGCTCCATGATGCCTTGGATCGCCGCTAACAAGCTGGTCGACAAGTCCAAGAACTAAGTTTGATATCGGGGCGGCTTAATAAGCTGCCCAGGTCTTGAACCTGAACCGGCTGACGTCTTGCGGCGTCAGCCGGTTTTTTATTGCTGCAAGAATTTGGCCTTCAGTGTCGCCTCTGCTTGGGCTAAGAAGAAGCATGAAAGCACCTTGTGCTCGTCTTATAGCCGTATTGCTGAGGGCGCGATAAAATGCAGTGTTTGATTTGACTATCGTGCCCCTGTCGGGGTGGTGCGCAAGCGAGTTCGATAAAATCCACTATTTATCCGCGAACTCCCTGGCCGCAGGCCTTTTGGCCGTTTCTGTTCGCTCTGGCTAATATTTGCTGGAATTATTCACACTCTGTAGCCTTGTGGACAATGCTACATTTGAGTGTTCAGTCCTTAGCAACAACTCTTAAAGCATAAATTATGCCCAATTTGCTCAATGATGAAACCCGTCGTCGGCGTAGCATCTATCTTCTGCCCAACGCATTTACGACCGCCAATTTGTTCGCGGGGTTTTATGCTGTTGTGCAGGCCATGAATGGCCGCTTTGAGGCGGCAGCCATCGCCATTTTCCTGGCGCTGGTGTTTGATGGTATGGACGGGCGGGTCGCTCGTTTGACCAATACCCAGTCCGCTTTTGGCGAGCAGTATGACTCCATGGCAGACATGATTTCCTTTGGTGCAGCGCCCGCGCTGGTCATGTACGTCTGGGCCATGCAGGGATTGGGCCGCTGGGGCTGGTTGGCTTCCTTTATTTATGTAGCTGGTGGTGCGCTGCGCCTGGCCCGCTTCAATACCAATATTGAAGTGGTCGACAAGCGTTTTTTCCAGGGCTTGCCCAGCCCGGCGGCCGCTGCTCTGGTCGCTGGCTTTGTCTGGCTGGCGGTGGACAACAAGCTGTCCTTGCAAGTGAATGTGATTCCCTGGGTTGCCTTTGGTTTAACCATTTATGCCGGCCTGGCCATGGTCTCCAATGCGCCGTTCTACAGCGGTAAGTCCTTTGCGATCAGCCGTAGTGTGCCATTTTGGGTCATGCTGCTTTTTGTGCTGGTCTTTGTGTTTGTCTCCACTGATCCGCCTGTCTTCCTGTTTGGGCTGTTCTGCCTGTACGGCTTGTCGGGCTGGTTTGTGATGGCCTGGCGCTGGCGTCGAGCTCGTGCTTTGGCGCGACTTCGGCGTGGAAACAACTAAAATACCTGGCTTGGGTGGGCTTTCAGGACGAAATGCTTAACGCCTGTCCTGGTTTTTCGCTATAATCGTTTGCTTGCACCAAGCCTCGTGGTCTGGTGCGTTCAATTTTATTTTCAACACGTTAGGGCACCTCGGTCCTAACGCAAGTCTTAGAGGCTACATAAAATGGCAGTTGCAGATATCAAAAAAGTCGATATCGTTTCCGAGTTTCAGCGTAAACAAGGCGATACAGGTTCCCCAGAAGTGCAAGTGGCTTTGCTGACCGCTCGCATCAACGAATTGACCGGCCACTTCAAGGCTCACAACAAAGATCACCACTCCCGTCGTGGTCTGTTGCGCATGGTTAGCCGTCGTCGCAAATTGCTGGATTACCTGAAAGGTCGTAATCCAGATGCTTACCGTGCTTTGATCGAAAAACTCGGTCTGCGTAAGTGATACCGGGGCTGGCTCCCCGCTAAACAACCGTGCATTCGGCGAACTGGTTTCGCTGTGTGCACGGTTTTTTTATTGTAAGGATTCTCCTAATGTTCAATAAAGTCACCAAGTCTTTCCAGTACGGCGAACATACCGTCGTTCTGGAAACCGGCGAAATCGCACGTCAGGCGTCAGGTGCCGTGCTGGTTTCGATTGAAGACACGGTTGTGTTGGCCACGGTTGTTGGCAAAAGCGAAGCGAAAGCAGGTCAGGATTTTTTCCCTCTGACCGTTGATTACGTCGAAAAAACCTACTCCGCTGGCAAGATCCCTGGTGGTTTCTTCAAGCGTGAAGGCCGCCAGTCCGAGCGCGAGATCCTGATCTCCCGCCTGATCGACCGTCCACTGCGTCCACTGTTCCCTGAGGGCTTCTACAACGAAGTTCAGGTCATCATTCACACGGTATCGGTCAATCCTGAAATTGATCCTGATATCGCTGCCATGATCGGCGCTTCGGCTGCTCTGGCTATCTCCGGCATCCCTTTCAATGGTCCTGTGGGCGCTGCTCGCGTGGGTTACGTTGATGGTCAGTACGTGCTGAACCCATCCGCTACTCAGCTGAAATCTTCGGCTCTGGATCTGGTTGTGGCCGGTACCGAACAAGCGGTGCTGATGGTTGAGTCCGAAGCCAAGCAATTGTCCGAAGAAGTCATGCTGGGTGGTGTGGTGTTTGCTCACGAGCAAATGCAAGCGGCCATCAACTGCATTCACGAACTGGTTGAAGAAGCTGGCAAGCCCGAGTGGGATTGGCAGCCTGCCACTGTTAACGAAAGCCTGCTGGCTGCGGTAACTGCCGCTGCTGAGGAAGGTCTGACACAGGCCTACCAGACTCGCGAAAAACAGGCTCGTACCGAGCAAGTGCGCGCTGTCTACGCTCAAGTTAAAGAAACGGTCAAGGCTCAAGCAGAAGCCGCTGGTCAGGATCAGCCTGATATGGTTGCCGTCGAAAACATGATGTTCGACCTGGAAAGCAAGATTGTGCGTTCGCGCATCTTGAGCGGCGAGTCCCGTATTGACGGTCGCGACACCCGCACAGTGCGTCCTATCAGCATTCGTCTGGGCGTTCTGCCCCGTGCTCATGGTAGCGCCTTGTTCACACGTGGCGAAACTCAGGCTTTGGTGGTGACCACCCTGGGTACCAAGCAAGACGAGCAGATCATTGACTCGATCATGGGCGAATACCGCGATCGCTTCATGATGCACTACAACATGCCTCCGTTCGCCACAGGCGAAGCCGGCCGTTTCGGCGCTCCCAAGCGTCGTGAAATCGGTCACGGTCGTCTGGCCAAGCGTGCTTTGACTCCTTTGCTGCCTGCCGCTGAGGATTTCCAGTACTCCATCCGTGTGGTGTCCGAGATCACTGAGTCCAACGGTTCCTCCTCCATGGCATCGGTGTGCGGTGGCTCGCTGTCCATGATGGACGCTGGTGTGCCTGTGCAAGATCACGTGGCCGGTGTGGCCATGGGTCTGATCAAGGAAGGCAACAAGTTTGCTGTGCTGACCGACATTCTGGGTGACGAAGATCACTTGGGCGATATGGACTTCAAGGTTGCCGGTACCGAGAAAGGTATTACTGCCTTGCAGATGGATATCAAGATCCAGGGCATCACCAAGGAAATCATGCAGGTTGCCTTGGCCCAGGCTCACGAAGGCCGTATGCACATCTTGGGCAAGATGAAAGAGTCCATTGACGGTTCCCGTACCGAAATGTCCGAATTCGCGCCTCGCATGCTGACTGTAAAGATCAACCCCGAGAAGATTCGTGATGTGATTGGTAAGGGCGGTGCAACCATCCGTTCCCTGACCGAAGAAACGGGTACGCAGATCGATATTTCGGATGACGGCACCATCACGATCGCCAGCGCCGATCTGGACAAGGCTCGTGACGCTGAGCGTCGTATTAAAGAGCTGACCGCTGAAGTGGAAGTGGGTCAGGAATACGAAGGCCCCGTGATGCGTTTGCTGGACTTTGGCGCGATTGTGCAAGTGTTACCAGGCCGTGACGGCTTGCTGCACATCTCCGAGATTGCCAACTACCGTATCGCCAACATCAATGACGTGCTGAAAGTGGGTCAGCTTGTTAAGGTCAAGGTCATCGAAGCTGATGAGAAAGGTCGTCTGCGTCTGTCGATCAAGGCTATTGGCGGTATCGAAGCTCAAGGTGGCCCAGCCGCTCCTGCTGCTTCTTGATAGCGTTCGCAGTCTGTTTGAAGAAAACCCGCCAAAAGGCGGGTTTTTTGCGTTTGCTTGCTTTGTTGGGAAGGTGGGTGTTGGTACTGTACCCGTACCTGTATCTGTTGTGCTTGTGGTTTCAGCCGTAGCCTTGGTTGTAGCTTTGCTCTTTGATGGTTCATCATTTTTGAGCTGCTTGCTTCTTGAGGGCAGATTCGGTCTGGTTGGAGAGGGTGGGTGGAGCAGAGCAGGGCGGAGTGGAGGGATAAACTGTTGGTCAGTTGAAATGGTGCCCAAATTCCTGGCGCTGATACGGCCGTTCGAGCAAAGTCCGGCCAGGGTACTGGCTGCCACGTTAAAATCGTGGTTCGAGCCCATCGTACGAATATGGCGCGTTACCAAGTCCAACGGCATCACCGAGGGCTTCCATACGAAATGGAAATGCTCTTACGCCGTGCGTATGGGTTTAGAAGCTTTGAAAACTACCGCCTGAGGGTCTTGGCCCAGTGCGGTTGGAATGGTGTAATCAACCGGGTCTGATGAATGACCATCCCCTGTTTATGGGGTAGAGCCGATATCCGCCCGCTATCGTGAATATGTGGTGCATCCAGCCGGAATCGAACCGGCACGATCAAAGATCGAGGGATTTTAAGTCCCTTGCGTCTACCAATTCCGCCATGGATGCAGCGGGAGATGATGGCGGAAGCGGTGAGATTCGAACTCACGGATGGGTTACCCCATCGCCGGTTTTCAAGACCGGTCCATTCAACCGCTCTGGCACGCTTCCTATCTGTTGGGCTTTTTCCGGCACGCTCTTCGCATGAAAAGCACGATAGCCAGGAAAGCCTTAAAGTGTAACGTATAAATTTGCCAGCGTCATGGAAATAATCTGTTTTCATGGCTGGAATAGGGTGTTGATGTCAGTGCCTGTGATAGATTGCAGCAAGTAAGGTGGCTTCTTGTTGTTTGTCATTTGGGCCACGCTGGAAAAAATGGTTTAGATATTAGGGAGTAGGTATGCGAGTTGTGGAGATTACCGAGTTTGGAAAGCCGGAAGTGTTGCGAGTGGGTGAACGCCCCATGCCGCAACCCGGTCCTGGCGAGGTGCTGGTCAAGGTGTTGGCGGCGGGTGTAAACCGTCCAGATGTTTTGCAACGGGCGGGCGCTTATCCACCACCTGCTGGAGCCTCTGATATTCCCGGCTTGGAGCTGGCTGGTGAAATTGTCTCCGGTGATGTGCAGGACAGCGAGTTCAAAATCGGCGATCAGGTCTGTGCTTTGGTTACCGGCGGTGGCTATGCCGAATATTGCGTTGTTCCAGTTCAGCAATGTCTGCCTATTCCTGCGGGTTTCAGCTTGCTGGAGGCGGCGGGTTTGCCAGAAACTTTTTTTACGGTCTGGAGTAATGTGTTTGACCGTGGTCAGCTGAGCAAGGGTGAAACCCTGCTGGTTCATGGTGGTGCAAGCGGAATTGGAACGACGGCTATTCAACTGGCTGTGGCCTTGGGGCATACGGTGTATGCCACGGCTGGCAGCGACGAGCGCGTAGAGGCTATTAATCGTCTGGGCGGGGTTGGTATCAACTACAAAACCGAGGTTTACGAAGACGTCATCAAGAGCAAAACAGATGGTCGTGGTGTTGATGTGATTCTGGATATGGTTGCTGGTGATTACATCAACCGGGATTTGACGTGTCTGGCCGATGACGGCCGTATCGTTATTATCGCTTTGCTGGGTGGGGTGAAGTCCACGATTAACTGTGGCGAAATCCTGCGTCGTCGTCTGACCATTACTGGTTCAACCTTGCGCTCTCGTTCGGTTGAGTTCAAGGCGCAACTGGCGCAGGCTTTGAAAGCGCGAGTCTGGCCTTTGCTGGAAGCAGGCCAAGTGCGCCCCTTGATTCATGCCACTTTCCCCTTGGAAAAGGCGAGTGATGCGCATGCCATGATGGAGGCGGGTGAGCAGGTCGGCAAGATCATTCTTGTTCCTTAAAAGCTGCAAGGGGTGGTGTTGCCACCCCTTTTTTTGTCCTGTTGAAATGAATTTTCTGCCAAATATGCGCGAAATGGATTTGCTCACGCTACAATAGTCGGTTAGCTGCGCCTTGATTGTGGGCGTTGGTGTAACTTTTTGACTGGCATCAAGGGAGCAATGAGCGTACATTCTTCGCGTAAACGACTGGTTGCGGGTAATTGGAAATTAAATGGCTCGCTTGATGGCAACAGCCGTCTGCTGCAAGAACTGCTCGTTCAGCCTGATGCGCAGGCAGATTGTGATGTGCTTGTATGCGTTCCTTATGTGTATTTGCCTCAGGTGGCAGGTATCTTGAAGGATTCGACCATCGCGGTTGGCGCTCAAGATGTCAGTGTCCACGCCAAGGGGGCATACACCGGGGAGATCTCGGCGGCAATGCTGGCTGATGTGGGTTGTCGTTGGGTGATTGTCGGGCATTCCGAACGTCGTCAGTATCATCAGGAAAGCAGTGCTCAAGTCGCCGCCAAAGTTATTGCGGCACTGGAAGCAGGCTTGACGCCCATTGTCTGTATTGGCGAGCAGTTGGCCGATCGCGAGGCAGGGCAGGAAACCTGTGTGGTGCAAGATCAACTCGAACCTATCAAGGCTCTTGGGGCCGAGGTGGTCTCCAAACTGGTGCTGGCCTATGAGCCGGTCTGGGCGATTGGTACGGGTCTGACTGCAACGCCGGAGCAAGCGCAGCACATGCATCAGCAGATTCGTGCCTATATGGAATCGGATCAGTTGCGTATTTTGTACGGGGGCAGCGTGAAAGCGGATAATGCTTCAGAGCTGTTTGCCATGCCGGATATTGATGGTGCCTTGGTGGGTGGTGCATCGTTGGATGCACAAGAATTTTTACGTATTGTGGCCGCTTAAAGGGTCTGGAGTCTTTAAATGCAAGATTGGATGTCTTCCGTTCTGATGGCGGTGCAGGTTATTTCCTCGCTGTTGATTATTGGTCTGGTTCTGCTGCAGCAAGGCAAGGGTGCGGATATGGGTTCCGCCTTTGGCGGCGGCTCGGCCGGCAGCGTGTTTGGTGCAGCGGGTGCGGCCAACTTTTTGTCGCGCATGACCAAATGGGCAGCAATTGTCTTTTTTGTGTCTACTGGCGGTTTGGCTTGGGTGGCTCATCATCCAGCGCAAAAGGCTGATGCGGGTGTGATGCAGGGGTATGAGTCCTCTGTGCCTGGCGCGGCTCCATCGGGTGCCGCTTCGGTTCCCGCTCCCGCAGCCTCGGTGCCGGCAGCGGTTCCTTCGGCAGCTCCAGAGCAAAGCGCGCCAGCAGTTCCTGCTGCTGAGTAAGCCCGCGCTATTTGTGAGTTTCTTGTTGCTCTCTATATAAGAGGCTGCAAAGATCTCACAGACAGGATTGGAAGGTGTGATATCAAAGCCCGCCGTTACGGCGGGCTTTGATGTTTTGCGGTGTTTGTTTGGGATATGCCTGAGAACGGGCTTTTTTAGCTGTTTTGGGCTGTTTTGTACTGACAGTCCTGCTTTTGTCATGCTAATATCGCTGTCTTGATTGCTTGCCGACGTGGTGGAATTGGTAGACACGCTATCTTGAGGGGGTAGTGGCGAAAGCTGTACGAGTTCGAGTCTCGTCGTCGGCACCAAAAAAATGCTGTGTTGCTCTGTCATTGCAGGGCTTGAAAATAAAACCTGATCCTGAGAAGGACGGGTTTTTTTTTGCCATTTTTTTGGTGCTTGAGGGTTTGCTCAGATTGCGGGATTTTTGGGCGGTACTGGGGTGTTTGTTCTGGTTTGAAAAAAGGCTTCGGCTGAGTCAGCGCGTTCTGAGTTTTGTTAATTCTTTTTTTCTCGTAATATGAGAAACTGTCATTGTCACCGCTTTGGGTGTCCCGAGTTTGGGATGGGCTTTGGGGTGCTTGCTTCCAGTTAGACGGCAGGGTTTGGTTTTTTGTTGTATTTCCACAAAACCAGTGTTGGTGACCGATTGCCAGCGAGAGTTAAAGCAAGTTCTTAAGATAGTTTTGGCTTTAGCTTGCTAATTATCATCCTTGGCAGAGGCGGCTTGGAAAGCCGCTATAAGTGGGTTTTTGTTGTGTATAGCCAACAGGCTGTGTACAAAGATTCACGTTTCCGAAGGGTTTCGTAGTCAAGCGACGGGAATTTTGATGCAATAGCGTTAACTTCCCATCGCGGAGTTAGAAAGAGCAGCAGCACTGTTGTAGTTGGGCTGCTCTGATTTACTCAAATCTACGGAGATTTCTTACATGAAAAAGACTCTGCTCGCTGCTGCTCTGATGGCCGGCTTCGCTGGCGTCGCACACGCAGAAACGTCTGTCACCCTGTACGGTATTCTGGACGGTGGTATCGGTTACCAAAAATTCAAAGGCACTGAAACCTACACCTCGAACGGTAACGGTACTTCTTACGAACAGAAGAAAACCGGTATGATCAACGGCATCCAGTCGGGTAACCGCTGGGGCTTGAAGGGTTCCGAAGATCTGGGCGATGGCCTGCGCGCTGTATTCCAACTGGAAAGCGGCTTTGATCTGTCCACCGGTAATTCCGCTCAAGGTGGTCGTCTGTTCGGTCGTCACGCCACTCTGGGTCTGGCTGGCGACAGCTGGGGTCAATTGGACTTCGGTCGTCAAACTAACATCGCCTCCAAATACTTGCCAGGCGTAGCCGATCCTTTCGGCGGTGGTTTCGATCAAGCTAACATCGGTGGTGCTTTCACATCCGCTAACACCGTTCGTTACGACAACATGGTCATGTACCAAACCCCTAACTTCTCCGGCTTCCAGTTCGGCGTTGGTTACTCCTTCAATACTGGTGGTTCCCAAGAGTACAAGGTTAACGAAGTTAATAACATTAATGATGGTCTGGAGCGCAACCAGCGCGCCGTGACCACCGGTCTGCGTTACGTTAACGGCCCTATCGGTGTTGCTCTGACATACGATCAGTACAAAACTGCTGAAAGCCGTGCTGTTGTGAATGGTCCAGTGAGCGGTGGTGACACTGTTAAGTCCTGGAACATCGGTGGTAGCTACGACTTTGAAGTTGTGAAGGCTTACTTGGCTTTCGGCCAAACCCGTGACGGTTTGTTCGCTGCTCAGTCCTACAGCGGCTTTGGTTTGGGTGATGCAATGGTCTCTAATGGCTTGAGCAGCCTGGACGGCCTGAAAGTTAACTCCTACTTGGTCGGTTTGTCCGCTCCTGTGGGTGCTGGTACTGTGATGGGTTCTTGGACGATGGCTGATCCTCGTTCGGCTCCAGATCAACTGGCTAACTCCGGTGCTTCGTGGGAAATGAAGAAACAGCATACGTTCAGCCTGGGTTACAGCCACCCACTGAGCAAGCGCACGAACGTGTATGCAATTGGTTCCTACGCCAAGAACGTGTACTTCATGCCTGATGCTAAGTCGACTCTGATCGGCGTTGGTCTGCGTCACCAGTTCTAATTGTTTCGCGTAGCTTGTCTACGCGTTGCGAAAGGCAAATTTTCGGATTCGCCTGAACTGCAGAAGTATAAAAAGCCATCCTTCGGGATGGCTTTTTTATTGTCTACTGCTTTTTTGGGGTGTTTGTTTGGGCCTGTTCGGGTTGTAGGGGCTGTGTTTGGTTTTGCTGCTCGTGTTTATGGGTTCGTTGGTATGTGTTGGCTATTGGCGTAAGGTCTGTGAGTTTCCTGGGGTGGTACTCTGTTGTTGTGATGTAGGGGCTGGAGTGCGTGCTAAATCTGTCTAACGACCATTGCGACTACTTGGTCTTGTTTGGCTTGCTTACAAAATAAGCAGGAAAAATCATTTTCTTCTGTTTGGTGGCTGACATTTACCTTACAAAAACGAGTAAGATAGTTGATTGAAGTCTACAATCGCAACCCTTAATAGAATAAATAATCAATAGTTGAAGGGTTTCCAGTCAGGTAGCTGACAGTTTTTGCGGCGTGGGTGCAACACCCGCGCATAGATGTAATGCTTTGGGGTTATCCCCCAAAACTGTGCTCTCAAAATGCTACAATCCAAGAGTTTATTTACTGCGATTGGATGCTTTGCATGAACCTGCAAGAGTACTTTCCCGTTTTGCTATTTATCATCGTTGCCACTGGGATTGGCCTGGCCTTACTTTTGGTCGGTCGAGTGCTCGGTCCTAACCGGCCCGATGCTGAAAAGCTCTCTCCTTACGAATGCGGTTTTGAAGCATTCGGCGACTCGCGCATGAAGGTGGACATTCGTTACTACCTGATCGCGATTCTGTTCATCATGTTCGATCTGGAAATCGCTTTTCTGTTTCCCTGGGCCATGGCCAATGGAACAGTAGGCCTGGTCGGTTTCTGGACCGTTATGGCGTTCCTGGCCGTTTTGACGGTCGGTTTTATCTACGAATGGAAAAAAGGCGCTCTGGACTGGGAATAACCCATCCATAGAGAACCCTGTCGGGGTTTTCGCGTCTGCTGCTGGGCATAAGGGGCATGGGGATGCGTCTTGATGACAGCGGGTTTGGTCAGCAACAGGATAGGCCGGGGCTTCCCAGGCTCTGATCCGGCAAAAGGCAACTACTATGGCTATCGACGGCATTCTCAAAGAAGGTTTTGTGACGACCAGTGCAGACAAGTTTCTGAACTGGGCAAAAACAGGGTCCATGTGGCCCATGACATTTGGTCTGGCCTGTTGTGCAGTGGAAATGATGCACGCTGGTGCGGCTCGTTATGACCTGGACCAATTTGGCATTATTTTCCGTCCCAGCCCTCGTCAATCTGACTTGATGATTGTGGCGGGCACTCTGTGCAACAAGATGGCGCCTGCCTTGCGCAAGGTGTACGACCAGATGGCTGAGCCACGTTGGGTTGTTTCCATGGGCTCCTGTGCCAATGGTGGCGGCTACTACCACTACTCTTACTCGGTGGTGCGCGGCTGTGACCGCATCGTGCCGGTAGACGTGTACGTGCCGGGCTGTCCTCCTACCGCTGAAGCTTTGGTTTACGGTTTGCTCCAAATGCAGAACAAGATCCGTTTGACCAATACCATCGCACGCTGAACGGTTAGAACAGGCTAAACAAGACTATGACACGGCTAGAAACTTTAAAAACCAACTTGCTCTCCATCCTGGGCGAGCAGGCTGCGTTGACGCAAGCGCGCAATGAACTCACTTTGGAAGTGCCGGCTGATGCATGGCTCGATACCTGCACACTGCTGCGTGACCACGCTGACTTGCGCTTTGAGACCTGTATCGACTTGTGCGGGATTGATTATTCCGCCTGGAAAGCGCCTACCTATCAGGCTGCATCGGCTCAGTTTCCTCATCGCTTTGCTGTTGTGTTGCACCTGATGTCCTTGACGCACAACTGGCGCCTGCGTGTGCGCTGCTTTGTGCCCAATGACGATTTCCCAACGCTGCCAACCTTGTTCGAGGTCTGGCCGTCGGTGAACTGGTTCGAGCGCGAGGCGTTTGACCTATATGGCATTGTTTTCGAGAACCACCCTGATCTGCGTCGCATCCTGACCGACTACGGTTTCATCGGCCATCCGTTCCGCAAAGACTTCCCCATCTCCGGCTACGTCGAAATGCGCTATGACACCGAGCAGAAGCGGGTCATTTACCAGCCCGTCACCATCGAGCCGCGTGAGATCACGCCACGTGTGGTGCGCGAGGACGATTACGGAATTGGGCGATAAGCATCATGGCAGAAATTCAAAACTATACCCTGAACTTTGGTCCTCAGCACCCCGCCGCACACGGTGTATTGCGTTTGGTGCTTGAGCTGGACGGCGAAGTCATTCAGCGTGCTGACCCCCATATTGGGCTGTTGCACCGCGCCACCGAAAAACTGGCTGAAAACCGCACTTTCCTGCAAACCCTGCCATACATGGATCGTCTGGACTATGTGTCCATGATGGTCAATGAGCATGCTTACTGTATGGCTGTGGAGCGTCTGGTCGGTGTCGAGGTTCCGTTGCGTGCCCAGTACATCCGCGTCATGTTTGACGAGATCACCCGCATTCTGAACCACCTGATGTCGGTCGGCTCGCATGCGCTGGACGTGGGGGCCATGGCTGTGTTCCTGTACGCCTTCCGTGAACGTGAAGACCTGATGGACTGCTACGAAGCGGTCTCCGGCGCCCGTTTGCACGCGGCCTACTACCGTCCAGGTGGCGTTTACCGCGATCTGCCCGGCACCATGCCTCAGTACAAGGCCAACAAATACCGCTCCGACAAAGAACTGAAAGCCATGAACGAAGCTCGTTCGGGTTCTTTGCTGGATTTCATCGAAGACTTCACCAACCGTTTCCCCACTTGTGTCGACGAATACGAAACCCTGCTGACCGATAACCGTATCTGGAAGCAGCGTCTGGTGGGCGTGGGCGTGGTGGATCCTGATCGCGCCAAGGCGCTGGGCTTTACCGGCCCCATGCTGCGTGGTTCGGGCGTTGAGTGGGATCTGCGCAAGATGCAGCCCTACGAAGTCTATGATCGCGTCGAATTTGATATTCCTGTGGGTCGCAACGGTGACTCTTACGACCGTTATCTGGTTCGTATCGCGGAAATGCGCGAGAGCAACCGCATCATCCGTCAGTGTGTACAGTGGCTGCGCAACAACCCCGGTCCTGTCATCACGGATAACCACAAAGTGGCGCCGCCATCGCGCGAACGCATGAAAACCGGGATGGAGGACTTGATCCACCATTTCAAACTGTTCTCCGAAGGTATGCACGTGCCTACTGGCGAAGTGTATGCCGGTGTGGAGCATCCCAAGGGCGAGTTTGGCATTTATCTGGTATCTGACGGCGGCAACAAGCCTTACCGCATGAAGATCCGTGCTCCGGGCTTCGTCCACTTGCAGGCCCTCGATGAAATGAGCCGCGGTCACATGATTGCCGACGCGGTCACGATCATCGGCACGCAGGACATTGTGTTTGGCGAGATCGACCGTTAAGGTCGCGCCTGGAAAAACGGAACCGAATTATGTTGCTTTCCGAAAAAGCCTACCAACAGATAGATAAGGAACTGAGCAAGTTCCCGGCAGATCAACGTCGCTCTGCCATCATGGCCTCCCTGGCCATTGCCCAGCAGGAAAAAGGCTGGGTATCGCCAGAGATTATCGAGGATGTGGCCCAATATATTGGCGTGGAGCCTATCGCTGTGCAGGAGGTGGCAACCTTCTACAACATGTTCCACACCAAGCCCGTTGGCCGCGTCACCATTTCCGTTTGCACCAACTTGCCCTGTGCGCTGCGTGATGGCGTCAAGGCTGGCGAGTACCTGAAAGAGAAACTGGGTATCGAATACGGTGAAACCACGGCGGACGGCCAGTTCTCCCTGATCATGGGAGAGTGCATGGGCTCATGTGGTGATTCGCCCGTCATGTTGCTGAACAATCAGCACATGTGCGTGCGCATGGAAGCCGAGCGCATTGATGCCATGCTCGAAGAATTGAAGACACACGGAGAATCGGCATGATTGCACCGGACATTCTGCGCAAGTTCGCACAGGGTTTGGAACCCAACCCTGGTGGCGACGTATCGCGCAGCATGATTTTTCATGATCGTCATATTCAGCCACAGATTCTGGCTGGTTTGAACGGCGATAACTGGGGCCTGGAAGAGTACGTCAAGCGTGGTGGCTATGAGGCCCTGCGCAAGGTCTTGACCACCGGCATGAAACCCGAAGACGTGATTGCGGAAGTCAAGACTTCAGCCTTGCGCGGTCGTGGTGGTGCAGGTTTTCCATCGGGTCTGAAGTGGAGCTTCATGCCCCGTAGTTTGCCCGGTCAAAAGTACCTGGTATGTAACTCCGACGAGGGCGAGCCCGGTACCTTTAAAGACCGCGATATTCTGCGTTTTAACCCCCACATCGTGATTGAAGGCATGGCTATTGCTGCCTATGCCATGGGTATTACCGTCGGCTACAACTACATCCACGGTGAAGTGTTTGAAATCTATCAGCGTTTTGAAGAGGCGCTAGAGCAGGCCCGTGCGGCTGGCTTCCTGGGCGATAAGATCCTGGGTTCGGATTTCAGCTTCCAACTGCATGCGTTCCACGGCTACGGCGCCTATATTTGCGGTGAAGAAACTGCATTGCTGGAGTCGCTGGAAGGCAAGAAGGGCCAGCCCCGTTTCAAACCGCCATTCCCGGCCAGTTTTGGTCTGTACGGCAAGCCGACGACCATCAACAACACCGAAACCTTCGCTGCTGTGCCCTGGATTTTGCGCAACAGCGGTCAGGAATACCTGGAAGTAGGTATCCCCAACGCCGGTGGCACCAAGATCTTCTCCATTACGGGTGACGTAGAGCGTCCCGGTAACTACGAAGTGCCTCTGGGGACACCGTTTGCTACCTTGCTGGAACTGGCCGGCGGTATGCGCGATGGTCGCAAACTGAAAGCGGTGATCCCAGGTGGTTCCAGCTCGCCCGTGTTGCCCGCTGACATCATGATGGCCACCAACCTGGACTATGACTCCATTGCCAAGGCAGGTTCCATGCTGGGTTCGGGCGCTGTCATTGTGATGGACGAGACGCGCTGCATGGTCAAGTCCCTGCTGCGCCTGTCCTATTTTTACTATCACGAAAGCTGCGGCCAGTGTACGCCGTGCCGGGAAGGCACAGGCTGGTTGTGGCGTATGGTGCATCGTATCGAGAACGGTCAAGGTCGTCCGGAAGACCTGGATATGCTCGACGACATCGCACATAACATCATGGGTCGCACCATTTGCGCCCTGGGTGATGCTGCGGCCATGCCGGTGCGCAGTTTCGTTAAGCATTTCCGCGACGAGTTCGCACACCACATCGAGCATAAAGGCTGTGTGGTGCCTCAATATTTGTAGGCCAGGACAACGTAATGGTAGAACTCACCATCGATGGCATTAAAGTTGACGCCCCGGAAGGCAGCATGGTCATTCAGGCTGCCCATGACGCCGGGGTCTACGTGCCGCACTTCTGTTATCACAAAAAACTGAGTATTGCCGCCAACTGCCGCATGTGTTTGGTGGACGTGGAAAAAGCGCCCAAGCCTTTGCCTGCTTGCGCCACTCCCGTCACCAACGGCATGGTTGTGCGTACTCGTTCGGAAAAAGCTGTGGCTGCTCAAAAGAGCGTCATGGAATTTCTGCTGATCAACCACCCTCTGGATTGCCCCGTGTGTGACCAGGGCGGTGAGTGTCAGTTGCAGGATCTGGCCGTGGGTTACGGTGGCTCCGAGTCGCGCTACAAGGAAGAAAAGCGCGTCGTGGCTGCCAAGTCCATGGGGCCGCTGATTTCCACCGAAGCCATGCAGCGTTGCATTCACTGCACCCGCTGTGTGCGTACTGGCGAAGAAATTGCCGGTGTGCAAGAGGTTGGTATGCTCAACCGCGGCGAACACGCCGAAATCACTACCTTTGTGGGTCGCGCAGTCGAGTCCGAATTGTCGGGCAACATGATTGACGTTTGCCCCGTCGGTGCCTTGCTCTCCAAACCTTTCCGCTTCAATGCCCGTACCTGGGAACTGGCCCGTCGTCGCAGCGTTAGCCCGCACGACAGCGTGGGTGCCAACCTGGTGCTGCAAGCCAAGATGGACAAGGTACTGCGTGTTGTTCCTTTCGAGAACGACGAAGTCAACGAGTGCTGGATCAGCGACCGTGACCGTTTCTCCTACGAAGGTCTGTACACCGAAGACCGTCTGACTCGCCCCATGGTGCGTGGTGATGACGGCCAGTGGCGTGAAGCCTCCTGGAACGACGCCATGCAAACCATCGTTGCTGGCATGAATGCCGTACGCGAGAAGTTTGGTGCAGATCAACTGGGCTGTATTGGTTCGGCTACCTCCACAACCGAAGAACTGGCTTTGCTGGCTCGTCTAGGTCGTGCCCTGGGTACCGAAAACGTGGACTTCCGTTTGCGTCAGACCGATGCCCGTCTGGATGGCGCCCTGGCCGGTGTACCTTGGTTGGGTATGCCTCTGACCGCCTTGAACGAGCTCGATCGCGTTCTGGTCGTGGGCTCCTTCCTGCGTAAAGATCACCCCTTGATGGCCCAGCGTCTGCGTCAGGCTGTCAAACGTGGCGCTCAAGTTTCCTTTATTGATTCGGCTGCCGATAATCCATTGTTCAATGCGATTGCTGGCCGCATGACGGTTGCTCCCAGCCAGTTGGCCAACTCTCTGGCTCAAGTGCTGGTTGCCGTTGCCAAAGTCAAAGACAGCGCAGTTCCTGCGGGTCTGGAAGGCGTGCAAGTTTCTGCTGAAGCTCAGCAGATTGCTGACAGCCTGGTTTCCGGCGAACGCGTGGCTATCTTGCTGGGCAATATGGCTGTCAACTCGGATCAGGCTAGCGTAATTGCTGCCAACGCCAATGCGATTGCACAGGCTAGCGGTGCCAAGCTGGGCTTCCTGACTGCCGGTGGTAACACCGTGGGTGGTTATTTGGCTAACGCCGTACCGGGCAAGGGCGGTCTGACCGCCGAGCAAATGCTGGCTCAGACCCTGCGTGCCTACCTGGTTCTGAACGTCGAGCCTGCTCTGGACAGCGATCTGGGCGAGCGTGCTGTGGAAACACTGCAGTCCGCCACCTTCTCGGTCGCGCTGACTTCCTATCGTTCCGCTGCCGAGCAGTGGGCCGATGTGATGCTGCCCGTCTCTCCGTTCACTGAAACCTCCGGCACCTTTGTGAACGCCGAAGGCCGTGTACAAAGCTTCAAGGGTGCTGCCGCTCCCGTGGGCGATACCCGTCCGGCCTGGAAGGTTCTGCGCGTACTGGGCAATTTGTTCCAACTGGATGGTTTTGACGACGAAACCTCTGAATCGGTGCGTGACTCTGTCATGGCTGCTGGTGTGGAATCACGCCTGTCCAACCAGATCAATCTGGCTGCCAGCGTTCTGCCTGCCGCTAGCGGTCTGGAGCGTGTGGCTGATGTACCTATTTATCGTAGCGATGCGCTGGTGCGCCGTTCGGCTCCTTTGCAGGAAACACCTGCTTCGGCCGCTCCTACGGCTCGCATGGCCGCCGCCACGCTGACCCAACTGGGCTTGGCCGACGGCGATCTGGTGAAGGTTCGTTCTTCGCAAGGCGAAGTCAGCTTGCCAGCTCAGCTGGATGACACCGTGGCATTGAACTCGGTGCGTGTTGCCACCGCTTTTTCTGAAACTGCCGCTTTGGGTAGCGCATTCGGTCAATTGACAGTGGAGCGTGCATAACATGGAATTTCTCTCTGCCATCAATAGCTACGGTTCGGACCTGCTGGGTCCGAGTGCATGGTATGTGGTGTGGACGCTGCTGAAGATTGTCGCTATCGCGGTGCCCGTCATTCTGTGTGTTGCTTACCTGACCTACTGGGAACGCAAGATGATCGGCTTCATGCACGTTCGTCTGGGACCAACCCGTGTTGGTTACCGCGGCTTGCTGCAGCCTTTCGCTGACGTTTTCAAACTGCTGACCAAAGAGCTGATCGTTCCAGCCAAGTCCAACAAGGTTCTGTACCTGTTGGCTCCGGTTGTGACGCTGATGCCTGCTTTGGCCGCCTGGGCGGTGATTCCTTTCAGCCCCGATGTGGTTCTGTCTGACGTGAACGCCGGTCTGCTGTACATTCTGGCGATTACTTCGCTGGGTGTGTACGGTGTGATCGTGGCCGGTTGGGCTTCCAACTCCAAGTACGCCTTGCTGGGTGGTCTGCGTGCAGCCGCTCAGGTGTTGTCCTACGAACTGGCCATCGGCTTTGTTCTGATTACCGTACTGCTGGTTTCCGGTACGCTGAATCTGTCGGGCATCGTGGTTGGTCAGACTCAGGGTTACTTTGCGGACAAGGGCTTGAACTTCCTGTCCTGGAACTGGCTGCCACTGCTGCCACTGTTTGTGATCTACGTGATTTCCGCCGTTGCTGAAACCAACCGTCACCCGTTTGACGTGGTGGAAGGCGAATCGGAAATTGTGGCCGGTCCCATGGTGGAGTACTCCGGTACTGGTTTCGCTCTGTTCTTCCTGGGCGAATACGCCAACATGATTTTCCTGTCGGCTCTGGCGTCCATCATGTTCTTGGGTGGCTGGACTCCCATTGTCGAGTTCGCTCCCTTTACCTGGATTCCGGGGTGGCTGTGGCTGGGTCTGAAGACCTTTGTCGTGGTCTCCATGTTCATCTGGTTCCGTGCAACGTTCCCACGTTACCGCTATGACCAGATCATGCGTTTGGGCTGGAAAGTATTTATCCCGCTGACCGGTGTTTGGCTGGTTATTGTGGCGATCTGGATGCAGACGCCCTGGAACATCTGGCATTAAGGCTAAGGGGCAAGATTATGGAAGCAATCAAAGATTTCTTTGGCAGCCTGATGCTGTCCGAGATGCTCAAAGGCATGCGCCTGACGGGGAAGTATTTCTTCAAGCGCAAGGTAACGCTGCGTTATCCCGTTGAAACCACGCCCGCTTCGCCACGTTTTCGCGGTCTGCACGCCTTGCGTCGCTACGAAAACGGCGAAGAGCGTTGCATCGCGTGCAAACTGTGCGAGGCCGTATGTCCCGCCATGGCCATCTCGATCGAATCGGCTGAACGTGAGGACGGCACCCGCCGCACCACGCGTTACGACATCGATCTGGCCAAGTGTATTTTCTGTGGTTTCTGTGAAGAAAGCTGCCCGGTCGATTCGATCGTGGAAACGCACATTCACGAGTACCACGGTGAAAAACGCGGCGATTTGTACTACACCAAGGACATGCTGCTGGCTATTGGTGACCGCTACGAAGACGAGATTGCTCGTCGTCGTGCCGCAGATGCACCTTATCGCTAAGGCCGGAGCTCTACACTCATGTTATTTACTACTGTTCTGTTTTATGTGCTGGCGCTGGTGATGGTGGTGGCCGCGTATCGCGTGATCGCTGCCAAAAACCCGGTTACGGCCGTATTGCACTTGATTCTGGTGTTCTTCACGGCCGCCATGATGTGGATCACAATGGGCGCCGAGTTCCTGGGCCTCTTGCTGGTGGTGGTCTATGTGGGCGCGGTGATGGTGATGTTCCTGTTCGTCATCATGATGCTGGACGTTCGTCAGGAATCTGCGGCCAAGAAATTCAAGGCTCATGTGCCGATGGGGCTGTTGATCGGTGCCATCATGGTTCTGGAAATGGGCTTTGTGTTGACCAAGCTGTGGTTTACTACGGCACCTGCTGCCGCGGTGGCTGCGGACTACAACAATACCCGCGTCATTGGCGAGTTGATGTACTCCCAGTACGTACTGGCGGTGTTGCTGGGTGGCATTGTGTTGCTGGTTGGCATGATCGCGGCCATTGCACTGACTCTGCGTAAACGTGAAGGTGTCAAACGCACCGTCTCCGGCGAACAGGTCAAGGTTCGCGCTAAAGACCGTCTGCGCATGGTTTCCATTCCTTCTCAAACCGAAAAGCCGTCGGCGTCCAGTTCGGCTGACGCTGTCGTGCCAGGAGACAAATGATGATGACGCTGACGCTTGCGCACTATTTGGTCCTGGGCGCTGTGCTGTTCACGATCGGCCTGTTTGGCTTTTTCCTGAACCGTCGCAACCTGATTATCCTGCTCATGTCTGTTGAGCTGATTCTTTTGTCGGCCAATATGAACTTTGTGGCCTTCTCAACGTGGATGGGCAACGAGGCAGGTCAGGTGTTTGTCTTTTTCGTCCTGACGGTCGCGGCGGCCGAGGCGGCCATTGGTCTTGCAATTTTGGTTCTGTTGTTCCGTAACCTTAATTCGATCAATGTCCAGGATCTCGACCAGCTCAAGGGTTGATGGGATAGCACACTAATGAACTCCATAAATCTTTACTTAACGATTGCGCTTGCCCCCTTGGTGGGCTCGGCGCTAGCCGGTTTGTTTGGTACCGGCTTCCTGGGTCGATTTATCGGCAAGACAGGCGCTCACCTGATCACGATCGCGGGCGTGTTGCTGTCTTTCGTCGGCTCGGTCATGGTCATGTTTCAGGTTCTGGATGGTCAGACCTTTAACGGTCCGGTCTACACTTGGATCACCATCGGCAGTATTCAGTGGGATATCGGTTTCCTGATCGACAAGCTGACGGCCCTGATGATGGTGGTGGTGACGTCCGTGTCGCTGATGGTGCATATCTACACCATTGGCTACATGAAAGACGATCCGGGCTACCAGCGCTTTTTCTCCTACATCTCGCTGTTTACCTTCTCGATGCTGATGCTGGTCATGTCCAACAACATGCTGCAACTGTTCTTCGGTTGGGAAGCAGTGGGTCTGGTGTCTTACCTGCTGATCGGTTTTTGGTACGAACGCAAGACTGCAATTTTTGCCAACATGAAGGCCTTCCTGGTCAACCGTGTGGGTGACTTCGGTTTTGCTTTGGGTATTGGCTTGCTCTACGCCTACACCGGCTCCATGAACTACAGTGACGTGTTCGCCAAGGTTCAGGAACTGAGCACCCTGACATTCCCCGGTACCGACTGGCAATTGCTGACCGTTGCTGCTCTGGCCCTGTTTGTGGGTGCCATGGGTAAATCGGCTCAGGTTCCTTTGCACAGTTGGCTGCCTGACTCCATGGAAGGTCCTACTCCTATCTCGGCGCTGATTCACGCCGCGACCATGGTGACGGCCGGTATCTTCATGGTGGCTCGTTTCTCGCCTGTGTTTGAGCAGTCGACAACGGCCTTGTCCTTCATCATCGTGATCGGTGCTACCGGTGCCTTGTTCCTGGGCTTGTTGGGTATTATCCAGAACGACGTCAAGCGTGTGGTGGCTTACTCCACTTTGTCGCAGTTGGGTTATATGACGGTGGCTTTAGGGGCTTCGGCTTATTCGGCTGCGGTGTTCCACCTGATGACGCACGCTTTCTTCAAAGCCTTGCTGTTCCTGGGCGCCGGTTCGGTGATTATCGGTATGCACCACGATCAGGACATCCGCAATATGGGTGGTCTGCGCAAGTACATGCCTATTACCTGGCTGACCTTCCTGATCGGTACGCTGGCTCTGGTGGGTACGCCGTTCTTCTCGGGTTTCTACTCGAAGGAACACATCATCGAGGCCGCAGGCGAAGCTGGTATTTGGGGTTCGACCTACGCTTACTACGCCACACTGATCGGTGTGTTCGTCACCTCGCTGTACTCCTTCCGTCTGTACTTCCTGGTGTTCCACGGTAAAGAACGTTTCCGTGATGTCAAGCACGACGAATTGCATGGTCACGACGACCATCACGCTCACGGTGGCGATCCTCACGAGTCGCCCTGGGTAGTGACGCTGCCTCTGGTGCTGCTGGCTATTCCATCGATCTTCGCTGGTATCTGGTTTGTGGATCCGTTGCTGTTCGGTGGCTACTTTGACGGCATTGTGACGGTTCTGCCCGACCATCCTGCCATGGCAAATCTGGCTGCCCATTGGACTGATTGGATGGCATATGCCTTGCACGGTTTTGTGACGGTGCCATTCTGGCTGGTTGTAGCCGGTGCTGTGGTGGCCTGGTACATGTATCTGGTTAATCCGGCCTTGCCTGCCGCTATCAAGAAGAACTGCTCTTTTATCTACCGTATCCTGGAGAACAAGTACTACGTTGACTGGTTCAACGAGCAAGTGCTGTCTCGTGGCGTTCGCTGCCTGGGTACGGGCCTCTGGAAAGGTGCTGACCGCGGTCTGATTGACGGCCTGGTGGTCAACGGTAGTGCGCGCGTAGTGGGCTGGGTGGCTGCAATCAGCCGTCATATCCAGTCCGGCTACGTCTATCACTACGCCTTTGCCATGATCCTCGGGATCCTGGCGCTCTTATCCTTTTTTGTACTGACGGTTCGGTAATGGCTAGCGATATGGCGTCTTCTACTCTTCCTTGGTTAACGCTGGCGATTTTCGTACCCATCGTCGCTGGCCTGTTGGTGCTGGCTCTGGGACGTGATGATCGTCCCACCTTCACCCGCTGGCTGGCTCTGCTGGGTTCGATTGCCGGTCTTGTTGTCACTATTCCTCTGTATACCGGCTTCAATCCCGGTACAGCCGACATGCAGTTTGTCGAGCTGGCCCCCTGGATTGATGCCTTCAAGGTGAATTACCACCTTGGCGTGGACGGTATTTCCATGTGGTTTGTTCTGCTGACCGCTTTCATCACGGTGATCGTGGTGCTGGCGGGCTGGCAGGTGATTACCAGCCGCGTGGCGCAATATATGGGTGCCTTCCTGATCCTGTCGGGTCTGATGGTTGGCGTGTTTGCCGCTTTGGATGGCTTGCTGTTCTACGTGTTCTTTGAAGCCACGCTGATCCCGATGTATCTGATCATCGGTATCTGGGGTGGTCCAAATCGCGTGTATGCATCGGTCAAGTTCTTCCTCTACACCCTGATGGGCTCCCTGCTGACGCTGGTTGCTTTCATCTACCTGTGGAACGTGTCCGGCGGCACCTTCGATATTCTGACCTGGCACAAAGTCCCCTTGGACTACACCACGCAGGTGCTGATCTTTGTGGCGCTGTTCATGGCGTTTGCAGTGAAAGTGCCTATGTGGCCTGTCCACACCTGGTTGCCAGATGCCCACGTGGAAGCACCTACGGGTGGTTCCGTGGTGCTGGCTGCCATCATGTTGAAGCTGGGTGCTTACGGTTTCCTGCGCTTTTCCCTGCCCATCGCTCCTGATGCCTCGCAAGGACTGGCCGGAATCATCATTGCCTTGTCCCTGGTCGCGGTGATCTACATTGGTCTGGTCGCCATTGTTCAGGACGACATGAAAAAGCTGGTGGCGTACTCCTCTGTGGCTCATATGGGTTTTGTCACCCTGGGCTTTTTCGTGTTCAACACGACGGGTATGGAAGGCGCGATCATGCAAATGATCTCGCACGGTTTTGTGTCCGGCGCCATGTTCCTGTGTATCGGTGTTCTGTACGACCGTCTGCACAGCCGCCAGATCGCCGATTACGGTGGTGTGGTCAAGGTTATGCCTCGTTTCGTCACCTTCTTTGTGCTGTTCTCGATGGCCAACAGCGGTTTGCCAGGTACCAGCGGCTTTATCGGTGAGTTCACCGTCATCATGGGCGCGGTTGAGTACAACTTCTGGATTGGTCTGTTGACAGCAACGGCGCTGATTACCGGTGCGTCTTACTCGCTGTGGATGCTCAAGCGCGTGGCCTTTGGCCCTGTCGGCAATGACAAGGTTGCTGGCATGAGCGATCTGAGTGGCCGTGAGTTCTTCGTTCTTGGCGTAATGGCGATTGCGGTGCTGGGCATGGGGGTCTATCCCAAGCCATTCACCGAGGTCATGCACGTTTCGGTTGAAGCGTTGCTGCAACACGTCTCCATCTCGAAACTGTAGGCCGAATCACTATGGATACTACCTTTAACTTTTCTCTGGCTTTGCCCGAGATCCTGCTCCTGGTTCTGGCTTCGTGTGTGCTGATTTTTGATGCATTCAGTACACACAAACAGCGCCATTCGACGTTTGTTTTCAGCCTGCTGACGCTTGCCGTGGTTGCGGCCAGCGTAGCCTGGCAGTGGTCCAAGGGCGTGAGCGGTGTCTCCTTTGGTGGCCTGTTCGTCGTGGACGAAATGGCTCACTTCCTGAAGCTGCTCTCGTGTGCAGCCGTGGCCGCCACCCTGATCTACGGTCGTGAATACGCTGAGCAGCGTGACATGATGGAGCGTGGTGGCGAACTGTACACCCTGACTTTGATGGCTCTGCTGGGCCAGATGATCATGATTTCGGCCAACAGCATGTTGACCGCTTATCTGGGTGTGGAGCTGATGTCCTTTGCGCTGTACGCACTGGTTGCGCTGCGTCGTGAACATCGCCAGTCCATCGAAGCGGCTCTGAAGTACTTCGTACTGGGTGCCTTGGCATCGGGTATCTTGCTGTACGGTATGTCCATGATCTTTGGCGCTACCGGCCATCTGGAATTCCCGCTCATCGCTGAAGTCATCTCCAACGGTCAAGCCGAGCGTCTGGCGCTGGTCTTCGGTGTGGTGTTTGTGGTGGCTGGTCTGGCCTTCAAGTTGACGGCGGCTCCTTTCCACATGTGGACACCGGACGTCTACCAAGGCGCCCCAACTACCGTCACCCTGATCATCGGTGCGGCTCCCAAACTGGCTGCTTTTGCCGTGACCATGCGCTTCCTGATTGAAGCCCTGCACGGTATTGCCGTGGACTGGCAGCCCATGCTGCTGATCATGGCCGTGCTGTCGCTGGCTCTGGGTAACCTGACGGCGATCATGCAAAAGAATCTCAAGCGTATGCTTGCGTATTCGACCATCTCGCACATGGGTTTTATTTTCCTGGGCTTGCTGGCTGGCGTGTTCAATGGCGAGACTCACTCTCAAGCCTACGGTGCTTCGCTGTTCTACGTGGTGATCTATGTTCTGACCACACTGAGTACCTTCGGTCTGATCCTGGTTTTGAGCCGTCGTGGTTTTGAATGTGAAAACATCAGCGACCTGAAGGGTTTGAACCGTCGCAACCCTGGCTTGGCTTTGGTCTGGCTGCTGTCCATGTTCTCCCTGGCTGGTATTCCTCCGCTGTCCGGCTTTGCCGCCAAGCTGAGTGTTCTGCAAGCCGTGGTGGGCGCGGGCTATGTCTGGCTGGCCGTGTTTGCCGTGATCATGTCCTTGATCGGTGCTTTCTACTATCTGCGTGTCGTGAAGGTTGTTTACTTCGACGAACCCGAAGGTGAAGAGCATCCTGTGGCAACGGGCTTGCTGACCAAGTTGGTCATGCTGGTGAACGGTGTTCTGATTATCGGCCTGGGCTTGTTGCCGGGTGGTTTGATGGATACCTGCATCCGCGTGATTCAGTCGTCCTTGCAGTTTTAAGTAGGTAGCACTATGGACCAAAGCCTTTCCATCTGGGTCTTGATTGTTCTTTCCGTGATGACGGCAAACCTGCCGTTTCTGGTGGAAAAGCCCTTGCTGGTTTTGCCTTGGTCCTTGCCGGGCGAACGTTCAGGGCTCTCGCCTTGGTTGCAGTTGCTTGTCGGCCTTGTGTACCTGGCCGTGCTGGCTGCACTGGGTCTGGGAATCTACACGATGATTGCCTCCAGTTCCGGCCTGAACTCCTTGCCCGTCATGTTGGGCAAGCTGCTTTTGGGTCTGGTGTTGGTGGGGGCCATGTTTTACTTTCCGGCTTGGCGTTCGCGCCACCAGAAAATCTCCAAAGGCTTTTTTCCTCGCCTTTTGGAAGTCTGTGCGTTTTACGGAATTGTGGGGGCGTTCGGCTTTGCGTTTGAAGCCAGCATCGGTAACCCGTTTAAGCAGACCTGGGTGTTCTATACCATTACCTTTGCCTTGTTTCTGGTGATGGCCTATCCCGGCTTTGTGTATCGCTATTTGATGCGCCACCCCAAGGGCAAGTTTGAGTAGTCGTGCTATTGAATAAAAAAACCTCGCAAATCAATTTGCGAGGTTTTTTTATGGCTGGCTGTTCCAAGGTCAAAAAAACTGTTTTGTACCTTTCTCGGTGCGCCAGTCTTAAAGCATTGCTGTCCTGATTATTATCGCTCCTGGATGGGTTCGATCGCGGTCTGTTGAAGGTCGTTGAGCTAGACTCACTACTTTCGCCAGTCTAGCCACAAGCAGCCCGCAGAGTCGATCAAGGTTTGTCCAAGGGGGCATGGGTAGCACCAGCCACTCCTAGGCGTTTGCATACGCCCTGAGCCTCTTGAGCCAGTACCAGTGTCAGTTGCTCGGCCGGCAGGGCACGGCCCAAGGCAGCACTTTGTCCGCTCCAAAGGGAACTGAATTCGGTACGGCCTTGTTTTTCGGCTTCGATACGCAGCGGGCTGAGTGCAGAACCTGCATGGGGGAATACCGGGGCACTGCTGCTTAAAGGGCCGATTTCATCCATCAGGCGGGTGCGAATACTGCGTGCGGGGCGGCCGGAAAACAGATTGGTCAGCGCTGTGCCGTCCGAACAACTATTGGCCAGGGCTTCTCGATGCAGCGGGGTGATCTTGGACTCAGGGCAGAACAAGTACGCGGTGCCAATTTGAGCCGCGCTGGCACCCAAAGCCAGGGCAGCGGCAATACCGCGCCCATCGGCAATACCACCGGCAGCAATGACAGGAATGCTGACGGCATCAGCAATTTGGGGAACCAAGGACAGGGTGCTGACTTGTGTATGTACTTTATCGTCCAGGAACATGCCACGGTGGCCGCCGGCTTCCAGCCCCTGGGCGATGATGATGTCGGCGCCGTGCTCCTGCAGCCAGACTGCTTCGGCTGTGGTGGTGGCACTGGACATGACCAGAGTGCCGGCCTTTTTCACGCGTTCAAGCAGCTCGGGGGAGGGCAGGCCAAAGTGGAAGCTGACGACTTCAGGTTTCAGTTCCTCGACCAATTCAGCATGTGGGTTGGAGAACGGTGCGCGTGCTGCTTTGGGTAGTTCCTGGTTCGGATCCAGGCCGTATTCCTGGTAATAGGGTATTAATCGCAACCGCCACTCTTGCAGGGCCTCCGGCTCCAGGCGCAAATCTTCGTGACAAAAGAAGTTCAGATTAATAGGAGCCGACACAGCTTGCCGGAACAAGCCTACTTGTTCCCGAATCTGTTCTGGGCTGAGCATGGCGCAGGCCAGAGATCCCAAACCGCCCGCACGTGCTACGGCAATAGCCAGTTCGCTGTCTTGGGCTCCGGCCATAGGGGCTTGAATGATGGGTTGCTCGATGTGAAGCAGATCCAGCAACGTATTGTTGGGCCAGATGTACATGAAAGGCGTCCTCGTCATTTCGCGATAGCGTTTATCGTAGCAGGATGAGTTCAGGCTGGAAACTGACATCGTCGTGTACAGCTTGGGGTGCGCTGGGCCCGTGGCAGGCTACAATAATTGTCTTTTGGCACAGTGGCTGTGTCGTATTTTCTTGCTTTGTGGACGATCTGATGTCTCATCTCATTCTTCAAGGGCCGCGCCTGGATAGCGCCATCATCGAAAAAATTGCGGCAGTGGTGCAGGCCGATGGAGTGCAGGAGCTAGGTCCTACCGCTGTACGTCTGCTGGGCGCGGATGCCAGCCAGCGCGCTGAGGTGCAGACCCTGTGCAAGACCGGTGCGATGGACTTTGCCTTTTTGGAGCAGATTGATCGCCTGAAAGAAATGCGCGTGTTGGCCATGGACATGGATTCCACGCTGATCAATATCGAGTGTATTGACGAGATTGCCGATATGGCCGGTCGCAAGGAACAGGTTGCCACGATTACCGAAGCGGCCATGCGCGGGGAGATCAAGGATTTCACCGAAAGCCTGAATCGCCGTGTCGCGTTCCTGGAAGGTGTTCCCGTTAGTGATTTGACTCGCGTCTATGAAGAGCGCCTGCAGCCTAATCTGGGTGCGGACCGCCTGATTGCGACGGCTCATGCCCATGGCGTGAAAACCTTGCTGGTGTCCGGAGGCTTCACCTTCTTTACCGAACGCATGAAAGACCGCTTCAGCTTGAGCTATGCCTACTCCAATACCTTGGAGGTGGTGGACGGCAAGCTGACTGGCAAGGTGTTGGGTGCCATTGTGGATGGTCAGGCCAAAGCCCGTTTCCTGCAGGAGCTGGCGGCTGAATTGGGGGTTGGCCCAGAGCAATGTATTGCGATTGGCGACGGTGCCAATGACTTGCCCATGATGTCCAAGGCCAAATATTCGGTGGCTTACCGAGCCAAGCCGGTGGTGCAGGAACAGGCCCGCTTTGCCTTGAATCACTCACCGCTGGATGCTGTATTGAACTGGTTCCGCCTGGACGTTTGATGTTGGGGGATCTTCTGCGTAGTTTGGCAGTACATAATGAAGCCAAGCAGGAAGCCAGGCGTCGCAAACGCAAGGGCGATAAGCTAAGGCAGCAAGGGGAACGGAGTGACCTGTCTGTCGTCTTGTCGCAATCAGGATACTCTGCTTGAGTCTGGGATTGGTTTTGTTTTCAGCCAAACAATGCGATGGTTCGGTCTGTATGTAGAACATCCGGTTTTCCAGAATAAACGCATAAGTAATAAGCCTTATTGTCCAAAAGAAAAGATCGCTGTCAGTGGCAGCGATCTTTTTATGTCCAGCCTTGTTGTTAAGGCTTACTTCTCTTTGCGCAAGCTGTTCAACACATTACGCACGGCTTGAATGCGGTTCTTGATTTCCTCGCCTTTGCTAATTTCAAGCCTCAGCTTGTCCGGGCCAGCCAGGCGTACCTGTTTGTTTTTCTGCACCAGTTCAATAATGCTGACGGCGTCTACATTCGGTTTGGCAGAAAACTGAATCGTTGCCTGAGTTTCGCTGGCATCGATTTTCACAATCCCCAGTGGCTCGGCCTTGATGCGCAAACGATGCACGGCCAGCAGGTTTTCACCGGCCTCTGGCAGCAGGCCGTAGCGGTCGATCAGTTCCTCATGGATATGGATCAGGTCGTCTTCGGTACGGGCGTGTGACAGGGCCTTGTAGTGACCCAGACGGGCGTTCACGTCCGGGCAGTAATCGGCTGGTAGCAGGGCAGAGGTATGCAAGTTCACTTCACACTGCAAGGCAAAGGGCGAATCCAGGTCAGGCTCTTCACCCGCTTTCAGGGCTTTGACGGCGGTGTTGAGCATATCCGCATACATGGAATAGCCCACCTCCTGAATGTCACCGGATTGGGATTCTCCTAGCACTTCACCGGCACCCCGAATTTCCAGATCGTGCATGGCCAGAAAAAAGCCTGCACCCAGCTCTTCCATGGCTTGAATAGCTTCCAGGCGTTTTTTCGCATTGCTGGTGATGGCGTCTTCGCCAGGGGTCAGCAGATAGGCATAGGCCTGGTGGTGAGAGCGGCCCACGCGTCCGCGCAACTGGTGGAGCTGAGCCAGACCCAGGCGGTCTGCACGGTGGATGACGATGGTATTGGCCGTGGGCACGTCAATGCCGGTTTCAATAATCGTGGTGCACAGCAGCACGTTGTAGCGTTTCTGATAGAAGCCCTTCATGACGGCTTCCAGTTCGCGCTCCGGCATTTGGCCATGTGCTACGGCAATACTGGCTTCCGGCACCAGCTCTTCCAGACGGGCACGGCGGTTGTGAATGGTCTCGACTTCGTTGTGCAGGAAGTAGACCTGGCCACCGCGTTTCAATTCGCGCAGCAGGGCCTCACGTATGGTGCTGCCATCTTCACGACGTACAAAGGTTTTGATTGCCAGACGTTTTTGTGGTGCCGTGGCAATCACGGAGAAATCCCGTATCCCTTCCAGGGACATGCCCAAGGTACGGGGGATCGGTGTGGCAGTCAGGGTCAGGATATCGACTTCGGCACGTAGCTGTTTTAAGGCTTCTTTCTGACGCACGCCAAAGCGGTGTTCCTCGTCGATGATGACCAGACCCAATTGCTTGAAACGCACATCCGAGGACAGGATTTTGTGTGTGCCAATCACAATATCGACGCTGCCGTCGTGCAGGCCCGCAATGGCAGCCTGGGTTTCTTTGGTGGAGCGGAAACGGGACAGTTCGGCAACACGGATGGGCCAGTCGGCGAAACGGTCCGAGAAGGTCTGCGCGTGTTGCTCGGCCAGCAGGGTGGTCGGGCACAGCAAGGCCACTTGTTTGCCGTTGGCAACCGCCAGGAAGGCGGCACGCAGGGCGACTTCGGTTTTCCCAAAACCGACATCCCCGCAGACCAGACGGTCCATAGGCTGGCCGGAAGTCATGTCGTTCACGACGGCTTCAATGGCAGCGGCCTGATCCGGAGTCTCTTCAAAGCCGAAACCCTCGGAAAAGGCCTGATAGTCGTTCAGTGGCAGCTTGAATTTGAAGCCTGCACGGGCAGCGCGCTGAGCGTACAGGGCTAACAATTCAGCGGCACTGTCGCGCGCTTGCTTGGCGGCACGGCGGCGGGCTTTATCCCATTGGCCGGAGCCTAGTTGGTGTAGAGGTGCATGCTCGGGGTCGGCTCCGCTGTAGCGGGCAATCACGTGCAGTTGGGCCACAGGCACATACAAGGTGCTGCCCTTGGCGTACTCCAGGTGCAGGAACTCGACCGGGCCTTCGCCCAGGTCCATTTCTTTCAGACCGCAATAGCGACCAATTCCATGTTCGGCGTGAACGACAGGGTCGCCTTCGCGCAGTTCGGACAGATCCCGCACCATGGCTTCCACATCGCTGCTGCGCTCGTTGCGGCGACGGCTGCTTTGGGTGCGTGTCTGGGTGGGGTAAAGGTCATTCTCAGTCAGCAGGCTCAGACTGTCGTGCACCAGTGCAAAGCCACGTGACAGGGGGGCGACAATCAGGGCAAACGCGGCGTCTGATTCCAGAAAATCGGTCAGATTCTGGCAATCTGCCGCGGGCGACAAATCGTGCTCACGCAGCATTTGCAGTAGCGTTTCCCGACGGCCTGCCGAATCGGCACACAGTACGGTCCGGTTTTTTGGGTCCAGTACTTCTTGCCGTAATTGAGCTAAAGGATCCTTGTCACGTCGGTTAACCGCCACCACAGGTAAAGCTTCAAAGTCCGGGTGGGCAATGGGCTGATCGTCAGCCTGCGTGTTCAGGCTGAGGCGGCTAAAGGGTTTGATGCCATTGAAGAACTGCTCGTCTGACAGAAACAGCTTTTCTGGTGGCAGAATTGGACGCTCACGATCGTTCTTCAGGAAGGAAAAACGGCTGTGGGTATCGCCCTGAAAGCGGCCAATCGCGGTTTGGGCGTCCCCGTGAGTAATGACCAGGCTGCCTTGGGGCACGTAGTCCATTAAGGTTGCTGTTTTTTCAAAGAACAGCGGCAGATAGTATTCAATACCGGCAAAGGCAATGCCGTTGCCTACATCTTTATAGGGCAGGGCGCGTGACGGATCGCCCTCAAAGAACTCGCGGAAACGCGCCCGGAATTGCGTGCGCGCCTCTTCGTCCATGGGGAATTCACGGCCGGGCAAGAGCTGGATTTCCTTGACCGGATACAGGCTGCGCTGGGTATCGATATCAAAGCTGCGTATGCTTTCGATCTCGTTGTCGAACAGGTCCAGACGGTAGGGCAGCACGGAACCCATAGGGAACAGGTCAATCAGGCCACCGCGAATGCTGAACTCGCCCGGAGCACTGACCTGAGCCATGTGGGTGTAGTTCGCCAGCATTAGCTGTGCGCGCAGTTGCGTTTCGTCCAGTTCATCGCCCTGGCGGAAGGAGAAGGTGTAGGCAGCCAGAAAAGAAGGCGGGGCCAGACGATACAGGGCCGTGGTGACGGGGACCGTCAGCACATCGACCTCGTGCATGGTCAGGGCATGCAAGGTGCGCAGGCGCTCGGAGATCAGATCCTGGTGAGGAGAGAAGCTGTCATAGGGTAGCGTTTCCCAGTCCGGCAACTGGCGTACGCGCAGGGTGGGGCCAAACAGCAGGATTTCCTCGGCCAGCCTTTGAGCGGTCAAGGGATCGGCGCAGAGCACCAGAATAGGCGCTGTATGCTGGCGGGCCAGGTCGGCAATCAAGCAGGCATCGCCCGAGCCAGGAGGCATGGGCTGCGAGTAGCGTTGACCGGGGCGTAAGGCAGCCAGCACATCTTGGGTGCTGGGCAAGGATAGGGAGTGCTGTTTTTCGGTTTCCATCAGGATTGTCATTATAAAATCACCCACCTATGAAGACTACCTTGATTGCAATTGTTCCAGCCGCCGGTATCGGCTCGCGCGCCCTGGATTCTGCCACGAAGGCGCAAGGCTTGCCCAAGCAATACCGTTTGCTGGGCGGGCAACCCATGTTGCGCCGCTCGGTACAGGCTTTGCTGGCCGATGAGCGTATCAGTCAGGTGCGTGTGGCGATAGCCCCTGGTGATACCTGGGCCGCCACCGTACTGGAAGGTTTGCCGCGCACGGTCTGCCTGCCTTGTGGTGGGGAAACGCGGGCTGAAACGGTGCTCAATACCTTGCAGAGCCTGGATAAGGACGAACAAGCCTGGGTTCTGGTTCACGATGCCGCTCGCCCCGGTTTGCCCAAACAAGCCCTGGCGCGGCTGATTGATGCCTGCTTGCAGACGCAACGCGGTGGCTTGCTGGCTTTGCCCGTGGCTGATACCGTCAAGCGCGCAACGCCTGCCGAGCCGGTGGCGGTGCAGGAAACGGTGGACCGAGACGGCCTGTGGTTGGCGCAGACTCCCCAACTGTTTCCTGCCCATGTCTTACGTGAGGCCTTGCAAGTGGCTAAAGAACAGGGTTTTGCGGTGACGGATGAGGCCAGCGCCATGGAGTTGGCGGGCAGCCAACCTTTACTCATATTGGGTTCGGCGCGTAATTTTAAAGTCACTTGGCCTGAGGATTTTGAATTGATGGAGAAATGGTTATGAGCATGCCGATTCGCGTAGGACAAGGTTTTGATGTGCATGTGCTGTGCGAAGGCCGACCTTTGATCTTGGGCGGCGTCACCATTGCGCATACGCATGGCCTGATGGGGCATTCGGATGCCGATGCCTTGCTGCATGCCATTACCGATGCGATTTTGGGAGCGGCAGGCCTGGGGGATATTGGTCGTCACTTTCCGGATACGGACCCCAAATACAAGGGGGCCGATAGTCGAGTGCTGCTGCGTCATGCTTATGAGCAGGTTCGCGCGGCGGGCTGGTTGGTAGGCAATGTGGATGCCACGATTCATGCACAAAAACCCAAGATTGCACCACATGCTCCGGCGATGGTGGCCAATATCGAAGCTGATCTGCAATTGGAACCCGGCAGTGTGAATATCAAGGGCAAGACAAACGAGGCGATTGGCTTTGTGGGGCGTCAGGAAGGAATTGCGGTTACCTCGGTGGCTTTGCTGTATCGAGCCTGAGCGGTTTGGGTTTGAGACTGGCCTTGGGCAGGGAAAAATCCCTGCCCAAGCTTGATTCTGCTTAGGAGGCTTTGTTGTCCTTATCGGCCTGGTTGCCAGGCACATTGCGGCTGGCACGGATACGTGGCAATTGAATGCGAGCAGTCAGGCCTTCGGATGGAGCACTGACCAGTTCAAAGTGACCTCCGACCTGTCCCAGTAAACGTTCCACAATCGCCAGTCCCAAACCGGCGCCACTGACACCTGTTCGGGCCGAGACACCACGGGAGAAGGGACGTAGCAGGCGCTGGATATCGCTTTTTGCAATCCCTGCGCCCTGATCCTTGACGGCAATGATCAGGATATTGCCATGCTGGTGCGCCGACAGCTCAATGCGCGCCCGATCATCTTCAGGGCTGCGCCCATAGCGACGGGCATTTTCGATCAGGTTGGAGACGATACGCTTCAAATCGTGTGCGCTGATGCGGGCATACAGATTGGGCTCGACGGAGGCCGTCAAAATGCCACCCAGCGATTCAGTATGCGTGCGTTCACGCTCGTAGACATCATTGAGCACGGCAGAAACATCAATACCATGTTCAGGGACGGCGGCAGCAGGACGGGCATATTCCATCAACTGACCAATACTGTGATCAATTTGGGCCAGGTCCTCGTCAATGGCGGCACGGGTCTCGTCCGAGACCTGGCTTAATTCAATTTCCAGACGCATGCGGGCCAATGGCGTGCGCAAATCGTGTGAAATGCCAGCCAGCATGATTTCCCGATCCGCCTCTGTCTGGCGAATGTCGCGCGCCATGCGGTTAAAGGCGATATTCATGTCGCGGATTTCAACCGGGCCTTTTTCGGGCAGGGTGCTGGGAGTCTCGCCACGGGCCAGTTGCTGAGCCACTTTGGCCAGTTGCGCCAAAGGCCGGTTTACAAAGCGCACACTGACTGCGGCACCAATCAAGGCCAGCAGCAAGGCGGTAGCGCCCCAGCCCAGCCATTCCACGCCGGCCGTCAGACTTAATTGTTCGCGGTCAAAGACCAGCCAATACTGATCTTCATTGATATCGAAAGACACCCAGATGCCAGGAACGCTGTTGACCGACCACATGATGAGGGTCTGACTACCCAAAGCGCCACGCACTTCGGTGGAGACGTGTTGCCAGTAGTTGGAGCGCGGCAGGGGCTCAAGCTCGTCCGTGTTCTCGCGTGGCTGCACGCGCAGACTTTCCTTGGTGGCCAGATCCAATAGCAGGGCAGGGCGTACCGCCGGGGGCGCGTACACCAGAGCCGACCGGGTGATGCTGACAATGGACGCCACGCGCTGCGCCATCTGGGCTGCGCGTGGGCCTTCTTCCATACTGAAGAATACTTGCAGCCAGGCACCCAGGCTGACGAGCATTAACGCGGCGAGCAATAAAAAAGACCGGCTGAATAAACCCAGCCGGATACTTGAGTTTTTGCTTGCTCGGCGTTGGGCGGCCACGGCGGGCCGCCCGTCTTGCTGACCGGAAGACAAGGTCAGTTACCGCCGTCTGGAACAAACACGTAGCCCAGGCCCCAGACCGTTTGAATGAACACGGGCTTGGAGGCATTGGGTTCGATCAGCTTGCGCAGACGCGAAATCTGTACGTCCAAGCTGCGGTCAAAGGCTTCGTATTCACGGCCACGCGCCAATTCCATCAGTTTGTCGCGCGACAAGGGGATCTTGGGATGACGGGCAAACACTTTCAGCACGGAGAACTCGCCCGTTGTAATGGGAACGACTTCGTTATTGCGTGTCAGTGTTCGAGTGGACAGGTTCAGCACATAAGGGCCGAACTCGATCGATTCATTTTCCTGACTAGGTGCGCCGGGGTGTTCCTCGGTACCACGGCGTCGCAAGATAGCGTTGACACGGGCCAGCAGTTCGCGGGGGTTGAAAGGCTTGATGAGGTAGTCATCGGCACCCATCTCCAGGCCCACGATACGGTCGATTTCTTCGGCCTTGGCAGTAAGCATGATGATAGGGGTGTTGTCGTGACCGCCGCGCAGCCGGCGACAGATGGATAGGCCATCCTCGCCTGGCAGCATCAGATCCAGTACCAGCAGATCGAAATGCTCGCGTTGCCAGAGTTTGGCCATTTCTTTACCGTCTTCGGCAACGAAGACGTTGAATCCTTGTTCAGACAAGTAGCGACGCAATAAATCGCGCAGCCGAGGATCGTCGTCAACGACAAGAATTTTGCGGGTGAGGGGGGGGGTCGGCGTATTCATAGCGAAAATGTAACAGGCATCAGAAAGCGCGTATAGGGGGGCGTAGAAAAATATTACACATTAAGTGTTTTGTACTATTTATGCGCCTTGCAGCGGATTTGGGCTGTTTTCAAGCGTGATTGTATGGTGGCAAATAGTCTGATTGGCCGGTTTGATTCAGGCCAAAAAAAAGAGCAGCCAGGGACGAAATGCTTTTTGGGTTCCGCTGTGGAGCACTTTGTCCTTGTCTGATCCCAGGGAGCTGCCTATTTTGAGCCTGCTTAAACTAAAATAGCGCGATGGATGCACATATTCTTGCCTTGGAAACTTCCTCCAATCTCTGTGAACTGACCTTGCTGTCTCGCACGCAAGCCGGTATTTCGCTTGTAGAGCTAAGCCACGAAGGTAGCGGCGACCATGCCGAACGCCTTTTGCCCATGGCCGAGCAACTGCTGGAGCAAGCGGGGGTGGATAGACACGCCTTGACTGCGATTGCGTTTGGGCAAGGCCCAGGTGGATTTACGGGACTGCGCGTGGCCTGTGGTGTGGCTCAAGGCATGGCTTTTGCCCTGGACTTGCCAGTGCTGCCGGTCTCGTCCCTGTTGGCGGCGGCTGCTTGTGGTAAGCCTGTGGAGGGCACGGCCTATGTGGTGGCACAGGATGCACGCATGCAAGAGGTCTACGCGGCTGTGTACTGTTGGACCGCCGAGAAATCCTGGTCTGTGTTGCAAAGCCCAGTCTTGCTTGATGCCGCCCAGGTCACGACCTGGATTGTCCGTTTGCAAGCGGAAGGCTTGATTGCACAGCAGCAGCCTATTCAAGTTGTGGGCGATGCGCTGGAGCAGTTTCCTGATCTGGCGCCTGCTGTTCTGGCGCAGGGCTGGGAAGTGGGTCAGGCATGGCGTGCAACGGGTGCCAGCGTGGCATATTTGGCTTTGCATGATCTGGACGAAGGGCGCGGTGTCTCTCCGGATCTAGCCATGCCATTGTACGTGCGTGAGAAAGTTGCCTACACCATTCAGGAGCGTGAGCAGGGCTTGGGGGGAAATCCCGCCGCTCTGGATCAGCCCTTGCAAATTGAAACCATGCAGGCAGGCCATGTATCCGCTGTGCTGGATATTGAGCGTCGTGTGGAAAGCCACCCTTGGACGGCAGGCAACTTTACAGATGCTTTGGCTAATAGCGCATATTGCTCCCGAATCATCCACAAGCAAGGTCAGGTGCAAGGCTACGCCATTTGGCTGCAGGCCCCCGACATGATCGAGCTCCTGCTGATTGGGGTGGCCCCCGAACAGCAGCGGCGCGGTCTGGCTTGGCAGTTATTGGACGATGGCCTGGAGTTGGCTCGTCAGCATCAACTGGAGCGTGTGGTTCTGGAAGTGCGGGCCTCGAATACGTCCGCTATTGGCCTGTATCAGAAGTACGGTTTCAAGGCAGATGGTCTACGTAAAAACTACTACCCGCTTAGCGATGGGCGGCGTGAGGACGCGGTCTTGATGAGTCTGAGCCTGGTCAGCAAGGCAGGGGCATGATCGATTTTCAGCCTATTTCTCCGCTGCAGCGCACCTGGCTTTTGGAGTTGGGGCTGGAGCGTGCTTTCTTGGCACGTCTGCCGCAAGCTCAGCCTGTGGTGTCATCCGCAGCCGTTGCGGCCAAGGCGCGAGAGGAATTGGCGCCATCGCAGACGACTGAGCGTGCAGGGCAGCACCTGGATGATACGGGTAGTTCTTCCCCCGTTTCAGCACCTGCTGTGGCAACTGATGCCAGGTCAGCCCGAGATCAGGCGCTGTCTGTCTTGCGTAAATCCGGTGCCAGACCCGTGGCGACAGCGCCTGTCGAAGAAGAGGTCCAGCGGCCTGCCGTGCTGATTCAGCCTGACAAAGCACCGGATATGGCCAGCTTGCTGGAGCAGGTGCAGGCTTGCCAGGAGTGCGGTCTGCATACGGGCCGTGCTCAAGTGGTCTTTGGTTCCGAACTCTTGTCCGAGCCGGACTGGATGATTATTGGTGAAGCACCGGGTACCAGCGATGATCGAAGTGCCAAGCCTTTTGATGGTAAGGCGGGCCTGCTCTTGCAAGCCATGCTCAATAGCGCAATTCCCAATGCGTCGGTTTATAAAACGCATCTGGTGAAGTGTCGTCCCCTGGGTAATCGTCCCCCGACCCAGGACGAATTGGCGGCGTGTCGGGCCTTTTTGGACGCGCAAATTCGCTTGGTACAGCCACGTCGCTTGCTGGCCGTCGGCCATTTGGCAGCGGTGGCACTAAGTGGTCGTGATGAGGATTTGGAAGTTTTGCGGGGTCAGGCCCTGACGTATACCGATGCCCAGGGTCGCAGCCTGCCTTTGGTAGTGACGTATCACCCCGCTTCGCTCTTGTTGCGCCCACAGCACAAAGCCAATGCCTGGCGAGATTTAACCCTGCTGCGCGAGTTGCAAAACCAGCCCTGAGACGCGGGCCCCCGGAAAAAAGCCCCCCCTTTTTGTGAGCAGTTCAAACCGCAGACGCAGTGTGGGGGTGTTGTTATCGCCGGGCCGTCCCAAGGCTCGGCGCCCCCGATAAAAAGCGCCCCCCTTGGGGATGAGCCGGGACACACAGTAGTCCATTGCGGACTGCTGTGTGCCAGACGAATCCGAGCGGCATGCAGGCCGCGAGGTGGGGCGCAAGCCGCAGGCGCAGCGTGGGGGGTATTTTTATCGCCGGGCCGTCCCAAGATAAAAAGCGCCCCCCTTGGGGGGGCAGCAAGCCGCAGGCGCAGCGTGGGGGGTATTTCTTATTTGGCCGCCAAGGCCTGCCCATGTCCTTCTTGTCCAATGCAGGCTTCCAGCTTGGGATGGGTGCGCAGATTGCTATTTTTCCAGATAATGAATACGGTCATCAAAGACGCCACCATCAGGCCAAAGAACACAATGATGTAGTTGATGGGCAAACGCAGCCACAGTAGCAGGCTGTACAGCGCCAGCATGAACAGAATGTTCAGTTGTTCATTGAAGTTCTGGACGGCAATGGAGTGGCCGGCCGACAACATGACGTGGCCGCGATGCTGTAGCAGGGCATTCATGGGGACAACGAAAAAGCCGGACAAACCGCCAATACCCATCAGCAGGGTGTAGACCGCCCATTTCTCGTGTACCAAAGGCATGAGCAGAACCACAAAGCCCATTGCCACGCCCACGGGCAGAACGGCCAGGGATTTTTTCAAGGGAACACGGGCGGCAAAGACGGCGCCAAAGACGGTTCCCAGGGCTGCGACTCCCATTAGCACCGAAGCCTGATCCAGGCGGTAGCCCAGATGCTGGGCGCCCCACTCGATCACAATGAATTGCAGCGTGGCGCCGGCCCCCCAGAACAGGGTGGTGACGGCCAGCGAGATTTGGCCCAGCTTGTCCTGCCACAAAATGCACACGTAGGTGCGGAATTCCTTGAGCAGCAAAATGGGGTTCTTTTGTTGGGGTGGGTAGTCAATATTGGTGCGTGGAATCAGTAGATTGCACAAAGCTGCCGATAGATAAATAAAGGAAATCAGCAAGATAGCGACTTCGGCACGCGTCTGGGCCAACGGCGCAATCAGCGGGTGTTCGGCCAGCGCGCTTGCGATTGATGGGTTGATCAGGATACCGCCCAACACGGTCCCGCCGATGATGGACAGAACGGTCAGTCCTTCAATCCAACTATTGCCTTTGACGAGCAATTCGGGCTTGAGCATTTCCGTGACGATGCCGTATTTGGCGGGGGAGTAGGCGGCAGCACCGATACCAACCAGGGTATAGGAGACAAAGACCAGACCCAATTGCTGGGAGTCGCTCATGCCAAAGTACTGATGGCAAAACATCAGCATACAGCCGATCAGCTTGATGGCATTGGTGGCAAACATGACTCGGCCCTTAGGGTACGAGTCAGCAAACGCGCCTACAAATGCGGCCAATAGGACGTAAGACAGCGCAAACCACCATTTCATCATAGGGACCATCCAGATAGGTCCGTGCAGATCTGCAATCAGGGCGATAGCGGCAATCAGCAAGGCATTGTCAGCAACTGATGACAATGCCTGCGCGGCCATGACCAGATAAAATCCTTTATTCAAAATACATTCCGAATGCGTGTGCTTTCTGAAAACAGTATGGTGGCTGCAAAGCACGAATCTAGGCCAAGTATCAGGCAGGACGAGCTGGCCAGGGGCTGCTCACCACGGTTTTCCTGAAAAACCTGTACCGGTGCGAAATTTACGAACAGAGATGGGGAGCAAGAATAACAGGGACTGCGGGAGCAGTGGTATCAGAAATTCATTGCATATGTTTGTCTGCTCGAATTTTTGGGTCGGGCGGGTGCCGCCAAAACCTGATTGTAAAGGGCTTGTCTGACACGGCGGCCTTGCTTGCTACGCAGGGTAAACAGGGCTTGACGATCAGAGGGAGTTTACTGCCTTATCATCTCAGTGGCCGGGCCGTGGTTTTCATTTGTTTTTTGGCGTGTTTTGCTGTGGGTGCCGGGTGCTGCGGTATCATACGACTCGCGGTGCCAGGCAGATCAAGATGCGCCTGCGCGCCTGTTCAAATTGGTCTTTTCTGAGCTGATTTCTACCCTGTGCGTCTAACCCAGATCAAACTTGCTGGTTTCAAATCCTTTGTGGACCCGACCTCCATTCCAACTCCCAGTCAGTTGGTGGGCGTTGTCGGGCCTAATGGCTGTGGGAAATCGAACATCATCGATGCGGTGCGCTGGGTGCTGGGCGAGAGCAAAGCTTCCGAGCTGCGTGGCGAGTCCATGCAGGACGTGATTTTCAATGGCTCTTCGCAACGCAAACCGGCGGGGCGGGCATCGGTTGAGCTGGTTTTCGATAATTCTGAGGGGCGGGCCTCGGGCCAGTGGAGCACCTATGCCGAGATCTCGGTACGGCGTGTCCTGAGCCGGGACGGAACCAGCAGCTATTTTCTGAATAATCAGGCCGTGCGTCGGCGCGACATTCACGACATTTTTTTAGGCACGGGCCTGGGGGCGCGTGGTTATGCCATCATTGGGCAGGGCATGATCAACCGCCTGATCGAGGCCAAGCCCGAAGAACTGCGCGTGTTTCTGGAAGAGGCGGCAGGTGTATCGCGTTACAAGGAGCGTCGCCGCGAAACAGAAAGCCGCTTGCGCGATACCCGCGAAAACCTGCTGCGTGTGGAGGACATACAAAGAGAACTGGATGCGCAATTGGAGAAATTGCAGGCGCAGGCCGAAGTAGCGCGTCAGTATCGCGATTTGCAGCAAGATGGCGAACTCAAGCAAAACCTGCTGTGGCTGCTGAAAGAGTCCAATGCGCAGGGCGATCAAAAAACCCGTTTCCTGGCGATTGAGCAAGCTCAGACCAAACTGGAAGAATCGATTGCCGGCTTGCGGCATACCGAGTCTGCATTGGAGTCGCAGCGACAAGCGCATTTGCAGGCCGGGGATGCTTTGCATCAGGCGCAAAGCCAGTTATATGAGGCCGGTTCCCAAGTGTCCAGCCTGGAGGCGGAAATCCGCCACGTGCTGGATTCGCGCAGCCGCATGGCGCAGCGCCGTGAGCAACTGGAACAACAGCAACAGGACTGGATTGAACAACAAGAGCATTGCCAGCAAGAACTGGAAAACAGTGAGCAGCAGCGCGAAGAAGCGGCAGTAAAGCTGGAAGAGTTACAGATTCTGCTGGAAGAGGCGCAAGGAGCCTTGCCCGATCTGGAGCAGCGTGTACGTGAACACGCCCAGCGGCGGGACGAAATGCGGATGGCCTTGGCGCGGCTGGAGCAGAACCTGGCCTTGGCTGCGCAATCGCAACGTGATGCCGACCGCCAGATTCAAAGCGTGGAGCAACGTCAGGAACGTTTAAAACAGGAACTGCGTGAACTCAATGCTCCGGACCCGGACAACCTGGAACGCTTGCAGGGCGATTTAAACATGCTGCAAAGCCAGTTGCAGCAAGCCCAGGAACATTTGCAGCACCTGGAAGCCCAGCTTCCTCGACTGGAAGAAGATCGCAGGAAAGCGCAGGAACAAGCCTTGCAAGGCGGGCAGGATATGGCTCGCCTGGAAGCGCGCCATCAGGCCTTGAGTCGTTTGCAGGAAGACGTGGCGCGCAAGGGAACGCTGGAACCCTGGCTGGCCAAGCACGGGCTGGAGAGCATGAAGCGTCTTTGGCAAGGCCTGGACGTGGAAAAGGGCTGGGAAACCGCCCTGGAAGCCGTGCTGCGCGAGCGCATGACGGCTTTGGAGCTGCGTCGTCTGGATATGGCAGCCGCTTTTGCCAGCGATGTACCGCCTGCCCGTTTAAGTTTTTATCAGTTGCCCGACGCGGGGGCGCCGGCCAAGCCTGCCCTGGATTTGCCCTTGCTGAGCTCGGTGCTGCGACAGCAGGAAGGTGGCTTGCGCCGCTTGCTGGACGACTGGTTGCACCAGGTCTATGTTTGCCAAGACTTGAAGCAGGCCCTGAGCCTGCGCGAGCAACTGACCGATCAAATGGCGATTGTGGTGCGTGACGGCCATTTGGTGGACAAGCACAGCATTCGTTTTTATGCGCCGGACTCTGAGCAAGCCGGGATGCTGGCCCGTCAGCAGGAAATTGCTCATCTGGAGCGAGAGCTGCGTGGTGCTCAACTGATTGTGGATGAGCTGGGGCATACCAGTACCCAGGCCGAAATGGCCTTGCAACACGTGCGTAACGGTCTGGTTCCCGCCCGAGCTCGGGTGGGCGAACTGACGGCTCGTATGCATGATGTGCAACTGGAGCACTCCAAGCTGGCTCAGCAAGCGCAGCAATCGCAAGAGCGCGGTAGCCGCATCAACGAAGAGCTGGAAGAACTGGCAGTACAGCGCGAAGAGCTGCAGGCAAACCGCGAGGAATTCGAGGCCCGCTTTGAAACGCTGGACGAAGAACTGGCCGAGCATCAGGGGGTATTTGCCCAAGCGCAGATGGAAGGCGAGAAGGGCGCCGAGCTGGCCGAACAAGCCCGTCGCACTGTCCACGAGCGCGAACGTGCTGTGCACGATGCCCAGTTTGCCGAACGCGCCTTGGTGCAGCGTATGGCCGAACTGGAGCGCAATCTGACCCTGGCACAGGAGCAGGCACAGCGCACAGCAGGTCAGTTGGAGGGACTGCAAGGCGAGTTGCTGGACCTGGATGCATCCGCCGCGCAAGCGGGTTTGCAAGATGCGCTGGAATTGCGTGCTGAACGCGAAGAAGCGGTCCGTTTGGCAAAGATCCAGCTCGATACACTGGCCGCGCAATTGCGCGAGCATGAACAGGCCCGTGTCGAGCACGAAAAGAATCTGGGGCCCTTGCGCGAACAAGTCACCCAGTTACAGTTGCAGGAACAAGCGTCGCGTCTGGCGGTCGAACAGTTTGCTGAACAGTTGGACAGCAGAAAGGTAAATCGCGCTGAACTGTGGAGCTTGTTACAGGAAAAAACACCGGAGTGGCAGCGCGTGGGTTGGTTGCAGTCCGAAGTGCAGCGTATCTCGCGCCAGATCGAAAGCTTGGGGCCGGTGAATCTGGCGGCCCTTGAAGAGCTGACGACCGCGCAGGAACGCAAGACTTATCTGGATGCCCAGCATACAGATTTGAGTGATGCCATTGAAACCCTGGAAGATGCGATTCGCAAGATTGATCGCGAGACGCGTCAGTTGCTCATGGAAACATTCAACATCGTTAATCAGCATTTTGGCGAGCTTTTTCCAAGGCTATTTGGTGGTGGAGAGGCTAAACTGACGATGGTGGGCGATGAAGTGCTGGAAGCTGGGGTGCAGGTCATGGCTCAGCCACCAGGAAAACGCAATAGCACGATTCATTTGCTCTCTGGTGGTGAAAAAGCATTGACGGCGACGGCGCTGGTTTTTGCCTTCTTCAAACTGAATCCTGCCCCTTTTTGTTTGCTGGACGAGGTGGATGCACCACTGGATGATGCAAATACCGAACGCTATGCCAATCTGGTGGCCAGCATGAGCGACCAAACCCAGTTTTTGTTTATTTCTCACAATAAAATTGCCATGCAAATGGCCAAACAACTGATCGGGGTCACGATGCAAGAGCAAGGTGTATCCCGAATTGTGGCAGTGGACGTAGACGCTGCCATGCAAATGAGCAGCGTGTAAGCCTGTTTTTTTTAATCCGCTAGTGTTGATTCGACGGAACTGACAATGAGTGATTTGCAAATCGCACTGATTCTATTGGGCATTTTGCTCATCTTGCTCGTGGTGGTCTTTAACTGGTGGCAAGACCGCCGAGTGCGCCAGCAGATGCAAAGCCAATTTCCAGATGGGGATACGGATCCCTTGATGAACCAGCTCACCGAGCTGGAGCGTCGAGAGCCCAGCATGACGCGCGGCGGTGACTCTACGGCTGCTGCTGGCAGCGAGCACGATGCCGCCGAGGCCGACTGCACCACCGAGGCGGTCATTGACCTTGGTTTCAGCCAGCCGGTGGATGCTCAGGACCTGGCCCAGGCCTTGCAGTCTATCTCGCGTACCGGCGCCAAGCCTGTGCGCTATTTTGCTGAATGTGAGGGGGGCGGGCATCGTGCGCGTTTGCGTTCGGGCGAGTCCTACGCCAGCATGCAGATTGCTGTTTTGCTCGCTAATCGCAGCGGTCCCTTGTCGGCAATCGAGTGGTCTCAGGTCTGGATGGCTGCGCAAGCGTTGGCACAACAATTTGATGGTTCGGTGGAAGGGCCTGAACAGGATGACGTGCTGCGTCGTGCGGCGGCTCTGGACAATACTTGCGCCGATCTGGATGCGTTGGTGGGGGTGTCAGTGCGTTTGCCTGGCCCCATGCCGGCTGCATCCGTGATCCAGATGGTCAAGGATGCTGGTTTTCTGCCCTTTGGCCGGCAACTGGCCTGGCTGGCGGATTCGGGCCAACCCCGTTTCACTGCCATGTTTGATGGCGTCCAACCCAATGAGATCCAGTCGGCCAGTATTGAGCGTATCGACTTGCTGCTGGACTTGCCCAACAGCCCGGCGGACGATCATGCCTTTAGCCGTATGGCAACGGTGGCCCGTGATCTGGCCAGCCGTCTGGACGGTGTCGTGCTGGATGACCAGGGGCGCCCCTTGCCTGAGAGCACCGATCAAAACATTGATGAGCAACTAAGCAATCTGTACGAACGCCTGGAGCAGGCCGGCTTTACGGCAGGCCAGGAACGTACAGGCAGGATTTTTTCGTGAGTTTGAAGCGAGTACAGCAGTTACATGAGGAACTGGCCCAGCATAACTGGGCCTATTACGTTCAGGATGCGCCCAGCATTTCGGACGCACAATACGACGCATTGATGAACGAGCTGCTGGCGCTGGAAGCCGAGCACCCGGAATGGATTACCCCAGACTCACCCACGCAGCGCGTGGGTGCAGCGCCTCTGGATGGCTTTGACACGGTTCAGCACGCGGTTCCCATGCTGTCCCTGGGTAATGCCTTTGATGACGAGGAAGTGCAGGCTTTCGATAAACGTGTCGCCGATACCCTGGTCGACGCGGGTGTGGTCGGGCTGGACCGCCGGGTAGATTATCTGGCCGAGTACAAGTTTGATGGTTTGGCGATCAGCCTGCGCTATGAACAAGGTCTGTTGGTACAGGCATCGACGCGTGGTGATGGCACCACGGGCGAGGACGTCACCAGCAATATTCGTACTATCAAATCCATTCCTTTGCGCTTGCGCGGCGATGCGGCACAATTGCCCGCCGTGCTGGAAGTGCGAGGCGAGGTTCTGATGAATCGGGCAGACTTTGAACGCCTGAACGAGAACCAGACCAAGCGTGGCGAAAAGGTATTTGTGAATCCGCGCAATGCGGCTGCAGGCAGCTTGCGTCAGTTGGACCCCAAAATTACCGCGAAACGGCCCTTGCGCTTTTTTGCCTATGGCTGGGGTGAGGTCAGCCCTCTGCCAGCCGTGAATCAGCCGCAAAGTATCTTGTTTGCAGAGCCTACTGGTGATGCGCTGCCCCGTGATACCCAATCGGGCATGATGGACTGGCTGGAAAGCCTGGGCATGCCCTTGAGCCGCGACCGCAAAGTCGTCAAGGGCGTGCAGGGTCTGCTGGATTTCTATGGTGAAACTCAGCAACGTCGTCCCGGTTTGCCCTTTGAAATTGACGGTGTGGTGTACAAGGTCAACTCCCTGGCCGCGCAACGTGTCCTGGGCTATGTGGCCCGAGCGCCGCGCTTTGCCGTTGCTCATAAATTCCCCGCGCAGGAAGAAATGACGCGTGTGGAAAGCATCGAGTTTCAAGTGGGCCGCACGGGTGTGGTCACGCCAGTTGCGCGTTTGAAGCCGGTCTTTGTGGGCGGTGTCACGGTCACCAATGCTACCTTGCACAACGAAGACGAAGTACGTCGCAAAGATGTACGCGCAGGCGATACCGTTGTTGTTCGTCGTGCCGGTGATGTGATCCCTGAGGTGGTCGCCGTGGTACTGGAGCAGCGCCCTGAAGGCAGTGTGCCTTTCGAGATGGTCAAGGAGTGCCCCGCTTGTCACTCTGCTCTGGAGCGTCTGGAAGGGGAGTCTGCCTGGCGTTGTACGGGTGGTCTGATTTGTCCTGCCCAGCGCAAGCAAACCCTGATTCACGCCGCCAGTCGTAAGGCTCTGGATATTGAGGGGTTAGGTGAAAAACTGGTGGATCAGCTCGTGGAGACAGGGCTGGTCCATACCTTGGCCGACATCTTCAAACTGAAAGTCGAAAAACTGGTGCTGCTCGAGCGCATGGGGCGCAAGTCGGCAGAGAACTTGATCGAGGCGATCGACAAAGTGCGTGAGCCAGCCTTGAATCGCCTGATTTATGCCCTGGGTATTCGTCATGTAGGCGAGACCACGGCACGCGATCTGGCGCAGCATTTTGGCTCCTTGCAGGCTTTGGAGCAGGCGGAGGAAGAGGCGCTGTTGCAAGTCAATGAGGTAGGCCCGGTTGTAGCCGCTTCTGTACGCCACTTCTTTCAGGAGCCGCATAATCGTGAAGCCCTGGATGATTTGCTGGCGGCTGGGGTGACACCTCAACAGGCGCAAGCCCGTGCCAATAACGCTAATTTACCGCTGGCGGGCAAAACGGTCGTCATCACGGGTACCTTACCCAGCATGAGCCGTGACGAAGCTACGCGCCGTGTATTGGAGGCAGGGGGCAAGGCCAGTGGCTCGGTCTCCAAAAAGACCGCTTATGTACTGGCGGGGGCAGAGGCCGGCTCCAAGCTGAGCAAGGCGCAGGAATTAGGCGTGACTATTTTGGACGAAGCCCAGTTTCTGGCTTTATTGGCGGGTGAATAGCACCGAGTGAGAAGTGAAGTCCTGGTGGCTTGCTGCAGGCTTAACTTTGTTGCCAAGGGGCCATGATTGAGCAGGACATTTGACTTAATCGCTGTTTTTAGCTTTTTAGGCGCTGCGTTAAGCACACACGGCTTTTTTAAATGTGTGTTGAATGGTTCTGGTAGTGATTTGGTAGTGATTCGGCAGTGATCTGGGCTGTTAATCACCGCATGAACGACCGTTAGTGAACGATCTTCACGATAAACAAATAGGGCGCCCTTGAGGCGCCCTATTTGTTTTTCTGGAAGGTAGGCCGTTTTATCAAGCAGATAACGCAGCCTTCAACACCATTACTTGATGTTGGCTTCTTTCAGGATTTTCTGTTGGTACTCGGCCAGCTTGCGCTGACGCATCATTTCTTCCAACTGAGGCTTGACTTCAGCCATGGCCGGGAAGGTAACAGGACGAGCATCGTCCACCTGGATGATGTGCCAGCCAAACTGCGACTGTACAGGGGCGGCGCTCAGCTCGCCTTTTTTCATTTTTTCTACAGCCTGAGCGAACTCAGGTACGTAGGTGGAGCTAGGCGCCCAGCCCAGATCGCCGCCTTGCTGGCCGCTACCGGTGTCGATGGAGTCTTTCTTGGCGGCATCCGCAAAGCTGACTTTCTTGGACTTGATCTTGGCCAGCAGGTCTTTGGCAGCGGCTTCGTCCTTGACCAGAATGTGGCGCACCTTGTATTCCTGCTGACCTTCTTCCATCGCCTTGATGGTGTTGTATTCCTTGGTCAGGTCGGCGTCGGTAACCGGGTTCTTTTTCAGGTAATCAGCCATCAAGGCACGGACCAGAATGCTCTGGCGGGCCAGTTCCAGCTCTTGCTGGACCTGATTGGTCTTGTCGATACCGGCTTTTTCTGCGGCTTGCACCACGGCCAGACGGTTGACCATTTCCTGTTTGACTTGCTCACGCAGCTCGGGCGAATCCTTGGCGCCTTGCTCGACCAGAACGGCGACGAACTGATCCAGGTCTTTTTGCGTGAGGTTTTTGCCGTTTACGGTGGCAATCGTCTGTGCATAGACGGGAGCAGCCATAGCGCAGGTCAGGGCAAATGCGGCAATACGTTTCATGAGCATCCTTAAGCGGTGATTTTGGCTTGAATAGCCAAGGCGTGAATCGGGAAAGGCATTAGATCGTGGACGCGATCATACACAAGTCTGTGTCGTGCCAGTGTTGAAATTCCATCAAATTGTTTCGAGGCGATAATCACCCGAAAGTGACTGGCGCCCCCTTGAGCGCCAGCGTGACCAGCATGCAGATGGGATTCATTGATGATGTCCAGTTCCGAGGGTTCCAGTGTCTGGAGCCGTTCGTGAATCAGGGAAGCAAGTGCGTCTGTCATGGCGAAATCAAGATTTTGGGGGAGTGGGGTTGTCGGAAGAGTCTTGCAGGTAGCGGCCCAGCCACAAGGATTGGGCAACGACAAACACCAGCATCAAACCCAGCAGGCCAAAGGCCTTGAAGTTGACCCATTGGGATTCGGTAAAGTGGCCCGAGAAGGCGACGTACAGATTGACCAGGCCCATGGCGACGAAAAAGCTTGCCCAGACCAGGTTTAATTTGTCCCAAACATGGCCGGGCAATACCAGATGGGTACCCATGAATTTTTGCATCAGGTTGCGATGCATCAGATAGCGTCCGCCCAGCAGCACCAGCGCAAAGATCCAGTACAGCACCGTGGGTTTCCAGCGGATGAAGACATCATTGTGGAAAAACAGGGTGGCACCGCCAAAGACCACAATGACGGCCAGATTGATCCAGTGCGAGGTCTCGATTGCCTTGCTGGTGAGTTTTAACCAGAGTATCTGCAATACCGAGGCGGCCATGGCCACGCCGGTTGCCACATAGATGTCGGAGAAGCGAAACGCCAGAAAAAACAGAACGAGCGGGAACAGATCAAATAAAAGCTTCTTCATGCGTCAGGTTCAAAGGTCATGGATAAGGAGTTAATGCAATATCGTAGCCCAGTGGGTGGGGGGCCGTCTTCAAAGACGTGGCCCAAATGAGCATCGCAGACATTGCACAGCACTTCGGTGCGGCGCATGCCGTGGCTGGTATCCAGTTCCTCGCGCACATTGTCCGGGTTCAGGGGGGTGAAGTAGCTGGGCCAGCCGCAACCGGCGTCAAACTTGGTGTCTGAGGCAAACAGGGGGGTGCCGCAGCCCACACAGCGATAAATGCCGGGTGTGGTGGTATCCCAGTAGCGGCCGGTAAAGGCGCGTTCTGTCCCTTTCTGACGCGTGACATAGAATTCTTCGGGGCTGAGTTGGGCGCGCCACTCGGCTTCGGTTTTACGTACTTTTTCCACGTGTGCTGCCTTATGAAAAACAGATCAATGCCTACAAGAGGCGCAGTCCTACATAGTAATCGACAATTAGAGTGCGTTTGGAACAGAGGGTTCCAAAGTGCTGCTTGTCCTGACGGCCCAGTCAAGAAAACAGGGGGGCAGGGCACATACTTAGTGAGCTATCACTTTAGTTAGTGCACTATTTAAACTTTTAATATTTAAGGTAAACACCAATATCTGAAATTCGCGTGACTTGATACGTTTCTGGTATCTGCTGGTGATTATCTGTATTACGATTTTTTTGACCGTGAAGTCGGTCCACAACAACGAACAAATATTGGGAGAAAAGGATGAACTGCATTACTACTGGTCGTCTGACGACATTGGCTGCAGCCCTGGCTTTGAGTCTGCCCGTAGCCGTGTCTGCGCAGATCAAAGTGGGTGTGACGGTGGCAGCGACAGGACCGGCGGCCTCGCTGGGTATTCCCGAGCGCAATACAGTCAGCCTGTTGCCTACTGAAGTGGCCGGCCAGAAAATCGAATACATCGTTCTGGACGATGCCACCGATACCACGGTGGCCGTACGCAATATGCGCAAGCTGATTACGGACGACAAAGTGGATGTGGTGATCGGCACGTCCGTGACACCGGGTTCTTTGGCCATGGTAGACGTTGCGGGCGAAACCAAGACACCCATGATCAGCGTGGCTGCCAACGCCAAGATTGTTGAGCCTGTTGAAGGTGCTCGTACCTGGGTATTCAAAACTCCCCAGAACGACCAGTTGATGGCCGGTGCCTTGGCAGAGGCCATGGTCAAGCAAAACGTCAAGACCCTGGGCTTTATTGGCTATAACGACGCCTACGGCGATGGCTGGCTGAATGTGATTACCGAGGCGGCTCAAGCCAAGGGCATTAAAGTGCTGGGCGCCGAGCGTTATGGCCGTAACGACACCAGTGTGACCGGTCAGGTCCTCAAGCTGCTGGGCACCAAGCCTGACGCCATTTTGATCGCTGGTTCCGGCACGCCGGTGGCCTTGCCTCAGCGTGAACTGAAAGGCCGTGGCTACGCCGGCATCATTTACCAGACACACGGTGCGGCCAACAGCGACGTGCTGCGTGTATGTGGCAAAGACTGTAACGACATGATCTTGCCAGCCGGTCCTTTGCTGGTTGCCGAGCAACTGCCTGACAGCAGCACGGTGAAAAAGACCGCCATGGAGTACAAGGAAAAATACGAAGCCAAGTATGGTGCTGGCTCCATCAACACCTTCGGCGGTCATATGTGGGATGCTGGTTTGCTCGTGACCGAAGCCATTCCAGAAGCCCTGAAGTCCGGTGCCAAACCAGGTACTCCCGAGTTTCGTGCCGCTTTGCGTGACGCTCTGGAGCAGACCAAAGAGCTGGCCGCGTCCCAAGGTGTGTTCAATATGTCTGCCACGGACCACGCAGGTTTGGACAAACGTGCCCACGTGATTGTGAAAGTGGTTGACGGTAAATGGACATATCAGCCTGATCTGTAATATCTGACAGGCAAAAACCGGCTCCCAAGCCGGTTTTTTCCAAGGCGGGTGCCTGAGGACCCTGGTGCCCGTTCCCGCTACAGGCCTGCGTTTGCCGTAAGCCCTTTGCCCTTTTTGTTGTACAGGATGTTGTCCGACATGGATACCACCATTGCTTTGATTTTGTTGCAGGATGGCATATTGAATGGCGCCATCTATGCTTTGCTCGGGCTCGCCCTGGTTCTGGTTTTCCTGGTTACCCGCGTCATTTTTATTCCACAAGGTGAGTTTGTTACCTTTGGCGCCTTGACCTTGGCCTTCGTGGTCAATGGCCGCATGCCGGGAACCGTTATTTTGTTATTGATCGCCGGTGCTCTGGTGTTCTTGCTGGAGCTGCTCTCTGCTTTGCGCAGCCGCAGCCTGGCAGGTATGCCACGCAAGTTTCTGGTCAATATCGTGATTCCCGTCGCGGTTTATTTTGCCGCTCCAGCCATTGTCAGCTCGGAGCTGCCTTTGTGGGTGGCCGTGCTCTTCTCGCTGGCGGTTGTGATTCCTCTAGGCCCTATGGTCTATCGCCTGGTCTACCAACCTATCGCCGAAGCCAGTGTGTTGGTGCTGCTGATTACCTCGGTCGCCGTGCACTTTGCGCTGACGGGTTTGGGTCTGGTGTTCTTCGGTCCGGAAGGCTGGCGTACGCCTCCCTTCATGGAAGGGGAAGTGTCCCTGGGCGCAGTAAGCTGGTCCGCACAGACCTTCTTTGTGATGGGCGCTTGCGTGCTGCTGATTCTGGCCTTGTGGGGCTTTTTCGGTAAGACCCTGTATGGTCGCGCCTTGCGTGCAACAGCGGTGAACCGTCGTGGTGCCCGTCTGGTGGGTATCAGCACCAATATGTCCGGTTCTCTGACCTTCACCCTGGCGGCAGCGATTGGCGCCTTGTCCGGCATGCTGATCGCTCCTGTGACGACCATCTACTACGACACCGGCTTTTTGATCGGCTTGAAAGGGTTTGTGGCGGCGATTTTCGGTGGTTTGATCAGTTACCCCGTCACGCTGCTGGGCGCCTTGTTCCTGGGGGTTCTGGAAGCGTTTTCCTCTTTCTGGGCCAGTGCCTACAAAGAAGTTATTGTATTTACCATGGTGATACCGGTGTTGTTGTGGCGCTCCTTCGGTAGCAAGCACGTGGATGATGAGGAGTAAATCACATGAGACACTGGCTGACGCTATTGTTTATTGCGGTTCTATTGGTTTTGCCGCAGTTGGGCGCAACGCCCGAATTCTGGATTACCCAGCTTAACTATATTGGCCTGACCAGTCTGGTTGTTCTGGGTCTGGTGCTGTTGACTGGCGTGGGTGGTTTGACTTCGTTTGGTCAGGCTGCATTTGTGGGCCTGGGTGCCTACACCACGGCGTACCTGACGGCTCGCCTGGGCTGGTCGCCCTGGTTCAATCTGTTGATTGGTATCGCCATTACCATGATGGTGGCCTACATTCTGGGTGCGATCACACTACGCTTGTCGGGTCACTTCCTGCCCCTGTGTACCTTGGCCTGGGGGCTGGCCTTGTACTACCTGTTCGGCAACCTGGAGTTCCTGGGGCAGTACGATGGTATTTCCGGTATTGCTCCTTTGGAGTTCTTCGGTATGTCTCTGTCCTCGGGCCGGGATATTTACTACCTGATCTGGGCCTTTGCCTTGCTGGCCATGTGGGGGACACGCAATTTGCTGAACTCCCGTCCAGGACGTGCCATTCGCGCTCTGAAACACGGCAGTGGCATGGCTGAGTCCTTTGGCGTGAACATGGCCAATTACAAGGTCATCGTGTTTGTTTACGCTGCCTTGCTGGCTTGCGTGTCGGGCTGGTTGTACGCCCACTACCAACGCGCGGTCTCTCCCAGCCCATTTGGTCTGAACTACGGTATTGAATACCTGTTCATGGCCGTGCTGGGTGGGGCAGGCAGTGTGTGGGGTGCTGTGTTGGGTTCGGCTCTGGTGCTGAGCCTGAAAGACCAGTTGCAGAACTGGTTGCCCAAGTTGCTCAATACCGACATCAACTTCGAGCTGATCGTTTTCGGTATCTTGATGGTGCTGATTCTGCAATACGCTCGCGACGGTCTGTGGCCCATTTTGCACAAGGCTTGGGAACAGGTCTTCGGTGCACAGAAGCGCAAACAGGCGGCTCCTGCGCAAGCCGAGGCCCTGCCTCAGCGCGAGCGTCCCCAGGCCGGTTCGCTGGTTCTGGAAGTGAACAAGATCCGTAAGGAGTTCGGTGGTCTGGTGGCCGTGAACGACATCAGTTTCACCTTGAATGCAGGTCAGATCATGGGCCTGATCGGTCCTAACGGCGCGGGCAAGAGCACGACCTTCAACCTGATTACGGGCGTGCTGTCGGCCACCAGCGGTCAAGTCAGCTTTCTGGGTCAACGGATTGATGGCAAACCTGCACGCGAGATTTCTCGTCTGGGCGTGGGCCGTACCTTCCAGCACGTACAGTTGCTGCCTACGATGACGGTTCTGGAAAACGTGGCGTTGGGCGCGCACTTGCGTCGCAATGTCGGTGTGGTGTCCGCCGTCCTGCATACCGAGCGTCGTAGCGAAGCCGAGCTGTTGCACGAAGCGGCTGTTCAACTGCAGCGCGTGGGCCTGGGTGATTACCTGTACGAAGAAGCCGGCAATCTGGCTCTGGGTCAGCAGCGTATTCTGGAAATTGCCCGTGCGCTGGCTTCCGATCCGCTGCTCTTGCTGCTGGACGAGCCGGCGGCTGGCTTGCGCTACAAGGAAAAGCAGGAGCTGGCCAAGGTGCTGGATCAGTTGCGTAGCGAAGGCATGAGCATTTTGCTGGTTGAGCATGACATGGACTTTGTCATGAATTTGACGGACAAGCTGGTTGTCATGGATTTTGGCACCAAGTTGGCCGAAGGTTTGCCCAAGGAAATTCAGGAAAATCCAGCCGTGCTGGAAGCCTACCTGGGTGGTATTGATGACGACCTGGATCTGGATCCGGTCAATGAGCCCGCCTCGGCAGGAGCAGCGTTATGAGTTCGGCACAATCGAAAGACATCATCCTGAAAGTAGACAATCTGGCCGCTCAGTACGGCAAAGTCACCGCCGTGACGGGAGCCAGCCTGGACGTTCGGGCGGGCAGCATTGTAACGGTGATCGGCGCCAACGGCGCAGGCAAGTCCACTTTGCTCAATTCCATGATGGGCTCTTTGCCCAGCGTGGGCCGCAGCACAGGCTCGGTGCAGTACGAAGGGCAGGAGATCAGTCACTGGGAAGTGGAGCGTCGCGTGGCGGCCGGTATTTCCCTGGTGCCAGAACGCCGCGAGCTGTTTGGCAGCATGACGGTGGAAGATAATCTGCTGCTGGGCGGTTTCCGCCTGTATCGTGCCCGCCACCCCGGTTGGCGCGACACCATGGACAAGGTCTATACCTTGTTTCCACGCTTGAAAGAGCGTCGTACGCAGTTGGCAGGGACCTTGTCAGGTGGGGAGCGGCAGATGCTGGCCGTAGGCCGTGCCTTGATGGCGCAACCCAAAGTGCTGATGCTCGATGAACCCAGTCTGGGTCTGGCGCCGCGTGTGGTGCGGGAGATCTTCATGATCATCGCCCGACTGCGCAGTACCGGTGTGGCTATCTTGCTGGTCGAGCAAAATGCACGCGCCGCTTTACAAGTGGCTGATTACGGTTATGTGCTGGAGACGGGGGATGTGGTGCTGCAAGGGCCCGCGTCTGACCTGGCTCATAATCCCCGAGTGATAGAAAGCTATCTGGGCTTGGGGCAGGGCAAACGCGAGCAGGAAGAGGCGACGGCTTAGAAGCGGTAGCCGACCCCGATGGTGGCAACCACGGGGTCCAGCTTGGCTTTGCCAATGGACTGACCGTTCAGTTTCACGTCTGGGCGGATGCTGATGTAGCGTACATCGGCATTCAGGAACCAGTTCTTGTCCAGTTTGTAATCTACGCCGACCTGGGCGGCAAAACCCCAACTGTTTTTCAGCTTCAGGTCGGAACCCGCCAGAGCACCGCGCGATTCGGTATCGAAGAACATGGTGTAGTTCACGCCTACGCCCACATAGGGTTGGAAGTCGCTGTCAGGCAGGAAATGGTATTGCAGACTCAGGGTTGGGGGCAGGTGCTTGGTCTTGCCGATACGGCCCAGGTTGCTGTCGATATTGTGTTGGAAGGGGAAAGCGCCCAGCAGTTCAATACCGATATTGCGTGTCGCCATGTAAGTCAGCGAGAAGCTGGGGCGGGCATTATTACCGACGTCCAAATCCACGGTGCCATTGGCAACCGAACCGTTATTGGATTTTGGAGAGACCCAGGTCACACCACCTTTAAGCAAGAAATCGCCCGCTTCGTGTGTTTGGCCTTGAGGCGCGTACAAAACAGCAGCCAGTCCTACCGCGAGCAAGGACAGGTGTAGACCGGGAAACAAGTGGCGGGCTTTCATAGTGACTCCGTAGGGGGGGTGTAAAGTCTACAGAGTGCATGAGGGCTGGGCCCGCAGATTTGATCCAAAGCAAGCTTCAGAGGTAGTTGGCCGCCTGACCTTGTTGTAGATCAAGTAAGCAGACTTCATGCCGGGTGAATTTCGGCACTATGTCTGTTTTTTGCATCACCTGGTAACAGTCCGGAAATGGAAAACCTTGGAGCTTGTCCGGGTATTTCAGAGCGGTTTCGTCGTCTTCGGAAAGTCGGCTTATGTGGATCCTGCGCCTGCCGACAAGGACAGGCAGGGGGAGCAAGCAGATTTGGCACTTGAAGAGTCACAAAGCCTCATACATTCAAGAGTGCGTGCAGAGCCTCGTATTTATGGCTTAATTCACGACGATCGAATCGCTCGATAATTTGCCCTTGTTCCAGTACATGAAACTGATCGCTAAATTCTGCCGAGAACGGCGTGCATTGCTCGGCCAGCACAATGGTGTAGCCCTCATTGCGCAGCGTGCAGATCAATTTGCTTAGTGTCTGGGCCTGCACTGGGGCCAGGCCCTCGGATACCTTGTCCAGAAGCAGCAGATTCACACCCGTGCGCAGCAAGCGTGCAATGGCCAGTATTTTTTGCTCGCCAGTGGAGAGCTGGGTGGCCATGTGGTGACGCCGTTGCTCCAGGCTGGGTAAAAGCTCATAGATCTGCACCAGCGACATACCGCCACCCAGGGCGGTGCCTATGGCGGGTGGCAGCAGGAGGTTTTCCTCGCAGCTCAGACCGGTAAAAATGCTTTGTTCGTAAGGGCTGTAGCCCACCCCCAGGTCTGCTAGCTGGTGTTGGTTCAGGTGTATGGTTTCAGTACCTTGAATACGGATGGAACCGCGGCGGCTATCCGTCAAACCCACGATGGCGCGTAGCATGGCGCTGCGGCCGGCCCGGTTGCGGCTCAGCACGGTGCAGATCTCGCCCGCAGCAACCTGCAAATTCAATCCACGCAAGAGCGGAAACTCTCGTTGCCAAGCGTACAGATTCTCAATATCCAGGGCAGCCCGTGTCATGAGAATACTCCTTGTCGTAAGGCGTCAATATGGGCCTGTACGTTGGCTGGTCGGCGCAGGCACCCGTTACGCGTCCTTTACCACTGACTGCGGTGCTTCCGCCGCCAGCAAACTTGAGGCAGAGTCCTTCATGCGTTTCAGTATGGAAGCGCCGACCAAGCAAGACTATGCGGGTTTGTCATAGGATGGTTCGGTTTAATGCACTGTTTAGTAAACAAATGTTGTTAAACCGGGTATGTGTTACTTAAGTGTTAACGGTTTTCGGTTTGAAGTCGCACAAATCTGAAATTCCACACTGGGGGCACTTGGGTTTGCGGGCGACACAGATGTAGCGACCATGCAAAATCAGCCAGTGGTGAGCGTCCAGCAAAAAGGGCTTGGGGATCACTTTCTCCAGCTTCTTTTCCACTTCAACCACGTTTTTGCCTGGGGCAATGCCGGTGCGATTGGCAACGCGGAAAATATGGGTATCCACGGCAATGGTGGGCAGGCCAAAAGCGGTGTTCAAAACCACGTTGGCAGTTTTGCGTCCTACCCCTGGAAGGGCCTCCAGTGCTGCGCGGTCACAGGGGACCTGGCCTTGATGCTGTTCCAGCAAAATACGACAGGTCTTGATGACGTTGGCCGCTTTGGTCTTGTACAGGCCAATGGTCTTGATGGCTTCTCGCAGACCCTCCTCACCCATGGCCAGAATCCCTTCCGGCGTGCCATGTTCCGGGAAGAAACGGGCGGTAGCCAGATTCACGGAACGGTCTGTGGCCTGGGCCGACAGGATCACTGCAATCAGCAGTTGAAAGGTATCGGCGTATTCCAGTTCGGTCGTGGGCTTGGGGTTGGCGGCCTGAAAACGGCTGAAAATCTCGTGGCGCTTGGCAGCGTTCATGGCGTGGTTTCGCTTGTAGTCTTGCTGGCGCGTCGCGCACGGGCGCGGGCCAGGGCAGAGGCAATGGATGCCTCGCGTTTATCGGCCTGATCGGCCGAGTTGGCCAGGACGGGTTTATTCGCCAGGGTACGGGCAGCCAGATCCGAGCTTTCCTGGTGTCGGGCCAGCAGGCGGTCGCGGCGTTGTTCTGTGTCCAGGCGAGCCTGTATGGCCTGCTCGCCGCTCCACTCATCGGTAGGGATCATGCTGATGCAGTCCACCGGACAGGGCGGCACGCAGAGCTCGCAGCCAGTGCAGCGGTCGGCCAGTACGGTGTGCATCAGCTTGTTGGCACCAATAATGGCATCCACCGGACAGGCCTGGATACAGAGCGTGCAACCAATACAGTGTTCTTCAATGATTACTGCGCGGCTGGGGCCGGTAAATTCCCCACAGGACGGGTCCAGGGGCAGGGCCTCACGACCCAGCAGTTCGGCCAGGGCCTGGACGCCTTGCTGACCGCCGGGCGGGCAGCGGTTGATCGCCTCGCCTTCAAGCGCAATGGCTTGGGCGTAGGGCAGACAGGCATCGTAACCACAGCGGGTGCACTGGGTTTGAGGGAGCAGGGCGTCAATGCGCCGTATGAGGGTGTCGGACATGAATGCAAAAACGGGGCCATCTGGCCCCGTCAGAAACGGCGTAAGCCAAATATCAGTTGTGCTGACGGATGAAGTCCCTGATTTTAGGACAGATCAGCGTGCGCCAGCGGCTTCCGGAGAAAATCCCGTAATGGCCACAGTTGGGCGCGGTGAATTGCTGCTTGAGCTCAGGGGCGATTTTTGAGCACAGTCCTTGAGCCGAGTGGGTCTGACCCTGGCCGGAGATATCGTCCAGTTCGCCCTCAATGGTAAACAAGGCCACGCCATCAATATCCTGGGGGCGGACTTGTTTGCCATGCACGTGCCATTGGCCTTTGGGCAGGCGGTGTTCCTGGAACACAATGCGAATGGTGTCCAGATAGAACTCGGCAGGCATGTCCAGCACGGCATTGTATTCGTCGTAGAAGCGGCGATGTGCTTGGGCGTCGTCATCATCACCCTTGATCAGGTGCTGATAAAAGTCGTAGTGCGAGCTGACGTGACGATCCGGATTCATGGCTACAAAACCAGCATGCTGCAAAAAGCCGGGGTACACACGACGGTGAGCACCGGGGTATTTGGTTGGCACGCGATGAATCAGATTGTTCTCAAACCAGGAGTAGGACTTGGTGGTGGCCAGACGGTTCACCTCGGTAGGCGATTGACGGGTGTCGATGGGGCCACCCATCATGATCATGCTGCGCGGCATCACGGCCGAGCGACGGCTTGCCATCAGCGATACGGCAGCCAATACTGGCACCGTGGGCTGGCAAACCGACATGACGTGCACTTTTGGGCCCAGCACCTGGATGAATTCCTGCACATACAGGACATAGTCGTCCAGATGGAAGGGGCCAGCCGAGCGGGGCACCATGCGGGCATCAATCCAGTCGGTGACATAAACCGAGTGATCGGGCAGCAGCGCACGTACGGTTTCACGCAGCAAGGTGGCGTGGTGGCCGGACAGGGGGGCGACTAGCAAGATCGTGGGGTCCTGATCGGCTTTGGGATGATCACGCTTGAAGTGGATCAGCCTACAGAAAGGTTTGCTCAGGTGTTCGACCTCCTGTACAGCGACGGTCTGGCCGTCAATCTGGGTTTCGCCAAGCCCCCAGGCCGGCTTTTCGTAATCCTTGCCGATACGGTGTACCAGTTCAGAGGCCGCCGCCAGTTGGCGCGACAGGGGGGTATAGGCCAGTGGACTGTAGGGGTTGGAGAACCATTGAGAGCTGGTGCCGGTAAAGGCAGCCAGCGGGGCCAGAAAGGACCGCTGAAGTTCGTGCAGATCGTAAAGCATAGAGTGCGCCTTGGTGTTGCCTGATTTGATATACAGAGGAATGTATAGGCTTATTTCCTTGTGGGAAACAATACGATGTTTGCTGTTCCTCTGGTCTTGGGATTTTCCCTTGCTGCGATGCGGCAGGTTTTTTTATCAAAAGGCGAGATTGGGCGCAAGAGTGGCTGGGTAGAATCGCAGCCACTGGGTCGGGCCTGTATAGAGTGAGCTAAGGACTTAGCGCTCCAGATACTGTAGTTTGTTCTCCACACCGTTCCAGTCGTCCGCCTCTTCCAGCGGTTTCTTGGAGCGGTTGATGCTGCCAAAGACAGGGGTCAGTTCAGCATTCAGTTCGATGAAGTGAACTTGATCCTGCGGTACATCTTCTTCAGCAAAAATGGCATTGGCCGGGCATTCGGGAATACAGACGGCGCAGTCAATGCACTCGTCCGGGTCAATCACCAGAAAGTTCGGGCCTTCACGAAAACAGTCGACGGGGCACACATCCACACAATCGGTGAATTTGCACTTGATACAGTTTTCGGTGACGACGTGGGTCATTTCAGTAACACTCCTGCGGTATCGCTAAGGCGGTCAGTCACGGCAAAGGGCCGTGGAGGGGGTGCGCGACAACGCACAGGGCCTGAACGATAGAAATGGGATTTAAATCGAATCTTTCGATTTTAACGAATATTCAGCATCTTGCTTATTGAGATGGCGCAATAGCTCACTTGCTAGATAGCGGTACGCAAGAACTGACGCCCGTGCTATGGTTGCGCAATCAAAATCGGTAGGTTTGTGATGATCATTACCTCTTTACTTGATACAGACCTGTACAAGTTTTCCATGATGCAGGTTGTCTTGCATCATTTCCCGGCTGCGCACGTGGAGTATCGCTATAAATGCCGCACTCCCAATATTAATTTAAGCCAGTATCTGGACGAGATCCGGGCGGAAATTCATGCGCTGTGCCAGTTGCGTTTTTCAGACGCCGAACTGGATTATCTGCGCAGCCTGCGTTTTATCAAAAGCGATTTCGTCGATTTTCTGGGCCTGTTTCATCTGCCCGAGCGTTGTATCCAGGTGCAGGCCGGGGCTGTACCCGGCGAGATCGAAATTTCGGTCCAAGGCCCCTGGCTGCACACGATTCTGTTCGAGATCCCGGTGCTGGCCATTGTGAACGAGGTCTACTTTCGCAATGAATGTCCACAGCCACAATGGGCGGAAGGACGCGAGCGTCTGCAGTCCAAGATGCGTCTGGTGGTGGATGATCCGGCCCTGAGCGACTTCCGTGTGGCGGATTACGGCACGCGCCGCCGCTTTTCCAAGCAGTGGCACGAAGAAGTGGTCACCACCATGATCGAGCAGATGAAGCCACACTTTGCGGGCACCAGCAACGTCTGGCTGGCCATGAAGTATGGGGTGACGCCGCTGGGCACCATGGGTCACGAATACTTGCAGGCTTGTCAGGCCTTGGGTCCTCGTTTGCGTGATTCGCAGATTTTTGCCCTGGAAGTATGGGCTAAGGAATATCGCGGTGATCTGGGCATTGCCTTGTCGGATGTTTACGGCATGGATGCCTTTCTGCGCGACTTTGATATGTACTTTTGCAAGCTGTTTGACGGTGCTCGTCACGACTCGGGCGATCCTTTCATCTGGGGCGAACGCTTGCTGGCGCACTATCAGGCCAACCGTACCGATCCGCGTACCAAGACTTTGGTGTTCTCTGATGGCTTGACTATTCCCAAGGCCATAGAGCTGGCCTTGCGTTTTGCCGGCCGCTGCAAGGTGTCCTTCGGGATTGGCACCAACCTGACCAATGACCTGGGCCATGAGCCCTTGCAGATCGTCATGAAGATGGTGCGTTGCAATGGGCAGCCCGTTGCAAAAGTGTCCGATGCTCCGGAAAAGACCATGTGTGATGATCCGGCGTATCTGGCGTATTTGCGGCAGGTTTTTCAGTTGCCGCCGGCGTAAGAGCCGGGTATTTCTTTCTGGATTACCTTGCTGCTTGAGCCAAGTGGTAGTCAGGGGCCAAGGGTGCTGTAGTCAGTGAAGCGCGTGATTTCAGGTGTCCAGTATGGCTTTAAAGCGACAAAGCCGTAGCACAAAAAGTTGAATGAAAGCCCTTTGCACACGCAAAGGGCTTTTTCATAGACACAGCAGTGCCGCCAGATGCCCACCGGCTTCCCGAGCCTGGGCCATTTGCTCTTCGTTCAAGGTCTTGGGTGCCAGAATGCTTTCTGGCGTCTGGGCGTGGAAATTGAAGATCCGGGTCGGGGCGGCCAGCTCCAGCCGCCAGCCGGTACAAATCCGCTCCAGTTGCCGTTGCGCACCTTGTCCGTCGCTGCCCGCGCTGATCAAGGCAGAGTAGGGGCGGCCATTGAGTTGATCCAGCACTTCGTAGTAGTTTCGGTCCAGACACTCTTTCATGGCGCCGCTCAGGCTGGCCAGATTCTCGGGGGCGCAGAACAGATACGCGTGGGAATTGCGCAAATCCTGTGCTTGTACCTGATCGCAATGCAAGCGTTTGATACAGACACGCTCTGTCTCGCCCAGCTCTTTGAGCACCTCCTGCGCACCTTCTTCGGCCTGTTCGGCCAATTGCCGGGCTGCGCCGGTACGGGAGTGCCAAATCAACAGAAGCTGGCGGCATGTGTTCAGACTCATAGGCTCTTACTCGCGGTGATAGACTAGCGTTTACAGTATAGAGAGCCACCTCAGTGCTGAGTGGCCACATCGACGTAATTCACATGAATCACACCGCTTCTCCCCCTATGGCCGAGTCGGCCTTCAATCCTCAATGGTTCGCGCAAGCCAGCCACGGACTGGATGAAGCAGGGCGTACGCTATTGCAGGCGGCTGCCGACTGGGCGGGGCCTATTTTGCTGGATCTGGCCGGAAGTACCGGTGAACCCTTGGATAGCCATTGTGCTCAGGTAGCACTTATTTTGGCTGGCTTGGGTGTGGACGCACAAACCCGTGCCAGCGCCTTGCTGGCCGTCACCCCTGCCCCCGGGCCGGAGGTCAAGCAGGACCCGGTTCAAAAGGCCTTTGGGGCCGAAGTCATGACGCTGGTGCGTGGCTCACGTGCCTTGTACCGTCTGGGCTCGCTGACAGGTCAGGCCAAGGAGCAGACGGGCGGGGGCGATCAGAAAGAAATGAAGCGCAAGATGCTGCTGGCAATGGCGGCCGATTTGCGCATCGTACTGATGCGTCTGGCCTCGCGCCTGCAGTCCTTGCGCTGGTACCGGCAGTCCAAGAATGTCTGCCCGGTAGAGTTCGCGCGCGAAACGCTGGAGTTGTATACGCCGCTGGCGAACCGCTTGGGGATTTGGCAGATCAAGTGGGAAATGGAGGATCTGGCTTTTCGTTTTCTGAATCCCGAGGTTTACAAACGTATTGCCAGTCAGTTGGAAGACAAGCGCGTGGAGCGTGAAACCCTGATCAGTCAGGTGCGCGACCAGTTGCTGGCGGCCTTGAAACGCGAGCATATCGTGGCCGAGGTCTCTGGCCGGCCCAAGCATATCTTCAGCATCTGGAACAAGATGCGCAACAAGCATCTGGATTTCGATCAGTTATTTGATCTGAGGGCCTTGCGCGTCATTGTTGAGGATGAGCGCAGTTGCTATCACACGCTGGCTGTGGTGCATTCCTTGTGGACGCCGGTGCCCGAGGAGTTTGACGATTACATCTCCCGCCCTAAACCCAACGGTTATCGTTCCTTGCATACCGTCATTGCGGATGCGCAGGGGCGTTGCTTTGAAATCCAGATCCGTACGCGTGATATGCACCAGTTTGCGGAGTACGGGATGGCCGCTCACTGGCGTTACAAGGAGGCCGGTGCGCAAGGCGGTCAGCAGACAGCCGATGGTGAGGATGACAGAAAGATTGCCTGGATGCGTCAGTTGCTGGCCTGGGACAGGGAGGCGTCCACCTCGAATGCGACTGACTCCGGCCCGCGAGTAGACAGCAGCAAGGATACCGCCTCGCAAGTGGCAGCGGAGACTGTTGTCAGCAAAAAGCCGTCTGTTGCTCGCCCTTTGAAGGCGCAGGAAGACGAGCATATTTATGTGCTGACGCCGCAGGCCCGGGTTATTGAATTGCCTGTGGGGGCGACGCCGGTGGACTTTGCCTACTATCTGCATACCGATCTGGGCCACCGTTGTCGGGGGGCACGGGTTGACGGGCAGATGGTGCCTTTGTCCACGCGTTTGTCGACCGGCCAGACTGTCGAGATTGTGGCGGCCAAATCCGGCGGACCATCGCGTGACTGGTTGAATGTGCAGTTGGGCTTTTTGGCCAGCCCGCGCTCGCGCTCCAAGGTGCGCGCCTGGTTCAACGCGATTGAACTGCAGCAGCGTATCTCCCAGGGCCAGAGCATGGTCGAAAAAGAGTTGCAACGCTTGGGCCGCACGGCCGTGAACCTGGAGCAGATGGCGCAACAGTTGGGCTTTGCCAAGGCGGATGACTTGTACGTCGCCGTAGCCAAGGATGAGTTCAGCCTGCGTCAGGTGGATGCCCTGTTCCGCGAGGACGTGCAGGAAGAAGAACCTGTACAGCGCGTGTTTGGTGCGGCTAGGGAAAGTGTTTCCAAAACCGGCAAGAGCGGCGTGCTGGTGGTGGGTGTGGATTCCTTGATGACACAATTGGCCCGTTGCTGTCGCCCCGCACCGCCTGATCTGATTGCCGGTTTTGTGACTCGTGGCCGGGGTGTGTCCATACACCGTGCCGACTGCAAGTCCTACCAGGAGCTGGCTAACCGACAGCCTGAAAGGGCTATTAGCGTTGATTGGGGCGATACAGGGGATACTCAATATCCGGTGGATCTGGCGATTGAGGCTCAGGAGCATCCCAGCCTGTTGCGAGATCTGTCCGAGGTATTTGCCCGCCTGCGCTTGAACGTAACGGGTATCAACACCTTGAGTCGCCGCTCGCTGACGCGCATGATATTTACCATTGAGGTGCGTGATGGCGAGCAAATTCAAAAGGCTTTAGCGGCCTTGAACGAGTTATCGGGCGTTAGCGCCCGCCGCTATGCGTCCTGAACTGCTAAAATCGGTAAACCTAAACCTCGCGGGCGCTGTGCCCGCGATTGTTCTTGTCAATCAAGAGAGCGAGCTTTGAAAACCTATACCTTGCCCGACCCGGATGGACATTTTGGTCAGTTTGGTGGTTCGTTTGTCGCTGAAACGCTGGTCCACGCCCTGGACGAGTTGAAAGCGGCCTATGAACAGTATCGGAACGATCCTGAGTTTCTGCGCGAGTTTCACTACGAACTCAAGCATTTTGTCGGTCGTCCCAGCCCCGTGTACCATGCCCGTCGATGGTCGGAACAACTAGGTGGAGCTCAGATCTGGTTCAAGCGCGAAGATCTCAATCACACTGGCGCACACAAGATCAACAACTGTATCGGTCAGATTTTGCTGGCTCGCCGTATGGGCAAGCCACGCATCATTGCTGAAACCGGTGCAGGCCAGCACGGCGTGGCAACAGCGACGGTCGCCGCCCGTTATGGTCTGGAATGTGTGGTCTACATGGGTAGCGAGGACGTGCGTCGTCAGGCTTCCAACGTGTACCGCATGAAGTTGCTGGGTGCAACGGTTGTGCCCGTGGAATCCGGTTCGCGCACCCTGAAAGACGCGCTGAACGAAGCCATGCGCGACTGGGTCACCAATATCAGCAATACCTTCTACATCATTGGCACGGTGGCTGGTCCTCATCCTTACCCGATGATGGTGCGCGACTTCCAATGCGTGATCGGTGACGAGTGCGTGGAGCAAATGCCTCAGGACGCCGGTCGTCAGCCTGACTACGTCTTGGCGTCGGTGGGCGGTGGTTCCAATGCCATGGGCATTTTCTACCCCTACATCGAGCACAAGGATGTGGAGTTGATCGGTGTGGAAGCGGCTGGCCGCGGTCTGGATACGCTGGAGCACTCGGCCTCCCTGAACAAGGGCCTGGTGGGTGTGCTGCACGGTAACCGTACCTATGTGCTGCAGGACGATGACGGCAACGTCATGCCTACGCACTCGGTGTCGGCTGGCCTGGATTACCCAGGTGTGGGTCCCGAGCACGCCTGGCTGAAAGATTGTGGCCGCGCGCAATACGCCACCTGCACCGATGAAGACGCCCTGAAAGCGTTTCACGATTGCTGCCGCATTGAAGGCATCATGCCCGCGCTGGAGTCCTCGCACGCGCTGGCTCATGCAGTTCGTATGGCTCCGACTTTGCCCAAGGATAAAATCATCCTGGTTAGCTTGTCCGGTCGTGGCGACAAGGACATGCACACGGTCGCCGAGTACGGCGGCTTGACTCTGTAAGCAATCGGGAACTGATATGTCGAGTAATGTGCGTCTGAAAAAGACGTTTGAAGGTTTGAACGGGCGCTGTGCCCTGGTGCCTTATATTACGGCCGGTGACCCTTCGGTGCCCGCTACCGTAGCCTTGATGCATGCCTTGCGACAGGCCGGGGCAGATGTCATTGAATTGGGTGTACCGTTTTCTGATCCCACGGCCGATGGCCCGGTGATTCAGCAAGCCGCTGAACGGGCTATCAGCCGTGGTGTGGGCCTGCGTAAAGTGCTGGAGATTGTGCAGCAGTTTCGCCTGATCGACGAGGAAACGCCGGTAGTGCTGATGGGGTACGCCAATCCTATCGAACGTATCGGCCAGGCCGAGTTTGCCGTGATGGCGGGCAAGGCCGGTGTGGACGGTGTATTGACGGTGGATTATCCGCCTGAAGAGTCCGAGGATTTCACCCGTTTGCTGACTGAGCAGGGCGTGGATACCATTTTCTTGCTTTCACCCACTTCCACGGATGAGCGCATTGCCAAGGTGGCCGAGTTGGCACAAGGCTATGTGTATTATGTATCCCTGAAAGGGGTGACCGGTTCGGCCCAGATTGATGTGGCGGATGTGGAACACCACTTGCAGCGCATTCGTCAGCACGTCAAAATTCCGGTCGGAGTGGGTTTTGGGATTCGTGATGCGCAAAGCGCCAAAGCCATCTCTCGTAGCGCGGATGCGGTTGTTATTGGCTCCAAGCTGATCCAGACCATGGAGCAGGCCGTGCAGGAGAACGCTGGCAAAGAGCAAAAGGATAAGGATGCAGCAGCGGTTGCAGCGGCCAGTCAATGGCTCGCACAGATACGGCAGGCGCTGGATAATTAGCCTAAATACCTATTCCGCGTATAGAATCATCTGCCTGTTCTTTAGGAACAGGCGCTTTTTTTCAGAATAAAGAGCTTGGTGGGCCGGGTGCCGGCCAGGCGAAAACAGGATCTAACAATGAGCTGGATCGAGAAAATACTCCCGCCGCGAATTAACCGTAACCCCGAAAGCAGTCGTCGCGTTCCCGAAGGGCTGTGGGTGAAATGTCCGTCGTGTGAGTCTGTGCTCTACAAGGAAGATCTTCAGGCAACCTTGAATGTCTGCCCCAAGTGCAGCCATCACATGCGTATTGGTGCGCGTGGCCGGATCAAATCCTTGCTGGACCCCGAAGGCCAGACCGAGATTGGTTCCAACACCCGTCCTATGGATCCCTTGAAGTTTCGCGATTCTCGCAAGTACACCGAGCGTGTTTCCGAGGCAGCCAAGCAGACGGGCGAAACCGAAGCCATGGTGGTCATGAGCGGCACAATTTTGTCCGTGCCTGCGGTGGTGGCCTGCTTCGAGTTTGAATACATGGCCGGTTCCATGGGTTCGGTGGTGGGTGAGCGTTTCACACGAGGTGTGCAGGCAGCGATTGCCAACCGTAGTCCTTTTATTTGCGTGGCCGCTTCGGGTGGGGCGCGTATGCAGGAGAGCTTGTTCTCTCTGATGCAGATGGCCAAGACCACGGCTATTTTGGCGGAGTTGTCCGAGGCGGGTTTGCCGTTCATCAGCATCCTGACTGATCCAACCATGGGCGGTGTGTCGGCCAGTTTCGCTTTTATGGGCGATGTGGTGATTGCCGAGCCTAATGCCTTGATCGGTTTTGCCGGTCCTCGTGTGATTGAGCAGACTGTGCGCGAGAAGCTGCCTGAAGGTTTCCAGCGTGCCGAGTTTTTGCTGGAGAAGGGGGCGATCGATATGGTGGTGGATCGTCGCGAGTTGCAGCGTGAACTGGCGGAGTTGCTGGCTTTGTTGACTCGTCAACCCGCTGAGGCGGTGTCGCGTCATCCTTGATTGCCACAGCTTGAAGCTTAGGGAAAAACGCCATCTGGGTTCAGGTGGCGTTTTTTTATTGCCTGCTGTGGTTTGGGGATTTTGCAGAGGGGCTTGTGCTATTGATGCGTTCGCTTCTTGCTTGAGACTTCAGGGCGAGATTGGCTTGGTTTTCTTGGAGTGGGGGGAGTACGGCCCGCGGCCAAAGCCCTGACTCGCCCCCGGGCCGTACTCCCCCCACCCCAAGAAAAAAGGAATATCGCAGAGGGCTCAAATAGAGGACTGTATCTGCTGTCTGCACCTGCGCCTGCACTTGTCCTGCCCTAGGACCTATATATCGTTCGGTGGAGAGTGTGCGCACGTTTTTTGCGCTATTGGTTTCAGCTTTGTTTTTCCTCTTTATTTCTGTATTTCGCCTTGTCTGCTGCTGAGGTTGGAAGAGTTATAGACTTGAGGCTAAGGCTAGGACTAGGATGGGTTTAATGCCGACCCTGAAGCTGCAGTAGGCGGGACCAGGCTAGGTTTGGGTGAAAGAGAATAGTGACTTTTTGGAGAGGCTGGGGATTAGTGGGGAAGGAGAAAGGGCCCAGGTGACTACTCTTTGTGGATACGGATAGGCATAAAAAAACGCCACCCTTGTGGGTGGCGTTTTTAGTCTAGCTGTTTACTGCGTTTCGACCTGTTGCAGCGGTTCGCTGTTCTCGGTTTCTGCAGCACGTTGCTTGCGTGGGCGACCCAGGCGCACTGGTGCGGGCTGGTAGTCGTCCTGTGTGGCCGAGCGAACGGTTTCCACCAGTTCGATGCCCGCTGCGTTCAGCACGGCTTCCAGAGGGGCGGCTGCGGGCTTCTGTGCTTGTTCGGCAGCAGGGGCTTTTGCAGCAGCAGTCGTTTGAGTCTCAACGTGAGTCTCTACAGTTGTGGTTTCCACTGGAGTGGCTTCAACGGCCGAGGCTTCAACTGCAGGTTGTGCTTCTGCGGGAGTAGCAGCTGTTTCCACGGCTTCAGCTTGAGCTTCGGTGACTTCTGCTTTGGCTGGTTCGGTAGCAACTTCTGCTTGCGCAGGAGCAACAGCTTCTTCAGCAGCAGGAGCTTCTGGAGCGACCTCGGCCTGAGCGGCTGGAGCAGCAACTTCTTCCTGGGCAGTAGCGGTTTCTACGGCTGCAGTTTCCACTGGAGCGGCTTCAACGGCAGGGGTTTCTGCTGGGGCTTGGGTTTCTGCAGGCGCTGCGGCTGTTTCTACGGCCTTGGCTTGGGCTTCGGAGCTTTCCGCTTTGGCAGGTTCGGCAGCCGCTTCTGCTTGCACAGGAGCAACGGTTTCTTCTGCGGCAGGAGCCTCTGGAGCAACTGCGGCCAGAACGGCTGGAGTGGCTACTTCTTCCTGGGCTGGTTCGGTGTTAACAGCGGTTGCCTGGGTCGTCGTGACTTCTTGAGCTTGTTGTGCAACTTGGGCAGCGGCAGGGGCTTCCTGAGCGGTCTCTACGGCGACAGGAGCGGCTTCTTGGGCTGCTGGTGCCTCTACGGCTGCTTGGTGCTGTTCAGGCTCGGCTGCTGCGTTTTGGGCAGCGGTTTGTTTCTGTGCGTCCAAGGCAGCGGGGTTAAAGCTGGGTGTTGCGTGAGCAACGTAGGCATTGGTATTGCCTTCTTCGTTGGTCTCTTCGTTTTCGGCCACTGCGTTGGCGTCCGTGTTGCGACGACCGCGGCGGCTACGACGGCGACGACGTTTGCGCTCTGGATCCAGGGTGCTGTTCTCGCTGTTTTCGTCCGTTTCAGTATCCGAGTTATCGCCGGTATCGGTGTTGTCGGCCTCAGCGAGCGGTTCAACACGTTTTTGTGCTTCTTGCTTGGCGGTGGCAACTGCAGAGGCTGCAGCGATGCTGGCAACAACAGCCTGTTCGGGCTGGGCTTCTGTGCTGGTGAGGTCTTTGTTCGACTCGACGTTTTCTGCGCTGCTTTCTTCACGGCGTTGACGACCGCCACGGCCACGGCGGTTACGTGGGTTGCGGTTGTTGCTGCCGCCTTCCTCGGTGGTGCTAGACGTCGTTGTGGTGTTGGTGCTTTGTGGGGTTCCCGACGCGGTTTCGTTATTAGCCGAGGCGTTACGGCGGCGACCTCGGCTATTACCGCCGGTGCTTTCCGTGCTGGCTTTCTCTTCCTGAGCCGCTTCCGGGCGGTTGGACTGGCGACGGCCACGTCCACCTTGGCCACGTCCACCATTGGATTGGCCTGGACGGCCTTGGCGGCGACCGGAGGAAGATTTGCTGCCTTCGGATTTGGTGGTTTCGGCTACGGGTTCGGCGGGTGAGCCGGACAACCAGTTCAGCACACGTTTGAGCAGGCTGGGTTTGTTGTCGCTGGCAGTGGGGCTGGCGGCTGCAGCGGGCTTGCTCATGGGAGCTGGCTGGGCCGGTGTGGTGCTCTTGACCAGGGCTTCTGGACGAGGCTTGATGTCGTGGCTGCGGTGCGGCACCAGGCTGTCTTGCTGTTCAGGCTGCTGAACCAGTTCGTAGCTGCTGCGCAGTTCGTCCAGACGTGGGTCGTCGTGGCGCAGGCGTTCGATGATGTGGTGCGGGGTTTCCAGATTCTTGTTGGGAATCAGGATCAAGGCAATATTCAGACGCGACTCAATCTTGGTGATATCAGCGCGTTTTTCGTTCAGCAGGAAGGTCGCCACATCCACCGGCACCTGAGCGTGCAGGGCGGCTGTGCCTTCCTTCATGGCTTCTTCTTGCAGCAGACGCAGTACGTGCAGGGCGCTGGATTCGGCATCGCGAATCACGCCAGTGCCAGTGCATCGTGGGCAAGTAATGTGGGAGCCTTCGTTCAGGGCCGGGCGCAGGCGTTGACGGGACAGTTCCATCAGGCCAAAGCGCGAGATCTTGCCCATCTGGACGCGGGCGCGATCCAGATGCAGGGCATCACGCAGGCGTTGTTCGACAGCACGCTGGTTCTTGCTGTCTTCCATATCGATAAAGTCGATAACAATCAGACCACCCAGGTCACGCAAACGCAACTGGCGGGCTACTTCATCGGCGGCTTCCTGGTTGGTGCGCAAGGCGGTTTCTTCAATGTCGGCGCCACGCGTGGAGCGGGCCGAGTTCACGTCAATGGCAACCAAGGCCTCGGTGTGGTCGATAACGACGGCACCGCCCGACGGCAATTGCACCGTACGCGAGTAGGCGGTTTCAATCTGGTGTTCGATCTGAAAGCGCGAGAACAAGGGGATGTCATCGCGGTACATCTTCACGCGATGCAGATTGTCGGGCATGACCACGCTCATGAAAGCGGCGGCCTGCTCGTGAATTTCATCCGTGTCGATCAGGATCTCGCCAATATCGGGCGAGAAGTAATCGCGGATTGCCCGGATAACCAGGCTGGATTCCAGATAAATCAGAATAGGGGCAGCATTGTCGCGGGCAGCGCCGTCAATGGCGGTCCACAACTGCATCAGATAGTTCAGGTCCCACTGCAGTTCTTCGACGCTGCGGCCGATGCCTGCGGTGCGGGCGATGATGCTCATGCCCTGCGGGATGTCCAACTGGTCCATGGCTTCGCGCAGTTCCTGGCGGTCTTCGCCTTCAACGCGACGCGATACGCCACCCCCACGGGGGTTGTTGGGCATCAGAACCAGATAGCGGCCTGCCAGGGAAATGAAGGTGGTCAGGGCAGCGCCCTTGTTGCCACGCTCTTCTTTTTCAACCTGGATGATCAGTTCCTGACCTTCCACCAGGGCGTCCTGGATGCGGGCGCTACGTACATCAACCCCTTCCTTGAAGTAGCTGCGAGCGACTTCCTTGAAAGGCAGAAAGCCGTGACGCTCTTCGCCGTAACTGACAAAGCAGGCTTCCAGGCCGGGTTCAATGCGGGTGATGACCCCTTTGTAGATATTGCCTTTGCGCTGTTCGCGTCCGGCTGTTTCGATGTCGAGGTCAATGAGTTTTTGACCGTCGACAATGGCGACGCGTAGTTCTTCTTGATGCGTCGCATTGAACAACATGCGTTTCATGAGTGTGGATCTCCGTTGTCATGGCGCACCGAAATATTCTCGGCGCACGACCACGGGTCACAAGTGTGTGGCGCTATAGCTGCATCAGTTTGGTGCAGGCAGGCAAAATCGGCCTACCGGCTTATAGTCTGGGAGGCACGAGTCGCGCCAAAGCGCGAAGTTCAATCAGCAGGGGGGTCAGAGTCACGGTGTGTGTTTGACGAATATAAAATTGCTGGGGGAACGGCAGTCGCATAAATCATGCGGCTGGTGCAAAAGAACGGGACAATCTGTGCAGGAATTCAGCGCCGCACGCGGGAGGAAAGCATTTCTTGGAAAGCGGGCCTTCTTGCCACACGACTTTCGCTATTTCGGACTCACCCCGGCGACCTTATGACCCGGAAGCTGGAACTCAAGGATACAATTATCAGTCCTTGCTTATCCAACGGAGACGCACCCTTTGCATCTCTACGCTGGACCCAGTCTCAGCTTCTATAGGCTGAAGCGATTATATGCCCCTTTTTGTTATGTGCAAACCTCATGAATCACAAAGATCAGCCCCTCAAGTGCGAATATTACGCATTGATGAAACGCGGGCGGGTCAGCGTATAGATAATTTTTTGTTACGCGAATGTAAAGGGGTGCCAAAAAGCCACATTTACAAAGCGATCCGCGGCGGCCAGGTGCGCGTGAATAAAGGTCGAATTAGCAGTGACTACCGCTTGCAGGACGGCGATATGGTACGGATTCCGCCCCTGCGTCTGCCCGAGCCCGAGCAGCCTCGTCATGTTCCCGCCGCTGTTTTTCCGGTGGTGTTCGAGGACGAGCACATGATGGTGATCGACAAGCCCGCCGGTGTTGCCGTGCATGGTGGCAGTGGTGTGTCTTTTGGGGTTATCGAGCAGTTGCGTGCCGCGCGTCCCCAGGAACCCTTCCTGGAGCTGGCTCACCGTCTGGATCGTGATACCTCCGGCTTGCTGATTATTGCCAAGCGCCGGGCTGCGCTGGTTGGCCTGCATGATATGTTCCGCGAAATCCGTGCCCGCAAGTTTTATTGGGCGCTGGTGCAGGGCGATTGGGTGAACGATCGTCAGCATATCCGTTTCCCCTTGCTGCGCTGGCTGACCGACAGTGGAGAGCGGCGCGTCAAGGTTGACCTGACTGGCAAGCCTGCGCATACCATCATCACCATGCAGCGTCGCTTTGGTCGCTTTACCTTGGTACAGGCGGAGCTGAAAACCGGTCGCACCCACCAGATCCGGGTTCATTTGGCCCATTCGGGCTTTCCGATTGTGGGCGACGACAAGTATGGCGACGACGCCATTCGCGATCAATTCGCCCGCCAGGGCTTCAAGCGCATGTTTCTGCATTCGGGGCGCCTGGAGTTCAATCATCCTGTCACTGGACAGCCCCTGGTTCTGGAGGCGGCTTTGCCAGCGGCCTGTCAGGCCGTTCTTGAGCGTTTGGAGAAATCGTTATGACGCGTTATGCCGCCGTTCTGTTTGATTGGGATGGCACAGTTATGGATTCAACGTACTCAATTGCCAGTTCTATTCAGTTGGCCAGTGCGGATCTGGAATTGCCTGTACCTTCTATTCAGCAAGCCAGCTGGGTGATTGGTTTGTCGCTGGAAAGCGCCTTGTATCGTGCTGTGCCGGATTTGACTGCCGAGCAGATGCCCCTGTTTCTGGAGCGATATCGCCATCACTTCATGCAGCGTGACCCACATATCAAGCTTTTTGACGGAATTTTACCTTTCATGGGTGAACTTCGCGGTCGCCAGATTGCCTTAGGTGTAGCAACGGGAAAAAGTCGTCAGGGTCTGGACAGAGTGTTGCATCAGGTCAATCTCAGTACGTTTTTTGATGCCACCCGTTGTGCGGACGAAACACGCAGTAAGCCGGATCCCGAAATGCTGCATCAATTGCTGGCTGAGTTGATGCTGGAGCCCGAGCAGGTCTTGATGGTTGGTGATACCGTGCATGATATTCATATGGCAGCCAATGCAGGTATGGATAGTGTCGCTGTCACGTATGGCGCACATGATCCCCAAACCCTGGCCAAGGCTGAACCCACGGTCATGGTTGATAATGTGGCGCAAATGCGCGATTGGGTATTGACACGTATTTAGTACAAGGCAAGCGGGTTTGACGGCCATCTTGCCAGGTAGGTTCAAGGAGATGGAAATGTTCAAATCACGCTCGCAGCCCATACGTCCCTCCGAAATTACCGATGAGTCGGTCTGGCGGGCTCGCCGCCGCCTATTGTTGCAGGCTCCGGGGGCTTTGGCCTTGGCGGCCAGCTTGCCGGGCCAGGCCCAGGCGATTGCGGTGGGGCAAGCCTTGTCGTTTACGCCTTCCCAGCGTTGGAGGCTGGACGAGACGCCCACCCGCGAGTCCGATGTCACCACCTACAATAATTTCTACGAATTTGGCACGGGTAAGGAAGATCCTGCTCGTCACTCGGGGACGTTCAAGACGGAACCCTGGACTTTGCAGATCGATGGTTTGGTGAACAAACCGCTGACGCTGGATATGGATCAGATCTTGAGGCTGGCCCCCTTGGAAGAGCGTATCTACCGTCTGCGTTGTGTGGAAGCCTGGTCCATGGTGGTGCCTTGGGTGGGCTATTCCTTGTCGGCCCTGCTAAAACAGGCCTCGCCCCAAGGCTCGGCACGTTTTGTGCGGTTTGAAACGGCAGCAGATCCAGAAACCATGCCGGGTTTGCGCTCACGTATCTTGGACTGGCCTTACGTGGAAGCGTTGCGGCTGGATGAGGCCATGCATCCTTTGACTTTGCTGGCCACCGGCTTGTACGGAAAAAGCCTGCCTGTTCAGAACGGCGCGCCTGTGCGGCTGATCGTGCCGTGGAAATATGGTTTCAAGTCGGCCAAGTCCTTAGTGCGAATTACCCTGACGGACACCATGCCCGAGTCTAGCTGGATGAGGGTGGCTCCCCATGAGTACGGGTTTTACGCCAATGTGAACCCTGAGGTGCCACATCCACGATGGAGTCAAGCCACTGAGCGTGTCATCGGCTCGGGTTTCTTTGCAACCAAGAAGCCGACCTTACCTTTTAATGGCTATGCGGACGATGTGGCTGGTTTGTATGCCGATATGGATTTAAGGCGTTATTACTAATGGGTACCTGGAAGGCTGCACAGTTAGACAGGCTCAAGCCGCTGGTATTTGTACTGGGCTTGTTTCCCTTTGCGCGCTGGGTGTGGCTGGGTTTCAATAATGGCCTGAGCGCGAATCCCGCCGAGTTCTTGACGCGCTCCAGCGGAGTCTGGGCCTTGGTGCTGTTATTGCTGACCCTGGCCTTGAGCCCCGTGCGGCGTTTGCTGGCGCAACCCGCTTTGGTGCGTTGGCGGCGTATGTTGGGTTTGTTCAGTTTCTTTTATGCAGCCCTGCATACGCTGGCCTGGGCCTGGTGGGATCGTTCGGGAGACTGGTTGTCCATGTGGCAGGACGTAGTGCAGCGACCCTTGATCGCTATTGGTGTGGTGGCGGTGCTGATTTTATTGGCCTTGACACTGACCTCCACGAATGGCTGGCAAAAGCGTTTGGGTCGTGGCTGGAGTCGTTTGCATCAGACGGTGTATCTGGCGGCAGTCTTGTCCATACTGCACTTTTATCTGATTCGGACTGGTAAGAATGATGTGGTGGAGGTCTATGTGTATGGTCTGGTTCTGGTGGGGCTGCTGATTCTGCGTCGCTGGCCCGCCCTGAATAAGACAGGGCATTAAGAAGAACAGGTAATGCGCACTAGCCCATTACCTGTTTTTTTATCAATCCAGACTTTGCAAAATGGCGGCTGTTTCGGCATCCAGAATGCCGTCATAGCGGGCGGGGCGGTAGTGCATCTGGAAGGCGGCGATCACATTTTGTGTCGCCTTGTCGAACGTCCCGCTGTCCGGAGTCTCGTAGCCTGCCTTTCGCAGCAGAGCCTGGGTTTGTGCGGCAGAGGGCAGGGGGCGCGTGGCGTACTGCGCTTGTAGTGCGCGGGCTTGTGATTCCTTGTACCAGCGGCCTATGCCCGCTTGAGCCAGTTCCTTCCAGGGAAAATGGGGGCCGGGGTCCAGCTTGCGCTGCGGGGCCACATCGCTGTGGCCAATAATATTGCGGGCAGACACGCCATGGCGCTGAGCCAGATCTTTCAGCAGTACTTTGATTGCTTCAATCTGCCCGGATGTATACGGGGCCCAGCGGCCATCTGCCAAACGCCCCATATTCACGATTTCGATGCCAATAGAGCCCGTGTTCAGGTCTGTGAAACCGTACCAGGAACCCAAGCCAGCGTGCCAGGCGCGGCGCTCCTCCGGAACCAGACGGTAGACGGTGGGGCGGCGCTCGTCACTGACCAGATAGTGGGAGCTGACATCGCGCTGTGTCAGCACTTTTAGGGACGTGGCGTGGTCGCCTGCGGTGTAGTGCAGGACCAGATAGCGCACGCGACTGTTTTGGCCCTGTGCGCTGTAGCTGTCATCCAGTTTGAAGGGGCCGCTACTGCCACAAGCGGCTAACAGGGCTGTCAGGCTGAGAACGCCAATCTGAAAGCCGCGCTTCAAGGTGGGCGTAAGAGAAGACAGGGGGTTCATCTTAACGGCCTGCCAGAAACAGGAAAATACAGGGGGTTTTGTCCAAGGCAGGCGGCTGGCGTTCGCGCCATTGCTCAATTGTGGCAGTTTGGATCAATTCGCGCGAGCCGGTCAGGTCACGAGCCAGGCACAAGCGTGTTGTGGGTTTTAAAGATTGCAGCAGGGTGTTGTACATGGCCTGGTTGCGGTAAGGCGTTTCGATCAGGATCTGAGTTTGCTTTAAGGTCTGGGACTGGTTTTCCCATTGCTTGAGTTGCTTGGCGCGTGCGCCGCCATCGACGGGTGCATAGCCGTGGAATACAAACTGCTGGCCGTCCAGGCCGCTGGCCATCAGGCTCAGCAAAATAGAAGAGGGGCCCACGTGCGGGCGTACGGGAATCTTCATTTCGTGGGCCATGGCCACCACCAGCGCGCCGGGGTCGGCTACCGCAGGGCAGCCGGCTTCTGACACCAGGCCAATCGACTGGCCTTGCAGGGCGGCTTTCAGCCACTCGCGTATCTCGCCAGGTTTGTTGCCGCGCTTGTCCAGGGTATGAATGGTAATTTCCTGCAAAGGCACCACGGGCTCCACCAGTTTTAGAAAGGCGCGGGCGGTTTTGGCGTTCTCGGCAATGAAAACAGTCAGTTCGCGGGTCAGTGCCTTGATGTCGGCGGGCAGCCAGCCGCTGATCGGGCTCTCGCTTAAGCCTACGGGGATCAGGTGCAGGGGGGCGGCTTGGGGCATGGCGAATCGGTCCTAAACGGAAGGGGTAAGAAGGTTGGGGCGCAAGGGGTTCAAGCCAAAGTGCCGCAGCATGGTACACAGCTCGATCAGGGGCAGGCCGATAATGGCGGTCGGATCGTCCGAGCGCATGGACTCCATCAGGGCAATGCCCAGACTTTCGGCCTTGGCACTGCCGGCGGTGTCATACGGCTTTTCCTGTTGCAGGTAATGCTCGATTTCCTCATCGCTTAAGGCGCGAAAACGGCAATGGGTAACAATGTCGCTACACAGAAACTTCTGGCCATCCGTTACACATAAGGCACTATGGAAATCGATGTGTTGACCGCTCAGGCGACGCAGTTGTTTCTGTGCGCCGGCGTGGTCTCCGGGCTTGCCGATGGCGTCCTGGCCAGATGTGGCGACCTGATCGGAGCCAATCACGAGTGCGCCTGGGTTTAGCTGGCTGATGCGGGTGGCTTTTTCGCGCGCCAGACGCAGGCTGAGCATGGCCGGAGCCTCTCCGGGAAGGGGGGCTTCGTCAATGTCTGGCGACTGACAGGTGAAAGGCAAGCCCAAACGCGCTAACATAGCGCGGCGATAGACTGAGCTTGATGCAAGGATGAGACGCATGGTGTGTTTTGGCTGTGCTTTGGTTTGACTGTCTTGTGCTTAGCACGGTATTATCTAATGTTTTCTTCGTTATTGAAATGGTTGTGGGCTAGCTTGGTAGTTTGCCGGCTGTGTTTTACACGCTTCAATGCCGAGGGGCAGGAAAAAAGCAGTACCAGAAAAAATGGTAGAGCAACCCAAGCGATACCAAGGCAGTGAAACAGGTAAACAGCAAGCAAAACAAACAAGCGGTATCCAAATCCTGGCAAGACTGCGGTTTGATGCCCTAAGCATACTTATGACGACACAGTATATCGATACCTTGAATCTAGCCCGTGCCCCTCAGGAAATGTCGGGTCAGGTGCTGGTGAAAGATTTGTCTCGTCTTGTGTCCGACTTGCCCGGTCAAGGCGATTTACGCATTGATTGGAGTGTTTCGGGTCGGGAGGATTCTGCCCGGCGTCGTTTTGTGCATGTGCAGGCCAAAGGTAGTGTCATTTTAGAATGCCAGCGTTGTGTGAAGCCTTTTGAGTGGCCCATCGATATTTCTAACGAAGTACAGATTGTGGCAAGCGAGGAAGAGCTGGAGCTGGATGATGACGATACGGAAGGTCCTGATCGCATCTTGTGTGAAGGCCAGTTGGATGTCCTGGGGCTGGTCGAGGATGAGCTGATTCTCAGCGTGCCTTATGTGCCGCGCCATGAGGTTTGTCCTGACGCTCAGTCGCTGTCCATGCAAGCCAAGTCAGACGATCTGGATGAATCCGCCTTTGAGCGGCCATCTCCGTTTGCTGCGCTGGGTTCGCTCAAGAAGTCTTGATTGTTTGTTACTAATTCGTTAATTTTTCGGGCTGCACCCATTTATTCGGGGTTGTCCATCTACAGGAGTCATCATGGCTGTTCAGCAGAATAAAAAGAGCCCGTCCCGGCGTAATATGCGTCGTTCGCACGACGCGCTTACTGGTCCTTCGACGGCTATCGAGCCTACGACTGGTGAATTGCACCTGCGTCACCACATCAGCCCCAACGGCATCTATCGTGGCCGTAAAGTGCTGAAAACAAAGAACGACGAGTAATACCTCTTAGTCGTTGCAAGCAACATAGGTTGCATGCTTGATGTCTAACAAAAAAATACGTATTGCCATCGATTGCATGGGCGGCGATATCGGTTTATCCGTCACTGTCCCTGCGGCGCTGCTTTTTGCCAAGCGCCATCCGGATGTGCACTGCTTATTGGTTGGCGAACCTTCGGCCATCGAGCAAACATTGCGTGCGCAAGGTAATGTCGATACTTCCTGGTACGACATTCTTCCCGCATCCGAAGTTGTCACCATGGCCGATTCGGTCGAGGTGGCCCTGCGCCGCAAAAAAGATTCCTCCATGCGAGTGGCTGCTCAGTCCGTCAAGGACGGGATGGCGGATGCCTGCATTTCTGCGGGCAATACCGGCGCCTGGATGGCAATTTCGCGCTACGTACTCAAAACGCTGGATGGGATTGATCGCCCAGCCATTGCCACGTCCATCCCAAACCAAAAGGGCGGGGCCACGATCATGCTGGACCTGGGTGCCAATGTGGATTGCTCCGCAGAACACCTGTTGCAGTTCGCCATTATGGGATCTGCCCTGGCCAGTATCGTGGATCGCCATGAGCGTCCCACCGTGGGCTTGCTCAATATTGGGGAAGAGGTCATCAAAGGCAACGAGGTCGTCAAAAAGGCGGCTGAACTGTTGCGCTCCAGCGGACTGAATTTTTACGGCAACGTAGAAGGTGACGATATCTGCAAAGGTACCGTCAACGTGGTCGTGTGTGACGGTTTCGTGGGCAATGTGGTCCTCAAGTCCATTGAGGGCCTGGCCAAGATGGTCGGCAGTATGCTGCGCGACGAATTTACCCGTGACCCCTTGAGCAAAGTGTCTGCTTTGCTGGCTCGTCCTGTCTTGAATCGTTTCCGCGACAGGGTGGATAATCGCCGTCATAACGGTGCGGCCCTTTTGGGTTTACGCGGTATTGTTATCAAGAGTCATGGTTCTGCCGATGCCTACGCTTTCGGTTATGCTTTGCAGCGGGCCCGCGGTGCGGTGCTCAATGGTCTGCTTAGCGGCACCAGCCAGGCAGTCGAGCGCATCATGCAAAGTGTGAGCTTGCATGAAGAGCAAAGCGGCGAACCTGATACACGCCATACTTCAGAGCCCTCGTCCTCATAAGAACGGGCTTGATCGGGAACATAAAATGACGATATTTGCCAAGATTATCGGTACAGGCGGCTACCTGCCTCCTCGGATTGTGTCTAACGATGATCTAGCGGTCGAGCTGGCTCAAAAGGGTATCGAAACCTCCGATCAGTGGATTGTCGAGCGTACCGGTATTCACCAGCGTCATCTTGCCGATCCCGGTGTCCGTACCAGCCATTTGGCAACACAGGCTGCGCGCCAGGCGCTGGAGGATGCAGGCGTTGCTGCTCAGGATCTGGATCTGATTGTGGTGGCTACGTCCACGCCTGATTACGTTTTCCCCAGCACGGCGTGTCTGGTGCAAGCCGAGCTGGGCAACAAGGGCGCTGCCGCGTACGACGTACAAGCGGTGTGCAGCGGCTTTGTCTATGCACTGACGACCGCCGATGCCATGATCAAGGCCGGCCGTGCGCGCAACGCGCTGGTCATCGGTGCCGAAGTGTTCTCCAGCATCCTGGACTGGAACGACCGTTCTACCTGCGTCCTGTTTGGCGACGGTGCGGGCGCTGTGGTTCTGCAAGCCAGTGATGAACCCGGTATTTTGGCCGCTCAGCTCAATGCAGATGGCAGTCAAATGGGTATTTTGTGTGCGGCAGGCAATGTCTCGCACGGACAGGTTGTGGGTGATCCCTTCCTGCGCATGGACGGTCAGGCTGTGTTCAAGCTGGCTGTTACTTCTCTGGCCGCTTCGGCCAATCAAGTCTGCGAACAGGCTGGCGTTTCCTTGTCTGATGTCAATTGGCTGGTTCCGCACCAGGCCAACGTTCGCATCATCAATTTTCTAGGTCGTAAGCTGGGTATCCCCTCCGAGAAGGTGGTTATCACGGTTGATCAACATGCCAACACCTCGGCAGCCAGTGTGCCTTTGGCCCTGAATGCCGCTCGCCGGGATGGTCGTATCCGCGCCGGTGATCTGGCGCTGTTGCAAGGCGTGGGTGGCGGCTTTACCTGGGGCTCGGTGCTGGTCCGTTGCTAAGTAGCGCGATCCGGATTACCGCCTCATCTCTTTGGGTTTTTCTACCATGAAAATTGCGTTTGTCTTTCCAGGACAAGGCTCGCAGTCCGTGGGCATGCTCGATGCCTGGGCCGAGTCTGCTGTCGTACAGCAAGCCATTGCACAAGCCAGCCAGGCGCTGGGTCAGGATCTGGCCCAGTTGATGGCACAAGGGCCTGCGCAGGCTCTGAACCTGACTACCAATACTCAGCCTGTCATGCTGGCTAGCGCCGTGGCCATGTATCAGGCCTGGATTCAGGCTGGTGGTCCGGTTCCTGCCGTGATGGCAGGCCATAGTCTGGGTGAATACTCGGCCCTGACTGCTGCCGGTGCTCTGAGCCTGGAACAAGCTGTTCCGTTGGTGCGCATCCGTGCCGATGCCATGCAAGCAGCCGTACCTGTGGGTGTGGGCACCATGGCTGCCGTGCTGGGTCTGGATGATGATCAAGTGCGCGATGTGTGTGCTCGTGCCTCCGAGGGGCAGCAGATTGTCCAGGCTGTTAACTACAATGCCCCTGCCCAGGTGGTGATCGCCGGAAATGTGGAAGCGGTAGATCGTGCATGTGCCCTGGCCAAAGAAGCCGGTGCCAAGCGCGCCTTGGTACTGCCTGTATCGGCTCCTTTCCACTCCAGTCTGCTGGAGCCGGCAGCCGCGGTCTTGGCCCAGGCCCTGACCTCGGTGCAAGTGCAAACGCCCGCTATTTCCGTGATCAATAACGTGGACGTAGCCGCGCCCACCGATCCCGAACAGATTAAAGATGCACTGGTCCGTCAGGCCTGGCATCCCGTGCGCTGGGTTGAGACCATCCAGGCCATGAAGGCCCAAGGAGTCACCCACGTGGTCGAGTGTGGTCCAGGCAAAGTGCTGACGGGTCTGGTCAAGCGTATTGATCGTGATCTGGTCGCCTTGTCGATCAGCGACCCTGCGTCTTTGCAGGCCACTTTGGAAGCCCTGGAGGGAGCGTAAATGCAAGAATTGGATCTAAGCGGCAAGACCGCCCTGGTAACCGGCGCATCGCGCGGCATTGGTCAGGCGATTGCCAAAGAGTTGATGGCACGTGGCGCCAAGGTGATTGGTACCGCTACTTCCGAGTCCGGCGCGCAGGCGATTTCCGCCGTGCTGGATCAGAACGGTAGCTACGGCCATGTACTGAACGTGGACGACCCGGCTGCTTGCGAAGCGTTGATTTCGGCCTTGAGCAAAGAAGACGGCGGCCCGCACATTCTGGTCAATAATGCCGGTATTACGCGTGACAACCTGGCCATGCGCTTGAAAGATGAAGACTGGGATGCGGTTATCCAGACCAATCTAAGTGCCGTGTTTCGCTTGTCGCGTGCCGTTATCCGCCCCATGATGAAAGCCCGTTGGGGTCGTATCATCAGCATCACCTCGGTGGTGGGGGAGAGCGGCAACCCTGGTCAAGCCAACTATGCCGCTGCCAAAGCGGGTGTGGCTGGCATGAGCCGCGCCTTGGCGCGTGAGCTCGGTAGCCGTAACATTACCGTTAATTGTGTTGCTCCGGGCTTTATTGATACGGACATGACACGCTCTTTGACCCCTGAGCAGTCGGCGGCAATTTTGTCGCAAATTCCCCTGGGACGACTGGGTGCAGCCGAAGATATCGCCAACGCGGTAGCCTTTCTGGCCGGGTCGCAAGCGCAATATATTACGGGCAGCACCATCCATGTGAATGGTGGTATGCACATGTAAGGCTTGGCATCGCGCCCGGCTGAGGTAAAATTGCGGGATTATTTGGGGCCTATTGCTTGAGCCGGCGTTGTACGAATAACGTTGGGCCTCATACAAGAACGCCGTTTTTTGTCATAGCTCATCCCTCTTCGCAGTATGGATTGGCTATAATTTGCGGGAATTTTTCCCAACTTGGAGAATCTGCATGGAAAGCATCGAACAGCGCGTCAAGAAGATCGTCGCTGAACAACTTGGCGTTAACGAAGCCGAGATCAAAAACGAATCTTCTTTTCTCGACGACCTCGGTGCCGACTCGCTCGACATGGTCGAGCTCGTGATGGCGCTCGAAGACGAATTCGAAACCGAAATACCAGACGAAGAAGCTGAGAAAATCACGACGGTCCAGCAAGCTGTGGACTACATCAATTCTCACAGCAAGCAGTAAGTTCAATTAAGAGAGTGGGCGGCATTGTGCGCGCCCTCGCTCCAGAGCGGTTTCCAGAGAGTAGCTTGTGCCCGGCGGCTTTAGCTTGCAAGACGCAGTTATTCCCTTTAAACCGCTTTTTTTGTGTTTAGGAGTCATCCGTGAAACGACGTGTCGTGATTACCGGGCTGGGTATTGTTTCCCCGGTCGGCAACGATATTCCTACCGCGTGGGATAACATCGTCAATGGGCGTTCGGGCATCGGGCGTATTACCCGTTTCGATCCTTCGGCCCTGAGCGCCCAGATAGCGGGTGAGGTCAAGGATTTTGATTTAGCACCATACATTTCGTCCAAAGAAGCCAAGCAGATGGATACCTTTATCCATTATGGTGTGGTGGCAGGTATGCAAGCCTGGCAGGATTGCGGTCTGGACATCAACAGCATCGATGCTGAGCGTGTGGGCGTTATCGTAGGTTCGGGGATTGGTGGTTTGCCCCGCATTGAAGAAACCCAAAAAGATTATCTGGAACGGGGGCCACGCCGGATTTCCCCGTTCTTTGTGCCCGGTTCCCTGGTCAACTTGGTCTCAGGTCAACTGTCCATCGGCCTGGGCCTGAAAGGTCCAAGCTACGCAGTTGTGTCGGCATGTACAACTGGTTTGCATTCCATTGGTGATGCTGCTCGTCTGATCGAGTATGGCGACGCTGATGTGATGATTGCCGGCGGTGCTGAATCCACCGTGTCCCCTCTGGGCATTGGCGGTTTTGCGGCCATGCGGGCTTTATCCACGCGTAACGACGATCCTGAAACGGCATCGCGTCCCTGGGATATGGATCGTGACGGCTTCGTACTGGGTGAGGGCGCTGGTGTACTGGTGCTGGAAGAGTACGAACACGCCAAAAAACGTGGCGCACGCATTTATGGCGAGTTCGCCGGTTATGGTATGAGCTCTGACGCTCACCACATCACGTCGCCCGACCGTGACGGTCCGCGTCGTGGCGTGATGAATGCCTTGCGCAACGGTGGCATCAACCCCGACGAAGTTCAGTACGTCAACGCCCACGGTACGTCCACGCCGCTGGGCGACGTGAACGAGTCCGAAGCATTGAAACTGGCTTTTGGTGATCACGCTTACAAGCTGGTGGTCAATTCCACCAAGTCCATGACGGGGCACCTGCTGGGGGCTGCCGGTGGTATTGAAGCGGTGTTCACCACCTTGGCGGTGTATAACCAGATCTCGCCTCCAACGATCAATATTTTCAATCAGGATCCTGCTTGTGACCTGGATTACTGCGCTAACCAGGCGCGTGATATGAAGATTGACGTGGCCTTGTCCAATTCCTTCGGGTTTGGCGGCACGAACGGTTCGATGGTGGTTCGTCGTCTTCGCTAAGCTAGACTGCCCCACTCTTGACGCCCAGTCCTGGTCGATCGGAGCTCCGGCTCCGGTGCGCCGACTGGGCGTTGTTGTCTGTGCCTTGCTTGCGTCAGGCCTGGCCTGGACGATGTATAGCTGGCAATGGCCCTGGGCTGTTTGTCTATTCACAGGTGCTTTGTGGGCTAATTTTTTGTATGCTCGCAGTCGTCGGGTATGGGGTGAGCGCGCTACACTAGCGCATCGGGCAGGACTATACTTCTTGCAGTGCGAGGGTGCAGCAAAGGCGTCCGTGCAAATAGAGCAGATCTGGCGGTGCGCTTGGTTCATGACCTTGCGCGTGCGTTTTGATTCCGCCGGTATGACTTGCCGTACGATCACTGTATGGCGCCGTACTCAGCCGTCGCAGGCCTGGTGGGCCTTGTGTCTATGTGCTAACCGGCTGTCCCATCAGGTCCGTGCTCAGAATAAGGATTCTTAATGAGTGAACGCGATACCGATGCCGAACTAGTTGCACGTGTTCAGCGTGGGGATAAGCGAGCCTTTGATCTGCTGGTACTGAAGTACCAGCGCAAAATCATGCGTCTGCTCAGCCGTATGGTACGTGACCCGTCTGAAGTTGAGGACGTGGCTCAGGAAACCTTCATCAAAGCGTACCGAGCTCTTCCCCAGTTCCGGGGCGAGAGTGCTTTTTACACCTGGCTGTACCGCATTGCGATCAATACGGCCCGTAATTGGCAGGCCTCGGCCGCACGACGTCCCAATACCTTGCAGAACGTCGAAACTGAAGAAGGTGAAACTTTTGACCGAATCGACAACCTAAGCGATATAAGCACGCCGGAATCCATGATGGTCAGCCGCCAGATTGCTGAAACAGTAAATACAGCAATACAGGCGCTGCCCGAAGAGTTGCGGACGGCTATCGTGCTACGTGAAATAGAAGGTATGAGCTACGAAGACATTGCTCAGACCATGGACTGCCCTATAGGAACTGTACGCTCACGCATCTTTCGAGCCCGCGATGCCATTGCCGCGCAATTGCGTCCCATACTCGATGGTGAAGATAGTGAACGACGGTGGTAAGGATTGATGATGCAAGCCCTGAAATCCCATTCCGATGAAGATCAACTCAATGCCTGGGAGGCCGCCGTGTCTTCCTGGGTGGATGGTGAGGCTGAAATACGGCCCGAGGAACTGGACTCCCCTTATGGGCGTCAAGTCTGGGATACCTATCACTTGATTGGTGACGTCATGCGTACCGACGCACTGGCTATCCGAACGTCGGATCGTTTTTATGCACGTCTGTCCAAGGCGATCGATGAAGAGCCTACTGTGCTTGCCCCAAGCGCCATGAAGCGCCCTTTGGTGCAACGCTACGGGGTTGGCGGCCTGGCCGTGGTGGCTGCGGTAGCGGCAGCCTTGTGGGTGGGATTGCCCTACATGGGCGTGAACTCCGTGCCGGGTACCTTGGTGGCCAGTGCTCAGGACGAGCAGCTCTGGAATGATTACGCGGATTTACATCGCGACTTTGTGGGTACTGGCCCAGTACGCCATGTTTCCTTTGAAAGCGGAGCTCTGGGTCAATGAGGTCTGTACGTATGCCGTCGCAGGTGGGCTTGGCGCGTTTCTATAAGGGTTTGCTTGCCTTTTCGCTGGTGGTGCTGTGTACACCTGTGCTAGCCCAGGGAACTGACGGGCTTGAGCCTCTGGATCTGCCCTGGTTGCAAAAAGTTCACAAAGCGGCGCGCGACCTGGATTACTCCGGGGTCATTATTTACACCCAGGATCAGGCCAGCCAGTCCATGAAACTGGTCCACATTATTGACGGCACCGGCGAGCGCGAGCGTCTGGAAATTCTGGATGGCGAACCACGGGAGTTTCTGCGCCAAAACGAAGTCACCCAATGCCTGATTCCCGAAAAGAAAATGGTGGTGATCGAACGTCGTGAAAACGAGCGATTTCCCAGTTTTCTGGTCGGTGATGTCAGTCAATTACCCAATTTTTACGATATGCGTCGTTTGCCATCGCGTGAGCGTGTGGCTGGCCGCCCCTGCGATCTGATTGAATTGGTCCCCAAAGATGATCAGCGTTATGGCTACCGAGTGTGTGCTGATACCGAGCATCATTTGCTGTTGAAAATGCAGACTTTGGACCCACAACAAGCGGTAGTGGACCAGATTGCTTTTGCATCAGTCGCTTTGGGAGAGCAGGTGGATTTGCAACAATTGCGTAGCAGTTGGAACCCCAGCAAGTGGGATGTGGTTGAGCCCGAAGTGCAGAAAATTGATGTAAGCGAGTTGGGGTGGCATTTGGCCATGCCAGCTGGTTTTACCTTGCGCTCCGAAATGCTTCGGCCCATGCGGGCCGGTCGTCAGGTAACGCATCTGATGATGTCCGATGGTCTGGCCGCTATCTCCGTGTTTTTGGAAAAAGTAGGGGCTCCCGAAGCCGAAGAAAATAGCTTGGGTGCCTTTCACCGCGGCTCCATGAATATGTACCGCAGTCGCATCAACGATTATGTTTTAACCAGTACGGGGGCTGTTCCTGTACAGACTCTGCGCGCTTTGCTTGAAGGCACACAGTTCACCCCACCATCCCGGACACATTGACTATCGTCCACCAGGAGTATTTGAATGGAAAAATCGAGTCATAAAATGCGTATTCCTGTTCTCTCGGCTTTGACGGCTGCCGTGGTATTGGCAACGGGTGCGTCTATGGCCTATGCGCAGGCTCAGCCTGTCACGACCAGCGAGCAGGTTCAAAGCACGACCTTGGGTCTGCCCGATTTTACGGGGGTTGTGGCCAAGACCGAAGATGGGGTGGTCAATATTCGCACCACAGAGGCGGTGCGAGTACGCTCACCTGCCATGGGCCCTGGCTCGGACCCTTACGATATGTTCCGTTGGTTTTTTGGCCCCGATTTCATGCCGCCAGGCATGGCGCCCCAACGGCCGCACGGAGGTAATAACGGGCAGCAGCCTCAGGAGCGCACCGTTCCGCGTGGCGTGGGCTCGGGCTTTATTATCTCGGCCGACGGCTACATCCTGACCAATAATCATGTGGTGGCCGACTCCAACGGCATTTTCGTCACCCTGAGCAATGGCAAGGAATATCCAGCCAAGATCATCGGTACAGACGAACGCACTGACGTGGCGCTGATCAAGATTGAAGCCAAAGACCTGAAGCCTATGGTCATTGGGGACTCCAAGACACTCAAAAAAGGGCAGTGGGTTCTGGCGATTGGTTCGCCGTTCGGCTTGGAGTCCACCGTGACCTCCGGGATCGTCAGTGCCATCAACCGTGAAACCGGCGACTACCTGCCTTTCATTCAGACTGACGTGGCGGTAAACCCCGGTAACTCTGGCGGCCCCTTGATCAATTTGAATGGCGAAGTGGTGGGCGTGAACTCCCAGATCATTTCGCGCAGTGGTGGTTTCATGGGTATTTCCCTGGCCATTCCTATCGATGAAGCCATGAATGTCGTCGAGCAGCTCAAGTCTGACGGCAAGGTGACTCGTGGCCGTATTGGTGTGCAGATCACCCCGGTGGCCGATGATGTGGCGACAGCATTGGGTTTGAAAGACAGCAAGGGTGCCTTGGTCAGTAGCGTGGAAGAGGGTGGTCCTGCTGCCAAGGCCGGTATTCAGTCCGGTGACGTGATCCTGAAGTTCAACGGTCGCAGCATTGATCAAATGACAGACCTGCCTCGTATTGTGGGTGGCACCAAACCAGGTCAAAGCTCCACGTTGGAAATCTGGCGCAAGGGCAAGTTGCAGACCATCAAGATTGATGTCGAAGAAATGCCTTCCAGCAGCCCCAGTGCCGCCAGCAAGAGTCAGAAGGATGCGCCTGCTGCCAGCACGGCAGATGCCTTCGGCTTGAAAGTGACGGCTGTTTCTGAGGCTGATTTGAAGCGTTTGGGTGTCGAGAGTGCTGTTCAGGTTGTGGATGCGACCGCTCCTGCCAGCGAGGCTGGCCTGCAGCCCGGTGATCTTATTTTGCGTGTCAACGATAAAGACGTAGGAACCCCGGATCAATACGCTAAAATGGTGGCATCCTTGGATAAATCCAAAGCGGCGGCCTTGCTGGTTTTACGTGCAGGCCAGTCGCAATGGGTTTTGATTACGCCATCGAAATAAAAATTCTGTAAAACGGCTAAAATGGTAGCCATTGATGAACTCCGGCCAGGGGCCGGAGTTTTTTCGCCACTATTTGCGGGGGCAGTTTGCCCCGAATAGATTATGGTTCCACGTGCGCCCGTCTGTCAGGACGGGTCTTGCGTTTTCGGCGCGTGGACTGAAAAGGGGCGTCATGGGCGCCCCTTTCTTGTGCCGTCTCTCTGGCGTTACGCCTCAACATTTTCTTTGCTTATTAACGGGTTTATGGATCACATCCGCAATTTCTCTATCATTGCCCACATCGATCATGGCAAATCGACCTTGGCTGACCGCCTGATCCAACGCTGTGGTGGCCTGGCCGACCGCGAGATGTCGACCCAGGTTCTGGATTCGATGGACATCGAGAAAGAGCGTGGCATTACGATTAAGGCCCAGACCGCTGCTTTGCACTACAAGGCTCAGGATGGCAAGGTATACAACCTGAACCTGATCGATACCCCCGGCCACGTTGACTTCTCCTACGAGGTCAGCCGTTCTTTGTCCGCGTGTGAAGGTGCCTTGCTGGTTGTCGATGCCTCCCAAGGTGTGGAAGCGCAAACGGTGGCCAACTGCTACACCGCTTTGGACCAAGGCGTGGAAGTGATTCCCGTGCTCAATAAAATGGATTTGCCGTCGGCTGATCCGGATTCGGCTCGCCAGGAAGTGGAAGACGTTATCGGTATTGATGCCAGTGATGCGATTGCAGCCAGTGCCAAAACGGGTCTGGGTATCGACGAGATCCTGGAAACCATCGTGGCCCGTGTTCCCCCGCCAGTGGGTGATCCTACCGCTCCATTGCAAGCTCTGATTATCGACTCCTGGTTTGATAACTACGTGGGCGTGGTTATGCTGGTGCGCATCGTCAATGGTGTGCTCAAGCCCAAGGAAAAAATTCTGCTGATGGCCACCCGCGCCACGCACCTGGTCGAGCATATTGGTGTGTTCACCCCCAAATCGCAAAACCGTCCTCATTTGTCTGCGGGCGAGGTGGGTTTCATTATTGCCGGCATTAAAGAGCTGGAACACGCCAAGGTGGGTGACACCATCACTCTGGCTGGCAAACCGGCTGAAAAAGCCTTGCCCGGCTTTAAGGAAGTGAAACCCCAGGTGTTTGCCGGTTTGTACCCGGTGGAAAGCAGCGAGTACGACCAGTTGCGCGACTCTCTGGAAAAGCTCAAGCTGAACGATTCCTCCCTGATGTTCGAGCCCGAAGTGTCTCAGGCGCTGGGTTTTGGTTTCCGTTGCGGCTTTCTGGGCCTGCTTCACATGGAAATCGTCCAGGAACGTCTGGAGCGTGAATTTGACATGGACATCATCACCACCGCGCCGTCGGTGGTGTACGAGGTCGAGCGTCGTGATGGTGAGGTGCTGATGATTGAAAGCCCCTCCCGCATGCCGGAAGTGGCTCATATCGAAGATGTACGAGAGCCTATTGTTGTGGTTTCGCTGCTAATGCCGCAGGAATACGTGGGCCCGGTCATGACCCTGTGTACAGTCAAACGTGGTTTGCAGTTAAATATGACCTATCATGGCCGTCAGGTGAATCTGGTCTATGAAATGCCCCTGGCCGAGATCGTGCTGGATTTCTTTGATCGGCTCAAGTCGGTATCGCGTGGCTACGCTTCCATGGACTACGAGTTCAAGGAATACCGTTCAGCCGATGTGGTCAAGGTGGATATCCTGATCAACGGCGACCGCGTTGATGCTCTGTCCATGATTGTGCACCGTAGCAATGCCCGTTATCGTGGGCGCGAGGTGGTTGCCAAGATGCGTTCCTTGATCCCGCGCCAGATGTTTGATATTGCGATTCAGGCCGCTATTGGTGCCGAAGTCATTGCTCGCGAGAACGTCAAGGCACTGCGTAAAAACGTGCTGGCCAAGTGTTACGGTGGTGACATCTCTCGCAAGAAGAAGCTGCTTGAGAAGCAAAAAGCCGGTAAGAAGCGGATGAAGCAAGTTGGGAACGTCGAAATTCCGCAGGAAGCCTTTTTGGCAATTTTGCAGGTCGAAGATAAGTAATGCTCTGGTCGGCGGCCCAAGCCGACCACAGCCAGGACTGCGTTAATTTCTTTAAAGGAAACCGATGAGCTGGGATTTCGCTCTGATTTTGTTTGTACTGCTAATACTGACCGGCGTAATCTGGTGTTTGGATCGATTCTCCCTGCGCTCGCGCCGTTTGGCGCGTGCACAGGCCGCGATGCAGGCAGTACCGGAAACGGCGGCTCAAGACCCCGAGCATTTGCAGCAACTGCGCCAGGAAGCGTATGACCAGGCCAACCGCATGCCCTGGTGGATTGAGTATGGCGTCAGTTTTTTCCCAGTCATTTTGTTTGTGTTCGTCTTGCGCTCGTTCATCATCGAACCATTTCGCATTCCGTCGGGCTCCATGCTGCCGACGCTGAAAAATGGCGACCTGATTCTGGTGAACAAATACGAGTACGGTATTCGTTTGCCTGTTAGCGGCACCAAGATTGTGCCTTTGGGCCACCCTGAGCGTGGTGATGTAATTGTGTTTCGTTACCCCGTGGATACGTCCGTGGACTATATCAAGCGTGTAGTCGGTATGCCCGGTGACCGTGTGGAGTACCGGGACAAGGTGCTGTCCGTAAACGGTCAAGTCATCACCCAAGTGCGTAGTGGCGACTACTACGAACCGGATCGCTCCGCTTACATTGGACGGTATCTGGAAGAGCTGGGCAAAGTGCAGCACAACATCTTGCTGAATAAAACTGCGCCTCAGGGTTTGATGCCCATCGTGGCCTTCCCTCATCGTGACTCTTGTGAGTATTTCTCCAATGGCATCTCGTGCGTGGTGCCTGAAGGTAATTACTTCGTCATGGGAGATAATCGCGACAATAGTCTGGACAGTCGTTATTGGGGCTTTGTGCCCGATGAGAATATCGTGGGACGCGCCTTCTTTATCTGGATGAATTTCCGCGAACTTAGCCGTATAGGTCGCTTCCATTAATGAAACGTCTTGCTCTGCTCGAAGCCGCTATTGGCTACTCTTTCAAAGACACAGGCCTGCTCCAGCAGGCCTTGACCCATCGTAGCCACAGTGCTCGTCATAACGAGCGGCTGGAGTTCCTGGGTGATTCGGTCCTGAATTTCACGGTTGCGGCTTTGCTGTTTGACCGTTTTCAGCGCATTGATGAAGGCGATTTGTCGCGCCTGCGAGCGAATCTGGTCAAACAGGCCGCTCTGGCCGAAATTGCAACCCGCCTGGGTTTGTCGGATTATTTGCGTCTGGGAGAAGGGGAACTGAAAAGCGGTGGTTTCCGTCGCCCGTCCATTCTGGCGGATGCGCTGGAAGCGATTTTTGGCGCCGTTTTCCTGGACGCGGGCTTCACACAAGCTCAAACCGTCATCACCCAGTTGTACGAACCCATGTTGGTGGATGTGGACCCCAAGACGCTGGGGAAAGATCCCAAAACCTTGTTGCAGGAGCTGTTGCAAGGGCGCAAGCTGGATTTGCCGGTGTATACCGTGGTGGCCACGCATGGCGCAGCCCACGATCAGCTCTTCGATATTGAATGCACGATCGCCAAGCTCAACATCCATGTCCGTGCCAGTGGCAGCAGTCGTCGCACGGCTGAGCAAGCCGCCGCAACGCAGGCCATTGCTATTTTAGAAGCTGAATTTCCGGCCAAGACGACGCGCGCCAGTCGCCATCGTCGCCCCTCACAATTGACACTGCCCGTGGCCGTGTCGCAGGAAACAGAATGACAGAGACCCCTTTTCGCTGCGGCTTCGTGGCTATTGTCGGACGACCGAACGTTGGCAAGTCCACATTGGCCAACGCTCTGATCGGCAGCAAGATTTCGATCGTGTCGCGCAAGGCGCAGACCACGCGTCACCGCATCAACAGCGTGTTGACGCGCGACCACGATCAAATGGTGTTTGTGGATACTCCCGGCTTTCAGACCAAGCACGGCGGGGCCATGAACCGCATGATGAATCGTGTTGTTACCCAGGCGCTGGCCGATGTGGACGTGGTGGTGCACGTGGTCGAGGCCGGCAAGTGGTCCGCTTCGGATGCCGAGCTGCTGCCCATGCTGCCTAAAGGCGGCAAAACCATTCTGGTCATCAACAAGGTTGACGCACTCAAGAGCAAGAATGACTTGCTGCCTTATATCGCCCGTTTGTCCCAGGAGTTCGAGTACGGGGCTGTCATTCCAATCAGTGCTGTCAAGCGCCTGCAACTGGACCCCTTGCTGGACGAGATTGCGTCGCGTCTGCCTGAAGGCGAGGCCATGTTCGATGCGGACACCATTACCGACCGCTCGGTGCGCTTCATTACCTCGGAGCTGCTGCGCGAGAAGATCTTCCGGCTGGTAGGTGATGAACTGCCTTACGGTTGTACCGTGGTCATCGAGCAGTGGGATGAAAACGAGCAGGGCGCGCGTATTTCGGCCTGTGTGGTCGTAGAGCGTGAAAGCCACCGTCCAATTCTGTTGGGCGCGGGTGGCATGCACATGAAGCGCATTGCGACTGAGGCTCGCCAAGATATTGCCAAGCTGATCGACAAGCCTGTGTTCCTGGATGTGTACATCAAGGTACGCAAGGGCTGGTCCGATCGTGAAGCGGTCCTGCGCGACCTGGGGTATGAGTAATCCCCGTCATCGCTTTCAGGACGAAGCGGGCTACATACTGCATACCAGTGCCTGGCGTGAAACGTCTCTGATCTGTCATGCCTTTACGCGTAACCATGGGCTGGTGCCGCTGGTCGCGAAAGGCGCCAAAAGGCCGCATTCTATTTTGCGGCCTGCTTTGTCTGTGTTTCAGCCTTTATTACTGGCCTGGTCAGGCAAGAATGAAGTCAAAACACTGACGCGGGCCGATTGTGCCGGGATTCGCCCCTTGAAAGGTCGGGCTTTGATGTCGGCCTGGTACATGAACGAATTATTGATTCGTTTACTGCCGCGTGAAGACCCACACCCTGTTTTGTTTGATGCCTACGAAGAGGCCTTGGTACATTTGGCACAGATTCCTCGTCCACCCGTAGCCGGGGCTTTGCGGCGCTTTGAGTGGGTGTTGCTGACCGAAACAGGTTATGGTTTTGACGAGGCCACACCTGATTTCAACGATCCTGTCGGTGAGCCGGAGTTGCGCATACGCTTGCGTGAACGGCTGAACAGCCTGCTGGGCCGCCCCTTGCATACCCGCTCCGTTCTTATGCAACTGCAACGCTATTGATATGGCCGTCTCTCTTCCTTCCGTGCTGGTCCTGGATACCTGCGTCCTGATCTCCAACGTTCTGCGCCGCTTGCTCCTGGCCCTGGCTGACGAGCAGTTGTTCAAGCCTGTCTGGAGCCCCGTCATTGGGGATGAATGGCGGCGTAATGCGGGCAGGTTGTGGAAGGTCATGCCGACCTCTATCGAGGAGCAGTGGGAAGAGCTGCAGCAGCGTTACCCCGAAGCTGATTTAGGTGATAGCAGCGAGTTCAAGAAGAATTTGCGCTATTCCGATGCCAAGGATTGGCATGTAATCGCCACTGCCCGTTTGGCGCAGCAGCGTTACCCTGAGCAGCCGGTTGGTATTCTGACCCGTAATCTGAAAGACTTTAATCGTTCTGAGATGCGACGATTGGGGATCAGCCTGTGGGAGCCGGATCAGCTTTTAGCCTTGTATATGGTCGCGCATCCGGACTTGATGCAGCGTTTGCTGGATAGTTTGCCTGCTTTGATGCTGACGCCCGAAGCGCAGGCACTGGATACGCATACCTTGTTAAAGCGTGATCGTCTGTTCAGTGTGGGGCAGGCTTATTTGCGGCGTCAGAAAATGGACGAGGCGCACTCATGAAGCAAGGTGTTTTGCTGTCGGTTCTGGCCTCAGCGTTATTCGCTTGCCTGTACTACTACGCCACCGTCTTGCACCCGCTCAGTGGTGAGCAGATTTTTGCCTGGCGCATTGTGCTGGGCTTGCCTGCCTTGGCTTTGGTGATTACCCGCGCACGCCGCTGGCGGGAAGTGCGTTGGGTTCTGCGCCATTGGCCCGGTAACTGGCGTTATTTTGCGCTGCTTTTGCTGGCGGCTGTGTTGGTCGGGGTGCAGCTTTGGATTTTTGTGTGGGCTCCTTTGCATCAGATGGCGCTGGACGTGTCCCTGGGGTACTTTCTGCTGCCGTTGGTGATGGTGCTGGTAGGACGGGTCATCTACAAAGACAGATTGAGTACTATCCAGTGGATGGCGGTTGTGCTTGCTGGCTTAGGCGTGCTGCACGAGCTGTTCCGCGTAGGGAGTGTGTCCTGGGCGACAGCAGTGGTGGTCCTAGGCTATCCGCCTTATTTCATGTTGCGCCGTTACCTGCGTCTGGGGTCGCTGGCTTCACTCTGGTTTGATCTGAGTTTCTTGTTCCTGCCTGCTTGCTGGCTGCTTTTTGTTCAAGATGCGCAAATGTGGGGTTTGTTTGCGGGGGAGCCGCGTCTGTTCTGGCAAGTGCCTGCCCTGGGCCTGATCAGCTCGGTTGCGCTGGTCAGCTATCTATCTGCCAGCCGTCAGTTGCCTTTGGCTTTGTTTGGCATCCTGGGCTATGTGGAGCCAGTGCTCTTGTTCTGGGTGGCGTATTTGCTGCTGGATGAACCCATGAGTCCCAGTCAGTGGTGGACGTATATTCCGATCTGGATTGCCATCGGTTTGATGGCGTTGGAAGGGCTCATCAAGATGTGGCGGCCCGGGCCGCCTGTACCGCCTCCCAAGGCGTGAATCCTGCTTGCCTGGCACTTTGCCAGTGCACGAGGCCACCTGCGTCGATCAAGACGTTTTGAGGGCTTCTTTTGAGTGTGGCGGACTCTTAAAAAAACGACTCCTGTCATAACCCCCGAAGAACTCGGATTGCTATCCGGTTTTCAAAGGGAAGTTCATATCGGGAGTCGTTTTTTGACTATGGAAATCTTCTTGGGGAGATCGTCCGGGAGGCACCGGATCTTGTCCTGTGCGGCACAAATATGCCGCTTAGCGCAGTGTCTCGGGACAGTCAGGTTGATTGCGCAACAGATTTGCCTGGGTGACCGAACAACCAGCCGGTACGTCCTCCGTAATCCAGACATTCCCACCAATCGTGGAGCCTGCCCCCAGCGTGACGCGACCCAGAATCGTCGCGCCAGCGTAAATGACCACATCGTCTTCCACAATCGGGTGACGGGGCTGGCCCTTGAGCAGCAAGCCTTTCTCGTCCTTGCTGAAACGCTTGGCGCCCAGCGTCACAGCCTGATAAATGCGAACTCGCTTGCCGATGATGGCGGTCTCGCCAATAACAACGCCGGTGCCGTGGTCGATGAAGCAGGAGTGATCAATTTGTGCGCCGGGGTGAATATCAATACCGGTCTGGCTATGGGCCAGTTCGGCAATAATGCGGGCGGTCAGGGGCAGGCCCAAATTGGTCAGGGCGTGGGCGATGCGGTGGTGAATCATGGCCAGCAGGCCGGGATAGCACAAGAGCACTTCATCGACGTTGCGGGCAGCCGGGTCGCCTTGATAGGCAGCAACCACGTCCAGATCCAGCGTGCGGCGCAAGTCTGGCAGCTTGTTGGCAAAGGCCTGGATGGCTTTGTGGGCCTGCTCTTCAATGGTTTCACGGTCGTGCTTGTCGCCGCGCAGCAGAGCAGCGCGTTGTAGCTCGATACGGGCTTGTTGCAGCAGGGTATTGAGCGCCTGGCCCAAGTGATGGCCGACAAAGTGGTCTTCGTACTCGCGACGCAGTTCCGGGCTACCCAGACGCATGGGGAACAAAATGCCTTTGAGCTGCTCGGTGACTTGAATCAATGCCTGGACGGATGGAAATTCTTGGCCTTCAAGCTCGTTCAAGCGTTGATGCGCCTGTCGCCACTCTTCGCGGGCCCCACGCAGATTGTCGACGATGTGTTGAGTTTCAAAGACTGCCACCAGTGTTCTCCAGAGGGGAAATTTTTTACAAGGTTTACTATACCCGCGCGTCTGATCCAGGACACGAAAAACAGGGCGCTTCATCAGGGTGATTCGTTTGACGCTTAATCAGGGCTGAGGGTAGGGCGTCACGCTTAGGCTAAGACCAGGCAGATGAGGGGGGACACGTGGATTTTCAAGTTAAGGCGCTTTAAGCAGCGCGTAATAAAAAGCCCCCTTCGAGAAGGGGGCTTGGGGAGTGCGGAGTTCGCGATCTTATTCGCGGTCACCGCCCAGTATGCCCAAGAGCATCAGCAGGTTGCTGAAAATATTGTAGACATCCAGATAGATTGCCAGGGTGGCCGACACGTAGTTGGTTTCACCGCCATTGATGACGCGCTGCAGATCAACCAGCAAGAAGGCCGAGAAGATACCGATAGCCATCACGGAGATGGTCAGCATCAGCGCAGGCAGTTGCAGGAAGATATTGGCCAGAGCCGCAACCAGCAAAATGACGGCACCGACAAACAGGAACTTCTGCATACCGGAGAAATCACGCTTGGTGGTGCTGGCAATGGTTGCCATGGTGCCAAAGACGGCGGCGGTACCGCCAAAGGCCAACATGATCAGTTGTGCGCCATTACCCATGCCCAGGACAAAGCCCAGCAGACGCGACAGCATGATGCCCATGAAGAAGGTGAAGGCCATCAGTAGGACAACACCCATCGAGTTGTTCTTGTTCTTTTCGACCAAGAACATCAGGCCAAAGGCACCGACCAGGAAAACAATGGCGCTCAGGCCTGGGCTGGCGCCCATAACCCGGTTAATGCCCGACGACAGGCCCAGCAAGGCTCCCAGCACAGTGGGAATCATGGACAGGGCCAGCAGCCAGTAAGTGTTGCGCAGGACGCGATTGCGAGCAATCAGCGACTGGGCGCCCAGGGTGCCGTTATGCTCAGGCAAGCTTGATTGACGAAATTCGCTCATGATGAGTCCTTAGAATACAGAGAGATCAGTGGTCAAGAATAACTGACAATTACCTGAATAATCAAGAAGCTTCTTTATTATTCAAGCCCCCAGTTTATGAGCATGCACTTGGCAGCCCTGTGCCTGGTATACACGCCAGCGTTCCCGAGCCTGGGTACGGTCGGCTTCCCGTTCGGACACGATTTCCAAAATACGTGGAAATTGTTCAAAACCGGGTGGGCATTGGGCATCCAGATTCACGAGCCAGCTTTGTTCACCAGCGGGCACGGGGGCCACACTGGTCAACAAAACCGGGGTAGTGGCTGCCAGGGGGTCTTCCACTCCCACGTGCGGCACAAAGGCCGTGGATTCAAAACCCCAGAGCAGCCGGTCAAAACGGGCCAGTTGGCGGGCATCGGACAGATACACCACCACCTGACGGCCCGCCTCGTAGTGCTTGCGTACGACCTCGCAGGCCGTACGCAAACGATCTGGTGCGCCGAAAGCAAAATCGACGCGACTCATGCTTAGCGACACTGATTAAGCAAGTACTGAACCAGCAAAGGTACGGGACGGCCGGTGGCGCCCTTGTCCTTGCCACTGCGCCAGGCGGTGCCAGCGATGTCCAGGTGAGCCCAGCGGTACGCTTTCGTGAAGCGGGACAGGAAGCAGGCGGCAGTCACCGAACCGGCGGGTGGGCCACCGATATTGGCCATGTCGGCGAAGTTCGAGCGCAGTTGCTCCTGGTAGGCGTCGTCCATGGGCATGCGCCATGCCGTGTCGCCTGTTTGCTTGCCCGCTTGCATCAGCTCATCGGCCAGGTCGTCGTCGGTGGAGAACAGACCCGTGTTGACGTGGCCCAGAGCGACCACGCACGCGCCGGTCAGGGTAGCCATGTCGATGACGGCAGCGGGTTTGAAGCGTTCGACGTAGGTCAGGGCATCGCACAGAACCAGGCGGCCTTCGGCATCCGTGTTCAGGATTTCGATGGTCTGGCCGGACATGCTGGTTACAACGTCGCCGGGCTTGTTGGCGCGGCCGCTAGGCATGTTTTCGCAAGAAGCCACGACAGCGATGACTTCGCGGTCGATGTTCAGCTCGGCAATGGCGCGCATGGTGCCCAGAACACTGGCAGCACCACCCATGTCGTATTTCATCTCGTCCATATTGCCGGCTGGCTTGATGGAGATACCGCCCGAGTCGAAGGTCAGGCCTTTACCCACCAGAACGATGGGGCCGTCCTCGTGTTTGGTCTTGGTGTTGGGGGTGTGGCGTAGCACGATGAACGCAGGCGGTTCATCCGAGCCTTTGGCCACCGACAGGAACGAGCCCATCTTCAAGGCTTCAATCTGCTTGCGTTCCAGCACGTCGGCTTTCAGCGTCTTGAATTCCTTGGCCAACTGTTTGGCGGTTTTGCCCAGGTAAGTGGGGGTGCAGACATTGCCGGGCAGGTCAGCCAGCAGGCGGGTCAGGTTCACACCGTTACCAATGGCCTGGCCCTGTTCCAGACCGGCCTTGGCTTCGCTGGCTTGGGTGCGGGCTGTCCACAGCAGGAACTGGCTCAGTTGGGGAGCAGGTTCTGGCTTGCTGAGTGTGGCGGTGTAGCGGTAGCTGGCGCGGCATACTGCCACAGCGGCATCCTGGGCACGGCTGCGTAAGGTAGTGCCTTTGCAATCGATGCTGGCCAGGGCTGAAACGGCTTCTTTCAGGTCCGCTTTCAGGCAGTAAGAAGCCAGGCAGGCCTGGGCTTGCGTATGAGTTGCTGCTTTGTATTCCTCTTGAGCGCCTAAGCCGACTAAAATAACGCGTTCGGCCTTAACGCCAGGCAGATTGCGCAGCACCAGGTGGGTATTGGGCTTGCCTTTGAACTCGGCTTTGACAGCAGCGATCACCGCTCCGTTGCTGGCGCGGTCGATAAGTTCTGCTGCGGGGCTTAGAATGCCCTCGGCAAAGACGCCAACGCCGAGTGCGGCCGTCTTAATTTGGTGCAAAGAAGCGGATGTCTGTGTGCTAAATTCCATTCAACTATCCTCAGTGTGTCGCAAATCGTACCTGCGATTATCTCGCAAATTCTCTTATGTCTCTATTTAAACGCTCTGCGGTATCCGAAATCTTAAGTCACAGTGGCGTTGTACTGTCCACTTTGCTGATTGTGTGGCTTAGTGTACTTCTGGTGCGTTTGTTAGGCGAAGCGGCCAACGGCACGATTGGCCCTGACGTGGTGCTGGGTCTGGCCGCCTTTTCCAGTATTACCGCCTTACCGATTATTCTGGCTGTTTCCCTGTTCATTGCTGTGCTCACCACCGTGACTCGCAGCTTTCGGGAATCCGAAATGGTGGTCTGGTTCGCCAGCGGTCTGTCCTTGAAGAACTGGGTGACGCCCGTTTTGCAGTGTGCAGTGCCGGTTGCGATCCTGATTGCGGTATTGACCCTGCAGGCTTCGCCCTGGGCCTATCGCCAGATTGCCGAGTACCGCCAGCGTTTCGAGCAGCGTTCGGACCTGAGCAAAGTCACCGCCGGGCAGTTTATTGAGTCTGACGATGGCGCCCGTGTGTTTTATGCGGATTCCCCTGAAAAAGAAGGGGATGAGCTGGGCAATGTGATTGCCCGTGTTATTGACCCGCAGTGGCTCAGCATTGTCACTGCGCAAAGCGCGCGCATAGAAGAGCAGCCCAATGGCGACCGCTTTCTGGTCTTGAGCGAAGGCCATCGCTACGACTTGAAACCCGGTCAGGCCGAGTTCCGTATGGTGGACTTTGAAAGTTATGGCATGCGCCTGGAAAGCCGTGACGCGGGCAATACGGCTGAGACTATCCGCGCCCGGGCCGAGCAGCAGATCAAGGCCCGTCAAACCACCTTGTTATTCAGTGATGACAATGCCGAGTCGCGCTCGCAGATCATGTGGCGTTTGGCCTTGCCTTTGGCTGCCTTGAATCTGGCTTTGCTGGCCATTCCCTTGGGAGCGGTGAATCCTCGTATGGGTCGGTCAGGCAATATTCTGGTGGCGGGTCTGGTTGGTCTGTTGTATATGAATCTGATCAACCTGTCACGTGGCTGGATACGCAATGAGCAGCTAGGCTTTGAGATTGGTCTGTGGCTGGTCCACGCCATCTTCTTGCTGATCATGCTCTTTATGATGTGGCGCAAGTTGCGCATCAAGGCACCTAAACCGCCAGCCAGTTAAACTATGCAGAAACAAAAGGGGCGAGCAGCCCCTTTTTTACGTCGTTGAGAATCCGAACCATGACCTTGAAGACTGCCGATACGAAGCCTCCCCGCACCAAGCCGGCGCAGGTGCGTCTTGATGAGTTGATGAATGCGGCCCAGACCCTGTTTCTTGAGCAGGGTTTTGAGGCCACCACGATCAATGACATCGTGGCGCAGGCACAGGTTGGCAAAGGTACCTTCTATCACTACTTCGCGTCCAAAAATGAAATGCTGGATGCCCTGGCCAAACGCTATACCGACTCTTTTCTGGAGCGTCTGGAACAAGCCGTAGACGCTTGCCCGGCGGATGACTGGGCCCAGAAGCTGCGTGCCTGGATTTGTACCAGCGTCACGGTCTATGTGGAGACCTACAAGGTTCACGACGTGGTCTACATCAAGCATCACCATCATGACCGCAGCAACCAGGCCAAAAACGCGATTCTGGATCAACTGCTGGCCATTATTGAAGGCGGCATGGACGTTGGCTTGTGGGCACCGGCAAACCCCAGAATTGTGGGTTTGCTGATGTATTCGGGCGTTCATGGAGCGACGGATGACATTATTGCGGCGCAAGCCAGCGATAGCTTGCCTTTTGCGCAGGCAGTGGCCGATGCCTGTATGCGCCTGTTACCTAGCCCCGGCTGTTAAGAACCAGGGCCGGGCCCGCAAGACTTAGCGGCGCGAGTAGCCTTGCGCCGGTTTCAGCAAGCCCAGATGTTCCCGAAAGCTGCGGCCCTCATAGCGGGTTCGCAGCAAAGCCCGTCTTTGAAGCTCCGGCACGACCTGTTCGGCAAACTCGCTGACACCGCCAGGTAGATGGGAAAACATGATGTTGAAGCCATCTGCCGCCGATTGCTCCAGCCAATGCTGCATCTGGTCGACCACCATGCTGGCGGTCCCCACCATCTCCAAACCCTGATAACCACAAATCCGCCTGGCCAGCTCCAGAATGCTCAGGTTTTCGGTTTTTGCCAGCCGCACCACACGTTCACGGCCGCTTTTACTGGCATTGCTGTCCGGTATTTCAGGTAGGGGGCCGTTACGGTCATAGCCGGAAATATCGTGTCCCAGAGCAATGGACAGGGTAGCCAGACAACTGGCTTGGTCAACCAGCTCATCTAATCGGCGTCGTTTGGCCTGAGCTTGCTCCAGGCTGTCTCCCAAGACTACAAAAACCGCCGGGATGATTTTCAGGGCTTGTTCCCGCCCAGCAGCCTTGGCTCGGGCTTGCATATCGGCATAAAAATCCTGGGCTGAAGACAAGTCTGTTTGATAGGTAAAGATCACTTCGGCGGTTTCGGCAGCAACCTGGCGCCCCGCCTCTGACGCTCCTGCTTGCACGATGACGGGACGGGTTTGGACAGGTCTTTCGACATTCAAGGGGCCGCGTACCGAGAAATGTTCGCCCTGATGATTCAGAACCTGCATCTTGGCGGGCTGGAAGTACTGGCCGGTCTGGGCGTCCCGACAAAAGGCGTCTTCTTCCCAGCTTTCCCACAAGCCATCCATGACAGTGCAGAACTCACGAGCGCGATGATAGCGGTTGCTGTGCTCCATATGCTCTTCTTGGCCAAAGTTGGCCGCTTCATTGGGATTGCTGGATGTCACCAGATTCCATCCCGCGCGGCCTGCGCTGATGCGGTCCAAAGAGGCCAGGCGGCGGGCCAGCATGTAGGGTTCGTTATAGGTCGTGCTGGCCGTGGCGATCAGGCCCAGATGCTCGGTGACGGCAGCCAGGGCTGGCAGCACGGTTAGCGGGTCCAGCGTCACCGTGCTGTGCCCCCGCATCAGTGCTTCCATGGGGGCGGCCCGGATGGCTAGCGTATCGGGCAGGAACAGGCCATCAAAGCAGGCGCGTTCCAAGGTTTGGGCAAACCATTTCATTTGCTCAAAATCGGTCTGGAAACCCGGATGCGCTCCTGGGTAGCGCCAGGCGCCTGAATGAATGCTGGGCATGGCTAAGAGAATCAAGGGGGGCGTGTTCATGGGGCTACCTGTGTTTGAGAGCGCCATTGTTTGCGTACGGAGCGATCCACCAGCAGGAAGGGACGGCCTTGTGAACACATCTCCAGGCGGGCTTGTACGCCATAGACCTTTTCAAGCAGCTCCGGGGTCAGCGTGTCTAAAGGCGATCCCATGGCTTCAACCTGGCCTTGATGCAGGACCACAACCCAATCGCTAAAGTGCAGGGCGTGGTTCAAGTCATGGATGGCCATGACAATGCACATGGCTTGTTCTTGGGCCACACGGCGCAGCAAGTCAAAAACTTCATACTGGTTTTGCAGATCCAGTGCGCTGCTCGGCTCATCGAGCAACAGCACGCGGGGTTGGCGAATCAATGCTTGGGCGATAGAGACCAACTGTCGTTGCCCACCGCTAAGGGCGGCCAGCTCCCGGTCTGCCAAAGCCTCGATTTGCAGGGTTTTCAGCATCTGGCTGACTTTATCCAGCTCTTGATCCTCGACGCCCCAGCGACCACCTTGCTTGCAGGCCAGCAGGACGGCCTCAAAGACACGCAGGGACGAACTCATGGAAATATCTTGTGGGACATGGGCCGGGCGATGGGGGTGAAAAGGGGGCCAGGACTCCAGCGGCTGGCCCAGCACCTCTACGTGTCCTGTTCCGCCTAGCTCCCCAGCGAGACGCTTGAGCAGTGTCGATTTTCCGGCGGCATTGGAGCCCAGCAGGGCGGTGACGGAGCCTGCCTTCAAGGGACCAAAGTTGAGCTTGTGCAGAATCTGGCGTGAGGCAAAGGAGACGGACAGATCGGTGACGTTGAGCAAATCCATTAGCCTTTCCTTGTGCGCAAAATCAGGATGAAGAACAAAGGCACCCCAACCAATGAAGTCACAATGCCAATGGGCAAGGCTTGTCCTTGCACCAGGGTTTTGCTCAATACTGAGGCGGCCGACAGCATGCAGGCGCCACACAGTGCAGAGGCGGGCAGCAGAAAGCGTTGATCTTCACCAACAAGCAGACGGGCAATATGGGGGCCGACCAGCCCCACAAAACCGATCGTGCCTACAAAAGAGACGCAGACAGAGGCCAGCAGGCTTCCCAGCAAAATACCTTTCAGGCGCAGGTGAGCCACCGGAATCCCCAGACTGCTGGCACGGGCCTCGCCCAGCCGCAGAGCCGTCAAGGCCCAGGCGTTGCGGGCAAAAATAAGGGAAACCGTCAGCAAGACGCCGCTCATGATGGCCAGTTTGAGCCAGTTGCTGCGCGACAAACTGCCCATGGTCCAGAACACCACGGCAGACAGGGCCTGATCGGGGGCGACGTATTGCAAGGCTTCCAGCAAGGCGGTGAAGGTAAAGACCAGGGTGGTGCCCAGCAGCACAATCATCTCGGTGGTGATACCCCGTTTTTGGCTTAGCCGGTAAATGAACAAGGCCGCCAGCATGGAGACCAGAAAGGCATTGGCGGGAATGGCAAATGAGACGGCGGATGCTGGCAAGATACTGATACCCAGAATCAAGCCCAGCGCCGCCCCAAAACTGGCTGCCGCAGACAGGCCCAGGGTGAAGGGACTGGCCAAGGGATTGCCCAGTACGGTTTGCATTTGTACACCTGCTACGGACAGGCTGGCGCCAACGACCAAGGCCGTTAACGCCACTGGCAGGCGTATATCCCACAGAATCACCTGGACGGAGAGGGGGGCCTGGCTATCCCATAAGGCGGCCAGTACCTGGGTCGGGCGGTAATGCGCTTGTCCCAAGGACAGGTCGGCCAGAAAACAGAGCAGGGTCAGAATGCTGATCGCCAGCAGCAATAGCCGTCTGCGATGAATCAGACGGGTGTAAAACTGCTGGCCTGATGGGGCTGATCCCGATACAAGGGGGGTACTCATGAGGAAGCTCCGCTCAGGCTAAGCCAATAGCCTGGCTGATAAGAAACGGGAAGAAAGCGCCGATGCAGCTCTTCAAACGTCGCGTCCGGGTCCAGGGTGCGGAACCGTTCGGGATGCAGCCACTTGGCGATACGTTGTAGCGCAATAAAGTAGTAGGGGTTGTCGTAGAAGGGGTGCCAGATGGCGTGAACCCGACCTTCCTGTACGGCGGACAGGGAACGGTAGGCGGGCCGGCTCATCAAGCGTCGCAGGCGTGCCTGGCCTTGTTCGGGATTGGCTCCTGGTCCCAGATTGACCCAATCGCCCGCTGGTGAATACAAGGCCCAGTTCGCGCCGGTGACCAGCACGATATCCGGGTCGGATTCAATTACCTGTTCGGGATGGAGAGTGCCAAACGTGCCATGCAGAAAGCGGGTGCCCAGATTGTCGCCCCCGGCTGCGGCAACCAACTCGCCAAAGTTGCCATCGCCATAGCTCAGGCAGCAGTCGTCATACAGCCCGGCGGCGCGTTCAATCATGATCGTGGGCCGGTGCTGAAGGGACTGCAGGGCTGTGCTGACCCGATCAATCTGCGTTTGTCGAAAGTTCAGAAAAGCCTGCGCCTGTGCCTGGCGTCCCAGCAGTTCCCCCAGAATCTGGATGCTGCGGGCCGTATTGCCAAACATGCGTGTGCGAAAGTCCACAAATACTACGGGCACCCTCGCCTGCGCCAGACGCGTCATCAAACCCGAGGACTCGGCGGCAGGCTTGGAGCTTAGGTTCATGATGAGAACATCGGGCTCCAATGAAATGGCGAGTTCAGTGCCGATAGAGTCCACGGTCCGGCTGGAGAAGGTAGGAATATGGTCTATGCTCGGAAAGCGGTGCAAATACGCTTGATAACCATCCAGGTCCGCCGCGCGGAAGTTGTCGCCCCAGCCCACGATGTCCCCAAAGGGATCTTCCGGTTTGAGCAGGGCCATCACATAGGCCAAGGGGCCATCCCCCAGCAGGAGCCGTTTGATGGGCTGGCGCAAGGAGACGCGCCGTCCGGCAATATCCTCGATGACGTTGGCAGTGCCAGCCCGCAAAGCCGGGCTGGCGAGCAAGGCCCCGCCCGCCAGCAGGCGGGTCAGGACATCGCGTCGGGTATAGCGTTGAACGGACAAGGGCATCACCAGCGGTAGTTCAGGCTGGCTGTAATGGTTCGGTCCTGGCCAACGAAGCAATACAGGCGGGAGGTGCAACTGGCGATGTATTGCTTGTTTGTCAGATTGTTCACATTCAGGCTGACGGTGGCGCCACTCAGGTCCGGGGAAAGCATGCCCAGGTTGTAGTTCAGACCCAGGTCCACCAGGGTGGCCGAGGGGACTTCCAGCTTGTTGGTGGGATCACCATAGGTCTTGCCCAGATAGCGCACACCGGCCCCCACTTGCAGGCCATTGAGCGGGCCTTGTCTGAAGGCGTAGTCCATCCAGAGTGAGGCGCTGTGTTTAGGCGTTTGCGTCAGGCTTTTGCCCTGATAGTTGGCGTCCTGAACCAGCTCGTTGTCCAAATAGGTATAGCTGGCAATCAGGTTCAGGTCTCGTGCCAGTTCCGTGGTGGCTTGCAGGTCCAGGCCGCGGCTACGCACTTTTCCGGCTTGCGTATTGAAGCCCAGGTGATTCGCATCCGCTGTTTTCACATTGCTTTGTTCAAGCTGGAAGATGGCGGCGCTAAGCAGGGTTTTCGATCCCGCCGGGTGGTACTTGATGCCCAGCTCGGTCTGCTTGGTCTCGATAGGCACAAAGGCCTCGCCTTTGTAATTGGTGCCCAGGATCGGATCGAAGGAAGTGGCGTAGCTGATGTAGGGAGCCAGGCCCATATCGAACTGGTAGCTTAAGCCGGCACGGCCACTCCATTTCTTGTCGTTTTGATGGGTGTCGCGCGCAGTGGAAGCGTAGCTATGGGTCTGATCGTCGGTTTTGGACCAGTCGTGTCGGCCACTCAAGGTTAGACGCCAGCGCCCGTAAGCAATCTGGTCTTGCAGATACACGCCGACGCGGGTGAAGTCTTGCTGGACTTTCCAGGGCGCAGCGTAGCTGGCGGTGAAATCCGGGTAGATATTTGGATGATGAATGTCGTCATACGGGTCAAACAGGATGGGACCGACGCTATACAGCTCGTTTCTGAGTGTGCCCTTGGAATAGTCCACGCCAGCCAGAATTGTGTGAGTCGTCGCTCCTAGCTTCAGATCGCCGCGCAGATAGTTGTCCATCGAGAAAGTGTTGACTTTGGCAGGCGTCAGTTCATACGAGCCTTTCAGTTGTGGCAGGCCATTGACGTCCTGATAGCCGTACACCACACCGCGCTGAATATTGGATTGCACATACATATAGCGAGCGTTGCTGACAAAGCTCCAGCCGTTGTCGAACTCGTGCTCGAACAAGGAGCTGATGGAGTTTTGCTTGCGGGAGGAGTGGGCGAAGTTGCTGTCCGTGAAATTGCGATGGCGATCCACTTCGGGATAGGCTCCGCCTTCCAGGCCCAGCACGGCAGCGGGCAGGCTGTTGTAGTTGGGGAGCTCGGGCTCACGCGAATGGGTTGCCAGAATCGTCCATGACGTTTGTGTGTTGGGACGCCAGGTAATGGCAGGGGCGAGGTAGACGCGTTTGTGGCGTGTGTCTTCAATTTGCCCTTCGCTGTCCAGCCCGCTGGCTGTAACTCGGTACAGCAAGGTGCCGTCCTGATTGATAGGGCCGGTGCTGTCAAAGCCCAGTTGTTTGCGGTTGAAACGGCCATACTGAATATTCAGCTCATGGGCGGCGACGTCCTGTGGCTTGCGGCTGACTTGATTCACGATGCCGCCGCCTGTGCCTTGACCGTAAATGGCGGCGGCTGGCCCGCGCAGCACTTCAATCCGTTCCAGCGAATAGGCATCTACTTGTGGCAGCCAGCTACCGGGGTTGCCAATAACACGCAGCCCATCCAGGTAGTAGTCCGCGTCTACGCCGCGAATACGGGTCATGTCCAGATAGCTGCCAAAGCCGCCATAGCGTTCGCTGGTCGCACCAGCGGCATAACGCAAGGCGGCACTGCTGCTGGAGGCTTGCTGCAAATCCATTTGTTCGCGAGTGACGACGGAAACCGATTGGGGGGTTTCCAGAATGGAGGTGCTGGTCTTGGTGCCGATGCGGGATTTTTCTGCCACATAGCCTTGTACCGGACCGTTTTCCGTATCCGAGCCACCACCTGAGGTGACCGTGACCGAGGGCAGGATGGTGACATCGCTGCTGTCTTGTGCCTGTGTAGAAGGAGCATGAATCAGCATCAAGGCCGTGGCCAGTGTGGTGTAGCGCAAACGAGGTGAAACCGACCTGCTCGTTTTTAAGGGGCGGTTTCTGGAAAACAAGGGGAGGTTCATAACAGCAGTTTCTTAAGGAGTAGGAGAGATTAGAGAGTCAAGCGGAGGTGATTGTAATTATCGACCGACCGTCGGTCAATGTAAATAATTCGCATTCCCCAAAAATTGAACAGAATTCTGAAGAAGGGAATTAAGTGTTCAGGAATGAGGCTACAGATGGGACGTGATGTCTGAGGCGAGGCAAGCAGGAGGTAGGGGGGCGTAAACGTAAAAAGACCGACGCAGGTTCGGTCTTTCTCTATGTCTTGAGATGTATAGAAGGAGGTTTGTTTTTATGCCCCATCCAGCAGGTCTTGCCGCTCTTCCACTGATTGCTTCAAAAAGTGCCATAGCCGGGTCAGGCTGGGATTCTGGCGTTGTTCTTCATGGCAAAACATCCAGAAGCGTCGACGCAATTCCACTTGGTCGGGTAGAACGCAACGCAGGCGCGGATCGGTTTTCGCCAGAAAGCAGGGCAGAACGGCAATTCCTTGCCCCTGCAAGGTGGCCTGGTACTGCGCAATCACGCTGGTGCTACGAAAGCGTACGGCGGCGGACCGGACGATTTCTTCCAGATAGCGCAGGCTGTCGCTGAACACCAGATCATCCACATAGGCAATAAAGCGATGCTGGGACAGATCCTGCACGCTGTCTATGGGCGGGTGGCTATGCAAATAGTCCTGATGAGCATAGAGCCGCAAACTGTAGTCCGCCAGGCGCGTACACCAGTAAGGACCGCGTTGCGGGCGCTCCAGTGCAATGGCCAAATCGGCATCCCGACGTGACAGGCTGATAGGCCGGGGGACGGGCAACAGTTCCAGCGTCAGCTCCGGATACTGAGACTGAAAAATGCTGAGCAAGGGCGTCAGCACATAGCTGCCAAAGGCCTCGGTGCAGCCCAGTCGCAGCTTGCCCGTCAAGGGTCTGGCTTTGCCGGTAATCGCATCTCGTGCCGCCAGCAAGCGGTTTTCTACTGGCTCCATGCGTTGCTGCAGATTCAGCCCTTCACTGGTCAGGCTATAGCCGCTGACGGTGGACTTGTGAAACAGGCGCAAGCCCAGTTCTTGTTCCAGGGCCTGGATACGGCGAGCCACGGTGCTGTGTTGTACCCCCAGCCGCTGGGCGGCAACGCTAATCCGTTGGCAGCGGGCCACTTCCAGAAAGTAACGCAGATTATCCCAGTCCATCCTGATGAGCCCGCCTTGAAAAAGACTTGTGCATAAATGCCCAGCTCCTGTGCATTTTTCATCATGGTAAACGGTTCTTGAGGCTTCTACACTCGATGAGAACCCTCATACACGTGGGATAACAAATAAGGCTTAGCCGCCTGAGCAATTCATTGGAGACATGCTATGACGGAAGTGGTTCGCGTACCTTTGTTGATCGATGGACAACATGTTCAATCCAAGAGCACCCGTTGGGACGATGTGCTCAATCCAGCCACCCAGGAAGTCGTGGCCCAAGTGCCTTACGCTACGATGGAAGAGCTGGAAACCATTATTGCCAGCTCAGCCAAGGCCTATGAGAGCTGGCGTCATTCCAGCCAGGGCGCTCGCATGCGCGTCATGCTGAATCTGCAGCGTCTGGTGCGTGAAAACAGTGCCAAGCTGGCTGAAGCGATTTCGCGCGAACACGGCAAGACCATGCCTGACGCTGAAGGCGAAGTAGGTCGTGGCCTGGAAGTGATCGAATACGCGTGTTCCATTGCCTCGATGCAATTGGGCGAATACGCAGAAAATGCTGCAGGCGGTATTGACGTCTACACCTTGATCCAACCCTTGGGCGTGTGTGCAGGCGTGACCGCGTTCAACTTCCCGGTGATGCTGCCGTGCTTCATGTTCCCGCTGGCGGTTGCTTGCGGTAATACCTTCGTTTTAAAACCTTCCGAGCAGGATCCTAGCGCCAGTCTGATGCTGGCTGAGCTGGCTCTGGAAGCCGGTCTGCCGCCGGGCGTACTGAACGTGGTTCACGGCGGTGCCGATATTGCCAATGCTTTGGTCACTCACCCTGAAGTCAAAGCCGTATCCTTTATTGGTTCGACGGCTGTTGGTACCGAGATTCACCGCCGAGCAACCGAAGCGGGCAAGCGTTCGCAAGCCATGATGGGCGCTAAAAACCATTGCATCGTAATGCCTGATGCGGATCGTGATGTAGCGATCAACCAGTTGCTGGGGGCGGCTTTTGGTGCGGCAGGTCAGCGTTGCATGGCGATCTCGGTGGCCGTGATGGTCGGTGAAACCGGCGAGTGGGTCGATGAGTTGGTCAAGCGTGCGGCCACCATGAAGGTCAATGTCGGTACAGACCGTCAGGCCGACCTGGGGCCGCTGGTTTCGCCACGCGCTCGTCAGCGTGTGGAATCCCTGATTGAAGCCGGTGTGCAGGAAGGCGCCAGCCTCTTGCTGGATGGGCGTGGCGTGAAGGTGCCCGGTTATGAAAGCGGCAACTTTGTGGGCCCAACCATTTTCAATGACGTGAAAGCCGATATGCGCATTTACGAAGAAGAAATCTTCGGTCCTGTGCTGTGCATTGTGCGCGTCAACACACTGGAAGAGGCGGTACAGTTCATTAACCGCAACCCCAATGGTAATGGCGTGTCCATCTTCACTCAGGACGGTGGCCATGCACGCTATTTCCAGAACCGTATCGACGTGGGCCAGATCGGTATCAATATCCCTATTCCTGTGCCTGTGGCCTGGTTTAGTTTCACTGGCTCGCGTGCATCCAAACTGGGTGACCTGGGTCCGAATGGCAAACAGGCTGTTCAGTTCTGGACTCAGACCAAAACCGTGACGGCTCGTTGGCAGGCTCACGCCAATACGATGAATACAACCATCAGCATGACGTAATGGTTGCATCTATATATATAACTTAATGCAATAAACGGGCTGTTCCTTATTACATATAATGGTCCTGTACCTGGGGCTATTAACATATGAATATTCAACAATTCCGTTTTGTCCGTGAGACCATCCGACGTAACTTCAACCTGACTGAAGCCGCGCGTTCGCTTTACACCTCCCAGCCGGGGGTGTCCAAGGCGATCATCGAGTTCGAAGATGAGCTGGGCATCAAGATTTTTGAACGTCATGGGAAACGCATTAAGGGCTTGACCCGACCGGGAGAAGCCGTCGCCGAGGTGATTGATCGCATCATGCGTGAGATCGACAACCTCAAGCGTGTCAGCGACGACTTCGCCCGCCGCGATGAAGGCACTTTGGTCATTGCTTGTACCCATGCCCAGGCACGATATTTGCTGCCCAAGGTCATTCCTGAATTCCGTCGTCGCTTTCCCAAGGTCCATATGTCCTTGGCCGAAGGCAGCCCGCCCGTGTTGGCCCAGATGGTAATACACGAGCAGGCTGACGTGGCCATCGCCACCGAAACGCTGGCCTTGACGCCGGGCCTGGTCGCTTTGCCGGTCTATACCTGGGAGCATACGGTAGTTGTGAAGCCGGATCACCCGTTGGCTGATCTGCCTGCCAACAAGCAACTGTCCATCGAAACCTTGGCGCAGTACCCCATCGTGACTTACGACCATGCCTTCTCGGGTCGAGGTTCGATTGACGAGGCTTTTGCCAAGCATGGCATCACTCCGGACATTGTGCTGGAGGCTATTGATGCTGACGTGATCAAGACCTATGTCGATGTCGGTCTGGGTATCGGTATTATTGCGGGCATTGCTTTCGACCCTCGTCGTGACAAGGGCCTGGTGGGTCTGCCTGCAGGGCATTTGTTTGGGGCACACCATACCAAGGTGGCGGTGAAAGCAGGGGCATTTCTGCGCGACTATATTTTTGAACTGCTGGAGATGCTGGCACCGGAATTGACTCGCGATGTGGTGCTGAGTGCGCTGGATGAAAAACAGGCGGGTGGTCCGTTGTAGAGCTAGCTGCTGCTGAGTTAAGAACCAGGGCCATCGTGATCACACGCTGGCCCTTCTTGTTGATGCTGTGGACGTGGTTTTGCAGGGGCGGTGAGGGTTTATGGTTAAAGGCTATAAGTAAAAATTGAAACAAGCTATCGACTCAATTGACTATGATAATAAGAATGATTATCATTATCTCACTTTCTTAGCCAATGGAGCTTCCTGTGTCTCAATACGTCAGTGCAGTCGTGGTTGGAGCAGACCGTCTGGGGAACATTCCCGACCTGCTCAAGATCCACAATATCTCGATCAAACATCATATTAGCGGGCGTGATCCTGCACACCAGAAAAAAACCTTGCAATTGCCTTCTGGCACCGATTTGTTGATTTTGCTGACTGACTTTTTGGGTCACAATGTCATGAAAACCTTTCGGGCGGCTGCCTCGAAGTCCGGTATTCGAGTGGTCGCCTGCCGACGCTCGGTTTGTAGCATGAAGCAAGCCCTAACCCAATGCGGCTATTGTGAATCTTGTCCGCTCGGTAAGTCCAAGAGCCACTAGATTGGCGGCATGACTTACTGGGACAAAGAAGGACTCGTTAGAGATTAAAAAAAGCCACTGTTATGAAACAGTGGCTTTTTTGTGGTTTGCTGGATGAGCAGCAGAGCACTCTTTACTTGACGCTACGCAGACGGGTTTCAGAGTGCTGCGTATCGGCAGCGGCCAAACGACGTGCACCGTTATACCGTTTTTTCCAGTAACCCACTTGCATGCTTTCAACGCGAACAACTGCACCCGTGCGAGGCGCGTGAACAAACTTGTCATCGCCCAGGTAAATGCCGACGTGAGAGAAACGAGCGCCACGGGTATTGAAGAAGACCAGATCGCCTTTGCGCAGTTCGCTACGGTTAACCGAAATGCCTTCTTTGGCAATATCTTTGGATTGGCGGGGCAGTTTCAGTCCCAGGGATTGTTCAGCGACATAAGACACCAGGCCACTGCAATCAAACCCCGTGCTGGGAGCGTCGCCACCAAAACGGTACTTCACGCCCAGAAAGTTAAGGGCAGTGGTGGCCAAGCCATGGCTAGAGGAAGCGTTTTGGCTGCTGCGGCTTTCGGCGCGTCCTTGGCGACGATCGCTGCTGTACGCAATATTAATATCGTTACGAGCGCGATTGGCCAGATAGGTACCCAGCGGATCGGACTCGGTCTGAAATTCGTAATCGGCGTAGTAAGCGTGATCCAGTTCTGCACGATCTTTGTTTTGGCTGGACTGTTGAGTTCCAGTGGTGGCACATCCGGTTAACGCTAGCGCACCGGCTAACAAAAGATACTTGGCGCTGCGATAAGTAATGTGCAAAAGTGCGGGTGGATTCAGGTAATGTGGCGGCATGACCAGGGCTTTTTTAAGGACTGGGTGGGCAGCAGCACAACCTTGATGCCTATTTTTGCTGAAATTAGCAGCAATTGATGGGTATCAGGGCTGTAAGTATGGCTAAAAGCACCATACCTTACCGAACGTTGCTGAGCGTCGGGTGCTAAGCAGTGTACCGGATGACAATTGCACCGTAAAGCATTGTGGGGGTGTATTTTTCGATTGAATCATACAGTTGCAATGTGGGGCGGACAGCGGTTTTCAAGCCCTGTTCATGGGTCCAGTGTTCTTTTGGCCAGCTTGGTGAAAATTAGCCGAAATAGAGCGAAGTTTTATTGTTTATAGGGATTGAATGATGCGATTTATGGGACAAGCCCTGGGGAAAGCCTTAAATGAAGGAGTGCGGCTGCGTGAGTTGTGGGCTTGGGCTATGTACGATTTTGCAAACTCTGGCTACACCACCGTGATTTTGACCAGTGTTTACAGTGCGTACTTTGTAGGTGTTATCGCTGAAGGCCGCAGTTGGGCGACCTTGGCCTGGACCCTGGCCTTGTCCGCTTCATATTTAAGCATCATGTTGACTATGCCTGGGCTTGGGGCAAAAGCCGATGCCCGTCAAGGCAAAAGACGACTTTTGTTCAGCAGCACCATAGGTTGTGTGCTGGCAACCGTGATGCTGTATTGGGCCGGTCCCAATGACATTGTCTGGGCACTGGTTTTCATTGCCTTATCCAATTATTGCTACTGCATAGGCGAGTCCATCATCGGCGCTTTCTTGCCGGAAATTGCCCGACCTGACGCCTTGGGACGAGTCTCTGGTTGGGGCTGGGGTTTTGGCTATTTTGGTGGCATGCTGGCCTTGGGGCTGTCTCTCGGTTTCTTGACTTGGGCAACGTCGCAGGGCTGGACGGCTCAGGAGTATGTACCGGGCATTGCTCTGATTACGGCTACCTTGTTTGCTCTGTCAGCCCTGCCTTCCTTTCTGTTTCTGCGTGAGCGCAGTGCGCCTAGCGGCGCGGAGCAGCAAGGCATGCTGTCGCGTTTGATCGCATCGGCGCGCGATGTGCATCAGCATTTTCCTGATTTCCGTACCTTGTTATTGTGCGGTGCTGCCTATCAGGCCGGGATTGCCGTCATTATTACTTTGTCCGCGGTGTATGCCACTGAGGCCATGGGCTTTACGATGGCACAAACCATGGCCTTGATTTTTACCGTCAATATCGCGGCAGCGGTGGGGGCGTTACTGTTTGGTCATGTGCAGGATCGAATCGGCCATCGGCGTGCGTTGTCATTAACGCTGTGCGCTTGGCTGGTCATGGTTGGGATAGCGGTCAGTACGCGTTCCCTGGCCGGGTTTTGGGCCGCAGCAGCCGTCGCCGGGCTGTGTATAGGAAGCAGTCAAAGTGCGGGTCGGGCCATGGTTGGTTTGCTGGCACCCAAGAGCCGTCTGGCCGAATTTTTCGCCTTGTGGACCTTTGCCATTCAACTGGCCGCTGTATGCGGTCCCTTGTCCTATGGTCTGGTGACTTGGCTCAGTGGCGGGAACCACCGTTTGGCTCTGGCGTGTACGGGATTATTCTTTCTGGCGGGCCTGTTGATCTTGTCGCGTTTGAATTTTCAGCGAGGCATTTTGGCCAAGAATCAAGCCGATCTCAGTTGTCAGGATTGAGTAAGTAAGGCACGTTACGTTTATATAAAATTAAGCTGGACTGCCCTTGTGTGCAGCCCATAAAAAACACCAAATCTGGAAAATAAAGGAGCCAAACTATGAGCGGTCCTACGTCTATTGAATCCGTCCTGTCGGAAAGTCGGGTGTTTCCCGTGTTCCCGGACCTGGAACGCGATGCTCGCATCGCTGGCATGGCGGCCTACCAGGAGCTTTGCCAGAAGGCTGAGCAGGATTATCCCGGCTATTGGGCGGACTTGGCCCGTGATCGTTTGGTCTGGACCAAGCCTTTCACCCAGGTTCTGGACGACAGCAAGCCTCCGTTTTACAAGTGGTTCCATGATGGCGAGCTGAACGTCTCGGCCAACTGTCTGGACAAGCATCTGGGCACGCCCACCGAAAACAAAACTGCGCTGATCTTTGAAGCGGACGGTGGCGAAGTCACCAAAGTGACTTTCCGCGAACTGTATGAACAGGTTTGCCAATTTGCCAATGGTTTGAAGGCGCTGGGTTACAAGACGGGCGAATGTGCCTTGATCTACATGCCTATGTCGGTACAAGCCATTGTGGCCATGCAGGCATGCGCTCGTTTGGGTATTACCCATTCCGTCGTATTTGGTGGTTTCTCGGCCAAGAGCCTGCACGAGCGTGCCGTGGACGTGGGCGCCTCTCTGGTCATTACTGCTGACGAACAGCGTCGCGGTGGCCGTGCCATCCCCCTGAAAAATGCCGTTGATGAAGCCCTGAGCGGCGGCGACTGCGACGCTGTGCGTCACGTCATTGTGTACAAGCGCACAGGCGGTCCCGTTGCTTGGCACGAAGGTCGTGACCTGGGGTGGGAAGATGTCGTCAAAGGTCAAGGCAGCGATTGTCCGGCTGTGTCCGTGAATGCCGAGCACCCTTTGTTTGTGCTGTACACCTCCGGCTCTACAGGCAAGCCTAAAGGCGTTCAGCATTCCTCGGCGGGTTATCTGCTGGGTGCCATGCTGAGCGTGCAGTGGACCTTCGATGCCAAAGACAGCGACGTGTTCTGGTGTACTGCCGACATTGGTTGGGTAACAGGACACACCTTTATTACCTATGGCCCTCTGGCCGCGGGTGTGACGCAAGTTGTGTTTGAAGGCGTGCCTACTTACCCGGATGCCGGCCGTTTCTGGAACATGATTGAGCGCCACGGCGTGACGGTGTTCTACACCGCCCCGACTGCCATTCGTTCTCTGACCAAGGCCGCCGAAGCGGACGAGGCCATCCATCCCAAACAATACAATCTGGATACCCTGCGCATCATCGGTTCGGTGGGTGAGCCCATCAACCCTGAAGCCTGGATGTGGTACTTCAAGAATGTGGGCCGCGAGCGTTGCCCCATTGTGGATACCTGGTGGCAGACGGAAACGGGCGGTCACGTCATTACTCCCTTGCCCGGTGCCACTCCACTGAAACCTGGTTCCTGCGGTCTGCCATTCCCCGGCATGGACGTGGCGATTGTGGACGAAGTCGGTGAGGAGGCTGAACGCGGCAATGGTGGCTTTCTGGTCATTCGCAAGCCTTGGCCCAATATGATCCGTACCATCTGGGGTGATCCGGACCGTTTCGTGAAAAGCTATTTCCCCCCCGAGCTGAAAGGCTATTACCTGGCCGGCGACGGCGCACAGCGTGATACCGACGGCTACTTCTGGGTCATGGGTCGTATTGACGACGTGTTGAATGTCTCGGGCCACCGTTTGGGCACGATGGAAGTGGAGTCGGCGCTGGTGGCACACCCACTGGTGGCTGAAGCTGCTGTTGTGGGCAAGCCTGACCCAACGACGGGCGAAGCCATTGTGGCCTTTGTGGTGCTCAATGGCGATCTGCCCTCGGGCGAAGAAGCCGACAAGGTCGCCGCTGAGCTGCGCAACTGGGTAGGCAAAGAAATTGGTCCTATCGCCAAACCTCGTGAGATCCGCTTCGGCGAGAACCTGCCCAAGACACGTTCGGGCAAGATCATGCGTCGTTTGTTGCGCTTTGTTGCCAATAACGAACCGATCACCCAAGACGTCTCCACGCTGGAAAATCCAGCCATTCTGGATCAACTGTCCGAAGCACACTAAATTTTTGAGTAGTTCCTGTTTGACCCTGGTTGCTTTTCAGAGCCAGGGTTTTTTTATTGCTCCTGATTATTTTGTCTTTGAGAACCTGCTTGGTATGGAAGTAGCCTAGCATTGAGTCTGTGGTCAACATATCGGTCCATGAATTCAATAAAAAGGGGAAAGGTTTGAGCGGGGAACAGCAGGCAGACAGGGGCGCTTTGGCACTGATGGGCTTGGTGGTGCTGACCTGGGGCATGAGCTGGGTCGTGATGAAGGCGATGACTATCTACATCGGGCCGGTTGATCTGATTGCAGCACGCTATGCGGTAGCATTTGTTTTTTTATGGTTGGTGTTGCGTCTTAAAGGCGGGCATTTACGGCCTACGCCATGGAAGCTGAGTCTGGGCGTTGCTCTTTTCCAGACCACTGGATTTCAGTTGCTTAGCCAGTTTTCCTTACAAGCAGGCGGGGCAGGCAAAATGGTGGCTCTGGCCTATACCATGCCAATCTGGATTTTGTTGCTGTCCTGGCCCATGTTGGGGCAACGTCCCCAAAAGCGCCATGTCATGGGTATGGTGCCTGCAATTTTGGGCTTGATGCTCCTGATCGCACCCTGGAAGGGAGTGGGCGGCATACTGGGTTCCGTTCTGGCGACCTTGAGTGGCGTGAGCTGGGCCTTGGGGGCGGTTTTCTCCAAACAGCTATTTGAGCGCCATCGAGTCGAGCTGCTCAATGCCACGGTCTGGCAGTGCCTTCTGGGGATTGCGATTGTTCTGCCCTTGAGTTTCCTGATTCCCCAGCGCCCTATTGTGATGGAATGGCAGATGTTCAGTGGCGTACTGTACTTGGGCGTCATTGCAACAGGGGTGGGTTGGCTGCTGTGGATGGCGGTAGTCAGTCGCGTCAGCGCGACCTTGGCTGGAATGTCCAGCCTGGGTGTGCCTGCGCTGACTGTCTTGCTGGCCTGGTTGCTGCTGAACGAATGGCCCACTCAACTGGAATTGATGGGGACAGGCCTGATTCTATTGGGGCTGTTCGTAGTGAATTGGCCCAGCCGATCCCGCAAGACACAAAGAACCTAAAAAAGTTACCCATTGTGAACGGGCCCCAAAAGTTGGATAGTAGTCTGACCTTTTTGGGGAAGGGCTGGTCTTTGGGTTGAGTTTCTGACCGTCCAATTGATGGGGCGGTTTATCGGGATGGTTTTCCCCAGGATAAACAATTCTGACCTTGGCGATAGCACCAAGGCCAGAATTATTGTTACATGCCGTTGTACACTGGACCTTCGCCCCCTTGCGGGGGCACCCAGACGATATTCTGGGTGGGGTCTTTAATGTCACAGGTTTTGCAGTGTACGCAGTTCTGTGCGTTGATCTGCAATTTGTCGTCGCCGGTTTCGGTCTTGATGAACTCGTACACGCCAGCCGGACAGAAGCGGGCTTCGGGACCACCGTAGCGAGCCAGGTTCACGGCCACAGGCACGGACGGGTCTTTCAGCGTCAGATGGACAGGTTCGTCTTCTTCGTGGTTGGTGTTTGAAATAAACACGGAACTGAGACGGTCGAAGGTGATTTTGCCATCAGGTTTGGGATAGTCGATACGGGCGCATTCGGCTGCCGGCTGCAAACAGGCGTGATCAGGCTTGTTGTTACGCAGCGTCCAAGGCATTTTGCCTTTGAGCAGACCTTGCTCCACAAAGGTCATGACGGACGCAATTGATCGACCTTTCTTGAACCACTGCTTGAAATTACGGGCCTTGTTCAGTTCCTCATGCAGCCAGGATTGTTTGAACTTTTCGGCGTATTGCGACAGTTCGTCTTGTTTGCGCCCGGCTTGCAAAGCTTCAAAAGCGGCTTCTGCAGCCAGGGAACCGGATTTGATCGCGGCATGGCTACCCTTGATGCGTGAGGCATTCAGGAAACCAGCATCACAACCGACCAGAGCGCCGCCGGGGAAGCTGAGCTTGGGCAGCGCCAGCAAACCACCCGCCGTCAGGGAGCGGGCCCCGTAAGCAATACGCTTGCCGCCTTCAAAAGTGGCGCGCAGGGCAGGGTGGGTTTTGTAACGCTGGAACTCCTCAAAGGGAGACAGCCAAGGGTTGGCATAATCCAGACCCACCACCATCCCAACCATGACCAGGTTGTTATCCAGGTGGTACAGGAAGGAGCCGCCATAGGTGTCCGAATCCAGAGGCCAACCAGCGGTGTGGATCACCAGACCGGGCTGGGACTGGGAAGGATCTACTTCCCACAGTTCTTTAATGCCGATGCCGTAGCTTTGTGCATTGCGGGATTCGTCCAGCTTGAATCGTTCGGTCAGCTCACGGCCCAGGTGGCCACGCGAGCCTTCGGCAAAAATCGTGTAGGACGCCAACAATTCCATGCCAGGCTGGTAGTGGGAGGTGTGGGTGCCGTCACGGGCTACGCCCATATCGCCGGTTAACACGCCACGGACCGCGCCATTGTCGTCGTACAGAATGTGGGCAGCAGCAAAGCCGGGGAAAATATCCACGCCCAGGGCCTCGGCCTGCTCCCCCATCCATTGCACGACATTGCCCAGGCGGACAATGTAATTGCCATGGTTTTTGAAGCAGTCGGGCAGCAGCCACATGGGGGTGCTGCGGGCGCCTTTTTCGGTCAGGAACAGGAATTTGTCTTCGGTCACTTCGACCGAGATGGGGGCGCCTTGCGCCTTCCAGTCCGGTAGCAGTTCGTCCAGGGCGCGCGTATCCATGACGGCACCGGACAGGATATGGGCCCCCACTTCAGCGCCTTTTTCCAGGATACAGACGCTGATTTCTTGTTCTTTTTCTTGGGCGAGCTGTTTCAGACGTATCGCGGTGGCCAGACCAGCAGGGCCAGCGCCAACGATAATAACGTCATATTCCATCGATTCACGTTCAGACATTGCTGCTGATCTCCTATTACGGCTTAGCGCTTTGTTCTTGATTGTTGGCGGGTGAAATTCGTGTACTGTGTGTACGGTCGATTGTATTGTAGTCTGAGCAATCCCGTTTTGAGTTCAGAGGCGGTGTTTGGTGGCCTCTGGGTTCATCAGTAACCATCAGTAAGGAGAGCATGTAATGACTCAAGTCGTAGATTCTGGTGCAGGAGCCACTTTTGATATTGCCGTGCGTTGGGGCGATCTGGATGCCATGAATCATGTTAACAATACGGTCTACTTTCGCTACATCGAGGAAGCCCGTGTCCAGTTAATGATGAAGCTGGGCATGGTGCCACCTTCTCCACGTACCGGGGTGCTGGCGCACGCCAGCCTGGATTTCCTGCGTTCGGTCCTGTATCCGGCCACTGTGCGGATTGTGCACAAATTGCTGAAAGTCGGTGGCAGCAGCATTGAGTTGGAAGTCCTTGTAGGTGACGCAAATCAAGCCGATGTCATTTATGCTCGTGGCCGCTGTGTGCTAGTGTCCATTAACCCCCAAGGCGGTTCACAGCCTTGGACCGAAGATGAGCGTAAACAGATACACTCGGTTTTTCAGGGTTAAGCTTTACGTATACGGAAAGCATAGTCAAGTCGTAAAATGCCTGATAGCGCCTGATGGTGCATAGCGGCATTATTGGACAAAGTTTGCTGTTTAGGCCAATTAAAGAGTTATTGGAGAGTCAATTGAATAAAGTCTATCCAAGCGCCAAGGAGGCGTTGCAGGGGGTCGTTGCTGATGGACAGACAGTCGCGGTAGGTGGGTTCGGCTTGTGCGGAATTCCCGAGGCGCTGATTGCTGCACTGCGCGATAGCGAAGTCAAAAACCTGACCTGCATTAGCAATAATGCCGGGGTGGATGGCTTTGGTCTGGGCCAGTTGCTGGAAACACGCCAGATCCGCAAGATGATTTCCTCCTACGTGGGTGAAAACAAGGAGTTCGAGCGCCAGTATCTGGCCGGCGAGCTGGAGCTGGAGTTCACTCCCCAAGGCACACTGGCTGAAAAGTTGCGTGCCGGTGGCGCAGGCATTCCTGCTTTCTTTACCGCAACCGGTGTGGGCACCATTGTGGCTGACGGCAAGGAAATCCGCGAGTTCAACGGTCAGCAATACGTGATGGAAGAGGCCCTGGTGCCCGATGTGTCGCTGGTCAAAGCCTACAAGGCCGACCGCAGCGGTAACCTGGTGTTTCGCAAGACGGCACGTAACTTCAACCCGAACGTGGCTATGGCGGGGAAAATTACCCTTGTCGAGGTCGAGGAAATTGTCGAGACCGGCAGCCTGGACCCGGACGATGTGCATTTGCCTGGCATTTACGTGCACCGTATCGTGCTCAATGCCCAGCCCGAAAAGCGCATTGAACAGCGTACCGTTCGTTCTTCCTGATTAGCGAGGCAAGATAATAATGGCTTGGAATAGAGATCAAATGGCGGCACGTGCCGCCCTGGAGCTTCAGGACGGCTTTTACGTCAACCTGGGTATTGGTTTGCCTACGCTGGTTGCCAACCACGTGCCCGAGGGCATTGAAGTCTGGCTGCAATCGGAAAACGGTTTGCTGGGCATTGGCCCCTTTCCGACCGAAGACAAGATTGATGCGGACCTGATCAACGCGGGCAAGCAAACCATCACGACCTTGCCCGGCTCATCCATTTTTTCCTCGGCAGACTCGTTTGCCATGATTCGTGGCGGCAAGATCAATATCGCGATTCTGGGTGCCATGCAGGTGTCGGAAAAGGGTGATCTGGCCAACTGGATGATCCCCGGCAAGATGATCAAGGGCATGGGCGGCGCCATGGACCTGGTCGCTGGCGTTGGCCGCGTCGTGGTTCTGATGGAACACGTGGCCACCAAGAAAGACGGCACGGAAGACCTGAAAATTCTGCCTTCTTGCACCTTGCCCCTGACGGGCGTGGGTGTGGTCGATCTCATCATTACCGATCTGGGGGTGATGGAAGTGACGGAAAATGGTTTAAAGTTGCTTGAGTTGGCACCAGAAGTCAGCCTTGAGTACATTCAGTCCAAGACAGGCGTCCCGCTGGACGTCAGTGCGTTGGCCTGATCGGTTTCTCTGGCTTAAAAAGCTTCGGCGCGAGTCGGAGCTTTTTTTATGCTTGATCGGTGCGTGAACGCTGTTTATGTAAAGGAAGTTGGCATGGCCCATCCCCCCGTTGCCGCACGCTTGCAGGCGCTGCGCGAACAAATGCAATTTCAGTCCGTGCAGGCAAGCATCTGGCCTACATCCGACCCGCATCTGTCTGAATATCTGCCTGATCGCTGGAAGAGCCGTCAGTGGCTCAGCGGATTTGTCGGGTCGGCCGGACTGTTGGTGGTGACGGCTGATTGGGCCGGTTTGTGGACCGATAGTCGTTATTGGGAACAGGCCGCCAAGGAGCTGGAAGGCAGCGGTATTCAATTGCAACGTGCGGGCGAGGCCGGGGTGCCGGAGCCGGCCAACTGGCTGGCCGAGCATCTGCCGGTTCAATCGCGGGTGGCATTGGATAGCCAGTCGGTGTCGGCACAAAGTCTGCTGGCCTGGCAAAAAGCCACGCCGGAGCTGGAGTGGGTTCTGGAAGCCGACTTGCTAAGCCCGATTTGGACGGATCGGCCTGCTGCGCCTGTTGGCCAGGTGGTGGAGCATCTGCCTCCTTTTGCCTGCCGTACTCGTCAGGAAAACTTGAGCAGCACCCGAGCCGCCATGCAGGAGCAGGGCGCCCATTGGCATTTGCTCAGTGCGCTGGATGATATTGCCTGGACCCTGAATCTGCGTGGCAGTGATGTGTCCTATAACCCGGTGTTCCTGTCGTACTTGCTGATTGGCCCGGATCAGGCGTTCCTGTTTGTGGATAGCAACAAGCTGTCGGCAGGCATACAGGACACGCTGGCTGTGGATGGTGTGCAAGTACAAGGCTATACCGAGCTGTCCTCCTTCATGCGCGCCTTGCCAGCATCCATGCCCATCTTGCTGGATATGGCACGAACCACGGCCTGGGCCGCTCAATTGGCGGCGCATTTGAAGGTGGTCGAATATATCAACCCAGCTCAATTGCTTAAGTCTTGCAAGACCGATGCCGAGTTGGATCATGTGCGTGAAACCATGGAAAAAGACGGCGCTGCCTTGTGCGAGTTCTTCGCCTGGTTTGAACAGCAAAGCGATATCAATGAGCTGGATGTGGATGAACGTATCTGCGCCGCCCGTGCTCGTCAGGAAGGTTTTGTCAGTCCTAGCTTTGGCACGATTGCCGCCTATAACGCCAATGGTGCCATGCCGCACTATCAGGCTACCCAGCAGTCCCACGCCCGTATTGCTGGCAATGGTTTGCTGCTGATCGATTCGGGCGGGCAGTATCAGGGTGGGACCACGGACATTACCCGTGTCGTGCCGGTAGGTCAGGTGTCTGCCGAGCAGATGCGTGATTTTACGCTGGTTCTGAAAGGCATGGTGTCCTTGTCCATGCTGGTGTTTCCCGAAGGCATTGCCGGTCAACAAATTGATGTACTGGCCCGTCAGCCTTTGTGGGAGCAGGGCCTGGACTTTGGTCATGGCACTGGCCATGGCGTGGGTTACTTCATGAATGTGCATGAAGGCCCGCAATCCATTTCCTGGCGTGGTCGTATCGGACCTCATTCGGCCATGCGTGCCGGCATGATTACGTCCAACGAGCCTGGCTTGTATCGTCCCGGTCAGTGGGGCATTCGTATTGAGAATCTGGTGGCGGCGGTACCGGCCATGCACAGCGAGTACGGGCAGTTTCTGCGTTTTGAAACCTTGACCTTGTGCCCCATTGATACACGTTGTATAGATGCCGCACTACTGACGGCTGCCGAGCGCCAGTGGCTCAATGAATATCATCAGCAGGTGCGCGAACGTCTCTTGCCGCGTGTTCAGGGGGATGCACGCAAGTGGCTTGAGCAAAGGACGCAGGCGATCTGATCGCCACCGTCTGCTCTTGTCAATAGTTGCAAGGACAAGTGGTATTTCCGCTGTGAAATGCCACTTGTCGGGTCGCCAAGCATGGACGCTTGCCGTTATAATCCAAATTTCCCGCTATCGCCTGATTTGACCTCAGGCGCCTTTTATAATGACCACCAAATATGTATTCGTAACGGGAGGCGTTGTGTCCTCCCTGGGCAAAGGTATTGCGGCTGCATCCCTGGCTGCCATCCTGGAGTCCCGCGGTCTGCGCGTGACCATGCTCAAGCTGGATCCCTACATCAACGTAGATCCGGGCACCATGAGCCCCTTCCAGCACGGTGAAGTGTTTGTTACTGAGGATGGTGCGGAAACCGACCTGGACCTGGGCCACTACGAGCGTTTTATCTCCGCTCGCATGCGCAAGGTCAACAACTTCACCACGGGCCAGATTTACGAATCCGTGCTGCGCAAAGAGCGTCGCGGGGACTATCTGGGCAAGACCGTGCAGGTTATCCCGCACATCACCAACGAAATCCAGGACTTCATCATTCGTGGTGCCAAGGCTGCCTACAATGGCGAGGCCGATGTTGCCATTGTCGAGATTGGCGGCACCGTGGGTGACATCGAATCCCAGCCTTTCCTGGAAGCCGCCCGCCAGATGAATCTGCGCCTGGGCCGCAACAATACCGCTTTTGTTCACCTGACACTGGTGCCGTTCATTGCATCGGCTGGCGAACTCAAGACCAAACCGACTCAGCACTCGGTGCAAAAGCTGCGTGAAATTGGTATTCACCCCCATGCTTTGCTGTGCCGTGCCGATCGCGTCATTCCTGATGACGAGCTGGCCAAGATTTCGCTGTTCTCCAACGTGCCTATGGACGCCGTGATTTCGGTGTGGGACGCGGATTCCATCTACAAGATTCCATCCATGCTGCACAAGCAAGGTCTGGACAGCCTGGTGTGCGATGCCTTGGCCTTGTCGCCTCCACCAGCCGATCTTTCCATGTGGGATCGTTTGGTTCAGGCACAGGAAAATCCAGAGCACGAAGTACGTATTGGTATGGTTGGCAAGTACGTAGACTTGACCGAATCCTACAAGTCGCTCAGCGAAGCCTTGGTTCATGCCGGTATCCATACCCGTACTCGTATCAATATCGAGTACCTGGATTCCGAAGTGATCGAGAACGAGGGGACGGATTGCCTGAAAGGTCTGGATGCCATTCTGGTGCCAGGCGGTTTTGGCAAACGTGGTACCGAAGGTAAGATTCGCACCATTCAGTATGCTCGTGAAAACGGCGTGCCATTCCTGGGTATTTGCTTGGGCATGCAATTGGCCGTGGTCGAGTTTGCCCGCAATGTGGGTAATCTGGTGGGCGCGAACTCCACCGAGTTTGATCCATCGGCTGTGCACCCCGTCGTGGCCCTGATTACCGAATGGGCGGATCGCGAAGGCAAGATCGAGCACCGTGATGGCACCTCCGATCTGGGCGGCACCATGCGCAAGGGCGCACAGCGTTGCCCCGTGAAACCTGGTTCGCGTGCTGAAGCCATTTATGGTCCAGAAGTGAACGAGCGTCACCGCCACCGTTTCGAGGTCAACACCTTGTACGTGCCGCGTCTGGAAGAAGTGGGCATGGTGATTTCCGCTCGTACTCCTACCGAGAGCCTGCCAGAGATCATGGAACTGCCAAATCACCCCTGGTTCATGGGCGTGCAATTCCACCCGGAATTCACTTCCACGCCGCGTGATGGCCATCCGCTGTTTACCAGCTATATCAAAGCTGCTCTGGATCACCAGAAAAAATCGGCTTGATAATTTGGTATGACTGAAAAGGCCCGCGCGATGCGGGCTTTTTCATTCGGGGTGACAAAGTGTGTTGCCCGCTTTCCTGGGAGTAATCATGATCGAACAATTGGATCATTGGGTGCTGACCTGTACGGACCCGCAAGCCACCATCCATTTTTATACCCAAGTTCTGGGTATGAGGCAGGAGGTTTTTGGACAGGAACGCATTGCTTTCAGCTTTGGCTCACAAAAGATCAATTTGCATGTGCGCGGGCAGGAGTTCGAGCCCAAGGCGCATTTACCAGTGCCGGGGGCGCTGGACCTGTGTTTTATCGCCAGCATTCCTCTGGAGCAGGTGATCGAGCATCTACAGTCACACGCTTGGCCCATTATTGAAGGGCCTGTACAGCGTACGGGTGCTACTGGCCCGATTCGCTCTATCTATGTGCGCGACCCGGACTTGAACCTGATCGAAATCGCCGAACGATTGGGCTGACAGTGATGCTGCACGACGGTGCAGCATCACTGTCAGGAATGTGGGAGAATGCAGCAATACTGAAACGAGGTCTATTATGGATTTATGCGGTTACGACGTTGGCTTGGATCGGCCCTTTTTTCTGATCGCTGGCCCTTGTGTGATTGAATCGCGTCAAATGGCGTTTGATACAGCAGGTCAGCTTGCCGAAATTACCTCGGCTCTGGGTATCCCCTTTATCTACAAAAGCTCGTTTGACAAGGCCAACCGGAGTTCGGGCAAGTCTTATCGTGGACCTGGCATGGCGGAAGGTCTGCAGATTCTGGCGGATGTGCGCTCGCACTACAAAGTGCCAGTCTTGACCGATGTACACGATAAAGACCAGGTTGATGATGTGGCGGCCGTCGTGGATGTGTTGCAAACACCGGCTTTCCTGTGCCGCCAGACCGATTTTATTCAAGCCTGTGCCGCTACCCTGAAACCCGTGAATATCAAGAAGGGTCAGTTCCTGGCCCCTCAGGATATGGTGCAGGTGGTGGCAAAAGCACGTGCCGCGGCAATGGAAATGGGCGGTGATGGCTCCACCATCATGGTCTGTGAACGTGGCGCTTCCTTTGGCTACAACAATCTCGTGTCCGATATGCGCTCTTTGGCGATCATGCGCGCCACGGACTGCCCGGTTGTCTTTGATGCCACACACTCGGTTCAATTGCCGGGCGGGCAGGGAACCTCTTCGGGCGGACAACGTGAATTTGTGCCCGTGCTGGCGCGTGCTGCGGTTGCAGCAGGGGTGGCTGGCGTGTTTATGGAAACACACCCCAATCCGGACAAGGCCTTGTCTGATGGCCCCAATGCCGTCCCCTTGTCGCAGATGACAGATTTGCTGCGGACACTGCAACAGATCGATTCGATTGTTAAAAACAGCGGTGCCTTGCAGCACGGCTATTAAAAGTAGTTTGGAGACAGTATGCCCGCATATTTGATTGCTAATGTCGAAGTAAGCAACCCGGAGCAGTACAAGCAGTACCAGGAGTTTTCCAGCATCGCCATGAAAACTCACAACGTGAAAGTGTTGGTGCGTGGCGGTGAAACAGTCGCTTTAGAAGGCAATGCGCCTTTGCGTACCGTGGTTATGGAGTTTGACACGCTGGAGCAGGCCCAGGCTTTCCACGATTCCGAGGAATACCGTCGTGCCCGTAAAGCACGTGAAGGCGCGGCTAATATGACCATGTACGTGGTGCAAGGTCTGTAAAAACAGGCTATTCCATCTAGACAGGCAGAAAAAGGGAGTGCGAAAACACTCCCTTTTTTATGCTTGCAGGCATAGACCTGCTCGACCATTGTGGCCTGAAGGCGTTGCTCTTGTCTTGATGCTCTCGAATGCCGAATAACGAATGTCTTTGTGCTTGAAGGCAGGTGCGGGCGGGCGGATTTTTCAGCCTCACCAGATGCGCTATCAGCCGCAGAGAGTGCTTTTTCTTTTCCTTATTGTCCCATGCCCCTTGTGAATACGTGGCGACGCTTGCGGTTTAAAAACGCGGGTCGCGCAGGGCGGGTAGGGTCAGTTCGCGTATGAAGCTGGCGGGAGACAGTTGCAGCAGGCTGCGCACAATGGTGAGCACGTCATGCACTGGAATAGTCTCGCCCTGGTCCCGCTCAGCGGCGGTGGACAGCGGAACATCCAGGCCATCTTCCGTATTGAGGTAGCCCAGTTGTAGACAAGTGACGGCCAGACCTTGATTCCTATAGCCTTCGCGCAAGCTATCCGCTAAACCATTCAAGGCAAATTTCGTCGCCCCGAAAGCAACTTCCGGACGGCCGTTTTGGCGCAGGCCTGAGGTGGAGCCAGTCAGAATCAAGCGGGGCTGGCTGCTGCGCAGCAAATTGGGCAGCAAATGGCGGATTGCCAATAAGGCGCCGGTCAGATTTACATCAACCAGGCGGCGCAGAGCTTGATCGGACTGCGACATGAAATCGTATTCTGGGCTGAATGCTGTGTCTTCCCAGATTCCCAGGTTATAGATCAGCACATCCAGCGAGTCTGGGCAGGCGGCTGCCAAGTGGCTGGCAGCGTCAGGCTGGGACAAGTCGGCGCTGATCCAATGTTGGCGGTGGCTGGGGTCTGGCTGCAGGGCGCTGGTCAAGGAGCTGGGCGGCCGTCTAGCCACGCCATACAGCGTGTTGCCATCTTGGGCCAAACCGTCCATCAAGGCGCGTCCCAGACCCATGCTGGCGCCCACAATCATGATATTCATACTGTTTTCCTATGGAACAGACTTGGGTGGAAAGCATGACTCTCCGAATGAGTGCCATTGTGCACCAGGATGGAGGGGCAGGGCTTGAGTCAGTCAGTGCTTGTCAGGTTTTTCACTCCCCCGTAAAATAATTGACTAGGCAATAATTGCGTGGTCAATGAAAATGGTAAACGTATCGGAAGCGGCCCAAAAGACCCCAGGGCGTGTTTTATCAGTCACAGAATCCATACTGGCGATGATGGGTTTGTGCTTTGTGGTGATGTTGGTGGCCATTGATCAGACCGTGGTCGGGACAGCCTTGCCCACCATCGTGTCCGAGCTGCATGGTTTTGAATTGTATGCCTGGGTAGCAACCGCGTATTTGCTGACTTCGGTGATTACCGTGCCTATCTTTGGCCGCCTGGGGGATTTTTATGGACGCCGCCGTTTTGTCTTGGTGTCCATTGTTCTTTTCACCTTGGCCTCCGTGTTCTGTGGCATGGCGCAAAGCATGTTGCAGTTGGTGCTTGCGCGGGCCTTACAGGGCATCGCCGGGGGCATGCTGGTCGGGACTGCCTTTGCCTGTGTGCCAGATCTTTTTCCCGACCCTCGTATCCGTTTGCGCTGGCAAGTGATGCTGAGCGCGTCCTTTGGGATTGCGAACGGGATAGGGCCCTTTCTGGGGGGAATTCTGACGGAGCACTACGGTTGGCGTTCTGTTTTTTATGTAAACCTGCCTGTCGGTTTGCTCAGCCTGTATTTTGTCTATCGCTACTTGCCGCAGATTCGCCACTTCCGTCAAACCCAAGTCCGTATGGATTATTTGGGCGCGCTTTTATTGATGCTCGGCTTGGCCTGTATTCAGTTGTTGGTAGAGTTGCTGCCTCTCTATGGCGGCAGTTATGTGATGGTTTTGTTGGGGCTGTGCAGTGTGGCTGCTTTTTCCTTGCTGGTAACTTGGGAGCGACGGGTTGCAGAACCCCTGCTGCCTTTGGTTCTGTTCAGTAGTCCTGCTCAGTTCTCCTTGCTGGTTCTGTCAGCGGGTTTGGGCTTTATTCTGTTCGGCCTTTTGTTCTACGCGCCTTTATTGCTGCAGGGAGGATATGGTCTACGTCCGCAAACAGCCGGTTTATTGGTCACACCCTTGGTCGTGTTCATTACGGTGGGTAGTATTATTAATGGCCGTATGATTACTCGCTTGCGTCGTCCTGCCTTGATGTTGTACCTGGGGCTGGTGCTGTTGACGATTGCCTGTCTGGGCATGGTGTTCATCAAGAAAACCGATCCACACTGGCATTTTGTCTTGTACGCCACGATTGCCGGAACCGGGGTGGGCTGCATCATGCCGAATTTGACCGTGTTTGCACAGGAAATTGTAGAGCGTTCCATGCTGGGAATTGCCACAGCCATGCTACAGTCCATGCGCATGGTGGGTGGCATGTTGGGAACTGCTGTTGTCGGTGCCCTGATCAATTACCAATATGGTGAAGCCATCCGCACGCAATTGGCCGCTTTGCCCGCAAGCGTCGTCAGCGCGCTGCAAGATCCGCAGGTCTTGATGAGTGTGAGCCAGCAGACACAGTTTCTGGGGCTGGCGGGGCAGGACGGGCAGATGTATCTGGGCTTGGCCCGGGATGCCTTGGCACATGCCGTCAATATGGGTATGGCCGTGACCTTGCTGCTGATCGTCTGGTGTTTCTATTGGGTACGCAAAGTGCCACCGATACGATTTAATCGTCAAGAACAGTCTTGAACATGATGAATGAATTTCCGCAACTTCAAGCGGCTCAGCAGTTGGGGCGCACCTATCGTAGTCTGATGGCAGCGTTTGACCAGCAATTGGGCATGCCCTTGCCACGCTGGCGTATCCTGATTGGTCTGTATCAAGAGGGTGGCTGTCTGTCTCAAAAGCAATTGGTACGCATGCTGCGCATCGATCCGGCTGCCGTGACACGACAGCTTAAAAGCATGGAGGCCTTGGGGCTGGTTGAACGTTTCACGGATGAGCAGGACAACCGGCTGACCAATGTGCGTCTAAGCCCCACTGGCCGCGAACTGGTGGAAGCTACCTTGCCCCGGCGTCGCCGTCTGGTGGAAGCCATGCTGCAAGATTTTTCCGATCAGGACTTGAATCAATTAATTACCTTGCTGGGCAACTGGGAAAGCGCCTTGTTGAAAGCAGCCGACAAAGATTTACTTTGAGACGTATCGGTACTTTTTGTATTTACAGAGACGCCGCCTAGTCTCGGAATTTCTGGTGATAATAAACATGTGCCGGTTTCGATCAGGATGCAGGCAGGGGCTTGAATCCGGGCTTTTTTCCAGCTTTCGGAACTAGACATGGCACGGCTGTGTCATGGGCAGGTACAATCCTGTTTTAGCAGGAGGGCAGGGGCGCTGATTGCACTATAGCTGTCGCGCTTGCTGGTCTTTTCAACTTCCAGGCTAGGCGCCTTTTCAAGCTGATCTTCAATTGGTTTACGGCGATACGCCCGGCAGCAGGATTGTTTAACTTATCTAGCTTAATGCTACTTCAGGCAGGACTGTCAAAATCATGAGTGCAATCGTAGATATTATTGGCCGCGAGATTCTGGATTCCCGTGGTAATCCAACGGTGGAGTGTGATGTATTGCTCGAATCGGGCGCTATGGGGCGTGCCTCCGTTCCATCAGGTGCATCCACTGGCGCGCGCGAAGCGTTGGAACTGCGTGATGGTGACAAGGGCCGTTACCTGGGCAAAGGTGTTTTGCGCGCTGTCGAGAACCTGAACACGGAAATCTCCGAAGCCCTGATGGGCTTGGATGCTCAGGAACAAACCTTTATCGATCGCACCCTGATCGAGCTGGACGGCACTGAAGACAAGAGCCGCCTGGGCGCTAACGCCATGCTGGCTGCCAGTATGGCTGTGGCCCGTGCTGCTGCTGATGATTCGGGTCTGTCCCTGTACCGCTACTTCGGTGGCAGCGGTGCCATGGCCATGCCTGTACCCATGATGAACGTCATCAACGGTGGAGCACACGCCAACAACACTCTGGATCTGCAAGAATTCATGATCATGCCCGTGGGCGCCAAGAGCTTCCGCGAATCGCTGCGTATGGGTGCAGAAGTGTTTCATACCCTGAAAGGCCTGATCCACGATCAAGGCATGTCCACCGCTGTGGGCGACGAGGGTGGTTTTGCTCCTAACGTGGCCAACCACGAAGCCGCTATCGAACTGATTCTGCGCGCTATCGAACAAGCTGGCTACGAGCCGGGCACCCAGATCGCTCTGGCCCTGGACTGCGCCGCTTCTGAGTTCTACCGCGACGGCAAGTACCACCTGGCTGGCGAAGGCGGCGTGTCCCTGAGCTCGCAAGACTTTGCCAACCTGTTGGCCAACTGGTGCGACAAGTACCCCATCATCTCCATCGAAGACGGCATGGCCGAAGACGATTGGGACGGCTGGCGCATTCTGAGCCAGCAACTGGGCGACAAGATCCAGTTGGTTGGTGACGATTTGTTTGTAACCAACACCAAGATCCTGAAGAAAGGTATCGAGCTGGGTATCGGTAACTCCATCCTGATCAAGATCAACCAGATCGGCACCCTGACCGAAACCTTTGCTGCCATCGAAATGGCCAAGCGCGCCGGTTACACCGCTGTGATTTCGCACCGTTCGGGTGAAACCGAAGACTCCACGATTGCGGACATCGCTGTGGCTACAAACGCCATGCAGATCAAAACAGGCTCCCTGTCCCGTTCCGATCGCATGTCCAAGTACAACCAGTTGTTGCGTATTGAAGAAGAATTGGCAGAAGTTGCTACCTTCCCAGGTCGCGAAGCGTTCTATAATCTGCGCTAATTCTGTTTGATGAACCGGGTCGCTAGACCCGGTTCTTATATCACCATGCGCCTTATTGTCCTGCTCCTGCTGTGCTTGACCCTGGTAACCCATTACGCTTTATGGTGGGGCAAAGGCGGTTGGCTGGATGTACGGCAAATGCAGACCAAGCTGGTCGCGCAAAAAGAAACCAATGAAGCCCTGACAGCGCGTAACAACGCCTTGCTGGCCGAGGTTCAGGATTTACGCTCGGGTACCCACGCGGTTGAAGAGCGCGCCCGTAGCGAGTTTGGCATGATGCGTGAAGGCGAGATCTTTGTGCAGATCGTGCCTCCTGGTGGTTCGGCTACCACGACAAGCAGCCCACGTTAGGAAGTAGCGCGCAAGGCGCTGCTGGAACGGCTATTCAGCCAGTTCATTTCTGATAATTCCTCTGCTTAGTGTATTTGGATCGTTGATCCAGGTTTTGTTGCGCGCCTTGTATTTGAGCTTGAGTGGGACTTGGTTTCAGTAGTAGCCATTCCAGGGTTAGCGTCCGTGCTTGACTGGCTATGCAGCCCCTTAGCTGTGCAGGTAGTGTGACTGACCTATCTGTTCTTTCTCCTGGTTTTTTATTGTGCGACCACAAACTGCTTATTACGGTGACCGTAATGTTCCATTCTGGTTTAGCCAGCAGAGTGTTGATAGCATCCTATGCTGCTGACACGACGGCCTACACTAGAAATCTGCACTGGATGGCACGTATTTAGTAGCAAGCGGGGTTTGGGGGTACGGAGTCAACCCTTCCTGAGTCTGGGGTGGGGGCGGCAGGCCCTGGAGAAGGGGAAGCATCACCTGATCCTTGAGCAGGGCCATCCCATGATGGCAGACGGCCATTCCCGTCCGTTGATGGCGGTTCTGCTGGCTCCAGGTCTGTGGACCAGCCTGTTTGGGACACTGGCAAGGCAAGCGTGTTTTCGGTCGGCTGGGCATAGATGACTCGACCGTCAGCCAAGTTATCCCACTGCACGGCATCGGACTGCATGGGGTGCCTGATTTCCAGGCGCAGCCAGACCGCTGCCGAACCCGAAGGGCTGGGCGTACTGGCGGCAAGCTTGGGTAGCAGGCGAAGCAAGGAAAGAGGCCCTGGCTTATGGGCGTAGAGCAGATACAAATGCAGTGTGTTGGCCTGGTAGATGCTGGTGCCGCTGTGGCTGGTTTGTTCCGCTTGCTGTGCCTGCCAGCCTTGGGTAATGCTTGTTCGCCCCTCATGCAGCCGGGAAGGTCTGCCATGCAGCATAAAAGCCTGTGGTGAGGGCGACAGAATCTGGATTTGCCATTGATCATGCAGTGGCACGTTGGCAGCAGCCAGTGTTTGGCTGAATGCCAGGGCAATGCTTTCAGGCCGGGCATGCTGCACGCTGGCCTGACGAGCTGCCTGCAACAGGCCGTGCTGCAGGCGTACGCGCAAGGAGTACAGCGTCAGCACGTCCAGCACCAGCCAGCTCAGCAGGATGATGGCAAGCAGGGCTCCCACGATGTGAGAGCCCGCCAAACCGGATTGAGGATGGGGTGAAGAAAAAGAATCAGCCATGATGTTGCCATCATGGCTGACTGTCTTCTAGCCCGATAGAGGGACTTGTGCGGGCGTAGTGTCTCGTAGAGACATCGGCCTAGTGCAGGGTGTCATCACCCGGCTGCGTGTCGCCCTTGTCGACAAACAGGGATGCACAATCGATTGCATCGTACTGATAGGGTTTACCGCAGAAGTTGCAGGACACATTGATGGTGTCTTGTTCTGCCAGCATTTGCTCGATCTCTGCCTGGCCCAGCATACGCAGCATATTGCTGACGCGTTGACGGGAACAAGGGCAATGCCAGCGTACGGACTGGGGTTCGAAGACTTGCAGATCTTCTTCCCAAAACAGGCGGTGAATCAGGGTGTCGCTATCGAGCTGCAGCAACTCTTGAGTCTGGACGGTAGAACCCAGCGCCAGAGCGCGTTCCCAGGTGTCCAGGTTCTGTGCCAGGTTGTGTCCCCCTTGGGGGGGAATACGTTGCAGCAACAGGCCCGCACAACGGTTCTCATCGGCAGCCAGCCACAAGTGAGTATCCAGTTGTTCGGAGGTGCGCATATAGGTTTGCAGAACCTCGGCAACGGTCTCGCCTTCCAGGGGCACAACGCCTTGATAGGGACGGAAATCCTTGCTGCTTTGACGTGGGGCCAGCACCACGGTGAAGCGACCTTGGCCTTGCGGGTTCAATAAGGTTTGCAGGGTGCCGGTTTGAGGCACGGGATGGTGTTCACGCAGTGAAACCGTGGCACGTATGTCCATGTCCGAGGTGCACTCCACCACCAGCAAGGCAATCGGGCCATCGCCCTGGATTTGCAAAATCAAGGAACCGTCAAACTTGAGGTTGCCCGCCAGGAGCACCGAAGCGGCCACCAGCTCGCCCAGCAAGTCGCGGATGCAGGCTGGGTAGTGCTGGTGCTCCAGGCCCATTTGCCAGGCCTGCTCAAGATGAACAATCTGGGCGCGTGTGCTTTGGTCGGCGAACAGGTATTTTTTTAAAATGTCAGTCATGACTTTGCTGTACTACTAAAAAATGAAGAGGCAGCTTGCCTGCTCAGGTGGCCGCCGAAGTGACTCGGGTGGGGCGCGCATCGATCAGATGAGTCTTGCTAAGACGGTCGTGCAGAAACTGCTGGTCTTTGTCGAACCAGGTCCAGATAAAGTTCAGAAAAGGCGTGAATACGATAAGAAGATCCGTGGACGCATAGCCTGTGTAGCCAGACAGAAGCTGAATCAGCAAAGCCCCCAGCAAAGGCAGGGGCCATAGCAGAATATAACGCAGCAGCAGGGTACGCAGGGCAGGAATCTGGCCCTGTTCGTCCACCAAACGCATGTGCCATGTTTTCATGGGCAGGGTTTGGCCCGCTTTGCGCCAGCACAGGACGAAATAAATCCCCAGGGCAATAAACAGGATGCCCTGACGGACATGACGCAGATCCAAGCCGCTACGGCTTTGGGTCAAGGTATCAAACAGATAGCCAGCGGTAAAAATAACGCCAAACAGCAGGATGGATTCATACATCATGCAGGCAAAGCGTCGCCAGCGGCCAGGAGTAGTGAAAGTGGGTGTCATGGTGCGTGTTGAAGCAGGCAAGACTGTCATTATCGCGTATATCGGAGGCGAACGGAACGCCGCTCCTATAAACAAGGGCCAAGCCATTGATATGGACTTGACCCTTTGTCGCCTTGGGCAAGACGGCTTGGCGCTTATTCGGCGCTGGCCGAGTCTTCGCTGGCGTCCGAGGCTGCCTCGTGATTGCGATAACTGGCCGGAACCATATCAAAGCAGAACAGGCGGCAATCCAGAGCGCCGTTGTACAGCGGGTAACGACGCTTGGGCTTGAGGCGCATATGACGTGGCAGCTCCAGATCGCTGCTGATCATATTCACGCTCCAGTTGGCGAAGTTTTGCTTGAGGTTGCTGGCCCAGTTTGGCCAGAAGTCCTCGTCCTGATGTTCCAGCCGCTCGCCGTAAGGAGGATTGGTGACAATCCAGCCGGCCTCTGTTTCCGGGCGAATCTTCAGGGCATCGCCTTGCTCGAAGCGAATCGTCTCCAGCGTCAGGTGCGAGCGTTCCAGGTTGGAACGGGCGGCATCCAGAACGGTGGGGTTGATGTCGTAGCCAATCAGTGGTGTATCCAGGCGAGGGGCGATCAGGGAACGCGCTTCGTCTTTAATGTCACGCCACAAACGCTGATCGTGGCAGCGCAGACGCTCGAAGTGGAAGGGACGCCAGATTCCGGGAGGTGCTCCCAGGGCCATCCAGGCGGCTTCGATCAGAATCGTGCCACTACCGCAGAAGGGGTCGATCAAGGGTTTGCTGGGATCCCAGCCAGACAGGGCCAGCAGGCCTGCTGCCAGGTTTTCACGCAAAGGCGCATCGCCCTTGTCGTGCCGCCAGCCGCGCTTGAACAGGGACTCGCCACTGGTGTCCAGATAGAAGGTGGCACTGGTCTCGTCCAGGAACAAATGCACCTTGGCATCCGGGCGTACGGTATCGATGGAAGGACGGGCGCCTTCCAGGTCTCGCAGGCGGTCACAAATCCCGTCTTTGGCGCGCAGATTGCAGTACTGCAGGCTTTGCATGGGGCTACGTACCGCCGAGGTATCGACACGCAGTGTCTGCTCGGGGCCGAACCAGCGTTCCCAAGGCGTTACCCGGGCCAGGGCCAGAATGTCCTCTTCGTTGGTGACAGGAGCGTGCGAGACTTCCAGCAAAATGCGTGTCGCCAGTCGCGAGGACAGGTTGGCACGCATGACGCCGATCCAGTCCGCGTCAAAATGGCAACCCGCACGGCCGGTTTGGACGTTCTCGTAGCCCAGTGCTTGCAGTTCCAGCGACAGCGCCTCCTCCAGCCCTTGTGGGCAGGGAGCAAACAGACGGTAGCGTTCGCCTTGCAGGGCTTTGACCTGGACGCGCTCGTTTTGCTCGATATGGCTATCGGGCAGGCGCTGACCGGGCTTGGGGGCCTGGGGGCTGTCTACACGCTGGATAGGCGAGACATACTGAGGAAAGGCATCGGAGTCACCTGCCGGGCTAAAAAGCTTGCTGGGCATCTTGCCGGCAGGGGTACGCTCCGAGGACTCATTGTCGCTCTTGAAGGCAGGACGTTCGCGGCGTTCACCCGAGAAATTGCGGCGCTCACCCGTTTGAGGGCGGCTGTCGCGGTCACGGTTGAATGCCGGACGTTCACGGCGTTCACCGGAGAACTCACGACGTTCGCCCGATTGTGGACGGTTGTCACGGTCACGGTTGAATGCCGGACGTTCACGGCGTTCACCGGAGAACTCACGACGTTCGCCCGACTGCGGACGGCTGTCACGGTCACGGTTGAATGCGGGGCGTTCTCGGCGCTCACCGGAGAATTCACGACGTTCGCCCGATGGTGGGCGGCTGTCACGGTCACGGTTGAATGCGGGGCGTTCACGACGCTCACCGGAGAACTCACGACGTTCGCCCGATGGTGGGCGGTTGTCACGGTCACGGTTGAATGTGGGACGTTCGCGGCGCTCACCGGAGAACTCACGACGTTCGCCCGATTGAGGACGGCCTTCGCGGTTGCGGTCGAATGCGGGGCGCTCACGGCGTTCACCGGAGAACTCACGACGCTCACCCGTTTGCGGGCGGCTGTCACGGTCACGGTTGAATGCGGGGCGTTCACGACGTTCGCCCGACTGCGGATGGCTGTCACGGTCACGGTTGAATGTGGGGCGTTCACGACGCTCACCGGAGAACTCACGACGTTCGCCCGATTGTGGGCGGTTGTCACGGTCACGGTTGAATGCGGGGCGTTCACGGCGTTCACCGGAGAATTCACGACGTTCGCCCGATTGTGGACGGTTGTCACGGTCACGGTTGAATGCGGGGCGTTCACGGCGTTCGCCCGAGAATTCCCGGCGTTCACCGGAGAACTCACGACGCTCGCCTGATTGTGGGCGGCTGTCGCGGTCACGGTTGAATGCGGGGCGTTCACGGCGCTCACCGGAAAACTCGCGACGCTCGCCCGATTGGGGGCGATCTGTGCGGTCGCGGTTGAAAGCAGGGCGCTCACGGCGTTCCTGGTCACGTTTCTCTACGTAGGGGCGGGACTCGCGCTTGGGGCCGCCCTGGCGGTCTTGCTGCAGGCTGGCCGCACGCGCGCGCGCACCCGAGCGCACGCGGGGTTCCGCATTGCTGGCTTTCTTTTTAGTGCCTGGGCTCAGGCTTAGTGTCTTGCGTTCAGATTGGTCTGACATGAATAAGGTATTAGAAGGGTTTTATAACCACCAGGATGAGGACCAGCAGCAGAACGATGACCGGAATTTCATTGAACCAGCGGAAGAATACGTGTGAGCGGCTTTGTTGTCCTTGTTGGAACTGCCGTAGATAGCGCCCGCACACACCGTGAAAGGCAAACAGGATTAAAACCAGGGTTAGTTTGGCATGCATCCAACCCTGTCCTTTACCGATGCCGTAATACAAAAATAATCCCAGGCCTGTTAACAAGGTCAGAATGGCTAAAGGGGCCATAAAACGATACAGGCGCCGGGCCATGCCCAAGAGCGTTTCATAGGTCTTGGTATCTTGCTCCCGGGCAAGATTCACATAGATGCGGGGCAAGTAGAACAGCCCCGCAAACCAGGAGGTTACAAACAAGATGTGGAATGTTTTTAACCAAAGCATGATTTAACCACGTATTTGGCCATTGCCATGCAAGACCCATTTGTAAGTTGTCAGGCCTTCCAGGCCAACAGGGCCACGGGCATGAAGACGGTTGGTGGAAATGCCAATTTCTGCGCCCAGGCCGTATTCAAAGCCATCGGCAAAACAGGTAGGCAGGTTCACCATGACGGAACTGGAGTCCACTTCGCGCTGGAATCGCTCGGCCAAGCTCAGATTTTCTGTCACGATGGATTCCGTGTGCTCAGAGCTGTACTGGGCAATATGGTCCATGGCCTGGTCCATGGAATCGACAATGCGGATCGCCAGAATGGCCGCGGCAAATTCGGTTTCCCAGTCTTCTTCGGTGGCGGTGGCCACATTGGCGACCAGGGCACGGGTTTGTTCGCAGCCCCGCAATTCCACCCCTTTATCCTGTAATTGGCGGGCCATTTCTGGCAGGAAAGCCGGTGCAATGCTGCGGTGAACCAGCAAGGTTTCCATGGTGCCGCAAATACCGTAGCGGTAGGTTTTGGCATTGAACACGATGCGTGAGGCTTTTTCCAGATCGGCAAATTCATCCACATAGACGTGGCAGTTACCGTCCAGGTGCTTGATCAGGGGAACCGTGGCTTCGGCGCTGAGCCGTTGGATCAGGCTCTTGCCTCCACGCGGGACAATAACGTCCACGTAGTCGTTCATGGTTACGAGCAAGCCAACGGCGTCACGATCCGTGGTGGGCACGACTTGGACAGCATCTTTAGGCAAGCCGGCACGCTCCAGACTGCTGGAAATAATTTGTGCCAGCGCCTGGTTGGAGTGAAACGCTTCGCTACCGCCGCGCAGAATGGTGGCGTTACCGGATTTCAGGCACAAGGCGGCGGCGTCAATGGTCACATTGGGGCGTGATTCGTAAATGATACCGATCACCCCCAAAGGTACACGCATCTGAGCCACGCGCATGCCATTGGGACGGGTGCGCGAAGCACTGATCTGACCAACTGGGTCGTCCATGTCCGCAATTTGACGCAGGCCTGTGGTCATGATCTCCAGTGCCCGGTCCGACAGAGCCAGGCGTTCGATCATGGCCGGGGCTATCTGACGCTCACGTGCCGCGCGCAAGTCCAGCTCGTTGGCGGCGAGCAACTGGGCTTTTTGTTCAATCAGGGCATCAGCCATATAGCGCAGGGCGTCGGCTTTGGCTTTGCCAGTGGCGGCGCGCATGCGACGGGCAGCAAGCTGGGCGCGCTTGCCCAAATCTTGCATCATGGAGGATAGATCGCCGACCTGAGTGGTGGTAGAGGACTGGGTGATATCGTTCATAGCCGTGTAACTCTCCGATTCAAGAGAGCATTATCGCAACAATTGAGAGGTTAAGGGGTATCGGACGCTTAGCGGCGGGGTGCTTGTGTCGCGACCGCGATACGCATGGTCAGGCGGCGCATTTCTTCCCATGGGTCTTGCTGACGTCCGTTGGGGTGCAGGCCTTTGATCAATCGGTCTATATCGTGTGCATGCAGCACTGAGGCAGGCCAGCTTTGAGACGGAATGCGGTCCAGGGCCTGACGGACGAGTTTTTCGCGTGGGCCAAAAATGCGGTACTGGCGAAACAGGTTGGATATATCCTGCCCTTGTTGGCGCGCCTGTGACAAGCGCGCCAAGGTACGCACTTCTTCACCGACAGCCCACAGGACCAGGGGCAGAGCTTCGCCTTCTGCCTGCAAGCCATCGAGCACGGTCAGGGCGCGTTGGCTATGGCCGGCCAACATGGAGTCGCGCAAATCAAAGATGCTGTAGCGAGCCACGTTCAGGACGGCGTTTTCCAGTTCCTCCTGGGTCAACTGACCGGGAGGGTAAATCAGAGCCAGTTTCTGGATTTCTTGATGGGCTGCCAAGAGGTTGCCTTCAACCTTGTCAGCCATCCACTCCAGACTGTTGCGCTCCAGGCTTTGATCCTGAGCGTTCAGGCGCTGGGCAATCCAGCCTGCCAGGGAGTTGCGGTTGATGGGCTGGATTTCAACCCAACAGGCGACTTGTTCCAGGGCCTGGCACCATTTGCTGTTGCGCGTAGCCTTATCTAGGCGGGGAAGTTGGATCAAAAAGCTGGTGCCATCCATTTGCCCGTTGCTGATCAGTTCGCACAGCTTTTGCAGGGCGTCGCCGCCCGGTTTGCCGGGTTTGCCACTGGGGATGTTTACATCAACCAGCTTCTGATCGCCAAACAAGGATATGTTCTGAGCAACGGCAAACAGTTGTGACCAGTCTGCGCGTGCATCCAAGGTAAAGCTGCTGCGTTCAGTAAACCCATCCAGGCGGGCGCGAGCGCGCACCGCATCGGCGGCTTCAATCAGTAAAAGGGGCTCGTCACCGGATACCACATAAAGCGGTTGAAAGGCTGCTGATGGCGTGGCCAGTTCGCGCAGCAAAGTATCGTGGTCGGCTCTGCGCCCCATCTTTACAGTGGTGCCTGTGGTCGGTTGGGCAGCAGTTCCAATTCTTCCATGGAGCTGACCTCGGGCTGATTGCTTAGGAAGTGGTAGGCGCTGGTGACATCAGGCGAACTTAGGCGACGCACAATGCGGTTGATCAAGGATTGTTCCATATCACGGAAAATCATCTCGATTTCGCTGTCTTTGGCTTGGACGGCTTCGGCGTCGTAAGGCACTTCCCGTATGACATTCAACGTGGTGGGGGGCAGCACGGCGCGGCCTTTGGCGTCCAGTAGCTCAAATACAAAGGTCAGTTGCAGTTCGTACTCTTCCACTTGGCCCTTGGCGTTGATGGAGATTTCGCGCTGACTACGATTGAGAGAGAGTTGCTGCAGGATGGCCTCAGCCTCTTGTGGGCGTTCCACAAAGTGGCTTTGAGGCGAACTGGCCAATAGCGTTCGACGCAGGGTCGCGCCAAAGGCGCTGTTGTCGGTAATGTTGGTGTAAATCGCGTTGAACGGTAGCGGGGCTATGCCTTTGAGGTGAAAACCACACGCTGTCAGAACAACACTGAGCAGCATGACCAAGCCCGCCAGTCCCCAGAACCTGGGTGCAGGAACAGACAAGGAGCTGGAAGGAAACAAGCGGGCTAAGTACATGATTAACCTACGACGTTAACGAGTTTGCCTGGCACCACAATGATGCGTTTGGCGGGGCGGCCTTCCAAATACTTGAGTACTGCAGCATGTTCGGCTGCGGCTTGCTCAATGGCGGCCTTTTCTGCGCCCTGGGGCACGATCAAAGAACCGCGCAGCTTGCCGTTGACTTGCAGCATCAACTCGACTTCGTCGGCAATCAAGGCTTGCTCATCCACGACAGGCCATTGAGCGTCCAGCATATCGCCTTGACCGTCAGCCCAGCCCAGTTCACGCCACAACTGCCAGGTGATGTGGGGGACAACTGGATACAGAACGCGCAACAGGATGGAGGTAGTTTCAGCCAGCGCACGTTGTGCGGCAGGCGTGTCTTCCCATTGTGTCTGCTCCAGGGTGTTGAGCATTTTCATGCAAGCTGACACGACCGTGTTGTACTGGATACGCTCGTAGTCGTAATTGGCTTGCTTGAGCAAGGAGTGGATTTCCAGACGGGCGCGTTTGGCCGTTGCGTCCAGATTGCTCCAGTCGGTCGTTTGTGTGTTGCCAGCGCGCAGGGCATCGGCACGGTTGTAGCAGAAGGCCCATAGACGACGCAGGAAGCGGTTGGCACCGTCCACACCTGAGTCTGACCACTCCAGTGTCTGTTCTGGCGGGCTGGCGAACATGATGAACAGGCGGGCGGTATCCGCACCCATCGTATCGATCAGGGATTGAGGATCCACGCCGTTGTTCTTGGACTTGGACATGGTGCCAATGCCGTTGTATTGCACGGGCTGACCATCGCTCTTCAAACGGGCGCCGATAATCGCGCCTTTTTCGTCGTAGACGTTTTCGACCGTTTCAGGCCAGAAGTACTCGATACCACCTTGAGGTGTGCGGCGAGTGTAGCTGTGATTGAGCACCATGCCCTGGCACAGCAGGCGGGTGAAGGGCTCGTCAATCTTGACCAGGCCCATGTCGCGCATGACTTTGGTCCAGAAGCGGGCGTACAGCAAGTGCAGCACAGCGTGTTCAATACCACCGATGTACTGATCCATGGGCATCCAGTAATCGCTACGCGGATCGGTCATGGAGTCGTTCAGATTGGGTGTGGTGTAGCGCAGGAAGTACCAGGACGAGTCCACAAAGGTGTCCATGGTGTCCGTCTCGCGGCGAGCCGGTTTGCCGCAAGAAGGGCAAGTGCACTTCAGGAAGGCTTCGTGCTTGTTCAGCGGGTTGCCGCTGCCGTCGGGAATCAGCTCTTCGGGCAGAACCACGGGCAGGTCTTTTTCTGGAACAGGAACCGGACCGCAATCGTCGCAATGGATGATCGGGATTGGGGTGCCCCAGTAACGCTGACGGGAAATGCCCCAGTCGCGCAGGCGGTAGGTGGTTTGTTTTTCGCCCAGATCCTTGGCGTTCAGGTCGGCGGCAATGGCATCGACGGCAGCGACGTGTGTCAGGCCGTCGTACTTGCCGGAATTGATGGTTTGACCTTGCTGCTTGTCGCCGTACCAGTCTTGCCATTGGGTAGCGTCGTATTCTTTGCCTTCAACACCAATGACCTGATTGATAGGCAATTGGTATTTCAGGGCGAAGGCGAAGTCGCGTTCGTCGTGAGCAGGCACGCCCATGACAGCACCATCGCCATAGCTCATCAAGACGTAGTTACCGACCCAGACAGGAACATCTGCACCGGTCAGTGGGTGCTTGACCGTCAGGCCGGTTGGCAGACCTTCTTTCTCGCGGGTCGCCATATCGGCTTCCGTGGTGCCGCCTTTCTTGCATTCTTCGATAAAGGTGGCCAGCTCGGGATTGTCGCGGGCGGCCAAAGTAGCCAGTGGGTGTTCAGGAGCAACCGCACAGAAGGTAACACCCATGATGGTGTCCACGCGGGTGGTGAACACGAACAGACGGCCGTCCTGGATCAGTTGGCCTTGCTCGTCACGAATATCGTGAGGGAAGGCAAAGCGTACGCCCTGGCTCTTGCCGATCCAGTTTTCCTGCATCAGGCGCACACGCTCGGGCCAGCCGGGCAGGCCGGTTTTTACGGTCTCCAGCAGCTCTTCGGCGTAATCGGTAATGCGCAGGTAGTAGCCGGGGATTTCACGCTTTTCAACCAGCGCACCGGAGCGCCAGCCACGGCCTTCAATCACTTGTTCGTTGGCCAGAACGGTTTGGTCTACCGGGTCCCAGTTCACCGTCTGGGTTTTGCGGTAGGCAATGCCTTTTTCCAGCATCTTCAGGAACAGCCACTGGTTCCATTTGTAGTAGTCGGGGTCGCAGGCGCACATTTCGCGCGACCAGTCGATGGCCAGCCCCATCGCCTGCATCTGCTTTTTCATGTAGGCGATGTTGTCGTAAGTCCACTTGGCGGGTGGTACTTGCGATTTGATGGCAGCGTTTTCAGCGGGCATGCCAAAAGCATCCCAGCCCATGGGCATGAGAACGTTAAAACCGCGCATGCGTAGCTGGCGCGCCATCATGTCATTGATGGTGTAGTTGCGCACGTGGCCCATATGTAGCTTGCCGCTGGGGTAGGGCAGCATGGAGCATGCGTAAAACTTGGGTTTGAGCGAGCCATCGGGAGCGGTGGCGTTTTCGACGGCGCGATAGGCGTCCCGATCGGTCCAGTTTTGCTGAGCGAGTTGTTCAACCTCGCTGGGGTTGTAACGTTCCTGCATGAGTGGCAATACCGTTTTAGACAAAAGTAAAGGAGTATCCGCCATTATACGGGGCAAATCTCGCTGTGGACGGCTGCAAGGTGGGCAGTGTGCATGAGCGTAATGGCAGACAGGAGGCAGGCCTGTCACAGCAGCCTGTGAGGGGCAAAAAAAACCCCTGCAGGGCAGGGGCTTTTTTGAAAACCAATCCGCAGTGAGTGCGGGGCGCGAATTAACGCAGCTTGGTTTCTTTGTACTCGACGTGCTTGCGAACGACGGGGTCAAATTTCTTGATCACCATTTTTTCAGGCATGTTGCGCTTGTTTTTGGTGGTGGTGTAGAAATGACCGGTGCCGGCGGACGATTCGAGTTTGATTTTTTCGCGTATACCTTTAGCCATGATGAGCTCCTGGTTAAATGTTTAAGAAGCGCAGCTTAGTATTTTTCGCCGCGGGAGCGCATGTCGGCCAGAACGGAGTCGATACCGTTCTTGTCGATGGTGCGGATAGCGTTAGCGGAAACGCGCAGGCGAACCCAGCGGTTTTCACTTTCAACCCAGAAACGACGGGACTGCAGGTTTGGCAGGAAGCGACGCTTGGTTTTATTGTTGGCGTGCGAAACATTGTTGCCCGACATTGGGCCTTTTCCGGTCACTTGGCATACGCGTGCCATGGTCATACCCCTTGAGATCTAAATCAGCCTCCGCTAAACGAAAAAAGCCGCGGGCGATTGTAAAATTAGGATCGTGTTAACCCCAGTGCTGGGGTACAAAGAAGATTATTCTAATATGGAAAAATCACTTAGATCAAGTTTTACCGTGCTTTCCTCGCGGCATTGCGGCCAAACAGCCACGATAAGATGGCACAGATCGCCAATACCGCGGTCAATGGCAAAGCATTGGGAGCAGCCCAACTGCTGACGGCGAAACCGGCCAACGCTCCACATAACATTTGCAAAGCGCCCATCAGGGCCGAAGCGGTTCCCAGACGATGGCCTTGCTCAGACAGGGCAAGGGCGGCGGAGTTGGGGTTTACAAAGCCCTGGCAAGCCATAAAGCCCATCAGGGTCACCATCAGCCAGGTCAGGTCCAGCACGCCCGACAGGGTCAGAGTCGCGCCCAGCACAGTAAAGATTACCTGCAGTCCCTGCGCCACGCGCAACAAGGTGGGCGGGCTGTACGTATTGAGCAAGCGGGCACTGACCTGAGAGAAAACAATCAAACAGGCGGCATTGGCGCCAAAATAAAACCCAAAATGGCGCGGTTCGACTGAAAATAAATCAATAAAGACGCGTGGCGATCCGGCGATGTAGGCAAACATACCCGCAGAGCTGAAACCGGCGGCCAGGGAATAAAACATGAAGGGCTTGTCGCGCAGCAAGGCGCTGTAATTATGTGCAATCAGCTTGGGCTGCAGTGGCAGTACGTGCTCGGGGGCCAGGGACTCTTTCATGGTGAAAAAAGTCAGCAACCACAGGAGTACACCACAGCCTGCCATGAAGTAGAAGATGCCGCGCCAGTCACTGAACAGCAGGATCTGACCGCCAATCAGCGGGGCTAGAATCGGCATGACGCCCATGATCAGCATCAGCATGGACAAGGCACGGGCGGCTTCACGGGTCTCGAATCGATCCCGGATCACGGCACGGGGAATGGCCATGCCTGCCGCCCCTCCAAAGGCCTGCACAATACGCCAGGCAGTGAGCTCATCAATATTGCTGGCGCGCGCACAGAAAAAAGAAGCGGTGGTGAAGATCAGCACGCCCATCAGCAAGGGCAGCTTGCGGCCGAAACGGTCTGCCATGGGGCCATAGACCAACTGGGCCACACCAACACCCAAGAGGAAACTTGCCAGTGTGCGCTCTACCATGCCTGCCGAGGTGTTCAGGCTCTGGGCCATCGCCGGGAAGGCGGGCAGGTACATGTCAATGGCCAAAGGCCCCAGGGCCGTGAGCAGCCCCATCAAAATGAGCCAGGGCGGAAAAGCAGGGGAGTGGTTGCGTGTCATCGGGCCAAGTATTAAGGTGGGGCAGATCCTGGCCGAGAGCCCGAACCCATTACCCTGTGCCGCGCATCAATGCAAGCCGATGCAATGGGCCAAAGGCAGGCAGTTTAGCATGGGGTGAGGTCAATATCGGGGTGAGTGCTTTAGGTTTGAAATATGTGATTCGTGACTTTGATGCAACGGATCCAGGGGCTGATTGTATTAGGCTACAGGATTGACGGCTTACGTGCGGTGTGTCGATGCAGGCGACACATTGTCATCTTTGTTTGTTTACATGCAAGGAGGCGAAGTTGAGTTCAATTTCATCCATGGTCCAAGCCAAATTAGATCGACTCAGCGTCCCGGTTCGACTGACCTTGCCCAATGGGGAGCAGGTTGGAACAGCCAACGCATCGGTTCATCTGACGATCAAAGACAATGCCACCTTGGCGCAACTGGCTGCCGGACAGTCCGGGCAGTTGGGTGAGGCCTACGTGGAGGGACGTATGGACTTTGAAGGGTCCATGCGGGATTTGATGCAGTTGGCGGCTGATATCTTGCCGGGTTCACCAGTTGATGCCGCTCAGGCGGGCTGGCTGACCTCCATTATCAAGCACCTGACTTCGGTCTGGCGTCACTCGCAGGAAAAGGACGCCAAGCAGATCCAGTTTCATTACGATTTGTCGGACGATTTCTACGCCTTGTGGCTGGACCCGCGTCGGGTTTATTCCTGCGCTTATTACCGCGAACCGGACATGACGCTGGCCCAGGCTCAGGAAGCCAAGCTGGATCACATTTGCCGCAAGCTGCGCTTGCAACCGGGTGAGCGTTTTCTGGATGTCGGTGCCGGGTGGGGCGGATTGTTGATGTGGGCGGCTGAACATTACGATGTGGACGTGACAGGTATTACCTTGTCCCGTAACCAGCATGCCTATGTGAATGGGCTGATCGAGCAAAAAGGTCTGTCGGGCCGGGCCCGTATGATGCTGCTTGATTATCGTGAGCTCGATGAACTCAAGCCTTATGACAAGCTGGCCTCGGTAGGTATGTTCGAGCATGTGGGGCGAGCACAGTTGACGGCCTATTTTGACAAGCTGCGTCGTTTGGTCAAGCCCGGCGGTTTGATTCTGAATCACGGTATTACGGCCGGTGGAGTGGACAATAGCCAATTGGGTGCTGGGATGGGCGACTTTATCGAGAAATACATTTTCCCTGGTGGGGAGCTGACTCATATCAGTCATGTATTGCGTCATTTGGCGGAAGGCGGTCTGGAAGGGCTGGATATTGAAAATCTTCGTCCCCACTATGCGCGTACCTTGTGGGCCTGGAGCGATGCACTGGAAAGTCAGTTGGACAAGGCCAAGACGGCGCTGGATTCGGAGCAGGGCCAAAAATCCCTGCGTGCTTATCGGGTGTATCTGGCTGGATGTGCAATGGGTTTTGAGCATGGCTGGATCGCCTTGCATCAGGTTTTGGCTCAGGCCCAAAGTGTAGGACGGGCTCAGGAACTGGAGTATGCGCCCGGCGTCGTGTATCCATGGCGACGGGATTACATGTATCAGCCTTAAGTCAGTTATCCAAAGAGCCAATGACAAGGTTTTATGCCTGCTCATTGGCCTTTGGGAGCCCGGTTTTTAAACCCCTGAATTGGCTCTGAATTATTAAGTAACAAAAAAAAGTTTATAAAATCCTCAAAACCACGCCAAACAAGGGGTTTGTTGCGTTTTAGCCATTGACATATTTTTGACTTTAACTGGTTTTGCGCAGTAATAATTTGTTTTTGATTGCAAAGACCCGTAGAATGGCCTTCTTGTCTTATTCATCAATTCGATCCAGAACCGCTTGTGCAGCGTGTTCTATTCGCACCAAATCATCGCCCCGCGCGGTGTGACCTGGCCCAGCCGTTTTGTTTCGGTCAAGGCGCAGAACGATATAAAAAGGGTGTTTACCCATACGTATCGTTCCGGGTTTTCGTGAGTGCCTGGCACTCGTCTATACGTAGGTATGTATTGGCGATAAGAGCATCGTCTTCCGCACACCCCTTTAGCCTTGGCGCTGACTGATCATGCAGGACGCGTCCACAGTAACTCAAGGAGGAGCATCATGTCTTCATACTTCCCTCACGCCGGTGCCAAGTCGCGCTTGCACCGCTTTCCCCTGATTCAAGCCTCTGTGCTGACCAGCGTTTTGCTGGGTTTGTCGTCCGCCGCACAAGCCGCTACCCCGGTTTCCTGCGAACTGGATCGTGCTGTTCGCTTTGGCGGCATGAATTGGGAATCCAACCTGGTCCTGACTGAAGTCGAGCGTTTTATCGCTGACAAGGGCTATGGCTGCAAGACTGAGGTCATCTCGGTCGAGACGCTTCCGGCTTTGGCTGCATTGGAGCGAGGCGACCTGGATGTCAACACGGAAATCTGGCTCAACAGTGTGGCTGATCCCTGGAAACAGGCACAAGCCACGGGGAATGTAAAACGTATTGGCGATATTTATATGGGTGGCGAAGCCTGGTTCATTCCACGCTATACCGCCGAGCGCCTGCCTGAACTGAAGTCCGCGGCGGATTTGCCCAAGTTCAAGGATGAATTCAAAGACCCTGAAGAACCCGGTAAAGGCCGTTTTTATGGCTGCCCGGCAGGCTGGGGGTGTGAAGTGGTCAGTGGCAATCTGTTCAATGCCCTGAAACTGGGTGATACCTACACCTTGTTCTCGCCCGGTACCGGTGCCACGCAGAAGGCTGCCTTGACCTCTGCTTACCAGCGCAAGGAAAACATCGTGTTCTACTACTGGTACCCCACACCGCTGGTGGGTTCCATGGATCTGGTCAAGCTGGAATTGCCCGCTTATGACGAGAAAAAGCACGGATGTCTGACCGATCCTAATTGTGCCAATCCAGAGCCTAGCGATTACCCAGAAAACCCCGTGTTCACTGCCGTGAATACCGAGTTCTCCAAGCAAGCTCCCGAACTGACGGCTTTCCTGGCCAATGTCAGCGTGCCTTTGGAGTTGATGAACAACACCATGGCTCATATGGAAAAAACCGAGGGTGAGCCCGAGGATGTGGCGCACTGGTTCCTGAAAGAGCACGAGGACATCTGGTCCAAGTGGGTGCCCATGGAAGTGGCTCAGCGCGTAAAAGCCGCTCTTTAGTATTCGTGTTGTTGTGTAAGCGAGGCCGGCCTCGGTATCTGCATTCTTTTGGGTGTGGGCACTGAGCCGTACCTCGCTTTTGTGTCTGGTTACAGTGTGACCGGCAGGCTCATGGCCGGGCAGCATGCCCGCGCCGTGTATGCACGAGTTTTACGGAGTGTTTTTTATGTTTCCTGAGTTGATTGATCCGCGCGCCTTACGTTTGCCTATCGATCAGTTCGTGGGTGACCTGGTTGATAATTATTCCAGTACCTTGCGCGCGCTGACCCAGCCTTTGCTGGATATGCTGGTTTTCATGGAGTCCATCTTGCGCAGCAGCCCGTGGTGGGCGGTCGTGCTGGTGGTGGTGGTGCTGGGTTGGGCTGCCAGTCGCCGGATTCTGTTTTCCGTCGCTATGGGGGCCATGTTGTTTCTCATCGGCTTGATCGGCCTGTGGGATGCCGCCATGCAGACCCTGGCGCTGATGATTGTGGCCGTTTTCCTGTCTGTCCTGATAGGCATACCACTAGGTTTGTTGATGGCCAGCTTTAACTGGCTGCGTCGCATCATGATGCCGATTCTGGATGTGATGCAAACCATGCCCAGCTTTGTGTACCTGATTCCGGTGGTGATGCTGTTCAATCTGGGCAAGATCGCCGCCCTGATTGCCACCATTATTTACGCTATTGCGCCGGTGATTCGTCTGACGGACCTGGGGATACGTCTGGTCGACAGTGAAGTACTGGAAGCCTCGCGCTCTTTTGGGTCCAATCGCTGGCAGCAGCTCTATGGGGTGCAATTGCCGTTGGCCATGCCCAACATCATGGCCGGTATTAACCAGACAACCATGATGGCACTGGCGATGGTGGTGATTGCCTCCATGATCGGTGTGCGGGGGCTGGGTTACGAAGTGCTGCAAGGCATTAATCGCCTGCAGGTGGGCCGTGGCCTGATGGCGGGTTTGGGTATTGTGTTGTTGGCCATCTTGTTTGACCGTATCACGCAAGAGTTCGGTCGCCGCTTTCAGACGCGGGAGGCCTCATGAGCAAGATTGACGTTCGCAATATTTACAAGATCTTTGGCTCTCAACCCGAACGCTGGCTGGAAGAGGCTCGCAACGGGGTTCGTAAGGATGAGCTGCTGGCCAAGAGTGGCCATACGCTGGGTCTGCGTGACATCAGCTTGTCCATTGAGCATGGCAGTATTTACGTCATCATGGGTTTGTCTGGTTCGGGCAAATCCACCCTGATCCGCCACTTCAACCGTCTGATCGAACCGACTGCCGGGCAGATTCTGGTCGATGACGTGGATGTGATGAGCCTGGATGGCAAGGCGCTGATGCAGTTCCGTCAACAAAAGATCAGCATGGTCTTTCAGCGTTTTGGCTTGTTTCCGCATCGTACCGTGCTGGAGAATGCGGCTTATGGCCTGCAAGTGCAGGGCATGGGCCGCGCCGCTCGTGAAGAGAAGGCTACTTACTGGTTGGAGCAGGTAGGTCTGCAAGGCTTTGAAAATCAGTACCCTCATCAGTTGTCGGGCGGTATGCAGCAACGTGTGGGTCTGGCACGTGCCTTGGCCACCGATGCGGACATCCTGTTGATGGACGAGGCTTTCTCGGCCTTGGACCCGTTGATTCGACGCGAAATGCAGGATCAGTTACTGGAACTGCAGGCCCGGCTGAACAAGACCATTGTGTTTATCACGCATGATCTGGATGAGGCCCTGCGTCTGGGTAACCGGATTGCCATCCTGAAAGATGGTGAACTGGTCCAGGAGGGGTCGCCTGAAGACATTCTGCTATCGCCCGCCAGCGATTATGTGCAGGCCTTCTTGCAGGATGTGAACCGCAGTAAGGTGCTTAATGCTGCCCATGCGGTGCGCGATTCCAGCAAGACATTGACCTTCACCATGCGTACCCGCGCCGTTCATGCGCTTGAGCGTCTGAGTGAGCGGGGCGTGCGGTATGCGCCTGTGCTCGATGGCAAGCGTCTGGCTGGCGTCCTGATGCGTTCCAGTGCCCAGGAAGCGGTGCAGCAAGGCGCACGGGATATTTCCAGCTTTGTGGACGAGATGAGTTCCGTTCCCGCCACCATGGGTCTGGATGAAATCCTGGGGCAGTTGCTGCGTAGCAGCGAACCTTTGGCCGTGACGGGCGAGAACGACGAGTTCCTGGGCTTGCTCTCGCGCAGCAAGGTCGTGGATCTGGTCAGTCCGTTGATTGATGCGGCGGAGGAATCGCCGGATGCGGCTGCAGAGTCGACGCCGGATGATACTGCCAAGATTGTGGAAGCACTTGAAGGCAGTAAACCTGCTGCCTGACCTTTCTTGTTTTGGTAGGGCGATAAAGAAAATGGGACCTGTTATTGAACGGGTCCCGTTTTTTTATATGTTTGCGCTTTGACGGTTTGCCGTATTTTGATCTTGGGCTTTTGATGCTGAGCAAAGAGCAAAGGACGGTCAGCAACTGGACGTCTGAATCTGTCCTGGACTGAGTGACTGCCAGTGCCCGAGGTCTTGCTTATTGGGACGCTTGCGTCTTGCGCCTGGCCGGATTGTAGATGTGCAAAATATGGACGTACCAGAACAGCAGCAGCAAGGCCGAAGCCCCCAGCCCCAAGCTGGACATGGTCCACAAGCTGGCCGCACCCACCGGCGCACCCGGTGCCAGCCATTGAATCACTCCTTCCAGCGATCCGGCAGCGGGCCCAAAACCCAGCCACCACCCCCCACCCAAACCCAGTACGCTCAAGGCAAAGAATTGCAGCAGCATGGGGATGAAGGCCACTTTATAGGCGCGCAACAGATAGGAAATCAGGCACTGGAACGCATCGAAAAAATGAAAGAAGGGCAGCAGTTGCAGTAAGAGCAATGCGCGCAGTGCAACATCGGCATCATCGGTGTAGGCATTGGCCAGCGTCGGGCGCAGCAGCACCAGCAAAGTAGTCGTTAGCGTCACCCCCACCAGCACAATTCCCAGGCTGACCATCCCCACCTGACGGGCGCGGTGATACTGCCTGGCACCAATCGCTTGTGCACTGACCGAAGCTGCGGCAACACCCACGGCCATAGGCACCATGAAGCAGACGGCGGCCAGATTAGCCATGATCTGGTGTGCGCCCGAGGCAAAGACTCCTTCACGAGCAACCAGCAAGGCCATAAAGCTGAAGGCGCAGATCTCGATCAGGTAGGAGCCGCCCATAGGCAGCCCCAGACGCAGCAGTTCTTTTTGGGCCGCCCAGTTAGGCAGTCCCAGTCGCAGCGTGAAAGGTTTGTAGTAGCGGTCGGTACGCAGTAACCATAGGCCTGCCGCCAGCATCAGCCAGGAAACCAGAGTAGTGGCCAGACCTGAACCGACAGCCCCCATGGCAGGCAGCCCAAATTTCCCGAAAATCAGCACCCAGTTGAACAGGGCCTTGAAGGCCACGCTGAACAGGTTGATCAGCATGACGGCCTTGGGGCGGGACGTTGCCGTGCCCAGGCAGTAAATCGTTCGGAATACCAGAGCGGCGGGCAGAGCCAAAATCAGGCTGCGCAAATACCAGGTCACGCGGTCGTGTACTTCAAGGCTTAGATCGCCCGACCAGCGTAACCATAGATTGGGAAAGGCCAGCGCCAGGGTCCCGATCAAGGTCAGTAAAAGGGCCAGCCAGACGCCTTGCCCCCACCAGCGGCCCACTTCTGTCAGGCGGCGCGCGCCAAATTGCTGCGCAATGATAGGGATCAGGGCGTGGATGACACCCATCAAGCCAATAAAAACGGTGATGTAAATGGATACGCCCAGGCCCATGGCCTGCAGATCGATCGCACTGCTGTGACCGACCATAACGGTATCCAGAACGCCAAAGGCGATACCCGCCCAGGAGCCAACCAGCACAGGCCAGGCCTGACGCAGGATCTGGCCTGCCTGGCCTTTCCAGTTGTGATGAAACACGGAGGACATGATTGAAACTTACTGAGCTTGGACTCGCAGCAAACGGAAAGCCTCGTGGCGATCTGGTCCGCGTTTACCTTGCCAGAGCTGGACCGCATTGTCGGGAATGGGGGCCTTGCCATCTTTCAGGTCACGCAGGGAAAACTGTTCCAGTACCAAAGAGCAGCGGTTATCAAAATTGATATTGATGTCGTTGAACACCAGGAAGGAGGCCCGTTGCCCTGAACCCAGCCCCCAGGAGCGCAGGCATTCGCCGGGCTGCTTGTGCGTGTGCAGGGCGGCAGACAGTTCGCCGGACACATCGCGGTAACTACGTACATAGTCCAGCGAAGGCATCCATAAAGTCACCAGCAAGAGCCAAGTGGTAATCAGGCCGCCAGCAGACAAGACTGTGCCACGCAACAGCCCAGGAGGGTTGGAGGACAAGCGCCAGCGCACCAGCGCGACCCAGGCGACGGTACCGAGCACGGCAATAATCATGACCGGCCAGGAGATAAAGGTGTCATAGCCTTGCGTCTGGCGGGCAATGTTGTGCGAAATCTGGCGTGGCCATCCGGTTTGCTGAGCAAACCAGCCCAGCCATACGGTTGCCGCCGTCAGCGAGAAACACATGATGGCAAACCAGTCCAGCGTATTGATGACGCCACGACGCAAGGTGGGCAAAGAGAAAGCAGCGAGGATAGCGCAAGGTACAACCAGCAAGGCGTATTCGGGCTCGAAGGCATCGCGCATGAATAATAGGCTGATGAGCGGGACCAGAAAGCTGATGGCGGGTACATAAATATGCGGAGCCTTGAACCAACTGCGCCATTGCCACAGCGCCAGCAGCGCCAAAGGCCAGATAGGCCAGAGGAACCACAGCAAGTCGCGCAGATTATTCAGTTGTTCCTTGAAACCAGCCCAGCCCCAGGCAGCCAGATGCCACAGACGCCATTGTTCGGTCCAGTACACGCTGACTCGCTTGGCCGGAATCCACCAGGCCATGATGATGGCCAGGGTCAGCACGGCGCTCAGAGCCAGCCATTGGCTGTGCTGGCGCAAGGGGCCGCGCGGAATGAAACACAGCGCAGTGGCCAGCATGATGGGGCCCGCACCCAGCCAGCCGCGGGTCAGAAAGCAGGCACCCAAAGACAGGCCCAGCATGATCGCGCCCGAGGCAGGGCGGTCGAACATGCGCACCAGACTGTACAAGGCCAGTGCCTGAAAAGCGATGATGGCCGGCACTTCCGAGGTTTCGTGCATGCGCCAGATGATGCCGACCGTGGCCACTGTCAGCAGCAAAGTGGCGTCGGCAATCATGCGTCCATAAGCGGTGGGCGAGGGCTCCCCGCCAAAGGGCAGGCGTAACGGCTGGGCTTCGGGACGACGGGCCAGCCAGTAGGCGCTGTGCCAGACCGAAGCGGCCAGCATGCCGAACCACAGCAGGTTAGGTAGGCGGGAGGCCACAATATTGGCATTCAGTTCGGAGGTGAAAAGTTTGAGCAGCGGCGCAAACAGGGTAATGAACAGCGTCCCCAGCCAGGTGATGAGTGGCCCGTCCTGGGCATGCGCCAGATCGCCTACCTGCGGCAATAGCAAGGCCTGACCGCTGGGATCAGACAAGGCGGTCAGCATGGTTGCAAGCCCGATGACATCGTCTGCTTTCCATGGGTCACGGAAAAACAGCCCCGCAAGAATGTAAATTGTTCCCACAACAAGCAGGACCAGTCGGGGAAGTTTGACGGCAGCGGTGGCGGTCAGGCGAGCAGGGGTGGAGGTGGGTATGAGGCTAGATGACACGTCTAGGGTAAAACAGTCGGTTGATTCGCCCTATCTTAATGCAAAGGGGGCGCCTTGGCCGGGAAATGTGCAGTAAAAAAAGACCTCTACGCTGTGCCTTCGGCTTGCTGCCCCCTCCGAGGGGGCTTTTTACCGGGGGCGCCAAGCCTTGGGGTGGCCCAGTGGATAAAAAAAGGCAGCCGAAGCTGCCTTTTTTGCGCTTAACGCGGTATGTCGAGAAAGAGAGCTTATTCGCCTTTCTTGACGGTACCAGCCGTACGGGCAAAACGGGCGCGGAATTTTTCAACGCGGCCAGTTTCCACGATACGGGTTTGAGCGCCCGTGTAGAAGGGGTGCGACTCGGACGTCACGTCACACTTGAACAGCGGGTAGGTCTGACCGTCTTTTTCGGTGGTTTCGCGAGTCTGGACAGTGGAACGGGTGATAAAGGAGTTGCCCGTTTGCAGGTCCAGAAACACCACGTCACGGTATTCTGGGTGAATGCCTTCTTTCATGATGATTCCTGTTTTGACAAATAAGGACCGCCAGCAAGGCACGTATTTACAAAAAATAAAGCTGCGCAGGGCAGATTTTCAATTTTTCTTGTAAGTACCGGCACTAAAAAGCTAGAGGGCTGTTTTTTTAATCGGGTAGGGGTTTACATCCTGCCCGATTGAATAATGCCTAAAGACTTTTTGCCACGTATCCGATGAAGCCTGAGATTTTAGCATCGAGCTGCCACTTTTCAAAGAAAACTCCGTCAAAGCGCGGCACAGGAGCAACACGAGCAGGCCTGAGCGGTGATGTGTGCCTCTTGAGGACGTGAATACCGGCTACAGATCCCCGCGTTCGGCCATGGAGACGGTCTGGCTGGGTGTGACAATAATATGGTCCAACAAACGTATATCTACTAATGCCAATGCCTGGCGTATGTGTCGGGTCAGCCGGATATCAGATGCACTGGGATAGGCTGCGCCAGAGGGGTGATTGTGCGCCAGAATAATGGCGCAGCTATGGTGACGCAGGGCAGCGCGCAAGATCTCCCGTGGGTAGACCGAGGCCTGATTCACGGTGCCCCGGCTGATTTCCTCGGCACAGATCAGGCGTAACTGATTGTCCAGAAACAGGGCCAGGCAGTGCTCTACGGGCAGGTGTCCGATATGGGCCAGACAGTATTCGCGCACTTTGTCCGCCTGGTTCAGGACTGGCAATCCGCTCAGGGACTCCAGGGCACAGCGCCGTTGCAGTTCCCGGATAACCAACAGTTCCGCGCATTTGGCCGGGCCGATTCCGTCCAGTTGGCGCAGGGCCGACGCATCGGCCGATAATAATCCTTTGAGTCCGTTAAAATGGTCCAGCAACATCTGGCCCAGCTCGACAGCATTGCGCTCGCGTGTACCGGTGCGCAGGACAATGCCCAGCAGTTCCGGGGTGCTCAGACAGGCAGGACCGTGCGCCAACATGCGCTCACGGGGCCCTTGGCGGCGTAAAGTGGATGTGGCCATAAGAAACGCTAAAATGCGGTAATTGAATGATTTTCTATAGTGAGCGATCGTGAGTAACTCTGCTAGTTCCGAGCTTGGAATTGTCCGTCAGGATTCCTACCTGACTTTGCACTATCGTATAGAGCTGGCCAGTGGCCCGGCGGCAGGCTCTGTGTTTGCGGATACCTTTACGGGCCGCCCGGCGACCTTGCAGTTGGGCAATGGCCAGTGGGCCCCCGGCATGGAAGAGAAGTTGCTGGGTCGCCGTGAAGACGAGCGCTTTCAGCTCGACATCACCCCTGAAGATGCTTACGGCGCCCGTAACCCGGATCTTTTGCAGCGCATCACTCGTGAAATGCTGGCCAGCAATGCTGCTGAGGGGGTGGAGTTCGTGCCCGGTGATATGGTGGAGTTTGCTGCGCCTAATGGCAGCCGCTATTCGGGTGTGCTCAAGGAAATCGACGACAAGACGGCCTTGTTCGATTTCAACCATCCTTTGGCTGGCGTGGCTTTGCGCCTGGATGTTCATATTTTGGGGATTCTTTAATGAGTCAAGCTACTCCCGTTCAGAACGCTGAGGTTGTTCTGGCCCAGCCCCGTGGATTCTGTGCTGGGGTTGACCGCGCAATTGATATTGTCGAACGCGCCTTGGAATTGCACGGTGCACCGATCTACGTGCGCCATGAAATCGTCCATAACCGTTACGTGGTCGAAGACCTGCGCAACAAAGGGGCGATCTTTATTAAAGAGTTGGATGAAGCGCCTTCGGGGGCAATCGTGATTTTCTCGGCTCACGGCGTCTCGCGTCAGGTGCGTGACGATGCCGAAAAACGTGGCCTGAAAGTCTTTGACGCCACCTGCCCGCTGGTGACCAAAGTGCATATCGAGGTCTCCCGCATGCGCACCGAAGGCCGGGAAATCATCATGATTGGTCACGTCGGTCACCCTGAGGTCGAGGGCACCTTGGGACAGGCCGACGGCGGCATGTACCTGGTGGAAACGCCCGAGGACGTCGCCAACCTGAAAGTGGCTGATCCCGACAAGCTGGCCTTCGTGACGCAAACTACCTTGTCCGTAGATGATGCGGCTGTCGTGGCCCAGGCCTTGCGCGAGCGTTTCCCCAACATCGTGGAACCCAAGAAAAGCGACATCTGTTACGCCACCCAGAACCGTCAGGATGCGGTCAAGATCATGGCTCCACAGTGCGATCTGGTCCTGGTAGTGGGCAGTACCAACAGCTCAAACTCCAATCGTTTGCGCGAAGTGGCTGAACGCAAGGGCGCGGAAGCTTATCTGCTGGATAAACCGGAAATGATTGATCCGGCCTGGCTGGTGGGTAAGAAGCGTGTGGGCGTGACAGCGGGCGCATCGGCACCGGAAGTTCTGGTCAATCAGGTGATTCAGCGTTTGCAGGAACTGGGCGTAGGCAAAGTGCGGGCCCTGGATGGGGTGGAAGAAAATATTGCCTTCCCGCTGCCTCGAGAGTTGTCGCGCAAAATTGAAAGCCTGAACAAATAAAAAACGATTTTTGCAGGGTGGACAGGAGACAAGATGATTCTGTATAGCTACTTTCGCAGTTCCGCCGCTTACCGGGTGCGGATTGGTCTGAACCTCAAGGGTCTGGATTACCAGATCAAGCCTGTGCATCTGCTTAAAGATGGCGGTCAGCAGCATCAGCCGGATTATGTGCAGATCAACCCCGTGCAGTTGCTGCCAGCCTTGGACGATGATGGTCTGATCATCACGCAATCCCTGGCCATTTTGGAGTATCTGGACGAACGCTATCCCGAGCTGCCTTTGCTGCCCAAAGCTTCGGCAGAGCGGGCCTGGGCACGTTCCATGGCTCAAACCGTGGCCTGCGATATTCATCCGCTGAACAATCTGCGTGTGCTTCAGTATTTGAAAAACGAGCTGCATGCCGAGGAAGACGCCCGCAACCAGTGGTACCGCCATTGGGTCACGGTAGGGCTGGAGGGTCTGGAGGCCCTGGTACAACGTCATGGCAAAAAGGACCATCCCTTTATCTTCGGTGATACCCCCGGTATTGCTGAAATTTGCCTGATTCCCCAGATGTTCAATGCGCGTCGCTTTGAAATCGATCTGAGCGCATTTCCCCGCCTGCTGGCCGTCGAAGAAAAATGCCTTGAGCTGTCCGCTTTCCAGGAAGCCGCTCCCGACCGTCAGCCCGACGCAGCTTGAGCATCAGCATGAAGGCGGCCCGGGTTTGGGCCGACCAGAACCCACCCGCCGGACAGGCGGGTTTTTCTTGCCCCGTTTCAGCCAGATCCATTGTGGTGGGGGCGTAAAGGACGAGACATGAATATTGGTTTTTGTGGTTTGGGCCGTATGGGACAACCGATGGTGCGCCGTTTGCTGAATGCTGGCCATCAGGTTCGTATCTGGAACCGCTCAAAGGATAAGGCGCAGACCTTGATTGAAGCGGGTGCCCGCTGGTGCGATACCCCGGCACAGATGGCCGAGCAATGCGAGGCCGTGTTCTTGTGTGTATTCGATGCCCAAGCGGTGCACGATACCGTTCTGGGCGAGCAGGGCCTGGCCACTGTGCAGGGAGCCTTGCAGATTGTAGTGGACCATTCCTCGATTTCACCTCAGGCTACGCGCGAGATGGCAGTTCAACTGCAGCAGCGTTGCGGGGCGGATTGGCTGGATGCTCCTGTCTCGGGGGGAGTCGGCGGAGCGGAACAAGGCACTTTGGCCATCATGGTGGGTGGAGCAGCGGCGCAGTTGGATCGGGTACGCCCCGTGCTGGCGGCGTATTCGCAGTGCGTCACCTTGATGGGGGCGGTTGGGGCTGGCCAAGTAACAAAATTATGCAATCAGACCATTGTGGCTACGACCTTGACCGCTATTGCCGAGGCCTTGAGTCTGGCCAATGATAATGGCGTGGAGGCGTCTAAAATCAGTGAAGCGTTGCGAGGTGGTTGGGCTGATTCGGTTCTGCTGCAATTGTTCGTGCCGCGCATGACGCAGCGCGACAATCAAGTAAAGGCGTCGGTGGATACCATGTTAAAGGACTTGAATACGGTGGCGGAGCTGGCCAGTGTCAGTCATACCAGCATGCCGGTGGCTCATGCGGCCCAGCAAACCTATCGTGCAGCCCATCGCTTGGGCTTGGGTGAACAAGACGTCGCTCGCATTACGCACGTGAATAGTTACAATTACGGGGAATAAACCTCCTTCAGTCAAACTTAGTTTCGGTATTATGTCGGCTGTTTAAAGTTGGGACTGTAGGTCAACAAAAGGGAAGTCATGAAGAAAAGTACAGGGCTAGTCACACTGGTTGTCGTGTTAGCGGCTGCATACGGCGGTTCGACTTGGTACACCGGTAAGAAAACAGAAGCACTGATGGGCGAGAAAGTGGCCGAGTTCAATACCTTTGCGGCCAAGCAGTTGCAGCAAATGGGAGCGAGTGAGTCGCTGGTCATGAACGTGGTGGACTACCAGCGTGGTGTGTTTTCCTCAACCGCTCGTTATACCATCACCCTTAAGTCTGCTGAGGATGCAGACAAGCCTCTGGAGCTGACTTTTGAGGACAAGATTAGCCACGGTCCTTTGCCTGTGTCGGCTCTGGCCATGGGTAACTTCACACCTGTTGCGGCTTTGTCGCACAGCACCTTGGTCAAGACCAAGGATACGGAAGGTTGGTACAAGCTGACGGGTGACAAAACGCCGTTGTGGGCTGACAGCCTGGTGGGTTTTAGCGGCTCGGTAGATTCGACTGTGAGCTTTGAGGCCATCAAGCACCAAGGTAATGAAATCAGTGTGGATTTCAGTGGTGGCCAGTTGCGTACCAAGGCGGGCGGCAAGAGTGAAGACATTATTGTCACCGGCAGCTTTCCCAAGTTGATTGTCGATGACATCAGTGATGACCCCTTGAAGCTGGAAGCCGCCAATTTTGTGGTGGACTTCAAACAAGAGGGCGATGTCAATGTCAATGGGACGCAGGTTGGCAAGTTGAGCGTGGATAACGTCAATATGCAGTCTGTCGATATGGCAAGTGTCAATTTCAAACAGATTGCGATTTTGACGGATGCGGTGACCAAAGACTCCATGAGCAACACCAAGGTCAGCTATCAGTTGAATGATCTGTTGCTAGAGGACAAGATCAAGCTGGGTTCGGCAGAGCTGGTGGTGCATTTTGAACGCATGTATATGCCAGCGATTTCTGAACTGTCTACCTTGTTGTCGGACTCCAAGGTGCATAGCGAGATCGATTCGGTTGATGCCCCGGTGGTCCAGAAAATCATGGAATTGGCTTTGCAGGCACTGGAACACAAGCCTGTGCTGCGCGTAGAGCCGCTGCGTTGGTCCACCGAGGGTGGTGAGTCCACAGCCAGCTTGCGTGTCGATTTGCAAAAGCCTGATGCAACGGTTCAGGAACTGAAAGAAAGTCCAAACCTGTGGCTGGAAACCATTCCTGCCGCTCAGTTGGATGTGTTGGTTTCCAAGCCTATGCTGCGCCATTTGGCCGCTGAAATTGACAAGGCAGAGGGTTTGTCGGGCGAGGACAGCAACGTTGCCATGTTAGATATGGCTTTGGACCTTGTGCTTGAGCCGTATGTCGAGTCCAAGATCCTCAAGAGTGATGAAGCCAGTATCTCGACCGTTATCAAGTACGATGGCCAGGATCGTGTTTTCGACATCAATGGTCAGCGTTTCACATCCGAACAACTGTTTGGCTTGTTCCTGTTGGGCATGATGTAATTGTCCTGGGCAAGACTCAGTGTGAAGCCCACCGGAAACGGTGGGCTTTTTTTTGCCTCGGGTGATAGGGGCGGCTTGGTGTGGCAGACAAGATCGGCGCACTCTGTTTGCCTGATGCCTGGTATTTCAAGGGAAAGGAGCTTCAATGACCAGCTTATCGGATCAATTGTCTCGGCTGGTGTACAGCACGGAGCAAGGGCGCATGTGTCCGGATTGCGGGCAACCGCAAAACCAGTGCCGTTGCGAAGAAAACAGGCGCGAACACGCTTTGTCTCAGGCTCAGGGGCCGGTGCGTTTGAGTCTGGAAACCAAGGGGCGCAAAGGGAAGGGGGTGACCGTGGTAACGGGGCTGGTGATGCCGCAAGAGCAACTCAAGGCGTTGGTCAAGGAATTGAAGAACGCCTGTGGAGCGGGTGGGACGCTGAAAGAGGAAACGCTGGAGATTCAGGGCGATCATCGAGCCGTTGTGCAGGCACGCCTGGAACACAACGGCTTGACGGTCAAGCGGGTCGGCAGACCCTGACGGGACTTAGAAGCTGTAGCCCAAGCCTACGCCACCAAAGACGCTGCTTTTCTTCTCGACCAGCGGGCTGTCTTTGGCTTCTTCACCCAAGGTATTCACGCCCAGCAACCCCTGCAGGGACCAGCTTTCGCTGAGCTTGTGGGTGTACTGACCGTACAAGGCGTAAGAGCGCAAACCCGCGTCAGGGCGGTACGTGCGCAGTTGGCCATTACTGCCAGCGGCTTCATGCGATTTCACGCCAAAGTAGGTGCGCATGGCTTTTTCGTTGGACCATTTCAATTCGGCACCCAGCGAGAAGCTGCTGTCCTGATCGTTCCAGAGGCGGTAGCTCAGATCCAGAACGGCAGTGGCCCCGTAACCGCTTTTCAGTGCCTGATAGTAGCTGCCTTCGATCTTGGCATTGCCCAATTGGTAGGCGGTAAACACACCCAGATTACCGTGACGATCAATATCGTCCGTACCGTACAGGCGGTCGGCATCACCAGATTTACGTGCGCGGGCCAGGGCGGCGTACGTGCCGATCGTCCAGTTGTCGGTCAGGTTGGTTTGCAGACCAATGGCAGGCATGCCTGCCTTGGGGGCCAGAAAGAAGTGGCCATTGCGGTGCGACAGCAGGGGGTAGAAACGGCCATCGTAACTGTCAGCCCCTTCATATTTGGGGGCAAAACCCACGCCCACGCCAACTGTGGTTTGCTGCGCCAATGCCTGACTGGTTCCGAAAGCACATAAAGCCAGTAGCAGGCAGGGGCGCAGAGCAGAGCGGGCGAGGGTGGCCATGACAGATTTCCTTGTGATACGGGATAAAAACAGGCCCGCTTGCCGCAGGCCTAGCTATCGTATCAAGGTTTGAACTGGCTTAGGCAAAATCATGACCGGCCTGTATGGTCTGTTGTTCTGGCCCTACACCCCATCAGGCCCGAATGTAAATCCAGTTTTCTGCCTGTAGTTTCACCAGGGTGGTGATGGCCCCTTGCTCCAAGGTTTGGAGGCGTTCTGGCGCATTGAGGGACTGATTGCGCAGCGTGTTGGGGCATAGGTAGGTGTAGGCGTCGCACTCGTGTGCTGCGCCTTCTACGCAGGCTTTAACCGCCTGCGCATTGGCGATGATGCGAACCTGGGCATCCGGTATGTCCTTGAGCAAGTTGCGCGCATTGCTGCGGGCGCGCTCCAGGGCAAGGGCAGTGGGGGCATGCAAGAGAACACGAGTGCTCATGAATAAACGTCCTGCTTGAAATTAGCGTGGGCCAAAAACGCGTTCGGTAATGTCGGGTGAAGCGCCAGTCTGCATTTGAATGCGACCTTGCTCATCTTGCCAGACCATGGCGGGGGTGGCACGCAAATCCCAGCCCATCATCAGATCTTCATTGCGGGTCAGGTCGGCTTCAATATCGCTGGGTACACTGTCCAGGCCTTTTACACCGGCGCTGCGATCTTTCAGCATGGCCAGAGAATGTTCATTCAGGGCCTGGGTAGGATCTTTGGCAGCCAGGATCGCAGCCGATTTCAGGCTGCTGCTGGGGGCCAGAATGCCTACCATGATGTGGCGTAGCTGCACTTTTCCGGACTCCACCCAGGGGCGGGCCATTTGCCAGAGCTGCATGCAGTAAGGGCAATTCGGGTCGGTAAAGACGTAGACCACGCGAGGGGCCTTGTCGTCGCCATCCTTGATCCAGCGGGATTTCTCCAGCTTGCCCAGCATGTCTTTGGCGATAGCCGGCTGAACCAGCTCGTCCAGGCCGGCAGGTCGCACCTCTTCGCCATTGGCATCAATCATGGTGCCCACCATCATGTGTTGCCCATCGGGCAAGTTGTAGATGGCCAGTGCCCGATTCCCGCTATACGCACCCCAGGCTTTCAGGCCACCGGGAGCATCAAACTCGCCCACAATGGACAGCCCTTGTTCTTCCAGAGCCTTCAGGGCTGCGGGGCGGTCGGCGGCTTGGGCGACGGTGCTGGCGCACAGCAAACCGGCCAAGGCAAGACGAATCGAAAAAGAAGAAAGCGACATGGTGGTTAAATCCTGCAAAACAGTCGGTGAATGTATATATCCATAAAATATATACTAAGAGCCAAATGGAATAAAAAGAATGGGACTAGGCCTTGTGCGGATAGTTCCCCATTCCTGTCCGGATCGGGCTGTTTCTCCGGTTTAGCCGGGTGTACGATGCTTCAGATTGGCCAGTTCCAGCAAGCGGTAGGTTTCGTGCACGGGCAAACCCATCACACCGGTATAGCTGCCACTTAAGTGGCTGATAAAGGCGCCGCCCAGACCTTGAATGCCATAGGCTCCGGCTTTTCCCATAGGCTCGCCACTGGCGCAGTACTCTGCAATTTCCTGTTCGTTCAGGGTCTTGAAGCTGACTTCGCTGATGCTGATGCTTTCAAACTCCACCCCGCCCACGCCCAATGACAGGGCGGTCATCACTTTGTGACGGCGGCCCGAGAGCTCGCGCAAGATACGTGCAGCATCGGCCACATCAGCAGGTTTGCCAAAAATGTCTTCGCCCATGCAGACCGTGGTGTCCGCACTCAAAATAGCGCGTTTCTGATCCAGACCACTATTCTGTGCTCGCCATGCCAGGGCGCGCAGCAGCTTGTCGCGGGCTGTACGACGAACATAGTCCAGCACGGCTTCCTGTTCCAGGCGCGGCTCATCCTCGCCCGGAGGGCTGGGCACCTTCAGGACTTCATGTGTGATCTGGATGCTGTTGAGCAGGTCGTGGCGGCGTGGGCTGGCAGAGGCCAGATAGATGGGCTGAAAAGGCATAAGAAACCAGGGCTAAAAGAAGGTTCAGGCGCGGTGGTAAGGATGCCCGGTCATGACGGACCAGGCGCGATACAGTTGCTCGGCCAGAAAGATACGTACCAAGGGGTGGGGCAGGGTCAGGGAGGACAGACGCAACATGCCGTGGCAGCTTTGCTTGAGTGCTGTATCCAGCCCGTCCGGGCCACCGACCAGAATGGCAATATCTTGACCGCTGCTGCGCCAACGCTCCAGCTCCTGAGCCAGCTTGACGGTGGTCAGATCCTTGCCGCGTTCGTCCAGGGCGATACGCATCGCCTGGGCGGGAATGGCCGCTTCAATGCGTTTGGCCTCGGCCTGCATCATCTGGGCAGGCGTCTTGCCGCTGGTACGGGGTTCGGCCTTGATTTCGCGCAGTTCTATGGCGCAGTCCTGGGGCATGCGGCGAGCATATTCCTGCCAGCCTTGTTCCACCCAGTCGGGCATGCGTTGACCTACCGCGATGACAATGAGTTTCATGGAATGTCGTAAAAGAAAAAGGCCGCATCGTAAGCTGCGGCCCGGGTATTGCCGACAGGACAGAGGAAGGGTTTAGTCTTCGTTTTCGTCGGCGCTGGCGAAAAAGCCAGCCGGTGGAACCTGGCGCGATTGCGGCAGCAGTTCCACTTCGACAGGGCGTTCGCCCCAAAGTTCTTCCAGGTTGTAGTACTGGCGGATGGCCGGCTGCATGCAATGCACCACGATGTCACCTAAATCCAGCAACACCCATTCGCCGGTGTCCTCGCCTTCATGAGCCAGGACTTCGACCTTGTTTTGGCGTGCCTTGTCAAACACGCTCTGGGCCAGAGCGCGGGTTTGCCGGTTGGACGTACCACTGGCAATGACCACACGATCGAACAGGCCGGTCATGTGGGTCGTGCTAAAGACCTTGATGTCTTGAGCTTTGACGTCCTCGAGGGCATCGATGACGAGTCGTTGAAGTGTTTCTATATTCATAAAAAGAACTATACAGGGCGCGCCTGTGGGTGGGAAAGATAGAGCTGTTTTTTGTCAATGTATTGAGCGACTTCTTCCGGGACCAGGGCAGTGATGTTGTCACCGCGCTGCACTCGCTCTCGAATTTGAGTGGCCGAGATGTCCATAGGTACAAAGTCGATCTGATGCAAACGGCGCTGCAGTCGACTGAGTTCCTGTTGCAAGGCCTGTGGCGTTTCCACGGGGCTGCCGGGGCGCTGGGCAACAGCCAGCTCGACGTACTCAAGAATTTCCTGCCAGTCGTTCCAACTGCAAAAATTATGTAGTTGGTCGCTGCCTAAAATCCAGTAGTACCGTGGTCCGGCGGGCAGGCTGCGTACTGTGTCTATGGTGTAGGTGGGGCCACCGCGTTCGATCTCTATGGGGTTGATCTGTAGACCGGGGTGGTTTTTTGCAGCCAACTCGGCCATGACCAAGCGATCCTGCGTGCTGGCCCCCAAGGCGTCGCGTTGCCAGGGTTGGGCAGCGGGCAGCAGTTGAACCTGGTCCAGTTGCAATTGCTCGAACGTGGCAACAGCCAGTGCTACATGGGCTTTATGGATGGGGTCGAAACTGCCACCCAGGAGCCCGACACGCTTTAAATCCATTCGCGCGGCACCAGGTATTGCGCCAACGCCGCTTCCGGTGTGCCAGGTTCGGGCGACCAGTTATAGCGCCAGTTCGCCTGGGGCGGCATGGACAACAGGATGGATTCCGTACGCCCACCGGATTGCAGGCCAAACAGGGTGCCACGGTCAAAGACCAGATTGAATTCCACATAGCGGCCGCGACGAATGGCCTGGAAGTCTCGATGCGCCTGGGTGTATTCCTGATCCATGCGGGCACGCACGATAGGCGTGTAGGCATCGGTAAAGGAGTTGCCCACGGAGCGGGTCAGGGCAAAGCTGGCTTCGAAGCCAGCTTCGTTCAGGTCGTCGTAGAAAATGCCGCCAATGCCACGGGTCTCGTTGCGGTGCTTCAGATAAAAATATTCGTCGCACCAGCGCTTGTAGCGCGGGTAGTAATCGCTACCGTGTGGCGCCAGCGCATCGTGGCACACCTGGTGGAAATGGCGGGCATCGTCTTCGTACAGGTAGTAGGGCGTCAAGTCCAGACCGCCGCCAAACCAGAACACATCCTCTTGATCCGCTGTCTGGGCCTGGGCCACAAACATGCGCACGTTCATGTGCGTGGTGGGCACAAAGGGATTGCGCGGATGGATGACCAGCGAAACACCCATGGCCTCCCAGGGGCGTCCGGCCAGTTCAGGCCGGTGGGCGCTGGCCGACGGAGGCAGGGTGTGGCCTTTGACATGGCTGAACAGAACGGCAGCCCGCTCGAACACGGGGCCGTTCTCCAGCAGGCGGGACAGGCCGCCACCGCCTTCTGGACGATTCCACTGGTCCGACTCGAAAGGCGTACCATCCAGTTGCTCAAGTGTGTCCACGATGTGGCTTTGCAACTGACGGAAATAAGCCTGGACGGTATCAATGGGTAAAGACATGAAAAGACCTTGCTGCGACAATCAGGACTCACTGCTGGGCAGAGCGCGCCAGCCGATATCGGTGCGAAATTGCTTGCCGTCGAAATGCGTTTGGGAAATGGCCTCGTAAGCGGCTTCCTGAGCGCGGCGGATGGAGTCGGCCATGGCGGTCACACACAGTACACGACCACCAGAGGTGACCACGGTGCCGTCTTTCATCTGAGTGCCTGCATGGAAGGTGATGCACTCGTCAGTGTCTTTCGCAAACTGCGTGATGGCATCGCCCGTGCGCGGCTCTTCGGGATAGTTGGCCGCGGCCAGTACCACGCCAATGGCGGTACGACGATCCCACTCGATAGTCGCCTCGTCCAGCTTGCCAGCCAGAGCCAGCTCGAAGGTTTCGGTCAGATCGCTTTTGATGCGCATCATGATCGGCTGGGTTTCAGGGTCGCCCATGCGGCAGTTGAATTCCAGTACCTTGATGGGGCGGGTAGCGTCCGGGCCATCGTCAATCATCACGCCCGCGTACAGAAAGCCGGAGTAGGGCAAGCCTTCCTTAGCCATGCCTTGCATGGTGGGGTGAATGACTTCGCGCATGATGCGGTTGTGCAGCGTGGGGCTGACGATAGGAGCAGGAGAGTACGCACCCATGCCGCCGGTGTTCGGACCTTGATCGCCGTCTTTCAGGCGTTTGTGATCCTGGCTGGTGGCCATGGGCAGCACATGCTTGCCGTCGCACATCACGATGAAGCTGGCTTCCTCGCCGGTCAAACATTCTTCCACGACCACACGGGCACCAGCGGCACCAAAGCGGCCATCACCCAGAATATCGTCAATGGCGCCCAGTGCTTCTTCCAGCGTAGTGGCCACAATCACGCCCTTGCCAGCGGCCAGGCCGTCGGCCTTGACGACAATGGGCGCGCCTTGCTGGCGGATGTAATCCTTGGCGGCATCTGGATCGGTAAAGGTTGCGTAGGCCGCCGTCGGGATGTTGTGACGCACCATAAAGGCTTTGGCGTAGTCCTTGGAGCTTTCCAGTTGCGCGGCAGCCTGGGTAGGACCAAAGATTTTCAGGCCAGCCGCGCGGAAGGTGTCCACAATGCCAGCGGCCAGAGGCGCTTCCGGGCCAACGACGGTGAAGGCAATTTTTTCTTGCTTCACAAAGGCAATCAGTTCCTGGATATCGGTGATGGCCAGGTTTTCAATACGTTCGGCACGCGCGGTACCGCCATTGCCTGGGGCAACGTAGACAGTCTGTACGCGTGCAGATTGGGCCAGGCGCCATGCCAAGGCGTGTTCACGGCCGCCGCTGCCGACAACAAGTAGCTTCATAGTGATGAGTCGGGCAGGGCCCGCAAAGAGGAGTTTTCAGGAATCAGGTTATTCGGCTTCGTCCATGACAGCGGTGGTGTAGACCTCTTGGACATCGTCCAGGCCTTCCAGTGCGTCCAGAAGTTTTTGCATTTTGACGGCATCATCGCCGCTCAGTTCGGTCTCGTTCAGGGCTTTCATGACCACGCCTTCCACTTCGGGCGTCAGGCCAGCAGCCTGGAACGCGGCTTGCACAGCCGGGTAGTCGGTGGGAGCGCACAGCACTTCGATCAGGCCTTCTTCATCCGTTACGATGTCGTCGGCACCGGCTTCCAGGCCGATTTCCATAATCGTGTCTTCCGAGGTGCCCGGAGCGAACAGAAACTGACCGCAGTGGCGAAATTGAAACACGACCGAGCCATCCAGGCCCAGATTGCCGCCATTTTTTGTAAAGGCGTGACGCACATCCGAGACCGTGCGCTGACGGTTGTCAGTCATGCAGTCCACAATCACGGCAGCACCGTTAATGCCATAGCCTTCGTAGCGAATTTCTTCGTAGTTGGCGTCGTCTGCCCCGCCCGCACCGCGCTGGATGGCGCGCAGAATATTATCTTTGGGCATATTGGCACCGGTTGCCTTGTCCCAGGCCATGCGCAAACGTGGGTTGGACTCGGGGTCAGGGCCGCCAGCACGTGCGGCCACGGTGACCTCACGAATGATCTTGGTCCAAAGTTTGCCCCGTTTTGCGTCTTGACGACCTTTACGGTGCTGAATATTCGCCCATTTACTATGTCCGGCCATAAAGTATTACCAATTCAGTAGACTACGTTCAAAGAAAAACAGATCTATTTTAACCTGTCTGTGCGACTAGGCCCGAGCTTGGGCGAAAGTCGCTAGAATCTAGGCACTTGGCATTCTATCCGGAAGAGAACAAACAATCATGGCCGATCCAATTTTGCTTGCTCAGAACAGCAATACCCCCATTTACCTGTTGCCTGCTTTGGCCAACCGGCATGGTTGTATTACGGGCGCCACAGGTACAGGCAAAACTGTCACCTTGCAGGTGCTGGCTGAGGCTTTTTCCCGCCAGGGAACGCCGGTGTTTCTGGCTGATGCCAAGGGCGACTTAAGCGGAATTTCCCAGGCTGCCCAGCCCAATCCCAAACTGCAGGAGCGTTTGCACAAACTGGGTCTGCCTGAACCGGCCTGGGGCGCAAACCCGGTCACCTTCTGGGATATTTTCGGCGAGCAAAGTCATCCGGTCCGGGCCACGATTTCCGACATGGGGCCTTTGTTGCTGGCCCAGATTCTGGAGCTGAATGATACCCAGGAAGGGATTCTGAATATTCTTTTCCGTGTGGCAGACGATGAGGGACAACTGATTCTGGACCTGAAGGATTTGCGTGCCTTGCTGCAAGACATAGCGGATCGTGCGGCCGAGCTGCGTAATCAGTACGGCAATATTGCCGCCGCGAGTGTGGGGGCCATTCAACGCGCTTTGCTGCGCCTGGAAACCCAAGGGGCGGATCGTTTCTTTGGTGAACCCGCCCTGGATGTGATGGACTGGATTCGTACCGACTCTGCTGGGCGCGGCATGATCAATGTGCTGGCCGCCGACAAGCTGATGCAGTCGCCTCGCTTGTACGCGGTATTCCTGCTGTGGATGCTGGCCGATCTGTACGAGCGTCTGCCGGAGGTGGGCGATCTGGACAAGCCGCGTCTGGTTTTCTTTTTTGACGAAGCCCACTTATTGTTTACAGGTGCACCCAAAGCCCTGCTGGAAAAAGTAGAGCAGGTCGTGCGCCTGATTCGCTCCAAAGGCGTGGGTATTTATTTCGTGACCCAAAACCCGCTGGATATTCCGGATACCGTTCTGGGTCAGTTGGGCAATCGAGTACAGCACGCCTTGCGCGCCTTTACACCGCGCGATCAAAAAGCCGTCAAGACGGCCGCGCAAACCATGCGCCCCAATCCGGGTCTGGATATTGAAGCGGCCATTACGGAGTTGGGTGTGGGTGAAGCCCTGGTGTCCATGCTGGATGCCAAGGGGATTCCCACGCCTACCGAGCGCGCCTGGCTGGTGGCTCCGGGTAGCCGAATTGGCCCGGCCACTGATGCTGAGCGACAGGCGGTTCGACAAGCTTCCTTGTTTGGCTTGAAATATGACCAGGCTATTGACCGAGAATCCGCCTATGAGGTGCTGGCCAAAAAAGCAGCGGATGCTGCTGCCAACGGTGCTGCCGGTGCTACCCAGGCCAGTGCGTCAGCAGGCAAGGATGAGGGTTTGATGGGCGTGGTCAATGACTTTCTATTTGGATCAACGGGGCCGCGTGGTGGTAAAAAGGACGGTTTGGTGCAAAGTATGATTAGAACCGAGACCAAACGGGCTGCCACCAAAGTGCTGCGTGGGGTATTGGGCTCTTTATTTGGAGGAAAGCGTTAATGCCCTCGCCATTGCCGCATTTAATTATTGCTACCGCACGGCCATCAGAAACCACGCGTTGGGCGGACGCATTCCGTAAAGCTTATCCCGATTGGAAAGTGGACGAGTTTGTAGCGGGCCAGCCCAGTACCGGCGCGACCTATGCCGTGGTCTGGCAACCGGATGCGGTTCTGTTCAAGCAAGAGCCCCATTTGTGCGCCACGTTCAATCTGGGTGCGGGCGTAGACGCGGTCGCCGGAACCATCCCGCCCGAAATGCCCTTGTACCGTCTGGAAGACGCCGGCATGGCCGAGCAAATGGCCGAATATGCCTTGTATGGTGTGCTGCGGGCCGTGGGCCGTTTTCAGCCTTATGAAGAACAGGCGCGTGAAGGCAAGTGGAAAGCCTATCGCCCGATTGACCGCCGTCAGTGGCCCGTAGCGGTGCTGGGCCTGGGTGCGATTGGCAGCAAGATTGCCAAGATCATCGCCAGTCTGGGGTACCCCGTGCATGGCTGGTCGCGTCGTCTACACGAAGCGGATTTTCCTTGCTATGCCGGTGAAGATGGCCTGAAAGCGTGCGTCTCTGCCAGCCGTATTCTGGTCAACGCCTTGCCACTGACGCCGCAAACGGCAGGGGTGATCAACCGTGACGTGTTATCGAATTTGCAGCCTGGTGGCTATTTGATCAATGTGGCTCGCGGCGCTCATTTAGTCGATGCGGACGTGCTGGATGCGCTCAAGAGTGGCCATCTGTCTGGTGCTTTGCTGGATGCCTTTACTCAGGAGCCATTGCCTGCGGATCATCCGTATTGGGGCATTCCTTCTGTGATGGTTACGCCGCATATTTCGGGTATCACCGTGCGAGAGTTGGCGCTGGAGCAAATTGGCTCACGTATCGCGCTTTTGCAGCAAGGCAAGCCTGCGGCCGGACGAGTGGATCATAGTCGGGGCTATTAAGTATTTTCAAATTTAGGGCCAGCTTGCCGGCACAGTGGGAGCAGGCTGGCTACTTGCTGTTTTGTGAACAGCGCAGCGTCTTGTCAGAATAAGGCCGTTGAGGCCATGTAAAACCACAAGGAAAGAGGAATGAGTAAAGTGCATCGTATTGCCGTGATCGCGGGAGACGGGATCGGCAAGGAAGTCATGCCCGAAGGACTGCGTATTCTGGACGTGGCTGCTCGCCGTCACGCCATCAATTTTGATTGGAAAGTGCTGGACTGGAGCTCGGACTACTACCAGAAGCACGGCACCATGATGCCCTCGGACTGGAAAGCCCAACTGATGGATACCGAGGCCATTTTCTTTGGTGCCATGGGCTGGCCCGATCTGGTGCCTGACCATGTTTCGCTGTGGGAATCTCTGTTCAAGTTCCGTCGTGAATTCGATCAGTACATCAACTTGCGCCCCGTGCGCTTGATGCCCGGTGTGCGTTCGCCGTTGGCGGGTCGTGAGCCAGGCGATATCGATTTCTTTATCGTGCGCGAGAACACCGAAGGTGAATACTCCAATAGCGGCGGCATCCTGTTTGAAGGCACGCAGCGCGAAGTGGTGATTCAGGAAAGTGTCTTTACTCGCACGGGTACGGATCGAGTCTTGAAGTTTGCTTTTGAACTCGCCAAGAAACGCGGCAAGCACGTTACCGCGGCGACCAAATCCAACGGTATCTCGATTTCCATGCCCTGGTGGGATTCTCGCGTGGCCGCCATGGGCGAGCAATATCCGGATGTGAAATGGGACAAGTACCATATCGATATTCTGTGTGCGCACTTCGTGCAGCATCCGGACTGGTTCGATGTGGTGGTGGCTTCCAACCTGTTTGGCGACATCTTGTCCGACCTGGGCCCGGCATGTACCGGCACCATTGGCATTGCACCGTCAGCCAACCTGAACCCCGAACGTGTGTTCCCATCTTTGTTTGAGCCCGTGCATGGCTCGGCACCGGATATCTATGGCAAGGGCATTGCCAACCCGGTCGGTCAGATCTGGAGTGGTGCCTTGATGCTGGATTTCCTGGGCTACCCGCAGGCTACCGCCGAAGTGGTGCAAGCCATTGAGCAGGTTTTGGCCAACGGCCCACGTACGCCTGATCTGGGCGGCCAGGCCAGCACCGCAGAAGTCGGAGCCGCCGTTGCCCAGGTTCTGGAAGCGATGGCCTAAACCCTTAGCTGGACTTGGGTGGGCGCAAGCCTGCCCAAGTGATGGCGCCAATCATGATGGCTCCACCCAGCAGCGCACGGCTGCTGGGGTACTGAGCGAAAAGCAGCGCCGCAAAGGCGATGGCGTAGACAGGCTCCAGGGCGATCACAATCCCGGCACTGCGAGCATTCAAAACGGTGAGCGCAGAGACCAGCAGGTAGTGCGACAAGGCCGTACAAAATACCCCCAGCAGTGCAATCCATACCCAGTCCACCAGCGTGCTGTCGCCCAGTAGCTGTAGGGCAAAAGGCCAACACATCAGGGCGACAAACAGGTTCTCCCACCAGGCTACTTGTTGTGCTGACAAATGCTTGGCGGCGCGTCGATTGATGAGGGTGAACATGGCAAAGGTAAAGCCGGAGGCAATCGCCCAGGCCAGGCCAATGGTAGATTGATCCTGGAAATCGAAAGAGGGGGTGACCAGCAACAAGCCAAAGGTGACCAGGGCCAGAATGATCCATTCAGAGACGGTGACGCGCTCGCGCAGCACGGCCCATTCACACAAGGTAATGAAGGCCGGGAAGCTGGCAAAACCCAAGGTGGCAATGGCCACACCCCCCACTTTGACGGCCACAAAAAAAGTGGCCCAGTGAATGGCCAGCATGATGGAGGCCATCAGCAAGGTACGGAAGTCCGCTGCCTTCATACCCTGCCCCAAACCGCGCCCTTGAGAGCGAATACTGATCAACAAGGCCAGGACCGCAAAGCTGGCTCGGCCTGCGGTGATCAGCATGGCGCCGACCTGAATGAGTTCACCAAAAATACCGGTCAGTCCGAACAGAATGGCGGCCACATGAATGGCTGCCAGAGCACGTCCATGTGTCATGGAAAGCGATCCGAGAAAAAAGAGTGAAATTTACGCTATTCTGGTGCTTTAGATCAGCCAGCGATAGGGCAGTGGGGTCGGGCAGGCAATGCGTGTAAAGCATTATTCTAAGACATTGCTATGGGCCCCTCATCAAAGGAGTAACACAATGACGCAGACGGTTAAGGCGATACGGATTGAACGCAATGGGGGCCCGGAGGTATTGCAATGGGCCTCGGTAGAGTTACCCGCTCCGCAGGAAAAGGAAGTCACCATTCGACAAAAAGCGGTGGGCTTGAACTTTATTGATATTTATTTCCGTAATGGCCTCTACAGCAATCCCTTGCCGCATGGTTTGGGTTTTGAAGCGTCTGGCATTGTGGAGGCAGTGGGTTCGGGCGTCACGCATTTGAAGGTAGGTGATCGTGTCGCTTATGGTCAAAGCCCTCTGGGGGCGTATGCCCAAGCGCGTAATGTGCCTGCCGACCGTGTCGTGCGTATTCCTGATGCAGTCTCCTTTGAGCAGGCGGCGGCCATGATGCTTAAAGGTTTGACCTGCTGGTACTTGCTGCGCCAGACGTATCGCGTACACGAAGGCCAGACGATTCTGTTCCATGCCGCTGCGGGTGGCGTGGGTTTGTATGCCTGCCAATGGGCACGAGCCTTGGGTGTGAAATTGATTGGCACCGTTTCCGGCCCGGAGAAAGCGGCATTGGCGAAAGCGAACGGTGCTTGGGAAGTGATTGATTATTCCCACGAAGACGTGGTGCAGCGTGTGCTGGAGTTGACCAATGGCCAGAAAGTGCCGGTTGTGTATGACGGCGTGGGCAAGGATACCTGGGAGCGTTCGCTGGATTGCCTGCAACCGCGTGGATTGATGGTCAGCTTCGGCAATGCCTCCGGTCCGGTCACCGGCGTGAATCTGGCGACGCTGGCATCCAAAGGCTCCTTGTATGTGACTCGTCCTGTTCTGGGGGCTTACGTGCCCACACAGGAAACCATGCAGGCAGCGGCAGACGAGATGTTTGAGCTGGTGCTGCAAGGCAAGATCAAGCCGCTGATCGGGCAGCGTTTTCCGCTGGATCAGGTTGCCCTGGCTCATGAGGCTTTGGCGGGCCGTCGCACGACGGGCTCTACGGTTTTGACGCTGGATTAAGGCGGGTTATCGGGCGGTGACGAGCAGTCAGCCGCAATCGTATTGCTTTAAAAAAATGGCCTCCGACAAGGAGGCCATTTTCATTTGGCAGTGCTGTATCCGCCGAGGATTGGCGGACAGAAATCAGCCTTGCTCGTGGTACTGACGCACGCGCTCGACTTCATTGCGCGAACCCAGAATCACGCCAATGCGCTGATGCAGTTCGGTAGGCTGAACGTCCAGAATGCGCTGTGTGCCGTCAATCGACATGCCACCGGCCTGCTCGACCAGGAAGCTCATGGGATTGGCTTCGTACATCAAACGCAGCTTGCCTTTGCGACCGGAGGCGCGGGCATCGCGGGGGTACATGAAGATGCCGCCACGGGTCAGGATGCGGTGTACATCGGCCACCATGGACGCGATCCAGCGCATATTGTAGTTTTTGCCCAATGGGCCTTCGGGACCCGCCAGGCAGTCGTCGATATAGCGTTTTACCGGGGCTTCCCAGTGACGCATATTGGACATGTTGATGGCAAATTCCGAGGTGTCCTCAGGAATGGTAACGCGCTCGGTGGTCAGCACCCAGGAGCCCATTTCCTTGTCCAGCGTGAAGGCGGCCACGCCATCACCTACCGTCAGCACCAGCATGGTTTGCGGACCGTAAATAGCATAACCGGCGGCCACTTGACGCACGCCAGGTTGCAGGAAGTCTTGCTCTTCAATCACGCGCTCGCGTGCTTCAGGCGGTACGCTCAGTACCGAGAAGATCGTGCCAATGGACACGTTCACGTCAATATTGGACGAGCCATCCAGTGGATCGAACAAGAGCAGGTTTTCGCCCTTGGGGTAGTAGTCGGGGATGCGGTGCAGGGTGTCCATTTCCTCGGAGGCCATGGCAGCCAGATTGCCGCCCCATTCGTTAGCTTCCAGCAGGATTTCATTGGACAGGACATCCAGTTTTTTCTGCACTTCGCCCTGGACGTTTTCGGAATCCAGAGCACCCAGAACGCCGCCCAGCGCCCCTTTGCTGACGGCATGGCCAATGGCCTTGCACGCGCGAGCCACGGTTTCCAGTAGCAAGCGTACATCGGCGGTGACCGTTTTCTTCTGGCGTTGTTGTTCCACCAGATACTGAGTAAGGTTTTTCTTCAAGACAGACTCCGAGGTCAAAGAGTTAATGCTTTATGTACGATTTCGGCCACATTGCCCGACAGGCCGGGTTCGGCCTGAATACGCTCCAGCGCGGCTTTAAGCCGGTCGCGGGCTTCGGGTTCAAAGCGGGCCCAATTATCAAACACACGGGCCAGACGGGCCGAGATTTCCGGGTTGAGCTTGTCCAGGGCAATGACTTGCTCGGCCCAGAAAGCATAGCCTTCCGGCGTGTGTACTGCCTGCATATTATTCATGCAGAACTGGAAAATCAGCGAGCGGGCGCGGTTAGGGTTGCGCATCGAGAAAGCAGGATGCAGCATCAAGGCACGCACCTGGGCAACGTGTGTGCTGGGGGCGGTGGCCTGTAAGCTGAACCAGCGGTCCAGCACCAGGGGATTGTCCTGCCAACGCTGGAAAAAATCATCCAGGCCGTCTTGGCGATCTTCTTGGTCGCCGTAGTTCACCAGCGCGCTCAAGGCCCCCATGCGATCGGTCATATTAGTGGCCTGATCGTATTGATTGCGTGCCAACTGTGGGCCGGTATGCACACCAGCGACCAGTAGATAATTCAGAGCCAGATTGCGCAAGGCGCGCTGGCCTGCTTGTAAGGCGTCGGGGCTGTAAGGGGCCTGCTCCAGGCTTAGGTATTGGTATAGCTCTTGCCAGTAGGGCGTCAAGGCCAGGCCCAGTTCACGTTGCAGTTGACGGCGTGCTTGCACCACGGCGCGTGGTGTCATGGGTTGGGTTTGCTCCAGCAACTCACGCTCGCTGGGCAGGGACAGGATGCGGGCTTTGTAAGCCGGGCTCAAGGCGGGGTCTTGCACCAGCGCATGCCAGGTTTGCACCACGGTTGCCAGTTGTGCAGCCGAGGGTGTCCGACCTGATGCGGAAGACAAAATCAGACGGGTCGCCAGCAGTTGAGTCGCTTCCCAGCGCGCAAATGGATCGGTGTCGTGGCGGGCCAGCAAAGCCAGTTCAGAATCGGGACGGTAGTAGTCTACACGTACAGGGGCAGAGAAATTGCGCAGTAACGACAGAATCGGCGTGTCGGGAGTCTGCGTGAAGGTCCAGCTTTGTTCGGCTTGCGTGAAATCCAGTACCAGTGTATCGCCTTGCTGACCATCAAGATGCAGGGTCAAGGGGGCGCCTTGCTGATCCAGCATGCCCAGGGCAAAGGGGATATGCAGCGGGGGTTTGGGTGTGGATTTGTTTTCGATTCCAGCGGGCGCATTGCTTTGACGCAAGGTCAGTGTCGTAGTTTGGGCGGCGGCGTCATGGTGCAGGCTGACCTGAACACGCGGGGTTCCCGCTTGCTGATACCAGCGTCGGAACTGCTCCAGACTTCGGCCAGGGTTGACCTGGCGATACACGCTGTCCATGCTGTCCACGAAGTCATCGCAAGTGACTGCCTGGCCGTCATGGCGCTTGAAGTATTCACGAATACCAGCCTGGAAGTTTTCTTCACCCAGCAAGGTGTGCTGCATGCGAATGACTTCGGCGCCTTTTTCGTAAATTGTGGCGGTGTAAAAGTTGCTGATTTCCTGATAGCTCTCGGGGCGAATGGGGTGAGCCATTGGGCCGGCATCCTCTGGGAACTGGGCGGCGCGCAAGACGCTGACATCATCAATACGTTTGACGGCACGGGCACTGGCGGCTTGAGCGCCATCCAGACCTTGAGCCAGCATGTCGGCTGAAAACTCCTGATCACGGAAAACTGTCAGGCCTTCTTTCAGGGAAAGCTGGAACCAGTCACGGCACGTGACGCGGTTGCCGGTCCAGTTATGGAAGTACTCATGGCCAATGACGGCTTCCACGGCGTGAAAGGACGCATCGGTGGTGCTTTGTGCATCGGCCAGCACATAGGCGGAATTAAAGATGTTCAGGCCTTTGTTTTCCATCGCGCCCATATTGAAGTCGCGGGCGGCCACAATCATGAAGCGGTCCAGATCCAGTTCCAGGCCAAAGCGTTGTTCATCCCAGCGTACCGAATGTTCCAGGCATTCCATGGCCCATTCTGTTTTATCGCCGTCACCACGATCGCAATAAACCTGCAATAGGGCAGGCTGGCCATTGGCCTTTTTGATTTCGCGTTCGCGCACATCAAAGTCGCCGGCAACCAGTGCAAATAAATAAGAAGGCTTTGGAAAAGGGTCTTCCCAGATTGCCTGGCTGCGGCCATCGTCCAGCGTGGTGCTTTCCAGCAAGTTGCCATTGGAAAGTAGATAAGGATAAAGCTTGGCATCGCCGCGCAGAACCACTTCATAACGGGCCATCACATCGGGGCGGTCTGGGAAGAAGGTAATACGGCGAAAGCCCTGGGCCTCGCATTGGGTAAACAGGTTCTGGCCCGAGACATACAAGCCCATCAGCATGGTGTTGTCTTGCGGGCGGCAACGGCTTACCAGCACCAGGTCACATTCTGCGGTCTGGGGCGAGAGCGTCAGGCCCTGTTCATCAAGCTGGTAATCCTGGGCGGTCAGGGCGACCCCGTTGAGACTGACTTCAAGTAGTTCAATGTCTTCGCCGTCCAGTACCAGGGGGTGGATCTGGCCGTCTCGGCTACTGGCTCGGAAAGCCAGACGAACCAAGGTTTGCTCGGCCGCCAAATCAAATTCCAGCCGTACCTTTTCTATTTGATAAGGGTAGGGCTGGTAATCGTGGCGGGAGATCGTAGGTAAGGAGTCTGTGCGCATGTGATGCTGGTCCGACAATCGAAAAAGATGGTCTATTGTAATGATGTTTGAACGCCCACACTGGACGCCAGGAACAGGCAGTAAACTAATTGTTCGTCGGCGCTACGGCGCTGTCATTAATCGGGCTTGAACGTGCAAGCGTAAAACAAGCAAGGGTGAAACTATGACGTTATTTTCTGAAGGGTTTTCCTGGCGCGCCCTACGCCTGATGAGTCTGGTATTGGCGGTATTGACCACGGCTTGCGCTGCGCCTAGCTGGTCCGCTAAATTGACGCGCTATCAGCAGTGGCCCACGGCGACCAGTGGCGATACCTATTACATCAAGTCCTCCCCAGACAAAAGCAGTAGTCTGCAACACCAGTCTTTTGCAGATTCTGTACGGGCTTCTATTGGTGTGACGGGGCTGGTGCAAGCGGCGGATCTGAAGTCCGCGCGTTTTGTGGTGCAAATGGACTATGGCAATCCGCAGGAACAAAGCTGGGTGCCTCAATTTGCCGATAGTTTTTATGGTCCATCGGCGTGGGGAATCGGGCGCGGCTATTATGCGCCAAATGATGGTTGGGGCGGAGGTTTCTTTTATTCTCCGAATGTAGTGAATGTTCCTGTCACGATGTATAAGAATTATCTAAATGTAATCATTACGGATAATCAAAACTCGGGCGCAGAAGTGTATCGCGCTACAGCCGTTTCTTATAGCCATTCCGACAACCTGGACCAGCAGATGCCTTTTTTGTCCCAGGCCATATTTGATGGTTTTCCGGGTAATAATGGGCAAGTGATTGATATCCGATATCCAATACCGCGCGATTGAGTCGCCAGAACCCCGGCATTATGTAGGGAAATTATATAAATAGAAAGGGACCGCTTTTTCAAGCGGTCCCTTTCTTTTGTTTGGTTTTCGAGCTTACTTGATAAGAAACTCTTCACGGCTGCGGCCATTGGCTTCTGCATCAATAATCCAGCGTGGTGGACGACCACGTCCGGTCCAGGTGTCTTGGGTGCCGGGGTGGCGGTATTTGGGAGGCAGGCTGGTCTTGGGACCGCTGGAACTTGCCCCAGCGCCGCGGCGGGCAGAGTTTTCCAAAGCTTCAGCGACTTCTTCAATGGTGATCTCGTTGTCTTGCATGGACTTGACGATAGACGCAATGACAGGACGACGCTGTTTGACTCGAAGGGATTTCATCTGCTTTTGCAGACGCAGAATCTCTTTTTCGATCTTCTGCTTTGCGGAGCTGTAAGTTTCGACTGACATATAGGATTCCTGTTTCATGTTTGTAGTTATCTGATAAACCCTGCCTGCACAAGCTCATGTTTATCATGTGAAAGCAGTGTACTTTGATTTTCTTGAAAAGATAAGTGGTTTGGATAAAAAATAAACCCGTAATCAAAAAGGTGTTTGGTTTTTGTAATTATTTAAGGGGATTAGACGATTCTATGGCCATTGATTAATTAATCTAATCAGGGGTTATCATAAAACCGAATGGGTTTATATCAAAACTATATGGGTTCATTTCTAATTAGATGGATTTTTAAATAGTTTTAATTCCGTATCAGAAAATGTCGTAAGTGGAGTTTTTGAACTGACGGCGTCAATTGGCTGATTCAAGACTGGGGCAGGCCCTCAATGCCCTGATCCGTACGTGGGCATCGCATACGGTGGCACATTCTGTTTTAATGCTCAGATGGACGGAAGCCACGTTGATGTCAGCACGTCTGTTGGTATCCATTTTCGTCCCTTGCAGCCATGGGCTTGCCGGGGATCTGTCAGTAGGAATAAACGATGAAGTTAGTTGATCCGGCTATCAATGCTTTGGAATGCGCCCGTGGACTGTTGCTGGACCCCTGGGGTCTGAATGACAGTCATTTGTCCGGCGCGCTCGGTGAGATCCTCACCCATCAAGCCGACTACGCCGATTTGTATTTTCAGTACACCCGTAGCGAAGGCTGGGCGTTGGATGAGGGGATCGTCAAAAGCGGCAGCTTTTCAATCGAGCAGGGCGTGGGTGTGCGGGCATTGAGCGGCGAGAAAACCGCGTTCGCCTATTCGGATTCCCTCAGCCCCGAGGCTTTGTTGTCCTCGGCCCGTGTGGTGCGTTCGATTGCACGCCAGGGTGGTTCGGGTAAAAGCGGCATTCTGGTGCCGGGCGACTCGTCGCGTCCCACCTTGTATACAGGTACAGATCCGATTGCCAGCTTGCCCGCTCCTGAAAAAGTGGCTTTGCTGGGAAGGCTGGATGCCTTGGCACGTGCGGCAGATTCGCGCGTGGTGCAGGTCATGGCCAGTCTGGGGGCGGAATACGATGTGGTACTGGTCGCCGGTAGCGATGGTCGTCTGGCCGCCGATGTGCGCCCTCTGGTGCATTTGTCCTTGTCGGTCATTGTTGAACAAAATGGCCGTCGTGAACGCGGTTCGGCAGCCGGTGGCGGGCGGGTTGATCTGTCCTACTTCTCCGACGATATGCTGCGTAGCTACGTAGACAAAGCAGTGCGTTCGGCCATGACAAACCTGGAAGCCAAACCTGCGCCCGCCGGTCAGATGACGGTGGTTCTGGGCCCAGGCTGGCCTGGCGTCATGCTGCACGAAGCCGTCGGCCACGGTTTGGAAGGCGATTTCAACCGTCGTGGCAGCAGCTTGTTCTCGGGTCGTATTGGTCAACGCGTGGCTTCCAAGGGCGTGACCGTCATTGATGATGGCACCCTGGAAAACCGCCGTGGTTCCTTGAATATGGATGATGAAGGCAATACCACGCAACGTACGGTCTTGATTGAAGACGGTATTTTGAAAGGCTATTTGCAAGATACCCATAATGCACGCTTGATGGGGGCGGCTATCACGGGTAATGGCCGCCGTGAATCCTACGCCAGCCTGCCTATGCCGCGCATGACCAACACTTTTATGCTGGGAGGCGATAAGGATCCTCAGGAAATTATTGCCTCGGTTAAAAAGGGTTTATATGCCGTCGACTTTGGTGGCGGCCAGGTTGATATTACTAGCGGTAAGTTTGTTTTCTCCGCCTCGGAAGCCTGGGTGATTGAAAACGGAAAATTGATGTACCCCGTTAAAGGTGCCACTTTGATTGGTAGCGGCCCCGACGCCATGAATCAAATCAGCATGATCGGTAATGACATGCAGTTGGATTCGGGAGTGGGCACTTGCGGTAAAGAAGGTCAAAGTGTTCCGGTTGGGGTGGGGATTCCTACTGTGCGGATGGAAAACCTGACGGTAGGCGGAACCGCCTGATTAAATTTACTGGCTAATCAAACGCAATAAAAAGACCGCCCAACGCTGAATTAACGTGGGCGGTCTTTTTTTAGCGTGCTTTTATTGCATCGCAGCAAACAGGTTTTGCTTTTTGATTTTTGCTTGGAAGGCACGAATTTATCGGGATTAATGAGTATGGTTTTTTCAGGCTGCGTTTTTCAGCGGTTTGGGTAGGCGAACCCGGATGGCCAGCCAGCATAGCAAGGCACCTGAACACACCATGGCCGAGCCTTGCCAGAAGGTCAGCGTTAACGGAGCTTGCAGCAAAAGGGTCGATAAGGCGGCTGAAAAAACAGGGATAAAGTAGGAAGCACCGGCCAGTATGGTGACATTGCCATGCAAAATGCCTACATTCCAGGCGGCATAGCCAAAGCCCATTGCCATGGCAGCCAGCAGCAAATACACCAAAGCGGGAACCGTGAATGTCATGGCAGGCGCGCCTTGGATCAGATATTTCACCCACAAGGCCGCTGCTGTCAGCATGAAAAACAAGGTGATGCCATTTTTGCCCTGCGCGAGGCGGGCGGTCAGGGTGCTGTAGCCGGCCCAGATCAATGCACCGCTAAAGGCCAGGCCATAGCTCAAGGGATTGTCCTGCACATTCAGCCAGATGTTGTGCAAGCTTAAACCGTGTTCTGCGCCCAGAATCCAACTGATCCCCATCATGGACAAGAGCAGGCCAGGTGCAAGCAGCCAATTGGCTTTTTGTTTATTGAACAAGATGGCGGCCACAATGGTAAAGGTCGGCCACAGATAGTTGACCATCCCCACTTCAATGGCCTGCTGGCTGTTGTGAGCATAGCCGATGGACAGGGCCAGGCAGAGTTCATAGCAGACAAACAGCACACTGCCCCCGATCAGGTAGCGGTGCGGAAAGTCGCGCAAGCGTACCCAGCCTACTGATAAAAGAAGAAAGACCGAGGCCAGGGTGTAAATCAGGGCAGCACCACCAGTGGCACCTAGATAGTCGCTGACACTGCGTATCAGGCCGACAATGGTGCTCCACAGGATAATGGCGATCAGCCCGATCAGGGTTGCCTTATCAGATTGCTTCATGCTGGTTTCTATGTCTGGCGGGCGCTCCGTGAACCGGGAGCGGCTTTACTTGGTCAAGAGACTTATGGGTTAATGGGCCGGGTTTGTATCAGGCTGTGGTGGTTTGCAAGCAGGGTTCTGATACAGCACGTCATGTCTTGGGGAAGGCCAGGAGTGACAGCCCCGGCAGGGATTCCTGGCAGTGTACTGTAAGCTTCACGCTGCTTTGTTCTGTTCGTTGATAAGAAGGCACGGAGCAGGGCATTGCGCTCGCTTGCTTGCCCGCTGCAAAAGGGGCAGGTGCTTACATTTTTTTCAGTTTTGAGTCAGATCCACGGGTTTACGCTCCGTATGATTTTGAGTGTGAATCGGTTTGACTTAGATCTTTTCTAGGCATATCATTTCAACACGAATTAATCGTGCTGAATTATTTTGTTTGGCTAATTAAATGACCAAAGATCAACACTACGATTTACGAATTTTGCGGGCTTTGCGCCAGATCACGCGCTCGATTGCCCTGCACTCCAGACAACTGTCGGCGTACAGCAATATCACCGCGCCCCAGTTGATCTGCCTGCGCACCATTATTGAAAAAGGTCCGCTGACGGCCACGGCCATCAGCCGTGAAATGCATGTCAGCCCCAGTACTGTGGTCGGTATTCTGGACCGTCTGGAGGACAAGAAACTGGTGGTGCGCGAGCGTGGACGTGAGGATCGACGGATTGTTTTTGTGAGCGCGACACCCGAGGGCAAGACCTTGGCGCAGGATACGCCATCCCCTTTGCAAAAGAAGTTGTCAGATGCCTTGAAAGAGTTGCCCGAGCTGGAACAGGCCACCATGACCTTGTCCCTGGAGCGCATTGTGCGTTTGCTCGACGCTGACCCGGATGTTGTGCTGGAGGCCGATGAGGCGGCCTCGCCTATTCTTGAGGTCCCGGAAGGGGATGTTCCCCCCGAATCCGGGTTGGTGGTTTGACGGACCGACCTAGTACGGGCAGCTCGGCTGGCAGTGTGACTGCCACCGATTCTGCCCCCAGTGACCCGGCGCTGATACTGCGTGCGCCCCTGTTGCGTGATGCTGCCGCAATCCATCAACTGATTGCCGATAGCCCACCACTGGATCTGAATTCTGAATATCTCTATTTGCTGCTCAGCGAGCATTTTTCCCAGACCTGCGTTATCGCGCAGCGTGGGGAACAAATAGACGGTTTCATCTCTGCCTACTTTCTCCCCGACCGTCCCGATGTGCTCTTTGTGTGGCAAGTTGCCGTGCATGAGCGCGCTCGTGGGCGTCGTTTGGGGCAGGCCATGCTGGAGCACTTGCGAGAGCGTTTGCGTGGTCGTTCCTTGCGCTATCTGGAAACGACGGTCAGCCCAGGGAACCGGGCTTCGCGTGGCTTGTTTGCGGCCATGGCACGACGTTGGGGTGTGCCTATGCAGGAACAGGAATTTTTTGATACTGCCTTGTTTGCCAATCAGGCTCACGAGGCAGAACCTCTATTACGAATCGGCCCCTTGGACTCTGGATAAGGGGACTTTACGCAAAAGAACGGTAGAGCCGGTCTGGTTCGCTGATTGTTGTTTGTCGGCTCAAAAGACACGCCGTTCTATAACCAGGAGAGGAAATATGACTGATTTAAAAATATTCGACCGGATGGAGTCTGAAGTACGGGGCTACGTCCGGTCCTTCCCGGTCATTTTCAACAAAGCCCGAGGCTCGGTCTTGGAGGACGAGTCAGGCAGGCAATACATCGATTTTTTCAGCGGGGCCGGTACGCTCAATTACGGGCATAACAACCCTCATCTGAAAGAAAAGCTGATTGAGTACCTGAACACCGACGGCTTGGTACACGGTTTGGACATGGCCACCAGCGCCAAGAAATACTTTCTTGAAACGGTGGATAAAGTGCTGCTCAAACCGCGCGGGTGGGACTACCGCTTGCAGTTTACGGGGCCTACCGGCACCAATGCCGTTGAAGCGGCGTTAAAACTGGCACGCCAGGTCAAGGGTCGCCAGAATGTCATTTCCTTTACGCATGGTTTCCACGGCGTCAGCACGGGTTCCCTGGCAGTGACGGCGAACTCCAAGTTTCGTAGTGCAGCGGGTGTCGCCCTGGGCAACACTTCGTTCATGCCCTATGACGGGTACTTGGGCCCGGACGTCAATACGATGGCTTATCTGGAGCGTTTGTTGGAAGACCCCAGCAGCGGCCTGGACCATCCTGCCGCGGTCATCGTGGAAACTGTGCAGGGTGAAGGGGGCGTGAACGTTGCCACACAGCGGTGGCTGCGTGAATTGCAACGTCTGTGCCGCGAGCACGATATGTTGCTGATTGTCGATGATATTCAGGTTGGTTGCGGTCGGACTGGCCGTTTCTTCAGCTTCGAGCAGGCTGGCATCAGCCCTGACATTATTACCTTGTCCAAATCCTTGTCCGGTTTTGGCTTGCCCATGTCCCTGGTTCTGTTGCGTCCTGAACTGGATGTGTGGAAACCCAGCGCGCATAACGGCACCTTCCGTGGCAATAACCTGGCTTTCGTGACCGCCGCTCAAGCCCTGGAAAGCTACTGGGCTAACGAGGACTTTGAAGCCGAAATCCAGAGTAAAGAGCGCCAAGTGCGCGACTGGCTGGAGAACCTGGTTCATAGCTACCCCGATCGAGGATTAAGTGTGCGTGGTCGTGGCCTGATTCAAGGTCTGGTGACTCCACCCGGCGCCGGTCTGGCCAATGAAATTGCGGCACAGGCTTTCAAGCAAGGGTTGGTGGTTGAGACCTCGGGTGCTCATGACGAGGTTCTGAAGCTGCTGCCTGCGCTGACGATCAGCAATGAAGAGCTGACTCAGGGGCTGGACATTATTGAACGCAGCGTGGCTCAGTGTTTGTCCAAGCGTGGCAGTCAAGCCAAAATTCTGAAGATTGGAGGAGCACGCTAATGCTGGTGAAGAACGTACAAGATGTGATTGGAACCCGTGATGAGGTGCGTACAGACACCTGGGTTAGCCGCCGTGTTTTGCTCAAGAAAGACGGCATGGGTTTTTCCTTTCATGAAACCGTTATTTTTCCGGGTACCGAGACCCATATCCACTACCAGAATCACCTGGAAGCGGTGTGGTGCATCGAGGGCGATGGTGAAATCGAAACCGTTGCCGACGGCAAGAAATACGATTTGGGCCCAGGCGTAGTCTACGCTCTGGACCAGCACGACGAGCACTATCTACGCGGTGGCAAAGAGCCCTTGCGAGTGATCTGCGTATTCAATCCGCCCTTGACCGGTCAGGAAGTTCACGATGAGAAAGGGGTTTACCCAGCCATCGTGGAAGACTGAAGACCTAAGGAGAGCATGATGACAGTGACCATGAGCGATCTGTACACCTCCCGTACAGAACGAACGGCGGCCATCGTCAGCCGCCAGGAGCCGGTGGTGTATCCGGATCCGGTAGGTAGCCAGCCTTTGAACACGTCCCAATTGCGGGAGTATGAGGACAACGGCTTTTTGCTGCTGCCCGATTTGTTCAATGCGCAGGAAGTGCAAGCCTTGCTGGGCAATGTGGAAGCCATGAGCACGGACCCCGGCATCTTGTCGCGTGAAGAGGCTGTGGTGGAAAAAGGCAGTCAGGCCGTGCGCTCGATCTTTCGGGTGCATGAATTAAGCGAACTGATTGCCCGTCTGGTACGTGATCCGCGCGTGCTGGATGTGGCTCGCCAGATTCTGGGCTCGGATGTGTATGTGCATCAGTCCCGTGCCAACCTGAAACCGGGCTTTACCGGCAAGGAGTTTTACTGGCACTCGGACTTCGAGACCTGGCATATCGAAGATGGCATGCCGCAAATGCGCGCCTTAAGCTGCTCGGTGCTGTTGACTGACAATAATGTGTGCAATGGCCCCTTGATGCTGGTGCCAGGGTCACACCGTCAGTTCATCTCTTGCACGGGGCAAACGCCGGACAACCATTACAAGGAATCCTTGCGCAAGCAGGAGTATGGCGTGCCCGATCCAATCAGCCTGCGCTTGCTGGTGGATCAAGGTGGCATTGAAGCCATTACGGCCAAGGCCGGTTCGGTGATCTTTTTTGACTGCAATACCTTGCATGGCTCGGCCAGCAACATCTCGCCTTGGCCACGAGCCAATGTGTTTACGGTCTATAACAGCGTGGAAAACTGCGTGGGCGATCCCAAGCAGGGGCTGACGCCTCGTCCTGCGCATGTAGCCACTCGTGGGCAGTTTCCTGTCCTGACGCCATTGACCGGTCCACTGCTGGAGTCCTAAGCCAGAAGAAGGTCTGCGCCTTGGGTGCAGGCATGGCCGGATAAGACGCTCCCTGGATTTATTTCAGGGGGCGTTTTTTGTGGGCTCAGGATTGTGAAGAAGAGGGGGAGGCGGCCAGCGTCTGGGGGCGGACGTTGGCAAATGACGGGTCTGCACCGTACAGACTGGTCGGCGTTCGGGAAAGCCGTTATCGGAGATGCTCATCAGATATGACTCGGCTTGTCCAGGAGTCCTTGTGATGGCTGCTGGACAGGATCAACTGTGTTAATGCGCCCAATTAGCAACAACCTCTTATTTATACCCGGGTAATATTGACAGCTTAATATCATCCGGGTAAAAATAGGATCTTCTTACTTGAAGCTCTGGTTTTGCTATGACAACGACTTACCCCAATACCTACACCAGTTTTATGGGCCACCGCCGTATCGCGTCCGGCCCTATGCTGGTCAATGTGCTGGCCGTGAAGAAAGTGCTGGAAAGCCGGGTGAATGATCCCGTGCTGATCTTTGACGATGTGACAGGCCGCTTTGTGGATGTGAATACCCAGAGGACGGACGAAGAGCTGGCGCAACGTTATGCGCCTGTGGACGTTCCTGAACCTGAGCTTAAGCAGACAAAAGAAGAGGCCCCGCGAGGCCGTGGTCGCCCCAAGCTGGGCGTCGTCCCCCGCGAAGTGACCTTGTTGCCACGACATTGGGATTGGCTGGCGACTCAACCCGGTGGAGCTTCGGTTGCTCTGCGCAAACTGGTGGAAGAAGCGCGTCGTGCCAGCGCCGCCAAAGATCAGCGTCGTCAGGCGCAAGAGCGGGCCTATAACTTCATGACCGCGATTGGTGGTGACTTGCCCGGCTTTGAAGAAGCCATGCGAGCCTTGTTTGCCGATGAGTGGGAGCGATTCAAACAACTGCTGGCAGCCTGGCCGGAAGATGTGCGTGAGCATGCCATCAAACTGGCTGAAACTCCGGCGACGTCCTGGGTTGAATAAGACTTGGGGGCAGAGTCCATGAACACCAAGCCTCAGCCACGTGTGTATCTGGAGCCGACTCAGGCATCAGGTTGTGCTGTTGTTATGCGCGACGCACGCAAGCGGTGGTCAGCTTTTGTTTTTTGGGTTCAGGCGGCCCATTCTTGATTGGTCCGGAAGAAGAGCGATGGGATCTGGCAATGCTGGTTCAGCAACAAAGCGCGGATTCGCTCCTGGCTTTTGCTGATAAGGCGGATTACCGGAGAGGGCAGACCTATCGCCGCACCGCTCTGGAGGGTTCTCGTTTGCTGCCGTTGCGGGAGATTGACTCCTTTGTGGCAAAAGCCGTTTGCGCGTGGTTCAGGGCAGAACCACGCTCAAGTGACGGAGCGTTGGGGGTCACGCTGCCTGAATGAAGTTGCTCAAGAACGCCTGTGTCCGTGCCTCCTGCGGATGGCAGAACACTTGCTCTGGTGGGCCGGACTCGACAATCACGCCTTTATCAAAGAAGCAGACGCGGTCTGATACCTCCTTGGCAAATTGCATTTCGTGAGTCACCAGCAAAATCGTCAGATCCTGTTCCTGACTCAGCGTTTGAATCACGCCCAGCACCTCACCTACCAGTTCCGGGTCCAGGGCCGAGGTTGGCTCGTCAAACAGCAGAATATTGGGTTCCATGGCCAGGGCCCGGGCAATTCCCACACGCTGTTGTTGCCCGCCAGAGAGCTGACTGGGGAATTTGTCGGCATGGTCGATCAGGCCGACCAGTTCCAGGTATTTGGTAGCCCGTTCGCGCGCTTGTTTTTTGGACAGGCCCAGCACATGGGTGGGCGCTTCAGTCACATTGCGCATGACCGTCATATGCGGGAACAGGTTGAATTGCTGGAACACCATGCCCATTTCCTTGCGCATTTCGCGCAAATGATTTTGGCTGGCGGGCACCAGCTTGTCATCAACCCGCTCGTGCCAGAGGGGCTTGCCGGCTACGGTAATGACGCCTTCGTCGATGGTTTCCAGTGTCATCAGGATGCGCAGCACCGTGGATTTACCTGAGCCGGAAGGGCCGATGATGGTGACTTTCTCACCCGGTTCTACCTGGAAGTTCAAGGCGTCCAGGACGGTGACATCACCAAACTTCTTGGTGACATTGTCAAATTGAATGATGGGGCTTGTTGTGTCAGTCATCGCAGGGGAATTCCTTGCTTGGGTAAACGCTGGTCCAGCGCCCGTACCCCAGCCGAAGCCAGCAGGGTCAGCAGCAGATACAGGCCGCCCACCATGGACAGGGGAATAATGTAGTTAAAGGTACGGTCACCAATAATCTTGGCCACATTCAGGACTTCCAGCACCGATACGACAGAAAGTACAGGCACGTCCTTCATGATGGACACCAGGTAGTTGCCCATCGCAGGGATGATGCGCGGGATAGCCTGGGGCAGGGTGATGACCATGAAGGTGCGCAGCGGAGAAATATCCAGCGCGCGGGCGGCTTCAGTCTGGCCGTGGGTAACGGACTCCAGACCGGCTCGATAGACTTCAGACAAGTAGGCGCTGTACTGCACACCCAGTGCCAGCGCGCCGGTTAGAAAGGCGGGTAGCACAATGCCGTAGTCTGGCAGCACGTAATACAGGAAAAACAGTTGCACCAGCAAAGGCGTGTCGCGCAGGAATTCGGTCAGCACATAGGCGGGCCAGGAAATCAGGCGCAAACGCACGCTTTTCAGGCCGGCCAGAATCAGTCCTAACACCGCGGCCACACCGAAGCCCAGCACAGCGGCCTGGATGGTGACCCATAAGCCTTTGAGCAAGATAGGCAGGATAGACAGCGCAAATGCTCCGTTGCTGCTGGTGTCCCATTCAATACCAAACAGCATGTTCAGCTCCTTTGCGCGCGCCAGCGGCCGGTTGCGCGTTCCAGTAATTTCATCAGGACGGTCAGTACCAGTGCCATGCCAAAGTACATCAGCAAGAGCAGGGTATAGATGGTGGTGCTGTCCTGGGTGAAGTTGCGTATTTGTTCAGCTCTAAAGCTCAAGTCCCCCAAGCTGATCAAAGAGACCAGGGCCGTATCTTTCAGGTTTTGTACGGCCAGATTGCCAAAGCTGGGCATCATCTCGGGAATGGCCTGGGGAAGGCTGATGCGCCACAGGGTTTGGCGCTCGGTAAAGTCCAGGGCCTTGGCAGCCTCTAGTTGGGAGTGCGGCACGGCCTGAATGGCACCACGTACGACCTCCGCACCGTAGGCGCCAATGTTCAGGCCCAGGGCCAGGGTGCCGGCTACGACAGGATCAAGACGCCAGTCCAGGCCTATGGACTCGCCCAGAATCGGCAGGGCAAAGTACAGCCAGAACAACTGTACCAATAACGAGGTGCCGCGAAAAACTTCAATAACGGTGATGGACAGTGAACGCAAGGCTACCGAGTGAGAGAGCCTGCCTATGCCCAGGGCAAAGGAAGCGATGGCTCCCACCACGGTTGAATACAGGGTGAGCTGTATGGTGACCCAGGCCCCTTCCATCAGGGGCAAGCTGTAACTTAACCAATCCATATCAGGTTCCAGACAAGGGCAGGCGGTGCACTTTGGATGCTCTGTTGGCCCTTGCAAGGAGCCGCGCAGCCCGTGCGGCCGCCTTACCCGCAGGTGAAGGATCAGGCTTTACACAGCTGTTCCGTGGATTTCTCAAACGAGTGCTTGACGTCTTCTTCGGTAAAGCCGTGCTTGCTCAGGATGGCTTTCCATTCATCGGTTTTTTTGAATTCAGCCAGTTCCTTGTTGACGGCATCACGCAGGTCTTCGGACTCCTTGGCAAAGGTAAAACCGCCCCAGCTACGAACCGGGCTGCCATTGATGACGGGGTCCTTGAACTGGGCGGCCAGTTCTACTTTGCCACCCCCTTTGGAGGCCAGATCGCTGGCTGTTTGACCGGTAGCTGCATAGGCATCGGCACGACCCGTAGCCACGGTCGAGATGGCATCGGCGTTATTGGAAATGGTGACCATGCGTTCATCGGGCACACCCAGGGCCTGCATCATTTCCAACTGATCGGCACCTGCCATGATGGCAATCTTGTGATCAGTCTTGGCGAAGTCTTCGTAGGAGTGAATGTTCTTGGGGTTGCCCTTGGCGACCAGCAGGCCTTCACCATAGGAGCTGTTGGGCTCGGAGAACAGCACGGTATTGCAGCGTTGCGGCAGGATGGCCATTTCAGCGGCCACCATATCAAAGCGTTTGGCTTGCAGGCCGGGGATCAGGGAGCCAAAGTTGGCGGTTTCCCACTTGATCTCTTTGATACCCAGACGCTCCAAGATGGCCTGGGCCACTTCGGGGCCAGCGCCTTGGGCTTTGCCGGACATGTCCATGTATCCGTACGGAATTTCATTCGCAACGGCGACGCGAATCACGCCGCGCTCTTTGACTTGCTCCAGCGTGACTGCGTGGGTGCTGGATGCGGTAGCCAGGGAGCCCAGCAGGGCAAAGGCCAACGCGCAGAGGGGCTTGGATTGTAGTTTCATCATGAGTCCTTTTTTCGCCTATACCATTTCGTTATAAATGATTTGTTTTACGAAAGATTTGCAGAGAAATCATAGCTTATAAAATCATTAGTACTCAAATTAAATGGATAGAAACTATCGAAAAAAGAGCCTGCTTAGGATTTCTATATAGGAGAAGAGGCAGGCAGAGGACAAATGGGTGACCTGGCAATAGACATGGCTTTTAAGCCCACCTAAGGTCATCGGTGGGCCTGCGATGATGAGCTTGCGGTTCTACGTTGAGGTGCTGTGTGAGACTCCGTTTATTGTGATGTCCACAAATGCAGGCACACAGGCTGGCAATCCATCATCAGGTTTGTATGCAGATGTAAAAACAAGACAGGCAAACCATCTAAACGATTTATCGTGGTTTTTCGCAATAACACGAAACAAAAGGGCTGATAAAAAACGCTAAACGAAATGATTGTTTTGTTTGGTGGTGTTTTTTAGGGGGTTGTTGGTATAAATATTTTATTGCTCTGCGTTTTTTAGGATGAATCTTGCTGGTTTTGTTGGCGGCGCGTCCGGAACTGTGTTAGGATTTTTTCCATGACTTTCGCAACCCCTGTTTTCTTTTTTTATTTTTATGCTTTTCCGATGCCGCTGGTGGAGGAAAGGACGGGTTGCACCAAACACAAGTAAGACCTAAATCCTGAAATAAGCCGCCAGCATAGACCGGGCGGCTTTTTTTTCGTTTGCCCCCGGATCTGGCAAACCAACTGGAGTTCAATCGTGTCGCACAATACTGATGATTTACGGATTCGTGAAATTAAGGAGCTGTCTCCCCCATCCCATGTGATGCGCGAGTTCCCGTGTACCTCTGCTGTCTCGACCACGGTTCACAAGGCGCGCCGCAGCATTCACAAGATTCTTCACGAGCAGGACGATCGTCTGGTGGTCGTGGTGGGCCCTTGTTCCATTCACGATACCGAAGCCGCTCTGGATTACGCCCGCCGTCTGACGGTCGAGCGCAAACGCTTTGCCCCCGAGCTGGAAATCGTGATGCGCGTGTATTTCGAAAAGCCACGCACCACCGTGGGCTGGAAAGGGCTGATCAACGACCCCTTCATGGATGGCAGCTTCAACATCAATCAGGGTTTGCGCACCGCACGTGAATTGTTGCTGGCCGTCAACCAGCTGGATTTGCCTGCTGGCTGCGAGTTCCTGGACATGATTACGCCTCAGTACATTGCCGATCTGGTTTCCTGGGGCGCCATTGGTGCTCGCACGACAGAGAGCCAGGTTCACCGCGAACTGTCCTCCGGATTGTCCTGCCCCGTGGGCTTCAAGAATGGCACGGATGGCAATATCCGTATTGCTCTGGACGCGATCAAGGCCGCTTCGCAGCCGCACCATTTCCTGTCGGTCACCAAGGGTGGTCACTCCGCCATTGTGTCCACCGTGGGCAATAACGATTGCCACGTGATTTTGCGCGGTGGCAAGACGCCGAACTACGACGCCGAAAACGTCGAGGCAACCAGCCAGGCCATGATCAAGGCCGGCATGGTGCCGCGTGTGATGGTCGATGCCAGCCATGCCAACAGCAATAAAGACTACCGCCGCCAGCCCGAAGTGCTGGCTGATGTGGCCGGTCAGATCTCGGGCGGCGATATGCGTATCTGCGGCGTGATGATCGAAAGCCATTTGGTCGGCGGTCGTCAGGACGTGGTGGAAGGCAAGCCTTTGACCTACGGGCAAAGCATTACCGACGGTTGCATCGATTGGGATGACACCGTGGTGGTTCTGGAAAAACTGGCCCAAGCGGTGCGTCAGCGTCGCCAGGCACGAGTCGCTCTTGAAGAGGGGGCACTTAGCCACTCATAATAGGGTTTTGCCTTTTTGGAATGCTCATGAATGCTCCCGGTCATGCCGACCTAGCGCGGCGCCCTTTACCTGAAGGTTTTGTAGAAGCCTTGCAGGCTCAGTTCCAAGAGCGGTGCTCGCTTTCTCACGCCGTGCGTGAACACCATGGACGGGATGAATCGCCCTATCCACCCATGCTGCCTGATGTTGTTGTTTTTGCTCGCAGCACAGAAGAAGTGGCCTGGGTGGCACGCCATTGTCATGAGCATCATGTGCCTCTGATTCCTTACGGGGCCGGTTCCTCGCTGGAAGGGCATTTCCTGGCGATTCAAGGCGGCGTCAGCCTGGACTTGTCCGCTATGGACGAGATCGTGGCGATCAATGCAGAAGACTTCACCGCCACAGTGCAAGCTGGTGTCACCCGCACGGCCCTGAACGAGCATATCCGGGACACCGGCTTGTTCTTCCCTATTGACCCTGGTGCGGATGCTAGCCTGGGCGGGATGGCAGCAACCCGTGCATCGGGTACCAATGCCGTGCGTTACGGTACCATGCGTGAAAACGTCCTGACCCTGAAGGTCGTGACGGCAGACGGCCGCATTATTGATACGGCTAACCGCGCCAAGAAATCCTCCGCCGGTTACGACCTGACCCGCTTGTTCATCGGTAGCGAAGGGACGCTGGGCATCATCACCGAAGTCACGGTACGCCTGTACCCGCAGCCCGAAGCCATTTCTGCCGCCATCTGTAATTTCCCCGATCTGCGCTCTGCCGTGCAAAGCGTGATCGAGGTCATTCAAATGGGTATTCCGATTGCGCGCGTTGAGTTCATGGATACGGCCGCCGTACGTGCCACCAATGCCTACAGCAAGCTGACGCTGAAAGAATCGCCCCTGTTGCTGTTTGAATTCCACGGCAGCCCCAGCGGTGTGCAGGAACAGGCTCAGGTGGTTCAGGAAATCACGCGTGATAACGGGGGCATGGACTTTGAGTGGGCCGACAAGGCCGAAGACCGCTCCCGTCTGTGGACCGCACGTCACAATGCCTATTTTGCCGGTTTGCAACTGCGTCCCGGTTGCCGCTCCAGCACCACGGACGTGTGCGTGCCCATCTCGGCTCTGGCCGAGTGCGTGGCTGAAACGGCTGCGGACATGGATCAGGCTCCGTTCCCGTACACCATCGTGGGTCACGTGGGCGATGGCAACTTCCACGTTCTGATGCTGCTGGACGCCGATAGTCAGGAAGAGTGGGACGAGTCCGAGCGCCTGAACCATCGTCTGGTAGAGCGTGCCATTGCCATGCAAGGCACCTGCACCGGCGAACACGGTGTGGGCTTGCACAAGATGGAGTTCATGCTGGCCGAACACGGCCAGGATGCGCTGGATGTGATGGGCAGCATCAAGCAGGCGCTGGACCCTCATAACATCATGAACCCCGGAAAAATGTTGCCTGCGCGTCCTCAGAACTGATCGCCCAGCAGCAGTTTCAAAAGCCCGGATGCCTGTCCGGGCTTTTTTATTTGTGTCCTGGGCAGTACAGTTTTCCAGAAACCCCAGGTACTGGCGGTGTCTGCCTGTACATGCGTCAGGGCAGGCGTACAATGCCTTTTTTAGTTAGTCAGGTGCGTGCCAGACCATCGGTCTGCCTGCTGCGACACCTCTCATCATCACTGCAATGACTATTTCCACCAAAAAAGGTCGCGTCGTTATCGGAATGTCCGGCGGCGTGGACTCCTCTGTCTCGGCTTGGCTGCTTAAAGAGCAAGGCTATGAAGTCGTGGGCCTGTTCATGAAGAACTGGGAAGACGACGATGACTCCGAATTTTGCTCCTCGCGCCAGGATTGGCTGGACGCGGCCAGCGTGGCCGATCTGGTCGGGGTCGAGATCGAGGCGGTCAACTTCGCTGCAGAATATAAAGACCGCGTGTTTGCGGAGTTCTTGCGGGAATACTCGGCAGGCCGTACCCCGAATCCCGATGTTCTGTGTAATGCGGAAATCAAGTTCAAGGCCTTTCTGGACCACGCCATGACCTTGGGCGCGGACTGGATTGCCACTGGCCATTATGCCCGTGTGCGTGGCGTGCCCATGGCCGGGGGCGGCACAGACTACCAGTTGCTGAAAGGTCTGGATGCGTCCAAGGATCAAAGCTATTTTCTGCACCGTCTGAATCAGGCGCAGTTGTCGCGCACCTTGTTCCCTTTAGGCGAGATCAACAAGCAGGAAGTGCGCCGCATTGCCGAGGAACTGAAACTGCCCAATGCCGCTAAAAAAGACTCGACCGGCATTTGCTTTATTGGTGAGCGCCCTTTCCGCGAGTTCCTGAATCGCTACCTGCCCACTCAACCCGGTCCTATCAAAACACCAGAAGGGCAGGTGCTGGGTCAGCACGTGGGCCTGGCTTTCCACACCTATGGTCAGCGCAAGGGTTTGGGCATTGGTGGGGTCAAGGGTAAGCAGCGCGAAGACGGCACCGCCGACGCCTGGTATGCCGCCCGTAAGGATCTGGCCACGAACACGCTGTATGTGGTGCAAGGGCATGATCACCCCTGGCTGTTGCAGTCTGAGTTGAGGGCCGAGCAGACCAGTTGGGTAGCGGGCCATCCGCCAGCGTTAGGCCCGATTCATGCCAAGACCCGTTATCGCCAGGCTGATGCGGCCTGCACGGTTCTGGCTGCGGAAGGCGACAGCCTGTCCCTGCATTTTGATCAGCCCCAATGGGCCGTAACGCCGGGCCAGTCCGTGGTCTTGTATGACGGTGACCGCTGCCTGGGCGGCGGCATTATTCAATAAGAGGCGGGCATGGATCCCATTCTTGTCATCAGTTTGCTGGTACTGGGTGCTGGTATTGGTTTGGCCGCCGGTTTACTGGGGATTGGTGGGGGCATGATTCTCGTGCCCTTTCTGACCTTCCTGCTGCCCTTGTTTGGGGTGCCGCAAGAGCTGGCCGTGCATGCGTCCATTGCCACGGCCATGGCCACGATTCTGTTCACCTCCTTGTCCAGCGTGCGAGCACACCATAAACATGGTGCTATTCGCTGGGACGTGGTCAAGGTCATGGTGCCCGGTTTGATCGTGGGTGGGCTACTGTCGGGCGGCGCGATTTTTGCCATGATCAACAGCACGGCGCTGGCGATTGTGTTCGGTGTGTTCGTCTTGTATTCGGCCTCCAAAATGGCACGTAAGTCGATCCCGGTGCAAGGCCGTTCCTTGCCTGCTCCATTCTGGATTGCGGCCATGGGAGCCTTGATCGGTTTCGTGTCCGGTCTGCTGGGAGCGGGTGGGGCGTTTCTGTCCGTACCCTTCATGCTGCGCGGCAATGTGCCTGTGCGGCAGGCCGTCGCTACTTCGGCTGCCTTGGGTTTTTTCATCGCGCTGGCCAATAGCGTGGGTTATATCTGGTCCGGTCAGGCTACCTTTGGCAGCCATCCCGGCATGATTGGTTTTATCTACTGGCCAGCCTTGTTGATTGTCTCGGTCACCAGTATTTGTACCGCCCCCTTGGGCGCCAGTCTGGCCCACAAGATTGACCAGGTGACGCTCAAGCGCATCTTCGCTGGCATGCTGACTGTGCTGGCGATCTACATGATTACGCAGGCCATCACACAGGCTTGATGTCTTCAGGTTGGGCTTTGCCATACGCACAGTCCAGCCCATTCAGCTCGGTTTCTTCTGCTGGCTCAAAAACTCCCCCAACTGTCCAGTGAATTGCTGCTCGTAGCGCACTCATCGCCTGCTCACTTTGCGGCAGTGTGCTGCCGTAAGCATGAAATTCGTGCGTCATATCCGGCCAGACATCCAGCCGTATATTGGCCCCCTGTTTGTGCGCCTCTCGGGCAAAATCCCGGATCATGTCGACCAGAATTTCCTTGCCACCTGCCTGAATGTAGATGGGGGCCAGATGGCGCAGATCCTGTGCAATGGGCGAGAGCCGATCATCATTCCAGGGGCCGTTGCCCTTTAGCCATTGACCGTATTGCAGCGTTTGATAGCCCTGCACCATATCGTAGCGATCATGACCAAACTGGCTGGCGCCGCGTCGTCCTATATCCGTCCAGGGGCTTAGTGCCAAGGCCAGAGAAGGTTGGGGCAGTCCCGCTTGACGCAGGCCGACCAAGCTCATCAGCACCAGGTGTCCGCCCGCCGAGTCGCCTGCCAGGACAATATCCTGGGCAGGGATACCACGCTTGAGCAGATAGCGGTAGGCGTCTAGCGCATCTTCCTGTTGGGCTGGGTGAGGATGCTCCGGGGTCAGGCGGTAGTCCACGGCGAAGATGGAAATTTGCAGCTTGTGGGCCAGCAGGCGAATGAAGTGGTGCGACGCAGCAGGGTAGAACGTATAGCCGCCACCATGAAAGTACAAGAGGGTTTTGGTGTTGTCCGGGCGGTCTGGAATAAACCAGTCTCCCCGTGGTTCTGGGGACGTGCTGGCCTGTATCTGGACGGGCAAGTCCGGTTCGGCAATCGTGTACAAGCTGTCGAAATAGGCGCGGCCTTCAGCTATGGTTGGCAAGCGGAAGGCGTGGTTGAACTGCTTGCGATAGAACAGGGTGGCGATTTCAAAAGGCACAGACCAGCCTCGCACCAATGGCTTGGCGATGGCGCGGCGGAGCAGTACGTCGATGGTGGTGGCCCAAAGGGTAAGGACGCTTCGGCAGCGATGAGACCAGGATCCTTGCAAAATAGTTTTAGGCATAAGAAGGCGGGGCTGAAGTAGGATAAAAGGACTTTCAGTGTGGCCCGGCTTGCCTGGGTCGGATAGAACGGAAACGACCTCCCATGTCTGCTTTGCCTTGTGCCCGTTTGCATCACCCCAGCCGAAAAACGGCGTCCATTATCCATCTGGGCGTGGAGCGTGATACCCGTGCTCTGGATCTGCTGCCGCAGCAACGTTTGAACTTTTATCCGGCTTCGCCCCTGGTGGTGTTGTCCTGGGTTTTTCATGGCCAGTTGCATATGGTGCAGACGCCAGTAGATGGCGGGACTTTGGTTCTGTCAGAGGCCCTTCCCAGCATGCTGTTCGCTGGGCCTTCGCGCACACCGTCCATTAGCTGGTCTCCCGGACCTGTCCATGCAATTTCGATTGGCCTCTATCCCGATGCCCTGAAGCGTGTGTTTGGGATAGAGGCCAGCGATTTTCTGGATCAGGTACTGCCTCTGGATCAGGTTTTACCCGCTGCCCGTTGTCAGATACTTGGGCAAGCAGGCACTGAAGATGGCCCTTTGTTCGAGCAGTTGGAGGCGGCAATTCATCGCTGTGCGCATGGCAGTCTGGCGACAGAAGGTGCTGACAGCTTGCATCATTGGCTGACGACCTTGGGGATGAAGATGGCCGCAACACGTACGGGAACGGGCCTGCGCCAGATGCAAAGGCAATTCAAGCGTTGGGCCGGGCAGAGCCAGCGTGAGCTGCAGCTGTATGTGCGGGCAGAGCGCGCCTTTGCTCTGGTGCAGCAGCAGGCTCAGCCTGTCTGGTCCGATGTGGCGTTGCAGGCCGGGTATAGCGACCAGTCTCATTTTGGCAGAGAGGTCAAACGCATTTCCGGTTTTTCACCCGCCCGGTTTGCCCAACGCATGAAGACCGATGAGGCCTTCTGGATGTACCGTTTGCTGGGTAAGTTCTGAGTGAGCAGACATAAAAAAACCCATTCAAAAGAATGGGCCCTGGCTTGCTGGCGCAACGCTCACTGTGTAGGCGGTAAGGTGCTGGCAAACGAGGGGCGCGCTTGGAGTTTTTCATCCAGGCGTTGCAGATTGCCGTACTGCGAGCGCCAGTCCAGTTCAGGAAAGCGCAGATCCAGATAACCCAGTGCGCAGCCTACGGCAATGTCGGCCAGGCTAAAGCTGGTGCCCATGCAAAAGGACTGGTCACCCAAGGTATTGTTCATGGATTGCAGGGCAGCGGTGATTTTGCCGTTTTGGCGGTCGATCCAGGCGGGCAGACGCAGCTCTTGGGGGCGGCGATTTTCCACCACGATGGCAACGCAGGCATCAAGCAAGCCATCGGCAATGGCTTCCCAGCATTTGACCGCTGCGCGATCACGTCCTGCTTGAGGAATCAGGCGGCCGACGGGTGAGAGGGTATCCAGATATTCGACGATCACACGGGAGTCAAACAGGCTGGCCTGATCATCCATAATCAGACAGGGGACTTTGCCCAGTGGATTGTGTTTCAGAATATCACTGTCATCGGCCCACACATCCTCCAGAATCAGCTCGTAATCGAGCTTTTTTTCCGCCATGACAACACGCACTTTGCGCGCGTATGGGCTGGTGAGGGAAGCTAGAAGTTTCATAAAAAGCTATCAAAAGTTGCAGGCTCAAAAAGTATAGCAGGAACCTATGGGCGAACGCCCCGCAGGCCAGGCTTGCCCCTGTCACTGGAAACAATGTCGGAAAACTGTGGTTTATTCGTCAAAGCTTCGAGCTGTCGTCGCATTCTGCCCCCATGCTGAACACGCAGCATACGGGTGACAGCCCGCAATGTTAGAATGCGGGCTGACTTTATTCCCCTTCTTTTCTGTAGAACGATGCACATAGCCGATACCCTGAGCACTCTGAATGCCTTGTCGCCATTGGACGGGCGTTATGGCAGCCGTACCGCCCCCTTGCGTGGCCTGTTGTCCGAAGCCGCATTTATGTGGCATCGCGTAGAGGTCGAAGTGGCCTGGCTGATCGGCTTGTCCGACGCGGGTCTGCCTGAACTGCCTACTTTCTCTGAGCAAGCCCGTGAGGTACTCAAGAGCCTGGTGCAGAATTTCTCGGAAGACGATGCTGCCCGCATCAAAGCCATCGAGCGCACTACCAACCACGACGTGAAAGCCGTGGAATACTGGTTGAAAGAAAAAGTGGCCGACCACGCCGAGCTGTCCGCAGCGGCGGAATTCATCCATTTTTCCTGCACCTCTGAAGACATCAACAATACGTCGCACGCCTTGATGCTGACGCGTGCCCGTGAGCAGGTGATCCTGCCCCAACTGCAAGAAGTGTGCGATGCCATCAAGGCCCAGGCCCGTCTGCATGCCGAGCAGCCTTTGCTCTCGCGCACCCACGGCCAGCCAGCCAGTCCCAGCACCATGGGCAAAGAGTTCGCCAACGTGGCCGCTCGCTTGCAAAACGCCATTAGCGCCATCGCCGCTGTTCAGCCTCTGGCTAAGCTGAACGGTGCAACGGGTAACTACAATGCGCACTTCTCGGCTTACCCCGAAATTGACTGGCCAGCTTTCAGCAAAAAAGTGCTGAATGGTCTGGGTCTGACGCAAAACGTCTATACCATTCAGATCGAACCGCACGACTGGATGGCCGCCCTGTTTGACGCAATTGCCCGCGCCAACACCATTCTGCTGGACTTCAACCGTGACGTTTGGGGCTATATCTCCCTGGGTTACTTCAAGCAGCGCCTGAAAGAAGGCGAGATCGGTTCGTCCACCATGCCGCACAAGGTCAACCCGATTGACTTTGAAAACTCGGAAGGCAATCTGGGGCTGGCCAACGCCATGTTGCGCCACTTGTCCGAGAAGCTGCCTATCTCCCGCTGGCAGCGTGACTTGACCGACTCGACCGTGCTGCGTAACCTGGGCGTGGCTCTGGGCTACAGTGTGGTGGCCTATGACGCCTGCCTGCGCGGTCTGGGCAAACTGGAACTGAACGCGGCCGCTGTGGATGCGGACATTGATGCTTGCTGGGAAATTCTGGCCGAGCCCGTGCAAACCGTGATGCGTCGTTACGGTCTGCCCCAGCCTTACGAACAACTCAAAGCCCTGACCCGTGGTCGTGGTATTACCGAGGAAGCGTTGCGCGAGTTTATCGGTGGCCTGGAGCTGCCCGCAGACGCTAAAAACTATTTGCTTGAGCTAACGCCACGTAGCTATCTGGGTGTCGCGGTAAAGTTGGCCCAGGCAATCTAAATCCAAACGGCTGTGTTCGGGCACAAAGGACACAGCCGACCGGGTTTCTTGAGCCAGTGCTTTATGACGTGTTTTATGTTTCATCACACAGGAGTTCCCATGAAAAAACTTGCGTTTTTGACTGCCGCTGCCGCCTTGTGCGCTGCGTTTGTCACGCCAGCTACAGCCCAATTCGCTAAGCCTGAGCAGGCCGTGAACTATCGTCAAGCCAGCATGGCCTTGATTGGTTCGCACTTCGGTCGTATGGCTCCCGTCGCTAAAAAGGAAGCTCCTTATGACGCGGCTGCTATTGCCAAGAACGTGGAGGTGCTGACTGTTTTGGCTGCTCTGCCTTGGGGCGCGTTTGGTGCCGGTACGGAAGGCGGCGAGACCAAAGCAGAAGCCTGGAGCGATGCTCAGGGTTTCAAGCAAGCGACGGATGATTTCACCACTGCGATCGACAAGCTGAAAGTGGCCTCCGATTCGGGCGACTTTGATGCCTTCCGCGTGGCTTTTGGTAATGTGGGCAAATCCTGTAAGACTTGCCATGACGCCTACCGCAAAGAAAAATAAGCTACTGTGTTGCTTATAAAAAAAAGCCCTCGAGAGAGGGCTTTTTCTTTTAGGTTTGTACCTGTGTTTGAAGGGGGCTGTTTGCCGGTGGGCAAGATAGTCAAGAATCATGATGGGATCTCAGTGTTGATAACCCGTCTCACCGTGGGTACGGATATCCAGACCTTCGCGCTCATGGTCAGCATCGACACGTAAACCACCGCAGACGACTTTGGCAATCTTGAAGGCAATCCAGGCGGCGATACCGGACCAGACCAGAGTCAGCAATACGCCTTCGAGCTGAATCCACAACTGCATCCAGATACTGTTGTCAGCGGCGGTACCGGGACCACCTAGGACAGGCGCGTTGAACAGACCCGTGAGCAAAGCGCCCACAATCCCACCCAAACCGTGAATACCAAACACATCCAATGTATCGTCGGCACGTAGCCAGCGTTTCAGGACATTAACGCCCCACAAGCAAGCCAGGGAAGTAATCAGGCCAATGGCCAAAGCACCGGAAGGAGCCACAAAACCGGCTGCCGGGGTAATGCCGACCAAACCTGCAATGGCACCCGAGCAAGCACCCAGCAAGGAAGGGTGGCCTTTGCTGATCCACTCACCTAAAGCCCAGGCGACAACACCAATCGCGGCGGCCAACATAGTATTGAAGAAGGCCAGCGTCGCATTTTCATTGGCGGATAAAGCCGAGCCGGCGTTGAAACCAAACCAGCCCACCCACAGTAAAGCTGCACCGATAAAGGTCAAGGGCAGGTTATGGGGTGGCATGGCTTCTCGACGGTAGTTCAAGCGTGGGCCAATCATCCAGGCACCGACCAGACCCGCAATACCGGCATTGATGTGTACGACCGTTCCACCCGCAAAGTCCAGTGCGCCACGAGTGTTGAGCAAGCCGCCGTTCTGTCCATCAGCAAACCAGACCATATGGCAGATAGGCAGATAGGCCAGGGTGAACCAGATCACGGTAAAGACCAAAATGGCGGACAGGCGGGTACGTTCTGCCAGACTGCCGACAACCAGAGCGCAAGTCAGACCGGCAAAGGTGGCCTGGAAAGACGCAAACAGCAGTTCAGGCAGGGTGCCCGACATGGAGAACTGTTGGTCGGTAGCCGTGAACATGCCATTGAACAAGACCTTGTCAAAACCGCCAATCAAGGGGTTGCCGGCAGTAAAAGCCAGCGAGTAACCATAGATAAACCACAGCACCACCCCTAAACTGAACACCAGCAAGGTCTGGGACAACATGGACAAGGCATTTTTTTGACGCACCATCCCCGAGTAAAACAGGGCCAGACCTGGCGCGGCCATCATCAGTACCAAAAGTGTGGAGACCAGCATCCACGATAGATCAGCGTTGTTCATGATGGAGTCTCCGATTACAGGGCTTGCTCATCGCATTCGCCAGTGCGGATGCGGATGACGTGGTCCAGCGGTTGGACAAAGATCTTGCCGTCACCAATACGACCGGTGCGGGCACTGCTTTGAATGGCCTCCAGAACACTTTCCAACTGCTCGTCGGGAATAGCCAGTTCAATGCGGATCTTGGGCAGGAAGTCGACCGCATATTCCGCACCGCGGTACAGCTCAGTGTGGCCTTTCTGGCGCCCAAATCCTTTGACCTCAGTGAGTGTCATCCCCTGTATGCCCAGATCGGAAAGGGCCTCGCGTATTTCGTCAACCTTGAAGGGTTTGACGATGGCGGTAATTAATTTCATAGGTGTTCCTGAAGTAAACACAGGCAAGCTGGCCTTGCGGATGCAATGGAACACCGAGGGGGTAGGAGACGGTTGAGAGGGGGCCGACCAGGATGGGTAATCCTGGTGGATGGCTTGAGTGCAACCGGGCAGTGCCGGTGTGAGCGACTCTCCGGCTGTCAGCAGGATGTGCGACAGCGCGAACGCAAGTGGTAGGCAAGCGGACCTGTGTTGTAGGTTGAAGAGCAACACAATTCCGGCAAGGCGAGTAAGCTAGCTAGGCACGTGACCCCGGTCTTGCCTAGTCGGTGGGCAGCGAGATAACAGCAGCGTTCTGTGACGCCTGTCTCCGCTCATCTCACCACCGCAGGAACAACGACTATGGAAAAATAATATATGTTGCAGCGCAACAAGTGCGCATTGTGTGGAGTTTTTTTTTAAATAGTCTTAACTTTGCAACATTTTCCTGCTGCAAAAGCACTATTCAAACCTGGAACGAGGCGCTGGCAGGGCAGCGGCATTTTCCTTGCTGGCCTAGCTTGAGCCTGTATGTCATGCGTGCCGGAGGCGTGAATTGGAGGTTTGTCAGTTCCTGGTTTTGCCAGGCGGCTCATTGCCCGGGATTTTCTTCGGATCAGGTTCAGGGTTGGGTGTTTTGCCCGGTGGCGTGGTGTCGGGGGCCTTGGTTGGATCAATAGCAATCAGCATGAGCTCTCCTGATTTGAATGATCTGTTAGCCTAGCGGGTTTTTCTGGTCGGCGAAGTAAACAATGATGACTAGAAAATGGGCAAGCCAAATCGGGGCAGCGGTGTGCTGGATCGTTGCGTCTGGAGGCAAAAAAGCCCGCACAAAGGCGGGCTAAAATGCTTTTTTGCGGAGCAAGGTACATTTTGCGGAGCAAAACTTACCGTTAACACTCTTGCAATCAGCAGGATATTTGGTGGGTCGTGACAGACTCGAACTGTCGACCAATGGATTAAGAGTCCAGTGCTCTACCAACTGAGCTAACGACCCCTGTTCCCTGCGAAGAAAAAGATTATAGAACGGAAATTATTCAGTACAAGGTTGGGTTACATAATTTTACGTTTATTGAAAAGCTGGATCTGGGCGTGTAAAGGTATCGCACATTTTCAACTGTCCGGTTTTATAGCCTTGCATGAACCAGGCCATGCGTTGTTGCGCGCTGCCATGGGTAAAGGAGTCGGGAACCACGTAGCCTTGCGATTGCTTTTGCAAGGTGTCATCGCCTACGGCTTGAGCCGCGTCTAGCGCGGAACGGATATCGCCTGGTTCCAGAATCTGGCGTTGTGCATCTGCGTGATTGGCCCAGATGCCGGCGTAGCAGTCAGCCTGTAGTTCAAGACGTACCGACGCTTGACGGGCTTGCGAGGCCGAACCACTGCGACGGGCCTCATCTACACGGCGCATCATGCCTAATTGATTCTGAACGTGGTGGCCAACTTCATGTGCAATCACGTAGGCGGGGGCAAAGTCGCCTTTGACGCCCATCTTTTGCTCCATCTCGGTGAAAAAGCCCAAGTCTATATAGAGCTTTTGATCGGCAGGGCAGTAAAACGGGCCCATGGCCGACTGACCTGTACCGCAAGCTGTAGGGGTGGCGCCGCGATATAGAACCAGTACCGGGTCGCGGTAGCTGCCATTGGTTTGCTTGGCAAAAACATCACGCCAGACATCTTCGGTTTCACCCAGAATTTTGGCAATGGTTTGACCTTGCGCATCTGAGGCGGCGACAGGCTGAGATTGCGGGGTGCTGGTGGGGCCATCGGCCAGGTTCAGCACCACATTGGGGTCGACCCCAAAGTATAGGGCCACCAGGGCCAGCACGATTGTCCCCAAGCCGATTTTGCCGCCGCCCAGGCGAGGCCCATTGGCACGGCGGTCCTCGACATTACGGCTGGAGCGAGATTTATCCAGACGCATCACGCTCTCCTTGAATTTGAAAACGTCAATGTACTCTGATTTGCAGGCCAAAGCAGGGGCGTTTTCGATTCTTGTCATCTTCTAAAGCGAAGGGGGCGTTAATTACTCCGCCATGACAAGTTATTGAATTGCTTGGCTTAATGTGACTTGTCCAAGGGCTATCCCCGAGCTTGCCCACTGAAAATGTGGATAAGTGGATAAGTAAGTCATTCGGACGCTGCGGTATGCTACTTTTCTCAGGGCGTACCCTACTGGAGAGCGAGTATGTTGGGAGGAACCTTGTTGGCCTTGCGCGACCATGCGCGCGTGCGTGCCATCGGAGCGGTCATTGCTCGATACGGGATCGGGGATGTGATGCATCGCCTGGGCTTGTCGGAGCTGCTGCCTGGCAACAAAACTTCGGTGGCGACTGAAATGCCCGAACGCTCTGCGCCCGAACGCTTGCGACGTGCCCTGGAAGAGCTGGGGCCGACCTTCATCAAGCTCGGTCAGATTCTAGCCACACGCAATGACTTGTTGCCATTGGAATGGACCCAGGAGTTGGAAAAGCTGCAGGGCCATGCTGCGCCGGTGCCTTGGGAGGCTATTCGGCCCGAGTTGGAGCAGGCTTTAGGCCAGACAGTCGGGCAGGCCTTTGCGCGTTTTGATACTCAGGTGCTGGCCTCGGCTTCTATGGCGCAAGTGTATCGTGCCTGTTTACGCGATGGTACTGACGTGGTGGTGAAAGTACAGCGCCCCGGTCTGGAGCCCTTGATTCAGGCTGACCTGCGTTTGCTGAAACAGATTGCCCGCTTGGTGCAGCAGCAAGGTTTGCTGCCCGAGTATCGCCCTTACGATATTGTGCGTGCCTTGGCCGAAGCCATGGCCGATGAGCTGGACTTTACACGCGAAGCGGCCAACACCCTGGCGGTGCGCGAGAATATGCAGCCCTTTAACGATATTGTGGTGCCGCGTGTTTATATGGAGTGGACCAGCGCCACGGTCATGGTTCAGGAATTTGTGCCTGGAGTCTCGCCGACTCAAGAGGGGCAACTGCAAGCTCTCGAAGTGGATCGACCCTTGCTGGCTCGTCGAGGGGCCTTGGCCTTTTTACATATGGTTCTGGAGGATGGGCTGTTTCATGCTGACCCGCACCCTGGCAACATGATGGCGCTACCCGGCAATAAGCTTGCCTTTATTGATTTTGGTTTGGTGGGCCATTTGACGGAACGTCGTCGTCAGCAATTGCTGGTTTTATTGCGTGCGATTGTGGATGGGCAGGCCGATGGGGTGGCCACCACCTTGCTGGACTGGTCTGGTGCGGAAGATTTCGATTGGAGCCGGCTGGAGGAAAGTGCCCAGCGTTATGTCGCCCGACAAAGTAGTGGGCTCTTGTCCATTTCAGCGGCTTTGCTGGACTTTATGACTTTGGCGCGTGAGAACCATTTGATTCTGCCGCCCGATCTGGCGTTGTTGTTCAAGGCCTTTATCACAGCAGATGGGGTGTTGAAACGGCTGGACCCGCAGTTTGATGTGGTCGAGGTCGCACAACCGGTTATCCTGGCCTTGATGCGCAAGCAGTATGCGCCTCGCCGTGTTTATGCGGACTTGCAACGCAGCTTGCTGGAGTCTCGCCAACTGGCTATGGATGCGCCTCAATTGCTGCGTTTGCTGATGCATCGTGTCCGGCAGGGCAAGATTTCCGCGCGCATTCAAATCGAAGGTATGCCTCGTTTGGCTTCATCGCTGGAAAAAGCGGCTACCCGTCTGGCAATTGCGATTGTAACGGCAGCTTTTGTGCTGATTCTGGGGCCGGTGCTGGTAACACGCGGCCCCGCTTGGTTGGGACTGACTATTTTTAGCTGGGCCGGTTTAGTGGCGGCCGTGTTGGGCTTGGTGCTGGTCTTGTGGGGATTTTGGCGACGGCGCTGATCATGGCTTGGGCTAGTTCCCTTTTGTGCAGACCGTGCTCAAGCGGCTAGTCACCATCCAGTTTAAAAGACGGCTAGTAAAAATGCGGCCTAGGCCAAACAGTCCCCGTATTATCCCCAGGTTTATTCACAGCTTTTGGGGATAAGTCGGGTTTACATAAAATCGTCCATGCCGCCACCTACCGGTGCCAAGCCGGTGATCCAGTACACGCCCCAGGCAATCAGCCCGGCGATGAGCAGAGCGAGTAAACGGGTTTTCCAGTTGTCTTTGCTGGCAGGCAGCGCAGGCTCACTGGGTACGGGCATGCTGCCCTTGACCATGACGCTGGTTAATTTCTGACCACCCAGGACGCGATACAGAAAAATAGCCAGGATATGCAAGCCGATAATGGCCAGCATGATCCATTCGTTGGCTTTGTGCAGGCCGGTCAGGGTTTTGGACCAGTCGCTGCTCAGATAGGCCAGAGGGCCTGTCGTGAAAATGTCGTCATTGGCAAACAGGCCCGAGACAGCCTGAAAACCAAACACAATCAGCATGATCCAGACAGACCAGGCACCGACCGGGTTGTGGCCCGGATAGATCGCGGGCTTGTCGCGCAGATAGCGCAGGCTGCGTACTGGATTGGGAAAGAAGTGGCTAAAGCGGGAGTAGTAGCCACCGATCAAGCCCCAGACCAGTCGGAAGGCCAGCAGTCCCAGCGCCAGCAGACCAAAGCGTACGTGCCAATCCATCCACAGCCCGCCAACTTTGATTGTCACAAAACAGCCCACAATGCTGATGACCAGCAGCCAGTGGAACAAACGGGTGGGTAAATCCCAGATGAGTAAAGGGCGAGTCGAGGAGGCTTGCATAGGGAAAATCCGGAGAGACGTAGACATCTGATTATAGTCAGTGTTCCGTTTGAGTCCGCTATTCCTTGTGGGTTCCCCTTATTGCGTGCTTTGGCGGCGCTTGCGCAAACTGATTTTGCGCCCATCGTATCGGTATTCGTCAATCATGGCCGGATTGTCCCGACTGGGCGTTTCCATAATCAGGGTTCGGCCATGATGGCGTACCCGGATTTTTGCGTTGCATGAGCCAAAGGCTGGCGAGACGGTATAACCCTTGGACGAGACGGTGACCCAGTGGTAATTGATCGAGCAAGCACCCAGGCCCTTGTCGACGGAAATTAGGGCCGTTTGATTGTTGGCTTGCTTGAAAGCGTAGGGGATATTGATCATCCCTTTTAGCTCTGGCTCAATGGTCTTTGCGTCCAGTTGCAACTGCGCTTCGTAGACATAATCGCTTTGGCTTACCTGCAGGGTGCCGTAGGGGCTATCCAGACTGAGCTGTGAGGGAGGTTGAGGCCAGACCTGGCTTGCCGCGCCATGGGCGACAAACGCTTGCAGGGCTAAAGTAAGCCCAAGGACAAGGTGGCGGATAAAGGCCTTAAGGGCAGGCATGATTCATCAGCTTTGAAGGTGATCAGGGCTCAGTGAACAACACAAGATGCCATAGATAGTCTGTATTTGTAAATTCCATAACATTTTATGTATTTTCTTGTTGCGTAGAATACCGGATAGCAGAATTTTTCGCTATAAGGATAGGCACATAAGGTGACTATGTCATTTCTGTGTCATGGGCAAAGAGCGGCAGTTAGCCCTGAAAAGCATCTTGTCCCAAGCTGAAAGAAACAGGCTGAATTGGGCTATCATTGCTAGATTGCCCCGGATGGGGCCAAGCCGCATTTCTTCGTTGCAGCAGAGACTCATTATGCAATCCATCCCGGATGCCGCACTGGCGTCAGAATCGGACTCTACGCTGGTTGCCCAGCAGGCCAAACCCGGCGCTTTATTGGACTACGTCAGCTCCAGCCGTTTGCCCACGCCGTGGGCCGTATTTCAAATCCATGTATTTGTAGAGCGCAGTAATCAAAAAGAACACGTCTTGTTGACCCTGGGGGATGTGGCCAACGGCGAGCCGGTCCTGGCCCGTGTCCACTCCGAGTGTCTGACAGGTGACGCCCTGTTCAGTCTGCGCTGCGATTGTGGCCCTCAGTTGCAACTGGCACTGGAGCGTATTGCTACGGCAGGCCGTGGTGCCTTGATGTATTTACGACAGGAAGGGCGAGGCATTGGTCTGGTGAACAAGATCCGTGCCTATAACCTGCAAGATCAGGGTGCTGATACGGTGGAAGCCAACGAAAAGTTGGGTTTTCCGGCTGACATGCGTCGCTACGATATTTGTAAGGATATGCTCGAGCACGTCGGTATCCAGAAATTGCGTCTGATGACCAATAATCCGCGCAAGGTAAAAACCTTGCAGGACATCGGCATTGATGTGGTGGAGCGCGTGCCGCACCAAATTGAAGGTAATCCCTTTAACGAGGCTTACCTGAATACCAAGCGTCTGCGTTTGGGCCATTGGCTGGAAACGGACGAATAGGTACGGGGCGAGCCTGACGCCAAGTGGGTACCTGCACAGGGTCAGGGATCACTTGGCTAAACCTGGCGCGCTTAGGATAAAGGGCCATGTATAGGCCCTTTTTTTGTTGTTCCGTCGATGGCACTGAATGGTGTCATGTCGAGCTTAGCCTGTTCATGCCTTCGTTTTCGCGCCTGGCAGCAAGAGCGAGCCGGAATAAGAAGCCGGATGCCTAAAAAGCACCGCCAGACTGGATCGAGGTCGCAGTCTGGCGGGGGTTGGGCGATGCCGCGTGAAGGATTTCGCGTTGCGGTCGGATTGACTGGGAGCGCGTCTATTTTAGGCTGTGCTCTTTTCCAGCAAGGCACTGACACTGGCTTTGGCATTTTCTACAATCTGATCACGTAGCTCTGGGCTCTTGCCCAGACCTTCGGCGTACACAATACGCAGGTCGGTCACCCCCATGAAACCGAACATCACGCGCAGATAGCTTTCCTGGTGTTCCATGGCCCGGCCTTGTTCCGACTCGGAGTAGATGCCACCACGACTTAGAACCAGGTAAACCGTTTTGTCGCCCGCCAGACCTTCCGGGCCATTGCTGGTGTAACGGAAGGTGCGACCAGCTTGAGCCAGACGGTCCATCCAGGCTTTCAGTTGACTGGGGATGGTGAAGTTATAGAAGGGGGCACCAATCACAATGACGTCCGAGGCCAGAAACTGGTTCAGGTATTGTTCGGTGATGGCGTTCTCGGCGCGTTGACGCTCGTTCAGTGTGGCGGGGTCCAGACCCAGACGCATGCCCAGGGAGTCAGCCGAGAAGTGGGGTGGTGGGTTCAGGGCCAGATCGATATGCTCCACGTGGACTTGATCGTTTTGCTGGCGCAACTGATCCACTACAAATTGCGAAAGTTCGCGGGAAACGGAGTTGGCGCCGGTGATGCTGGAGTCTACGTGTAGCAGTTTCATGATGTCTGTTGTCCAAAGTAATCAAGGAATGGTGTCATTATGTTTGATACCCATACCTTTGATAAGCCGGTTTTTCTGAGAAAGATTGTTCTAATTTTGTCTGTAATTCTGGAAAACATCCCTGTATGTATGACTTAAATGACATGGTGTTGTTTACCGAAGTGGTGCAGCGCGGCGGGTTCAGTGCTGCCGCCCGGCACTTGGGTATGCCGCCATCGCGCGTGTCGCGGCGTCTTAGCCGCCTGGAAGCAGAAGTTGGTGTGCGCTTGTTGCAACGCACGACGCGTAGCCTGTCTCTGACTCCTGCCGGAGAGGTATTCCTGCGCCATTGCCAGGCCATGCGTGACGAGGCCGAAGCGGCTTATGCCGCTGTTGCGCAAGTGCAGCAAGAGCCGCGTGGCCTTTTGCGCATCAGTTGCCCGGTTACCTTGGCCCATACGGTCTTGTCGACCGTATTCGCCCAGTTCTTGATCCGTTATCCCCAGGTCGAGCTGGAGGTAGAAGTCAGCAATCGGGTCGTTGATCCGGTAGCCGACGGGATTGATGTGGCCTTGCGGGTACGCAGTACCCTAAGTGACAGCGCCAGCTATATCGTGAAGCGTCTGGGTGAAACCGGGGCGATTCTGGTCGCCCAGCCTGCGCTGCTGGCACGTTTCGACCCGGTGCGCGGCCCGGCAGATTTGGTCAAGTTGCCCACAGTGGCGATGTCGGCCCGTCAAGGGCAAAACGAATGGGAATTGTATGGTCCCGAAGGGGCCAGCCTGACAGTCACGCACAGGCCGCGTTATATGGCCTCGGATTTGCTGACCCTGCGTGAAGGGGTGGAGCAGGGCATAGGCGTGGGCATCTTGCCTGACTATATGTGTTGCGATGCCTTGAGGGCTGGGCGCCTGGTGCAGGTTCTGCCGCAGTGGGCGCCCCTGCCGGGGATTATTCACGCCGTGTTTGCTTCCCGGCGGGGCATGGCCCCGGCAGTGCGACATTTTCTGGATTATCTGGGTGAGCAACTGCCCGTGCATCACCCGCAGATTTAAGCGTTTTAGCGCGTAGTGGCTAAAAAGGGGCAACTGCTGTGCGCGGGTAGAATTGCCCAGTTCAGATCAATCAAGGGGCTGCGCTCGGAGGACCAGCGTTGCTTGGCCAGCCCCTTGATGGGCGCTTGTTCGTACAGCTTGAGCAAGGGGGCCGGAGGCTCTCCACGGGTCTGGATGCTGTATACAACCAGTGCTCCGCATTGCAGGTCTTGGGGGAGAGTCAACCAGGGCGAAGCAGCAGGATCGGCATCAATAAAGACCATGACGTCTTGCCCAGCATGAACGGCAATGTTTCCACCCAGCCAGGTGTCCGCCACTACAAGGCTCAAAGGGATGCCGGGCATGTGTTCTTTCCAGATGGCTTGCATCAGGGCAGACACCTCAGGGCCGGGAAACGTGGATCGAGAATCCCGGCCTGTATACCAGGCCAGTGGGCCACGGGCCAAGGCATAACCCGTTGCCAATAGAATTTGCAGCACGATCACAATAGTGGCGACGCGACGTAACTGAATCTTGTCTTTGCCGTGCATGATCCACAAGGCAAAAAAGCCATACAGCACAAAGAACGTTGTTGCCCAGGATGCCACCAGACGGGTACCCATAATGGCAGAAATCAAGACTGTGCTAACGATAGGCGTCAGGCCCACCCACAGTAGAAATTGCTTGTCGCTGCTAGAGAGGGAATGGGCATAGCGTTGCGGGTTTGGCTGGGCGCTATCGGGCGTAACCTGCTCTTTGCGGTCTCGACGATTCCAGACGCTCAGTGCAATCAGGGCCACTATCATGGGGCTGAGCCGCCCCAGTTGGTCCAGACTAAAAGCCAGCAGCTCCTGATAGGCCTCCCAGCGAGTGTGCGTTTCCAGCGAACCATCCATATAGCGGAAGGGGGCGAAATCGTGCTTTAGCAACCAGTACAGATGCGGAGACAAGACCAGCACATAGGTAAGCAGGGCCAAGCCCAAGCCTGCCCAGGTTTGTCGCTGACGCCACATACCGCTGCGCAGGAAATACAAAAAGAAGGCGGTGAATAGAATAAGGGCGCTGTATTTGGTGACCGTAGACAGCGCGGCGACCGCGCCCAGCCATAACCAATCTGCTGGTTTTTGATCCCGGCTGGCACGATAGAAAAGCCAGGTCGCGGCGGTAACCGACCACAGTTGGGCCGTGTTGTGATTAAAGATGGTGCCGCGCAAGGAAAAATAAATACTGACAGAGCTGATCAGCAAGACCATGAAAGCGCGTTCAGGATTCAGGAACTCGCAGGCCAGTTTCCAGATAAACCACAGTCCCAGTACCGAGGCCGTTATGCCTGCCGCAAAGGTCAGCCAGGCCGGGCGCCCGAGCACACTGGTCAAGGCGGCCATCACCCATGAGGGGAAGGGCGGATGCTTCAGATAGCCCAGCTCAAAACTGACCGACCAGACCAGCTCTTCCATGCCGTCCAGGTCGGGCGCCTTGTGGCTAATGGCCATCAAAACGGACCACAACAAAATCATGAATAACAAATACAGCAGCACATAAGGCTGGTAGGTGTTGGGCTTGCCTGATGCTGGGGGGTGGGCAGTCATGCGTAAGGTGAAAGCGTGAAAATAAGCAAGTGTACTTCCAGTGCGTTGAAAATCTCCGATTGGACAGGTGCACTAATCTACGCTACGATGCGCTTCGTCATGAGGGAGTAGCCGCTTCGGATTAGCGAAGATCAGCGTCAACATACTTGGCCTATACAGGGTCATGGCGCTGGTAGCAACTTAGCCTGGCAAGACTTTTGACCATAGACCTTCGCGTTTGGCCGGGAGGGTTTGTGGTCATTCGTCTCGTATCCGGCCAGGAGTTGTTATGGAAGCGTTGTTTATCTCCACGGGTGTGGTTGCTCTGGCAGAAATTGGGGACAAAACCCAGTTGCTCGCCTTTATTCTCGCAGCCCGCTACAAACGCCCTTGGCCCATTATTCTTGCTATTTTCATAGCAACCTTGGTCAATCACGGCCTGGCTGGTGCTATTGGTGCCTGGGTTCCTGCTTTGCTGGATCCTGAAGTGCTGCGCTGGGTACTGGGTGTTTCTTTTCTGGCCATGGCCATCTGGATTCTGATTCCCGACAAGATTGACGATGCCGAAGCCTCGCGTACGCGTTTTGGCGTGTTTGGTACCACGCTGGTCACTTTTTTCCTGGCCGAAATGGGTGACAAGACACAGATTGCCACGGTCGCTTTAGCCGCTCAATATCAAGAATTTGCTTGGGTGGTGCTGGGCACGACCTTGGGGATGATGCTGGCCAACGCTCCAGCCGTCTTGTTCGGTGAACGTATTGCCCGCCGCTTGCCTACTCAACTGGTCCACCGTATTGTCGCCTGTATCTTTGCTGTGCTGGGCGTGCTGGCCCTACTGGGGGGCACCCAAAGCCTGGGATTTTAGTATTGTTATGTGTTGGATATCACTTGTCGGAGCCGTCCCGGCTGGGTGGACCTGCGACGAGCGGTATCCATATTCACGATGGGTGCCAGAACCAAAGGGGTCGGCGAGCGTGCGGGTTCGTGGGTACGCGCGTTGTCTCCATGATTCAGGACTCGGATTGCCTCTTGCAGCTCGGCACCGTTCTGGTTCAGCTCCTGAGCGGTTTCGCTCAAATCATGAACCAGGGCGGCATTGTCAGTGGTAATTTGATCCACTTGTTTCAGGGCTTGGGTCAGTTGGCCTAAACCCATGCTTTGCTCGCTGGTGGCAGCAGAAATTTCACCCATCAAACCCGCCACTTCAGATACCGAGGCCAGAATTTCCTGCATGGTTTGGCCGGCATGTGCCGCATGATCCGCCCCTTCGGCACTGAGTGTTTGGGTTTGCGTGACGAGCTGCTTGATTTCATCGGCTGCTTGGGCGGCTTGCTGAGCCAACGAGCGAACGGCAGAAGCGACCACTGCAAAACCTTTACCGGCCTCTCCAGCCCGCGCTGATTCAATCGAGGCATTGATTGACAAGATATTGGTTTGAAAGGCGATGTTATTGATCATCGAGACAATATTGCCAATATGCTGCGAGCTTTCCAGAATCTGTTGCATGGACGAACTGACTTTCTGAACCGCCTCATTGCCACGACTGGCAATATCTGCACTGCGGCTGGCCAGTTCATGGCTGGCCTTGGCATTGTCTGCGGTCTGCAAGACGGTTTGTCCGAATGAGCTCATGCTGGCGGTTGTCTCTTGCATGGAGGAAGCTTGTTCTTGAGTGCGTGCTTCCAGCAAGGTGCTATTGTCAGAGAGTTTGCGTGATACCTGCTGATTGCGTGTACAGCTCTGGTCCACGTCCGTGCTGATGCTCATCAGGCTTTTGCGCATCAGGTCCAGATTCTGTCCCAGTGTTTCCAGTTTTTTCACGGCAGGCCCACGTGTATTGACCGTCAGGTTGCCTGCTGCAATTTGTTGAGCGATGTGCGTGGCTGTTTTAAACGATCCCAAAACGCGCCGCATCAAGATGGCTTGATAGCCTAAAATCATCAAGGTGCCTATGCCCAGGGAACTGGCCAGCAGAATCATGCTTTGTTGTGGCATTTCCGTACTCAGGATCATGGCAATAATCCCGCCGGTAATACCTAGATTCAATATGCCTTTGCGCAGAAAAGCCGCCAGTAAGCTGGGGCCAAGTAAAAAGCGCAGCCCAGCAACAGGGCGCCGCCAACTGCGGTCCATAATTTGACCTGCGCGGATGGTTCGCGAACGATTTCGGCCTTCGCGCAATTCCTGATAAAACTGTTCAGCCGCTTGAATATCCTGAGGTTTTGCTCGTACCCGTACCGACGCAAAGCCGGTTAATTCGCCTTGTTCAATAATCGGGCTGGCATGGGCGAGAACCCAATAAAAACCGCCGTCTTTGCGGCGATTCTTTACCACTCCCACCCACGAACGCCTCTGTTTCAGGGTATGCCACAAATCTGCAAAAACTTCCGATGGCATATCGGGGTGGCGCACGATATTGTGTGGCTCGCCTATCAACTCTGCCCGACTAAAGCCGCTTACCTCGACAAAGGCCGGGTTTGCATAGATGATGCGGCCGGCCAGATCAGTTTTGGAAATGAGATATTGCTCGTCCAGAAGCTCGGTTTCGACGCCGGTAATGGGTAGGTTCTTGCGCATAGCTTTTCCCCTTATATTTTTGTATCAGCAGAAGACGCGAGATAAACGGATCAATTTCTTGTTGTGAATTTTCGTGAATAGTATCATTTGATCCGTTTTTTATGTCCAAAAATAAAAAATTGATAATCAAATGAAAATTATTGTCACAAATGGCTTGAAATTGAAAAAATTGATCCGTACTGATACTGGGGGAAGAGGTGCTCAGGAGGGCAGGTACTGGGCGTGGAAGGCTTCGCTGAGCAGTTGCAACAGCAAGGCGATGGGAATGGGCTTGGCCAGGGCTGTGGCGTTGCTGGGCAGGCCACCACGTGCGTGAATGTCGGCAGCACTCAAAGCGGAAATCACGTAGATCTGGGTATGTCCTGTTTCGGGGGCATCCGCCAAGGCCTTGAGCATGGCAAAACCATCGAGCTTGGGCAAGTTCAGATCCACAATAAGGACATCGGGGTAGAAATTGCCCGCGGCTATCAGACCTTTGAGCCCATCCTGCTCGCAACGCAGTTCAATCGGAAAGGGCAGATGTTCCATAGCCATACGGTAAATAGCCAGCAGATCCAGATCGTCTTCAACGACCAGTACGCGCAGACAGGGTTCTTCGTTGCAAACGGGCAGGCTCGTCGGGGTAGTAGGGGCACCGGGCAGTTGCTGACTGCTGCGCCCTTGGCGCTCTTGCAAAATGGTTTGCACGGAGTCGCGGTCAATGCGTCGGTGGCCGCCTTGGGTTTTCCAGGCTTTCAGGGTTCCGGCTTCTACCCAAAGTTGTACGGTGCGTACGGACACACCTAGTAAATCAGCAGCCTGCCGAGTGGAGTAAACGGCGTCGTTCATGGAGTCAAAAAAATGAAAGCAGGCCAGACCGGGGTAGTCAAGGAAAAGGGCCCCGATGTAGCAGTGCAGAGTGTAGAGACGATATTAGTAAGTACTGAAATTGAAATACTAATACTGGCAATGGGAAGTGGCCTGTTCATGCCTAGTGATAGGCAGAGTATTCGACACACATGCTTCTAATATCTCCGATTTTCAGATGTTCATGTTTCTTCAGGGAATCACTTCAATCTGGCGGGCCTATGAACCTGGACTCGCCTTGCTGATTTTACGCGTATCCCTTGTGCTGTCGTGTTACCGGACCTTCCAGTGTAGGTCGTTGAACACACTTGTCGTGTAATGCAGCAAATTGGTGCCCAGGATAGTGGGGGGACTGCCCAAGCAGAAAAACAGGGTGTTTGCACCCTAGTGTTTTTTGTGGGTATTGACCTTGATCCCAGTCAGCCTTTATGAAATAAATAGGAATCTATTTTATGCAAGCCTCCTTATTTTCTACAATCAGCTCTGTGCGCCTTATGATACGGCTGTTTATGATTTTAAACAGTCTGGCGCGTTATTTTGGAGTCAAGATTTTTAAACGTCATAGTGCTTTTCCCGTTTTTTGGCTTGTTGGTAATGAAATAACGTTATTAGGTAATTGATCGTTTGTTTCACCCAGGCCGATGCAAGATATCGGCGTGTCGATAATCCCATCCGGAAAAAAGCAGGTGTATTTTCGGAGCCTGATCTTTTGCGGCATGGCGATTGAGAACGCACTGAGGCAGGCACAGTGCTTGTTTTGGGGCAGAAATAGGGGATTGACTTGTTGCTCACATTATTTACCAGTTTTCTAATGGGGCAACGCTTGTTTAATCAAGCGAGTGTTCCTAAATGGCCCAGGCTGACTTATGAAAGATCGCATTGTTCGGAACAAATGCTGGATACCTTGCCGGATGCGATTGTGATGTTTGATTCCGGTGGGAGGCTGCTGGGCTGTAATCGGGCCATGCGTAACATGTTGGGTCTGCCGGAGCTGGTCAATGGCAAAAATGACTTTCTTGATTTTTTCCAACGTCTCGAAAATGGACTGCAGGCCGATTTAGCGTATTTGCTACCTGGAATTAGCCAAGCTATTTACCGCAGCAATCATCCCTTTTACGGTATGCACCGGGATGGTGAAGGCGAGCGCAGACGTGCACTGGAGTTTCACTCCTATGCTGCGCCAGCTCCAGATACGGCCACGTTATTGATGATTCGCGATGTCACCGCTCACATGCAAAAAGAACGAGACCGGGCAGACTGTTTTGCGGTGGCCGCCCATGAAATACGCTCTCCGCTGGCGGCCATCAGTGGCTATATTGAATTGCTGCAGTTGGAGGCTACCCCGTCAGCCTGGGCCAGTAAGATTTACATGCAGTTACATGAAAAAGTCCGAGGTGTGGATGTGCTGCTGGATGAGTTGACGCAACTGAATCGCATTGAGTACGACGGGGTCGGCAGCCGGGAGTGGCGCGCGTCGGATTTGCGCGCGGTGTTGCGTCTGAGCCTGCGTGCTTTCAATGAACAGCGCCAGCGGATTTGTCTGGATTTACCGTCGCACAGTTTGTGGGCCAGAGTGGATGTTGTTCCTTTGCTTGTGGCGCTGCGAAATGCCCTGGAAAATGCCTTGAAGTACTCGGCTGCGGATACCGTGGTGATCTTGCGTTTGCGGCCTGGCCAAGCTGGTTGGGCCTGTATAGAGGTTCTGGACCAAGGGCCGGGTATTGATCCTATTTATCAAGATAAAGTGTTTGACAAGTTCTATCGCCTACCTGGCCAACAGGTACAAGGTAGTGGTCTGGGTTTGTCCATTTTGCGTTCGATTGTGCGGCACCACGGGGGCAGGGTGTATTTCAAGGAACATCCGGGACCGGGTGCGCATTTGGTCATGGAATTGGTTCTGCTGCCTTCCGCATCGTATACACCTTAATCTTCTCTAAAATAGGGTTATTTTCATATATTTAAGTTTGATATAAGGTACAATTTGCGCTCTTTTCGATGAAGCGAGGTGATCGCCTGTTCAGGTGCACCTCGCTTTGAAGTTTTTATGTTGCGGTCATCTCGTTGGTAGGGAGCGCAAAATCCGTTAAAGGAGCACACGATTATGCAAGGCTTGCACTTGACCGCAGACCTTTACCAATGTGCATGCAGCCCGGAGCTGCTGATCGATGCCCAGAAACTGGCTGATTTTTGCCGCCAGCAAACGATTGATGCAGGGCTGACGATTGTTGGTGAGGAGTGGCAGGCATTTCCCGAGTTTGAAGGGCAGCCCGGTGGTGTCACCGGTGTACTGTTGCTGGCCGAGTCCCACTTGGCCATTCATACCTGGCCCGAGCGTGGTGGCGTGACGTTGGACGTTTATGTCTGCAACTTCATGCAGGATAACTCGGGCAAGGCGACCGGCCTGATCAACGGAATTGAACAGGCTTTCAAGCCCGGCCAGGCCCAGCGTAATCGCTTGTGGCGCGGCGAGGCCGACGGCCCGGCTCATGCGGGCGAGTTGCTGACGGAAAACCTGAACCAGGACGCCTTGTACGGTTTCCGCTTTACCGAGCGTTTGTTGGAGCGCCAGACGGCTTTCCAACGTCTGGAATTGCTGCGTTCCGAAACCCTGGGTACGACCTTGCGCCTGGACGGTTGCATGATGACCTCCGAGGCTGAAGAGTTCTTCTACCATGAAGGTCTGATTCACCCGGCTGCCATGGCTCATCCCAATCCTCGTCGCGCCCTGATCGTGGGCGGTGGTGATGGCGGAGCCCTGGAAGAACTGTTGAAGTACCCCAGCCTGGAGCGTGTGTCTCTGGTTGAACTGGATGGTGAGGTGATTGAGGTAGCTCGCGAACACCTGCAGTCCATTCACAAGGGGGCATTTGATAACCCACGTGTGCAGATTCAAATTGCAGACGGTGCGCAGTTCCTGGCCACGACGCAGGAGCAGTTTGATCTGATTTATCTGGATCTGACCGACCCCGAAACTCCGGCCGGTCCCTTGTACACCGCTGAGTTCTTTGAGTCCTGCAAACGCGCGCTGGCAAGCGGTGGTGCTTTGGTGTTGCACCTGGGTTCGCCTTTCCACGAAAGCCAGCAGGTCAAGAATCTGAGCTCCTCCTTGGCCAGCGTGTTCGCCCAAGTGCATGGCTACGGGCTGCATATCCCGCTGTACGGCTCTTACTGGGGGTTGGCGATTGCTTCTGATGAGTTGAACCCGCGTACGTTCTGTGCCGAGCAAATTCAGGAGCGTCTGGAGCAGCGTATGAGCAGCGAGAACCAGGATTCCCTGCAGTTTTACAACGCTGATCTTCATGGTGCCTTGTTTGCTTTGCCTACGTTCTACCGCCGTCTGATGCCGGTGAACGAGACCAATCTGGAAGAGGTCTGTTAGGCTGCCTGCGATATATTGCCAAAGCTTGGCGATCCGTTGACTGTGCAAGAAATAAACCCCCTGGTCTCAAGCAAGATCAGGGGTTTTTTTTGTCCAAGATGCTGCCAGTGCATCATGTGCCGCACTGAGTCAAAGTCTATACAGCAGGTTCAATGGCTGAGACTAGGTCAATATCTGCTCAGGCGGTGCGTCAAAATCTCGCCCTAGGGCAGGCGTGGGAAGTGGAGCGGATTGAGGGTGGGCATTTATTGGCCGTTCACGCGGTGGGGTTTGGTTTGTGGCTTGTCCAGAGCAGCCGGAAACACATGAGCGCACAGGAAATCGACGAAGGCTCTGACCTTCGGCGAAGGATGTTTGCTGGCGGGCCAAAGGATGTAAAAAACGCCAGTTCGCTGGGCATGATCGGCCAGAACAGTCTGCAGCCGCCCATTTGCCAGAGGTTCTCTGATCGAGAACTCTGGCAGGTAGGCGATGCCTAAGCCCTGCAGCGCAAAGCACAGGCGCGTCTCAATGTTATTGCAGATCATCGAGGTGGGGAGCGTCAGTTCGGGTTCATCTGCAGCGCGGCGTAGCGCCCACGGCTCTAGTTTGCCGCTGTTGGGAAAGCGGTAGTGCAGGCAACTGTGCGCCAGTAAATCGGCAGGTACTTGGGGTATTCCTTGCCGCGCCAGATAGTCGGGTGAAGCGACCAGCATCGAATGAAAAGAGCCAAGCCGACGGGCGGAAAGGCGCGAGTCAGTTGGGTCGCCCGTTCTGACTACGGCGTCGAAACCTTCCTCGATCACATCAACGAGCCGGTCGCTGAAATCCAGGTCCAGTTCGATCTCTGGGTACTCGCGCATGAACTCGCCGAGCACGGGCAGTAACAGCGAGCTGACTAAAGGTAGGCTGATTCGCAACCGGCCATGCGGCATAGTCGTCGCCTGCGACAGTTCCTGTTCTGCCGCCTCGATTTCGGCAAGGATGCGGCGGCTGCGCTCCAGGAACAGCGAGCCCTCGGCTGTGAGTGAGACACTGCGAGTGCTACGGTGGAACAGGCGCACACCCAGCTTTTCCTCCAGCCGCGCCACACTCTTACCGACCGCAGAGGCCGACACGCCCAGCAGTCGACCCGCCGCAATGAAGCTGCGTACTTCAGCCACTTGGACGAACACCACGAAGCTGTTGAGACTGTCCACCATCACCCCTCAATTACGGACATAAAGTTCCGCTTAAAACGGAACTCTACCTGACTTTTTCTTTAATTTCAGGCTTTCTATCATGACGTTTGGGTCTATTGATGAAAGGAATTACCTGTGATGACTTCCGTAATTACGCGATGCGCCGACGCCCCGCCTGCGCATCTTTCCACCCGTGTACAACAGGCACTGGACCAAGGCCGCCTGGTCGGTGTGGTCGTGCTGGTAGCCCGCGGCGGCCTGCTGCCCAGCAAAATGGTCGCGAAAATGGGAAGGGACCAGACGAAGGGCCACGAATTGCCGGATGCACCGGGGTTCGGGTTTGGGCTGGGCTTTTCGGTCCTGCGCGACCGGATGCTGGCTGCATCGCCCCAGTCCAATGGAGCCTGGCGCTGGGGCGGAGCCTACGGTCATTCATGGTTCGTCGACCGGGCGCAAAGGCTTAGAGTGCTCGCCTTCACTAATACTTTGTACGGGGGCATGTCTGGCCGCTTTGTCACGGATTTGCGTAATGTGGTCTATGGTGCCTTGAAGGTGGGGCAATGAGTACTACCTCTATGAACAGCTCAGCCTGCTTGCAGGAATGCAATGAGGCACTTGTGACCCATCAGGATCGTCTGCCGCTTCCTGCCTTGCTGGCCTTGGCGATGGCAGCCTTCATCACGATCCTGACCGAAGCTCTGCCTGCCGGCTTGTTGCCTCTGATGGCGCAAAGCCTGATGGTATCCGAGGCCTTGGTTGGCCAACTCGTCACCATTTACGCGATTGGCTCACTGCTTGCCGCGATTCCCTTGACGGTGGTCACGCAGAGTTGGCGGCGTCGGTCTTTGTTGCTGATCGCCATCAGCGGCTTCGCTGTTGTCAATACGGTGACTGCTGTTTCTGACAGCTATGCCATCACACTTGTCGCCCGTTTCTTTGCCGGTGTATTTGCAGGACTGTTGTGGGCCTTGGTGGCTGGCTATGCGGCCCGCATGGTGCCTGAACACCTGAAGGGCCGCGCCATCGCAATCGCCATGGCAGGTACACCGATTGCACTTTCTTTGGGCATCCCAGCCGGCACGTTTCTGGGTGCGGCCTGGGGCTGGCGCGTGACTTTTGGTCTTATGAGCATTCTGACGGTGATTCTTGTGGTCTGGGTGATTGCCAAGGTGCCAGACTTTCCTGGCCAAGTGCGCGGAAAGGGGGTTGCGCTCAAGACGGTTTTTGCTTTACCAGGTATTCGGCCGATTCTGTTCGTTACTCTCGTCTATGTGCTAGCCCATAACATCCTCTACACCTACATTGCCCCCTTTCTCGTTCCGGTTGGCATAGCGGATCGGATCGATCTCGTCTTGCTGGTTTTTGGCGTAGCCGCGCTACTGGGCATCTGGATTGTGGGTGTGTTGATCGACCGCTGCTTGCGTGAACTGGTGTTGATCAGCATGATGCTGTTCGCACTTGCCGCGCTGACACTTGGGCTTGCAGGCACCGTACCGGCTGCTGTCTACGCGTCTGTCGTCGCCTGGGGGCTAGCCTTTGGCGGTTCGGCAACGCTCTTTCAAACGGCCTTGGCCAAGGCGGCAGGGAAAGCCACCGATGTGGCGCAATCCATGATGGTGACGGTCTGGAATATCGCCATTGCCGGCGGTGGAATTGTAGGCGGCATTCTGCTCGAAACCTTTAGTGTGTCTGCTTTCCCATGGAGTGTGCTGGTCCTGCTTGTCGCGGCATTAGCGGTCACTGGAGTTGCCCGCTCACATGGCTTTCCATCATCGAAATAGGTATCTGCCAGGGGCGTCCTGCCCGATCTCAATCCGAGCAGGACGGTGTGGCAAGATACCGCCTTATTCCTTATCCGCCCCACGATAGCGTTGGTAAGGCAGGACGTTCCAGGTGCGTGTGCTTAGTTGCTTGGCAGAAATCACCGCCGGAATGTCATCCAGCAAGCTGCGGGCCGAATGCAGCTCGCGCACCACTTCCTGTTTGTCCTGATACATGAATTCGTCTGAGGCCTCTTGTGGTGCTTGCTGTTGCTTTTCCTCCAGATCGTCGATCAGACGCTCTTGCTGGAAGCGTAGGGCGGCGCGCGCATCCTCAATCCAGGCGGCTTGCATGCTGCGGTTGTGGTCCACGACGGCGCTGTACTCGGTGTACACCCCCTTGTAGATATCCTCCGCATGGTGCCGCACGTCGTGGCTGGCGATTTCCAGATCGCGCACCGTCAGTTGAGATGGGTCCAGTGCTTCACTACGCTTGGCCCCGCCCAGACGGGTGTACTGGGTGTAGTAGGGGAACATGCTCTGGATGACTTTGCTGACGGGCTGGATGGCTTCGCCTTCTTCGCACAGCCCCTTGGGTTGCACGCCCTGCATGGCCGGCAAAATGGATTCGGGACGGCAGATTTCCTTGGGTGGCATGATGCCGTGACGCAGCATCTCGCGAATGCCGGTGCCGGAGATGGTCAGCCTGAAGCGATCATCGTGCGGGCAGGTCTCGGAAGTGGCATGGCAGGCGCAGCGCGTGCAGTAAAACACCTCATGGAACAGGCGCACATCGATGCCCATTTCCTTGGGGCTGAACTGGTCGAAAATACTGTGGCTGGCGTACTTGTCGTAGTAGCTGCCTATCCCGGCGTGATCCCGACCAATCAGGGCGTGGGTACACCCATAGTTCTTCATGATCAGGGCATGCAAAATGGTTTCGCGCGGGCCCGCAAAAATATAGGTGACACGCAGCGGCGAGAGGATGGCGCGGTCCTTGGGGTAGTAGGTATCCAGCACATTGCGGTAGGCCATCATGCGGAACTCATGGCGCACGTATTCACGTTTGGCCATCTCTACGAGTGGTTGCAGGAACAGGCCATCAATCCCCTCCAGCGCATTGCGGTGAATGTACTCGTGACCCCGGTGTAGCGGGTTTGCGCCGGTGATAAAGCCTGCCACGGAATTGAATTTCTTTTCTTCGTAGAACAGACGCCAGGTGTCCTTAGGTTCGCGACGCAGCTTCTCGAACGGGCCCCAGTCCACACGTTGCAGCAGGTGCAAGGTGCCGCCCAGAGACACATCGCCCATGCGGCGGTAAATGGAGTCCACACCGGGGTGGTTTCTGTCCGTGGTGCCAAACAATTGCTGGGCGCGCTGCTCCTTGTCGTAGGAGAAAATGTCCTCGATGCTCAGGATGGCAACCGGCTCGTTGTCGCTATTGGTCAATGCCACTTCAGAGCCGACTGAAAGGCCTTTGATAATGTCGCGGTTGCGATCGCCAATCGGGGCGAAGCTCAGCGGCACAGGCCACACCACACCATTACTCAAGCGACCCTCTTTGAGCACGGAGTTGTAGTCGGCCTCGTTCATGAAGCCCTTGTTGGGAGAGAGCACCCCGGTGGCGATCATCTCGATGGTGATGACCGCCTCCAGATCCACGCGGATGCTGGGCAGGGAGCGCGCGCGCTCGATCTCGTCTTTTACCCGATCTTCCGGGACAACTTGATTGACCAGCGTTCCACCATGCGGCTGCTGGGGGTAGCGGTCAACGTTCAAGGTTGAGTGCTTCATCTTGCCTCCTTTAATGTGCCCCGCGTGACGATGAAAGATAGTTTTTGTGTCGGGGCGTTTTTCGTTTGCGAGTGATAGATGAGTTTTAGGCCAGGGCAAAAGCCCATGAAGCTCAAACGCTCTATTTCTTTTTGTGATGTCAGACGAAAGCTCTTCGTCCAAACAGGTGATGCAGCGCTGGCTTGAATACGGCCTGCGCATCGTTTTGCTGCGCTTGTTAAATGCGACATAAGGACAGGAATGCAGGCATCGTTCCGGGTTTGTCGGTGCGGGACGTGATCCTCACCGTGGCTCATGATGCTGCGGGTGCTGCCTGCCCCAAGAGATTTGTCCTGAAATTCAAATTGGGTATAGGTGATAAGCCCTAGCCATGCAAGGCCAGATCCCGCAGGAACTGCCTTAGTATTACTCACAATCGCGAGAAAAATCATCGCGTTATACCAAAGTAGGAGACCGTGCTGATGACGCCAGCTTGGGTGGTGTTGGCTTCCTTGATTTACGCCGCCATTTTGTTCGCTATTGCCTGGTTCGGGGACAGGCATCCCTTGTATACCCAGCGCCCGTGGTTGCGACCCACGGTCTACAGTCTGGCCCTGGCTGTGTACTGTTCTTCGTGGACCTTTTACGGGGCGGTCGGCTCGGCCGTGCGCTATGGCATTGGCTTCTTGCCTATTTATTTAGGCCCCCTGCTGATGCTGCTGTTTGGCTGGCGGATTATCGAACGCCTGGCGATGGTGGCTCAGTCCCAGAATACGGTGTCCATTGCGGATTTCATGGCCAGTCGTTATGGGCGTTCGCAGCGCCTGGCGGCCATGGTCGCGGGGATTGCGGTGGTGGCGGCTGTTCCGTATCTGGCCCTGCAATACAAGGCGGTCGCCTTGAGTTTGAGCGTGCTGGCCGGGACGGAGTTTCATACGGGTTTATTAGGCGACCCAGCCTTGTATGTTGCCATTTTGATGGCCTTGTTTGCCATTCTGTTTGGAACGCGGCAGGTGGATGCCACCGAGCACAGACCGGGTTTGATGCTGGCCGTGACGTTTGAGTCGGTGGTGAAACTGGTGGCGCTGGTTGCCGTTGGTTGGTTCGCCTTTCGCTGGTTTGGCGAAGCTGAACTCAATATGGTGGGAGCCGTCACCACCTTGTTCGAGAGCAGTCCACCCGTGGGCTTTGTAGGGCAAACCTTGCTGGCCTTTGCCGCCATTATTTGTTTGCCCCGTCAGTTCCATGTGGCCATTGTGGAGTGTGGTGATGTGGTGGATATACGGCGGGCGCGCTGGTTGTTCGGTGCGTATCTGCTGGTGGTCAGCGTCATGGTTTTGCCCATTGCTGCGGCAGGTGTCAGCTTGTTTGGCGTCGGGGGCGAGGGCGTGGCACCGGACAGCTTTGTGCTGGCCTTGCCTTTGTCGCAAAACCAGGTTGGCCTGGCCTTGATGGTTTATATAGGTGGCTTTTCGGCGGCAACCGGCATGGTGATTGTGACCAGCGTGGCGCTCTCAACCATGGTCAGTAATGACTTGGTGATGCCCTTGTTGCTGCGTCGTGGCTGGGCGCAGTATCAGCAAAGCACGGTGGCTTCCACGGTGTTATGGATACGTCGTGTTGCCATCATGGCGCTGGCGGGTGTGGCTTACGGCTATTACATGCTCAGCGGCAGCGACACGACCTTGGCAGCCTACGGCTTGATGGCTTTTGTGGCGGTTGCGCAGTTTGGGCCGGGCTTGATCGGTGGTTTGTATTGGCGTGGCGCCAGTCGGCAGGGGGTGGAGGCCGGGCTGCTCTTGGGCTTTGCCATCTGGGTTTACACCTTGCTTCTGCCGACCCTGACCGAGGTGGGCTGGTTGGCGGATGACTGGTTGCATCAAGGGCCTTTGGGACTGTCCTGGTTACGCCCTTATCAACTGTTTGGCGTAGAAGGTTGGGACCCGCTGACGCATGGTACGTTCTGGTCCTTGCTGTGCAATATCAGTGCCTGCTTGTGGGTGTCCTGGCGTCGACCTCCGGGCTTGGGAGAACGCTTGCGTGCCGAGCCTTTTCTGGATCCTTATGCAGAGCGACAAACACTGGCGGCCCGGCATTCTTATGGGGATCTGTCGGTGCACGATCTGCAGGCATTGGCAGAGCGTATTGTTGGCAAGAAAATGGCGCGCCGGGCTTTTGAGACTCAGGCCAGACAGGTCAAGCAAACGCTGGAGCCCGGTTTGCGGGCGGATAGTGCCTGGGTGCATTTTACGGAGCTCTTGCTGGCAGCAGCAGTGGGGGCGGCGTCTGCCCGTCTGGTGCTGACCAGCGCCTTGCGTGGTTCGGGCATGGAGGTAGCCGCCATCATGGCCGTGCTGGATGAGGCGGGGCAGGAGCTGCGTTTCAATCGGGATATTTTGCTGGCGACGCTGGAAAATATTGATCAGGGCGTCAGCGTGGTGGATGCGGACATGTGTCTGGTTGCCTGGAATCAGCGCTATCAGCAGTTGTTCGATTATCCGCCCAGCATGTTGTATGTGGGCCGCTCCGTGGCTGATTTGATTCGCTTTAATGCAGAGCGTGGCAAGGTTGATGGTGTTGAGAGCATAGGGGTGGAGCAGGCCATAGAACGTCGCATTCAATTCATGCGTGAAGGCTCGTCTTATGTGACTCAACGCATGTTGAATGACAAGCAGGTGGTCGAGCTGCGGGGACGACCTTTGCCGGGTGGCGGGTATGTCACCAGTTATAGCGACATCACCCATTACAAGCGTGTGGAACGCGAGCTGCGGGAGATGAACGACAGTCTGGAGCAGCGTGTTGCGGCGCGTACACAGGAAGCGGAGAAAGCCCAGGAGTCTCGCACCCGATTCCTGACGGCGGTCAGCCATGATGTACTGCAACCGATTAATGCGGCACGCCTGTTCGCCTCGGCCTTGCGGGATACCCATGATCTTGCGGAAATGCCCAATCTGGCCGAGCGGGTCGATACTTCTTTGCGTACCGCAGAGGAGTTGCTGGAAGGTCTGCTGGATATTTCCCGTCTGGATGCCGGAGCCTTGAAGCCGGATCTGGGTGTGATCAATGTGCAGCATCTGCTGCAGCATTTGGCGGATCAATACGCTCCTATGGCTGCACGACGTGGTATCCAGTTGCGGGTTCATGCTCGGCCTTTGCAAGTGTATAGCGACCATCGTCTGTTGCGGCGTGTGCTGCAGAACTTCCTGGCCAATGCCTTGCGCTACACCCAGGAAGGACGAGTGGTGTTTGGCGTGCGAGCCCGGGGCGAGGAGCTGGAGTTTCAGGTCTGGGATTCAGGTCAAGGTATTCCGCCGCATCATATTCAGCAGATTTATGCGGAGTTTCATCGTTATGAGCAAGCCTTCGATTGGGATGGCCGTGGCCTGGGCTTGGGCCTGTCCATTTGCCAACGTATTGCGGTCTTGTTGGGCCACACGCTGGATGTACGATCCGAGGTGGGGCGTGGCAGCATGTTCTCCATTCGTGTCCCTTTGAGTCACGCTAGCGAGGCCAGCAGTCATCAAAATAAGGAGTCCAGCAAGCCTGCAGATGGCTTGCCTTTGACGGGCTTGCGCGTGCTGTGTCTGGACAATGATCTGGATATCATGGCGGGCATGGAAGTGCTGCTGGGCCGTTGGGGAGCGGAAATCATCACCGCCAATACAGTAGACAGTGCGTTGGAGAAAATTGTTTTGAACCCTGATGTCTTGCTGGTGGATTACCACTTGCATGATCGGCTGGATGGCTTGCAGGCGCTGCAATTATTGCGCTTGCATTTGCCCCACGCGCAGGGTGCCTTGTTGACGGCGGATGGTAGCGATGAGCTGAAAGCGGCAGCCCGGCAATATGGTTATCTGGTGCTGACCAAGCCGGTAAAGCCCGCTTCGCTACGAGCTTTTTTGACCGCGCAAATTAAAACGTATTAGCGTGCTGGGATTCATCCTGGTTCAGGCCAAGATGACTAGCCATCAGGACGGCCTGGGTGCGGTTGGAGGCGCCCAGCTTACGCAAAATGGCTGTCATGTGCGCCTTGATAGTGGCCTCCGAGACATTCAGCTCGTAGGCGATCTGCTTGTTCAGTTGGCCGGTGCTGAGCATTTGCAGCACGCGAAATTGTTGTGGCGTCAGCTCGCGCAATTTTGCGGCCACTTCGCGCTCGTCCAGGCTGATGCCAGGGGCGGACGAGTTGATTTCCGGTAGCCAGGTGCCGCCGTCCAAAACCACTTGCAAAGCCACGCTCAGTGTTTGTGCATCAATGGATTTTGGGATGAAACCCATGGCGCCGTGATCCATGGCGCGGCGCATGAAGCGGGCTTCTTCATGGGCGGTAACGAGAATGATGGGCAGGGAGGGATAGGTCGCTCGTAAATGAACCAGGGCGCTAAAACCAATTGCCCCTGGAATATCCAGATCCAGCAAGAGCAGATCGGCGTCCGGATGGTCGTCGACCAGGGGATATAAATTGGAGATGCAATCTGCTTCGTAAATGGCCGTGCCGGGAAACAGGCTGGCGACGACGCCTCGTAACGCTTCACGAAATAGTGGGTGATCGTCCGCAATGAGCAGTTCATTCATGTGGGGATTATGCCATGTTCAAGTTTCTGTAATGATGCCTGCCAGGATGAGCTGCACATCCATAAAAACAGGGCACCGAAATGCCCTGTGTTCTGTTTCAGCGTGCTGATTGAATCAGCGTAAAAGCCTTAGTGAGCGCTGGCGCTAGCCGCACCAATGCCGGTTTGACTGCGTACGGTCAGAGCTTCGAAGGCTTCGCGTTCCTTGGCAGCGCGTGCGCTGTTATCCAGGGTCGAGAACAGCCAGATCGAGAAGAAAGCCAGCGGGATGGACAGGATGCCGGGGTTAGGGAAGGGGGTGATAGGCTCGGCAAAACCGAATACATCGACCCATACTGTGCTGCTCAAGACCACCCACACTGTGGCGGTGACCAGGCCCAGGAAGCCGCCAATGGTGGCGCCCCGTGTGGTGCAACCACGCCAGGCAATCGACAGTACCAGAACCGGGAAGTTGGCACTGGCGGCAATGGCAAAGGCCAGGCCCACCATGAAGGCGACGTTCTGGTTTTCAAAGATAATGCCCAGCAAAATCGCCAGCACACCCAGCACCACTGTGGAGATACGCGAAATGCGCATCTGGTCTTTTTCGGTGGCGCGGCCTTTGGCAATGACGTTGGCGTACAAGTCATGCGAAATAGCCGCGGCACCGGCCAAGGCCAATCCTGCAACCACGGCCACGATTGTTGCAAAAGTCACGGCGGCCAGGAAGCCCAGCAAGAGGTTGCCACCTACCGCATTGGCCAGGTGCACCGCCACCATATTGGTGCCGCCAATCAGGTCGGTCAGCATGTTGAAGGAACCATCCGGGCCGGTCTGGAAGTACTCGGGATGCTTGACCAGCAAGGCGATGGCACCGAAACCGATGATGAAGGTCAGCAGGTAGAAGTAGCCAATAAAGCTGCTGGCGTAGATCACGGATTTACGGGCTTCCTTGGCATCGGCCACGGTGAAGAAACGCATCAGGATATGGGGCAGGCCAGCGGTACCGAAGGCCAGGGCAATACCCAGGGACAGCACGTTCAGCGGGTTGCTGCTGACAGCTGCGCCGGGTTCAAGAATGGCGTGTCCGGTAGGGTGTGTTTCCACGGCAGCGGCCAGCATGGCATCGACATCCCAGTAGAACGCAGCCAGAACCAGAATCGTCATCAAGGTAGCACCGAACAGCATCAGCACGGCTTTGATGATTTGCACCCAGGTGGTGGCTGTCATGCCGCCAAAGGTGACGTAGATCATCATCAGTGAACCTACGATGACGACGGCCACGTTGTAGTCCAGGCCAAACAGCAACACGATCAGTTTGCCTGCGCCGACCATTTGCGCGATCAGGTACAGGGCGATGATCAGCAGGGACGCACTGGCCGCCAGAATCCGCATGGGGTTCTGGGACAGGCGAAACGAGGTCACGTCAGCAAAGTTGTAGCGGCCCAGATTGCGCAGGCGTTCTGCAATCAGGAACATCACAACCGGCCAGCCGAACATGAAGCCGATGGCGTAAATCATGCCGTCAAAACCGCTGACGTACACCATGCCCGCAATCCCCAGGAAGGAGGCGGCGGACAGATAGTCCCCGGCAATCGCCAGGCCGTTTTGAAAGCCGGTCAAACCGCCACCGGCAGTGTAAAAGTCGGACGTGGTGCGTGTGCGGCGTGCCGCCCACCAGGTAATGCCCATGGTCCCGGCAATAAAGATCAGGAACATGACAATGGCAGAGGTATTGGCCTGGCCGGGGGAGGCCGCTAGGGCATTGCCGCTGGCCAGACTGAACAGGCCCAGGCTCAGAAGTCGTTTCTTCATGTCACGTCCTTCATGATTTGAGCCAGTAAGGGGTCATACACCTTGTTGGAAATGTAGACGAAGGCGGACACCAGCACGACGGCACTAAGCAGCACAATGGCGGCACTCAGCACACCAATTGTCATGGTCATGGAACCGACAGAGCGGCTGAACAGTTCGGGATCAAAGGCCAGGGTCAAGATAAAACCGGCGTACACAATCACGGTCAAGCCGAAAAAAATCAGGCTCATGCGGTTGCGTTTTCTAAGCAGCTCTTGATAGGCAGGGTGCTGGGTAACTGCCGATACGGCAGTATTGGCTGAGCTCATTCTTATGTCTCCTTATCGAGGTTGATGATTCTTGGCATCGAGCCTCTCTAAACACGGCGTGTACAGAGAGTTGGCGCTTGAGGGCGCTCTGTGTACAGCATGTATAGAACGAATCAACGTTTCCCAACAGGCGACTTTGGTCGTAGATGAGGGGGAGAAGGCTATGGTTTCAGAGCCTTGATGTGGCTGGACGATGGCACGACATTGTGCCGTAATGGGCAAGCGGTGCTGGTGTTGTGCTGGAGAAAGGTGCTCTGATGGCGTGCGACGAAAAGAATGCGATATTTCAATCGGCTAGGGGAAGCAAATGACGCAGGCTCCTTACCGGTACACGATTGACCTATTCTGCCCGGAGTTGGTAGCAGAGGCTGGAACGGGCGCCCTTTGTTTGATCAAAACAGCGCGTCGGCTGTGGCCAGTTCTTGTTCCGATTCATCGCGGCAATCAGCGCCACGCACTTTCAGTATCTCGGACAGCAACAGATGGGACAGACTGGCAACGGCCACTGAGTTATCCGGTAGCGGTTCAGGTCCAGGCTGGCAGGGCAGGGACCAGCGGGTCTTGGGCCGCTCTTTATAATCCTGATCGGTGATCAACACGATGTCTGTGCAGCGTGTTTCCAGGCGTTGGATCAGTTCTGGCATGTGGCTGGGGCGTGGATGCAAATCAAAAACAATCACGACATCCTGGTGCCGGATGTCAGTCTGGTAGTCGGAGACGGTCTGGCCTGCTTCCGGGATAAGCCGTACTCCTGGCATGAATTTTGACAAATGCCAGTGAAAATGTCCGGCCAGAAAGTAGTTTGCCTGCAAACCTACCAGCCACACCTGTCGCGCACGGCCGATGGCCTGGCTGGCCTCCAGCAGAACCGAGTGGGAGAGATGGCGGTAGGTATTGCCCAGCTTGCTATAGCTGTCTTGCAAGTGTGTCTGCAAGGCGGTCTCACTCGCAGACAGCGCTTGGCTGAGCGAGGTGAAGGCGTCAGCCGTTCTCTCTGTGCGAATCTGCTTGCGAGCCGCTTCGTAGTTCGCGTATTCCAGACGCCGGATCAGGCGTGTGACGGTGGCATTGGAGACTTGGGCCAGGCTGGCCAGCTCTGAGGCGTTGTAGCTGGACAGGTCACCCGAGAAGTCCAGCGTGAATTGGGCCAGGCGTCGCTCGGAAGCGGGAAGGTCACTCAGGATGGCGCGTACACGGTCAAGAAAGGAGATGTTGCTGGTGTCTGGCATGGTGCTGGGCGTAGCCCTGTTTTTTTGATTCAAGAAAAGCGGGGGGTGCGGGGAACCTGTTGTTTGGTTCGTGTGGGCGGGTTAAAGGTTTCAGGGCCACATCATACCTGAGAGTCTATTGCGTTTAATTTTGCCAAAATACGTTTAATTTCAAACCTGTTTGAATATTTGTCCTTGATTGCCAAGCAGAATTCTTTCTGCGCATGAATCAGCTGATGGCTTTGAAATAATCCTGCGCGGCAATCAGGGCATCGGTAAACGTACCATGTACGAACTCTGTGCTGATTGCCACCATCAGGTTCGAGGGCAGGCCAAAGTCCTCAATAAGTGCGCCATTGCGATCACGCCATATCCGGCTGGCCGGATCCAGTACGACCGGGCTGTAGTGTTCGCGCACGGTATCCAGAACCGTATCGGCGGTAGAACGGTAGGTGAAAACAGGCAAACCCTGAGCCACGGCATAGCCAATTTCAAAAGCAGTGCCAGTATCAATTTCCGCTCCTCTGAAGGGAGTGATATTCGCCAGTACGGCATCGGCCTGATCCAGCAGGCGGATATTGTGATGGTAGATGGATGAAGCCTCGATTTCTTCCTGATCAACGGGATGCAAGGGCTTGAAGCCAAAGTCTCGTACCCATTGCTTGTGCAGCTTGGCGCGCTCGGTGGCATCGCTAAAAAACACGTCAGGACCCGCTAAATAGATACGCTTCATCTTGGCTCCTTGTTGAGTCGGGCAAAGTGGACAACCATGCCGGTCCAGGCGGTAAGTTCTGGTAGGCCGGAATTTGTGAGGATCTGGCGACATTGAAGCCGTGGCAGGGCATGGGGGCGATCATCTGAATGATGATATACGATCCCATCGGCCTGAACATGGTGCTGGGGCAGGGTTGAGCCGGCGCATGGCCTGACTGCGGAAGTATTTGACAGCAGATGCCCGGACATCAAAGCAGGGTGGTTGGTGTCTGGTCTGATGCAATCGGGTTTGGAGCACATACAAAAAAGGCCAGCCTGATTGGCTGGCCCCTTGTGGGTCAGAGTAATCAATCAGGCACGACCTGGCTCGAGCGTTGCCGCAGCAGTAAACAGCACATCGGTTGAGGAGTTCAAGGCTGTTTCGACCGAGTCTTGTACCACTCCAATCACGAAGCCGACACCCACAACCTGCATGGCGATATCATCGGAGATGCCGAACATATTGCATGCTAATGGAATGAGTAGCAACGAGCCACCGGCCACGCCAGAAGCACCGCAAGCCGCCACTGTGGCTACCAGGCTCAGCAGCAAGGCAGTAGGCAAGTCAGCCTGAATGTTCAGTGTGTGAACGGCAGCCAGTGTCAATACGGTAATGGTGACAGCGGCGCCAGCCATATTGATGGTGGCACCTAGCGGAATCGAAACGGAGTATGTGTCTTTATTCAGCCCCAGGCGTTCGCACAGTGCCATGTTCACGGGGATGTTGGCGGCGGAACTACGGGTGAAGAAAGCCGTGATACCGCTCTCACGCAGGCAAGTCAATACCAACGGGTAGGGGTTGCGGCGCAACTTGGCAAATACGATCAAGGGGTTGATGATCAGGGCGACCGCCAGCATGCAGCCTACCAGGACAATCAGTAGCAGGCCATATTGGCGCAGGGCGTCAAAGCCAGACTCTGCAACAGTTACAGCCACTAGACCAAAAATCCCCAACGGCGCGAAGCGAATCACCAGTCGTACCAGGGAGGAAACCGAGTTGGCCATATCAGTGAGCAGGTCACGCGAGCTTTGTGAACCATGTTTCAATGCCAGGCCCAACGCAATGGCCCACGCCAAAATACCCATGTAATTGGCGGTGAGCAAGGCATCAATCGGGTTCACCACAATGTTGGTCAACAGATCCAGCAGCACTTCGGTGATATCGCTGGGCGGGTTCAGTGTGGTGTCGGCCAGATCCAGTTTGAGTTTGACGGGGAAGGCGAAACTGGCGATCACGGCAACCAGCGCGGCCAGAAAGGTGCCCATCACGTACAAGAGCAAAATAGGGCCCATGCGGCTGGAGGACTGGGCTTTTTGATTGGCAATGGAAGACATCACCAGCACAAACACCAGAATCGGCGCTACCGACTTCAAGGCAGAGACAAATAACTGGCCGAGCAAGGCAATCGATTGAGCCGTTGCCGGAGCAAAGCGCCCCAACAAAATACCGGCGACCAAACCGATCACAATTTGAGTAACAAGACTGCCGTGCAGGATAAAGCCTAATGGGCCTCTGGCTTGATTGGCGGGATGGGCCATGAAAAGCGACTCCAAACAAATGGGTAGGCGTGAAGTACGTGAAAAAACGCTCTGGCGGGGACTCAGCCAGAGCGCGGAAGAAGCTTATTCTAGCACCAGGAACTATACATTTTGTAGCCGATGTGCTATGGTTTCCAATCCACATGGGGTCGACATGGCTTCGACGTGGGTCAAGAAGCAGCACAGGGCGTGTCGAGCACCAGTACGCTCGTAAATCCACTGGAAAACTACAAACGCCAACGACGAGCGTTTCGCTCTAGCCGCTTAAGGCTGGGCCACTGCACTAATTTGTCTTTGGGTTAGGTAGGGCAACCTACAGCAGTGTCATTTACAAAGAATCGAATCGGCCTGCGCCACGAAGTCCGGTTCTAAAACTTAGTGGATCGCCAAGGAAAGGCCTGTCAATTGGCACAGTCCAAGGTTAAAACTTAAAATTAATTGACTACACATGTAGAACTGTCTGTGGACGGCTTGCGGACGGGGGTTCAATTCCCCCCGACTCCACCAAGATATCCCAAGCAACCCAACCGCTTAACGGCTGTTGGGTTGCTTGTTTTCTGATTGCTCAACAACACTTTAGCGTCATAATGATCCCTTCATTTACAGCACAAGAGGAGATCGACATGTCTCGTTGGGTGTTCTATTGCGCGCCAGGGACCTGCGCGCTTGCAACGCATATTGCACTGCATGAAGCAGGGGCTGACTTTGATGTGGTCAAGCTGGATTTTGGTGCGAATCAACAGCAAAGCCCGGAGTTTCTGCGCGTCAATCCCAAGGGGCGTGTTCCGGCGCTGGTGACAGAGCAGGGAACATTGACGGAAACCCCGGCTTTGCTGGCTTTTGTGGCACAGAGCTTTCCGGATGCCAAGCTGGCTCCTTTGAATGATCCCTTTGCGTTCGCCCGCATGCAGGAGCTGCACAGCTATTTGGCATCCACCGTGCATGTGGCCCACGCGCACAAGCGCCGTGGTTCCCGTTGGGCAGATGATCCGGCTGCGGAAGAAGCCATGCGTGCCAAGGTGCCGCAAAACATGACCGCGTGTGCAGCTTACCTGGAATCCTGGATTGTGGGTCCCTGGGTGCTGGGCGAGCAGTTCAGCGTGGCCGATGCGTATCTGTACACCGTAGGTGGCTGGCTGGAAGGTGACTCGGTTGATATGAGCCAATTCCCTAAACTTAGTGCCTATCTGGAGCGGGTAGGGGCGCGCGAGGCCGTGCGCAAGGCGTTAGCCGAAGCCGCTGCCTGAACGACATTCTTTATATGCGTTGCGCTGTGTTCAGCATGGCGTAACGCCTTTCTTCCTATTCCCGAATTAAAATCGTAACAAACATAGTTTCATGAGTTGACCTGTTTTTCTCTTATACGTAACATGAAAAGCTACGTTAAAGAGAAGGTGAATTTATGGACTTCGATATCATCATCGTCGGTGGGAGTTTTGCGGGTCAGGCTGCGGCGATTCAATTAGGTCGGGCGCGGCGGCGCGTACTTTTATTGGATGCGGGGCAAGCCCGGAATCGATTTGCCCAGGCCTCTCATGGCTTTCTGGGACAGGATGGGCAGGCTCCAGCGGCTATCATGGCAACGGCAAAACTTCAGCTTGCGAAATATGGGACGGCCGAGCAGCGAGCCGGGCTTGCTGTGGAAGCTCGCGCTATTAAGGGTGGGTTTCAGCTATTGACCGAGGACGCTCAGACCATCCGTGCCAGTCGCTTGATTCTGGCCACTGGCGTCAAGGACAGCTTGCCGGATATTCCAGGTATGCAGGAACGTTGGGGCAGCAGTGTGCTGCATTGTCCCTATTGCCATGGCTTTGAGCTGAACCAGCAGCCTTTGGGGGTATTGGCCAGCAGCGAACTGGCTATGCATCAAGCCATGCTGGTGCCAGATTGGGGGCCGACCACTTTGTTCACTCAAGCTGCCTTTACACCGAGTGCAGAGCAGGAAGCCCAACTGAGAGCGCGTGGCGTGCAGATCGAAAAGACACCGATTGCAGAGTTGTTGGGAAGCAAGCCGGGGCTGGAGGCGCTGCGTTTGCAGGATGGCAGAATGGTGGCTGTTTCCGGCCTGTTTGTAGCACCCAAAACAGAGTTGGCCAGCGACCTGGCCATACAGTTGGGTTGCAAGCTGACAGCGGGGCCTACGGGGGCTTTTATTGCTGTGGATTCCATGCAGCACACGTCTGTACCGGGTGTGTTTGCGGCGGGTGATGCTGCCAGTCCCATGGCTAACGCCACCCTCGCAGCCGCTGCGGGGGTAATGGCGGCGGGCGGGGCACATCATTCCTTGATTTATGGCTTGGCGGAGCAGGCTGGAGCCAGCTCGGAAAAGGTCGCATGAAGCGCAGAGCAATACCAAGCGTAGAAAGCTTCATGCAGACCAAGCAATATCAGAAATAGGGTGTACCCATGCCATTGCTTAACACCAGTTCAGGATTTCAATGAAAACACCCACTTCCGTACAAGCCTTTAGCGATCCTGCCTGGGTTGCCCGGTATGCCGATACAACGCCACCGCGCATCCCAGGCTTCCATGACCTTCATCGCATGGCCTTGATCCTGCTTTCCGAACGGGCAAAGAGCAATGCCAGGATTCTGGTCCTGGCAGCAGGTGGCGGGCTGGAGTTGAAGTCCTTTGCGCAAGCCCGCCCAGATTGGTTTTTTGTAGGAGTCGATCCTTCGCAAGCCATGCTGGATCTGGCGGCACAGGTGTTAGGGCCTTGGGGTTCGCAAGTGGATTTGATATCAGGCTATGTGGATGATGCACCGCTGGAACTGTTTGACGGTGCTACTTGTCTATTAACTCTGCATTTCTTGTCAAAAGCAGAGCGCTTGTCCCTGTTGAAGTCCTTGCACGCCCGCTTGAAGCCGGGGGCGGCGCTTGTGTTGGCTCATCATTGTCGGCCAGAAGGGGGGGCCCCCGAGGATTGGTTGGCCCGATCCATCGCCTTTGCTACAGGGACGGAAGCTACGGCAGAAGCGATAAGTTCTGCATCAAATATGGCTCAGCATTTGACGCTGTTAAGCCCGCAGGAGGAAGAGGGCTTGTTGCGGGAGGCCGGGTTCATGGCACCCGCCTTGTTCTATGCAGGGCTCTCGTTCCGGGGCTGGGTAGCCTACGCAGAGGATCAGGCCTAGTTGCTCATCTCTTGTTCTTGTATTGCTTCTGCTCTGAGTCAAACAGAGCCTGCGGATTATGGCTCCGCCATCCTTCTGTCCAGCGCTGCCATTTCTGCCTTATAGAGCTGTTCAAACTCGGCCAAGAGCTCTGCCAAGGGAATGGCCTCCAACCTTTGCATGACCAGAGCCTCCGCTTCCTGGAGCACATCGCCCAAGGCGGCGTTAACCACTTTGGCGACACCGCAGCTTGGGTTCTCGTTCTCGTGACCGATAAAGAAGATGCGCGGCCCCCCAACCGCTTTGTGTATGTCCAGCAGCGTGACTTCTTTCAGATCACAGCTTAGCGTCCAGCCGCCCCCGTGCCCTTTCTCGGAGCGCACGTAGCCTGCCTTGCGCAAGCCTGCCATGGTGCGTCGTACGACTACGGGATTGGTGCTGAGCATAGTGGCGATTTGCTCGGAGGTAAATGGCTGATCGTGTCTGGCCATGTGCAGCAAAACATGCAGCATGCGGGAGAGCCGGCTATCACTTCTCATATTCTTGACCTTGTGATGCACCGGGGAAGGGGGGAGGGTGTCCCGGTGCACGATGTCACATTATAAGTAGCAAGAAGGGGATAGTCAGATCAGGGTGGTTTGTACTTTGCGACGGGCTGTCACCTTGCTGACTTCTTGGCCTCTTGTGCCTGTTTGTCTCTTGCCACCGCCTGCATTGCACTGCCAATGAAATGATCTCCCTGGCTGATTAATGCAGCTGATGCCGCCTCCATATCCCGAGCCTCCTTATTCTGGCTCAGCTTGGTTTTGCCGATCAGGCTAGTGATCTCAATTTCAATTCCGACAATGGCTTTGAGCATGGCGTCGATATAGTCCTTGGGGCCATCCGTCATCTTCCAGGGTACATGCTGGCTGGCTTCGTGGATACGGGTCAAACGCGCCACGGCACCGCGAACATAACGTTCTTCATCGCGTATCCTTACCTGCCCATAGGCATGGGCCACGATGTAGTTCCAGGATGGGACTTGCTTGTGTGTTTCCAGCTTGCTGGGAAACCACTGTGGGGAGATATAGGCATCCCCTGCACGGAATATCACCATTACTTCGTCGCCGTTCTTCAGGTCTTGCCACACGGGGTTGTTTCTGGCGACGTGGCAGTGCAACACCCCTTGCGCGCCTTCCTGGGGATGCAGCATGAAGGGCAGGTGGTTCGCGCTTAAACCACTTTTACCATTGGCGACCAGAATGCCCAGAGGATGCTGGGCGATCAGTTCGTGCAGTGCTTCAGGCCGGGATTCATTGAAGTGTGCGGGGATATACATCGTTGTCTTTGTGGGCTTGGGATTCAGGATCAATGTGTCTATTATTGATTTATTCTGGATCATTGCTCTGTACCAGTTTGGCACTATTTTTATGGACCACAAGCCATGTCACGCACTGCCCACAATCCAAAGGTTCCATCTCTTGGTGAGCTGGACCGAAGCGAAGGAGCCCTGGGGCGTCAGTTGGCGCAGAAGCTGCGCGAAGCAGTAAAAAATGGTGCGCTCAAACCGGGTGAGTCCTTACCCTCTACCCGAGCCTTGGCGGCATCCTTGGGTGTTGCCCGTGGCACGGTTGTAGAGGCTTTTGAGCAATTGATTGCCGAAGGCTTTCTGGAGTCCTCACCCGGCGTGGGCACTTATATTGCTCACTCGCTGGCCAATCCCAAAACAAGAGCTAAGAAGCGCAGGGCGGCATCGCTGCCTGCCCAGCCTGCACCACCCGCTGCCCAGCCATTCAATACGGTTGCAGCTCAATTTCAGCCTTTGCCGTCAGCCCCGTTTGCCGTGTCGATTCCATTGGGTGCCGCTGCGCCAGGGCCGATCTGGCGACGCTTGGGGAATCGTTTACGGGCACATGGTCAGGGTGCGCCGGGCGGTTATGGTGATCCTCAGGGTGCCTTGCCTTTGCGGGAGGCCATTGCGGAATACGTGCGCCGGTCACGCTCGGTGCGTTGCGAGGCAGAACAGGTGATCGTGACGACAGGCACTCAGCAAGGCTTGTTTCTGGCTTGTCTGGTCTTGATGAGCAGGCAGGATTTCGCCTGGGTGGAGAACCCGGCTTATCCCGGTATTACCGCGATTTTGAATACGGTAGGTTCGCCGGAACGTATGGTTCGTGTGCCTGTGGATGAAGAGGGGCTGGATGTGGCTGCGGGCATACGCTTGCAAGCCGATGCGCGGGTCGCCTTTGTGACTCCTTCGCATCAATACCCTTTGGGCATGCCCATGAGCATGGCGCGACGCAATGCCTTGCTGGCCTGGGCACGCGATAAATCCGCCTGGATTGTCGAGGATGATTACGACAGCGAGTTCCGCTACTGCGGTCATCCCTTTCCTTCCATGCAGGGCCTGGACCCGGAGCGAGTGATCTATCTGGGAACCTTTAGCAAGGTGCTGTTTCCCTCGCTACGTCTGGGCTATGCGATTGTGCCGCCACCGTTGGTACAGGCTTTTTGCGGAGCGCGCGTTCTGCTGGATCGGCATCCGCCCAGTGCAGACCAGCATGTCCTGGCCAGCTTTATTGCAGAGGGGCATCTGGAGCGCCATATTCGGCGTATGCGCGGGATCTACACCCAATGCCGTAACCACCTTTTTGAGATTGTGCGTGATGTCTTGCCTAGTGATTTGACGCGTCTGCAACCCAGCGATCAAGGGATGCACTCGGTCTTGTGGTTGACCGTACAGATTGACGATGTGGCGGTGGCGCAGCAGGCCATGAAAGAGGGCGTGGCCGTGCGTCCGGTCTCTGCCATGTATCACGCCGGTGAGGGGCCCCCAGGGCTGATTCTGGGTTTGAGCGCATTCAGTCCAGAGCAAATGAGGGAAGCGGCGCAGAAACTGGCGCGCATCATCTCCGAGCTTGCTCGACCTCCCAAAGCCAAAAGAAAACCCTGAGCTCTGCTCTCTAGGCAAGCCTGTGGCAGAAGCTCCGGAGCGCACGAGTTTTACCATCTACTTCGAGTGGCAACCTCGCCTTCTGTCTGCCAGTTCGGGTTCCACAGAGTCCATTACGTTGAAACTGGCAGCAATGAGGTCTTGGCTGCACGTTGAAGCGCCGTACCCATATTGCGCAAGGTGTCGGAGCGGATTGCCGCATGTTGCCAATACAAAGGCACATCCAGCCAAAGGCCAGGGGCGACTAAAGTCAGTTCTTTGATGGCCAGGGTATCGCTGACCATGGAGTCAGGTGCCAGACACCAGCCCAGGCCCAAAGCCGCTGCTTTCACAAAGCCGGTAGAGGTGGGCAGGTAATGGATAGGAGGAGCGACAGATTCAGTAGTGATCTGCCGTATAAAGCGCCACTGCAATTCGTCCTTGCGGTTAAAGACGATCATGGGGGCTTGAGCCAGGGAGTTTGCGTCTACTCCCAATCCAAAATGCCGCGCCACAAATTGTGGAGAGGCAATGGCTTGATAGCGCATGATACCCAGAGCCTGAACCTCGCAGCCTTGCAGGGGAGTTGGCTCGGCGGTGACAGCGCCCAGCACGGAGCCATTGCGTATCAGCTCCAGCGTGTGGTCCTGATCATCCACACGCACATCAAACAAGTAGCCATGTTTCTGACTGAGCTGGGACAAGGCTTCCAGAAACCAAGTGTCCAGCGAGTCACTATTGACGGCAATTGCGATAGGCCGACGTGGGCCATTTTGTTCTGGCAGGAAGTCCGCGACAGCCTCGGCTTCCAGAACCTGCATGGGACGTACACGACGCAGCAGCAACTCTCCCGCTGGTGTCGGACGGCAAGGTGGCTGACGCAGGACCAGTACCTGTCCCAGCCTGTCTTCCAGCGCCTTGATACGCTGCGAGACGGCTGAGGTGGTGATGTACAGCTTGCGTCCGGCCGCTTCAAAGCTGCCTTCCTCCAGGACTGCCGTAAACGCTCGTAGTTGTGGGTGTAACAGATCCATGGTTGGCTTGTTTGTTTAGAAGAACTTAATTTTATAAAGAATAATTAGCTTTTCTTAAATCGTAAATGGCGGCACCCTATCGCAACTGTCAAATTCGTGGGGGCTGACATGTTCTTCTCTGTTGTGGCGACTGGCTTTTTGACGGGTGCCGGCCTGATCATGGCCATAGGCACTCAAAATGCTTTTGTCTTGCGGCAGGGATTGGAGCGTAGGCATGTGGGTTTGGTGGTAGCGATCTGCGCGCTGGCCGATATTGTCTTGATCCTGGGGGGCGTGGCTGGCATCGGTACTTTGGTACGGGAATGGCCTGGCTTGTTGCAAGTTCTGCGCTTTGGTGGCGCGGTCTTTCTGGCCTGGTATGGGGTGTTGGCAGCCCAGCGAGCCTGGACTGGCAAGGGAAGCCTGATGGCCGGGCAGGGTAGCGAGCGCAATCGTCGCCGTATCTGGCTGACCTGCTTGGCATTTACCTTCTTGAACCCTCACGTCTATCTGGACACGATGGTGTTGTTGGGCAGCCTGTCTACCCCTTACCCTGGCAACTTGCAGTGGGCCTTTGCCTTGGGGGCCTGTGCAGCCAGTGCTAGCTGGTTTCTGGCCTTGGGCTATGGGGCGCGATTGTTGCAACCCGTGTTTCGTCAGCCTTTGGCCTGGCGTGTGCTGGACGCCAGCATTGCTGTTTTCATGTTGGCCTTGTGTGCTTTATTGTTGCTGCGGCCTTTGTATTAAGCGTTGTGGTGTGGGGTGAAGACGCAGTCTTCGGCGTGTTTGGGTGGCACGCTCCGAGCGCGGCTTGCAGGTAGGTGGATGCGTCAGTGAAATGGGCAAGACGTAAGCCGACTAAAGCCAAGTCGATGAACGCAGCCTCTTGTTGAAGGTGACAGCAAGGGGCTGTTTTTTTATGCCTTATTGGTCTGTGGGGCGATGTGTCCCAGTAAAGGCGTATTGTCACAAACGCTCTGCTCGTTGGCTGTTGGGTGAAAAGCAGAGTTATCATTTTTTTAAAATAGATTATGATTATAATCTATTTGCGCTGATAGTAATACGCACTCACGCACTTTTTGGAGAGTATTCGGATGAACCTTACAGTACCTGTCTACCTTGAAGATCTGGCCCTGGGGATGGAGTTTCGCAGTGCAGAGCATGCTCTGGATGAGGCGCAAATTGTCAGCTTTGCCCGCCAGTTTGATCCGCAGCCTTTCCATCTGGATGCAGAAGCGGCCAAGAGCACGTTCTTCCAAGGTTTGGCTGCAAGCGGTTGGCATACTGCCGCCATCACCATGAAGCTGTTGGTGGACAGCCTGACATTCAGTCAGGGGATTATTGGTGCCGGCGGGCAGATTGACTGGCCACGGCCCACGCGCCCTGGAGATGTCTTGCATGTGCTCAGTACCATCATCGACATTCAGCCATCCAGATCCAAAGCGGACAGGGGAATGGTGGTGGTGGAGTCCCATACCCTGAATCAAAACAATGAAGTGTGTCAGCGTTTGATTGCCAAGCTGATTGCTTTTCGTCGTCCGGAGGTGTGAATGGGGCGTGTTTCGCGTGAGCAGGCCGAACGCAACCGCAAGCGGGTGCTGGAAACGGCGTGCCGATTGTTTCGCAAACATGGGGTGGAGGCAGTCTCGATTGGAGACATCATGAATGATGCCGGTCTCACGGCTGGCGCTTTCTATAAGCAGTTTGCCTCTAAAGAGGCCTTGATTGACCAGGCCTGCCGTTTTGCCTTCACTCAGTCTGCTGAGTCTTGGGAGCGTATCAATCAAGGCTACGAAGAAGACGCCGTACAAGGTTTTCAAGCCTTGATGCGACGTTACTTCAAGCACCGTCCTCAGACCCAAAGTTGTCCGATTTTGGCCTTTTCTTCCTTGGCCAGCGGTCTGCCTGCCGATGCACAAACCACGGCGATGTACCGCGAAGGGGTAGAGAGCTTGTTTGAGCAGTTTCGCCGCCTTGCCCTGCAAGCCTGTGCCGAGCAGACTCAAGAGCACATCATGCTGCTGTTTGCCGCCATGTTGGGGACAGGGATGCTTAGCCGGGCTATGGGCGATACCACGTTGACGCAAGGTATGCAGGCTGCGGTGCTGGCGACCTTGCCAGGAGGGGAGTCCGATCTTTGATAAGCCGCTTTTCAAAATAAAAAACGCCCGATGTGCTGAATCGGGCGTTTTTTCATTGCATCAAGATCTGCTTGCTCTGTAGACCCCGATGTGCAGCTTCTGCAGCTTAAACGGTGTGCGCACTGCCTTCAGCGGAAAGTGTGGCTTGCGTGAACTCTGGCCGTTCCGTGCCGTGCTTGATACGGTAGTCTTTCAGGAACTTGGCCATGCGGCTGATAGCCTCGCGCAGGTCTGGTTCGTGCGGCAGGAACACCATGCGGAAGTGGTCGGGATGAGGCCAGTTGAAACCCGTGCCTTGCACCAGCATCACGCGGGTGGCTTCCAGCAGTTGCAGGAAAAACTGACGGTCGTCTTCGATGGGGTAAATGTCGGGATCCAGACGCGGGAACATATACAGCGCAGCGTGGGGCATAACGCAACTGACCCCTGGAATGGCGGTGATCAGCTCGTAGGCCAGATCGCGTTGACGGCGCAGGCGCCCGCCTTCGCAAACCAGGTCGTTAATGCTCTGATAGCCACCCAAGGCCGTTTGAATCGCCCATTGGCCGGGCACGTTCGCGCACAGCTTCATATTGGCCAACATGCTTAGCCCTTCGATATAGTCAGCACCGGCTTGTTTGTCGCCCGAAATCACCAGCCAGCCTGCGCGGTAACCACAGGCGCGGTAGCTTTTGGACAAGGAGTTGAAGGTCAAGGTCAATACATCGGTGGACAGGCTGGCCATCGCGGTGTGCTTCATGTCGTCGAACAGAACCTTGTCGTAGACTTCGTCAGCCAGCAGCACCAGATTGAATTCGCGGGCAATATCGATCAGGGCTTGCAGTACCGAATCCGGGTAGAGCACGCCGGTCGGGTTGTTGGGGTTGATCACCACCAGCCCTTTGGTGCGCGGGGTGATCTTGGAGCGGATATCGTCCAGATCAGGGATCCAGCCATTGGCTTCATCGCAGAGGTAATGGACGGGAGTACCGCCTGACAGGCTGGTAACAGCAGTCCACAGCGGGTAGTCGGGCATGGGCAAAAGCAGCTCGTCGCCATCATCCAGCAGGGCATTGGTCGCCATGGCAATCAGTTCAGAAGCACCATTACCCAGGTAAATGTCTTCCAGCGTTACGCCCTTGATGCCTTGTGCCTGGGTGTAGTGCATGACGGCTTTGCGTGCAGCAAAAATACCTTTGCTATCCGAGTAGCCCGAGGAGTTGGGCAGGTTGCGGATCATATCCAGTTGGATTTCTTCCGGGGCATCAAAACCGAATACCGCCAAGTTGCCGATGTTCAGCTTGATCAGTTGCTGACCTTCGTCTTCCATTTGCTTGGCCCGGTCCATGATGGGGCCGCGAATATCGTACAAAACATTCGCCAATTTGTTCGATTTCTTGATGCTATTCATGATGCTGGTACTCGGATTCCATGTGTGCTGCAGAGGATAGTGGGCAGGGCTGATGCCTGACCAAGCCTTCTACCTTACCGCATGCGAAGGCCTTGCTTGTAAGCATCAAGCTTAAAATGTGGCATTGTCGAGTTTTGGCGACACTCTTTTTGTCAAAAAAACGGCTGTCTTGTTGAGTAGGCTCCGTACTAGGTAGGCTTATTTCGCTTTGTGGATTGGATTGGCATGATGTGAAATCTGTTTATGTTTATTCTTCTTGTTTTTGACGACGTCCAATATTAAGATTTGATATCAAATAATTTGAAATCAAACTATGAAACTAGAAGCGAAATATCAGGCCCTGCTCGCACACGCAGAGCAGCAGCAGGGCGTCAATGTTCAAGGCATGTCTCTGTGTTTTCAGCTTCTGTCCTTGTCTGCCCGTATTGATCGAGACTGCGCCGCCTTGCTGGCACCTCATGGTTTGAGCGAAGCCCGTTTTGTGCTTTTGTTTTTGCTGGAAGAGGCGCCCGACGGTATGCCCTCCCACATCCTGGCTGAGCGGGCAGGTGTGACGCGGGCAACCGTGACAACCCTGGTGGATGGGTTGCTGAAAGCGGGCTTGGTGCTGCGCTTTGCGGCCGAGGCGGATCGGCGTTCTGTCATGGTGAAACTGAGTCCCCAGGGGGCGAAGCTGGCCAACATGCTGGTCGCGACTCATGCCCAGTGGATTGGCGAGTTGTTCCAGCATTTGTCCGAGGCGGAATGCGCGCAGCTAAGCACCTTGTTGAACAAAGCGGCCGCAGGAGAACAAGCATCATGAGTACAGAAAACCGCAAGGGTTATGCCAGGGTCGCGGATATACCCGCTGATATTTTATTGGCCCTGTCCCAGGGTGAAATCCAGAGCCTTACCCTGACCGAGTCGCTGGCGATTGATCAGCGTGTACTGGTGGCAACGGTATTCCCAGAGCTGGATGAGTCGGGCACGTATCACATCGATACCTTGGCCGAGCTGGGTATTCTCAAGCGCATGAAAGCCATAGGGGAATATTTGCTGCAAACCTATGGTGAGATGGCCTGGACGCGTTGCCTGAATCATCCGGCCGATGTGGTGCGCGGCTGGGCCTGCTTTATGGTGGGGGCGCGGGAGTCCTTAAGCGTGCCCCAGCGCCTGAACGTCCTGCGTCCCTTGGCAGATGATCCGCATTTCGGTGTGCGTGAATGGGCCTGGATGGCGGTACGTCCTCAACTGGTCGCCGAGCTGGAGGTATCGATTCAGGCTCTGCGACAGTGGGCGCATTCAGACTCGGCGTATCTGCGCCGCTTTGCATGTGAAGCCTTGCGCCCTCGGGGTGTATGGTGCGCACATATCGCCATTCTGAAAAAGGAACCGGAACGGATGTTGCCGATCCTGGAGGCCTTGTACCAGGATGGCAGCGTCTATGTGCAGGACTCGGTGGCCAATTACTTGAACGATGCAGCCAAGGATCAGCCACAGTGGGTGCGCGGTCTATGTGCTCAATGGCAGGAGCAGTTACCGGGCAGTGCCACTGTGCGGCGCCTGTGTCGACGGGCGCTGCGCAGCGTGTCTTGATGTTCTGGTGTGCGTTTCAGATTCAGGGGGCGCGCAAGGTAATCAAGGTAATTTCCGAGGCGCGCCCCAGACGCAGCGGGAAACCTGGCCACAGCCCGGCGCCATAGCTGACATAGAGCTGCATATCATCGACTTGATACAGTCCGCCTACATAGCCGTCATTGGCCATTTGCACGATCTTGTGCATGCCCAGAATATGGCCGCCATGAGTATGGCCGGACAGTTGCAAAGCCACGCCGGCCGCTGCGCTTTCTTTGGCGGTATCGGGGCGATGGGCCAGCATGATGATGGGCATGTCGACCGGGATGCCGGCGACTGCCGCAGCCACATCGGGCGTGGGCTGCCCATGCATGGCCGCTGACTTGTCCGTGATGCCGGCCAAGGCAAAAGCGGCATCGCCTTGCTCAATAATGCTGTGCTCATTTAGGAGCAAACGTAGCCCCAGGCTGTTGAAGTGTTCTATCCAGGGCTGGTACTGGGTGTAGTACTCGTGGTTGCCTGCAATGACCCAAACCCCTTTGGGAGCAGACAGGGCTTGCAAGGGGGCGACATCTTCGCGGCGAGCTTTCACCGTGCCATCGACCAAGTCGCCCGTAATGGCAATCAAGTCCGGTTTTAAGGCCTGTGTTTTGTCCACAATGGCCTGTACCCACGGCCCTTGCAGCAGGCGACTGGCGTGCAGATCGGTCAGTTGCATCAGCTTGAACCCATCCAGGCTAGGGGGGAGGCCCTTTACCTTTACGTCGATGGATTTCACTTCTGGAACTTGCACAGCCTGCCACACGCCCAATGCGGAAAGACTGACAGCGGCGATACCCAGCACACCGCGCAAGGCGGGTGAGCGCAGCAGTATCAGTCCGGCAGGTTTGTACAGGAGGCGCATCAACAAACCTGCCAGATCGGTGATCAAGGTAAGGCAGGTGGCCAGCAAGACTGTTCCAAAAGCCCAACCCAAGATCATGATGACTTGGGCGGGAATTTCCGGGGACGCGCGGGTGCCCCAGAACAGGGCGACGGTGTAATGGTGCAGGGTGGCGGCAATGGCCAAGGCACTTAACAGCCACTTGATCCAGGGTTTGATTGGCAATGGTTTGATCAGTCGCCAGACGATATACAGGGCAAAGACGAGGGCAGTGACTTGAAACACAAAATCATTCCAAAAAGAAACTTAGTAGCGCCAGCTCAGTCCCAGCACGGGGCCTGACATGCGCGTGTCAAAGACGTGGCCGGAGCGACGATAATCCACATCCAGCATTTTGTACCCGGCCGCAATGGAGAAATGTTCCGACAGGTCGTAGTTCAGCGTCAGCGTGGCCTGATAGCTCAGGCGCGAGCCCACACTAAAACCGCCTAGATGGACCTGGGCATGCGTGGACAGCTCGGGGGTGAAGCGATAGAACGCACGCAGCCCGATCATAGGGTCAACCCAGCTAAAGCTTTCTTCGTGGTGTTTGGTCCGGCCTGCCGTGCTCAGATGGGCACGGGTGCGAATATCCCAATACGAAAAACCGGCCAGTGCATCCATGCTGGCTTGTTCGGAGTCATAGACACGATACCCACCTTGCAAGGTGGCCATGAACAGCCGCGTATCCACCGTCCCCTCGGCAGCGCCGACCAAGGGCAAGCCACCGACTACTTCACTTTCTTGCGTGTTGACGTAGAGCAGATCGCCATTGAATACATAGCGGTTGCGTCGTGCCCAGGTGTTCACAAAGGCGGCGGCGCGCAGATTGTGCAGCACATCGGAAAAGGATTTTTCGATATCCAGCGAGGGAGCGCGTTTGAATGGCGAGGACTCACCGGATAAACCGGTAATCCAGGCGTAGGGGGTGATCTGTAATGCGTAAGGTGGGGAGCCCCCGGTGTCGGACAGGGCAGCCGAATGGGGATCCGTCGCCTGAGCTTGTGCCGTGCAGGCCAGCGGCCATAATCCTAGCAGTAGCCAGCGAAGGTGAGTGAGTTTACACATCCTTGTCTTGGACTCCTTTTCAATTCTGTAAATGATGGCGTACTAGCGCCTGTCTTGTTTCTTTCGGTATGCTGGAACCGCCGATCACCAATCTGTGGAGAACGTGTCATGCATGTGTTTTACCTTAGCAAGCAAGATATTGATAATTTGTTGCCCCTAGTGCAAGCGGCGTTACAAGCTGGCCAGGGCGGGCAAGTCGGTTTTACTGACCAAGAGCTGTCCTTGCGCGCTGCCCTGGAGGGCTTGCAAGACCCTAAGTTGTCCGAGCTTTTGGCCGGAGCCCGTGTTGATCCGGGGCGCAGTGCGGTTGGTTTGGCTGACGAGGACTATCGGGAGAATCTGCTGGCTCTGGAAACTCGAGACAGTGCGTATTTGATGGATCAGCTCATGGATTGCTACGCAAGATTGCCAGGTTTTTTCGCTTGCCTGGAGTTTTGAATGGATGCGTTAAGCTGATGTGTAAAAAACGGCCCGGAAAGGGCCGTTTTTGATGTTGCATGATGCGATGTGTTTAGAAACCGACAGTGAGCTGAGCCCAGTAACGGCGGCCGTCATACACAGCATCAAAGGTCTCATCCGTGACGCGCTTGTCAAGGATGTTGTAGATACCAAAGCCAAACGAGGTGGTCTTGTTGAGCTTGTAGTTCAGGCCGGCATCCAGGAAGGTAAAGGAAGGCGTGCCTTGCGCCATGCGGGTGCGGCTCAGGTAGTCCGAGGTCTTGCCGCGGTAGTTGACACGAGTCCACAAGCCCAGTTGTTCATTGGCATCCCAATCCAGGGTGGCATTAAACATATGTTTGGGCATCTTGTTCAAAGGCTGGCCGGAGAACTCACCGCTCTTTTGCTTGGAGTAGGTGTAGGTATAGTTGGCGGCCAAACGCAGGTCGTCGGTAATCGACCAGGTGGTGGATGCTTCCACACCGCGCATGATGGCCTTGTCTACGTTGACTCGATCACTTACGAATTTATATATCTGAGGCCCACCAGGATAGGACGAACAAATGGGTAAGTTATCAGGATTAGGACAGTCTCCCCGTCGAACTTCAGTAATTTTGTCTTTGAAGGTCGTATTGAAGAAGGTCAGGCTGTTGACCATACCGTTCTGGTTGTCCCACACAATGCCCAGTTCCTGGCTCAGGCTCTTTTCCGGCTTCAGGTTCGGGTTGCCAACGATCACGGCAGGTACGCCACCACCACCGGTGATCTGACCCCAGTCCGCCACGGCAGAGCGCAGGGAGGGGGCCTTGAAACCCGAGGAGACACCGCCCTTCAAGGTCAGTTGCTCGGTGGCATGCCAGACACCATAAAGACGTGGAGTCCAGTGATTGCCATAGTTCTCGTCGTGAGTCATGCGCAAGCCGCCAGTCAGGGCAAAGTTGTCGGTCATGCTCCATTCGTCCTCCGCGAATACCGACCATTGCTCTCGGCTCAGGCGATTGACATCGGGCTTGTACTGATTGCCGTTGTCACGCAGTTGCTCATGCAGATATTGAAAGCCCGAGGTCAGCATGTGGTCGCCTAAAGGCAGGCTCCATTGCGTATTGAACTCGGTATTTTTCAGGAACATGCTACGGCCGGGGTTATCAATCTCTTCACGTTGTACATAGGTGTTGGAAACAGCCCGTCCCCAGCGACCGTTGTGGCCCACGGAGAACACATTGCGAGAATACTTGCTCGTGGAGAGCTCGTTGGGTGCGCATGTGCCGTTTCTGCCGCAGGTTTCGGCTGGCATGCTTTTGCCGGGCGTAGAGGTGCGTTCTTGCAAAGTCCGTGAGAACTCGGCGGTAAAATCGTGTTTGGCCGAAGGCGTCAAGGTCAGTTTGACGGTACCCGAGGATGTATTTTGCTTGTTGAAGCCGTCGAGAATTTTGTCTTCATTGCGACGGGATTCCTGGCCATAAATCTGCAGCCCCAGCATGTCTTTCTTGATGGGGCCTGCCAGATAAAAATTGCCTTGATAGATATTGCCGGACTTTGAATCTTCTTGGATGGTGCCTTCGGTGCGCAGCGAGCCGGTCCATTCCTGGTGGACTTTGCGGGTGATAATGTTGATCACCCCGCCCATGGCTTCCGAACCATATAAGGACGACATGGGGCCGCGGATCACTTCAATACGTTCGATTGCCTGCATGGGGGGCAACCAGCCTTGTTCGATACCTGCACCATCGCTGTTGGGACGTGTCTCACGCGAGTTTTGCCGCTTGCCGTCAACCAGAATCAAGGTGTAGGCCGACGCCATGCCTCGGATACTGATATCGCTGCTACTTGCACCACCTGTAATCACAACGCCGGGAACATCCCGTAAGGCGTCGGTGACGTCGCGGTAGGCTTTCTTTTCTAGTTCGGTACGTGGAACGACGCTGATGGAGGCGGGGGCGTCTTGAACCGCTTGCTCAAAGCCGGAAGCCGTAACCACGATGTTGTCGAGCTGGTTGACGCTCTGTTGGGCCAAGGAACAGGAGAAGGGGGCGATGGAGCCAGCAAGAATGGCTACGGCACGGGCAACTGGAGAAAGTGGAAACAAGAGAGACATAAAAATCAGCACAAGGAACAAAAATGAGAACGGTTATTATTATCCAGTCGCTGTCATTCTCAAATCAAGAGGGCTCTTTTTTATGTATTTGTAGGTCTTCTGCCACAACGGGCCACATGGCTTGACGCACTGCCTCAATCCTGTTTTTGTTACACACGTGTCCAATGTATCGGCTGTGAAAACAGTCGGTTTTGGGTTTCATTGATTGGGCGGCTAGCCCTCTCTGGAGAGAAAGATGTTGCTAAAAAAATGTCGTCGTACTTTGCTGGCGTGCGCAGTTGGGCTGGCTTTAGTGCCTGCGGCCTCTCAGGCGTGTACCCGAGCTGTTTTTCTGGGTGATAACGGTCAGGTGATTACCGGCCGTTCCATGGATTGGAAGCTGGACGTTGGAACCAACCTCTGGATTTTTCCTCGTGGCGCCAAGCGCAACGGTGAAGCAGGTCCATCGTCGATTGAATGGACATCCAAATATGGCAGCGTGATTGCGTCGGGTTATGACCTGGCTTCGACAGACGGCGCCAACGAAAAGGGACTGAACGTCAATTTGCTGTGGTTGGTGGAGTCGGAGTACCCCACCCCTCAAAAGGGCGACAAAACCTTGAGCATGTCTTTGTGGGGGCAGTACGTACTGGATAATTTCGCAACAGTGGCTGAAGCGGTGGCCGCCTTGGAAAAGAATCCCTTCGTGGTGATCAGCGATAAAGTCCCTAACGAAGAGCGTTTGGCGACCTTGCACTTGTCCATGTCGGACTCTTCCGGTGATAGTGCCATTATTGAGTACATCGACGGCAAGCAGCATATCCACCACAGCCGCAACTATCAGGTCATGACGAACTCGCCGACCTTTGATCAGCAGTTGGCTATCCGCGATTACTGGCAATCGGTAGGGGGCATGAATATGTTGCCGGGCACCAGTCGTGCCGCTGACCGTTTTGCTCGCGCTTCTTTCTACATTGATGCCGTGCCACGCAATCTGAGCGATGACAAGGCCGTGGCCAGTGTGCTGAGCGTGATGCGCAACGCGTCCACTCCTTACGGCATGACCGTGCCTGATCAGCCCAATAACTCCTCCACTCGCTGGCGCACGGTGTTCGACCACCAGCGCAGCCTGTACTACTTTGATTCGGTACTGTCGCCTGGGGCGTTCTGGGTGGATATGAAGAAGGTCGATTTCTCGGCTGAAACCGGCAAGGTCATGAAGCTGGATCTGGGGCCTGAGCAAAGCACGGTCTATATGGGTGAGGCACTGGAGCACTTCAAGCCAGCCAAACCCTTCCAGTTCCTGCCCGCGAAGGCTTCGGCCATCTAAGGTGTCAGGCGGCTTTAGCCGCTGCAAAAAAAAGCCGGAGTGCAGCTTGAGGACTTAGGGCATAGCCGACAGTGATCACATGATGTTCATGTGCAACTGTTATGCTATGCCCGTCTTTGTTTGTTGAAGTAGTTGTTCCATGACCTACGTAGTGACGCAAGCCTGCATTCAGTGCAAGTACACCGATTGTGTGACGGTGTGTCCCATGGATTGCTTTTTTGAAGGCCCGAATTTTCTGGTCATCCATCCCGACGAATGCATTGATTGTTCCATCTGTGTCGCTGAGTGCCCAGTAGGTGCTATTGTCAGCGATCAGGATGTGACGCCCGAGCAGCAGGTCTATGTGGAGCTGAACCGGAGCTTGAGCGAGAACCCGTCCTGGAAACGCATCAGCCAACAAAAAGCGCCCTTGCCGGATCACGAGTATTGGGCGACTCAGACCGACAAGTTGGCGCTGTTGCAAAAAGCTTAATGGGCACGAGTAGCGTGGCGGTTCGGGTTGCGCTGAAAGTACCAGACTGCCACGGCTGCCATCAGCAGTAAAACCGTGCAACTGGCCAATACGACAATATAGCCTTTGTCAAAAGAGTCGCGGGCCAATTCACTTAGGGTCAGAGCCAGACCTTGCGGCATGGTTTCTGCTATGAGCAAGGCTTGATCCAGACTGTCGTAAGCCAAGGCGCGATCACTTAATTCCTGTGGCAAGATCAAGCTGGCGCTGTACACGAAGGACAGTAGGCTACCCATAATGGTCACGCCCAGCGCGCCCCCTAGCTCGTAAGACATTTCCTCGACTGAAGCCACCATGCCGGCGCGCGAAGGCGGCACGCTTTGCATAATGGTGCTGGAGGCGGCGGTCATGGCCGCACCGATACCCAGTCCAAGCATGACCAGGCTGATCACTTGCAGTAACTGTGCGCTGTTATGCCACAGGAGATAGGCGGCCATGCCCGCTCCAGCCAGACTCAGGGAAGCAATCAACAGGCGCTTGCTGCCAATGATGACCAGCAGACGGCCAGCCAGCGGGCCTGAGACAAAAGCGGCGAGAGGCAAGGGCAGAATCGCCATACCTGCTTCTAAGGGCGAGAAACCCAGCACTAACTGCAATCGTTGGCTAAAGACCAGTTCCATGCCAATCAGGGCTGCTGAGGCCGTCAGTGCAGACAATACAGCCGTGCTCAAGGTTGAGTCCTTGAACAGGGAAAAATCCAGCAAAGGAAAAGGGCTGCGATTTTGTTGACGGACAAACCAGCTTAGAAAGGCAATGCCAGTAAGCAGGGCAAGAGTGACCAGGCCCCAGTTGATGTGCAACTTGCCCATTTCCTTGATTGCCAAGGTGCTGGCAACCAGGCCCACCATGATCAACAATGATCCTTTGATATCCCAGGGGCGGGACGTATTCGGGGTGGATCTGGGGACCAGCAGCCAGCCTAGAGGCAAGGCGATCAGCACAATGGGGACGTTGATCAGAAAGACCGATCCCCACCAGAAATGTTCCAGCAAGAAGCCACCCAGGACCGGACCAAAAGCGGCTCCGCCCGACGCAATGGAAGACCAGACCCCAAAGGCCACGGCACGTTCGCGTTCATCGTGAAAAGTGATGCGGATCAGCGACAAGGTGGCCGGCATCATCATGGCGGCTGCCACCCCCAGAAACGCGCGTGCGGCAATGAGGGTGGTTGGGTTGGGGGAGTAGGCTGCTGCGATCGAGGCCAGCCCAAAAGTGGCCAGGCCAGACAGAAACAGGCGTTTGTGTCCCAGACGGTCTCCCAGGGTGCCCATGCCCAGAAGCAGTCCGGAGACGACCAGGGCATAGCTGTTGACGATCCAGAGCTTGTCCGAGGCCGAAGCCTGCAGATCATGCGTCAAGCGTGGCAGGGCGGTGTAGAGCACCGTCATGTCCACCACGATCAGTAAAAGGGCTGCCGAGACAATCGCCAGGATCAACCAGCGACGGCTTGGAGACAGGGGAGCAGTTTGGGCTTGATGGGTAATCGAGCTGTGCAGCATATAAAGCCAGAAGGATAGGAAAGCTACTATGATCTATCAATATTATCAACAGACAAAGTTGATTAGCATCTATAAAATAGATGGATGGATTGGACTTTAGAACGTATTCGACATTTTGTGGCCGTGGCTGAAACTGGTTCCATGACGCAAGCGGCCAAGGAGCTGGGCAAAGTGCAGTCTGCTGTCAGTACCTCAGTTTCCCTGCTGGAAGCCGACTTGAACCTGGAGTTGTTTGATCGCTCACGGAGAACCTTGAGCTTGACGCTACCAGGTGAAATCATGTTGCTCGAAGCCAAGGCTTTGTTGCGTCAGGCAGACGGTCTGAGTCGCCGTGCTCTGGACTTGTCAAAGGGGCAGTCGGCCCGATTGGAAATTGGTCTTGATGAGGCTTTGCCTCAGGAGCCGCTGCGTATATTGCTGAAAGAGCTGGCGGTGCGTTGGCCTGCACTGGAGTTGACGATTTGCAATGGGACGGCATCCGAGGTCATGAATTACCTGGCCGAGGGGCGCTCGGATGTAGCCATTCAGTTTGATCGTGGGGCTGATGCCAGTTCTTTTGCACAAAGTTATATCGGAGCCGTGCCCCAAGCGATTTGTGTTGCGCGTACGCACCTGCTAGCCAGTCAACAGCAGGTCAGTCGTAAAGAGCTGACAGCGCATAGACAACTGCTGATTCATATCGAAGGGGTGGAGCAGATAGTGATCAGCCCCAGCGTGTGGCGCTCGGATAGCTTTTACGTGATTGCCGATATGGTGGCTGATGGCTTGGGCTGGGCGATGCTGCCCTTGAATATTGCGGAGTATGAGAACCTGCGCAATAAATTAGCGCAACTGCATTGCAAGGAGCTGGCCTTGCCACCTTTGCCCGTGCAGATGTTGTGGCGACAGGGGCAATCGTTGGCGCCGGTGGCTGTGTGGATGCAGCAGCGCCTGTCGGAGCTGCTGCCTTGAGTCTGTTCAGTTGGTCAGCGGGGTGGGATTGGGCAACTGGCCATTCGCCCAGCGTTCTACGCCTTCCCAGATATCTCTTGCGTGGTGCACGGTCAGATCAGCCTGCCAAGTGCTGATACTGTCGTCGCCAGCGCAATAGCCGTAGGCGGCAACCATGGTCGCCATGCCAGCCGCCTGGCCTGCTTGAATGTCACGCAGGTCATCGCCCACATACAGACAGTCTGCCGGTGCAAAGCCGGCTTGTCGGGCAGCGTACAGCAGAGGCTCGGGATGCGGCTTGGTATGTTGGGTCGTGTCGCCGCCTACCGTCACGGCACACGATTGCGACAGGCCCAGGTGGCGAATCAATGGCAGGGCCAGGTACTCGAGCTTGTTGGTGACAATGCCCCAGGTGTAGCCCGCTTGCTCCAATTGTTTGAGCATGGGGGCTATGCCCTCAAACAAGTGGGTCAACTCTGTCATGTGATCGTGATAGTTCTGCAAGAACTGTGCTCGCAGTTCAGCATAGTTGGGATGATCAGGGTTGATATCCAGGGCTACCTTGAGCAGACCGCGGGCGCCGTGTGAGGCATACGGACGCAAAGCGTTGTAAGGCAGCTCGGGCAGGCCATGTTCCTTGCGCATGCGATTGGCTGTGGCCGCCAGATCCGGCGCGGAATCGGCCAAGGTGCCGTCAAAATCGAATAGGACCAGTTTATTCATGGGGGCTTAGCGTTGGCGGCGGCTGGCCAGCAGGTAGTTGACGGAGGTGTCGCCGGACAGGCGATAGTGCTCGGTAATCGGGTTGTATTCCAGGCCTTTCAGGGCGAGGGCATCCAGGCCACTGCGACGGGCCGAGGAAATCAGCTCGCTGGGCTTGATGAAGCCATCATAGCTGTGTGTGCCTTTGGGGATCAGACGCAAGAGATACTCGGCGCCCACAATGGCAAACAAGAAGGATTTGGGGTTGCGGTTCAGGGTCGAGAAAAAGACCCAGCCCCCAGGTTTGACCAACTTGGCGCAGGCTGCAATGATGGAGCCCGGATCAGGGACGTGTTCCAGCATTTCCATGCAGGTGACGACATCAAAGCGACCAGGGTGCTGATCGGCCATGTCTTCGGCACTGATCATGTCGTATTTAACCGGCACACCTGATTCCAGACTATGCAGGCGAGCAATCTTCAAGGACCGCTCGGCCAGATCAATGCCGGTTACGTCGGCACCAGTCTGAGCCAGGCTTTCTGACAGAATCCCCCCCCCACAACCGACGTCCAATACCTGTTTGCCCGCCAGGGAGCCGGTGTAGGACAGAATCCAGTCCAGACGCAAAGGGTTGATGGCGTGCAGCGGTTTGAACTCGCTGTCTGGGTCCCACCAGCGGGAGGCCAGTGCACTGAATTTATCGATCTCTGCGGGATCGACATTGAGGTTAGTGGCAGCGGAAGCAGTCATGGCTTATCCAAAAAAATTAAGGCCCCGCAAAAGCGGAGCCTTAATTGTAGCCTTAGCTACAGAAATACGTGATGCAGCAAGAATTACTTGCGGTTGCCCACGATTTCGATTTCTACGCGACGGTTTTGAGCGCGGCCTTCGCGGGTCTTGTTGGACGCCACGGGGTTGGCTTCGCCCTTGCCTTCGGTGTAGATACGGTCAGCAGGTACACCTTTGTTGACCAAGTATGCTTTAACAGCATTGGCGCGACGCTCGGACAGCTTCTGGTTGTAAGCTTCGGCGCCGATCGAGTCAGTGTGACCGGTAGCAATCAGAGTTTCCAGATCGATGGCCTGAACAGTGTCAGCCACTTGATCCAGAACCTGGCGGCCTTCTGGCTTGATAGTGGATTTGTCGAAGTCGAAGAAAGTGTCAGCGTTCAACGTCACTTTAGTGACGGTAGGAGCGACGACAGGAGCTTCGGGGGCTTGGGCAACGGGCACACCGTCACAACCTGGAATACCTGTAGCAGGTGTCCAGAAGTTGTTGCGCCAGCACAGTTCGTTGGTGCCGTTTTTCCAAACGTCGCCGAACGGATTGCGCCAGTTGTTAACTTCGCCGGACTCTTGTGCGGAAACTGCACTAGTGGCCGATGCGGCGGCAATGGCGAGTACAAGTGCGATTTTGGAGGGTTTGTTCATATTTCTCCTCGTTGAGCTGATGCTGTTAAGTGACCGCAGCGAACCCCTGCCGCTGATTAACGGAACCAGTATAGCAATCCTTTGAACGGAACAAAGACTTGCTTGCGCTGGGTTTCATGCGTGTTAGGTCGAATCTTAAGACATTTCGGCCTTATGCGTGAGGGGGACAAGGAACGATTCGTGAAGATGCGTGGAATTAGCCTTGTTCTTTCCCGTTATTGTTGGTTTTAGGCAACAACGGGAGGGTGGCCCTGCTTCTCTCATTTCTGATCGATCCGATTAGTGGACGATGGGTTTTTTGGTGGATCGACCGTTTCAATGGCATATCGTCCGCCTTGTCGCCGCGCTACGCTGCGTCCCTCTATGTGAAAGTGCTAGAATTTCCTCTTGTCCGTTTACGGCTGGCTTACTGCTTAACCCATATCTATAAAGAATTGACCTATGGATTCCTTTGCCAAGGAGACGCTTCCCGTTTCGCTTGAAGAGGAGATGCGCCGCAGCTACCTCGATTACGCCATGAGCGTGATTGTGGGCCGTGCTCTTCCTGACGTGCGAGATGGTTTGAAGCCCGTGCATCGCCGTGTTCTGTTCGCCATGCATGAACTCAATAACGACTGGAATCGTGCCTATAAGAAGTCGGCTCGTATCGTCGGTGATGTGATCGGTAAGTACCACCCTCATGGTGACTCTGCCGTCTATGACACTATCGTGCGTCTGGCGCAGGACTTTTCCATGCGCTACACCCTGGTCGACGGACAAGGTAACTTTGGTTCCATCGACGGGGATAACGCCGCGGCCATGCGTTATACCGAAATCCGTCTGGCCAAAATCGCTCACGAACTGCTGGCCGATATTGACCAGGAAACCGTGGATTTCGTGCCTAACTATGATGGCAGCGAAAAAGAACCGGCCCTGTTGCCTTCGCGTCTGCCCAACCTGCTGGTTAACGGCAGCTCGGGTATTGCCGTGGGTATGGCCACCAATATTCCGCCGCATAACCTGGCTGAAGTGGTCAATGGCTGTCTGTACTGCCTGAGCCACCCCGAGTGCACGGTTGATGAACTGATCGAATACATCCCGGCCCCCGACTTCCCGACTGGCGCCATTATTTATGGCATGTCCGGTGTGCGCGAAGGCTATCGCACGGGTCGTGGCCGCGTCATCATGCGTGCCAGCACGCACTTTGAAGACATGGAAAAGGGCAACCGTCAGGCCATCGTGGTCGACGCCATCCCTTATCAGGTCAACAAGAAGTCGCTGCAAGAACGTATTGCCGAGCTGGTCAACGAAAAGCGCATCGAGGGTATCTCCGATATTCGCGACGAGTCCGACAAGGACGGCATGCGTCTGGTCATTGAACTGAAGCGCGGCGAAGTGCCGGAAGTTGTACTGAACAACCTCTACAAGAATACGCAGTTGCAAGAAACCTTCGGGATGAACATGGTGGCGCTGGTCGATGGCCAGCCCCGTCTGCTCAACCTGAAACAGTTGGTGGATTACTTCCTGAGCCACCGCCGTGAAGTGGTGACACGCCGTACCGTGTTCCAACTGCGCAAAGCGCGTGAGCGCGGCCATGTGCTGGAAGGTCTGGCTGTGGCACTGGCTAATATTGATGAGTTCATTGAAATCATCAAGGCCGCTCCAACGCCCCCGGTTGCCCGCGTCGAGCTGATGGCTCGCTCCTGGGATTCCGGTCTGGTGCGCGAGATGTTGGCCCGTGCCGACACCAGCGCCATTGTGGGCGGCCGTCAGGCTTACCGTCCTGATAATCTTGGTGATGAATTCGGCATGAGCTCCGAAGGTCTGTACCGTCTGAGCGAAGTCCAGGCCCAAGAGATTTTGAATATGCGCTTGCAGCGTTTGACCGGCCTGGAGCAGGACAAGATTGTTAACGAGTACCGCGAGGTCATGGACAAGATTGCCGACTTGCTGGACATTCTGTCTAACCCGGCTCGCGTGTCTGCCATTATTGGGGATGAACTGATCGCTGTGCGCGACGAGTTCTCGGCCACCGGCAAGGACGTTCGTCGTTCGCAAATCGAGCACAACGCGACCGAGCTGGATACCGAAGACTTGATCACCCCGATGGATATGGTGGTGACGCTCTCGCATACCGGCTATATCAAGAGCCAGCCGCTGTCCGAATACCGGGCCCAGCGTCGTGGTGGCCGTGGCAAGCAAGCCACCGCCATGAAAGAGGACGACTGGATCGACAAGCTGTTCATTGCCAATACCCACGATTACCTGCTGTGCTTCTCCAACCGTGGCCGTGTGTACTGGCTCAAGGTCTGGGAAGTGCCTCAAGGTTCGCGCAACTCGCGTGGCCGTCCTATCGTCAATATGTTCCCTCTGGAAGAGGGCGAGAAGATCAACGTGGTGCTGTCCGTCAAGGAATTCAGCGAAGATCAGTTCGTGTTCATGGCGACCTCGCGCGGCACGGTCAAGAAGACCCCGCTGTCCGATTTCTCCAACCCTCGCAAGGCCGGCATTATTGCTGTGGGTCTGGACGAGGGCGACTACCTGATCGGTGCTCAACTGACCGACGGTGTGCACGACGTCATGTTGTTCTCTGACGCCGGCAAGGCGGTGCGCTTTGACGAAGGTGATGTGCGCCCAATGGGCCGAGCAGCCCGTGGTGTGCGTGGCATGACGCTGGAAGACGGTCAGTCCGTGATCGCCTTGCTGGTGGCCGAAGACGAAACGCAATCCGTGTTGACCGCTACCGAGAATGGTTTTGGCAAGCGGACTCCTATTGGTGAATACACGCGTCACGGTCGTGGCACCAAGGGCATGATTGCCATTCAGACCTCGGCCCGTAATGGCAAGGTTGTGGGGGCCGTCCTGGTTCGTGAGTCCGATGAAATCATGCTGATTACCAATGCAGGAGTGTTGGTCCGGACCCGTGTGGCTGAGATTCGCGAGATGGGTCGTGCAACGCAAGGTGTGACCTTGATCAGCGTGGATGACGGCAGCGAACTGTCGGGTGTGTACCGTGTGGTCGAGACCGACGATGAGGTCGATGCCGAGCTGGGCGAAGACGGTCAGGCGCCAGAAGGTCTTGAGCAGGACAATCAAACTGATTCCGCCCAAGATCAGGCGGACTCTTCTGGCGAGGAAAACGAGTAATGCGTGTATGGAATTTTTCGGCAGGCCCGTCGATGCTGCCGTTGGAGGTGCTGGAACAAGCTGCCGCTGAAATGACCGATTGGCACGGCACTGGCATGTCCATCATGGAAATGAGCCATCGTAGCAAGGACTACATGGGTGTGCGTGATGAGGCGGAAGCCGATTTGCGCGCCTTGCTGTCCGTGCCCGATGACTTCGCCGTGCTGTTTGTGCAGGGTGGGGCGCAAGGCCAGAACGGCCTGTTGCCCTTGAACCTGATTCAGCGCAATGGCAGTGGCAAGGCCGACTACGTGCTTTCGGGGAGTTGGTCGGTCAAGTCATGCGAAGAGGCTCAGCGTTATGGCGACATTCGCGTTGCCGGTACCAGCGGTCAGGTGTGGCAGGATCAGGGCAAAGAGTGGGCGCCCTGGACTTGGTTTCCCAAGCCTTCCCAATGGGACGTGCGCCCGGACGCGGCTTATTTACACGTCTGCACCAATGAAACCATTGGTGGCGTTGAGTTCAATGATGTTCCCCAACTGGATGTCCCCGTTGTTGCCGACGTGTCGTCCAATATTTTGTCCTGCCCGATTGATTTTTCGCGTGTCTCGGTTGCTTACGCGGGCGCTCAGAAAAATGCCGGCATGTCCGGTATTGCCTTGATGATGATACGCAAGGATTTGCTGGGTCATGCCATGGACCTGTGCCCGTCGGCGTTCAACTACGCCAACATCGAAAAGCAGCAGTCCATGTTCAACACGCCACCTACGTACTCGATCTACATGGCTGGCCTGATGTTCAAGTGGCTGGAGCGCCAGGGGGGTGTGGCGGCCATGCAGGCCCGCAATGCGGCCAAGTCCGAAGCCTTGTATGGCTTTCTGGATGCCTCCGAGTTCTATACCAATACCGTGCATCCGGCGTATCGCTCGCGCATGAACGTTCCGTTCCTGTTGCGTGATCAGTCCTTGGACGCCTTGTTCCTGGAGCAGGCTACGGCAGCGGGTTTGACCTCCCTGAAAGGGCACAAGAGCGTGGGTGGTATGCGCGCTTCGATCTATAACGCCATGCCGCTGGAGGGTGTGCAGGCACTTATCGACTTCATGACTGATTTTGAACGACGGAATGGCTAATACCTTAACTGAGCGCCTGCTCCCGTGGCGCAATCGTATTGATGAGCTGGATCGCCAGATCCTGGAGCTGCTCAACGAGCGTGCTCGTGCGGCTTTGGAAGTGGGCAAGATCAAGCAGGATTTCAATACAGAGGAAGTCATCCTCAAACCTGAACGCGAGGCACGTATTGTGCGTCGCTTGCAGTCTGAAAATGATGGCCCGTTCACACCAGCAGCAGTCGAAGCCGTTTGGGGGCAGATTATCTCTGCCTGCCGTGGTCTGGAGAGCGTCTTGCGCGTGGCTTATCTGGGCCCGCAGGGCTCTTTTTCCGAGCAGGCGGCATACGAACATTTTGGTCATGCTCTGGATGGTCTGCAGTGCGATTCCTTCGACGAGGTTTTCCGTAGCGTCGAAGTGGGTCAGGCTGAAGTGGGAATGGTGCCTGTCGAGAACTCGACAGAAGGGGCGGTGAATCGCACGCTGGATCTGCTGCTGAACTCGCCTTTGCGTGTCTTGGGCGAGCGTTCGATTCGTGTACATCACAATCTGCTCACCCAAACTGGCACCATGGAGGGCGTTACCCGTGTGATGGCCCATCCGCAGGCCTTGGCCCAGTGTCAGAACTGGCTGCAAAAGCATTACCCTCAGCTTTTGCGTGAAGCCGCCTCCAGTAACGCGGAAGCGGCTCGCATTGCGGCCTCCGATCCCACTGTGGCGGCGATTGCGGGTAATACGGCCGTCACTGCCTGGAGTCTGGGGGTGGTCGAAGCCGGTATTCAGGACGATCCGCACAACCGCACCCGTTTCCTGGCCATTGGTAATATCGAGTCCTTGCCTAGCGGCAATGACAAGACCAGCATTATTCTGGCGGTGCCCAACCGGGCTGGCGCTGTCTATGACATGCTGTCTCCTTTGGCGGTGCATGGTGTGTCCATGACTCGCCTGGAGTCGCGTCCTGCACGGACAGGGCAGTGGGAATATTATTTCTACGTAGACCTGATCGGCCATCGTGATGAGCCAGCCATGGCTGCTGCTTTGGCAGAGCTGAAGAAACAAGTCGCCTTTTTCAAGATTCTGGGTTCTTACCCCGTAAACGACTTTTAAGCATCAGAAACAAGAAAGACCTGGGGGGCCTCACGGCCTTATTGTCTTTTTAGGACGTGCCTGTTTAGGACATGCCTGTTTAGGACGAGTGGCTTGCACAGGACCTGCTTGTTTCGGTATGTCTTGAGCAGTTGCTTGGGGCACTGTTTCATCAAGAGCTGGCTAGACAGAATAGAGGCTTTGCGCGTTGCTTTAATCCTTTGATGGAGTTTACGCAGCAGTCTGGCAAAGTCTGCATCAATATCCCGGTTTTGCTTGTGCTCTTTTACGTAATACGTGGGGCATGGACGGCCTGAGAGGGAACGGAATTAATCATGATAGCGTCATCAGAAACTATGGCGCCGCCGCCCTTGGTGCCGGTGCTGGCGGTCGTTGGAGTCGGTTTGATTGGGGGCTCTTTGGCTCTGGCACTGAAACGCGCTGGGGCGGTAGGGAAAGTATTGGGCGTTGGTCGGCAGCTAAAAAGCGTGCGACGCGCCCAGGAGCTGGGCTTGATCGACGAGGTCGCCACGCTGGAACAAGCCGCGCAGCAAGCGGACTTGATTGTGTTGGCTACGCCTATTGGAGCGATGGCTTCGGCATTGCAAACCCTGCGTCCCCATTTGCGCGACCATACCCTGATTAGCGACGCAGGCAGCACCAAAGTCGATGTGGTCAGTGTGGCGCGGGAGGCGCTGGGTGATCGTATTGGCCAGTTTGTCCCCGGTCACCCCATTGCCGGCGCAGAAACCGTAGGTCCCGAAGCGGCGCGCGCTGATCTGTACGATGGTCGCAACGTCATTTTGACTCCCCTGGAAGAAAACAGTGCCAGCGCACGCGAGCGTTTGATTGCCGTGTGGGAGGCTTGCGGGGCGCGGGTTATGCTGATGGACCCGGCAACGCACGATGAGGTGCTGGCATCGGTCAGTCATGTGCCACACTTTTTGTCCTCCGTCTTTATGTGGCAGGTGGCCTCCAGTACCAATTCGGATCAACGCTTCGCCTTGGCAGGGACTGGCTTTCGGGATTTCACCCGCATTGCGGCCGGCTCGGCCGAAGTGTGGCGCGATATTTTCCTGAGCAACCGCGAGGCTGTTTTGGGTCAATTGCAGGAAGTACGTCAGGCCCTGGATCAGGCTGAGCAGGCTTTGCAGGACCAGGATGGTCAGGCTTTATACGAATTTTTAGAGCGTGCTGCCTTGGCACGCCGTTTTTGGGCAAGTAGGAGTGGTTTGCAATGAGCCAGAGCGACAGTCTTGTTTTGAACCCCGTCAGTCGCGCCAGCGGACAACTGCAATTGCCAGGGTCCAAGAGCATTTCCAATCGGGCCCTGTTGTTGGCCGCTTTGGCTCAAGGGCAAACGCGCCTGGAAGGCTTGCTGCATTCGGACGACACCCGTGTCATGATGGCTGCGCTGCAGCAAATGGGCGTGGCGGTACAGGATCTGGGGCAGGGCACAGTAGTGATCAACGGTGGTGCTCCTTTTGCACATCGCGATGCCGACTTGTTTTTGGGTAATGCCGGTACGGCCTTCCGTTCCTTGACTGCTGCCTTGGGTTTGATGGGCGGCCGTTTCAATCTCAGCGGTATTGCTCGCATGCACGAGCGCCCCATTGGGGATTTGGTGGATGCGCTGCGCAGCCTGGGGGCCGAGGTGCACTACCTGGGTGCGGAAGGCTATCCACCCCTGGCGATTGGCGAGTTGGCCCAAGCGGATCAGCGTCGTGTGTCGGTAAAAGGCTCGGTATCCAGCCAATTTTTGACCGCCTTGTTGATGGCCGCTCCCTTGTTGACTGCTCGTACGGGCCAGCCCCTACGTATCGACGTGGAAGGGGAGTTGATTTCCCAGCCTTATATTGAGATTACGCTGGCCATGATGGCGCGTTTCGGTGTGCAGGTGGAGCGCGACGGTTGGAGTGGTTTTACTGTCCCTGCCGATGCGGCTTACGTCAGCCCCGGTTTGTATGCGGTGGAGGGCGATGCCTCGTCGGCCTCGTATTTCATTGCCTTGGGAGCTATTGGCGGTGGGCCGCTGTGCATTCAGGGTGTGGGCACAGAAAGTCTGCAAGGCGATATTCAGTTTGCCGATGTGGCTGAGGCCATGGGTGCCCGTATCGAGCGCCATGCCAACGAGCTGATTGTTTCGGGGCTGTGTGTAGCCAAGGGCGACAAGCTCAAGGCCTTTGATCTGGACTTCAACCACATTCCTGATGCGGCCATGACAGCCGCTGCCATGGCCATGTTCGCCGATGGTCCGTGTACCCTGCGCAATATCGCCAGTTGGCGTGTGAAGGAAACCGACCGTATTGATGCCATGCAGGCCGAATTGCGTAAACTGGGCGCGACAGTGGAATCCGGGCCGGATTGGCTGACTGTGCATCCTATTGCGGCCGATCAATGGCGTTCAGCCAGCATTGAAACCTATGATGATCACCGCATTGCCATGTGTTTTTCACTGGCCAGCTTTGGCCCGGTGCCGGTCACGATTCTGGATCCCGCCTGCGTCAGCAAGACCTTTCCCGAGTATTTTTCTGTTTTTGAACAATTGGTGCAGGTATGACAGAGCAGCGTATTCCCGTCATTACCATTGATGGTCCTACCGCTTCCGGTAAAGGGACGATTGCTTCCCTGGTCGCGCAGCGACTGGGCTGGCACACGTTGGACAGCGGTGCCTTGTATCGTTTGACCGCGTTATCCTGCCTGCGTCGCGGCGTGGATGTACAGGACGAGGCTCAGGTCCAGGGCGCTGCACAAAACCTGAACGTGCGTTTTGACTACCCCTATATCTATATGGATGGCGATGATGTCAGCGATGCCATCCGTCAGGAGGAGGTGGGAAATCTGGCCTCGCAAGTGGCCGCCTTGCCGCTGGTGCGTGAGGCACTTTTGCAACGGCAGCGGGATTTTCGCGTTGCGCCCGGTTTGGTGGGCGATGGGCGCGATATGGGCACCGTTGTGTTCCCGGACGCGCCTTTAAAGATATTTTTGCTGGCAGATGCAGAAGTGCGAGCCCAAAGACGCTGTAAACAGTTGAGCGAAAAGGGTATTTCTGCTAATCTTACGAGTCTTTTGGCGGACTTGCGTGCGCGCGACGAACGTGATCGTTCTCGAACCCACGCCCCGCTTGTGCCTGCGCCGGGGGCCCACATTGTGGATTCTTCCCAGCTCAGCATCCAGGAAGTTGTAAATAAGGTGCTCGACCTTTGGTCGGGTATTGCGGTCCCGACAGCCTAATCCCGTGCTGATCGGGCTTTGTTCACTCCACCGGGTTCTGCCTGGTGTGTTTTTTATGGCCATTTTGGCTAACGGATTGATTTAATGTCCACTAACCTTCACACAGACGCAACGGGCGGCGAAAGCTTTGCCGATTTGTTTGCAGAAAGCATTAAAAACCAAGACCTGAAAAGCGGCGAAGTTATCTCCGCCGAGGTTCTGCGTATTGACCACAACTACGTTCTGGTCAATGCTGGCCTGAAGTCCGAAGCACTGATCCCTCTGGAAGAGTTCCTGAACGATCAGGGCGAGCTGGAAGTTCAAGCGGGTGACTTTGTTTCCGTGGCAATCGACGCCTTTGAAAACGGCTACGGCGACACCATCCTGTCCCGCGACCGCGCCAAGCGTCTGTCGGCCTGGTTGTCCCTCGAGCAAGCACTTGAGTCCGGCGAACTGGTCAACGGTACCATCACTGGTAAGGTCAAGGGCGGTCTGACCGTCATGACCAACGGCATCCGTGCATTCTTGCCCGGTTCGCTGGTTGATCTGCGTCCTGTCAAGGACACCACGCCATACGAAGGCAAGACCCTGGAATTCAAGGTTATCAAGCTTGATCGCAAGCGTAACAACGTCGTGTTGTCGCGTCGCGCTGTGCTGGAAGCCTCCATGGGCGAAGAGCGTCAGAAACTGCTGGAAACCCTGTCCGAAGGCGCTATCGTCAAAGGTATCGTCAAGAACATCACCGATTACGGTGCGTTCGTGGATCTGGGCGGCATCGACGGTCTGCTGCACATCACCGACATGGCATGGCGCCGTGTTCGTCACCCATCCGAAGTTCTGCAGGTGGGTCAGGAAATCGAAGCCAAGGTCCTCAAGTTCGATCAGGAAAAGAGCCGCGTCTCCCTGGGCGTCAAGCAGCTTGGCGAAGATCCATGGATCGGTCTGGCACGTCGCTACCCACAAAACACCCGTTTGTTCGGCAAGGTGACCAACCTGACCGACTACGGTGCATTTGTTGAAGTGGAAGACGGTATCGAAGGTCTGGTTCACGTATCCGAAATGGATTGGACCAACAAGAACGTTGACCCACGCAAGGTTGTAACCTTGGGTGAAGAAGTCGAAGTCATGGTTCTGGAAATCGACGAAGATCGTCGTCGTATCTCCTTGGGCATGAAGCAGTGCCGTGCCAACCCATGGGAAGATTTCGCCATCAACTTCAAGCGCGGCGACAAGGTTCGCGGTGGCATCAAGTCCATCACCGACTTCGGCGTGTTTGTTGGCCTGCCAGGCGGCATCGACGGTCTGGTTCACCTGTCCGACCTGTCCTGGTCCGAGACTGGCGAAGAAGCCGTTCGCAACTTCAAGAAGGGCGACGAAGTTGATGCCGTGGTTCTGGGCATCGACACCGACAAAGAGCGCATTTCCCTGGGTATCAAACAGCTGGAAGGCGATCCATTCAACAACTTCGTAGCCACCTACGACAAGGGTGCTGTGGTTAGCGGCGTCGTCAAGTCGGTAGAAGCCAAGGGTGCTGTTGTTACTCTGTCGCTGGACGTTGAAGGCTACCTGCGCGCCTCCGAGATCTCCTCGGGTCGTGTTGAAGATGCCACGACGGCTCTGAAAGAAGGTCAGGAAATCGAAACCATGATCTTGAGCGTGGATCGCAAGACCCGTTCGATTCAGTTGTCCATCAAGGCACGTGATACCGCCGAAACCGCTCAATCCATGGCCCGCCTGACCGAAGCCAGTGCTTCGTCCGGTACGACCAACCTGGGTGCTCTGCTGCGTGCCAAGCTGGACCAGCAGCAACGTGACGACGGTTAATCAGCGTGACAAAGTCTGAGCTGATCGCGTTGTTGGCCAGCCGCTATCCGCAGCTGGCTCTGCGCGATATGGATTTCGCCGTGAAAACGGTTTTGGATTCGATGACCCAGGCCTTGGCCAGCGGTCAACGGATCGAAATCCGAGGGTTTGGCAGTTTTTCGCTCTCTACCCGTTCGCCGCGGGTAGGGCGCAATCCCAAATCCGGTGAGAAAGTGATGGTGCCTGGTAAACAGGTGCCGCACTTCAAGGCCGGCAAGGAGTTGCGCGAGCGAGTCGATTCTGTCTTTCTTGAGCAAGAGCAAATCGAAGCAGACGACCAGTCGTCTGCCTTCGAGCAGCTCAATGCGAGAGTCCGTCACGGTTAAGACCTACTTGCACACTGATTACACAGGCCCTTTACAGGGCCTGTTTTGCGTGTGCGCTAAATTCCGCTTGCACGTACAATCAGACATTATAAAAACACTGTTGGAGCCCTAAAAATGCGCTATCTAGTCTGGGTACTGCGTCTGCTCGTTTTTGTGATTGTGTTGCTGTTCGCACTGAAAAACACCGAACCTGTGCAAGTCAGCTTCTTTGCCGAGCATATTATTCAAGATGTTCCCCTGATCGTCGTGATGCTGGCCGCGTTTATTTTAGGCTTGGTGTTGGGGCTGCTTTTGATGGTGGGCGCGGTTATGCGTCGCCGCCGCGAGGTCAACCGCTTGCGCCGCGAAATGGATCGCTTGCAAGACAAGTTGGAACAAGTACAACAGGCGCCCGTCAATACGGCTGCTGTTGTGCCCGAGACCGTCGCCCCCTTGGCACCTTTGTAAGCCCTTGGAGTAAACAGTGGATTTTGAAACCTGGTGGTTGGTTTTTGTACCCATTCTTTTTGCCTTGGGTTGGGTCGCAGCACGGGTGGATTTTCGGCAGATGATGTCCGAAACTCGCACCTTGCCGGACTCCTACTTCAAGGGTTTGAACTTCCTGCTCAATGAAGAGCCGGATCGGGCCATTGACGCGTTTGTGGAAGTGGCTAAGCTGGACCCCGAAACCACCGAGCTGCACTTTGCACTGGGCAGCCTGTTTCGCCGTCGAGGCGAAATGGAGCGTGCTATCCGTGTGCATCAAAGTTTGCTGTCGCGTGCCGATCTGCCGGTTGCCGATCGTGAAAATGCTCAGTTTCAGATTGCCCAGGATTTCCTGAAAGCTGGCATGCTGGACCGGGCCGAAGCCGCTTTCGAGGCAGTGCGTGAAACGCGCTTTGCCATTCCGGCCATGCGCGCCTTGATCCGTATTTATGAGTCCGAGCACGATTGGCCGCGCGCCATTGAAGCGGTGCGCCGCCTGCGTGCCCTGGTCGATGAGCCTGTGCCGCAATTGGTGCATTACCAGTGCGAGCAGGCCGAAGGGGCCTTGCAAGGCAAGCAGCCCGATTTCGAACGTGCCGCCAAAGCCTTGGACGAGGCTGATAATGCCATTCGCAAACTGGGTACGGGACAAGGCATGTATGCCTCTCAGGCGCGGGTTGCGGGCCTGCGTGCACGTGTAGCCCGGATGCAAGGGCAGAACGAGCAGGAACGTGCTTACCTGGTGTCCATTCTGAGCAGTGCTCCAGAATATGTGGGTTTGTATGCCACCGAGCTGCTGGACAGTTATCGCAAGCTGGGTCGTGGAGAAGAAGGTGTTGCCATGTTGCGCAGCCATTATCAGAAGCACCCCAGCCTGGATATTTTCAATGTGCTGTTCCGTGTATTGCGCGAACAGCAGGGCCATTTGCAAGCCTGGGCCTTTGCGCGTGATGCCTTGCGTGCCCATCCTTCTTTATTGGGCTTGGACAAGATGCTGGAAGTCGAACTTCAGGATCAAGGGCAGAACAAGGAAGGCGCCGAAGGTGCAGAGGCCGTCGGTGTCGATCAAATTATTGCCGGTGCGGATCTAAGTTTGCTGCGTTCTTTAATTCACCGGCATACGCAGCGCCTGGATCGCTATTCTTGTAGTTCTTGCGGCTTTGAGGCTCGCCACTTTTACTGGCAATGTCCCGGCTGCAACTCGTGGGAGACTTATGCGCCTCGACGTCTTGAGGAGCTGAAATGATGACATTTCCTAATGAGGCCGTTGCCGCCAGCCGTGTGCTGGTAGTGGGCGACGTCATGCTGGACCGTTACTGGTTTGGCGATGTGGATCGTATCTCCCCTGAGGCGCCCGTTCCTGTGGTCAAGATGGGCCGGGTAGAGGATCGTTTGGGGGGGGCTGCCAATGTGGCGCGCAATATTGCCGCTTTAGGTGCCCAAGCCAGTCTGTTGGGCGTGATTGGGCAGGATGAAGCGGGTAAGACCGTGCGTGAGTTGGCACAAGCAGATCATGTTCAGGCTCATTGGGTACAAGACCCAGTCATGCCCACGTCATTGAAGCTGCGCGTGTTGGGTCGCCAGCAGCAATTGTTGCGTGTGGATTTTGAAGAAAGCCCGGCCAGCAGTGCTTTGGATCAGTTGCAGCAAAACATGAGCGATTTGCTGGATCAGCATCAGGTGTTGGTTTTGTCGGACTACGCAAAAGGTGCGTTGGCGCAGGTGGAAAGTTTGATTGCCTTGGCACGATCCAGGAATATTCCTGTTTTGGTGGATCCCAAGGGAAAAACGTACGAGCGTTACCAAGGTGCCACGATTCTGACACCGAATCGTTCGGAAATGCAGGAAGCCGTGGGCGTCTGGAAAGATGAGGATGATCTCATGCAGCGCGCCCAGGATTTGCGTCGCAAGTTGAATCTGGAGTGCTTGCTGATTACCCGCTCCGAGCAAGGCATGACTTTGTTCACCGAGCAGGGGCGTGAGCATGTGGATGCCCAGGCACAAGAGGTGTTTGATGTGTCGGGTGCCGGGGACACGGTATTGGCAACGTTGGCGGTCATGCGGGCGGCAGGGCTGGACTGGTTGCAGGCCATGCGCTGGGCAAATCGTGCAGGTGGTATCGTGGTCGGAAAATTGGGTACGTCCATTGTGACGGCAAAGGAATTGGCATGATTGTAGTGACTGGTGGCGCTGGCTTTATTGGCAGCAATTTGGTGAGAGGCCTGAACCAGCAGGGTGTGACAGATATTTTGGTGGTGGACGACCTGAGCGATGGCGACAAATTCGTCAATCTGGTGCATGGTCAAATTGCCGACTATATGCATAAGGACGATTTCCGTGCTCGATTGGCGCGGGACGAATTCTCCAATATTGAAGCCGTGCTGCATCAGGGTGCATGTTCGGATACGACCGAGCGTAATGGTCAGTTCATGATGGACAACAACTATCGCGTGACGCTGGAAATCTTTGAGTATTGCCAGGCCAAACGTATTCCTCTTTTGTACGCATCGTCCGCCGCGGTTTACGGTGCGGGCCCGCTGTATGCGGAGGACCTCGGCAATGAAGCGCCTTTGAATGTCTACGGTTATTCCAAGTTCCTGTTCGACCAGGTGCTGCGCCGTCATCTGGATAGCCTGCGCGCGCCGGTAGTGGGTCTGCGTTATTTCAACGTTTATGGCCCACAAGAGCAACACAAGGGCCGTATGGCGTCGGTGGCTTACCACAACATGTTGCAGTATCGTCGCGATGGCCATGTGCTCTTGTTTGGTGGCTGGGATGGCTATGCGGATGGTGGTCAACAGCGTGACTTTGTCTTTATTGATGATGTCGTGTCGGTGAATCTTCATTTTCTAGGTCAAGACAAGCAGTCGGGTGTGTTTAACTGCGGCTCGGGCCGTGCCCAACCGTTCAATGATGTGGCCCAGACCGTCGTCAACACCCTGCGTGAGCACGATGGCCTGCCTGCCTTGGCATTGGAAGAGCTGGTGATGCAACAGTTTTTGCAATACATCCCCTTCCCGGATGACTTGAAGGGCCGTTATCAAAGTCACACCCAGGCTGACTTGACTCAATTGCGTGCCGCTGGCTACGACAAGCCTTTCCATGATGTACAGACCGGCGTGGCTGAGTACGTACGTCGTCTACTTCAGTCAGGGGCTCTGCGTTAAGAGTCGTGGCGAGAAAGTCCATGCGGGCTGCCACGCATGGCTAAAAGCGGTCTTCGGGCCGCTTTTGTAATCACTCAGGCAGCACCATAAAGGCTTCTTTCCAAGGAGCCTTTATCATGTCTACCTCTCCCAAGTCGTTCTTTGTTTCCAATCGCCAGCAGCGTTCGCCGCAAAGCTGGCGTGGTTCTGTTGTGCGCGTGCTGCTTGCTTTATGTTTGTTTGGGCCTTGGGGCTTGGCCGCTGCAGTCAATTTGAATACGGCTGATGCCCAGCAGCTTCAGCAAATCAAAGGCATCGGCCCCCGTACGGCTGAGCTGATCCTTGAGGAGCGTCAGCGTGGTGGTCCTTTTGACTCTTTGCAGGATTTGGCAGACCGGGTCAAAGGGATAGGGGTCAAAAAGATTATGACGATGGAGCAATCGGGCCTGAAGGTAGAGCCGGCCAAGGCGGCTGGCAAGGCCGTTTCCAATACGGCGGGCGCGGATATAAGAAGAAAGCCGTAGCTCTGGGCGTAGACTCGTTTTAAGCTAGTAGTTTGTTTAGTCTGCATGGGCAGTCAGTGTGAACTGGCTGCCTTCTTGTTCAAGGTAAGAGATTGATCGATGAAAAACTATCCCACCATTGAAGATACCGTTGGCCAAACTCCCTTGGTGCGCTTGCAGCGTATTCCAGGTGAGTTTGGGCAGGCGCGCGGTAATGTCTTGTTGGCTAAGCTGGAAGGTAATAACCCTGCCGGTTCGGTGAAAGATCGTGCGGCCAGTTCCATGATTCAAGAGGCCGAGTGCCGTGGTGATATCCAGCCGGGAGACACCTTGATCGAGGCTACCAGCGGCAATACAGGTATTGCGCTGGCCATGATTGCAGCCGTGCGTGGCTACAAGATGATTTTGATCATGCCCGATAACTTGTCGCTGGAACGTCGTGCGTCCATGACGGCGTATGGTGCGAAGTTGATTCTGACGCCTGCCGACCAGGGTGGCATGGAGTACGCCCGTGATCTGGCGCTGAAGATGCAGGCCGAAGGGCAGGGCAAGGTACTGGACCAGTTTGCCAATAAGGACAATCCTGCCGCTCACATTCATAGCACCGGTCCGGAAATCTGGCAGCAAACTGGCGGGCAGGTCACGCATTTTGTCAGTGCCATGGGTACGACCGGTACCATTATGGGGGTGGGTAATTACTTGCGTCGCCAAAACAGCGGCATTGTGGTGGTGGGCGCTCAGCCTGCGCCGGGCGCGCAAATTGCCGGTATTCGTAAATGGCCCGAAGAGTACCTGCCCAAGATTTACGATCCATCCAAAGTGGATATGTTCGAGGAAATTGGTCAGCAAGAGGCCGAGATCATGACACGCCGTATGGCTGCTGAAGAAGGGATCTGTGCCGGTATTTCGTCCGGTGGTGCCTTGGTGGCGGCCATGCGCGTTGCTCAGCGCGTGGAAAACGCCACGATCGTTTTTATTGTGTGCGACCGTGGCGACCGTTATCTGTCTACTGGCATCTTTAATTAATTAGGGCTGCCATAACCCATTTGTTTAGCCAGTTCGGAAGCCAGGTCGGCGACCGAGCTGGCATAAAAATAACTGCGGTTGTAATGAGTAATGGCAAAGAAGTTGGGCGTGCCCAGGCGATACTCCGTGGTATTGCGTGGCTCGTCCACCAAGTTCACCACACCTAATTGAGCCTGTTGCCATGGGCCTGTATTGTGGCTCTGGCCTTTCACTTTGGCACCAGCATTATTCAATTGCGCCCAACTCAGCTTGGGGAAGAGGCCGCCATCAACCATGCCTTTATTTGTGTTGCTCAACTCGACCGGAGCAAAAACCGGCAAACCGGGTTCCCAACCATGTGCCCGCAAGAAGTTGGCAATCGAAGCCATGGCATCGGCGGGATTGTTGCGCAGATCAATACGGCCATCCCCACTTCCATCCACGGCATAGCGTATCAGGCTGCCGGGCATGAATTGGGACATGCCCATGGCACCTGCAAACGAGCCCTGAACAATACGGGCATCCAATTCCCCTTGGTAGTGAAGCTCGAGCAGATCCGCTAATTGATCGCGGAACAGTTGGCCGCGTTCGGGGCGGCTGTCGTCCGGATAGGCAAAGCCCAGCGTAAACAGGGCGTCCAGCACCTTGAAGTCACCCATGATTTTGCCGTAGACGGTTTCCACGCCCAGAATGGCCACAATAATGGAGGGCGGCACGCCATAGTCTTTGGCGGTCTGTTCCAGCGCCAGTCGATGCTGTTGCCAGAACTGGACACCGCCTCGAATACGGGCAGGGTCTACATTGCGTTTTTTATACGTTACCCAACTGCGCTTGATACGTCCCTTGGTGGGGCGCATTAATTTGGCAGCGGTCTCGTTATATTGGGCCTGCTGCAAAATATCAGTGACCATATCCAATGGAATATCGCGTGCTGTGGCCACTTCCTGGGCATAGGCCGCAATATCATCGTTTAACTCACCGTTTAATTTAAAAAATTGTGTCCGGCCAGAACGGGATTCGCCAGCCTGAATGGACTGGGGTTCGGCTAAGGCTTTAATTATGATGGCGTCGGGTTTTTTTGTCGGGCTCAGGAAAACCGCGCCGTTATTGGGTTTGGCGTCCGAAGACGGAGCTTGTGACGTGGTGGTGGCGCAGCCGGCAGTGCTCAGCGCGATTAGTACTGCTTGCAAAATTCGAGTGGGTCTGAACATAATCCATCCTCATGGAGACACTATATTTTATCCATCCATCGTGCCATTTGCATGAGATGGGTCGATGGCATCCGGAAAGTCCGCAGCGACTCGATGCCATAAATGATCAACTGCTATCGAGCGGTCTGGCATCCTATCTGGCCCAGCGACAAGCAAGGCTGGCCACGGATGAGGATATCTTGCGGGTACACGATGCCGCTTACGTGCAAAAGCTCAAAGAGCAATTGCCGCGGCAGGGGTATTTCAATATCGATCCTGACACCTTGATGAATCCGCATACCCTGGAAGCCGCCTATGCCGCTGCCGGGGCGGGTCTGGATGCTGTCGATGGTGTTATGCATGAAGGGGCGGCTGGCGCATTTTGTGCCGTACGACCTCCTGGGCATCATGCCGAGCGGGCGCGAGCGATGGGATTTTGTTTTTTCAACAATGTCGCCGTGGCCGTGGCCTATGCGATGGAGAAATATGATCTCAAGCGGGTCTTGATCGTGGATTTTGATGTGCATCACGGTAATGGAACCGAGCAAATTTTTGCCGGCGATGAGCGGGTTTTGATGTGCAGTTTTTTTCAGTCCCCGTTTTTTCCTGATTCCTTTCAGGACCCGGCAGCGCAAAACATGGTAAATATACCGGTTGAGGCTTACACCAAGTCTGCTCAGATTATCGATCTGTTCAAACAGGTTTGTTTGCCCCGCATAGAGGCGTTTGCCCCTGAAATGGTCTTTTTCTCGGCAGGCTTTGATGCTCACCGTGAAGACGAGATGGGGCAGCTCAGTTTGGTTGAGGCCGATTATGCGGAACTGACCGCCATGGTGGTCCAAGCCTGTGCGCCTAGTGCCGGACAACGTCTGGTCAGTATGCTGGAAGGGGGGTACGATCCCTCGTCTCTGGGACGCAGCGTGGTGGCCCATATCAAGGCCTTCGCCGGGCTTTAGGCGATTGGCTTCGGGCGTTGGAATTCTTCCAACGCCTTATTTCAACAGAACAATTTTTATTTAAGACTGCACTGGAGAACATTACATGAAGGTGTTAGTACCCGTGAAACGCGTAGTTGACTATAACGTCAAGGTGCGCGTGAAATCTGACCAAACCGGGGTGGACATTGCCAATGTGAAAATGTCCATGAACCCTTTTGACGAAATCGCTGTCGAAGAGGCTACACGCCTCAAAGAAAGCGGTGCAGCCACAGAAGTTATCGCGCTGTCTTGCGGTGTTGCACAAAGCCAGGAAACCTTGCGTACGGCCTTGGCCATTGGTGCCGACCGTGCCACCTTGGTGCAAACCGACGCCGAGTTGCAGCCTTTGGCTGTCGCCAAGCTGATCAAGGCCGTGGTGGATAAAGAGCAGCCTCAGCTTGTGATCCTGGGCAAACAGGCGATCGACGATGACGCCAACCAAACCGGCCAGATGCTGGCTGCCTTGCTGGACTGGCCACAAGCTACCTTTGCCAGCAAGGTGGAAGTTTCGGGCGATAGCGTGTCGGTCACTCGTGAAGTGGACGGCGGTCTGGAAACACTGAAATTGAGCCTGCCCGCTGTGATCACCACCGACCTGCGCTTGAACGAGCCTCGTTATGTGACACTGCCCAACATCATGAAGGCCAAGAAAAAGCCTTTGGAAACTCTGACTCCTGAAGAGCTGGGCATTGATGTGGCTCCTCGCATCAAAACTCTGAAAGTGACTGAGCCTCCAGCTCGTGCTGCCGGCATCATGGTGCCCGATGTTGCCACACTGGTCGAGAAACTGAAGAACGAAGCGAAGGTGATTTAAATGGCTATCCTTGTTATTGCCGAGCACGACAATCAGCAGCTCAAGGCTGCAACTCTCAACACCTTGGCTGCCGCTCTGAAGCTCGGCGGTGAGGTGCATGTTCTGGTCGCGGGTAACCAGGCTGCTGGCGTAGCCCAAGCGGCTGCCAAAGCCCAGGGTGTCAGCAAAGTGCTGCTGGCCGACGGCCCTGCATTGGCTGAGGGTCTGGCCGAGAACGTGGCGGCTCAAGTGCTGGCCATTGCTTCCAACTACAGCCACATCCTGTTCCCCGCCACCGCATCGGGCAAGAACATTGCTCCTCGCGTGGCCGCCAAGCTGGATGTCGCGCAATTGTCGGACATCTTGTCCGTCGAGTCGGCAGACACCTTCACTCGTCCTATTTATGCCGGTAACGCTGTGGCCACCGTTCAGTCCAGCGATGCCGTTAAAGTTGTCACCGTGCGTACCACTGCGTTTGACGCGGTGGCCGCTGAAGGTGGTAGCGCCGCGGTTGAAGAGCTGAGCGCCGTTGCTGATTCGGGTCGTTCGACTTTCGTCAGTCGTGAAGTGGCCAAGAGCGATCGTCCTGAACTGGCGGGTGCCGGTGTGGTCGTGTCCGGTGGCCGTGGTATGGGCAGCGCCGAAAACTTCAAACTGCTGGACGGTCTGGCAGACAAGCTGGGTGCTGCACTGGGTGCCTCGCGCGCTGCAGTGGACGCCGGTTATGCACCCAACGACTGGCAAGTGGGGCAGACAGGAAAGATCGTCGCTCCTCAGTTGTACGTGGCCGTGGGTATTTCCGGTGCCATCCAGCATTTGGCCGGCATGAAAGACTCCAAGGTCATTGTGGCCATCAATAAAGATCCCGAAGCGCCTATTTTTGGCGTGGCAGACTACGGTTTGGTCGCGGACCTGTTTGAGGCTGTGCCTGAGTTAGAAAAAGCGCTCTAAGCGCCAATCGGCCTGCTGGATACTTCTCCAGCAGGCTTTTTTTCAGTGCGTATACCCCAGGGGCCTGGTTGTGGCTTCGGTCCTTTTTGTTTCTGTGTAGGAGTGTTCATGACGTATCGTGTACCCACCCAAGATATCCGCTTTGCACTTACAGAGCTGGCTGATCTACCTGGTGTGCTGGAATTACCTGGCTTTGAGGATTTCTCGGCCGAGTTGATCGATGCCATTATTGATGAGAACGCCCGTTTCGTTGAGCAGGAAGTAGCACCTTTGAACCGCGCTGGTGATCAGAATGGCGCCAAGTGGAATGACGGTGTGGTCACCACCACACCCGGCTTCAAGAAAGCCTTTGAAGAGTTTGCCAAAGCCGGCTGGCAGGGTTTGCAGCACGAAGCCGAACTGGGTGGCCAAGGCCTGCCCAAACTGATCGGTGCCGTGGCTTGTGAAAACATCAATGCCGCCAACCTGGCTTTTTCCCTGTGTCCTTTGCTGACGGACGGCGTGATCGAAGCCGTGTCCATGGTCGGCTCGGACGAGCAGAAAGAACGTTTCCTGCCCCCTTTGCTGGAAGGCCGCTGGACCGGCACCATGAACTTGACCGAGCCTCAGGCCGGTTCGGATCTGGCCCAGGTTGCCAGCCGCGCTGTTCCTCAGGATGACGGCAGCTACCGCATCAGCGGTCAAAAGATTTTCATCACCTACGGTGAGCACGATATGGCCGAGAATATCGTCCATCTGGTGCTGGCCCGTACGCCAGATGCGCCTGCCGGTGTGAAAGGGATTTCGCTGTTCATCGTGCCCAAGTTCATGGTCAACGACGATGGTTCCCTGGGCGCCCGTAACGACGTCTGGTGTGCTTCGCTGGAGCACAAGCTGGGCATCCATGGCAGCCCAACCGCTGTGCTGCTGTACGGCTCGGGCAAGGGTGATGTGGGCGAGGGCGCTGTCGGTTATCTGGTCGGCAAAGAAAACGAAGGCCTGAAGTACATGTTCATCATGATGAACGCGGCCCGTTACGCAGTGGGCGTGCAAGGTATCGCCGTGGCTGAGCGTGCATTCCAGCAGGCTCTTGAATACGCCAACGAGCGTGTACAGGGTGCGCCTCTGACTGGTGGCAAGGCCGTGTCGATTGCCCATCACCCCGACGTGCAGCGCATGCTGGTGCAAATGCGTGCCCTGACAGAAGGCTCTCGTGCGCTGGCTTACTTCGCTGCTGGTGTGAACGACAAGGCGCGTCACAGTGCAGATGAAAATGCCCGCAAGCGTTACCAGGCTCTGTACGAGTTCCTGGTGCCTGTGGTCAAGGGTTTCAGCACTGAAATGTCCTTGGAAGTCACGTCCCTGGGCGTGCAGGTGCATGGCGGCATGGGCTTTATCGAAGAAACCGGTGCAGCCCAGCATTACCGCGACTCGCGCATTTTGCCTATCTACGAGGGGACCACCGCCATTCAGGCCAACGATTTCATCGGTCGCAAGGTTCTGCGTGACGCCGGTGCTGTGATCCAGGGCCTGGCTCCTGAGTTGGGCGCTACTGTAGCCAAGTTGCGCGAACGTGCGGCTCAAGGTGGTGGGCACAGCGTCGCCTTGACCCTGATCGCCGATCGTCTGGAAGCCGGTGTGAAGAGCGTGGAACGTGCTGCCATGTTCACCTTGATGAATGCTCAGAAAGACCTGCCGGCCGTGTTCCTGGGTAGCGTGCCATTCCTGATGCTGTCCGGCTATGTGCTGACGGGCTGGCAGATGGCTCGTGCTGCTTTGGCTGCAGAAAAAGCATTGAGCGAAGGCAGTCAGGATCCATTCCTGCGCCGCAAACTGTCTACCAGCGTGTTCTTTGCCAGCCACTTGCTGCCACGGGCTACCGCCTTGGCCCAGTCTGTGGCTGACGGCGTGGAGCTGACACCTTACTTGGCGACCGAACTGTTGTAAGTCGACCAGACCCAAGGCATAAAGGCCCGTGCAGCTTTTTTGGCTGCCGGGCCTTTTTTCGGTATATTGATATAGCTTTTAATTATTTGAAACGTACTCTTTATGCTGACAAAATCATCTGACTAGTCCTGATTATTTAAGCCGGTGATTACCTGATCGCGGCTGTATTTCGAAAAGAGGAACGCAATGGCTACACTTCGTCTGGGTGACCTGGCCCCTGATTTTGAACAAAAATCCTCCGCTGGCACCATCAAATTTCACGAGTTCTTGGGTAATAGCTGGGGCGTCTTGTTTTCCCACCCAGCCGATTTTACGCCTGTGTGCACCACCGAACTGGGCTACACCGCCAAGCTGGCGGACGAGTTCGCCAAGCGCGACGTAAAAGTGATTGCTGTCTCTGTTGATGATGTTGATTCTCACGGCAAGTGGATTGATGACATCAACGAAACTCAAAAAACCACCGTTAACTTCCCCATCCTGGCTGATGCGGACCGCAAGGTGTCGGATCTGTACGATATGATCCACCCCAACGCCAGCACCACCGTGACTGTGCGTTCGGTGTTCATCATCGACCCGGCCAAGAAAGTGCGTCTGATCATCACCTACCCCGCCAGCACGGGCCGCAACTTCAACGAAATCCTGCGCGTGATCGATTCTTTGCAACTGACCGACAGCCACAGCGTGGCCACGCCAGTGAACTGGGAAGACGGTGATGACGTGATCATCGTCCCCAGCCTGAAAGATCCGGAAGTTCTGAAGCAGAAATTCCCCAAAGGCTTTACCGAGATTCGTCCTTACCTGCGTGTGACGCCTCAGCCTAACAAGTAATTTTCCTGGCCTTCGGGCTCGGACCAAAAGCCCTCCTGCTTATGGCACGAGGGCTTTTTTGTGGGCGCAGCCTTTTCAGGCAGATGGCCTGTGCTTGGGCTGGGTGCTTGCCCTGGATTCCCTGCAGGGGTCGCGGGAGAGTGCCGCTACTGTGCAAAATCACTGTATAAAATACTGGATGAAAGTGGCGATCCAGCTTTGAAAATGGGCAGGGCAGGCAAGGCTGGTTTGTCAGGGGATTGGCTGTAGCTGGCGTCGGGACTGGGTTTGCGCCTGTCAGTGGGGCAGGCGCAACATCAGCGCGGATACTGATTGCACTCGAAGCTGGTTTTAAGTACAGTACTGTATAAGAAAACAGTAAACGGAGTTAGTCATGTCTAGTCCAAGCCGTCATTACCGCCCCCAAGCCACTCCACGTTTCCGCGGCCCGGTTCGTTCTGCGGCCTCTTCCAGCCCATTTAACAAGCCTTTGTCTTTCAAGGCCAAGGTCATGGATGTGTGTTTGGTTGCTGTGTGGGGTGCCAGTATTCCCGGCTTGCTGTGGTTGGGCAGCATGGGTGGGTTTTAAGGCCACGTCCTTGTGCTGCCCCAGGGAGCGATCAGGGCACCAGTTGTGTCCAGTCGTTTGACAGGAAACGGTCGTATGCCAGTTTTTCGGCCTGTTCCAATGTTGACGTGGGCAGTGTGCCGGGTTTGAGAGCCGTCTTTTTGCGGAACATGTCCAGCATGGCTTCAATAACCGCTTCACGGCTCATGCCAGTTTGACTGCGGATAGGGTCCACGCGTTTCTTGGCGCTGGTGGTGCCTTTGTCTGAGAGTTTTTCCTTGCCGATGCGTAGGACTTCCAACATCTTGTCAGCATCAATGTCGTAGGCCATGGTGACATGGTGCAAGACGGCGTTGCCACGGCGCGCCTGTGCGGCACCGCCAATTTTTCCACCGGCACTGGTAATGTCGTTCAGCGGTTGGTACCAGGCATCAATACCCATGTTGCGCAGGGCTTCAATGACCCAGGAATCCAGAAACTCGTAGGACTCCTGAAACGTCATGCCGGCTACAAACTGCTTGGGTACGCTGAGCGAATAGGTAATGGTATTGCCGGGTTCGATGAACATGGCACCACCGCCACTGATACGGCGCACCACACGAATACCGTGACGGGTTGCAGCCTCAGCTTCAATTTCATTGCGCAGAGATTGAAAACGCCCAATCACGACAGCAGCCTCTTGCCATTCCCAGATACGCAGGGTAGGGGCGCGGGTGCCTTCACTGACTTGCTGGGTAATGATTTCGTCTAGTGCCATATGCAGGGCAGCGGGCTGCGGCTCCATGTGGATCAGCTCCCAAGGCAACTCGTTCCAGCTCATCATGCCAAGGCCCTCCTTACCACCACCCCAATCGCTTGTGGGTCCAGACCGAACATTTCGATGTCCTTGGGCAGGGCGCGGCTGACGTGAGCCGCAATTTCTTCGGCACTGCTGTTGACGGACAGGCCCTGCAGGGCTTGATTAATCAGGCCCAGTGCTTCGGGTGGTTCCAGAAAAAAATCGCCGCTCAGTCGTGCTTGTTCGATCATATGGTCTTTGACATCCAGATCGATCACGACCAGCTTGCCGCCAGGAACTTTGTATTCAGCATGCATAGACTGTGTCCTTTGATAAGGTCGGCCCCTTTTCGTCAAGGGGAGGGCCAAGCGAGTAAAACCTCGCTTTTGCTGCGTTTAATACAGGGGCACGATGCCCAAAGTGTCGTATTTTAGCGTAGTTAAACGCCTGAAAATACAGCTGTAATCAGTCAAAAAGCTTGGTAATTTAAGCTTTTTACTGATAGAATCATTGGCTAATCATTTTTTCATCCTCTGTCAGCGCGATTTTTATAATGTGTGCGGCTGATACGATGGTTTTGGAGTCAATCGTGGATTTGATCGCTATTCTTGAGCAAGAAGAAATCCAGCGCCTGACCGGTGGCAAGCTGCCTCCCGAGTTCGGTCCTGGTGACACTGTTGTTGTGAACGTAAACGTGGTTGAAGGTACACGCAAGCGTGTACAGGCATACGAAGGCGTGGTTATTGGCCGTCGCAACCGTGGTCTGAACTCTTCTTTCATCGTTCGCAAGATTTCTTCGGGCGAAGCCGTTGAGCGTACATTCCAGCTGTATTCCCCTCAGATCGCCAGCATCGAAGTCAAGCGTCGTGGCGCTGTGCGTCGTGCTAAACTGTACTATCTGCGCGAACGCTCGGGTAAAGCCGCTCGCATCAAAGAAAAACTCGTTCGTCGTTCGGGTAACTAATTCCCAAGCGAACAGCGATGCAAAGGCACCCAGGCGGGTGCCTTTGTTTTTATGTGGGATCACATACCCGTTCTTATGGATAAGCCTCGTATCAGGCCCGTTATCGTTCCTGGATTCGATCCTCGCAGCCAACCCTTGGTTGCATTAGATGCTTTGCCTGAATTGCCTGTTCAGGCTCAGCAACTGGATTTTCTGCGTAGTGCCTTTGCCCAGCCCATACAGTGGCAAGTTGAGCCCTTATTTCGCAGTTCTTTCTATCCCGAGTTTTTGCCCGGTTCCATGAATGTGCGTTCCGCCGTCTGTATCGGTGTGATGCAGCGCCCCGAAGGGCCTACCGTCATTTTCACACGTCGGGCCATGCACCTGCACAATCATGCGGGGCAGATCAGTTTTCCGGGTGGACGAATTGAAACCTCGGATCTGGGGCCAGTAGAAGCCGCCTTGCGTGAAACCCAGGAAGAGATCGGTATCGAGCCGCGCTTTGTGCGGTACTTGGGACAGCACCCTATTTTTGTCACCAGTACTCAGTTTGCGATGCGCCCCATTATTGGTGAGCTGCAAGAGGGTTTTCAGGTGCTGCCCGATAGCTCTGAAGTGGCCGAGGTCTTTGAAGTGCCCTTGTCGGTCCTGCTGGACCCGCAGCGCCATCAATTGCACCATGCAGACTTGCCGGATGGCGCAGGGCGTTACTACTTTTCGATCCCTTGGGGGCCGTATTTTATCTGGGGTGCTACGGCGGTCTTGATCCGTAATCTGTACTACCACTTGTCGGCTGCCTGGGTGCAGTTGTCTGCCGGTGGGGATACGCGCAGCCTGTAATCAGGTCTGATGGATGGGCGCTCTGGCAGCGAATTCCGCCTGCATAAAAAAGGGGCGCTTTGCTTCGCCCCTTGTTCCCTTAATAGCGTGGTTTGTTTTCGTGCTCGGCCAGCAAGCGTTGGTACAGCGCGTGCCGTTCGGGATGAATGCTGCCTGCTTCAATTGCGGCCAGTACCCCACAGCCCGGTTCATGCCGATGGGTGCAGTTATAAAAGCGACAGGACTCCACCGCTTTTCGGAAATCGGGAAAGCCGTGTGCAATATCTTCCTGAGTCATGTGTGACAGGCCAAAGGCCTGGAAACCGGGGCTGTCGATCAGGTCGCCGCTATTGGGCAGGTGATACAGGCGGGTGCTGGTGGTCGTGTGTCGGCCTGCGCCCAGGGCTTGCGAGTATTCCTGGGTCAGCGCGCCTGCATCCGGAACCAGTGCATTGAGCAGGGTGGATTTACCCATGCCGCTTTGTCCCAATAGCAAAGTGCGTTTGTTCGCCAGCCAGGGTGCCAGGGCTTCCCGTGTCTGTTCCGGTTCCAGTGCGACCATTTCCAGAATTGGCACGCCCAAAGCGGCGATGGGGGCCAGCTTGGCGCGCGCACGTTCCAGGTGAGTGCTCAGATCAGCCTTGTTCAGAATAATCACCGGCTCAATATCCACACTCCAGGCGGCGACCAGGGCGCGCCCCAGCAAGTCTTCGGAGTAAACGGGTTCCGGTGCCACCACAATCAGAAGCTGATCAATATTGGCGGCAAACTGTTTGGTGCGGAAATCGTCAGAGCGATACAGCAGATTGCGCCGTTCCTGCACTGCTTCAATAGAGCCTTCCCCTTTGGCCTGCATCAGGACATTGACGTGATCACCTACTGCAATCCCAGCTTTTTTTCCACGTGGAAAGCATTTGATGGTTTCGCCATCCGGCAGCTCGACAAAGTAGTGGCGACCGTGGGCGGCGGTCACCAGACCGCTAATGTATTTGGATGTCATGCCAGGCTTTTCAGGTGTCGAATGCGATCAATCGCGTTGGGGTGGCTGTCGTAAAAGGCAGAGTGCACAGGGTCAGGTGTCAGGGTGGCGGCATTGTCGTTATAGAGCTTGAGCAAGGCGCTGATCAAGTCCTGGGACTGGCTGTGCTCGGCGGCAAAGCTGTCGGCCTGATATTCGTCGCGGCGCGAGAGCAGGGCGCTCAAGGGGCCCATCCAGAAGGTGAAGGTCGGCACCACCATAAAGAACAGGATCAGGGCCAGGGCATCGTTGGGGCGACCTAACTGGGGAATCACACCCAGGCCGGTGTAAAAACCGACCTTGCCCCAGGCCCAGCCCGCCAGCAGGAAAAAGATCAGGGACGTGACTACGCTGATCAGCAGGCGACGTTGGATATGGCGATGCTTGAAGTGGCCCAGCTCATGCGCCAGCACGGCTTCCACTTCCTCGGGCTGCAGCTTGTTCAGCAAGGTGTCAAAAAACACGATGCGCTTTTGGCGTCCCAGGCCGGTGAAGTAGGCATTGCCATGGGCCGAGCGGCGCGAGCCATCCATGACATACAAGCCATTGGTCTGAAAGCCGCAACGTTGCGCCAGGGCATTGATGCGCTCGCGCAGGCTGGCATCCTCCAGTGGTTTGAAGGTATTGAAAATGGGGGCGATAACGCGCGGGTACAGCCACAGCACCAGCAGATTGAACACCAGCCACAAGCCCCAGCCATACCAGGGCCAGGAGGGGCCCGCCCAATCCATCAGACTGAGCAGGGCAGCACACAGGGGTGTCCCCAGAATCAGGACGATGACCAGGGTTTTGGCGGTATCGGCAAAGAACAGCGCGGGCTTCATGCGGTTAAAGCCAAAGCGCGCTTCCAGCACAAATTTGCGATACCAGGCAAAAGGCAGGCCTACGACACCCATAATCGCCAGGACTGCTCCAATCAGAGTCAATTGACGCAGTAGTTCATGGCTGATCCAGTTGCCCAGCGTGACATCCAGCCATTGCAGGCCGCCCAGCAGTGTAAAGCTCAGCAATACCAGGGCTTCGACCAGACGTTCGCTTAAACCCAGCCGGGTGCGGGCGATGGTGTAGCGTGCAGCACGTTGATGGCTATGCAGGCCAATGCGTTCGGCAAATTCGGCAGGTACCTCGTTCTGATGGCGATAAACGTGCCGGATCTGCCGCAGGCCTAAATAAAAGCGCAGCAAGACGTCTGCAAGCAGAAAGATAATGAACAACAAAGTCAGCATGTAGGCGGCTATATGTAAAATGGGCGTTTTGAGGAATGATTATATGGCGGTTCATACACAGCGTCTGGTCTGGCTCGATATGGAGATGACAGGACTGGATCCGGATAAAGAGCGCATCATTGAAGTTGCGGTCGTGGTAACAGAAGCAGACTTGACCCTGGTAGCAGAAGGCCCGGTTCTGGTGGTTCATCAAAGCAATGCCTTGCTGGATGGCATGGACGCCTGGAACAAGGGTACGCATGGCCGTAGCGGCCTGATCGACAAGGTCAAAGCTTCTACCCTGACCGAAGCGCAGGCCGAGGATCAGTTACTGGAGTTCCTGAAAGAGCACGTACCGGCTGGCAAGTCGCCCTTGTGTGGTAACACCATCAGCCAGGACCGTCGTTTCATGTACCGCTACATGCCTCGTCTGGAGGCTTTCTTCCACTACCGCAATCTGGATGTCAGCACCTTGAAAGAGCTGGCTTTGCGTTGGAAGCCTGAAGTGGTTAAAAGTTTCGTCAAGCAAAGCCGCCACGAGGCCTTGGCCGATATTTATGAGTCCATTGACGAGCTGAAACACTACCGCGAGCACTTCATTCGTCTGTAAACGGGCAGGGTAGGCAAGGCGGGTATTGCGCTGATTCCTGTGAGGTCCGTGAGCGGGCTACCGCTTTAAGCAGGGATACATAGGCTGGATGAAAACCGAGGATAGCGATTTGTCGCACCTCGGTTTTTTTACGTCTAAGTATTTACCCTTAAAGTATCTGTTCCAGGGCTATATGATACGGTTTTGCGATTGACATCACATTTTTCGTATTAAATAATGAAGTGTATATGGTTGGCGTCGAAACAAATTTGTTTGGGCGCTTTCTGCACTCTTACCGGGGATGGTCATGTATGCACAACTTGTAGAGACAGGCGTCAAGCAGGTCCAGGATATCGAGCAGATGTCCGACGAAGAACGTCGGTTCCAAGAGCGCATCGATGAGGGTGTCCGCATCGAAGCCAGGGACTGGATGCCCGAAGCCTATCGCAAAACCTTGGTTCGCCAGATTTCTCAGCACGCGCACTCCGAGGTCGTCGGGATGCTGCCCGAAGGTAACTGGATTACTCGCGCCCCTTCGCTCAAGCGCAAAGCCATCTTGATGGCCAAGGTGCAGGACGAAGCCGGCCACGGTCTGTACCTGTACAGCGCCGCTGAAACACTGGGCGTAGGTCGCGACAAGCTGGTCGACGACCTCCTGTCGGGCAAAGCCAAATATTCCAGTATTTTTAATTACCCCACGCTGAACTGGGCCGATATTGGCATGATCGGCTGGCTGGTTGACGGCTCGGCCATCATTAACCAGATTCCGCTGTGCCGCTGCTCCTACGGCCCATACGCCCGCGCCATGGTGCGTGTGTGTAAGGAAGAGTCCTTCCACCAGCGCCAAGGTTACGACCTGCTGATTCAGATGTGTCTGCACGGTACGCCGGAGCAAAAGGCCATGGTTCAGGATTCCATCAACCGCTGGTGGTGGCCTGCCTTGATGATGTTCGGTCCTTCGGATGCGGACTCCACCAACAGTGCCCAGTCCATGCAGTGGAAGATCAAGCTGTTCTCCAACGACGAACTGCGCCAGAAGATGGTGGACCAGACCGTGCCTCAGGCCGAGTACCTGGGTCTGACCATTCCGGATCCTGATCTGCGCTGGAACGAAGAGCGCGGTCACTACGACTTTGGCGAGATCGACTGGGAAGAATTCTGGGCAGTGATCAAGGGCAATGGTCCCTGTAATCGTGAGCGACTCGAAGCCCGAGTCCAGGCCCACGAGAACGGCGCCTGGTTCCGTGATGCACTGGATGCACATGCCCAAAAGCAGCAAGCCGTCCGCAAGGTGGCCTGATCAAGAAGGCTAAGAAACCAGCACGGTTTCTGATTCGATCCGATTCGCAGCAGGCGCGTTGACCGCGCCACTGCACAGCAAGGAATTTTCAGTTATGAGCAAGAACGATTGGCCCCTGTGGGAAGTTTTCATTCGCAGCCAGCACGGCCTGGCCCACAAGCACGTAGGCAGCCTACACGCTCCTGACGCCGAAATGGCCATCAACAATGCCCGTGATGTGTACACCCGTCGTAACGAAGGCGTGAGCATCTGGGTCGTGCGTGCAGCCGATATCGCTGCCTCCAGCCCTGGTGATAAAGGCCCGCTGTTCGAGCCTTCCAATACCAAGGTCTACCGTCACCCTACGTTTTTCCCCATGCCTGACGGCATCAATATGTAGGAACTGGTATGGACAAAGCTTTGTTTTCCTACGCCCTGCGCATGGGCGATTCCACCCTGGTGCTGGCTCAGCGTCTGGGTGAGTGGACTGGCCACGGCCCGGCTCTGGAAGAAGAACTGGCCTGCGCCAATACGGCACTGGACTTGCTGGGGCAGGCTCGCATGTGGCTGACGCTGGCTGGTGAGACCGAAGGTCAGGGCCGCGACGAAGATCGTCTGGCCTATCACCGTGATGGTCACGAGTACACCAACTACTTGTTGGTGGAGCGCGAGAATGGTCACTATGGTGACACGCTGGCACGCCAGTTCCTGTTTGATGCCTGGCATTGTTTCCTGCTGGAGCAGTTGATCGAATCCCGCGACGAGCAGATTCGTGAAATTGCCCAGAAGGCGCATAAGGAAGTGCTGTATCACCTGCGTCGCTCGACCGACTTGATCGTGCGCCTGGGGGACGGTACACCCGAAAGCCACCAGCGCATGCAAAAAGCCATTGATGATGCCTGGTTCTACCTGGGCGAGTTGTTCCTGGATGACGAAGTCACCGAGGAATTGGCTCAGCGCCAGGCTGCGCCTTTGATGGCGAGTCTGTGGCAGCCTTGTCTGGAATACATCCAGAATGCCCTGGAACGCGCTACTTTGCGTTGCCCTGCCGAGCAGGATGCGCAGCACAAGGCCTACCGTGGTGGTCCACAAGGCCGTCACACGGAAGCGTTAGGGTTTCTGTTGGCAGAAATGCAGCATCTGCCACGTATGTATCCTGACGCCACTTGGTGATCGCCATGACACAGACCTGGAGCACCGAACAGGTCATGCAAGTGCTGGCCACAGTTCCAGATCCGGAGATCCCCGTGATCTCCTTGCTGGACCTGGGCATTGTGCGTGACGTGAGTTGGGAGCAGGACGTGTGTGTGGTCACCATCACACCGACTTACTCCGGTTGTCCGGCGATGTACGAGATGAGCCACTCGATTGAACAGGCCTTGCAGCAGGCCGGTATCGAGCAGGTTCGGGTAGATACGAAGTTGTCACCGGCCTGGACGACCGATTGGATGAGCGAGCAGGGTAAGTTGGCCTTGCGCGACTATGGTATCGCTCCTCCGGCTCAAAGTGCGGTTGATATTTCTGGTTTGCTGCGTCAGCCCGAGGCGCCTGTGGTGGCCTGTCCTCAGTGCGGCTCCACGCATACACGGGTGATCAGCCAGTTTGGCTCCACACCCTGCAAGGCGCTGTATCGCTGCATCAGCTGCGGTGAACCATTCGATTACTTTAAGGCGCATTAGTCCTATGAGTCAGTTTTATTCTCTTCCTGTGGCCTCGGTTTCCCGCAGCACCCGCGATGCCGTGGTGGTGGCCTTTACCGTGCCCGAGGATTTGCAGGATGTGTTTCAGTTTCGCCCCGGTCAGTACCTGACCTTGCGCACCCATCTGGACGGTCAGGAATTGCGCCGTTCTTATTCGATCTGTGCGGCTCCGCACGATCGTTTGCTGCGCGTGGCGATCAAGCGTGTCAATGATGGTGCTTTCTCCACCTGGGCCAATAGCCACCTGGAAGCCGGTGCTTCCCTGGAAGTGATGCCACCGGATGGCAACTTCACGGTGGACTTCGATCCCAGCCAGGCTCATCGTTACGCCGCCTTTGCGGTCGGTAGTGGCATTACACCGATTCTGTCCTTGGTGAAAACCGCACTGGATACCGAGCCCCAGTCGACTTTCACGCTGTTTTTCGGTAATCGTGCCTCTTCGGCCATCATGTTCCGCGAAGAGATCGAGGACCTGAAAAACACCTATATGGAACGTTTCTCCATCGTGTATATCATGAGCCGGGAAACGCAGGATATTGACCTGTTCAATGGTCGTCTGGATGGCGAGAAAGTACGCCAGCTAATGCAGCAATGGTTCGACCCCGCCAGCGTGGATGTGGCCTTTGTGTGTGGCCCTCAGGACATGAGCGAGCAGGTAGTTGCCGCCTTGCAGGAAAATGGCCTGGAAAAATCCCAGATCAAGTTCGAGCTATTCGGTGCCCCTAAAGGCCCGCGTGCCTTGCGCACGGGTGAGGAGTCGCGCAAGGCTCCGGGCAAGGAAGAGTGCGAGCTGACCGTGATCCAAGACGGCATTACCCGCAACCTGACCATCAGCAAGAGCAACAGCAGTATTTTGGATGCGGCACTGGAGCAAGGGCTGGAATTGCCTTACTCCTGTAAGGGTGGGGTGTGTTCCACCTGCCGTTGCAAAGTGGTAGAAGGCGAAGTGGACATGGACGCCAACTTTGCATTGGAAGATTACGAGGTAGCCCGCGGTTTCGTGCTCAGTTGCCAAAGCTTTCCGGTTACCGACCGGGTGGTGATTGACTTCGATCAGGAAACCTAAGACCGCAGTGAATAAGCGGTTTTCCAAGAATCTGGACGCCAGCCTCCCGGCTTGGCGTCCTACTAGTTTCAGGAGCACATTGTATGGCAGCAGATTTTTTCAAAACGCATCAGGCGACGCTGGATCAAGCTTTGAGCAGTATTTTGGAGCGCAACTTCTGGAGCGCATATCCTGAAAACCCCAGCCCGCGCGCTTACGGTGAGACCGCGGCTCAGGAAGGTCAGGCTGCTTTTGAAGCCTATCGTGGTAAAGCCTTTCCTTTGACGCTGGAAGGCGCTCAGGGTGAAGTGGGCAATGAGCAGTCGCCTTTTGGTTTTGATTTGGGTATTCGTTATCCCAAAGTGCCTGTGGATCAACTGCTGGCTCAGTCTCAACTGGCGCTCGACAGTTGGCGTGATGCTGGCCCACAAGCCTGGGTGGGTGTCTGCCTGGAAATCCTGCATCGCTTGAACCAGCGCAGCTTTGAGATCGCACACGCTGTGCAGCACACCACGGGTCAGGGCTTCATGATGGCCTTCCAGGCAGGTGGCCCTCACGCTCAGGAACGTGCGCTGGAAGCCGTAGCCTACGCCTGGCAGGAAATGTCTCGTATCCCCGGTCTGGTTGACTGGATCAAGCCTCAGGGCAAGCACGATCCCATCCAGATGAAAAAACAGTTCAAAGTCGTGCCTCGTGGCATCGGTCTGGTGATTGGTTGCTCCACTTTCCCGACCTGGAACGGTTACCCTGGCCTGTTTGCCTCCCTGGCAACCGGTAATACCGTAATTGTGAAGCCGCATCCTGGCGCGATCCTGCCTTTGGCTATTACCGTTGCGATCGCCCGCGAAGTGCTGGCCGAAGCCGGTTTCAATCCTAATGTGGTCTTGTTGGCCGCCCACGAGCCATCGGAAGACACCGCCCAGCAATTGGCCATGAACAAGGCCGTCAAGCTGATCGACTTTACCGGCAGCAGCCAAAACGGTAACTGGCTGGAAGAAAATGCTCGCCACGCCTTGGTCTATACCGAAAAAGCGGGCGTAAACCAGGTCATTATTGATTCGGTTGAGGATTTCAAGGCCGTTGCCCGCAACCTGGCGTTCTCCTTTGCGCTGTACTCCGGCCAGATGTGTACCGCGCCTCAAAACATTTACGTGCCTCGTGACGGTATCCGTACGGCCGATGGCGTGATGAGCTTCGATGAAGTGGCTCAAGGGCTGGCCCAGGCCGTGCAAAAGCTGGTGTCCGATCCGGCCCGTGCGGTTGAAATTACGGGCGCCGTGCAAAACGAGGCCTGCGCTCAGCGCATTGATCAGGCTCGCCAACTGGGCATGCCTATTCTGGCTGACAGCCAGACGCTGGAACACCCCGCATTCCCCGGTGCTCGCGTACGCACACCGCTGGTCTTGCAGGCCCGTGTGGATCAGCCCGAGATTCAACAAGAGTGGTTTGGCCCCATCGTGTTTGTGGTGCAAACCGATTCGACCGAGCAAAGCATTGAAGTGGCAGGTCGCAACGTGATCGAGCACGGCGCACTGACCTTGTCGGCTTACAGCACCGATGATGCCGTGACCGCCAAGATTCAGCGCATGGCCGAGCGTTCCGGCGTATCCCTGTCCCTGAACCTGACCGGCGCTGTGTTCATCAACCAGACCGCAGCCTACAGCGACTTCCACGGCACGGGCGCCAACCCGGCTGCCAACGCATCCCTGTCGGATTCGGCCTATGTTGCTAACCGCTTCCGTGTCGTTCAGACTCGCTGGCATTTCTAAAGGAGGGTGGCCAGGTGACTGACCAAAGTATTCAATTTCAGCTGGAAAATGGCGTAGCACGCATTACCTTGAATCGTCCCGACAAGCTCAACAGCTTCACGGCCGATATGCACGGCGAGCTGGCTCAGGCTCTGGATAAAGTGGAACAGTGCGCGGATCTGCGTGTGCTGATTCTGACTGGTAATGGCCGTGGCTTTTGCGCCGGCCAGGACCTGTCCGAGCGTCAGATGAGCGCGGGCGATGCCCCCGTGGATCTGGGTGCCACCATTGAAAAATTCTACGCACCGCTGGTGCGCCGTCTGCGTGCGCTGGCGGCCCCTGTGGTGGTGGGTGTCAATGGTGTGGCCGCCGGTGCTGGCGCGAACCTGGCTCTGGCCGGCGACATCGTGATCGCCACTCGTTCGGCCAGCTTCATTCAGCCGTTTTGCCGTCTGGGCTTGTTGCCTGACACTGGCGGTACCTTCTTCCTGCCTCGTCTGGTGGGTACGGCACGTGCGATGGGTTTGTCTTTGCTGGGCGATAAGCTCTCGGCCGAGCAGGCTGCTCAGTGGGGCCTGATCTGGGAATGTGTGGATGACGACGCATTCCAGGCTCGCCTGAATGAGTTGGCCGCCCATTTTGCTCAGGCTCCGACCAAAGGTCTGGCCTATGCCAAGAAAGCGATTTATGCCAGTGATGCCCATTCGCTTGATCAACAGTTGGATCTGGAGCGCGACTTGATGCGTGAACTGGGTGCATCCGAGGATTATCGCGAGGGTGTTAATGCATTCCTGGGCAAGCGTGCCCCCCAATTTAAAGGAAAGTAATGCAAAGCAACGCAATGGCTGTTGAAGATCCACAAGCACTGGCCCAGCAGGTCAGTGACCATATGTATGGCAACGACCAGGCCTCTCAGGGTCTGGGCCTGAGCCTGGATAGCGTGGCACCGGGCAAGGCCGACATGAGTATGACGGTGCGCGCCGACATGCTCAACGGCCACAAGACCTGTCACGGTGGTTTTATTTTTGCCTTGGCTGACAGCACCTTTGCGTTTGCCTGCAATTCTCGCAACGCACCGACGGTTGCGTCCGGTTGCACTATCGATTACCTGGCTCCTGCCTTTGAGGGGGACGTCCTGACCGCTCGTGCGATCGAGGCCTCCCTGGCAGGGCGCACCGGGGTGTATGACATCGAGGTGGTCAACCAGAACAACAAGCGCGTTGCCTTGTTCCGTGGGCGCTCGTACCGGCTGAATGGCACGGTATTGGGCGGGATTGAAAAAAAATAATTTTTGACGATACATACCCTGTAGACCCGGGGGGGTCGGAAGTACCACACCAGCGGCAGGGCAGGAGTACACCATGACAGCAATTAAAGAACAGGTTGGCCGCGATGCCATCGAGCATGCCAGTATTGACGAAATCCGTAACGTGCAGTTGGAGCGTCTGAAATGGACGCTAAAGCATGCGTACGAGAATGTGCCGCACTATCGGCAGAAATTTGACGAAGCGGGCGTGCACCCCGACGATTTGCAGCAGTTGTCGGACATTTCCAAGTTCCCTTTCACGACCAAGCAGGACCTGCGGGACAACTACCCCTTCAAGATGTTTGCGGTTCCCCGTGAACAGGTAGCACGCGTGCATGCTTCCAGTGGCACCACGGGCAAGCCAACCGTGGTGGGTTACACCGCCAATGACATCTCCACCTGGGCAGACTTGTTTGCCCGTTCCATGTGGGCAGCCGGTGCCCGTCCGGGTGACATTGCCCACGTGGCTTACGGCTACGGCCTGTTCACTGGCGGTCTGGGTGCGCACTACGGTGCCGAGCGCCTGGGTTGTACCGTGGTTCCCATGTCCGGTGGCCAGACTGAAAAACAAGTTCAGCTGATTCAGGATTTTCGTCCCGACGTGATTCTGGTTACCCCCTCGTACTTCTGCAATATCGTGGAAGAGATCGAGCGTCAGGGCATGGATCCCCGCGATACCTCCCTGCGTATCGGTATTTTTGGTGCTGAGCCCTGGACCGGCCAGATGCGCCTGGATATTGAGCAGCGTGCCGGCATCGACGCTGTGGACATCTACGGTCTGTCTGAAGTGATGGGCCCGGGCGTGGCCATGGAGTGTGTGGAAAGCAAGGACGGCCCAGTGGTATGGGAGGACCATTTCTACCCCGAAATCATCAACCCTGAAACCGGCGAGCCGGTGGCTGAGGGTGAAAGCGGGGAATTGGTCTTTACCTCGCTGAGCAAGGAGGCCATGCCTGTCATTCGCTACCGCACTCGCGACCTGACGCAACTGTTGCCACCCACGTCGCGCAGCATGCGTCGTATTGGCAAGATCACGGGCCGCAGCGACGATATGGTGATTGTGCGTGGTGTGAACCTGTTCCCGACTCAGGTCGAAGAGCTGGTTCTGAAGATGCCCGAGCTGGCCGCCCAATATCAGTTGGTATTGAGCCGTAACGGCAATATGGACGAACTGGAAATCCTGGTTGAAGTGCGCCCCGAGTTCAATCACTTGAACGATGCCGAGCGTGAGCAAATGGCCCGCCGTCTGAGCCACTCCATCAAGACTTTCATCGGTGTCAGCGCACGTATCCGTGTGCTGTCCTCTGGCATGGTCGAGCGTACCGTGACAGGCAAAGCCAAACGTGTGATCGACAAGCGCGCGTTCTAAGCCTGGCGGATTGACGTTAAAAAACGGCTCTGCTCAGGCAGGGCCGTTTTTGTATTCCGCACTCTCACGGTATCATTGCAAGCTGGTAGACGGCCCATGCCGTTTTTGCTGTATTTTTTCCGATGACATCATGCTTCCAATACCGCCCGGTTTGATTGCCGGTATCGGCACCGACCTGATCCGAATCGAGCGGATTGAGCGCGCTTTAGCTCGACATGGTGATCGCTTTGTCAAGCGCATTCTGGGCGAGCAGGAGCGAGAAGTCTATGCCCGCCGACAGGCACGTGATCCGGTGCGTGGCCTGCGCTATCTGGCCACCCGTTTCGCAGCCAAGGAAGCCTTTTCCAAAGCGGTGGGGCTGGGCATGCGTATGCCGATGGCCTGGTCGCGCATGCAAACCCTGAATGCACCCGGTGGCCGCCCGATGGTGCGCCTGTCTGCGGATCTGCAAAGCTGGTTTGACGCCCGCTTCGGGGCCGTTCATATTTCCCTGACAGATGAATCCGATATGGCCATGGCCTTTGTGGTGCTGGAAGCCAAAGCGCCTGCCATTCCTTCCTTATCCTTAGCTGAGTCTGATACTAAATGAGTTCTTCCTCGCAAGCAGTACTGCCTCCGGGCCCGGTCATGGTGGACGTGCAGGGCATGGTCCTGACGGATCAGGAGCGCGAGCGCCTGCGTCACCCTCTGGTCGGTGGCGTGATCCTGTTCAGTCGTAACTTTGAAAACCGTGCTCAGCTGACCGCCCTGTGCCAGTCCATTCACGAAGCGCGCGATGAGCCTTTGCTGATCGCCGTGGACCACGAGGGGGGCCGGGTACAGCGTTTCCGCGAGGATGGCTTTACCACGCTGCCCGCCATGAGTCAGTTGGGGCAACTCTGGACCCGTGATGCCGTTAAAGCTGCTGCTGTTGCCGCCGATACGGGCTATGTGCTGGCGGCCGAGCTGCGTGCCTGCGGTGTGGACATGAGCTTTACCCCCGTGCTGGATTTGGACTGGGGGGTTAGTAAAGTGATTGGTGACCGTTCTTTCCACCGCAGCCCGCGGGCTGTGTCCATGTTGGCGGCTGGCTTGATCCGTGGTCTGAACAAGGCCGGTATGGCTGCCTGCGGCAAGCATTTTCCGGGTCATGGCGGCGTAGAGGCAGATTCGCATCACGAGATTCCCGTTGACGACCGTACGCTGGAAGAGATTCTGGACGAGGATGCCGCTCCTTACGGCTGGCTGGGCACCTTGCAGTTGCCTTCGGTGATGCCTGCACACGTGATTTATTCCAAAGTGGACCCGCTGCCCGCCGGCTTTTCGCCATACTGGATTCAGCGTGTGCTGCGCAAGGCCCTGGCCTATGACGGCGTGATTTTTTCCGACGACCTGACCATGGAAGGCGCCACTGTCGTGGGTGATATCCTGGCACGTGCTCAGGCTGCCCTGGGGGCCGGTTGCGACATGGTGCTGGTATGCAATCGTCCTGATCTGGCCGACGATCTGCTCTCGCGCCTGGATTTCACGATTTCCGAGGAATCACAAAACCGCATCCGTCGTCTGATGCCGACGACGCCAGCCTTGGATTGGGACGCTTTGCAAGCGGATGAACACTATCAATATGCCCGCGGACTTCAATCTAAAATCCTTTCTGTCTGATTTGCCGAATCTGCCGGGCGTGTACCGGCATATCGACGAACAGGGCGAGGTATTGTATGTTGGCAAGGCGCGTGATCTCAAGCGCCGTGTCAGCTCGTACTTCCAGAAAACGCTGAGCAGTCCCCGTATTGCCCATATGGTGGCGCGCGTCGCGCGCATCGAGGTCACCGTTACCCGCAGCGAGGCCGAGGCCTTGCTGCTGGAAAACAACCTCATCAAGCGCCTGCGGCCGCGCTACAACATTCTTTTCCGGGACGACAAGTCCTACCCCTACCTGATGATCAGCGCCCACCAGGCGCCCCGTATTGCCTATTACCGGGGCAGCACCAGCGGGAAAGGGCATTTTTTCGGCCCTTATCCCAACTCCTGGGCGGTGCGTGAAACCATTCAGATCCTGCAACGGGTGTTCCGTTTGCGGACCTGTGAGGACAGCGTCTACGCCAACCGTAGTCGTCCCTGTTTGCTGCATCAGATCGGGCGCTGTTCGGCTCCCTGTGTGAACCTGATCTCGCCCGAGCAGTATCAACTGGATGTGCAGCGCGCCATCAGCTTTCTGGACGGGAATACCTCTGAAATTCTGGGCGAACTGCAAGAACGCATGATGCAGGCCTCGGATTCGCTGGATTTCGAGCAGGCAGCGATGTTGCGCGACCAGATGAAAGCCTTGTCTGCCGTCTTGCAGCAGCAAAGCATGGAGCAGGTGGGCAAAGAGGATGTAGACATTATTGTGGTGCTCAATGCCGGTGGTAAGTTCTGTGTGAACCTGGCCATGGTGCGTGGTGGCCGTCACCTGGGCGACCGCGCTTTCTTTCCCACACAAATCAATGATGACACCCCCAGCGATGTGTTGGCCGCGTTTATCGCCCAGCATTATCTGGAGCGTCGCATGCCGCCGGTTCTGGTCTGTTCACATGCTTTGCCCGATGCGGACCTGATGCCCTTGCTGGCTGAGCAGACCGGCGTGAAGGCGCGCGTTGTGGTGCGTCCGCAAGGGGTGCGCAAGATTTGGCTGGAGCAGGCGACCAAGAACGCCGGTCTGGCACTGGCCCGAGTATTGAGCGAATCCACCGCCCGTGCCGATCGCACCCGCGCCCTGGCTGAATCGCTGCAATTGGATCTGGATGAGGCCCAGCTCGATGCTTTGCACATCGAGTGCTTTGACATCAGTCACACGGCCGGGGAGGCCACGCAAGCCTCCTGTGTGGTTTATAAACACCACGAGATGCAGAATTCGCTTTATCGCCGCTACAACATTGCGGGCATCACGCCCGGTGACGATTACGCGGCCATGCGTCAGGTGCTGAACCGACGTTTCTCGCGGGTTGCGGAAGGTTTGGCCCCCTTGCCCGACATTGTTCTGATTGACGGCGGCAAGGGTCAGGTGGAGATCGCCCGCCAGGTTTTTGTGGAACTGGGCCTGGATATTCACGTACTGGTCGGTGTAGCCAAGGGTGAAAAGCGTAAAGTAGGTCTGGAGACCTTGGTATTTGCCGATGATCGCCCGCCTGTGGCCTTGGGTGTGGAGTCCGCGGCATTGATGCTGGTTGCTCAAGTCCGTGATGAAGCGCACCGTTTTGCCATTACGGGCATGCGTGCCCAGCGCGCCAAAACGCGTAATGTGTCACGCTTGGAAGATATTGACGGGATTGGCGCCAAACGGCGTCAGCGTCTCTTAGCCCGCTTCGGTGGTTTTAGCGGGGTTGCCGATGCCAGTATTGATGAGCTTAGTGCGGTTGATGGAATATCCGTTGAGCTGGCCGAACGTATTTATCATGCTTTACGATAGGCGAGAGCCTTTGTTTTAAATTAGGTTGGTATCCAAGCTATGCCTTTTAATTTGCCCATCGCCCTGACGTGGCTTCGCATCGTTCTGATCCCTTTGATCGTTGCCTTGTTTTATCTGCCTGCCAATTGGTTGAGCATGGAGACACGCGATCTATGGGCCGCCTCTGTGTTTATCGTGGCCGCCGCAACGGATTGGTTTGACGGTTGGCTGGCTCGTCGCTGGAACCAGACCTCCTCGTTTGGGGCCTTCCTGGACCCGGTTGCGGACAAACTCATGGTCAGCGCCGCTTTGCTGGTTCTGCTCGATCTTGGCCGTGTGGATGCTTTTATCGCCCTGATTATCATTGGGCGTGAAATTACCATTTCGGCACTGAGGGAATGGATGGCCAAGATTGGCGCCAGTGGTAGTGTGGCCGTGCATCGCTTGGGTAAATTCAAAACCGCTGCGCAAATGGTTGCCATTCCTTGTTTGCTGTATTGGTCGCCCGTCATGGGCTTGCCGACACGGATAATTGGGCAAGCCTTGATTATTGTTGCGGCGGTTCTGACGGTCTGGTCCATGTGCTATTACTTGCAGAAGGCTTGGCCAGAGATCAAGAAAAAGCAACGTTGAGAGCAATGGCTAATTCACCAACAAGGACGCTGGACGGGGCGGGGCCTGACGGCTCACGGGACTGGCAGGTAATCGGTGTTATTGGTATTGCGCACGCCAGTTCGCATTTTTTTCAACTGATTTTGCCCACCCTGTACATCGCTTTGGGACAGGAGTTCGGTTACGACTTCCTGAAGTTGGGAGGGCTGGTCACCACTTTTTATCTGGTCTCCTGCTTTGGGCAGGCATCCTCGGGTTTTTTGGTTGACCGTATCGGTGCTTTGCCGGTTCTGAAAGTGGGGCTGTCCTGTTTTGTGGTGGCGGCTTTGCTGATTGGCATGGCCAATGGTTATGGCATGTTGTTGGCGGCCGCGCTGATTGGTGGGGTGGGCAATGCGGTGTTTCATCCCGTGGACTACTCCATTCTTAATCATCGTGTCAGCCCGGCTCGTCTGGGCCACGCCTTTAGTGCCCACGGCTTGACGGGAAATCTGGGTTGGGCCTTGACCCCTGTTTTTATCACCACGCTGACTATCTATTTCAATTGGCGCGTTGCCGTGTTGTCGGCAGCGGCCTTGATTGCGGCTGTTTTGGTACTGGTGCTGATGAATCGGGACGCCCTGGCGGGGCGTACAGCCTCGGGTGCCGTTGCAGCTCGTCCACCCAGCAAGGAGTCGGTCTGGACGACATTGTCTACCTTGCTGTCGCGTTCTTCCTTGTGGGGCGCCTTTTTGTTCTTCGCCTTTGCCACGGCGGCCATGGCAGTCGTACAGAACTACACCATTCCCATGCTGCATAGCACCTACGGCATTGATAAGGTTGTAGCGGGTACGGCCTTGTCCGGTTTTATGTTGTCCTCTGCCGCAGGGATGTTTGTAGGCGGGTTTCTCGCTTCCACAACGCCGCGCTCTGAGCTGATCGTGTTTGTGTCACTGTGCGTGTCGGGGATTTTGCTGCTGGTGCTGGGTGCCGGGTGGGTTATGCCATCTCTGGCCTTGTTTGTCGTGGGGGCGGCTGGTTTCTGCTCGGGCATCGCCTCGCCATCGCGAGACATGTTGATACGCCGTGTCACCCCCAAAGGCTCTACGGGTGCTGTTTACGGCTTGGTTTACTCTGGCATGGACGTCGGTTCTTCCCTGGCACCGGTGGGTTTTGGCTTGCTGCTGGACATGGGATTGACGCAGGCTCCCTGGTATGGCGCAGCCGTCGGGTATTGGACGGCGGCTGGCTTGGCCGTGTATGTGGCCTCTACCGTCAGCCGCGCAACCAAGTCCTGATTGACTTGAAGCGATTCATGGCTACTTGGACAGCCATAAAAGAAAACCCCAAAAACCTATCAGGTTTTTGGGGTTTTTGCCTGTCCAGGCTGTGTCTTGGCGCGGGGCTTGGTACTGTAAAAACAGAAAAGCGCATTGGTCTTCCCGGTTCAAGCATCTCTATCCAGCTTTATATAGCGATCACTGACGGGCGAGTCGTGGCTCTTCCACACTGTCCGCATGGCTGCTGCGCCAGGGGTTGATATCCAGGCCTCCACGGCGGGTGTAACGCGCATACACCCGCAAACGCTCTGGTTGGCAGCTTTGCTGGATATCGCTGTAGAGACGTTCCACACAATGTTCATGGAATTCAGTGTGACGGCGCAGCGAGACGATATAGCGCAGCAAGGAAGCCGGATCAATCTGCGGTCCGGTATAGCGTACTTGCACACTGCCCCAGTCGGGCTGGCCCGTGACAGGGCAATTGGACTTGAGCAAATCAGAGACTAGAGACTCGGTCACGATGGGGGCGTCTGGCAGGCATTTCAGCAAACCGCTTTGTGGCGTGTAGTCCTGAATACTGATATCCAGCTCATCAATGCAGTGGCCGTCCAGTTGGGCAATAGGCTGACCATTCAAGGTGCTGAGCGGAATCAGCGTCACATTGACGGCCGCACCGGCAACCGTACTCAAGTCGTGCTCCATGCGCTGTACAAGACTGGCCATGTCTTCCACAAGCTCATCATTAAACGAGTTCAGGTAAAGCTTGAAAGACTTGGACTCGATGATGCGTGGGCTGTTCCAGGGAATGACAAAACGTGCCAGAGCGACAACGGGCTTTCCCTTGGGATTGAGCCAGGAGATTTCGTAACCGTTCCAGATGTCGGCACCATGCCATTGTTCCGGAATGCGAAGTGCCTGTCGGTTCAGGGAGCGATCAATGCCAAACAGGACACTGGGATCGTACCGCGTGGGATACACCACATCATGTCCAAGAGGCGAGTCTTTCAGTGGGGAGGTGTTGCTCATTGGCGGGTATTGCAGAAATAGACAAGAAAACCGGTGCTGGGGGAGGTGTTCACCGGGCGGCATAAGAAGGATTATCCCACATTGTGAAATCCTTGTCTCAGTATGCAAAAAACGGCTTTCGCGCCGCACATTTTTTCATTTCATAAACAGGTAAGTCATTTCATATCTCGAAATAAATTGTGTATGTGCATGATATTTAACAAAAAAATATTTACTCTTATATAAGATAGAAAACATGGTTGCAATGCAGCATTTGGGTAGACTGTAGTCATCTTGTTCACTGTTAAATCCATCTTAGGAGTCCATCATGAATGCTCGAGAAACTGAGATCCGCAACTTGCAAAAACGCTGGGCAGAAGATCCACGCTGGCAAGGTATCAAGCGTGCTTACACCGCTGAGGAAGTCATTCGTTTGCGTGGTTCTCTGGTCGAGGAGCACACGCTGGCTCGCCGTGGCGCTGAGCGTCTGTGGCAATCCATCAATCAGGAACCCTTTGTGAATGCACTGGGCGCCCTGACGGGTAACCAGGCCATGCAACAGGTCAAGGCTGGTTTGAAAGCGATTTACTTGTCGGGTTGGCAAGTGGCTGGCGACGCCAACAGCGCCGGCGAAATGTACCCTGACCAATCGCTGTACCCCGTTAACTCGGTGCCTTCCGTGGTGCGTCGCATCAACAACTCCCTGGCCCGCTGTGATCAGATCCAGTGGATGGAAGGGGTGAACCCGGGCGACGAAGGCTACGTGGATTACTTCGCTCCTATTGTGGCCGACGCGGAAGCCGGTTTCGGTGGTGTGCTGAACGCATTTGAACTGATGAAAGCCATGATTGTGGCGGGTGCTGCTGGCGTTCACTTCGAGGATCAACTGGCCTCAGCCAAGAAATGTGGACACTTGGGTGGCAAGGTGCTGGTGCCCACTCGTGAGGCTATCTCCAAGCTGGTGGCTGCTCGTCTGGCGGCTGACGTGCTGGACGTTCCCACGATTCTGGTTGCCCGTACCGATGCAGACGCAGCAGACCTGATCACCAGCGATGTGGACGAGTATGATCGCCCCTTCATTCTGGATGAACGTACGGTGGAAGGTTTCTACCGCACTCGTGCCGGTCTGGACCAAGCCATTGCCCGTGGTCTGGCCTACGCGCCTTACGCCGACCTGGTCTGGTGCGAAACCTCCACACCGGATCTGGAATACGCACGTCGCTTTGCGGAAGCCATCCATCGTCAGTTTCCTGGCAAGTTGCTGTCCTACAACTGCTCGCCATCGTTCAACTGGAAGAAGAATCTGGACGACGCTACCATTGCCAAGTTCCAGCGCGAGCTGGGTGCCATGGGCTACAAGTTCCAGTTCATTACCCTGGCTGGTTTCCACGCACTGAACTATGGCATGTTCGAACTGGCCCACGGCTACGCCCGCAACCAGATGAGCGCCTTCGTTCAACTGCAGGAAAAAGAGTTCGCTGCTGCACCCCTGGGCTTTACCGCTGTGAAACACCAGCGCGAAGTGGGTACAGGCTACTTTGACGCTGTCACTCAGACAGTGGAAGCCGGTAAGTCCTCGACAACCGCACTGGCCGGCTCGACCGAAGCCGAGCAGTTTGCGCCCTCCGAGGCATAAGCAGGACAGGGAAGGGTAGATAGCCCCTTCTCTGGTTGCAGGCAGCCCACCGTACGCTCCAGTCGGTGGGCTGCTTTTTTATTTGGGTACAGACTTTTTGCTTAAAAGCTACATTTTTCAAATATCAAATTTTAAGGCTTGATATTTGATGGCAGTGGTTTTTTTAGGCTGTGGAAGTGCAAAAAAAAGCGTGAAAAACGGGCACGAAAAGATTTGTGAAACGGGTGGTCAGAGCTGCCTGCTTTTAAATTGAGGGTTCACTGTTTCGTGAGTTGATTGGTATGCACAGAGCGGCGTTTTTTCATGCAAGGTATTGATAATAAATCCATTCTCATAGCGAGAGGGCGTGCTGGATTTGGCTGTGCAAGGAGCAAATCGCCAATGCACAATCGTTGTTTTACCTTGTGTTTTGGCATAAAAAAAAGGCTGCCAAGTAGCAGCCTTGAAAGCATTGAACAGTTAGCGCCGTGTTGGGGGGGGAACGGCCTGAACAAGATGCATAGGGACAACGATATAGGATCCAAACAAAGTCGTATTGATTTAAATCAAGAATGAAGAAATATCAGTGGCTTATAGTCCTTCCATGCGCGCATATTCGATTTTTTCTCTCCCAAAGCCTCTCACTGATGAGCAGCGGTCGCGTCGGCGACACACCTTAGCCCGTTTGGGTTTGTCTTGGCTGGCTGCCATGCAGGTGATGATGTTTGCTTTTCCGGGTTATATGCGCTCCTTCAGCACTCGCGCGGAAGATATCGAATCGCTCTCGCAAGTCATTGTGCTCATGAACTGGGCCGGTCTGTGCTTGACCATGCCCGTTGTCCTGTACTGTGCCTGGCCTATCTTGAAAGGGGCAGTGAAAAGCTTGTCCGAAGGTCGCGTAGGCATGGATGTGCCGGTGGCCTTGGGCATTGTTGGCGCCTTCCTGCCCAGCGTCTACAACACCTGGACGCAGCAGGGCGAGGTGTATTACGACTCGGTCACGATGTTCGTGGCCTTTTTGTTGACGGCCCGTTATTTGGAGCTTTGCGCGCGCCAGTCTGTGATGCAGTCCGCATCCCATGACCTGATCGAACGCTTTCGCCAGTCCGTGACAGGTCATGCCAATACCTTGGCATTCTGGTTTGTCAGCATTCAACTGGTACTGGCCGCCGCCTTTGGTTTGGTCTGGTACTGGATGGACCCTTCGCACGTCGTTCCCGTTGTGGTTGCCATGCTGGTCATGAGCTGTCCCTGTGCCATGTCCATGTCGGTTCCCTCCGCCGTTGCTTCAGCGCATGCCGGCTTGCTGGCTCGACCTGCCAAGAGCGAGTTTGAAGTGGTACAGCTGACCCAGCAAACGGGTCGCATCGCCCGTCAAAACCTGTATGGTTCGATTATCTGGCATTTGCTTATGACTCCCTTGGCTGCCGTGGGGATTGTGGCCCCTTGGTTGGCCGCTGTCAGTATGCTGGTGTCCTCTTTGGCCGTGGCGGCCAACTCCTGGCGCATCTATCGTAGCCGCAGCCGCGAGGTACCGGCCCAGTGGACGGGCCCAGCAGCAAGGCAGGGCTGATATGTTTGGCTCGTTGCTGGTCCTGATCCCTATCTCCATTTTTTTGGTCATTGTTATCGGCGTGTCTTTCTGGTGGGCCATTTTTGCTGGCCAGTTTGAAGATACGGGCAATGCGGCTGACTCCATCTTGCAGGACGACGACTCCACAGCGGGTCTGTCGGGCGCAGAGCGTCCACCTGACACCTGATTCTTACTGATTTGTTTTTTAGCCCTGCAAATGGTCGGCGACACACAGTCTGCAGGGCGGAAATACGCACGAATGCGTGCTTTCCGATGTTTTTTGATAAGCATCAAGTAGCAGTTTATCGACTTGCGGGATGATGTAAGTTGTTGTCGCTTGTATTAACAATGTTTGTTTAGGGGAAGCAAATGGGCACTTCCGATGCAGTCGGAAATAACGCCGAAGTCTTCAATTACGGGATCGTGAGACAGTTCACCATCATGACCGTATTTTGGGGCGTCATCGGCATGGCAATAGGCCTTTTTATTGCCTTGCAGTTGATTTGGCCAGAACTCAATTTCGACACACCGTGGCTTAGTTTTGGGCGTTTACGTCCACTGCATACGAACGCTGTGATTTTTGCCTTTGGTGGAACTGGCTTGTTTGCCACTTCCTACTATGTGGTACAGCGTACCTGTCAGGCCCGTTTGTTCTGCGATAAGCTGGCTGCCTTTACCTTTTGGGGGTGGCAGGCTGTGCTGGTGGCTGCGGTCATTACCCTGCCTATGGGCTACACCAGCTCCAAAGAGTATGCCGAACTGGAATGGCCCATCGACATCCTGATCACGCTGGTCTGGGTGGCTTACGCCATTGTGTTCTTTGGCACGATCGTCAAGCGCCGTGTGCGTCACATCTATGTAGCCAACTGGTTCTTTGGCTCCTACATTGTCACGATCGCTGTCTTGCACATTTTCAATAACCTGGAACTGCCAGTCAGCTTCATGAAGTCCTACTCGGCCTACGCCGGTGTGCAGGACGCCATGGTGCAGTGGTGGTACGGCCATAACGCCGTGGGCTTTTTCCTGACCACGTCCTTCCTGGGCATGATGTACTACTTCATCCCCAAACAGGCCAACCGTCCCATTTACTCCTACCGCTTGTCCATTGTCCACTTCTGGGCTCTGGGCTTTACGTACATGTGGGCCGGTCCTCACCACTTGCTGTACACCTCTTTGCCAGACTGGACGCAATCGCTGGGTATGGCGTTCTCCCTGATTCTGTTGGCCCCCTCCTGGGGTGGCATGATCAACGGCATCATGACCTTGTCCGGTGCCTGGCACAAGCTGCGTACGGATGCCATCCTGAAGTTCATGGTTGTGGCTTTGTCCTTCTACGGTATGTCTACCTTTGAAGGTTCCATGATGGCTATCCGTACGGTCAATGCGCTGTCGCACTACACCGACTGGACAGTGGGTCACGTGCACTCCGGTGCGCTGGGCTGGGTTGCCATGATCACCTTCGGCTCCTTGTATTACTTGATCCCACGTCTGTACGGCCGCACTGAAATGGCTCGTCCTCGTCTGATCGACCTGCATTTCTGGCTGGCGACCCTGGGCGTTGTGCTGTATATCGCCGCGATGTGGATTGCCGGCGTTATGCAAGGCCTGATGTGGCGTGCTACCAGTGTGGATGGCACCTTGACCTACAGCTTTGTGGAGGTCGTGAAGGCGACTTACCCCTTCTACGCAATCCGTGCTTTGGGCGGCGCCTTCTTTGTGGCCGGTATCTTGCTCATGTCCTGGAACGTGTTTCTGACCATTCGTGCAGGTCAAAAAGATATCAACCCTGTTGTGCCTCTGAAAAACCCGGATGCCCGCGACCCAGCACTGGTGGGCCAGACCACCTTGCTGGCCTAAGGAGTAAATCATGGCTAATGACACTAATAAACGCTTTTCTCATGCCACGATCGAGAGAAATACCGGGCTGCTGATTATTCTGAGTATTTTGGTGATTTCCTTCGCGGGCTTGGTACAAATCGTTCCTTTGTTTTTTCAGCACTCGACCACCCAGCCCACTGAAGGGGTTGAGCCGTACGAGCCCTTGCGCCTGATGGGGCGTGACATCTACATCCGCGAGGGTTGTGTAGGTTGTCACTCCCAGCAGATCCGTATGTTGCAGTCCGAAGTACAACGCTATGGTCCTTATTCGCTGGCTGGTGAGTCGGTGTACGACTACCCCTTCTTGTGGGGCTCCAAGCGTACCGGCCCGGATTTGGCCCGTGTGGGTCAGCGCTACAACGACGAGTGGCACCGCATTCACCTGCGCAATCCACGCAATGTAGTGAAAGAGTCCAATATGCCTGCCTATCCTTGGCTGCAGAAAAACTCGGTGGAAGGGGCAAATATCCAGGACCGTATGAATGTGCTGCGTAAGTTGGGTGTGCCTTACACGCAGGAACAAATTGATGCCGCGCCAGAGCAATTGGTAGGCAAGACCGAGGAAGACGCGGTCGTCGCTTATCTGCAGGGCTTGGGTGTGGCCAGTCGCGACGCAGCTGCCAAGGCTGTGGAGCAGGGGAGCTTCTAAATGGTAGCCATCATCAACGGTGTTATGACTGCTTTGGCGATGGCAACCTTCCTTGGCATTTGCTGGTGGGCGTTCTCTCGGGGACGCCGCCAGGCCAACGAAGAAGCCGCGCTTCTGCCTTTCGCCTTGCCCGACGAGGGAAGCAACGATAAAAACCCTGGGGGTTCCGAATGAGTGACTTTTTTAATAATGGCTGGAGCCTGTGGATTTCCGGCATTGCCTTGCTTGGCATTATATTTTGTTTATGGCTGCTCTTTACCCAGCGCGCATTTCTGGGCAAAACCGTAGACGTGGAAGAGACCGGTCACGTCTGGGACGGCGATTTGACCGAGCTGAATACACCTGTGCCTCGCTGGTGGACGGTGATGTATATCGGCCTGTGTATCTTTGCTTTGGGTTATCTGGTGCTGTATCCCGGTTTGGGTAGTTTCAAGGGCACCTTGGGCTTTACCGCTGGTCAGCAGGTCAAGCAACAGCAGGCCGAAATCAATGCGCGCCTGGAGCCTGTCTACGCTCGTTACCGCGACATGCCTATTGAAGAGATTGCTCATGATTCGCAAGCTCGTGAAATTGGTCAGCGCCTGTTCCTGAATAACTGCGCCCAGTGCCACGGCTCGGACGCTCAGGGTTCCCCGAGCTTTCCTAACCTGGCTAATAAAGCCTGGTTGTGGGGGGGCGAGCCCGATGCAATTCTGTACACCATTACTGAAGGCCGTACCGGCATCATGCCGCCACAGTCCCAGTTCAGCCCAGCTGAAGCCTCGGATGTGGCTCAGTATGTGCGTTCTTTGTCTGGCCTGGCAGCAGATCCTTTGCGTCTGGTTGCGGGCAAGCGCGTGTACGACAGCGCATGTTTTGCCTGTCACGGTGCGGATGCCAAAGGTAACACGCTGATGGGGGCGCCTGATCTGACAGATGATTACTGGCTGTATGGCAGTTCCGAGGCCACGATTGTTCAGACGGTGCTACAGGGCCGCACGAACCAGATGCCGGCACAAAAAGGAACGCTGACGCCAGAGCAGATCCGGTTGCTGGCAGGTTGGGTCTGGGGCTTGTCCAATCCCGCGCCTACCCAAGCTAACTAACGTGTTTTAAATTGATCTGACGTCTTCAGGACATGCAATGAGTAGTGATTCTTCCCAACCCAGTGCTGATAATGCGCAGGGAACTGTGCCCAAGTGGCAACCTCCACGTAACACCAAGGGAGCGGGTGGAACCTCTCCGCAAGTCGAGAAGGCGCTGGTCGATGTCCGCAGTAAAATCTATCCACGATCCGTCAAGGGCGTGTTCGCCCGTTGGCGGATCTGGATGGTGTATTTCACGCAGATCATTTTCTATGGTTTGCCTTGGTTGGAATGGCATGGTCGTCAGGCCGTGCTGTTTGACCTGCTGGAGCGCAAGTTCTATATCTTTGGCATGATTCTGTGGCCTCAGGACGTTATTTACCTGACGGTGCTGCTGCTGATATCTGCCTTCTCCTTATTCCTTTTCACTGCCATGGCGGGCCGCTTGTTTTGTGGCTACGCCTGTCCGCAGACGGTCTACACCGAGATCTTCATGTGGGTCGAACGCAAGGTAGAGGGAGACCGTCTGGCGCGTATCCGCCTGGATGAGCAGGCCTGGAACGCTCGCAAACTACGCCTCAAAGCCACCAAGCACTTCCTGTGGGTCGTGATCGCTTTGTGGACCGGTTTTACCTTTATTGGCTACTTCGCTCCTATCCGCGAATTGGGTGGTGAACTGATCGCTTTGTCCCTGGGCCCTTGGCAGTGGTTCTGGCTCTTGTTCTATGCCTTTGCCACCTGGGGTAACGCTGGTTTCATGCGCGAAGCCGTCTGTAAGTACATGTGCCCCTACGCACGGTTCCAAAGTGCCATGGTGGACAGCGATACTTTTGTGGTGACCTACGACTTCGTGCGTGGTGAAACCCGCGGTGGCCGATCTCGCAAGATTGATCACAAAGAGGCGGGCATGGGCGACTGTGTGGATTGCAGTCTCTGTGTTCAGGTCTGCCCGACTGGAATCGATATTCGTGATGGCCTGCAATACATGTGTATTGGCTGTGGCGCCTGTGTGGACGTCTGTGACCAGGTCATGGATAAGATGGGCTATGAAAAAGGCCTGATTCGCTACACCTCGGAGCGTGCCATCAAGGAACGCATGACGCAGTCTCAGGTGCGACGCCGTATGCTGCGTCCGCGTGTGCTGTCTTATATCCTGATCCTGGGCGTTATTTGTGGTGCTTTCGTCTATACCTTGGCGACCCGTACGCCCATGCGTGTGGATGTGATCCGTGACCGTGGTGCACTGGGACGTGAAGTGCCCGGTGGCATGATTGAGAACGTGTTCCGTTTGCAAGTCATCAACACCTCGGAAGAGGCTATGGAGCTGCAGTTGTCTGTCACTGGTCTGGAGGGCGCGCGTATTCATTTGACCGAGAACGGCCAGGATCATATTCAGGTGGCGCCTGCCGGCAATAGGCTGCTGCCGGTTGTGGTGCAAGTCCCAATTAGTAGTGCCAAACCGGGCCTGTATGATATTTCCATTCAGGCGACGGGCGAGCATGAAGGTGGCCGCAAGACGTATGTGAACGAACGTAGTAGTTTTTACATTCCTCAGTAACTTTATAAAGAGCAAAACATGGACGAATCAAAGGACAGTGGACCCTGGTGGCGCGAGCCGTGGCCATGGTTGTTGATGGCGGGGCCAGCTCTGGCTATCGTGGGCTGTGTCATTACCATTGTGCTGGCCTTCCAGAACTTCAGTAATCAAGGGATTACAGATGGGGGGGTCAAACAGGGTCTGGTTGTCAGCAAGGTAGAGTCGGCACCCGAGCAGCCTTAAAAAGTAGTTGATACACCGTTACGCTGGGGTTGAGAAAAGTATGTTTCCGTTCAAGAAGGGGGTACGAATGACCATCCGATCGTTGATGTGGATACTGTGGCCTTCATTCCTGGTCGCCGGGGTGCTGAGTGCAATTGTGTTTGCTTTGGTAGACCCGTTGGACATCATTGTGCTTGGACATATGCAAGTAGATCGACTGACTTTTTATACGGTGGCGTTTTTTCTGTTTTGGCTGGCCGCTGCGGTGGCGTGTGCGCTTAGTTTGTATATGTCAGCCGGTTCGCCAGCGCTACAGGCTGAACCGGCAGATAGCCTGGACTGAAGCATGCATTGGCCAAGATAAAAAAGCACATGCAAATTGCATGTGCTTTTTTTTAAGCGTTTGACGCAGGGGAGCGATACAGTAGGCTTAGAGACGTCCAGTAACCCGCCTGCGTCCCCAGGTAGCAGTCAGGGGGATTAGTCGCACTCTGTGCCGGCCAGGGTGCGCAGGGCGGCCAGATCCAGCAAGTGAACTTCGCGCTGGGAGATTTTCAGCAGACCTTCGCGTGCAAAACGCGAGAACAGGCGGCTGACGGTTTCCAGTGTCAGGCCCAGGAAGTTGCCGATTTCTTCGCGGCTCATGCGCAGAATGAATTCGTAAGGGGAATAGCCAAGCAGCGACAGGCGCTGGGACAGGTTCAGCAAGAAGGCGGCCAGGCGTTGCTCGGAACGCAGTCCGGCCAAAGTCATCATCAATTGATGAGCGCGGTTGATTTCCTTGCTCATCAAGCGACGGAACTGTTGTTGCAAGATAGGCAGTTGGGCCGACAGGCGGTCCAGATCATCGAGGCGGATCACACAGACCTCGCTGTCTTCCAGGGCGATGGCGTGGGAGACATGGCGATTTTCAACCAGGCTATCCATGCCAAGGATTTCTCCTGGTAACAAAAAGCCCGTAATCTGGATGTGGCCGGTGGAGTCTTCCAACTGCATCTTGATTGAACCAGAGCGCAGGCCATAGATTCCCTCGACTGAGTCGGCCAGTCGAAACAGCACGCCGCCCTTGGGGATGCGGATGCGCTCCTTGACTAATTCGTCCAACCGCTCCATTTCATGCTTAGGCATCCCAAGAGGTAGACACACCTCATTGAGCATACAGCTGGAGCAGCGTATGGAGTCAGCGGTAACCGAGATACGTTTTTGCATAAGGAATAATGTCAGATGGCGAAACGCGAAATCTTTGAGTCAAATCAAGTGTAATTGTAGCTTTTTATTGGTTGGTATTCCCGCTAATCCTTAATATGTTTAGTTCTTAAGGCTCTTCTCATGCGGGAAACGGCTGCTCATGCCGGGTACAGCGTAGTCAGACCATTCTTGCCCGGTTGTTGTTTAAAAGCGATCTAAACACTTGAATACTGGGTTTTTGTCCTTATCTTCAATTCATCCTGTTATTTGTTGCGAGATCTGGGCGAGCAGTATTGAGTAACTGTTTGCTTTAGCTTATCGCATATTTTCTCAAGTGAAAATTCTATGCGAATCGATAAATTGACAACGAAGTTTCAACAGGCTCTAGCCGATGCGCAGAGCCTGGCTGTTCGCGAAGACAATCCCTATTTGGAACCTGCTCACGTACTGGTCGCCTTGCTGGCGGATGCCGACTCTGGCACAGGCAGCTTGCTGGCTCGTGCGGGCGTTGCCATTCCCCGTCTGGAAAACGAGCTTAACCGCCTGATCTCCAATTTGCCCAAGGTACAAGGGGCGGAAGGTCAGCAGCAGCTTAGCTCGGCTCTGCAAGCTGCTTTGGCGAAAACCGACAAGGAAGCCGCTCAGCGCGGTGACACCTATATCGCCAGCGAATTGTTCCTGCTGGCCTTGGCTGATGACAAGGGCGAAACCGGTCGTGCTTTGCGCGACGCGGGTTTGCAGCGTCGTGCGCTGGAGGCGGCCATTGAAGCCGTACGCGGTGGAGCCAATGTGAATGACGCCGAAGGTGACAGCAATCGTGAAGCCTTGGACAAATACACCACTGACCTGACTGAGCGTGCTCGTCTGGGCAAGTTGGACCCGGTGATTGGCCGTGATGACGAGATTCGTCGCACCATTCAGATTTTGCAGCGTCGTACCAAGAACAACCCTGTGCTCATTGGTGAGCCAGGGGTGGGTAAGACTGCCATTGTGGAAGGTTTGGCGCAGCGTATCGTGAACAACGAAGTGCCTGAAACCTTGAAGGGTAAGCGCGTTCTGGTGCTGGACCTGGCGGCTTTGCTGGCCGGTGCCAAGTACCGTGGCGAATTTGAAGAGCGTCTGAAAGCAGTTTTGAAAGAACTCTCCAAGGATGATGGCAAAACCATTGTTTTCATTGACGAGCTGCACACCATGGTGGGCGCCGGCAAGGCCGAAGGCGCCATGGATGCGGGCAATATGCTCAAACCCGCCTTGTCACGTGGCGAGCTGCACTGTATTGGTGCCACTACGCTGAACGAGTACCGCCAGTACATCGAGAAGGATGCCGCTCTGGAGCGTCGTTTCCAGAAGGTGTTGGTGAACGAGCCGGATATGGAGTCCACCATTGCGATTCTGCGCGGTTTGCAGGAACGTTATGAACTGCACCACGGTGTGGCGATTACCGACCCCGCCATTGTGGCCGCAGCCGAGCTGTCGCAGCGTTACATTACGGATCGCTTCCTGCCCGATAAGGCCATTGACCTGATCGACGAGGCCGCGGCCCGTATCCGTATGGAGATCGACTCCAAGCCCGAGGTCATGGACAAGCTGGATCGCCGCATCATTCAGTTGAAGATTGAGCGTGAAGCCGTCATCAAGGATACCGACGAGGCCTCTCAGCGTCGTTTGCAGGCCATCAATGACGAGATGGAAAAGCTGCAGCGCGAGTACAACGACTACGAAGAAATCTGGAAGGCCGAAAAAGCGGCGGTTCAGGGTTCGCAAGTCGTTAAAGAGGAAATCGAGAAGGTTCGTGCCGAAATGGCCGAGCTGCAACGCAAGGGCCAATTCGACAAGTTGGCCGAGCTGCAATACGGCAAGCTGCCCGAGCTGGAAGAGCGTTTGAAAGCGGCTGAAGCCAATATGGACAAGGCTGATCAGGACAAGCCCCGCTTGCTGCGTACCCAGGTCGGTGCCGAGGAAATTGCAGAAGTGGTCTCGCGTGCAACCGGTATCCCCGTGTCCAAGATGATGCAGGGTGAGCGTGAAAAGCTCTTGCAGATGGAAGACTATCTGCACAAACGTGTGGTCGGTCAAGGTGAAGCGGTACGTTTGGTGTCGGATGCCATCCGTCGCTCGCGTGCGGGCTTGTCTGATCCGTCCCGCCCGTATGGCTCCTTCCTGTTCCTGGGACCAACTGGTGTGGGCAAGACCGAGCTGACCAAGGCATTGGCCAACTTCCTCTTTGACTCCGAGGATCACATGATTCGTATCGACATGAGCGAATTCATGGAGAAACACTCGGTGGCTCGTTTGATCGGGGCGCCTCCCGGCTATGTGGGCTACGAAGAGGGCGGTTACCTGACCGAGGCTGTGCGTCGCAAACCGTATTCGGTGATTTTGCTGGACGAGGTGGAGAAAGCACACCCTGACGTCTTTAACGTGCTCTTGCAGGTGCTCGATGATGGCCGTTTGACCGATGGTCAGGGCCGTACGGTGGACTTTCGCAATACGGTGATCATCATGACCTCCAACCTGGGCTCACAGCATATTCAGCGTTTGTCGGGCGAACCTTACGATGTGATCAAGGACGTGGTGTGGGAAGAGGTGAAACAGCATTTCCGCCCCGAGTTCCTGAACCGTATCGACGAAGTGGTGGTGTTCCACGGTCTGGAAGCAGAACACATTGCGTCCATTGCTCGTATCCAGCTTGAACGTCTGGATCAGCGCCTGGCTCAGCGTGACATGCATCTGGAAGTGAGCGATGCTGCTTTGGCGCAGTTGGCCAAGGCCGGGTTCGATCCTGTGTTCGGTGCCCGTCCTTTGAAACGTGCTATCCAGCAGTATATTGAAAACCCGGTGGCACGGCTGATTTTGGAAGGCCGCTTTGGTCCTAAAGATGTGGTGCCTGTGGACTGGAAGGACGGTGAGTTTACGTTTAGTCGCAGCATTCAGTAATGAGCAGGGCTCTGATGGCGATGGTGCTGTCGGATGGTTTGATTAGCCATTTTGATTCTCGGAGAGACTGATCAATCCAGTCGCTGGAGACGAGGTGGTGAAGTAGGCTACCGTGCCGTATCTCGTCATCAACGCTGCAAAGAAAAAACCGCCTTGGATTTTCCAAGGCGGTTGTCCTCATTGATAGTCGGAGTACGCGGTCTTGATGCTGTGCGATGTTGTTTTGGGTTGAAGCGATTGGAACACTAGTCGGTCAGCATTGAGATGAGTGTTGCTGCTCCGTGTCGTAGATGGGTGATGGTTTGCTAATTGTCCATCGCCTGACGTCCAAACCATTCCCGCTTGTGGTCTCGCAAGCAATGAGCTTGCTGCAAGATGATCAAGCCAGTCGCCAGCCTATCTCCGCTTTTACGCGTTCTCTTGAACAGGAGCCGGAGGCGGTGTCAGGTCCAGCTCATCCTTGCCGTAGAACTTCACACCGATCTCGATGCGAGGGCGGCCTTGCGAGCGGCGGTGGCGGTTGGTGTCGCGCAGCGAGTAGACGCAGCCGCAGTATTCCTGCTGATAGAAGTTTTCACGCTTGCTGATCTCCAGCATGCGCTGCGAGCCACCACCTTTGCGCCAGTTGTAGGTCCAGTACTTCATCTCCGGATAACGGGCTGCGGCGCGTTCGCCACAGTCGTTGATCTGGTTCATGTCTTTCCAGCGCGAGATGCCCAATACGCTGGAGATGATGTCATAGCCATGCTCGTGGGCATAGAGGGCCGTGCGCTCAAAGCGCATGTCAAAGCAGACCGTGCAGCGTTCGCCTCGCTCGGGGGCGTGTTCCAGGCCGCGTACGCGCTCAAACCAGTTGTCTACGTCGTAGTCGGCATCAATGAACTTGATGCCGTGCTGTTCGGCGAAGCGGATGTTTTCCTGCTTGCGCAGTTCGTACTCGCGCACCGGGTGGATATTGGGGTTGTAGAAGAAAACGGTGTATTCAATTCCCGAAGCGTGCAAGGCCTCCATCACCTCGCCCGAACAGGGGGCGCAGCAAGAGTGCAGCAGCAATTTCTCGCGCTTCTCCGGCATGGTTAAAACTGGACGATTGAGCTGAGTGGACATGAATCTGAATCCGAGAAAAAAGCGCCCTGGATCGGTCGCGCAATAAATCAATGCGCCTATTGTAGATTCTTGGCAAAGTTTAGTGAAATCAATCTGTTGCCTTAGTACCCCAGAACCTCATCCCATAGCCGTGTAACGGCCTGCCGTTCCTGGGTCAGCTCGGTTTGTGGCACACGGGCTTTCTCGGCCCCTTCCAGACGCAAAGCGTGCTGACGTCGACGCAAGGCGCGATACGCATCGGCAACTTCCTGGGCATGGTCAGGCGCAATCAGGCCCGCCTGGGCAGCAATGCCCAGCAAGGCGATATTGCCCAGGTTCTCCAACAGTTTGGGGTGCTCACGGCTATGGCACAGCACCAGATATTGGGTGATGAACTCCACATCCACCATACCGCCACGGTCGTGTTTCAAGTCAAACAGCTCGCTGCGGTTGGGGTGCCCGGCACTGATCTTGTCACGCATGTCCAGAATGTCGGCGCGCAGTTTGCGGCGGTCGCGCTCCATCAACAGGATGGAGCGGCGGATTTCATCGAAGCGGTCCTTGATCTGCGTATCTCCGGTCACGAAACGGGCGCGGGTAATGGCTTGATGCTCCCAGGACCAGGCGCTACGAGTTTGATACTGCTCAAAGGCATCCACGCTGACCGCCAGCAAACCGGCATCACCATCCGGGCGTAAACGCAGGTCGATCTCGTAGAGACGTCCCGAGGAGGTCATGGCCGATAACCAACTGGTCATGCGGCGGGCCAGTTTGATGTATCGCTCCACATGGTCCTGACTGGGATCATCGTACAGAAATACCAGATCCAGGTCGGACGCATAACCAATTTCCTTGCCTCCCAGCTTGCCGTAGGCAATGACCGCAAAGTGGGGGGAGGTGTCCTTGTCTGGGGCCAGGCTGCGGGGGCGCGTCAGTGGCCAGGTGCGCTCCAGTGTTTCGGCCAGCATCATATCGGCCAGAGCCGAAAGCTGGTCGGCCAGTGCCTCGACGGTCAGTACACCTTCCAGGTCCTGGGCCAGTAATTGAAACGTGATCTGGTGCTGCCAGTCGCGCATCATGTTCATTTGCTGTTCGACATCGGCCTGGCCATCGGGCAGACGGCAGGCGTCAAGATCGCGGCACATTTGCTCGGACAGGGCGACAAAGTCTGGAATCTCCATCAGTGAATGCCACTCGATCAGGCTGTCCAACAAAAGGGGGTATTGAGCCAGATACTGTGCGGCCCACGGGCTGGCCGAGACAATACGGGCAACGCGTGCCAGCGTGTCCGGATATTCGGCCAGCAAGGCCAGATACGCACTGCGCTGGGCGATCAGTTCGATCAGGTTGAACAGGCGGGTTGCCGTCATTTCCGGGTTTTCAGAGCGGCAGGCGTAGTCCTGGGCCAAGGGGATCAAGCGTTGTACGCGATCCAGACTGGCATTGGGCAGGCTGCGCAGACGATGGCTGTTCAGCAGAGCCTGACGCAATTGCTCAATGCGTTCCCGCAAAGCTTGATCGTGCTCTGCGCGACTTACTTCAGGGGTGGGGGCGGTCGTCGATGGGGGGGCGGCACTGGCTTCTTCCCCCATGCCTGCCAGACGGAAGGCGTTGCGGAAGGTATGCGACACAAACTTCCTGTGCTGGCCAAGTTGCTCATCGAAATCAGCCAGACTCAGGCCCAAGGTAGCCGCCAGCTCGGTGCGCAGCTTCTCGTCCTGGGGCAGCAAATGGGTTTGTTCGTCCTCACGGTATTGCAGGCGGTGTTCGACACGCCGCAAGAAGGTATAGGCGGCCAGCAGCTTGTCGCAGACCTCCTGGTCCAGCAGACCGGCCGCACATTGACCGCGCAGGGCCTCGTGCAGGCTGGGTGTTTGTAGGGAGGGTTGTCGTCCGCCGCGAATCAACTGATTGAGCTGGACCACAAATTCAATTTCTCGAATCCCGCCATCGCCCAGCTTGATGTTGTGCCAGGTTTCCACGCCATTGCGGTTCAGGGCGCGGCGCGTCCAGTCCTGGCGAATGCGCTCGCGCAGGCCGCGCAAGGCAGAGAGGGCATCAAAGTCAAAATATTTGCGGTACACAAAAGGGGTGCGCAGTGCCTCGAAGTGATGCACATCACCGGCGCTGCGGCTGCCCTCAAAAGCCTGGGCCTTGATGGGGCGGGCCTTGATCCAGGCATATCGTTCCCATTCCCGGCCTTGGTTGACCAGATAGTTTTCCAGCGCCTGCATGCTCCAGGCCAGCGGCCCGGAATCTCCGTCCGGACGTAGGCGCAGGTCTGTGCGAAATACCTGTCCGAAGGCGTCGGTATCGGAGAGCATGGGCATCATGCGCTGGGTTACCTTGCCGTAAAACTCGTGATAGCTCAGGGGACGGCGGCCATCGGTTTCGCCGTCCTCGTCGTAGAGCATGATCAGGTCGATGTCCGAGGATACGTTTAATTCCCCTCCACCCAGCTTGCCCATACCTAAAATAATCATCTCCTGGGGCAGGCCAGTTTCCGAGTTTCTAGGAATACCGTGTACGTCAGCCAGTTGCCGGGCCACGGTTTCATAGGCTTGTGCGACGGCCAGATCCGCCAGGCTGCTCATGGCCAGCATGACCTCTTCAAGAGGGGCCAGACCATTGATGTCGCGAATCATCAGTAGCAGAAAGACCCGTTCACGCAGTTGACGCAAGGCCTGGCGCACTTGTACCAAACGATCATTTTCGGGTTCGGGCAGTAAAGTCCTATACCATTGCGTAATCAGAGCGGGGGTGACAGGGTGCTGGGCTTGCTCTTGCAACCACGCCCCAAATTGTGGCTGAGCGTTTACTTTTCGACGCAAGGGGCCGGACCATTGCATCACGGGCTTCAATATAATGGACTGGCTCATACGATAAGAGGCTTTTCGGATAAGGGGGGACGACAAGTGAGGTGGCTTGTCTGACAAGGCCGGAAATGACCGTATCTAACTATACTCGGGAATTGATTGCATGGTAGTTCGAGGGCTTGTGCGACTGGCGCTAGTGCTCTATTTTGCGCTGATGCTAAGCCTTGTCGGGCTACGTTATCTGCTCGTGCCACAACTGGATACTCTGCGTCCCTATCTGGTGCAGAAAATCAGTGAGCAAACCGGCCTGCAAGTTCAGATTCAAGAATTAAAAGGCGACTGGCAGGGCTGGAATCCTCATCTTTCTGTGACGAACCTGTCGCTGGCAGAGCCAGGGGAAGAGCCCATGTTGCAGTTGCCCAAACTGCAGGCTGATATCAGTTGGAAATCCTTGTTCAGCGGTTCGCTGCAATTGCGTCAGCTGGATGTGCAAGGTTTGACGATCCCGGTGCGGCGCGATCCCCAGGGCCAGATTCTGGTGATGGGCCAAGTGCTGGATCTCAATGATGACACTGCTCCGTCAGAGCCCGAAGCCTGGCAAGGGCCGGTTCGCTGGTTGCTGGAACAACGCGGCATTCGCATTCAAGGCACATCCTTGCAATGGCAAGATGATCTGCGTGGTGCGCCTGTCTTGAGTCTGCCCTCGATTCAATTGCAGATCGGTTATAGGCAGGGTTGGCATGAGGTGAGTCTGGCCACGGCCTTACCCGCTGATCTGGGTGAGTCCCTGGCGCTGACCTTACGGGTGGAGGGGCAGCGTCGTCTGCCCGAAAATGGAGATGTCATGGACCTGCCCTGGGAGATGACGGCGCAGGCCAATGGGGTCGATACACCCGCGCTGCGCCCTTGGCTGGATGTGCCTGCGATTCTGGGTAGAGGCTGGGTCGATGTGCGTGCCCAGGCCCGTCAGCCAAAAGCGGCCCAGGCCGTACAGATGCAGTTGGCTGCCCAATTGCAGGATGTGGCCGTGCTGACGGATAGCGAAGATCGCTTGCAGTTGGAGCAAGCCAGTCTGGAGCTGGAGGGGGAGCTGAATGATGTGCAGGCGCTGGCCCAAGGCAAGCAAAGTGGTGATGTGCAGTGGGCCTTGTCGATGAAGGGTTTTGGTCTGCGTGTGCCGGATTTGTTTGCCCAGTATTGGGCGGTGGATCAGCTCAATGCCCAAGGCACCGTCCACCGGGATGAGCAGGCCAGACTCAGCGTCAGCAAAATGAATCTGGCCTTGCGCAATCCTGATCTGGATGCGCAGTTGACAGGCAACTGGCGTGAGGATGCCAAGTTCGAGGCCGGTGTGGCCGATTGGCAGGGGCAATTCAGGCACCTGAATCTGGCGGCTTTGGTGAATTATCTGCCTTTGACGGTCAACCCTCTGGCGCGCGAATGGATGCAGGCTGGACTGGTGCAGGGGGCAGTGCGAGACGGAACAATCCGGCTGCAAGGGGGGCTGGATACTTTTCCGTATGGCTTGAGTCCGGAGGATGGCAGTTTTGAAGTGGCCGGTAGATTGGACGATGGGATTGTGGATTATCAGCCCGCCCGTCCCAAGCGTTTGGCCTGGCCGCGTCTGGAAGACGTGCAAGGCAGCATACGCATGCATAACGACAATCTGGACATTGTGGCCCAGCAGGCACGCATGCCTATCGCCAAGCAACAGGATATCGTGCTGCGCGATATTCAGACCCACATTACGTCCTTGGAGCAAAACAGCTTTTTGAAGCTTGAGGGCGTGTCGCAGGCTCCGGCGACCAGTTATCTGGCCCTGGTTCATCAATCGCCCTTGAATGCCTTGCTGGATGGCTTGCTGGCTGACAGTCGCGTTAAAGGGGATTGGACCGTACCCATCAATTTGCAGATTCCTTTGGATAATGCGGACGACGCCCAGGTACAGGGCCAAATCCAGATGAGCAATGGCGAGTTTCAGTACATGCCTGAAGCGCCGTCGTTGACGGCCTTGAAGGGCGAGCTGGCCTTCAGTGAAAAAGGCGTCAGTGCCCAAGCCTTGAGCGGCAAAATGCTGGGCGGCGACACCCAAATCAGCGGTGTGCTCGAACCCGGCACACCCGGTTTGCGCCTGAATGGTGTACTGACAGCCAAAGGCCTGGAGCAGTACCTGGAGTTGAAGGGGGTGCAGCGTTTGCAAGGTCAGACTCCCTATAGTGTGTTGATGAAGCTGGATGCCAAGGGTTCTTTTTCCTTTGGCGCCGAGTCCGATCTGACGGGGCTGGCACTGAACTTGCCCGAGCCTTTTTACAAGCCTGCCGAGCGCGCAGCTAAATTGAAGGCGGATTGGAGTAGCGACTCCGCTGCAAAAATGGACCGCTTGCAGATCAGCCTGGAGGACAGGCAGACTTTTTTGCTGAACCTGCTGCATGCTCAAGGCTCCCGTCAGGGTAGTTACTTTCAAAGTGGCAGCATGGGGACGCCTGGACTGGTGAGTTGGCCCCAACGTGGCTTGGAATTACATAGCCGCTATGACCGTATGGATCTGGATGCCTGGGAGAGGGTTGTCGAGGAGTTTGGTCAGAATCTGGACGGCAGCCCTTTGGCTCCGTCGGGCCGTCCCTTGTTGCCTTTGCTGGAGCGGGTGCGCCTGAAAGCGGACCAGGCATTTTTCAGAGGGCAAGTGCTGGATCAGTTGGAGATGGAAAGTACAGAAGATGCTGCTGGCCGCTTGTTTCTGAACCTGAAGGCCAAGCAAGCCGAAGGGCGACTGCAGGCGCAACATCAAGGTGGCCGCTATACCGGCATGTTCAACGCCAATTTTTCCCATTTGTACCTCGGTGGTGGCAGACCTGATTGGGCTTGGCCCGAGGCTGATCTGCCCATGAATGACGATCTGGCTTTGCCCGCGATCTCGTTCAAGGTAGATGATTTGCAGATACAGGGCGTGCGCTTTGGCGCGTTGGAAGCTAAAGGCAAACCAGCAGGAACGGGCCACAAGTGGACTTTGGAAAACATTTCCTTGAATGCACAGGGCATGCAGCTTCACGGTTACGGTTCTTTGGCATTGAGTGGGCCGCAGCGGGGGCTGGAATTGCTTGCCAATAGCCAGGTAAGCAATTTGGGGCAGTTTGTGGATGTCAGTGGCTTGTTGACCGAGTCCATCAAAGATGGTGACGGCACGGTGCAGGCGGCCTTGTTCTGGAGCAATTTTCCCTGGTCTTTTGATAAGCGCAACATCCGCGGTCAGTTCAATGTGGATCTTCGCAAAGGACGCTTTATCAGCCTGAAATCGCGCTCGGCCAAATTGCTGGAGTTGCTTAGCTTGCAGTCTATTTCACGCTTGAGCAGACTGGATATGGACTTGTTCGGTGCCGTGAAGGAGGGGTTTGCATTCGATAGCCTGACCGGGCGCATGAACCTGTCGCAGGGCAAGCTGGAACTGGACAATTATCAGATCAAAGGCCCGGCCGGAGCGGTCAACCTGGAGGGCTGGATTGATATCAAGGATGAGACGCTGGATTTGATTGCGGTAGTCAATCCGAATCTGGATATGAGTGGCGCGGCAATTGCGGCCTATTTCACGGTCAATCCCATGGTAGGAGTTGGGGCCTTGCTGACGCAGTGGCTGATGCAGATTCCGATGAGCAGCCACCTGTCTGTCACGTATGCGGTAACAGGCAAGATGGATGATCCCCAGCTCAAAGAGTTGGAGGTCCCTGCCGTTAGTAAGGCCAAGCAAGAGAAACAGCCTCGGATTGAGCCTTGATGCCCAGCACCTTACTCAGAGCAGTTTTGCATAGCTTGTTGTCAGGGTCGTAGCAAGGTTTTCTGTTTTCTAACTCTTATGCAAAGAATGGGTCGATGAGCACACAAAGACTGAAACCACTGGCAGCGACCTTGATCATGGCGGGCTTGCCTTTCCATGTGCTTGGAGCGCAAACCCATCCGGTGGTTCAGGCCGCACAAGAGGCAGAGCAGTCCTTGCAGGCCCGTATCGGTCTGGCCGTGCTGGATACGGCAGATGGCCAGCTCTGGCAGTATCGCGCCGACGAACGTTTCCCCATGGCCAGCACCAGCAAAGCCTTGATTTGTTCTGCCTTGTTGGCCAGAGGGCCAGGGGCGATGAAGACGGCCTGGCGAATTAAAGAGGAAGCTGTTCAGTCTTACGCCCCCACGACGGAAAACCTGATCGGCCAGTATGTGTCAGCGGCTCAATTGTGTGCGATTACGATGCGCAACAGCGACAATACCGCTGCCAATGGGGTGCTGGAGATGCTGGGTGGACCGCAGGCTGTCACCTCCTTTCTACGCACGATCGGCGATACGGTGACGCGTCTGGACCGTAATGAGCCCAGTCTGAATGAAGCCACGCCCGGCGATCTGCGTGACACAACGACCCCACAAGCCATGGTTCAGACCTTGCAAAGTCTGGTCCTGGGCGATGCGCTTACAACCCCAGACCGTGATCGGCTGATTGATTGGCTGCGTCATAACGAAGTGGGTGGGCCTTTGCTGCGGGCGGGAGTACCTGAAAGCTGGATCGTGGCAGATCGAACGGGAGCCGCAGGGTACGGCACGCGTGGGGTGGTGGCGGTGATGTGGCCACCAGAGCGTGCGCCGCTGGTGGCTGCTGTCTACATCACGGAAACGAAAGCCTCGATGCAAGCGCGCAATGCGGCCATCGCGGCTATCGGCAACGTAATTGCACAGGCAGTGGATCAGAAAGCACAGCCTTGAATCAGTTGGTGGGCACTGGCGGTGACAGGCCACTTAGCTGGCTTGACGCTCCAGCATTTCATCCAGCGTTGCGTAATAGCTCATGGAGGCATGGCGCAGATTCGTGCGTACATGCTCGCGCGCCTGTTCCGGATCTTTATCCAGAAAGGATTGCAGGATGCCACGGGTTGCCTGCATGGACAGTTCCCGATAGCGCGTATCGCGTAAGGTGGCCAGACGTACCGCTTCTACGTGGTCACTCAGGCGAAAAATCATGGTGCTCAAGTGCGGGTTGGGGCATAGCGAAATCCAGCTTTCCCGAAACGCATCGTTGGCAATCATGTATTGCATGGGGTCGGCGGCGGCATGGGCTTTTTCTGAGGCATTGGCCGCCTTGTTCATCAAGGCCAACCCTTCCAGATTGGCTTGCAAGCAGGCAGCAGCGGCCGCTTCAGGCTCCAGCAACATGCGTATTTCAAAAATCTGCGCAATATCGGCCGGGGTGAAGCGCCGCAGCATGAAGCCGCGCGAGGTGCCCTCCAGCAGTCCTTCGTTGGTCAGTTGCAGCAAGGCTTCGCGCACAGGCATGCGCGAGACTTGCAGTTGAGCAGCAATTTCATGGTCGACCAGACGGTCGTCATAGCTGATGTCGCCACTGCGCATGCGGCTGCGCAGGTGTTTGTAGACCTGCTGGCGTATGTTCAGTTTGGGGGCGGCAGGCTGGTTTTTATTCATTGGTTTTGGGCAAGACGGTGAACAGGCAGTCGGCATGGCGTCCCTGTGCGCAGCAGTGTGTTTCCTGCACCTGGACGGGCTGATCATAGATCAGTTGGCCGACGGCTGTAAGCATACCAACGATAGGCCGGCACAGGGGCCGATCATGGGGGCCAAATCCCCAGGCAAAGGGGCTGTTTTTCACACGAACCTGTAAAGCTCCCGTGGCCTCTGCTTGAATGTCCCAGTTTCCCCAGCCCAGTTGTGCCGAGATGTCGGCGATGCTGTCCAGTAAAGCCTGTGGCTTGTGTTCGATGGCCTCCCAGTACGCCTTGGCTGACAAGCCGCCTTGTTCCATTACGGCCTGCCCCAGGGCATCCAGCGCCTGCGTTCGGGCGGGTTCATCCAGCCGGCGAAACAGCCCCATCAACACGTCGGCACGCATCATCATGTAGCGCCGATCGGCGTCCAAAATCTGGCCCTGTGCCGTATCCCAGCTTAATCTGTCTCTGAATTTAGTCATTTTTAAAGAAAAGTATATTGTTTTGTTTTTTTTGATAATAGATTGATATTAAAGAAAATAAATTATAGGGAAAACCATTATCCATTTAATTTAAGAATAAACTATATACTTTTTCGCAAGGCGGACTGACGCTGGAATGAAGTGCATAACAAAAGGGGACAAATGGTGAAAGCGTTGCGAAAAAGCGTAATGGGGCTGGCCTTGGGGGCTGCCTTGATGATGGGCTGGGGGACGGCCAGCCAGGCAGCCGGGAGCGAATTGAAAATTGCTTTCCCAGTTGATATTCCGTCCTGGGATCCGACCTCGGTCACCTTTCCGGCTGGCCAGTCGATCTACAAGGCCGTGTTTGATTCACCCCTGTTTGTGGGTGACGATTTGAAGGTGGCACCACGCCTGATCGAGTCCTGGGAATGGGCAGACGAGCAAGGCCAGGCCTTGAAGGTAAAGCTGCGCGACAAAGTGAAATTCCATGACGGCAGCGACATGACGGCCGAGGACTTGAGGTTCACCTTCGATCGTGCAATCAACAAGAAAACACTGGCTCTGAACGGCATGTTGCCCACCCTGAAGTCGGTGGAAGTGACCGGCCCGCTGGAAGCCATTATTCATTTCAGTTCGCCCACGCCAACGGCCCCAAAAGGCCTGGCCTTCTTGTCGGCCTATATCCTGCCCAAAGCCTATTTCGAGAAGGTAGGGGAAGAGGAATTCCTGAAGCGCCCAATTGGCGCAGGCCCATACAAGCTGAGCGATTATCAGCGTGGTTCCCGCATCACTCTGGAAGCCTTTGAGGACTACTGGCAAGGTGCACCAGACCTGAAGCAGGTCGTGTTTGAAATTGTGCCGGATTCCTCGGCACGCGTCGCTGCGGTTGAGTCCGGTCGGGCTGATGTCTCGGTTCAGATCCCGGTGCGCGAAATTGCCCGTCTGGAAAAGAATCCCAAGCTGGAAGCCAAGGTCTACCCGTATAGCGAGATCTACATTCTGCAGATGCCCAGCTATGTGGACAGCTTCAAGGATGTGCACGTGCGTCGTGCCATGAATATGGCTATCGACAAGGCCGGTCTGTCTCGTGCCTTTTACAAAAATGTCGCCCAGCCCTTGTCGGTTCTGGCTACCAAAGGCTCGCCCGGTGATGTGCCTGATCTGAACATTCCTTTTGACAAGAAAGCGGCGGTGGAGGAATTGGCCAAAGCGGGTTACAGCACGGAAAAACCGCTGACCATTACTTTGTACTCCACCAATAACACCTTCCCATCGGACTACGACGTCGCCCGTGCGGTGGCACAAATGTGGAGCCAGATTGGCGTGCAAACCACGGTTGAGGAAATTACCGTGGCCAAGTATCTGGAGCTGAGTCATTCGTCCAAATTGACGGGTGTGATGCTGTACAGCTGGGCCAATGCAACGGGCGATCCGGAGATTTTCACGGGCCGCATTCTGGACCCACGCCTGCGTTTTTCCACCTGGAAAGAAGAGCGTTTGGCGGGCACCCTGGATGAGCTGAACCGGCAGATGGACGAGGACAAGCGAGTAGCTGGTTATCAGGCGCTGAATCGTGAAGCGGCGGAACAGGCCTGGAGTCTGCCGGTGCTGCAGTCCATCTCCACCATTGCCTACAAAAAGGGCCTGAAGCTCAACACCTATCAGACGGGCTACATCCTGCCGCAGGAATATTCCTGGCAGTAAGCCTTTCATGCACCCCGCAGCATCGTGCTGCGGGGTGGTCTACCGGGTTCCTCCCGGCGTATTTTCTCCTGCGGTTCTCTTCATGAAAAACGTTTGCTTCCTGATGGCGCGCAAGCTCGTCTTCGTGCTGGTGACGGCGTTCCTGCTGTCCATGATCGTGTTCTTCATGCTGCGCGTCATTCCCGCTGACTCTCTGGGCATGATGCTGCCTCCTTCGGCCACCGAAGCCGATGCGCAGGCGCTGCGTGTTGAGCTGGGCATGGATGGCTCGGCCTTGCATCAGTACCAGGTTTGGTTGAGCGGTGTGTTTCGTGGCAATCTGGGCAACTCCATCTTCTTTCATCAGCCAGTGACAGGTTTGCTGGCGCAAGCCTTGCCACCCACGCTGGAGCTGGCCTGTATCAGCTTGCTGATGGCTTTGCTGATCTCCATTCCCGGCGGCCTTGTTCTGTACTTGCTGGACAAGAAAAAGATCGAATTTGTGGCCGACTTTGTGCTGGTGCTGCTTCTGTCAGTGCCGTCCTTTCTGTGGGGCATTATTTTGATCGTGGTGTTCGGTGTGCTGTTCCCGGTCCTGCCCTTTATGGGGCGGATGGAAGGGACACCCGCTGTGGATGGCGGCACGGGCTTTCTGCTGTTTGACCTCTTGATACGCGGTCAGTGGCAAGCCTGGTGGGATGCCTTTTCGCATTTGCTTCTGCCCGCCCTGGCCTTGGCCCTGGCTTTCAGTCCCATCGTGATTCGTGTGCTGCGCTCCAGCCTGATTGAAACGGCCAATAGCCAGTACGTGAATGTCGCCCGCCTGCGCGGTGTGCCGGAATGGCGCGTGTTGCTGGTGCATATGCTGAAAAACGCGGCCCTGCCTACCTTGACCTTGATCGGTGTGCAATTTGGCTTTTTGTTTGGCGGCACCTTGCTGATCGAAGTCATTTTCTCCTTCCCCGGTATCGGCAATCTGATGGTGCAAGCCATCAAGAACCACGACCTTCCCCTGATTCAGGGCGTGGCCCTGGTGTTCTGTTTGATGGTGCTGGCTGTCAACTTCTGTGTCGATGGCTTGTACAGCGTTATGAATCCACGTCTGAGGTCCGCATGAGCGCGCATCCACATTCTTTCTGGCAAGCGCGGCTGCGGCCTGTGCTGGCCCATCCCAAAGTGCTGGTTGGCGGCACTCTGGTCTTGATCTTTGCTCTGGTGGCCTTGTTTGCCCCTTTGCTGGCGCCCAATGATCCTAATGCTCAGGACTTGCTGGCCACGCTCTTGCCACCCGCGTGGCAGGACGGCGGTCTGGCGCAGTATCCCTTGGGAACGGATGGCCTGGGGCGATGTATTTTGTCGCGCCTGATTTATGGCAGCCGTGTGGCCTTTCAGGTGGCGGTGACCGCTGCCGCCGGCACCATGGTGCTGGGCACGGTGCTGGCGATTTTGGCGGGCTATATCGGTGGCTGGTTCGACCGGGGAGTCAGCTCCCTGGTGGTGTTGTGGATGGCATTCCCGCCCGTGGTGTTTTCCATGATGTTGATGGTGGGTTTGGGCACGGGTCTGTTCAATGTGATTCTGGCCGTGGTGCTGGTGGACTGGACCCGTTTTTATCGCGTGGTTCGGGCCGAAGTGCTGGTGGCGCGTCAGCGTGATTATGTGTATGCCGCGCATCTGCTGGGTTTTTCCCACCTGCGCATCATGCTGCGCGAAGTGCTGCCCAGCGTGGCGCCACTAATCGTCACTTTGTTCAGCCTGCAAATGGGGGTGGCTATTGTGGTTGAAGCCATCCTCAGTTTCGTGGGCCTTTCTGTTCCTTCTGATGTGGTGGCCTGGGGCGTGATGCTGGCTGATGGTCGTGACCAGATTTACCAGGCAGGCTGGGGTCTGATGGCGCCAGTGATTGGCATTGTGTTTGCAGTGCTGGGTTTCAATTTGCTGAGTGATGGTTTGCGCACCACGCTGGATCCTCGGCTCAAGCAACGAGGAGCGCACTGATGAGCGTGCCGGTTATTGAATTCAAGCAAGTCAGTGTCTCGGTGCCGGTACAAGGGCAATCGGTCGAGCTGCTGCGCAAGGTCTCGTTTGCGGTGCAAGCAGGCCGCACCTTGGGTCTGGTCGGGGAGTCCGGCGCGGGCAAGAGCATGATAGGGCGGGTGATCTCGGGCATGTTGCCCAGCAACCTGCGTCTGTCCTCGGGCCAGGTCTGTTTTCAGGGTTCAGTGGTCACGGGTGCACAAATGCGTCGTCTGCTGGGTCGCAAAGTGACCTTTGTGCCGCAGGAGCCCTTGTCCTCGTTGAATCCGGTGCTGACCATACGCCAGCAGATGTTCGAGCACTTGGCTCGACTGGGTATTCCCCGTGCATCCCGCGAGCAATATTGCCTGGAACGTCTGCATGAAGTGGGTCTGCCTGATCCACCGTCCATGCTGGGACGCTATGCCCATGAGCTTTCCGGCGGACAGTGCCAGCGTATCTTGATTGCCATGGCTTTTTCCGGCGACCCAGAATTGATTGTGGCTGATGAGCCGACAACGGCCTTGGATGTGATTACCCAAGCGCAAATCATCCGGATTCTGCGCGATGTGCAGCAGCGCCATCAAACCGCCGTGATTCTGATCACCCACGATCTGCGCATGGCTGCTCACGTCTGTGACGAGGTGGCCGTGCTGTATGCCGGGGATGTGGTGGAACAAGGTCCTGCCGCGGATGTCTTGGATACACCCCTACATCCTTATTCCTGGGCCTTGAAGAATGCGACGCCAGCACTGAATGGCCCTTTGTATGCCTTGCCGTCGCTGGCCGACATCATGCCTGGCCTGAAAGACATGCGGGATTTGCCGGGCTGTCGTTTTGCCCGTCGTTGTCCTACGCGTAATGCGGTTTGTGAACAGCGTGCGCCAGAGTTGGAAGCGGTGAAGCCCGGTCATTGGGTCAGTTGCGCCGGCCCCTGTATGACGCGTGATGTGGCGGCGCAAGCCCAGCTGCATGTCCTGCCGCAAGGGCCTTCTGACGAGTCCGCCCCGCTAGTGGAGTTTCAGAACGTGGAGCGCAGCTACCGAGTGACACGTAATGGCCGTCGTAACCTGATGTATGCCTTGCGGCCCCTGTCCTTGAGCGTGCGCCCTGGCGAGATGGTCGGCGTAGTGGGGGAAAGCGGTAGTGGCAAAAGCACGGTCGCCCGCTTGATGGTGGGTTTGTTGCAGCCCAGCGGTGGCCAAGTGCTGGTGCAAGGTCAGTCCCGCGAGCAGTTTGCCAAAGGGCAGGGCGAGTCCTTGTCGCAGACGATTCAGATGGTCTTTCAGGACCCGGATTCGGCCTTGAATCCACGCCGCAGCGTACAGCAGTTGGTAACGCAGGTACTGGAGTTGCAGCCGGGGATGACGCCCGAGCAGCGTCGTCAGAAAGCCGACGAGTTGATGGCGCAGGTGGGCATTGCCCAGGATGCGGGTTTGCGTTTCCCCTCGGAACTGTCCGGTGGGCAAAAGCAACGCGTGAACATTGCCCGCGCCTTATGCGTGCAGCCGCGTCTGTTGGTGGCGGACGAGATTGTGTCTGGTCTGGATGTGTCGGTGCAGGCGCTGATTTTGAATCTCTTGCTGCGACTGAATAAGGAATTGGGCATCGCAGTGGTGTTCATCTCGCACGACTTGTCCGTGATTCGTTATTTGTGCACACGAGTGCTGGTGATGAAAAACGGTGAAGTTGTAGAGCAAGGAAATACCGCCGAGGTGTTTGCCGACCCGCAGCATCCCTATACCCGTCTTTTGCTGGGCAGTGTGCCGCCGGATGATTCCAGCCAGATCTGGCCTGCGCCTTTGGACTGTCCGTCCCAAACCGTGGGTGAGGCTGCACCTGCTTTAGTACCCGCTATGGCGGTCTGAATCCCGTTTTACTCGTATTTACAGGAAGCACTATGAGTTATGCCAATAACGAGGCCGCCTTGTCGGGCCTGACCCAGGACCATCAGGTCCATCGGGATGCCTATCTGGACGAGGACGTCTTTCAACTGGAAATGGAACGGCTGTTCAGCCGTGCCTGGCTCTACGTGGGCCATGAAAGTCAGGTGCCCAAAACGGGCGATTATGTATCGGTGACCTTGGCACAAAGCCCCGTCATCATGCTGCGCCATAGCGATGGCTCGGTGCGGGTCGTGATGAACCGTTGCGCCCATAAGGGGGCCAGACTGGTCAGCGAACCCAGCGGTAATGTGGGCAAGATGCTGCGTTGTCCGTACCACGCCTGGACCTACAAGCTGGATGGCTCGCTGCTGGCGGTGCCGCTGAAAAATGCCTATGAAAACACGGAGTTTTCGCAATGTCCGGCTGCAGGCGGCCTGTCCACACCGGGGGCGGTAGAAAGCTATCGCGGCTTTGTGTTTGCCCGCCTCAGCAGGGAAGGGTTCAGCCTGCAAGAATATTTCGGTGATGTGTTGCAGGCCCTGGACAATATGGCGGATCGCTCTCCGGAAGGGGAGTTGCAGGTGGCTGGCGGTTCGATTCGTACCGTCATCAACTGCAACTGGAAGATGTACATGGAGAACATCAACGACACCGTGCATCCCATCTCCACGCATGAGTCGGCCTCCAGCTCGGCAGCCAAAGTGGGTGAAGTGTTCAAGGAAGAAGACCCCACCGCGCTGGAGCAATTGCTGCCCTTCGGTTCGGGCTATGACTTCTATTCACGCATGGGCGTGGAAACTTACCCGAACGGGCACAGCATTCTGGGCACCAAGTTCAGCATTCATACCGACTATTCCGGGATTCCGGGTTACGAAGCCATGATGAACGAAGCCTGGGGCGAGGAGAAAGCGGCTCGGGTGCTGGGCTTCAATCCACAAAATGTGGTGTTTTACCCCAGCATGGCAGCCAAGGGTTCGCCGCAGATTATTCGTGTATTGCGACCTTTGGCGGTAGACCGAACCTTGCTGGAAGTGTGGGTGTTTCAGCCCAAAGGGGCACCGCGTGAAATGCTGGATCGCGGCCTGACTTATAGCCGTCTGGTTTACTCCCCCATGAGTGTTGTCGCCCATGACGATGTGCACTTGTTCGAGAGCCAGCAAGCCAGCCTGAAAGCCCAAGGCAATCCGTGGGTGAATCTGCTGCGTCAATACGATGCGCAGGAAGGTGAGCAGGGCAAGGGCAGCTTTGACGATGCGAATAATGAATGGGTCATACGCAACCAATACCGTGCCTGGAAGCAAGGCATGACGCAGCAGGAGCAGGAGTGATGGGGATGGCGCAAGAGCAGGGCCAGCGCAGTGGCCAAGTACAGCATGCATTGCAAGAGGGGCAGCAACAGCAGCAACCATTGAATCCGCAGCAAAGCCAGGAGCCAGGCCAGCGTCTGGACCAAACGATGAGCCTGCAACAAAGCCTGCAGAACTTTGTATGGCAAGAGAACGCCTTGCTGGACGAGGGGCGCTTTGATGAATGGTACGAGCTATTCGCGCAGGATGGCCTGTACTGGATTCCCGGTGAATCCGGCCAGGAAAGCCCCGAAGGACGCATGTGCATTGCTTTGGAAAATCGTATGTTGATGCGCTTGCGTATTGATCGCCTGTCGCATCACCGTGCCTTTTCCTTGCAACCCGGTGTACGTGGCCTGCGTGTGATTCAAAACCCGCGCGTTCAGTCCGACCATCCTGATGAGGACGGCTGCTATACCGTGCGCACCAATCTGATTTATTCGGAGTATCAGAAGCAAAAAACCGAGGTTCTGCCCGCTACTGCCTCCTACCGTTTGCGCGCCGTCGATCAGGCTTGGGAGATCGTGGAGAAACGGGTGGATTTGTTGAGTGTGGATGGTTATTTGCCCACCATTCAGCTGTTTATTTAGGCCGCCTATGCACACGATTGACACATCATCTTGCTATCGCAGCCTGTCTTGTGAGGGCATGGACGACAGCATGGCCTACCGCTTGCTGACGTCCCTGATCGTGCCGCGTCCTATTGCCTGGATATGTACTTTGGAGGAGTCGGGCAGTGTGAATCTGGCACCGTTCAGCTCCTTTAATTACATGGCGCACAGCCCGCCCATGCTGGCGATCAATATCAACCGCAATGAGGATGGCAGTCTGAAGGATACCGCTCGAAATCTGCAGGCGAATAAGGAATGTGTGGTGCAGTTGTCCCGTCAGTCTGATCTGGCGGCGGTTCACACCAGTGCTGCTGCCTTGCCGCCCGGCCAGAGCGAGGTAAAGGCGTTGGGCATGCACCTCGTGCCCAGTCAGCATGTGCGCGTGCCTCGTCTGGATGGCGCTGCTGTGCAGATGGAGTGCAAGCTGGATCAGGTGGTGGATTTGGGACGTGGGGTTAACCAGCTGCATATTCTGGAAGTGCTGGCTTTTCATGTGGATTCGTCCTTGATGGACGAGAAGGGGAAAGTGGATCTGGAGGCGTATCGGCCTTTGGCTCGGTGGGCCGGGCCGTATTATGCGCAGCGTGGGGATATTCTCCTTCCCTGATGTCATTGCTTGGTTTCTGATCTGGACCCTGGCTATGTGTGTAGGCAAGCAGGCTTCGCTATGACCATGGTTGGCGACTTTACACTGATAACTGGACTATGGCTTTCAAGGGCGGATAGCTCCACATGGGCGACAGACACTTCCGGCTTGGACAGAAGCAAAAAAAAACCGCCTTGTGGGCGGTTTTTTTGACTACTGAGCAAGGCGCAAAACTTAATAAACACCTTGATGACGCATGGCATTGGCGACTTTGACAAAGCCGGCAATATTGGCGCCGTTAACGTAGTGGATGAAGTCACTTTCTTGACCATAGTTCACACAATTTTCGTGGATGTCACGCATGATGGAGTGCAGTTTTGCGTCAACTTGTTCACGCGTCCAGTTCAAACGCTGGGCGTTCTGACTCATTTCCAGACCCGATACGGCAACACCACCCGCATTGCTGGCTTTGCCTGGGGCATACAGAATCTTGGCGTGGATAAAGGCATCGACTGCGTCCAGCGTGCTGGGCATATTGGCGCCTTCGGCAACGCAACGTACACCATTCTTGATCAGGATCTCGGCGTCTTTGCCATCCAGTTCATTCTGGGTTGCGCAAGGCAGGGCGACGTCGACGGGGATATGCCAGGGGCGCTTGCCGTGCTCGTACAGCAGACGGTGTTGTTGGGCGTAATCGACCAAGCTGCCACGCTGTACATTTTTAATGTGCATCAGAGAAGCCAGTTTTTCACGCGTAAAGCCATCCATATCCACCACGCAACCTTGCGAGTCGGAAACGGTAACCACTTTGGCACCCAGGTCCAGGCATTTTTCAATGGCGTACTGGGCGACATTGCCCGAGCCAGAAACGGACACGGTCATGCCATCTAAAGATAGCCCTTTACGCGCCAACATTTCTTGTACGAAATATACGGTGCCATAACCCGTGGCCTCAGGGCGGATCAAACTGCCGCCAAAGCACAAATCCTTGCCGGTAAAGACACTGGCTGCACTGTTGGAGAGTTTTTTCATCATGCCGGCCATAAAGCCCACTTCACGTGCGCCCACGCCGATATCGCCCGCAGGAACGTCGGTGTCTGGACCCAGGTGACGGTACAGCTCGACAATCAGGGCCTGGCAAAAGCGCATGACTTCGCCATCTGTTTTGCCTTTGGGGTCAAAATCCGTACCGCCTTTGCCGCCGCCCATGGGTAGCGTGGTCAAGGCATTTTTGAAGGTCTGCTCAAAAGCCAGGAACTTCAGGATAGACAGATTGACCGAGGGGTGAAAGCGCATGCCGCCCTTGAAAGGACCAATGGCATTGTTGTGCTGAATGCGGAAACCGCGATTGACCTGAACCTGACCACGATCATCTACCCAGGAAATACGAAACTGGATAACACGCTCGGGTTCGACCAGACGCTCAAGCAGACCATGGTCGGCGTACTGGGGGTTTTTCTCGATGAAGGGCCACAAGCTGGTCATCACTTCCCGTACGGCCTGCATGAATTCAGGCTGATGTGGGTCGCGGGACTGCACTCTGGCTAGGAACTGCTCTAGAGAGATAGATTTCATTGCAAGCGAACTCTGTTTGCAATACTGAGATTTCGAGTAGAACTCAGCAGATTGAAAGAATGGATGCATGGGATTGCACCCGATCAATACGCCCATCGCAAGCAAGCCTCTCGTATAGAGAGGCTTGCGCAGGATGTTCGATTTACTTCTTCATCATGTCGAAGAATTCGGAGTTGGTTTTTGTTGCCCGGATTTTGTCCAGGATAAACTCCATGGCTTCAATTTCATCCATTCCGTGGATGAATTTGCGCAGAACCCAGACCTTTTGTAGAAGGTCGGGCTTGATCAGTAACTCTTCACGACGTGTACCTGACTTGTTCAGGTTGATGGCAGGGTAAATGCGTTTTTCGGCCAGGCGGCGCTCCAGATGGATCTCGGAGTTGCCGGTACCTTTAAATTCTTCATAGATGACCTCGTCCATGCGGCTGCCGGTCTCGATCAGGGCAGTACCGATGATGGTCAAGGAGCCACCTTCTTCCAGATTACGGGCAGCGCCAAAAAAGCGTTTGGGGCGCTGCAGGGCGTTGGCGTCCACACCACCGGTCAAAACCTTGCCCGAAGCAGGGACCACCGTGTTGTAGGCGCGGGCCAGACGGGTAATGGAGTCCAGCAGGATCACCACGTCTTTTTTCAATTCAACCAGGCGTTTGGCCTTTTCGATAACCATTTCGGCCACTTGCACGTGACGCGTAGCGGGTTCATCAAAGGTGGAGGCCACCACTTCGCCGCGCACGGTGCGCTGCATTTCGGTCACTTCCTCGGGGCGTTCGTCCACCAGCAGGACGATCATGGTGGCCTCGGGGTAATTGGTGGTGATGGCATGAGCGATGTGCTGCATCATCACGGTTTTACCAGACTTGGGGCTGGCGACGATCAGGGCGCGCTGGCCTTTACCGATAGGCGAGAAGATATCCAGGATACGGCCTGTGATGTTCTCTTCGCTTTTGATGTCACGCTCCAGGCGCATGGGCTGATCAGGATGCAGTGGGGTCAGGTTCTCAAACATGATGCGATGTTTGATGGCCTCGGGCTGCATGCCGTTGACTTTGTCGACCTTGACCAGAGCAAAGTAGCGTTCACCGTCTTTAGGGGTGCGCACTTCACCTTCAATGGAGTCACCCGTGTGCAGATTGAAACGGCGAATCTGCGAGGGGGAGATATAAATATCGTCTGTGCTGGCCAGATAGGAGGTTTCGGGCGAACGCAGGAAACCAAAACCATCAGGCAAGACTTCAAGTACCCCGTCACCGAAAATCTGCTCGCCTTTTTTGGCGTGCTTTTTCATGATCGCGAACATCAGCTCTTGCTTGCGCAAGCGGTTCGCGTTGTCGATTTCCAGAGTGGCAGCCATTTCTAGCAGCTGCGAGACGTGCAGAGCTTTTAATTCGTTCAGGTGCATGAGTGTGGGGAAGGGCTTTCAGCAGCAGACCGCAGGCCAGCGATGGGCCTGCGTGCGGTTAATCAGAGATTACAGGGAGCTGTCGAGAAACGCGCTAAGTTGAGACTTGGACAGTGCGCCGACTTTAGTCTGGGCGACTTGACCGTCTTTAAACAGCATGAGCGTTGGAATACCGCGAACACCGAATTGAGCAGGAGTGTCGGGATTTTCATCGACATTGAGCTTAGCGATGATAACACGACCTTGATACAGTTCGGCAGCCTCATCAAGCAAAGGGGCAATCATTTTACAGGGGCCGCACCAGGCAGCCCAGTAATCGACCAGAACGGGGAGATCGGCTTTGAGGACGTCGCTCTCGAAGGAGGCGTCTGTAACGTGAATGATGGAGTCGCTCATGGCAAAATGCAAAAAAATAAAAGATAACGAAAAACTATACGTGTGGCGTGACCTGAGCACAATGTATTCTACGGCCAATTGCGACGGTCTTGTTGCCAATTTTTGACAGGATACCATTGCGTCTGGTTGATAATGTGCATTCACTGCGCAACGCGCGTCAATAAAGCGTTTCCCCACTGGCGCCTAACCACTCGTAAAATAGCGTTTTTCTGTACGATCTACCGGGAATCAAGTTGTCTACTACACGTTACGACGAATCTTCTATACGGGTGCTCAAAGGGCTGGAACCGGTCCGTCAGCGCCCGGCCATGTATACCCGCACGGATAATCCCCTGCATATTGTGCAGGAGGTCATCGATAACGCGGCCGACGAAGCCCTGGCTGGTTTTGCCCGCACCCTGACTGTCACCTTGCTGGAGGACGGCGGCATACAGGTCGAAGACGATGGGCGCGGTATTCCCGTTGGCTTGCATCCAGAGGAAAATGCGCCCGTGGTGGAACTGGTGTTCACCCGACTGCATGCCGGGGGTAAATTCGACAAGCTCAATGGCGGTGCCTATGCCTTCTCCGGCGGTTTGCACGGGGTGGGGGTGTCGGTGACCAACGCCTTGTCGCGTCGCCTGGAAGTGCTGGTCTGGCGCGATGGCCAGGCTAACGAGATTGTGTTTGCCGATGGCGAGCTGGAACAGCCCCTGACCCAGACGGGCACAGTGGGCAAGCGCAAAACCGGGACCCGTGTGCGGGTCTGGCCCGATGCCAAATATTTTGATTCCGCCCAGATTCCCCTGGCCCAACTGACTCATATCCTGCATAGCAAGGCCGTTCTGCTGGAAGGCGTGACGGTGGAACTGGTGCAGCAAAAAACCGGTCAGCGCCAACAGTGGCGCTACGAGGACGGTTTGCGCGGCTACCTGCAAGAGGAAATGGAAGGGGTGGAGCTGCTGGTTCCCCTGTTTGAGGGCCGCCAGTATGCCCCACAAGATGACGATAATTTCTCCGCCGGCGAAGGTGCGCATTGGGTGGTGGCCTGGGCGCTGGACTCCAATATTGTGCGTGAATCCTATGTCAACCTGATTCCAACCCCAGCGGGGGGAACACATGAATCGGGCTTGCGTGACGGCTTGTATCAAGCCGTGCGCAGTTTTGCTGAACTGCATAGCCTGATTCCCAAAGGTGTCAAACTGCAGGCCGAGGACGTCTTTGCCCGTGCCAGCTTTGTGCTCTCGGCCAAAGTGCTAGACCCGCAATTCCAGGGGCAAATCAAAGAAAAATTGAACAGTCGCGATGCTGTGCGTCTGGTCAGCGGCTATGTGCGTAATGCGTTGGAACTGCATCTGCATGCGAATGTGGATCAGGGTCGAAAATTGGCAGAAGTGGCGGTGCGTCAGGCTCAGGCCCGTACCCGTTCGGCCCAAAAAGTGGAAAAGCGTAAAAGTTCGGGCGTGGCCGTGTTGCCTGGCAAGCTGACAGATTGCGAATCGCACGATCTGGAGCGGTCGGAGCTGTTTCTGGTCGAGGGGGACTCGGCCGGTGGTTCTGCAAAGATGGGCCGTGACAAGGAGTTTCAGGCCATCTTGCCTCTGCGTGGCAAGGTGTTGAACGCTTGGGAAGTGGACCGTGATCGTCTGTTCGCCAACCAGGAAATTCATGATATTTCCGTGGCTATCGGTGTGGACCCGCACGACGCCCAGTCCGAGCCGGATCTGTCCGGCTTGCGCTATGGCCGCATCTGTATCCTGTCTGATGCAGACGTGGACGGCTCGCACATTCAGGTGCTCTTGCTGACCTTGTTCTTCCGCCATTTCCCCAAGCTGATCGAGGCTGGTCATGTGTATGTGGCTCGCCCTCCCTTGTTCCGCGTAGACGTGCCTGCCGCCGGCAAACGCCCGGCTCGCAAGATTTATTGTCTGGATCAGGGTGAACTGGATGCGATTCTGGAAAAACTGCGCAACGAAGGCATACGCAACGAGTCCTGGAGCATCAGCCGTTTCAAAGGCCTGGGTGAAATGAGTGCGGAGCAGTTGTGGGACACCACCATGAATCCGGATACCCGTCGTTTATTGCCCGTGCATTGGGGCGAAGATGGGCTGAGCGGCACGCAAGCCATGTTCACCATGTTGATGGGCAAGGGCGAGGCCTCTGCCCGCCGTGCCTGGTTGGAAGAAAAAGGCAATTTGGCCGATCTGGACGTCTGAGCCCGATTTAAGAGTTATTTATGGACAGCAATCAATTGGATTTTGAGCCGGCGGGATCGGACGATAGCATCACGCTGGCAACTTACGCGGAACAGGCTTATCTGGATTACGCCGTTTCAGTGGTACGTGGACGAGCTTTGCCCGACCTGACTGATGGCCAGAAGCCGGTACAACGCCGCATTCTGTACGCCATGGATGCCATGGGCCTGGGCTCAACGGCCAAGCCCGTGAAATCGGCCCGTGTGGTGGGGGATGTGCTGGGTAAGTATCACCCGCACGGCGACCAGGCCGCCTATGACGCCATGGTGCGTATGGCGCAGGATTTTGTGCTGCGTTATCCGCTGGTAGACGGGCAGGGCAACTTTGGTTCGCGCGACGGTGACAATGCCGCCGCCATGCGTTACACGGAAGCACGTTTGACACCGTTCTCGCGTCTGCTGCTGGACGAGCTGGACGAAGGTACGGTGGACTTCATCCCCAACTACGATGGCAGCCAGAAAGAGCCGGTGACTTTGCCAGCACGCTTGCCCATCATGCTGCTTAACGGCGCATCGGGGATTGCCGTCGGGATGGCGACCGAGATTCCGTCGCACAATCTACGTGAAGTGGCGCAAGCCTGCGTCAGCCTGCTGCGCAACCCGAATTTGAGCGATCAGGAAATTCACGAGATCGTCCCCGGCCCGGACTTTGCGGGTGGTGGCCAAATCATTTCCGCCGCTGACGATATCGCAGCGGTGTACGCCCAAGGCCGTGGCTCCATCAAGGCTCGTGCCCGTTGGGTCTTCGAGGAAATGGCACGTGGTCAATGGCAGTTGGTGGTTACCGAATTACCGCCCGGCAGCTCTTCCCAGCAGATTCTGGAAGAGATCGAGGAACGCACCAATCCCAAGGTCAAGGCGGGCAAGAAGTCCCTGAGCACGGAACAACAGCAAACCAAAGCCCTGATGCTGAACATGCTCGACGCCGTGCGCGATGAGTCCGGCAAGCAGGCTGCGGTGCGTCTGGTGTTTGAACCCAAGTCTCGCGCCATTGATCGGGACGAATTCGTGACGACCTTGCTGGCGCAGACCAGCCTGGAGCGCAACGTCTCTATTAACCTGGTGTGTATCGATACGGATGGCCGACCCGGTCAGCGTTCTTTGCGCCAGATCCTGCTGAACTGGCTGGAGTTCCGCCGTCGTACGATGGAACGCCGTACGCGCTATCGTCTGGACAAGGTCACCGACCGTATCCATGTGCTGCAAGGGCGCATGGTAGTGTATTTGAATGTGGATGAGGTCATTCAAACCATTCGTGAGTCCGACGAGCCGCGTGCTGCCTTGATGGATCGCTTTGATTTAAGCGAACGTCAGGCCGATGATATTCTGGAAATGCGCCTGCGTCAGTTGGCACGTCTGGAAGGCTTCAAGATCGAGAAAGAGCTGCAAGAACGCCTGGACGAACAGGAGTCTCTTCAAAAGCTGCTGGACGATCCCAAGGCCTTGAAACGCCTGATGATTCGTGAAATCGAAGCAGACGTGAAAACCTACGGTGATGACCGTCGTACCTTGATTGAAGCGGCCGAGCGTGCCGTGCTGGAAAGCAAGGTGGTTGACGAGCCAGTTACCGTGATTGTGTCGCGCAAAGGCTGGTTGCGTTCGCGTCAGGGTCATGGTCACGACGCTTCGCAGTTCAGTTTCAAGACGGGGGATAGTTTGCGCGATGCGCTGGAGTGCCGCAGTACCACGGATCTGGTCGCCATCGGCACCGATGGCCGGGTCTATACTGTTCCGGTTTCCAGCTTGCCTTCGGCGCGTGGAGACGGTCAGCCCATTACCTCCATGATTGAAGTCAGCCCCAGCGCGCCTATCGAGCACATTCTGGGGGCACCTCTGGATCAGTACTACGTGCTGGCTGCCTGCGACGGCTACGGTTTTGTGGCCTCCCAGGGTGACATGAACACACGTCAGAAAGCGGGCAAGCAGTTTGTCACCATTGAGGATGGCAAAAAGTTGCTCAAACCTTTGGCCTTGCGTCCGGACGATCAGTACGTGGGGCTGCTCAGCGAGCAGGGGCGTTTCCTGGTGGTGGACATCAAGGAACTGAAAGTGCTGTCCAAAGGGGGACGTGGCACGGTACTGATCAAGCTGAACGAGGGCGATACGCTTAGCCAATGGGTGGCCTTTGGTGAAGCGGGTTTGGCCGTCAGTGGGGTGAATCGCAAGCGTGCGTCGACCATCGTGATGGATCTGGACATGCTGGCCAATTATCTGGGCAAGCGGGCAGGCAAGGGCAAGACCCTGTCGCTCAAATTGAACGACCCTGTGCTGCATCGGCCTGAGCAGGCCTGAATTTGTATAGCCGCCGGAGGCTGGGCCTCCGCCTGATAGATTTCTTTTTTGAGTGTTGGATATGAGTTTCAAAGTCACGGTTCAGCCCAGCGGGCACAGTTTTGACGTACAGCCCGGACAGTCTGTGCTGGATGGCGCGCTGAATGCCGGTATCGTCTTGCCCTATAGCTGCCGTAATGGCACCTGTTCGTCTTGCCGTGGCAAGGTCATTGAAGGTGCATACGATGCAGGCCGCGCACCTGAGCAATTGCTCAGCGAAGAGGATCGCGCGGCAGGCTACACTCTGTTTTGTCAGGCCAAGCCCAGCAGCGACATGCTGATCGAGTCCCACGAAATTCGTATGGCGACTGATATCCAGATTCGCAAAATGCCCTCGCGCGTGGTGGGCCTGGAGAAGGTACGTGATGATGTGATGGTGGTGCGTCTGCAAATGCCGTCGTCCGAGCCATTCCGTTATTACCCAGGCCAGTATCTGGAGTTCATCCTGAAGGACGGCAGCCGTCGCAGCTACTCCATGGCCACACCGCCACGGGAAGACAATCAGGTGGAATTGCATATTCGTCACATGCCCGGCGGCGTATTTACCGATCACGTGTTCGGTGCTGGCGCCACTGCCATGAAAGAGCGCGAAATTTTGCGCGTGGAAGCGCCTTTGGGTTCTTTCTTCCTGCGTGAAGATAGCGCGGCTCCTATGGTTTTTCTTGCCAGCGGTACAGGTTTTGCTCCTATCAAGGCCTTGATCGAGCGCCTGATTCAAACCGGCAGCCAGCGCGAAGTAGCCCTGTACTGGGGCGGGCGTCGACCCAAGGATCTGTACCAGTCCGAACTGGCCGAGAAATGGGCCAGTGAACTGCCTAACTTGCGTTTCATTCCGGTAATTTCCGACGCTCAGCCTGAAGATGGCTGGACAGGCCGTACGGGCTTTGTGCATCAGGCGGTACTGGCTGATTTGCCGGATTTGTCGGCCTGGCAGGTGTACGCCTGTGGCGCGCCGGGTATGGTTGAAGCAGCCCGCAAGGATTTTGTGGAGCAAGCCCAACTGAATCCGGACAATTACTTTGCAGATGCCTTTACGTCCCTGGCTGACGTAAAGTAAGCGTCTTGGTCAATAGCTCAACAAGCGGACAGTACACATGAAAGTAGCAGTTCTGGGCAGCGGCATTATTGGGGTATCAACTGCCTGGTGGCTCAGCCAGCAAGGTTGTGAGGTGGTGGTTGTGGATCGGGGAACCGGTCCCGCGCAGGAAACCTCGCGTGCCAATGGCGGGCAAATCTCGGTGTCCTATGCCGAGCCCTGGGCCAACCCGAAAATGCCGTTCAAACTGCTGAAATGGTTGTTGCAGGACGATGCTCCCTTGTTGTTCCGTCCGCGTCTGGACCTGCGCCAGTGGCGCTGGTGCCTGTCTTTCCTGCGAGAGTGCCTGCCGGGGCGGGTTGCGCCCAATGTGCGCGCTCTGGTGGCCATGGCGGAATACAGCCGCAGCACACTCAAGCAATTGCGTCCCAGTCTGGATTTTGATTATCGCCATCAGGAAAAAGGCATCATCACGTTTTACCGGGATGCTCAAAGTCTGGATGACTCCCAGCAAATGGCCGATGTCATGCGCGATATGGGGGTGGACCGCCGCATCATGAGCGTGGACGAACTGGTGCAGTTGGAGCCTGCTCTGGCCTCGGCTCGCGGCCAGATCGTGGGGGGCGATTACACCAAAGATGATGAATCCGGCGATGCAAACCAGTTCACCTGCGGTTTGGCAGCCATGGCCAAGCGGGCCGGGGTGGAGTTTCGCTTTTCCACCCAAATCACCCGTCTGCTGACGGCCAAGGGCCGCGTGGTGGGCGTCGAGGTCATTGGTTCGGACGGTGCGTACGAGTCCATACAGGCAGGCGCCTTTGTGGTGGCTATGGGCAGTTTCAGTCCCACGGTCTTGCAGCCGCTGGGGATTGCCTGCCCTGTTTACCCGGCTAAAGGCTATTCGGCCACTTTCCCGGTACTGGTTCCCGAGGGGGCGCCTACGGTCAGCCTGACTGATAAAGATCACAAACTGGTTTTTTCCCGTCTGGGTGATAGCCTGCGGGTCGCTGGAACCGCAGAGTTGTCGGGCTATTCACGCAGTTTGAACCCCGCCCGCTGTCAGGCTTTGTTAATGCATGTGGCTGATCTGTTCCCAAGCGCATTGGATTTTGATAATGTTCATTTCTGGTCAGGATTACGTCCTGCCACAGCATCAAATATCCCACTGATAGGCCGCTCGTCCATACCCAACCTGTACCTGAATACCGGGCATGGCACCCTGGGGTGGACGATGGGTGTCGGCTCTGGTCGCGCCCTGGCAGACCTGGTCATGGGACACAAACCCGAACCTGAATTTCCTTTTTTATCTTGAAGGATGTATGAAAAATCTACGCGGATTACTGTTGAAACGTGGTGTTATGGCTTTGGCGATGGCAGCGGGTGGCTCAGCCGCTTTGCTGTTCGGGTCGACGGCCCTGGCAGCCGTTGATATTCAGGTCTGGACTGCTTTGAACTCGCACAATCAAGATGAGTTTGAACGCCTGGTTCGGGATTTCAATCGCAGCCAGAGCGACGTCAAGGTGTCGGTCAAGGCTCATGACTCGGAAGCCTCGTTAGAGCAAGTCTTGCAAGCGGGCAAGGATTTGCCCAATCTGGTGCAATTAGGCGAAATGTCCGGCCTGGATGAAGTCGCTGACCGCTCTTACATTATGCCCATGCACACTTTGCTGGCGCGGGAAAAAATGGATAATGTGTCCTGGTTCCTGGCCTCGAACTCTTTTGTGCGCAATGGCCGTGGCCAATTACAAGGTTTCCCCTATATGGCCGAGATTCCGGTCATGTATTACAACCTGGACGCGTTTGATAAAGCCAAGATTGAGCCTGCGGTGCCCAGTCGTATCTGGTTGGACCTGCAGGCCCAGTTGGTTGATCTGGCCAATAAAGGCTCGCGTCGTTGTCCGTTGACTTCAGACCAGTCGGTTTCCATTAATCTGGAGAACCTGGCAGCGGTCAATAACCAGATTTACGGTCTGGCACCGGGCCCCAAGGTTAAAGGCAAAGTGGGCTTTGACTTTGATGTGATGTACATCCGTCACCTGTCCATGATGATCAGTTGGGTGAAATCCGAGCTGATGGTCAAACCTGGCACCTTGCCCGAGTCTCCCCAGCGTTTTGCCAAGGGCGAATGTGCCGTTATGTTCTCGAACTCCGGCCATATTGGTGAATACAGCGACACACGTGGCTTGAAATATGCGGTTACCGGTCTGCCTTATTACCCTGAGGTGACCCAAACTCCAGGTAAACCGTTTGTGACCGGCTCGGCTCTGTGGGCGGTCAAAGGTCATAAAGCCGAACAGAATCAAGCCTCGGCCCGCTTTATCAACTGGCTGGCTCAGCCCGAGAATGCGGCACGCTGGTATCAGAACACAGGCTTTTTGCCTGTGAGCCGTGAAGCCTTTAATGCCACAGGCAACGACTATTACAAGGATAAGGGCGACTGGATGCATCTGGTCGGCGCCTATAGCAGCGGTACCTCGGGCACAGCTAAAGGCAATTTCCGCAACTACCGCCAGATTCGTGCCGTGTTCAATCAGAGTCTGGAAAGTGCGCTGGATGGACAGCAACCTGCCATGACCGCATTGCGTACTGCCGCTACGCAAGCGAATCGTTTGGTGGCACAGAGAGGACGCTGATTTATCTGTGCGTACAAGCCGATCTAGCGGCTTGAGCAAGCATCCTTGAAGATAGACCCCATGCCCTTGACGGGACATGGGGTTTTTTCTTTGGGTGTCTGTGATGCGTTTTCTTGCCCGTTTTTGCGTGTTGGTAATGTGTGCTCTTGGGCTGTCTGCCTGTCAGACCCGTCCGGGGCCGGATGGTCTGCTGGCCGATCCGGGAGCGCGCGTCTTCAATTTTGATTGGCGCTTAGCCGGCGACCCCCAAGTGGGGCCTATGCAGGTCTTTGATAATGGGACGCGCATTTGGCTGCATTTTGCACCAGAGCAGATTTTGCCCGCGGTGTTTGGTCGCAGGGACGGGCAGGAAATGCTGCTGTCATTACGACCTTCGGGGCAGTTTCAGTTAATCGACGGTTTGTGGGCGGAGCTGGTGTTTCGTGCAGGCAGGGCGCAGGCACAAGCCAGTCTGCAGCGCAAGAGTAGCCAGAGTGAAGACTCTACCTTGTCAGGGGCAGAGGAATCGGATGTTTTAGCCCAACCTTTGCCTGTAGGAGATCCCTTGAAACCGGACCCAGTGGGGGCGATGCAGCCACCAGTGCTGAAGCTGGAGCCAGGGAGGGCCGGCGGGCTGGGGCAGGATGCCGGGCAAAAGGAGGCCGGGCGTGGCAGCTCGTCTCAGAACGCTGCATTGCCCGCACCCGTACAGTTGGTGGAACGGATTGCCTTTCAAGCCAGCTCGGACATGTGGGCGGTCAATCTACCGAACCCTGATTCAACTGTTTTTGAACTGCGTTTGAAAGACCGGACGCTAAGGCAGGCGCTTGTGCGTTGGGCCAAACAAGCGAAGTGGGTTTTTGCATCGGAACATTGGACTTTGGATGTGGATTTTCCTGTCAAGGCTGCCGCCCGCTTTGAGGGGAGTTTTGAGTCAGCGGTCGAGCAGTTGCTGACGGCGGCACAACTGAACGCCCATTCTTTGCAGGCCTGCTTTTATTCCAATCAGGTGCTGCGTGTTTTGGCTAGTCCGCAAACGTGTGACCCGAGTGTGCAGCATCAGGAGCAGTCATGAGCTCCTTGTTTTTTTTGTTGCTGCTGGCGTTGCTATCGGGCTGTACCTTGCAAACGACGGGGCATCACCTCGATCAGGCGTGGCTTGACGAGGCTGTTTCTTTGGATAAACCAGAAGTGCCCACAGGTGCATTGACCCAGTCTGTTGATCGACCCTGGCTGGTGGGGGCCGCTGTGCCCATCAAGCAAGCTGCAGTCGCATCCGACCTTTTGCGATCCAGGCAAACTTTCAGCTTTTCCTTGGAAACGCCTTTGCCCAGTCTGGATGAATTGGCGCGTCGCCTGTCTTTGTTGTCGAATCTGACGGTGTCCATCAGTCCTGAGGCGCGACTGCCTTTAGCTTATTTTTTGCCGCGGCTCAGTGTGGGGGATCAGGTGGAACTGGCACCCCAAGATGGTAGCCTGGTTTTTGAGCAATTACGGTTGCCGGAGTTGCTGAATCAAGTTTCAGCGGTGTATAGCGTCCGGTGGCGTTATCAGGCGGGACGTATCGAGTTATATCGCACTGAAACGCGTCGCTTTGCCTTACCGCTTAGCAAAACGGTGAATTCTGCTTATTTGAGTACGCCCGTAGATAACGCCTCCGAGTCTAATGTGATATCTGTGCAGATTGAAACGCCGCACTTGAACGATCCAGCCCTTGCTTATTTGCAAGAGACGACACAAGCTTTTCTATCGCGTGCTGGAACGGTCCAGGTGCTCGGTGTGCCGCCGAACGTTTTGTTGGTGACTGATACGCCGGAACGCTTGGAGGCATTGGGTTTGGCGTTGAGGCAACAGCCTGAGTTATGGCATGTGAAGAGTGCGCGAGCTAGCCGTCCTTTGGGCAGTGACGGGAGGGTGAAGTGAGTTCTTCCACCGTCAAGCGCGAGTATTGGTTTGGTTTGCAATGGGATCACCCTGGCCAGGATATGCGCTGGGCGCAAACCCGAAAATTGAAACGCTCGCATTGGGCTTGTTCTTTGGAAGGGCGGGCAACTGGACAATGGATAGGCTGGGTACAAAACAAGTGGCTCTATACCAAGCGAACTCACTCGCTATTGCGCTTGGCTCAAGAGGGGCCAACGTGGGCGAAATGCAGACGAGTACAGGCGTATTCTGCAGCCGCTTGTATGGCGGTGCATCATCCTAATGAAGCGGTTTTTCTTTTATGGGCTGTGGCCCCCGGCCAACTGTGGTTTCTGGTGCTGGAACAGGGCTTGGTTGTGGAAGGCAGTGATTGTGTGCTGGCACAGGTTGGACAGGTACAGGCCTTGCGGCAGGCAATGCTGGAACGCTATCCCACCATACGCGAACTGCGGCAACCCGATGATGTATGGATATGCCTGGAGCAGGGCAGACGAGCGCAGGCGCGTATGCAGCGCCAAGGTGGCGGGAAGCTTTGGCGACCTAATAAGATCTCACTTCGCTTGCTTGTCGCACCGTTGCTGGTGGCACTTGCTCTGGGAGGAGTCTTGTCTGCTGGTTCAGGCAGGATCAAGACTGAACGAGGGCTTGCTGCTGCGAGGGCTGTTGAACAGAGTCATGAGTTGCTGTTATCCAGTGCTCAGACTGTTCTGGGTTTGATTGAGGAACTGCCCGCACAGGGAGTGGACTGGCGTTTGCAACAGGTGGAGTGTCGTCGCCAAGCGGCTTTTTGGGACTGCCAGGCGCGTTACAGATTTGACAATGTACAGCGTTTCAGCCTGGCCATGCATCGTCAAACTCGTGCTCCGAACAGGTTGGAGCTCACTGAGGCCGGGCAGGCTGAGTTGCATATGCAGCGTACCTATCAGGCAGACGACCCGTGGTTCCCATTGTTGGGATCTCAGGAAGAGCAGCCTGTTGGATCATCCCTCAGCCTGATGGCTGAATTGAAGGCCTTGCAACCAGCATTTATACGCTTATCACTCGCTCAGGCGCACGCTCAGCCCCAGCCCCCCTATTCAGGGCAGGCTCGAACCGACAATCAAGTGGATATACCGTTGCAAGCAAAGACTGGGGCGCAGACCCAGAATCCCATCCAAGTGTTGGCCCCTCTGAGCACAGGCGATCAAGCAAAATCAGAGGTCTGGCGTCGCACATGGAGTAGCGAATCGCCTTTGCGTTCAGCCTATCTGCTCGCCGCACAACTGCCTCAGTTGCAGTGGGACAGGCTGAGCCTGTCAGTAAGTCCGCAGTCTTATCCCTCGCTGCTAGGCAGCGTTTTTATCGTGGAGCTGGAAGGCTATGTTGATGAGTGGGCGGGTTCGGGGAAGGAGGAGCGTGCGCAAGTATTTGAACATTCTGTTTGGCGGGATGCTGATGCTTAGCCTGCCAGTTCAGGCTACGGAAGGCATGGTTTCTATCGTGCGAGATCTGTTGCTGCTGGAAGCTGAGCAAGCGCGGCATAACATGGCGGCATGTTCGGGGCCAGAACAGGGGCTGGAGGGTGTGGATCTGGCTCAGCCCAGTGTGGGCAAGAATAGGTCCGGTAAACCTTTCCCCGGCTTGAAGCTGAAAGCTGTCTATGGACGAGACACGCAATTGCTGGCTGAAGTGCAGCATGAGCAGCGCCTGCTTGTGTTCCAGCAAGGCCAGCTATGGCCGATAGGACGTGAGAGAGATAGGCAAATGCGCCTCTTGTCTTTGGATAGTCGCTGCATTGAGCTTGAAATTGGGCTGCCCCCAGATTCAAGTTTGTCAGTGGCCTCGGATCAGGTTCAGCCGTCGCAGTCGGAAACTCAATCCATCAAACTCTGTCTGCCTTCTTGATGCGGGAGAGTTTGACATGTGTTTGGCAACACTCGGGCTTTTCAGGCCGCTGCTATTTAGGGGCTGCTCAGTTTCCAATTCCGCCTATTCTTGAGCCCCCATGTCATTGGTTTGGTACGCTTGCGCATCCGTACTTATCGGTTCGCCAGCAGACCTGGTGGGCCATTCAACTGCCCTCTAAACAAGAAAAAACCCCGACATGATTTTCATCATATCGGGGTTGGAAGTGACTACGGAGCTTGTCGCTCGTCAGGCTTTAGCCTTGTTCTGCATTAGTCGCGGGTACCGCTCCAAGCGGCAATGGCAGCACGCTCTTCGTCGGTCATTTTGGTCATGTTGCCCAAGGGCATGTACATAGAGTGCACCACGGTTTTCACCTGCTCGGCGTGCAGCACCGTGTTATCGATGGTATCGAGCAACATGCCAGCAGGAGCCGCCGTAAAGCCGAAGTCGGCATTGGGCTTGGCCGCGTGGCACTGAACACATCGTGCATCCATGATTTCCTGAACACGGGCAACACTGATGGTTTCAGCACCGCTCGCCGCTTCTGGCGCACTGGCAACTTCCCCTTTCAGGCTGGCAGGGGCAGCCAGGTAGCCAACGATCAGTAGCAGCACAACACCGGCAGCCGGGTAGGCAGGCTTTTTGATGCCAGCGTGCATCAGCACGAAGTATTGACGAATCAGGGCGCCGGCAAAGATGAACAGCACCATGATGATCCACGCATTGGGGTTGTTATACGTGAACGAGTAGTGGTTGCTCAGCATCAGCAGCAGAACGGGCAGCGTGAAGTAGGTATTGTGTACCGAACGCTGTTTACCGCGCTTGCCGTCCAGTGGGTTGGGCGCCTGACCGGCTTTCAGTGCCTTGACCATGCGGCGCTGGCCGGGGATGATCCAGAAGAACACGTTGGCCGACATGCTGGTGGCCATGACAGCGCCAGTCAGCAAGAAAGCAGCACGACCCGAGAAGATGTGCGCGCTCAGGTAAGCCACGACCACCATCATGATCGCCACCGCCACGCTCAGCAGACCGTCGCGGTTCATGTTGGGGCTGATCAGGCGGCACAGGCCGTTATAGACCACCCAGCCCAGTACCAGGAAAGCAATGGCCATGACGTTGGCTTGGGTACCGGTCATTTGAGCGGCCCATTCCCAGGGACTGTTGGGGTTGACCAGATAGAACTCGGGCTTGGTCAGGTAGAGCAGGGCGAACAGAAAGAAACCGGACAACCAGGTGGTGTAGGACTTCCAGAAAGACCAATGCAGGTCATCGGGCAGTTCGGCCGGGTTGGTCAGGTATTTCTGGTTGTGATAGAAGCCACCGCCGTGGACAGCCCACATCTCGCCAAACACACCGCGTTTCTTGCTTTCTTCGCCTTTAGGTGGTTTCAGGCCGTTGTCCAGCATCACAAAGTAGATGGACTCGCCAATCCAGGCGACGGCCGCAATGACGTGCAACCAGCGCAGCAGCAGGTTGCCGTACTCAAGTAGGTAAGCGTACATAAAGATCTCGTATCAGAGTGGTTTCGTATAGAAGCGAAAAGTCGACTTGGATACGCGATCAACTGCCGCGATAGGTAGACCAGGACCAGGGGGTGACGACCAGAGGTACGTGGTAATTGGCATTGGCATCAGCAATACCAAAGCGAATGCCGACCTGATCCACAAAGCGTGGCTCGGGCAGGGCCACACCGCTGGCGGCAAAGTAGTCACCGGCATGGAACACCAGTTCAAAAACGCCCGTGTGCATGGTCTGGCTTTGCAGCAGGGGCTCATCACAGCGGCCGTCGCTATTGGTGTGAGTGGTTTTGATCAGAGTGCGTTGATCGTTTTCGATGGAGTAAAGATCGACGCGCACGCCGCTGGCTGGGCGTCCTTGAGTCGTGTCAAGGACATGGGTTGATAGCTTTCCCATAAATGTCTCCGGTTTATGGTGATCAAAAAAGGTCCAGCGAGCCCAGTTTTGAGAACCGGCCGGGGGCCAGCGGTGCAAGGATCAGTGCGCTGGGTTGAGGCCCCGAAACTGTCGCTCTGTTTGAGGAATCAGATTGTCGACAATTTATGTTGACGATTTTGTCGGGGTACCGAATAATTGTCAATAGTCAATAACGAGAATTTCTATGCTTCAGATACGGCGGCAAGAGGGGATGACGAGTGAATCCCATGCGCCCAGCGCCTCCTCGCTGCTAGAGGGAGGCATGGCAGATAGCGAGGTCGGGCGTGTTTATAGCCAGATCTTTGATGCGGTGGTGGATCGGCGTCTTTTACCGGGCACCAAACTGACGGAAGCCACGCTGTGCACGATTTTCGAGTGCTCGCGGGCGACCGTTCGTGCGGCGCTGGCTGCCCTCGAACACGACAAGATTGTGGTCATTGAGCCCAATCGGGGTGCTTTTGTCTGGAAGCCGACGGCCAAGCAAACACGGGACGTGTTTGAACTGCGGCGTGATCTGGAAGCCTTGATTCTGCAAAAACTGATCCGCTCCCCGGATCTGCCGGCGCGTCTGGCTGGTTTATATGAAATGGTGGAGCGTGAACAGCACGCCTTTGAACATGGCGACCGCATCAGTTGGTTGCGCCTGTCCAATGCGTTTCACGTGATGCTGGCGCGCTGCGCGGGCAATGACGAGCTGACCGAGTTGATGCACACCTTGTGCGCGCGCACCACACTCATCATTGCGTATCACGACACGCCGGGCGAACAGGCTTGCTCGTTTTACGAGCACAAAGAGATTTTGGACAAGCTTAGTCAGGGCGATGCCGACGGCGCGCAACTGGCTATGCATCATCACTTAAGTGATTGTGAACATCGCATGAGCGAAGCGGGTGATGGCAGTGCTGCCGATCCTTGGCGGGCCCTCAGCGTAAAACGCTAAACGGAGACGGTATGTCCTTGAACAAGTACCCTCGTGACCTGGTCGGTTACGGTAAAAACGTGCCCCATGCACAATGGCCTGATCGGGCGCGCATTGCGGTGCAGTTTGTCTTGAACTATGAAGAAGGCGGCGAGAATTGCGTCCTGCACGGTGACCCGGGCTCTGAACAGTTCCTGTCCGAAATTATTGGTGCGGCGGCTTACCCGGACCGTCACCTGTCCATGGAATCCATTTACGAATACGGCTCGCGTGCCGGTGTCTGGCGGATTCTGAACGAGTTTGAAAAGCGTGGCCTGCCCATGACCGTGTTTGGGGTGGGCATGGCGCTGGAGCGTCATCCCGAGCTGGCACAGGAGTTCGTGCGCCTGGGTCATGAGATTGCTTGCCATGGCTACCGCTGGATTCATTACCAGAACGTGTCCGAAGAAGTCGAGCGTGAGCATATGCGCCAGTGCGTGAAAGTGCTGACGGACTTGCTGGGCCACCACCCCGAAGGCTGGTACACCGGCCGCGATAGCCCGAATACCTTGCGTCTGGTGGCCGAAGAGGGCCAGTTCCTGTACAGCTCCGATTACTACGGTGATGATCTGCCGTTCTGGGCCGAGGTTCAGCTCAGCGACAATACGGTCAAGCCGCAATTGATCGTGCCTTATACCCTGGACAGCAATGACATGCGCTTTGCGGCTCCTCAGGGTTTCAACACCGGCGATCATTTCTTTTCCTACCTGAAAGACGCATTTGACGTGCTCTACGAAGAAGGTGAAGAGGCTCCCAAGATGCTGTCCATCGGTTTGCATTGCCGTCTGATCGGCCGTCCTGGCCGCTTCCGCGCTTTGCAACGCTTCCTGGATTATGTGCAATCGCACGAGCGGGTCTGGGTATGCCGTCGTGTGGATATTGCTCGCCACTGGGCTGAGCACCATCCTTATCAGCCCAAGGCCTGACTGGGGCAGGGCCAGGGCTCCCGCCTTCTGGCCTCACAAGACGGCATCCTGAATCTGAGCAGGACGCACCCACATTCCGACTCGCCAGGGTCGGAATTGTTGTTTCTACCCGCTGAAAACAGTACTATCTGACGCTTACGCAGCCGCTCGTAAAGGGAGTGTGGCGTCCTGGCTTCTCACTGCTTTGCCGGGGCGGCAGGTGTTGTGCCAGCGCAGCGCGCGCATGGGCTGCAAGGCTGATCGTCTTATAATAGGCAGTTAAATTTTCCATCGCGTTGCATGTAATGAAAACCTCAGAAATTCGTCAGAAGTTTCTTTCTTTTTTTGAATCCAAGGGACACCACATCGTTTCCTCGGCTTCGCTGGTGCCAGGCAATGACCCTACCTTGCTGTTTACCAACGCAGGGATGGTGCAGTTCAAAGATGTGTTCACGGGCAAGGAAACCCGCCCTTACAAGCGGGCCACCAGCTCTCAGCGTTGTGTTCGTGCCGGTGGCAAGCACAATGACCTGGAAAACGTAGGCTACACCGCCCGCCACCACACCTTTTTTGAAATGCTGGGCAACTTCAGCTTTGGTGACTACTTCAAGCAAGACGCCATTCGCTATGCCTGGGAACTGCTGACGACGGTTTACAAGCTGCCTGCCGAAAAACTCTGGGTTACCGTCTACCAAGAGGATGATGAAGCCTACGATATCTGGGCCTCGGAAATTGGTGTACCCAAAGAACGCATTATCCGCATCGGTGACAAGGGCGGCGTACGCTACAACTCGGACAACTTCTGGCAGATGGCCGATACCGGCCCCTGTGGCCCTTGCTCGGAAATTTTCTACGATCACGGCGCCGACGTCTGGGGTGGCCCTCCCGGATCGCCTGAGGAAGACGGCGACCGCTACATTGAAGTCTGGAACCTGGTGTTCATGCAGTTCGAGCGTTCCGCCGACGGTACCATGACACCACTGCCCAAGCCTTGTGTGGACACCGGCATGGGCCTGGAGCGTATTTCGGCTGTGCTGCAGCACGTGCACTCCAACTACGAAATCGACCTGTTCCAATCCCTGATTCAGGCCGCCGCACGCGAAACCAAGACCAGCGACCTGAGCAACAACTCGCTCAAGGTGATTGCGGATCATATTCGTGCTTGCAGCTTCTTGATCATTGACGGGGTCATCCCCAGCAATGAAGGCCGTGGCTATGTGCTGCGCCGTATTATTCGCCGTGCCTTGCGTCACGGTCACAAGCTGGGTCAGAAGGGCTTGTTCTTCTACCGTTTGGTGCAGGACCTGGGCTTGACCATGGGCGAAGCCTACCCCGAGCTGCTTAGCCAGCGCGAGCGTATCGAGCAAGTGTTGCGTCAGGAAGAAGAGCGTTTCAGCGAAACGCTGGAAAACGGCATGCGTATTCTGGAAGGCGCTTTGGCCAACCTGCCAGAGAATGCCAAGCTGGACGGCCAGACGCTGTTCACCTTGTACGACACCTATGGCTTCCCGGTGGACTTGACCGCCGACATCTGCCGCGAGCGTGGCATAGAGGTCGATCTGGACGGTTTTGACGTCGCCATGGAAAACCAGCGTCAGATGGCCCGTGCTTCGGGCAAGTTCAAAACAGCCGAAGGCCTGAGCTATTCCGGCGTGCAAACCCGCTTTGATGGTTACACCACCCTGGAAGGCAGCGGCACGGTTACCGCCTTGTATGTGGACGGCACCTCGGTGCCGTCCGTGGCCCAGGGCCAGCAAGCAGTCGTGGTTCTGGACGCCACCCCTTTCTACGCCGAATCCGGCGGTCAGGTGGGTGATGCCGGTGTCTTGAGCGACGCCACAGGGCTGTCCTTTGACGTTCAAGATACCCAAAAGATTTCCAATCAGGTTTTCGGTCACCAAGGTGTACTGAACGCTGGCACGTTGACCGTGGGCCAGACTGTTCAAGCCCAGGTGGATACCGAGCGTCGTGAGCGTGTGATCCGTAACCACTCGGCCACGCACTTGATGCACAAGGCCTTGCGTCAGGTGCTGGGCGGTCACGTTCAACAGCGCGGCTCCTTGGTGGACGCCGAAAAGACTCGTTTTGACTTTGCGCACGATGCCGCCATGACAGCCGAGCAAATCGCTCAGGTCGAAGCCATCGTGAACGAGCAGGTTCTGGCTAACCAGGCCGTGCAAGCTCAACTAATGTCGTTTGACGACGCTGTCAGCGGCGGTGCCATGGCTTTGTTTGGTGAAAAGTACGGTGATGAAGTGCGTGTGCTGGACATCGGTTTCTCGCGCGAGCTGTGCGGTGGGACGCACGTTCAGCGCACGGGTGATATTGGCTTGTTCAAGATTGTCTCGGAAGGCGGTGTTGCCGCTGGCGTGCGCCGTGTCGAAGCCATTACCGGCACCAACAGCCTGCATTGGGTACAAGCCCAGGAACGCTTGTTGAACGACGCTTCTGCCAGTCTGCGTACGCAGCCAGAAGGTCTGGTTGCCCGTATCAGCGCCTTGCAAGGTCAGATCAAGGATCTGGAGCGCGAGCGCGAACAAATGCAATCCAAGCTGGCGGCTTCAGCAGGCCAGGATCTGCTGGCTCAGGCTGTTCCGTTGAATGAAAGCAGCCGCCTGCTGGTGGCCACGTTGCAAGGTGTGGAAGCCAAAGCCCTGCGCGAAATGGCCGATCAGTTGAAGAACAAGCTGCAGTCTGCCGTGATTTTGCTGTCTATCGTGGCGGACGGCAAAGTCAGCCTGGTGGCAGGCGTGACGCCTGACCTGACCTCCAAGGTCAAGGCGGGTGATCTGGTGGGCTTTGTGGCCTCGCAAATGGGCGGGAAGGGCGGTGGCCGTCCTGAGATGGCCATGGGTGGTGGTACCGATGCCAGCGTCTTGCCACAGGCCAATGCCTCCGTGCAGGCCTGGGTACAAAGCAAGTTGGGTGCGTAATGACGATGCCCGAGACCGGCGCTTTGCCCAGCAGCGACCTGCAGGTAGATGCAAGCGGGCTGAAATGCCCCTTGCCCATCTTGCGTGCCAAGAAAGCCTTGGCGCAGTTGGAGTCCGGGCAAGTGTTGAAGGTCATCACGACCGATCAGCACGCCATTCAAGATTTTCAGGCTTTTTGTCGCCAAACTGGCAACGAACTGTTGGCTCAACACCAGCAAGCCGAAAAAACTCTGCATTTTTTACGCCGTCGTTAAGCCGACGGCGGTAGAATACTGCTTTGTCTGTTGCGTATCTAGCACTGAATCTGCTATCTTAGCGTGTTACTTTTGGCATGCTTGCCGGAATAGTGCTAGAATTTTTTGTTTACCTTACACAATAAAGGGATTATCAATGGTGGTAATTCGCTTGGCCCGTGGTGGCTCCAAAAAGCGTCCTTTTTACAACGTAGTAGCCGCCGAGGCGAGCCAACGCCGTGATGGTCGCTTCATCGAACGTCTGGGTTTTTACAACCCCGTCGCTGGCGAAGGTCATGAAAACCTGCGTCTGCAAATGGATCGCGTTAAGCACTTCACCGACAACGGTGCACAGGTTTCGCCTGCTGTGGCTCGCCTGTTGAAAGAATACTCGGCTAAGGTTGCTTCGGCTGCCTAAGTTGATTCGCCTGTTTTTTTAGTAGCGTCTAGTGTGAAGCAACCCGCGATTCCTGCTGACCTTGTTGAGCTCGGTCGTATTGTTTCCGCTTATGGTGTGCGTGGTTGGGTCAAAATCCAGCCGCACTCCATGCAGACCAAGGCGCTGCTGAATGCAAAAACGTGGTGGTTAAAAACGCCCCGGCCTGAATCTCAGGCGGGCGTTTTTGCGTCTACGTCACCCAGACAAATACAAGCCGCAAAGCAGCATGGTGCAACCATCGTGGCGCAGTTTGAAGGTCTGGATAATCGAGAGCTGGCTCAAGCTCTCAAGGGGCATACCGTTTGGGTATCCCGTGCCGCTTTTCCTAAAGCGGACGAAGATGAATTTTATTGGGTCGATCTGATCGGTTGTCGCTTCTTTGGCGAGCAAGACGGCCAGCCTGAAAGCTTGGGCAAAGTGGTGGAAGTACTGGATAACGGTGCCCATTCCATTTTGGTCGTGCATCGTGGTTCCTGGGATGTCGAAGGTGTCTTTACGCCTGTAAAAGACGAGCAGGGCAGGCCGCTGGAAGAGCTGGTTCCCTTTGTGCAAGCCATTGTGCATACGGTGGATATGTCCGCCCGCGAACTGCACAGCCACTGGGCGATTTGATCGTTTCAATCCTGCGTACGCGCATTGTTCTGGCCCGACCGGTCGGAGTTTGTAACGCGTATCTGCTTTTTTCTCTTGCCGAGTCCTCATGCGATTTGATGCCCTGACCCTGTTTCCGGACATGTTTGATGTGGTCAGCGAGGCTGGTGTTACTGGCCGTGCGCACAAACAGGGCATCTGGCAGATGCGGACCTGGAATCCGCGCGACTACACCACCGATGTACACCGTACCGTAGACGATCGTCCTTATGGCGGCGGCCCTGGCATGGTAATGCTGGCTGAGCCCTTGAATGATGCCCTGGATCAGGCTTTGGCTGATCGTAGCGATAGTCCGGAAGTGATTTTGCTGAGTCCTACAGGGCGACGTTTTGATCAGACGGTGGCTCAAGAACTGGCTCAAGGCCCTGGTGCGGTTCTGGTTTGCGGTCGCTATGAGGGTATCGATCAACGCTTTATTGATGCGCGTATCACTCAGGAACTGTCTTTGGGTGACTTTGTGCTGTCTGGCGGTGAAATAGCATCACTGGCGATTATTGATAGCGTGATTCGGCTCTTGCCCGGCGTGCTGAATGATGCTGATTCAGCTCGTCAGGACTCTTTTCATGCTGACAATAGCGGCTTGCTGGATAGTCCTCATTACACCCGTCCCGAGATATACCGTGATCAGGCGGTGCCTGAGGTTTTGATGTCCGGTCATCATGGCCGCATTCAGGCATGGCGGCGTGAGCAGTCTTTGCGTTTGACCGCTTTGCGGCGCCCGGAGTTGATCGAACAGGCCCGTCATCGGGGTGAGCTGAGCAAGGCAGATGAGCGTTTCCTGGCCTCGCTGGATGACGGGGGCGTGCCATAAGTGGCTTGGGATGGGTGCCGCATTGGGCAAGTAATCTGACGGTGTGCAGCTTAGGGTGGCCCATGAGGGGGATATGAGTAAAGTTGAGCAACAAAATCGCCAGTCCTGGAATGCGGCAACACTGGCTCACAATAGCCATAAAGGGGATCAGGCTCAGTTTTTTCGCCGTGGTGGTTCTACCTTGTTTCCAGAGGAGCTGGAGCTGCTCGGTGAGCTCAAGGGGCACTCCCTGCTGCATTTGCAGTGCAATTGCGGGCAGGATAGCTTGAGTTTGGCCATGCGTGGGGCACTTGTGACTGGGGTTGATATCGCGGATGAGGCGATTTCCTTTGCGACGGCTCTGTCTCGGGATACGGGTATTCCGGCCGCGTTTCATCGGGAAGAGGTGGTGCAGTGGTTGAGGCAGGCTGCCAGTCAGGGCCTGCAATACGATATTGTATTCAGTAGCTATGGTGTCTTGTGTTGGTTGCCGGATTTAAAAGCGTGGGCGCAGGGCGTCGCGTCTGTTTTGAAACCTGGGGGGCGTTTGGTGCTGGTGGAGTTCCACCCCTTTGCGCTTTGTTTTGATGAGCACTGGGCGTTGAAATACGATTATTTCAATAACCAGCCTATGGTGTTCCCGGAAGGGGTGGGTGATTACGTGGCGGAATCAGGCGAAGGGTTGCTGCTTTCAGGCAAAACTGAAGGTGTGCAGGAGTTTGAGAACCCGCACCCCAGTGTGGAGTTTGGTTGGGGCCTGGCTAAACTTGTTGGTGTCTTGCTGGAGGCCGGTTTGCGTTTGCGAAAATTGGAAGAATATCCTTATTCCAATGGCTGGAAGGGTTTTAAGCAGATGCATGAGGGCCCGGGGCGGCGAATGTATGCGCCCGACGGCCAGGCTTGCATCCCTTTGATGTACGGTCTTGAGGCCAGTCGGGACTGAGCATGTTCTTGTCGGGCACGGCTGTGCCATGATGCAGCCAGTTTGAGCTATCTATCCTGCTTCGTTATAAAAACACCCCAAAGCTTGGATGGGCCTCCAATCTTTGGGGTGTAGTTCGTTAGAGCCAGTTTTTTGTGTTGGGCGGCCCTTAGTTCAAGCGAGCAAATTGCTGCTGGACTTTAGCCAGGGTTTCGCCAAACTGAATGACGCGCTGTCGTTCCTGTTCCACTACGGCGGCTGGGGCACGTTCCACAAAACTGGCGTTGCCCAGTTTGGTTTCGGCCTTGCTGATTTCGCCTTGCAGGCGTTCAATTTCCTTGGACAGGCGGATACGCTCCGCTTCCACGTCAATCTCTACGTGCAGCATCAGTTGCGTGGTGCCGATCACTTGTACCGGTGCGCCTGCATCGGTAGGCAACTGATCGACAATTTCCACGCTTTCCAGCTTGCCCAACGCAGCCAGATACGGGCTGTTGGCTTTTAGGGTTTCGGCATTGCCTTGGGCAACCAGCGGTACGCGCTGAGCGGGGGAAATGTTCATTTCGCCGCGCAGGGCACGGATGGCGTCCACTTGGGCTTTCAGTTCTGTAGCCTGGGCCTGGGCTTGTTCGTCAATGGCAGCCGGGTTGGCGATAGGGTAGGGCTGGACCGAAATGCTGGCAGTTTCATTGGCGGCACGTTTGCCGGCTACCACCGAAACTTTCTGCCACAGCTCTTCCGTAATGAACGGGATGATGGGGTGCGCAACGCGCAGCACTACTTCCAGCACACGGATCAGGGTGCGACGGGTGCCCAGTTGCTGCTCGGGCGTGCCGTTCTGGATCTGGGTCTTGGCCAGTTCCAGGTACCAGTCGCAGTACTCGTCCCACACAAAATGGTAGATGGCATTGGCAACGTTGTCGAAACGGTAGTCGGCAAAACCGCGCTCGGCATCCTGTTCGAGGCCTTGCAACAGGCTGATGATCCAGCGATCCGCAAAGCTCAGTTCGGCGGGCGCGTCGGTGTGCAGTTCATGACCTTCGGTGTTCATCAGCACAAAGCGGGTGGCGTTCCACAGCTTGTTGCAGAAGTTGCGGTAGCCTTCGCAACGCTTCATGTCGAAGTTGATGTTGCGGCCCAGTGTGGCGTAGGCGGCCATGGTAAAGCGCAGTGCGTCCGTACCGAAGGCGGGGATGCCGTCGGGATAATCTTTCTTGGTGCGTTTGGTGATGCCTTGCGCCTGCTTGGGGTTCATCAGGCCAAAGGTGCGCTTGTGTACCAGACTTTCCAGATCGATGCCGTCGATCAAATCCACCGGGTCAATGGTATTGCCCTTGGATTTGCTCATTTTCTTGCCTTCCATATCGCACACCAGCCCGTGAACATAGACGGTGTTGAACGGAACGCGGCCGGTCAGGTGCATGCTCATCATGACCATGCGGGCCACCCAGAAGAAAATAATGTCGAAACCTGTGACCAGCACGCTGGAGGGCAGGTAACGGGCCAGATCCGGGGTTTCTTCAGGCCAGCCCAGATCGGTGAAGGGCACCAGGGCGGAGGAGAACCAGGTGTCCAGCACGTCCTCGTCACGGCGCAGTGGGCCGGTCACGCCAGCGGCGCGGGCTTGTTCCAGGGCGTCCTCTTCGGAGTGGGCGACAAACAGGCTGCCGTCTTCGGCGTACCAGGCGGGAATCTGGTGACCCCACCACAGTTGACGGGAAATACACCAATCCTGAATATTGTTCAGCCACTGGTTGTAGGTATTGGACCAGTTGTCAGGGTAGAAGCGCACACGGCCATCGGCCACCACGTCCAGGGCAACCTGGGTGATGCTTTTGCCAGGGTGCAGAGAATCTTCCGGAGCAGGCTTGCTCATGGCCACAAACCACTGGTCGGTCAGCATGGGTTCGATGACCGTATTGGTACGGTCGCCGCGTGGCACCATCAGCTTGTGGGGTTTGACCGCTTTAAGCAGGCCCTGGGCTTCCAGGTCGGCCACGATTTGCTTGCGCGCAGCAAAGCGCTCCAGGCCTTGGTAGGCTTCGGGAGCGGTGTCGGCAATATGGGCATCCAGCGTCAGGATGCTGATCATTTCCAGGCCGTGGCGTTGGCCAACGGCGTAGTCATTGAAGTCGTGGGCCGGAGTTACCTTCACTACGCCGGTACCAAAGGCCGGGTCTACGTAGTCGTCTGCAATGATCGGGATGGAGCGGCCTACCAGGGGCAGGGTCACGGTTTGACCGATCAAGCCGATATAGCGTTCGTCTTCGGGATGTACCATCAGGGCAACGTCGCCCAGCATGGTTTCCGGACGGGTGGTGGCCACCGTCAGGTGGGTCAGACCGCCTTGAGGTGTGGTCAGCGGGTAACGGATTTCCCACAGATGGCCGTCTTCTTCCTCGCTGACCACTTCCAGATCGGATACGGCGGTGCCCAGCACGGGGTCCCAGTTCACCAGGCGCTTGCCGCGGTAAATCAGGCCTTGCTCGTACAGGCGGACAAAAGTTTCCAGCACACCACGAGACAGATTGTCGTCCATGGTGAAATATTCGCGGCTCCAGTCACAGGATGCGCCCAGGCGACGGAACTGGCCGGTAATGGTATTGCCCGACTTCTCTTTCCACTCCCAGACTTTTTCCAGGAATTTCTCGCGGCCCAGGTCGTGGCGGCTGATGTTCTGGGCATCAAGCTGGCGTTCCACAATGATCTGGGTGGCAATCCCGGCGTGGTCGGTGCCGGGAATGTAGACCGTATCGTCGCCTTTCATGCGGTGGTAGCGCGTCAGGCCATCCATGATGGTCTGATTAAAGGCGTGGCCCATGTGCAAAGTCCCGGTGACGTTTGGCGGTGGGGACTGGATCACAAAGGGTTCGGACTGGTGATCACCCAAGGGCTGGACGTGTTGGCCCCCCTTGAAAAGGTCGGCTTGCTCCCAGCGCGCGTACCAGCGCGTTTCGATTTCCTGGGGTTCAAAGCTCTTGGATAATTGCTCGTCGGAGGTCGTTGCGGATGAGTTGGTCATGGTGATGCGGTCTGCCTGCCCCTTATTGCACGGTTGGTGTCAGAGAGGGCGGGACTAATCCTGGGTAAAAAACGAATGTAAGATGCACTATTTTAAGATGTGGCCGTGCGTCTTTGGCGTGGTAAAATGCCGGGTTGCCGTAAATCTGATGAAAGTGCTTGTTTTCATTAAAAAATTTAGCGCGAACCGTCGGATCTGCATTTTGCTTTACGCAGCAAAGACTACACTATATTGTTCTTATTTGGATTTTCACATGGCTATTGAACGCACTCTGTCCATTATCAAGCCCGACGCTGTTGCTAAAAACGTGATCGGTCAGATTATTTCCCGCTTTGAAGGCGCTGGCCTGAAAGTGATCGCTGGTCGCCTGGTTCACCTGTCTCGTGGTGAAGCCGAGCGTTTCTACGGCGTACACGCCGAGCGTCCTTTCTTCAAGGATCTGGTTGATTTCATGGTTTCCGGTCCTGTGTTCGTTCAAGTTCTGGAAGGCGAAGGCGCCATTGCCAAGAACCGCGAACTGATGGGCGCTACCGACCCCAAGAAAGCTGACGCCGGCACCATCCGTGCTGACTTCGCTGAAAGCATCGATGCTAACGCTGTTCACGGTTCCGACGCTCCTGAAACCGCTGCTGTCGAAATCGCTTTCTTCTTCCCAGAGTGCAACGTTTACAGCCGCTAATGGGCTAAACCGCGCAGTACTGGCGGCACTCTGATCAAGACTTGCCCGGCCCACTGGAACTCTGGTGTGCCGGGTAAATCCTACAAGAGGGGGCTTTTTTGCATCATCGCAAGAAAGTAATGGCCAGACCGCGTGAAGGTATTATTTTTTTATGTCATCGCTCGAACCTACCAATCTTCTGGGCCTGGGCCCGGAGCAACTCGTTGAACTGGTCGCCCAATGGGGTGGCAAGCCTTTCCGCGCGCGTCAACTGCAGCGTTGGATACACCAGCGTCAACAGGACGATTTTGGGCAGATGACGGATCTGGCGCGCGAGTTCCGCGAGCAACTGACGGCCAATTGTGTCGTTACCGCGCCCAGCATGTCGCACGAACATATATCTACCGACGGCACCCGCAAATGGCTGTTTGATGTAGGCAGCAATAACGCCGTCGAAGCGGTTTTCATTCCCGAGGACGATCGGGGCACGCTGTGCATATCCAGTCAGGCTGGTTGTACCGTGGCCTGTCCATTCTGTTCCACGGGTTACCAGGGTTTCAACCGCAACCTGACGACTTCTGAAATCATTGGCCAGCTTTGGTTTGCCCGCCGTGCTTTGCTGGGTGCGCCGGAAACGGCCCGTATTGGCGATGCCGAGCAAACCAGCACGCGTGTCATCAGCAATGTGGTCATGATGGGCATGGGCGAACCCTTGCTCAATTATGATCAGGTGCTCGGTGCCTTGCGCCTGATGCTGGACGATAATGCCTACGGTCTGTCGCGCCGTCGCGTGACGGTATCCACCTCCGGGGTGGTGCCCATGATGGATCGTCTGGCCAAAGATTGTCCGGTGGCTCTGGCTGTGTCGCTGCATGCGCCCAATGATGCGCTGCGTGACCGCCTGGTCCCGCTGAACAAGAAGTATCCGCTGGCTGAGCTTCTGGATGCCTGTAATCGCTATCTGGAGCATGCCCCGCGTGACTTCATTACCTTTGAATACATCATGCTGGACGGCATCAACGATACCGACCAGCATGCGCAGGAACTGTTGGACATCGCACGCATTGTGCGCTGCAAATTTAATTTGATCCCTTTCAATCCTTTTCCGCAGTCCGGTCTGAAACGCTCATCAACAGCCCGGGTCAAGCAGTTTGCCCAACGGCTGATGGATGGCGGGGTAGTCACCACAGTACGCAAGACGCGCGGCGATGACATTGCTGCCGCTTGTGGACAGTTGGCGGGTGATATTCGTGATCGCACCCGCATCGAACAGCGTTTGCCTGATCGGGCCGTCATTCAAATCAAACAGGAACGTGCATGAGTGAGACTCTGGACCCCACCAAGCAATCGGCGCCGGAAGCGGGCTCAGGTGTGGGTCCCACACTACGTGAGTTGCGTCTGGCGCAGTCGTGTACGCTGAACGAGGTCTCTACTCGTCTGAAGTTTTCAGTTCGGCAACTGGAGGCTCTGGAGGCTCAGGAGTGGGACCAGTTGCCCGGTGGGCAGCCTTTGCGTGGCATGGTGCGTAATTACGCGCGCTTTCTGGAGACCGATGTCTCGGCCGTGCTCGTCATGCTGGAAGCCCAGGTCAGTGATACCGCAGCCCCCAAGCCCGTGCCACGCGATCATGCCGGTTCGGGGCTGGCCGGTGCGGACTTGGGTCTATATGCGGAGTCGCGTGGCGGTTCCGGCTGGATCTGGATTCTAATCATTGTTGTTTTGTTGTTGGTCGCTGGTTTTTACGCTATTGATCGAGGTTGGGTTCCTGATCAGTGGCTGGTGTTTGATTGGCTCAAGGATTTGAAGAAATGACGCAGGGTCCCGGAACTTCCTCTGCTTGCCAGCCCTTGCCGGTTGGTGCTCAACCCAAACGGGTGACGCGCACGGTGGATGTGCGCTGGGGCAACCATGTCGTGAAACTGGGGGGCTCGGCGCCAGTCGTGGTGCAGTCCATGACCAATACGGATACGGTCGATGCCATTGCAACGGCTATCCAGGTCAAGGAATTGGCGCGAGCCGGCTCCGAACTGGTGCGTATTACCGTCAACACCCCGGAAGCCGCGCGTGAAGTGCCGGCTATTCGTGAACAACTGGACCGCATGGGGGTGAATGTTCCCTTGGTGGGGGACTTTCATTACAACGGCCACAAGCTGCTGGCAGATTTCCCGGAATGTGCGCAAGCCTTGTCCAAGTACCGGATCAATCCGGGCAATATGGGCGGGGGCAAGCGTCGGGACGACAACTTTGCCAAGATGATTGAAATTGCTTGCCGTTACGACAAGGCCGTGCGTATCGGTGTGAACTGGGGTAGCCTGGATCACGAGCTGATGGCCCGCATGATGGACGAGAATAATCAACGGGTACACCCCTGGACAGCTCAGGCTGTCATGCGTGATGCCCTGGTGTTTTCGGCCATCAGCAATGCCCAGCGTGCCGAAGAACTGGGCCTGGATGGCACACGTATTGTGCTGTCCTGCAAGGTCAGCCATGTGCAGGATTTGATTACGGTGTATCAGGATTTGTCGTCGCGCTGCGATTACGCCCTGCATCTGGGTTTGACCGAAGCGGGGATGGGCAGCAAGGGGATTGTGGCATCTACGGCCGCCTTGTCCGTCTTGCTGCAGCAAGGCATTGGTGACACCATTCGTATTTCCCTGACGCCCGAACCCGGTGGCGATCGCGCCCGTGAAGTGGTGGTGGCTCAGGAAATTTTGCAGACTATGGGTTTGCGTGCCTTCACTCCGATGGTGGTGGCGTGTCCGGGTTGTGGTCGCACCAGCAGTACGGTGTTCCAGGAGCTGGCCAACGATATTCAAGGCTATTTGCGTGACCAGATGCCCGTTTGGAAAGATCTGTATCCTGGTGTGGAAACCATGAACGTCGCGGTGATGGGCTGTGTGGTCAATGGTCCGGGGGAAAGCCGCCACGCCGATATCGGCATCAGCTTGCCAGGAACCGGGGAAGTGCCTTCGGCACCCGTCTATGTGGATGGCGAGCGGGTGGTGACCCTGAAGGGTGATACTATCGCTCAGGAATTTCAGACCATTGTCCAGAATTACGTTGAGCGCCGCTACGGCAAAACATCAACGGTTTGATCAACACGCTTGTCAGTCTATGGCGAGCAAACCATTAGAATTATGACGCAGCAGTTTCAAAAGCTCCGCGCCCTGACGGGCATGAAAGACACCTTACCGGGTGAAAGCGCACAGTGGGAAGCCCTGGAGGCTCTGGTGCGGGACTGGTTGGCCAGCTATGGCTATCGCAATATGCGTACCCCGGTGCTGGAACATACCCAGTTGTTTGCCCGTGGTATTGGCGAGGTCACCGACATTGTCGAGAAGGAAATGTATTCCTTTACCGACTCGCTTAACGGCGACAAGCTCACCATGCGCCCCGAGTTTACGGCGGGCATGGTGCGCGCCACTATCGAACATAACCTCTTGTACGATCGCCCTCATCGTGTGTATGCGATGGGGCCGGTATTCCGTCACGAGCGCCCGCAGCGTGGCCGCTACCGTCAGTTCCACCAGATCGACGTGGAGGCCCTGGGTCTGCCCGGGCCGGACGTGGATGCCGAGCTGATCGTCATGCTGGCCCGTTTGTGGAAGAAGCTGGGTCTGACGGACATCCGTCTGGAGCTGAACTCCCTGGGCCAGGCAGAGGAGCGTGCAGCCCACCGTGCGGCTTTGATCGAGCACCTGGAGGCTCACAAGGACGTGCTGGACGAAGAAGCCCAGCGCCGTATGTATACCAACCCCTTGCGCGTGCTGGATACCAAAAATCCGGCCATGCAGGAAATGGCCAATGCGGCTCCACGCCTGTTCGACTTTCTGGGCGAAGCGTCTCGTGCTCACTTCCAGGGCGTGTGTGATCGTCTGGATGATGCCGGTATTGCCTACACGCTGAACCCGCGTCTGGTGCGTGGTCTGGACTACTACAACTTGACCGTGTTCGAGTGGGTAACCGATCGACTGGGCGCACAAGGCACCGTGTGCGGCGGTGGCCGTTACGATGGTCTGATTGAGTTGATGGGTGGCAAACCTTCGCCTGCCGTGGGGTTTGCCATTGGCATGGAGCGATTGCTGGACCTGTGCTCGCAAGATGGCGAGCAGCCAGCCATTCCTGAATGTCAGGTATATATGGTTCACCAAGGCGAGGCTGCCCAGCGCAAAGCCTCGTTGTTGGCCGAGCAATTACGTGATGCCGGTTTGCAGGTGATTGTCCACGCAGGCTCCAGTGGCTTCAAGTCCCAGTTCAAGCGGGCTGATGCCAGTGGCGCGCAGGTCGCCGTTATTTTGGGTGATGACGAACTCCAAAAAGAACAGGCCAGTGTGAAATGGTTGCGTGCTGCGGATGGCGCCGAGCAGCAACAGTCTGTTGATTTTTCTGAACTCGCCAGTGTTTTGTCAGCAAGGATTTGAGCATGGCCTACGATCTTGAAGAACAGGAAAAACTAGATGCCATGCGAGCATGGTGGGACCGCTGGGGCACCTTGTGCATCGTGCTGGCTTTTGCCGCTTTGGCAGCGGTAGCGGGCTGGCGTGGTTGGCAGTGGTATCAGGGTCATCAGGCAGGTCAGGCCATGGGCTACTTTGAGGCGCTGGAAAGTGCGGCGGCCCAGACTGGCGAAGAGGCCGATGCTCGTATTCTGGCTGCCAGCACGACATTGCGTAACGATTTTCCCAAGTCTGGCTACACCTCTCGTGGTGTCTTGCTGGCTGCCCAGGCTTTGCAGCAACGCGGCAATTTGACGCCAGCTCGTGAGCAACTGGAGTGGATGGTCAAAACCAACCATGACCCCGCGCTGACTCCGTTGGCAAATCTGCGTCTGGCTGGCATCTTGTTGGAACAAAAGAACTACGACCAAGCTCTGGCTCAGTTGACGAATCCTCCTGCCAGCTTTGCCGGTCTGTTTGCGGACCGTAAAGGCGATATTCTGGCCGCTCAAGGACAGAACGATGCCGCGCGTGACGCCTGGAAACAGGCCGTGGAGTTGCTCAAGCAAGACCCTATTTCGCAGTTGGTTCAGATCAAACTTGATGCCCTGGCAGGAGCTTAACGCATGTCTCTTTCTACTACTCGCCCATCCTCATCCTCTGCCATGCGTGTCTTGCGCCTGAGTGCTCTGGCCCTGAGTCTGACCGCTTTGGCTGGTTGCTCCATGTTCTCCAGCAAGGATCCACGTTTTGAGCCGGCTCCCTTGACCGAATACACCCCTGGTGTGGCCGCCAAGATCAGTTGGAGTACTTCTATTGGCAGCGGTGCAGATTCAGGCTTCGCGCCGCAAGTGGCCGGCTCGTCGGTCTACGCCGCGACGGTATCGGGTCAGGTCAACAAGGTGGACCTGGACACGGGCCGTGTGCAGTGGTCGACCAATGCCGGTAAGAAGTTGACGGCCGGTGCGGGCTCCGATGGCGTGGTGACAGCCGTGGCTTCGGTGGACGGCAATGTCATTGCATTTGACGACTCGGGCAAGGAGTTGTGGCGTAGCCGTAGCAGCAGCGCCGTGAATGTGCCTCCAGTTGTGGGTGCCGGTGTGGTTGTGGTGCGCACCAGCGACTACCGTCTGCAGGCTTTTGATGCCAGTACGGGGGATTTGCGTTGGAGCATCCAGCGTCCTGGTCCGGCGTTGTCCTTGAAAACCAGCATGCAAATGCGCATTATCGACGGCTTGTTGCTGGCAGGCATGCCCAATGGGCGCCTGATGGCGCTTGATGCGGCCCAGGGTAATCTGGTGTGGGAAGGCAGTATTTCTGTTTCTCGTGGTGCGACGGACCTGGAGCGCATTAATGACGTCGTGGGGGCTCCCCAGGTCGTCGATCCCCTGCTGTGCGGTGCAACCTACCAAGGTCGCGTTGCCTGCTTTGACGTCTCCCAAGGCGGGCGTCTGGTGTGGGATAGGGAATTTTCGGCCGGTACCGGTATCGCAGCGGACAACCATATGTTGTATGCCGCCAATAGCCGCAGTCAGATTGAGGCGTTTGCCATGACAGACGGGCAAACCATCTGGACGCAGAAGGCGTTGCGTAACCGTGCTCTGGCTCCTTTGGCCGTCCTGCCCCAGGCGCTTGCCGCCGGTGATATGGAAGGCTATGTTCACTTTCTATCGCGATTGGACGGCACCTTGTTGGGCCGGGTCAGTGTCGGCGGTGGTGCCATTGTGTCGCCCTTGATTGGAACCCCACGTGGGGTTCTGGTCCAGACCGGCAATGGTAATTTGGTCTTGGTTGGAATCAATTGAAAAGCGTTTCTTTTAAGCCCGTAGTGGCTTTGGTCGGTCGGGCCAACGTCGGCAAGTCTACTTTGTTCAACCGCCTGACGCGCTCACGCGCGGCTCTGGTGGCGAACTTTCCAGGTTTGACCCGCGACCGCCATTACGGCGAAGGCCGGGTTGGCAGCCGCCCCTATATCGTGGTTGATACGGGCGGTTTCGAGCCCGTGGCCAAAACCGGCATGTTGCTGGAGATGGCTCGCCAGACTCAGCAAGCGATTGCCGAAGCCGACGTGGTCGTCTTTCTGGTCGATGCCCGTGAAGGCGTCAATGCACTGGATCTGGAAATTGCGCAGTTGCTGCGCAAGCTGGGTCAGAAAGTGCTGCTGGCCGTCAACAAGGCCGAAGGCATGCGTTACGAGGCCGGTGGCGTGGAATTCCACGAACTGGGTCTGGGCCAGCCTTACCTGATCTCCGCCTCTCATGGTGACGGCGTAGAAGAGCTGATTAACTTGGCTTTGGAGCAGGTGCCGAACCCTGAGTCTGTCGATGATGGCCAGGACGACGAGGAATTTCAGCATCGTATCAAGCTGGCGATTGTGGGGCGTCCCAATGTGGGCAAGTCTACCCTGATCAATACCTTGGTAGGTGAGGATCGCGTGATTGCGTTTGACCAGCCCGGTACGACGCGTGATGCCATTGAAATCGAGTTCGAGCGCAACGGGGTGGAGTACACCCTGATCGACACGGCTGGTTTGCGCAAGCGCGGCAAGGTGTTTGAAGCGGTTGAGAAGTTCTCTGTTATCAAGACTTTGCAGGCAATCGAGGCTTGTAACGTAGTCTTGCTGATGATCGATGCTCACACGGAAATTTCCGACCAGGACGCCAGTATTGCTGGCTTCGTGGTGGAAACTGGTCGTGCCCTGGTTGTTGGCATCAACAAGTGGGATGGACTGGACGAGTACCAGCGAGAGTGGATCAAGCGTGAGTTCGATCGCAAATTGCGTTTCCTGAACTTTGCCAAGATGCACACCTTGTCGGCTCTGAAAGGGCAGGGGATCAATCCCTTGCTCAAGTCGATCAATGCGGCGCATGCCGCCGCCTTCTCCAAACTGTCGACTCCCAAACTCACCCGTGTCATGCAAGAAGCGGTGGAACAGCAACAACCGCCACGCAAGGGTATTTTCCGTCCCAAGTTGCGGTATGCTCACCAAGGTGGCATGAACCCACCGATTGTGGTCATTCACGGCAACGCCCTGGATGCCATTTCGGACAGCTACCGCCGTTATCTGGAGACGCGTTTTCGCGAGGCCTTCAAGCTGGAAGGCACGCCTTTGCGCATCGAGTTCAAGTCATCTAAAAACCCTTATCTGAAGGACGCGTAATGAGCCGTTTGTGGAGCGATCATGTAGCAGGGCTTTCTCCCTATGTGCCAGGTGAGCAGGTCAAGCTGGATAACCTCTTGAAGTTGAACACAAACGAACATCCTTTCGGTCCGTCGCCTAAGGCATTGGAAGCGATCCGTCAGGCGGCGACCGACGATTTGCGTCTTTACCCTTCCTATAGCGCGCAGGAGCTGCGTGATGCTGTGGCGCACAACCATGGCGTCAAAGCCAATAATGTCTTTTTGGGCAATGGCTCGGACGAAGTGCTGGCCCATGTGTTCAGTGCCTTGTTTTTGCGCGGCGTGCGTCCAGTTCTATTGCCCGATATTACTTATAGCTTCTACACCACTTACTGCTCGTATTTCGGTGTGCCTGCTGATATCGTGCCGCTGCGCGAGGACTTCACGCTGAATGTGCAGGACTACGTGCGCAAGCGCAGCCTGCCTCCGGCCGGTATTATTTTTGCCAACCCGAATGCGCCGACTGGCATTCCTTTGTCCTTGGTAGATATTGAAGCTATCTTGGCTGCTAATCCTGACACGACCGTGGTAGTGGACGAGGCTTACGTGGATTTTGGTGGCACGTCCTCGGTCAGCCTGCTGGATAAGTATGACAATCTGGTGGTCATCCAGACCATGTCCAAGTCGCGTGCCTTGGCCGGCTTGCGGGTGGGATACGCCTTGGCCAGTGCTGATATCATCCAGGCTCTGGAGCGTGTGAAAGACAGTTTCAACTCCTACCCCATGGATACGATCGCCCAGGTGGGTGCCGTCGCATCCCTGAAGGATACGGCGTATTTTGACCGTCAGTGTCAGGCAGTGATTGATGCACGTGAACAATTGCGTGCTGATCTGGAGACGTTGGGTTTCGAGATTTTGCCCTCGAAAGCGAACTTTTTGATGGCAACCCACCCTAAGCATTCGGCAGCGGGTATTCAGCAAGCCTTGCGTGAACAGGGGATTTTGGTTCGCCACTTCCGCCAGCCACGCATTGAGCAGTATTTACGTATTACGGTAGGATCGCCCGAGCAATGTGCCCGACTGTGCAACAGTTTGCGGCAGATTTTAGGGCAAGGCGCCTGATATACACTTATTAGATAAAAATCTCCAGTTTGGAACGTGCGAATTCAGGGAAAACCCGGTAAAGTAATGGGATTCGCTTCCATTTCTGGAAAAACAACATAACCGGAGCCTCACCAATGAGCAATAAAGGGCAAATTCTACAAGACCCGTTTTTGAACGCGCTGCGCAAGGAGCATATTCCTGTGTCGATCTACCTGGTCAACGGCATCAAGCTGCAAGGTCAGATCGAGTCCTTCGACCAGTATGTCGTACTGCTGCGCAATACCGTCACTCAAATGGTGTATAAGCACGCGATCTCTACCGTCGTTCCTGCACGCCCTGTTACTTTGGCTGCGGATGAGCAGGCTGAGTAAATCTTCACCCAGTTCTTTGTACTCTGAAAGACCCGTCTCGCGGTGCCCGCGGGCGGGTCTTTGTTTCTGGAGCAAGTGTTGAAGGCACTGGTCATTAGTGTGGACATGGGCGAGCTGGACTACAAGGCCCATGCCGAAGAGTTTGTCATGCTGGCTGAAGGCGCTGGCGCCCAGATTATGGAACTGATGGTCGTGCGTCGTTCCCGTCCAGACTCTGCCTACTATATCGGTACGGGCAAGCTGGAAGAGGCTGTCGCCCTGGTCAAAGCTACCGGCGCTGAAGTGGTGCTGTTTGACCATGCTTTGAGTCCGGCCCAGCAGCGTAACCTGGAGCGCAAGCTGGAGTTGCGAGTGGTAGACCGGGTCGCTCTGATTCTGGATATTTTTGCCCTGCGCGCTCAAAGCCATGAGGGTAAGTTGCAGGTCGAGCTGGCTCAATTGCAACACCTGACGTCTAGATTGACCCGGATGTGGACGCACTTGGAGCGTCAGAAGGGTGGTATCGGGATGCGGGGTCCGGGCGAGTCGCAGTTGGAAATGGACCGTCGGATGATTGGTGACAAAGTCCGTACCTTGCGCGAACGTCTGGCCAAGGTACAGCGCCAACGCAGCACCCAGCGTCGTGCCCGTTCTCGCAGCGGCACCTTGTCAGTGTCGCTGGTGGGCTATACCAACACGGGCAAATCCACCTTGTTCAATGCCTTGACCCGTGCGGAGGCCTACGCTGCCGATCAGTTGTTTGCGACCTTGGATACCACCACGCGTCGTATCTGGATCGAAGGGGCAGGGCAGGTCGTGATTTCGGATACGGTGGGTTTCATTCGTGAATTGCCACCGACCCTGATTGCCGCTTTCCGGGCCACGCTGGAAGAGACGGTCCATGCGGATTTATTGCTGCATGTGGTCGATGCGGCCAACCCTCAACGCGATGAGCAGATCGCTGAAGTTCATAAGGTTCTGGAGGACATCGGGGCCCATGAAATACCTCGCATTTTGGTTTACAACAAAATTGACCAAGCCGGCTATGAGCCAAGGGTAGAGCGGGATGAACATGGTACTATTGCCCGAGTCTTTGTTAGCGCTTTAGAGCGCATCGGATTGGATGGTTTGCGTACAGCAATCGTCGAATCAGGTCATTTCGCGGAAAACAATGCGTCTGAACAATAAAATATTCAATCTCAATGATCCCGGTTGGGGACGAGACAGTGGCAAAAACGGTTCCGAGCCACCTCGCCGCCCCGAGAAACAAGATGGCCCGCCTGACCTCGACGAGGTGTGGCGTGACTTCAATAGTCGCTTGGGATCTTTATTCGGTAAAAAGGGGCGTCGTTCCCCTCCTGGTGGCATGCCTCCGGGTAGTGGCAATGGCCCAACCATGCCTAAAGGCTCACCCAAGCTGCTGATTATCGGCGGTGTGGTGGCAGTAGGCTTGTGGATGGCCAGTGGCTTTACCATTGTGCAAGAAGGTCAGGTTGCTGTGGTGACGCGTTTTGGCGAGTACACCAAGACCTTGAATCCTGGTCTGCAATGGCGTTGGCCAGCCCCGATCGAGGATTATCAAACCGTCAATATTTCGCAGTTGCGTACTTTCGAGGTGGGCTACCGCGGAAGTGCGCGCAACAAGGTCTTGCCTGAGTCCCTGATGCTGACGACCGACGAGAATATCGTTGATATGCAGTACGTGGTTCAGTATCGCCTGTTGCCTACCGGTGCACCGGACTACTTGTTCAACACCAATAATCCGGACGAGTCGGTACGTCAGGCGGCAGAGACCGCCATGCGTGAGGTCGTGGGCAAACAGCCTATGGACACTGTTCTGTATTCTGGCCGTACACAGATTGCGTCGGATGTGCAGCAATTGGCTCAGTCCATTCTGGACCGTTACCGCACAGGTATTCAGATCAGCACGGTGGCGATCCAGAACGTGCAACCGCCCGAGCAGGTTCAGGCAGCCTTTGATGATGCCGTCAAGGCCGGTCAGGACCGCGAGCGTCAGATCAATGAAGGTCAGGCCTACGCCAACAAGGTATTGCCCGAAGCGGCAGGTCAAGTGGCTCGCATGATGCAGGAGTCCGAAGGTTATAAGGCTCGCGTCATTGGTGATGCCAAGGGTGATACCGCACGTTTTGGCAGCGTCGAGGCCGAGTATGTGAAGGCTCCTGGTGTCACGCGAGACCGTTTGTACCTGTCCACGATTCAGGAAATCCTGGAAAGCACCAGCAAGGTACTGGTTGATACCCGTAGCGATAACAACATGCTTTATCTGCCTTTGGACAAGATCGTGCGTCAGGTGGGTAGCCGTACCGATATGGAGCCGTCTGCCCCAGTCGTTTCTGCGTCGGTGCAAGGGCAGGTAAGCCGTTCACCCGCACCGGCTTCGGTACCCAAAGCGCCGGCACCTGCTAACTCAGCCGGCCTGGATACCTCGCTGGGCTCCCTGGTCAGCCCTTATTCCCCATACGCACGCTAGGAGAGCTTGATGCAACGTTTATTTCCTGCTCTGGTGGCCCTGGCGGTAATTGTCGGTCTGCTGCTGTCTTCCGTATTTATCGTGCGTGAGCGCGATGCGGCGCTGGTTTTCGCCCTGGGTGAAGTGCGCGATACCATCACGACGCCCGGTTTGCACTTCAAATTGCCGCCGCCATTTGAAAATGTGGTGTTTCTTGACAAGCGTCTGCAGACGATTGAAACCAAAGATCCCGAGCGTATTCAGACCGCTGAAAAGAAGAACCTGCTGATTGACTCTTACGTCAAATGGCGTATTTCCGATCCACGCCTGTTTTACGTGACCTTCGGCGCAACGGATCGGGGTGCGGTGGAGCGTTTGCAGGCTCAGATTCGTGACGCTTTGAATGCATCGGTGAACGTCCGTACCGTTAAAGAAGTGGTGTCTACCGAGCGTGATGCCATTATGCGCGAGGTGCTCACCGCGGTTGAAGCCCGTGCCCGTCCTTTGGGCGTAGAGGTGGTTGATGTGCGTTTGCGCCGCATTGACTTCGCCCCTGAGATTTCGGAGTCGGTGTACCGCCGTATGGAAGCCGAGCGTACGCAAGAAGCAAATCGTCTGCGTGCCACCGGTGCCGCTGAAAGCGAGCGTATCCGTGCCGAGGCCGAACGTCAGCGTGAAGAGTTGCTGGCAGATGCTTACGCTCAAGCCCAGGCCATCCGTGGTCAGGGTGATGGGGAAGCCGCGGCTATTTACTCTGATAGTTATGGCAAGAACCCTGAGTTCTACCGTTTCTACCGCAGCCTGGAAGCTTATCGCAGTGCTTTCAGCAAACAGACCGATACGCTGGTCATCAGTCCTGACTCTGATTTCTTCAAGTATTGGGGCGAGCAAGGGTCATCTGCAGCACCTGCGAACTGATCCCCGCTAGAGAACTTAGGGCCGTTGGGTGTTCCACCCACGGCCCTGATCGTTTATACTAGCGTGTAAGTTACTCACACCACTTCGCATGCGACTTAGGCGGCTTACAGGCCCCAAGTCGCTTTTTGTTTGGCTGGAACTTTCGTTTATAAGTAGTCCGAGGCACGAGTATGTCCAATTGGTTGTTGCCAGAGAGCCTGGCTGATATCTTGCCTGCAGAGGCGCGCCGCATCGAAGAACTGCGCCGCGATTTGCTAGACTTGTATCGTACTTACGGGTTTGAACTGGTCGCTCCACCCTTGGTGGAGTATCTGGAATCCTTGCAGGCGGTGTCTGGTACAGACCTGAATCTGCGGACCAGCAAAGTCGTCGATCAAATCTCGGGTCGTACCATGGGCGTACGCGCCGACATGACCCCCCAGGTAGCACGTATTGACGCTCACTTGCTTAACCGCGAAGGCGTGACTCGGCTTTGCTACTGTGGTTCGGTCTTGCATGCTCGTCCGGCAGGTTTGCTGTCGGATCGTGAGCTGCTGCAGATCGGCGCGGAAATCTTCGGTCATGCCGGTATTGAGTCCGATCTGGAAGTGGTGCAGTTGGCGCTGGAGAGCGTGGGTCGGGCAGGGGTGCGTCACCCTCGTTTGGACTTGAACTACCCTGATCTGGGGCGTTTCCTGATCGAGCGCGATCCTGTTTTGAAAACCCGTGTGGCAGAAGTGTGTGAACTTCTGAACGCCAAAGATGTGTCGGGCCTGCGCGCCTTGGGTCGTGAATCGGGCTGTTTGCCTGAAACCACCCGTTATCTGCTGGCTTTGACGTCGCTATATGGCGATGGCAGCGTGTTGGAACGCGCCCGTAATGTTCTGCCCGACGAGCCCGAAGTACGTGAGGCTTTGGGCAGTCTGCGCAGCTTTATTGATGCCTTGCCCGGCCATGAGATTACGGTAGACCTGGCCGATATCGGCAGTGGTTATGCCTACCATTCGGGACTGATCTTTTCGGTTTATGCGGAGGGTTGGCACGATGCCTTGGTCAAGGGTGGACGCTTTGATGGTATTGGCCGCATGTATGGCCGTGCTCGCCCTGCAACCGGCTTCAGCCTGGATTTACGCAAGCTGTCAGCGGGCTTGGCGCCTGCTCGGGCTGCCCGTGCGGTACGCGCTCCCTGGGGCAATGAGGTTGCTCTGATTGCTGCGGTCAAGCAGTTGCGTCAAAACGGTGAAATTGTGATTCAGATGCTGCCCGGTCAGGAGCTGAATCTGGATGAATTCGTGATCGACCGCGAGCTGGTCTCGTCGGACGGTCAGTGGCAAGTTAGGGCGCTATAAGCCAGACGGTTTGTGGCGTTGGTGATTGTTATCGGTCCGGCACCGTGCCGGCCTCCTTTATTCTGATACTAGACATGAGCAAAAACCTTGTGGTGATTGGCACCCAGTGGGGTGACGAAGGCAAAGGCAAGATCGTCGACTGGCTGGCCGAGTCCGCGCATGGCGTGGTTCGTTTCCAGGGTGGGCATAACGCTGGCCATACATTATGGATTAATGGCAAAAAGACCATTTTGCGCCTGATTCCTTCGGGCATCATGCACGAGCACGTCACTTGCTATATTGGCAATGGCGTGGTGCTCTCGCCTGAGGCCCTGTTGACCGAAATTGCCGAACTGGAGGCTGCTGGTCTGGACGTGCGTTCGCGCCTGCAGATCTCGCCTGCCTGCCCGCTGATTTTGCCCTACCACATTGCTGTGGATCAGGCTCGTGAAAAACGTAAAGGCGACGGCAAGATCGGTACGACTGGTCGCGGTATTGGCCCAGCCTACGAAGATAAGGTGGCACGCCGTGCCCTGCGCGTTCAGGACTTGTACGACCCCGCAATCTTCGACGAAAAATTGTCTGAGGCGTTGGATTACCACAACTTCGTGCTGACCCAGTATTTGGGCGCCGAAGCCGTCTCCGCCGAGCAGGTTCGTGATCTGGCCATGAAGCACGCAGAACAGCTTGCACCTATGGTGGCCGATGTGTCCAACAATCTGTATCAAGCCAAGAAAGCAGGGCAGAAGCTCTTGTTTGAAGGTGCACAAGGCGCACTGTTGGATATTGATCACGGCACATACCCTTTTGTTACCAGCAGCAACTGCTTGTCCGGTGCGGCTTCTGCGGGTTCCGGTGTCGGCCCTCAGGAACTGAGCTACGTGCTGGGTATTGCCAAGTCCTACACCACACGTGTGGGTTCGGGTCCATTCCCAACCGAATTGCTGGATGACACCGGCATGCGTCTGGCGACCGTGGGCAAGGAGTTCGGTTCCGTAACGGGCCGTCCACGTCGTTGTGGCTGGTTTGATGCTGCCGCCATGAAGCGTTCGGTCATGATCAACGGTATTTCCGGTTTGTGCATTACCAAGCTGGACGTGCTGGACGGCGTTGAGCAGATCAAGATTGGTGTCGGTTATCGCTACAAAGGCGAGTTTCTGGACGTCTTGCCCTACGGCGCGCACGCGGTTGCCGAAGCTGAGCCTGTCCTGGAAGAAATGCCCGGCTGGACCGAGTCCACTGTGGGCGTGACCGACTACGATAAGTTGCCCATCAACGCTCGTCGTTATCTGGAGCGCATTGCTGAGTTGTGCGATGTGCCTATCGACATGGTTTCCACCGGGCCAGATCGCAACGAAACCATCGTATTGCGTGATCCGTTTACCAAATAAGCAATTTCTCGCGGTATAATGCCTTGCACCGTTGTACGGTGCGTACAGAGCGGCCTGAAGGGCCGCTTTGTCGTTCTGGACGCTGCGTTGGCCTACCAGACTCTTGTTTTGCAGGTACCCAAGCGCAGCTAGTGCATTTATATCTGGAATACATATGAGTCTGCCCCCAAATAGCGATACTGATGAATGGGTTTCCTGGGAACAATACAATCGCCTGATTGAACAATTGGCCCTGAGCATTCACGAATCAGGCTGGAAATTCGACAAAATTGTTTGCCTGGCCCGAGGCGGCATGAGAGTGGGGGACGTTATTTCGCGTATCTATGATGTACCCTTGGGTATTTTGGCCACCAGCAGCTATCGCGAAGCCGCCGGTACCGAACAGGGTGATCTGGATATTGCGCAATACATCACCATTACCCGTGGCACCTTGGATGGCAATGTGCTGCTGGTCGATGATATGGTCGATACCGGCAAGACTTTTATGCGTGTACGTGATCACTTGCGTGCTCAGTTTCCCGCGATTACCGAGCTGAAAACCGCTGTTTTGTGGTGGAAAGGCCACGCCCAGGTCGACCCAGACTACTACGTGTCCAAGTTGCCCACAAATCCCTGGATTCATCAGCCTTTTGAGGACTACGATAGCATTCGCCCTCATCAGCTGGACGCTTGGATCCGCAAGGGTACTGGCCAGGCTTGATCGCTGGCATTCAGATACTTGGTGGATAGCCTAATGGCACCTTGCTTGGTGTATGCCTGCAATCGTGCTACCATATTGGGCTATCTGTTACGCTAACTCTTTTTACAAAGGTCAGGGATTACATGTCCATTGTTCGCCTGAAAGAAAACGAACCTTTTGAAGTTGCTCTGCGCCGCTTCAAACGCACTATTGAAAAAACCGGTCTGTTGACCGAGCTGCGTTCGCGCGAATTCTACGAAAAGCCAACGGCTGAGCGCAAGCGCAAACACGCTGCCGCCGTGAAGCGTCACTACAAACGTATTCGCAGCCAACAACTGCCTCCACGCTTGTATTGATCCCTGAATCTTTTGTTCAGGAACTGCTCGCCCGTGTCGACGTCGTCGATGTCGTCGGGCGATATGTGCAGTTGCGTAAAGGCGGGGCCAACTTGCTTGGCCTGTGCCCTTTTCACAACGAAAAATCCCCTTCATTCACAGTCAGTCCGACCAAGCAGTTTTACCATTGCTTCGGTTGTGGCGCTCACGGATCGGCTATCTCGTTCCTGATGGAACATACCGGGGCTTCATTCCCCGAGGCGGTACGCAGCTTGGCTGGGTCCGTCGGAATGACTGTACCCGAAGCAGATCGCACCCCACGCCAACGTGCTGCCGATGCGCGTCGTAAAGACGAACTATCGCGCCAGCATCATATTCTTGAGACGGCACAGGGGCATTACCTACGTCAGCTAAAACAATCTCCCATTGCTATCGACTACCTGAAACGTCGTGGCCTGGATGGGGAGACTGCTGCCCGTTTCGGCCTGGGCTGGACAGGCACGGAGCGACGTGGGCTATCGGCTGTATTTCCACAATACGAAGACAAGCAACTGGTTGAGTCCGGCCTGGTGATCGAGTCCGAGGATGGTCGTCGCTACGACCGTTTTCGTTCGCGCGTCATGTTTCCGATCCGCAGTACCAAGGGCCATATCATTGGCTTTGGTGGCCGTCTGATCGAAAAAGGCGAGCCCAAGTACCTGAACTCGCCAGAAACGACGCTGTTTTCCAAGGGCCACGAGCTGTACGGCTTGTGGGAAGGGCGTCAGGGCATACGCAAAGAAGGTTTTGTCCTGATTGTTGAAGGCTATATGGACGTGGTGGCGCTGTCGCAACATGGCTTGCACAATGCCGTAGCGACTCTGGGCACTGCGACGACTGAACACCACATCACCAAATTGATGCGTGCCAGCGACAGGCTGGTGTTTTGCTTTGATGGTGACAGGGCTGGGCGCAAAGCCGCCTGGCGTGCCTTGAACACCTGCTTGCCCCTGGTTCGTGACGACGTATCCATCCGTTTCATGTTCCTGGCGGATAACCACGACCCGGATTCGTTTGTTCGTGAGTACGGCGCGGAAGCGTTTCGCGAGCAAGCCCAGGCAGCCGCCGCTTTATCGCGCTTTTTCCTGGATGAGCTGGCGGCTCGCCATCGCATGGACGAGGCCGAAGGCCGTGCGGCCTGCGTACATGAAGCGTTGCCTTTGCTGCTGGAGCTGGCCGACAGTACCTTGAAAGTGCAGATTCAGCACGAATTTGCCCGCATGGTGCTGTTGACGCCGGACGAGCTGGCGCAGCGCCTGAGCACAGTAGAGCCGGTGCGTCGACCGGTTGTCGACACGCCACCGGCGCAAGATGGCCTGGTTGCCAGGCCTGCCGTACCGGTGCAGCCTGCGCCCGCAGCGGATGAGATGGCCCCGTTTGAGGATGGTTTTGACGGCTCTTTTGCCGACAGCCTGCCTATGGATGGCTGGCAGGACGAGCCCGATTGGCAGCCTCAGGAGCAATATCAGGAGCGGCCAGCATCAGGTCGCAGCAAGGGTGGCAAGAATAATCGTCAGCGGCAAGAGCGCGCTGTCCTGGGTGGCAGCCGTGCCGTGACTCCGATGGCCAAGCGATTGCTGCGCTTGCTCATTGGGCATCCCACCTTGGTGGGCGAGCTGGGCGATCAACAACTTGAAATTTTGGCGCAAAGTCCCCACTTACGTTTAGTGCAAGAGCTGATTGCCTTAAGCAATATCAGCTCGGCGCGTCATGCAGGCGCTTTGCTGGAGGCCGTGGACCCCGAGTCCGATCTGGCCCCTGTGCTGGAGGCGCTGGCCACGGAGCTTTTGGGCGAGGAAGAATTGCCTGATCCCCAAGGCGAATGGCGTGATGCGTTGCATCGCATCGAACTGGATGCGATCAAGGCAGAACAGTCGGCATTGGTCGCTACGGGCTTGCAAGAGCCCGAACAGCGTCAGCGTTATCAAGAATTGACACGCCGTATTGCTTTGTTGAATGCTGCTTATACTCGGCAAGTGAAGTAAAATATTGGGTTATGTGTTGTGTTTGTGGCCGGCCAGGGGGTTAAAACTGGTACGCAAGCAAATGCGGCGGGTTAGCGGATTGTGAACCATCTTATGCCTTGAGCCCATGAGCCAGGGATTAAATGACTTAGGGTTCGCTCGTGCAACACGCCCAGGCGCAAGCCGGTTGTGGACACGCGCATCATCAGGCTCTTGCCTGTACGACTCGGTGGCTACCTATTTCGTGCCACAGGGGTAAATGGCGTCTATGGAAGAAAATATGACTCAAACGACTGGTAAAACCTCGACGACGGTCTCTCGGTCTGCTAAGAAAACCTTGGCCGCGACAGCAAAATCAGGGGCATCAAGCTCGGTAGAGCTCGATGAGCTTCACGAAAGTGGAGAGCCAGGCGCAGCGCCTGCCAAAAAGGCAGTAAAAAAGGCGGCTGCTAAAAAAACGGTAGCCAAAAAAGCGGCTGCCAAGAAAACGGCGGTTAAAGCCGCCACTGGCGGTCGCCGTGGACGTCCTGCAAAAAATGCCAATAACGACGGTATCGACTTTGTCGATGACGACGAGATGGGCGAAGAAGAGGTCATTCCTGATCTCAAGCCGGTGGCCAAGCGTGGTGCCAAGCGTGCCAAAGCCGAAAAAGATGTGTTCGGTGTCCGTGGTCAGCTGAGCCCTGAAGAGCAGGAAGCTCGCCGCAACCGCCTCAAGGCCCTGATCAAGCTGGGCAAGGACCGCGGTTACCTGACCTACAGTGAAATCAACGATCACCTGCCCGATGATCTGGTGGATGTCGAAGCCATTGATGGCATTATCGGCACCTTCAGTGACATGGGTATTTCGGTGTACGACCAGGCTCCCGACGCTGACACCTTGCTCATGAGCGATAACGCGCCCATGGCATCCAGCGACGACGATGTCGAGGACGAGGCTGAGGCTGCTCTGACCACGGTAGATTCGGACTTTGGTCGCACGACTGACCCTGTGCGTATGTACATGCGCGAAATGGGCTCGGTGGAATTGCTGACCCGCGAAGGCGAAATTGAAATCGCCAAGCGTATCGAAGATGGCTTGAAGCACATGGTGATGGCGATTGCCGCTTGTCCTACCACGGTCAACGAGATCCTGGCCTACGTTCAGCGTGTACGCGAAGGCGTCATGCAGATCGATGAAGTGGTCGATGGTCTGGTGGATGACGATGGCGAAGAATACGCCGGTTCCGGTGTGAGCGCCGACGACGAGGACGAAGGTCCAGCCGGCGGCATGAGCAGTAAGCAGATTGAATACCTGCGTAACAAGTCGCTCAAGAAATTCGACATCATTGGCGAGTGGTTTGACAAGATGCGTGTGTCCTTCGAATCCGAAGGCTACAAGAGCGCAGGCTATGTACAAGCTCAGGAAACCATTCTGAACGAATTCATGGGCATTCGCTTTACTGCCAAGATGGTGGAAAAGTTGGCCGACACCATGCGTGAGCAGGTTGCCATCGTGCGTCAGCACGAGCGCGAAATCCTGACCATCTGTGTGGATCGTGCTGATATGCCACGCGCGCACTTCATCAAGGCTTTCCCTGGCAACGAAACCAATCTGGATTGGGTGGTGCAGGAAGTGGCGGCTGGCCACGCCTACAGCGCCATTTTGGAGCGTCACATCCCTGCGATTCAGGAAGTTCAGCAAAAGCTGATCGATCTGCAAACCAGCGTTGTGCTGCCCTTGAAGGACCTGAAAGAAGTCAACAAACGCATGACCACGGGCGAAGCCAAGGCACGTAAAGCCAAGCGCGAAATGACCGAGGCCAACTTGCGTCTGGTGATCTCCATTGCCAAGAAGTACACCAACCGTGGCTTGCAGTTCCTCGATCTGATTCAGGAAGGCAATATCGGCTTGATGAAGGCAGTGGACAAGTTCGAATACCGTCGCGGCTACAAATTCTCCACGTATGCCACGTGGTGGATTCGTCAGGCCATTACGCGTTCGATCGCTGACCAGGCCCGCACGATTCGTATTCCGGTTCACATGATCGAGACGATCAACAAGATGAACCGTATCAATCGTCAGATTTTGCAGGAAACCGGCGTCGAGCCTGATCCCGCAACCTTGGCCCAGAAGATGGACATGCCCGAGGACAAGGTTCGCAAGATCCTGAAGATCGCCAAAGAGCCTATCTCCATGGAAACGCCGATCGGTGACGATGACGATTCCCACCTGGGCGATTTCATCGAGGACAACAACACCGTTTCGCCATCGGACTCTGCTTTGCACGGTTCCATGCGCGATGTGGTGAAAGATGTCCTGGACTCCCTGACGCCACGCGAAGCCAAAGTGCTGCGCATGCGTTTCGGTATCGAGATGAGCACCGACCAGACTCTGGAAGAGGTGGGCAAGCAGTTTGACGTCACGCGTGAGCGTATTCGTCAAATAGAAGCCAAGGCATTGCGCAAGCTGCGTCATCCTAGCCGTGCTGACAAACTGAAGAGCTTCCTGGAAAGCCAGTAAGTCTTTAGCCAGTCTGCTTGGGCAAGATAAAAAACCCGGTCTTTCAGGCCGGGTTTTTTTGTGCTCATTGCCCAGCCTTTTGAACTGTCTTTTCAAGGGTTGGGCGCCGCGATCGACAGCAACTGACTTAGTGTTGGACTAGTTTGTTGCATGAGTTTTTATTGTTCTGGGTGACGTCCTTGGCACAGATAACGTTGCTGCTTCAGGATATCAGGCTGGGTCCAAATCCAGCTTGAACATACAGCCTTTGCCATTCGCCTCACTTTGTACGCTTAGACTCCAGCCTTGGGCCAGTGCCAATTGGCGTGCCAGTGCCAGGCCTATACCTTTGTGGCCTTTTTCGCGCAGCCCGTTCACCAGTTGCTTGCCTTGGCTGAAATGGCGCTCAAAAATCAGGATCTGATCCTGCTTGGCGATGCCGGGGCCGTCATCCTGCAAGGTCAGGACCGAGGGCGAAATCCAGCTTAGCTGCAGCTTGCACGGGGCGGCATGGTCGATGGCATTGCGCATCAGGATGCGCAGCAACATGGACAGGGCATAGGGGTCCAGCGTGTAGAGCAAGTTGTTGGGTACCAAGTTGCTCCAACGTACTTTGTGGCTATCGGTATCCAGCAAAGCGACAGCCTGCCAAGTCTGCTGTGCCAGTTCGTGGATGTCCACCTCGTGCATATGGCGTTCTGCGGTATAGGCCAGACTTTCTGCGGCATCCAGGCTGGCAGTGACCGCATCGGCGTGGACCATCATGCGTTGCAGACGTTGTTGTTGCGGGCCTTCGGGCCGTTGTAGCAGTAAAAGCTCGCAATCGCTGCGTATGGCGGTCAGCCCTGTACGTAACTCGTGACCCAGGTTGGCGGCGAACTCGCGTTCATGGGTCAGCAGTTCTTCAACTTGCTCCTGCATGCGATTAAAGGCCCGGATCAGACGTCCGGCTTCATCGTCCTGATGCTCGGGCAGGCCAGAGCGGCCTGGTGCCCAGTTTTCCAGGTGGCGGGACAGGGTCAGCATGGGAGCGATGGTATGACGGGCGACGCGGCGACTTAGTAGAAAGACCAGTAGTATGGTGGCAGAGCCAATCAGAATCAGGATAAGGCCAAACTCGCGTACCCGGTCTTCGTGAGGAGGGGTACGGTACAGCAGATAGAGTTGGCCTTGCTCTGTATCCTGGCGTAGCACGTGCCAGTTGTCACTGCGTAGATTGAACTCGTAGATACCTGGTTTGGGGACGCGGGCAATCTCGGGCAGACTGTCTAAAGTTTGGCCTGGCAGGAACCAATAGATGTCCAGCTCAGCCCCCAAGGCTTTGCTGCGATCAGGGGTGTTATCGGGCAAGAGGGTGGGGCTGCGGGCGTAGGAGATCAGCATGGCATTGACCATCTCGTCTTCCATATAGGCAAAGGCGACATAGGCCAGTCCGCCCATAATGACGACTAGTAAGGTGGCAATCAGGGTCAGCGTCCAGGACACCCGTTGGGTGAGGGTGTTCAGGAAGCGATGTTGGCGTGGGACTTTGTTCATCGCTTAATTTGCTGGTTGCAAACGCCACCCCATGCCAGGCAGGGTTTCGATGGTACCTGCACCTGCTTCAGACAAGGCGCGGCGCAAGATGTGGATTTGACTGCGTAGGGCCTCTTGTGAAGGTGTTCCTTGGGGCCACAGGGTTTTCTCCAGAGTGCGGCGCGTCAGTATGGATTGTGGGTCGCGTAGCAGGGCTACCAGTAACTGACGGGTTTTGAAACTGAGATGCAGTTCTTGTCCGTTTACCCTAACTAGTGTCGTATCCAGGTTGTATTCTAATGTGCCCCAATATAGCGAGCCGTGTTGCACTTGTGGCGGACCACGGCGCATCAAGGCACGTAGCCGGGCCTCAACTTCGGTCAGGGCAAAGGGCTTGATCAGATAGTCGTCGGCTCCAAGATCAAAAGCGGTGAGCTTGCTTTCCAGCTGGCTGCGCGCTGTCAATACCAAGGTGGGGATGGGAGTTTGATGGGATTGACGTAGCGCCTGCAGAACCCCAAAGCCATCCAGACTGGGTAGACCCAGATCCAGCACCAGAGCATCAAAATCCTGTTCTTGTAGCCGTGTCAGCGCACCATTGCCATCGTAGGCAGCATCCACAACAAAGCCTTTCAGCTCCAGATAGGTATAAAGATTTTCGGCAATGGTCGTATCGTTTTCAACAATCAGGACACGCATGACAGCTTGTTCCGCTGGGTTGGGACAGTTCTTGTGCAGCTTACTTTACTGCAGGGCAATCAGGGTAGGCGTAGTAGTACGGGGACCCAGCCATTCATCTGCAGCCACTGCGCCAGGGCAAAGACGGGCCAGATCAGGAAGTAAGGCAAGGCATCGCGCAAGGTGCGGGCCAGTCCTGTCAGGGACACTTGCAGCTCGCTCGGGCTGTTCCACAGGCTCAGGCGTGGCGCCAGACGGGGGACGCGCTGGCAGTAGGCCTGATAATCCTGGCCAAAAACTTTGTGTAGCAGAACCTGTTCTTCATCGATCACATTATTGAAGACGGCATAGACAATCAGGGCCAGTATGGGGCCAAGCAGCAGGCTGCCGGACAGCGCGCCCATCCCTGTGACGGCACAGAGTGAAAACAGATACAGCGGGTTGCGGCTGACGGAATAGGGGCCTTGGCTGATCAGGCTGGAGCCTTTGTGGCCGCCTAAATAAAGCATGCACCAACAGCGACCCAGGACGGCAAGCAGAGTCAGGCCCAAACCGGTCATGCGGGTCAATTGAAAGACCAGGGAGTCGGCTGTCCAGGTGGGAGCGAAGAAAGGCAGAATGATGACCATCAGGCCACCAAACACCCCCAGGGTACGACGACGTTGTACCTGAATGCTGGCCAAATGTTCCCAGGCCTGGGCTACCGTGGCGCGTGCGCTATGGGAGGCCGACCAGCGTTTGGGGTTCACGATCAAGGGGTAGAAGGCGATGCTGCCTAGCAGCCAGACAAGCGCCAGCGAGGCAAATATTTGAGTCAGGTTGATACGCTCTTGATCCGCTTCCAGCAGACCCAGTAAAAAGGCACAGAGCAAACCGGCCAGCAAGCCACCCCAGCGCAGGCGGGCCTGGTTCAAGGCCCAGCCGGCAAAGTACAGGTGCAGCAAGCCAGCGCCCACGACGACGGCACCCACTTCCAGCAAAGGCTTGACCTCGGGCAGTTGGCGATACAGTAATTCCAGGCTTGGAGAGGCAATGGAGTGTTGCAGAAGCAGCATCAGCAAAGGCACGGCCAGGAACAGGCTGGTGCCGAGCAACAGGATACGTTTGCTTGGCAAAGCCTCCTGTCCGTGCAGTTGGCGCAGCTTCCAGGCAGCCAGGGACAAGCTGGCAACAGCAATCAGGCCAGTTAGCAGACCTTGTGCCTCTTTCATTTCATGGGCCATATGGCCAGGCTGCTGGCTGGAGGCCAATAAGGGATTGGGCGGGGACCAGTCTTGAGCCAGGCTGGCCAGCCAGAGGAACAAAAAGGTCACTCCCACAACCTGCGTCAACAGATAGAACAGGGAGTTTCGTTGCACCAGGGTTGATGTGCCGGACATAATCAAATCTCGTCAAGATGAGAGGGGAGCCGGGGCTGGCTCCCTACTGACGGGATCAATGTATCGCTGGCACCGTAAAATCCGCGTGAAATCGAAAAACGCGTGTAGATGCTTTCTTAGGTAGGCAGAACCGAGTCCCTGGCGGCGGGTTGAATGATTGAACTTGCCTGCCAGGAACCGGCTGCCGTTGTTTTAGTGATCGCGCTGATGCACTGGTCGACCGGCGCTGTAGCTGGCCTGAATGCAGCGATCGTCGCCCAGCAGAGCCAGCACGAATAGTTGTTCTTCCAGCGAGTTCAGCATGGTGCTGCGGCGGGCCATCAAAGGGGTGGCCTTGGGGTCCATCACGATAAAGTCGGCCTCGGCACCGGGGGCCAGCGTGCCGATTTGACCTTGCATGTCCAAGGCACGGGCGGCGCCTTCGGTCGCCATGTAGAACATGGATGCAGCGGTCAGATGGTAGTTGTTCAGACGGGCCACTTTGTGCGCCTCGTTCATGGTACGCAGCATGGAGAAGGAGGTACCACCGCCCACGTCAGTTGCCAGGGTGTGCAGCACCTTGCTTTGGCGAATGGACTGGAAATCGAACAGGCCGCTGGCCAGGAACAGGTTGGAGGTCGGGCAGTGGGCGGCAATGCTGCCAGTATCGTGCATGCGGGCGCGATCCTGCTCATCCAGCCAGATACTATGGCCGTAGATGGCACGGGGGCGTAGCAGGCCAACGCTGTCGTACACGTCCAGATAGCTGCGATTCTTGGGGAACAGCTCGCTTACCCATTTGATCTCGTCCTTGTTTTCTGCCACATGGGTTTGTACAAACACATCGGGGTAGGCGCGGGCCAGTTCACCACAGGCGGCCAATTGCTCCGGGGTGGAGGTGGGCGCAAAACGGGGTGTCAGGGCGTACAGTTGGCGACCCTTGCCGTGCCAACGCTGAATCAGGTCTTCCGAATCGCGTGCGCCCGACTCGGCGGTATCTTGCAGATAGTCCGGGCAGTTGCGGTCCATCATCACCTTGCCCGCAATCATGCGTAGATTGCGCTCGTCGCTTTCTTCAAAGAAGGCATCCACGGATTGGCGGTGCACACTGCCATAGACCAGGGCGGTAGTGGTGCCATTGCGCAGTAGCTCGTCCAGAAACACACCCGCCACTTCGCGGGCATGTTCGCTATCGCCAAAACGGCCCTCAGTCGGGAAGGTATAGGTTTCCAGCCAGGGCAGCAGGCCGCTGGCAGGGGAGGCGATGATATCGGTTTGCGGAAAGTGCAGGTGGGTGTCGATCATGCCCGGCATGATGATTTTCCCGCTCAGATCCACGGTCTTTGCGCCGGTTGGCAGGCTGCGTGACAGTTCGGACCAGTCACCACAGGCTTGGATCTGGCCTTGTTCGTTGACCAGCAACAGGCCGTCACTGTGGTAGCGCACCGCTTCGGAAGGATCTTCCAGCGTGGTGGGGTCCGCTACAAAGTACAACAGTTGGGCACGGTAGGCGCAGGCGGAGTGTAAAGAGGTCGTCATAATATCCTTGAAGTCGAGGTCGCATCAGCGACTGAGCTGGCCCATTTCATAGGCGTGGGCCAGCAATTCGGCGGCGACAGCCACGGCAATAATTGATGGGGCTTTGCCCTTGATACCTGGCACGCCAATGGGGCAGACCAATTCCTGAATACGGGATTCGGGCATGCCGCGTTGCTGCAGGCGGCGCTCGAATTGCCGGCGTTTGGTCATGGAACCGATCAGGCCGACATAGGCCGTATCGGGGCGGCGCAAGATCGTTTGGCACAGCGCCAGATCAAGGCCGTGATTATGCGTCATTATCAGAAAATAGCTATTGCTTGGAGCTTGTTCGATCAGGGCATCGGGGATATCGGTTACTTCCAGGCTGACATTGCTGGGAACCTGAGCGGGAAACAGCTCGGGGCGCTCGTCAATCCACAGAACCCGGCATGGCAGGGTGCCCAGAATCTGCACCAGTGCTTCGCCTACGTGACCGGCTCCAAACAGCAAAATGGTCAGTGGCGGGGGCGGCAGGTCTTCCATCCAGACGCCTTGCGAGCCGTCGTAGTCCAGTCGGGACTCGTCCACAATCGAAGGGCTTTGGATATCAACCTGCTTGTTGCCGTCCGAGAGCAATTGCGAACGGCGGCTGGTCGCCTGACCGGCCCGCACGGTGTTGTTCAGTTCTTCCAGCCAGCCCAAGTCTGACGCATCCAGAGTTTCGTACAGCAAGGTAACCACCCCGCCGCAACATTGGCCCAGGCTGGGGCCCAGCGGCAGGCGACTCATGCTCCAGCCGGAGCTGCAGGGCTGGCTGAGCATGACACGAGCCTGTTCTGCCGCTACCCATTCCAGGTGCCCGCCACCAATGGTCAGCCACTGCTCAGTTTGGCTGAACAGCATGGCCGTGCCTGCGGTGCGCGGAGTGGAGCCTTTGGCCAGCGCCACCGAGCACAAAACCAGCCGCTCGCCCGCTTTTATGCGGGCGAGGGCAAGAGAAGGCCAGTTACTCATTTCGCTTTGCGAATAGCCGCAACCGCCCGCATGACGGCTTCGGCAGTGGCGGGAGCGTTCAGCTCGGGCTCGATCTGGTAGTTTCCTACGCTGGTGACCGCGTCGCGGATTGCGTTGAACACGCAGAAGGGCAGCAGCAAGGGCGGCTCGCCCACGGCTTTGGAGCGGTGAATCGAATCCATGGCGTTGCGGCCATCGAACAGATTGACGCGAAAGTCTATGGGGCAGTCGCTGATAGCCGGGATCTTGTAAGTCGACGGCGCATGCGTGGTGAGCTTGCCTTGGGCATTCCACACCAGCTCTTCTGTTGTCAGCCAGCCCATGCCTTGAATAAAGGCGCCTTCAACCTGGCCAATATCCAGGGCCGGGTTGATGGACTTGCCCACATCGTGCAGCACGTCCGCACGCAGCAGGCGCGATTCACCTGTCAGCGTATCGATCAGTACTTCAGCCACGGCGGCTCCGTAGGAGAAGTAGTAGAAGGGGTTGCCCTTCATGACTTTGGAGTCCCAGTGCAGGCCAGGGGTGGCGTAAAAACCATCGGACCATAACTGGACGCGGGCCTGGTAGGCGTGTTCCACCAGTTGGAAGAAGGGCATGGTCTGGTCACCGATCTGGACCTGACCGCGCTCGAACTTCACGCTGGATTCTTCAACCGAGAACAACTGGGCCGCCACCGTCGTCAGGCGCTGGCGAATTTGGCAGGCCGCATCCTGGGCGGCTTTACCGTTCAAATCTGTCCCCGTGGACGCGGCGGTGGCCGAGGTGTTGGCTACTTTGGTGGTATCGGTTGCCGTGACCCGGATGTGCTCCAGATTCAGGCCCAGTTCATGGGCGACCACCTGGGCCACCTTGGTGTTCAGGCCCTGGCCCATTTCCGTACCACCGTGGTTTACCAGGACGGTGCCATCACGATAGACGTGAACCAGAGCACCAGCCTGGTTGAAAGCGGGGACGTTAAAGGAAATACCGAATTTCACCGGAGTCAGCGCCAGACCCTTTTTCAGAACCGGGCTGCTGGCATTGAATTCACGGATTTGTTCACGACGTTGACGGTATTCGCTGGTTTCCTCCAGCTCGGCCACCAGTTCGTGAATGACGTTATCGACCACGGTTTGGTCGTAAGGCGTCACATTGCGGTCTTCTTTACCGTAGAAGTTGATGCGGCGTACGTCCAGCGGATCTTTGCCCAGACGGCGGGCAATGGTGTCCAGGGCCACTTCCATCACCAAGGCCCCTTGCGGGCCACCAAAGCCTCGGAAGGCGGTGTTGGATTGGGTATTGGTGCGACCGCACAGCGCGCTCATGTCTACATCAGACAGGTAGTAGGCATTGTCAAAGTGACAGATGGCGCGGGTTGCCACGGGGCCGGACAAGTCGGCGGAAAAGCCCGAGTTGGCGGTCATGTCCAGACGAGCACCCAGCAGGCGACCTTCGTCGTCGTAGCCAATATCGTATTCGTAGTAGAAACCGTGACGCTTGCCGGTAATCATGAAGTCATCGTCGCGGTCCAGGCGCAGCTTGATCGGGCGTTGCAGCTTGACGGCAGCCACACTGGCCACGCAGGCGTACAGGGCCGACTGGGACTCCTTGCCACCGAAACCACCGCCCATGCGACGGCATTCCACGTGTACCTTGTGCGCGCCAACGCCCAGACAGTGGGCAACCAGCTGCTGCATTTCCGACGGGTGCTGCGTAGAGCACCAGATATGCACGGCACCGTATTCTTTGGGCACGGCGTAGGAAATCTGGCCTTCCAGATAAAACTGTTCCTGACCGTTGCATTGGAAAGTGCCTTGCAGACGGTGCGGAGCCAATTCCAGTGCTTTTTGGGCGTCGCCTTGTTTCAGGCTCATCAAGGGCAGAACACCGGCGTTTGCCGCCTTGGCCTCTTGCGGAGTCAGGATGGCAGGCAGCTCTTCATAGGTGATTTTGCCCAGACGCGCGGCACGGCGTGCCTGGTCGTGGGATTTGGCGATCACCGCAAAAATCGGTTGGCCAACGTAATGCACCACGCCATCGGCCAGAATCGGGTCGTCATGCAGAATCGGGCCGCAATTATTGGCGGCGGGAATGTCGGCAACGGTCAGGACCGCAATGACGCCGGGGGCCTGACGGACGGCGTCCAGATCCACGTCCAGCAAACGGGCATGGGCTTTTTCCGACATGCCCAGCGCAATATGGGCCGTGCCCTGCAATTCGGGCAAGTCATCGGTATACGTGGCGGTGCCGCTCACGTGCAGGTCTGCCGACTCGTGCAAAAAGGACACGCCGACTCGTTGCGCCGTGGCGGTGTTCAGGTGGTCGATATGGTCAATTTTCATCACAAAGTCTCCAGGCTGGCTTGAGCTCGGTGAAAGACATTCAACTGGGCGGGACTCAAAGCGTGTTCAGGGTGGGTCTCCAGGAAGAAGCGGTACAGCAAATTGGCCGCACTTTGATTGCGGTATTCGCTGCTGGCACGCATGTCGCTTAGAGCCTGGTAGTCCTGTTGCAGCGCCTGCATGGCTGCTTGTACATTTTCCTCGTTCCATTCCTGGCCTTGCAACACTTGTTCAGCGTGGCTGGCTCGTTTTGGCGTGGCCGCCATACCGCCAAAAGCAATGCGGGCCTGTTTGACGATTTTGTTATCCAGCTCCACGGCAAAGGCGGCACACACGGCAGAAATGTCCTGGTCGAAACGCTTGGACAGCTTGTAGGTGCGGAATTGCCATTGGCCCTTGCTGCGTGGGACCAGCAGGCCTTGCACGAACTCGCCCGGTTCCATGGCGGTTTTCTGGTAGGCCAGATACAGGTCTTCCAAAGGCAGGACGCGTTCGATCGCGCCTTTGCGCAGTACCACACGAGTACGCATGGCAATCAGGGCCGGCATGGAGTCGCCAATAGGCGAGCCGTTGGCCACGTTGCCGCCCAAGGTACCGGCATTGCGGATAGGGAAGGAGGCAAAACGCTGGCGCAGTTCCGTCAATTCGGGGTGGTCTTTGATCAGGGCATCGAAAGCATCGTTCAGCAGCACGCCTGCACCAATGTAAAGATCGTCCCCGGTGGTTTTCAGTTCGCGCAGCTCGGCCACCTGACCGATATAGATCAGATGTGGCAAATCGCGGAATTGCTTGGTCACCCACAGGCCAATATCGGTGCTGCCCGCCAGAATGCGGGCTTGCGGATATTGCTCACGCAGTTGGGCCAACTGGTCCAGCGTACGGGGGGCGTGGAAGGTTTGGTCCTGGTATTCATAGGCCAGCATGCCGTCCTGACGAATGGCGCGCAGCTTGTTCTCAATGGATTGGCGATCCATGCTGACAGCCGGATAGCTGTGCATGGCCTTGGCCGCATCAATAATGGGGCGGTAGCCGGTACAGCGGCACAGATTGCCCGAGAGCACATCGTCGATCTGTTCGCGGGAAACCGGGCCGTCTTTGGGCGAATGCGTCATGTACAGGCCCCACAGCGACATGATGAAGCCGGGCGTACAAAAGCCGCACTGGGCGCCGTGCCAGTCCACCATGGCTTGCTGCACCGGGTGCAAGGTGCCATCGTCCTGGCGCAGATCCTCAATGGTGTAGAGCACCTTGCCGTCCAGCGTAGGCAGCAATTGGATACAGGCATTGACGGCACGCAATTGCAGTTGATTGTTCTGGTCCAGTTCGCCAATCATGACCGTGCAGGCGCCGCAGTCACCCTCGGCACAGCCTTCTTTGGTGCCGGTGCAATGCAGATCCTCACGAATATGCTGTAAAACGGTTCGCGTGGTGGGGGTGTGAGCCACCTCCTGTACTTCGCCGCGATAAATAAAACGAATTGCTCTTGTCTCCATGATCTCACTCGACTGGTTTTTTTACGGATCGAAGATAGCATTTGCTTAGGATGCGAACATTTGCTTGGAATGATGTTCACTATATAGGCGTATGAGTGTCTATACCGATCAACGACGTGGGCCGGCGCTTGTATTATTGAGACCATGCCAAAATTACGAGAACAACTAGATCTGCATCTGTTGCGGGTATTGCAGTCGCTGCTCAAAGAGCACAGCGTCTCGCGTACGGCTATTCGCTTGGGCATGTCTCAGCCGGCCGTTAGCAATGCCTTGCGGCGCTTGCGCGAAATTACGGGCGATCCAATTTTGTTACGCGGCAAAAAGGGAATGGTGCCTACCGAACGCGGTCCCTTTTTGCTGGCACATGCCACTGAAGCCCTGCAAGCGATCGAGCGACTTTCTGCTAGCGCCGAGCCTATGGATCCCAGTCAGTCTACTCGGGTTTTCAACCTGGGGGCACCCGACTATCTGGATGGTGCCTTTATCCCGGATATTGCGGAACGGGTGCGTCGTCAGGCGCCCCAGGCCAGGCTGGTGGTCCATACCATCAATCCGGATCTGGACTATGTGCAGGCCCTGGAGGAGGGCGAACTGGACGTGGTGATTGGCAATTGGTTGGAGCCCCCGGAAAAGCTGCATCTGGCGCGCCTGTTTGATGACGAGGTGGTCTGTATGCTGGGCCGCCATCATCCGCTGGCGCAGCGTGGTCTGTCCTTGCAACACTATCTGGACATGCCCCATCTGGCTCCGTCCGCCCACGTTACCGATAAGCGCGGCTTTATTGACGGCTGTCTGGCCGAGCAGGGCATCAGTCGTCAGGTACAGATGGTGGTGCCGTATTTCGGCCTGGTACCCGGCATTTTGAGTCGCACGGACATGGTGTTCACCACTAACCGGCAGTTTGCCGAGTACTATGCTCGTATTTTGCCGATTACCGTGTTGCCTTGCCCGGTTCACTTTCCGCTCATGCGGTTTTATCAATTGTGGCACCCGCGCACGCATAATGCGGCAGAGCTGCTGTGGTTCAGGCGTTGCATTGCCCAGGCTGCAGGCCGCTTGGACGGATTATCAGAGGGAACTCCATGAGCTTGAGTATTGATTTGAACTGCGACATGGGTGAGAGCTTTGGCCCCTGGGTCATGGGCCATGATGAGCAGGTGATTCCGTGGGTGACGTCGGTGAATATCGCCTGTGGCTTCCATGCTGGGGACCCCGGCACCATGCGCCAGACCGTGGCCCTGGCGCTACAACATGGCGTGAAGCTAGGCGCCCACCCTGGTCTGCCGGATCTGGCCGGTTTTGGCCGGCGGGTGATGGCGCTTACCCCCGAGCAGGTGTATGACATGGTAGTGGTGCAGGTGGGGGCCTTGGCTGCGGTTGCCCGCACACAGGGTGCTGCCTTGCATCACGTCAAGGCACATGGTGCTCTCTACAATATGGCCGCCCGTGATGGGGCACTGGCAAAAGCCATTGCCCAGGCAGTAGCCGATATTGATCGCAGCCTGATTCTGTATGCGCTGGCAGGCAGTGTGCAGGTGCAGGCCGGGCGTGATGCGGGCCTGACGGTAGCACAAGAGGTGTTTGCTGACCGCAGCTATCAGGACGATGGCAGTTTGACACCCCGTCAGCAAGCCGGCGCCATGATTGTCGACGCCGATCAGTCCGTACAGCAAGTCATGCAGATGATAGAGCAAGGCACCGTTACCAGTCTGTCAGGTAAAACGGTGCCCTTGTCGGCCGATACCTTGTGTCTGCATGGGGATCAGGCTGGTGCTGCCGAATTCGCGCAGCGTTTGCATCAAGCTTTCAAGCAAAGTGGCGTGCGCGTTCAGGCGGTCTGATCAGGATTTGCGTTCAGGCAGGTTACGGCGCGCGGTATCGGTGCTGGCCAGTTCTTCCAACTCACCTTCACTGAGCGTTTTATACATTTCTATTGATGCTCCTTTCAGGCTGGATACGGGCGTCTCTCCCCGTTTTGCAGACAAGGCAGCGCCGGCGGCTTTTTGTTGAGCTTGAGATAAAGCGGGCATGAAGCACCTCCGATTAAAGAAAAGTGGTCACGCCTGTAGTGTGCCAAATGATGAAGACGGCCAGGCAAGCAAATGTGAAGCTTGTTTGCCGTCTTGAACAAAGATCGGGGGAAGAGCCGTTTCAGGACACCTTTCGTTTCTGAATCAAATACATAGCCATGCCGAAAACCAAACCCCAAAAGGCGCTGCCGATATTGAGCAGGCTCATGCCTGAGGCGGTAGTCAAAAAGGTGACGAGCGCCGCGTCGCGAGTATCTGGAGCCTCCAGTGCCATGTGAATGCTGTTGCCTATCGTGCCCAGCAAGGCAAGACCAGCGATAGCGGCGATCAATTCTGTGGGGAAGGCTGCAAACAGGCTGACGACAGTAGCACCAAAAATACCGGCCGCAAAATAGAAAAGACCGGCCCAGACACTGGCGCGATAACGTTGGCGCGGGTCTGCATCGACTTCCGGAGTCATGCACAGGGCGGCACTGATCGCAGCCAGATTGTAGGCATAGCCACCGAAGGGGCCAAAGATCAGGCCGACAATCCCGGTCCAACTGATAACGGTGGAGTTGGGGGCATCGTAGTTATGGGCTTTCAGCACGGCCACGCCCGGGATGTTCTGTGAGCTCATGGTCACGATGAAAAAGGGAATGCCCACACCGATCAGGGCCGTCCAGGAAAACTCGGGCCAGACCAATACCGGTGTTGCAGGCGTCCAGCTCAAAATGTCCATGTTCAGCAAACCTTGCAGGGCGGCAATCGTGACACCGGCCACCAGTGCCAGAGGCACGGCATAGCGGGGCGACCATTGGCGTATCACCAGGAACACGATGAACATGCTCAGGCATAGCAGCCACTGGGTTTGCATGGCACCAAACAGGTCCAGGCCAAAACGCAGCAAGATCCCGCCCAGCATGGCACCGGCAATGCTGCGAGGCATGTATTGCATCAACTTTTGAAAGCTGCCGCTAAGACCGCAAAGGGTGGTCAACAAGGAGGAAAACAGGAAAATCCCTACAGCCTGGGACATGGGCAGACCGACCAGACCGGTGGCCAGCAGAGCGGCGCCGGGTGTGGACCAGGCGGTGAGAATCGGAATTTTGTAGCGTAGTGACAGACCTGCCGACAGCAGGCCCAGACCAATACCCAAAGACCACATCCAGGAACCCAGCTCGGCAGTGCTGGCTCCGGCTGCTTGCGCTGCCTGAAAAACAATGGCGGCAGAACTGGTGTAGCCGACCAGTACGGCAATGAGCCCCGCTGATATATGAGAGATCTGAAACCAACTCAATAGGCGCTGCAGATACCCGAGGCGGGACAGGTGTGTGAAAGACATGGATGTGTGTGGTGAGGGCCGTAGAAGAGACTCAAGAGGAGTGGGGCTGGTTTACGTAACGGCTGGGGGTATCGCCCAAAATAGATTTGAAAACGGTAATAAAGGCACTGATAGAGGTGTAACCCAATTCCCTGGCCGTGCTCTTTACGGACATTCCCGAACCCAGTTTTTGCAGGGCCAGCATAATCATGAATTGTTGACGCCAGCGGCCAAAGCTCATCCCTGTGTGTTTTAGCATATGTCGGGCCAGGGTGCGCTCACTCATGGCCAGTTCCTTGGCCCAGGCGGCCATCGTGGGACGTGCGTCAGGTTGTTGCTGCATGTGCTGTGCAATTGTTTGCAAGACCTTGTCCTCGGGGACAGGCACGTGCAGTTGACGGGTAGGCATCTGGTTCAGGGTTTCCAAAAGGACCAAGGCCAGTCTGTGCGTTTGGCTACCCGGTTCGTAATCGGCCTTCAGGTCGCTTAAATGAATAATCATTTCGCGCACCATGGGACTCAAATCCAAGGTGCAGCAATGATCCGGCAATTGATCCAGACCGGGTTGTATGTACAGGAAATGGATCAGTGCCTGATCGTCCGCACGGGCGCGGTGACGGATGCCGACAGGCACCCAGACGGCACACAGCGGCGGCACCATCCAGTAGCCTTGGTCGGTTTGCAGGGTGACGGAGCCATATTGCGTCATGATCAACTGCCCATTGGGGTGGGTGTGCAGTGGATTCTCCGTGGTGCTGCCCATCTCCATTTTGATGCTGAAAATAGGCCCGCCTTGTGGGTCGGCACTGAAACTCATGATTTGTCTGATTTGAGGTATAAGTTGTCATAATATCCTGTTTGCGTCGAGGTTGAAACCGGATAGACTAGGGTTTTCACCTAATGGCTACTTGTCATGTCCCTTGCTCGACTCCCCTGGCTCTCTCACCCCTTGCTGGTGCTGATCGGTGTTTTGCTGATCGCAGGCAGTCTGCGGGCCCCGATTACGGGGATAGCTCCCTTGCTGGAGCTGATCCAGGCCGACCTGTCCTTGTCCTCGACACAGGCCGGATTGTTGACCGCCATGCCCTTGTTCATCTTTGCGGTGGTCTCGTTATTGGCTGCCTCCCTGGCTCGTAGGGTCGGGCTGTCCCGGTCCTTGTTTATGGCTTCCGTGTTGATCGCCATTGGCGTGGTGGTGCGCGTTCTGGGAGGCACGACGGAGCTATTCGCGGGTATTGGTTTACTGGCTATCGGGATTGCACTGGGTAATGTGCTCTTGCCATCCTTGGTCAAACGCCATTTTCCCCTGCGTATTGGCTTCATGACTTCCTTGTACGTTCTGTTCATGGGTCTGGTTGCGGCGTTCAACTCTGCGATGGCCGTGCCGATGGCAGAGTGGACAGGCCAGAGCTGGCGCTGGTCGTCTCTGATCGTGGTCGGTGTGATGGCCCTGGCCAGTGTCGCGGTGTGGGCCACTCAACTGGATGCGGATCGACGTGCGGCGCAACGTACACCCGCCGCTGTTGCCAGTAGCGCGTCAGTGTGGCGTTTGCCCCTGGCCTGGCACATCACCCTATATATGGGTTTGAACTCGGTGGCCTACTACATGATTGCCAGTTGGTTGCCTGTGATGTTGGTCAATTATGGCTTTGAAGCGGATCATGCCGGCCAGATTCACGGTTTGATGCAGTTGGCCACGGCTGTTCCTGCCTTGTTGCTCATGCCTGTGCTCAGCCGTCTGCATGATCAGCGCGCCGTCGCCTTGGCAGGTGCCTTGTTGCAGACCCTGACCTTTGTGGGCTTTCTGGTCTTGCCGTCCTGGTCCCTATTGTGGGCAGTCTTGTTTGGCATCGGGAGCGGTAGCGTTTTCTTGATTGCCCTGGCTCTGATTGGGGTACGGTCGACCTCCACGTCGCAGGCGGCATCCTTGTCGGGTATGGCGCAGTGCATGGGCTATTTGCTGGCCGCCTTTGGTCCGCCGGCCATGGGTGGCTTGCATGATTTGTTCGATAGCTGGGGCTGGGCCCTGGGTTTGTGTATTTTGGTCAGTTTTGCAATGAGCTATGCCGGTTGGTTGGCCGCCCGTCCTGCACCGGCTGAAAAGGCGTGAAGCTGACGTGTAAACAGTCAATGGCAGAATTGTCGAGACAGGATCCGAAAAGCGGCCTGTGATTGCAACCTCTTTCAAGGGGCGTTCAATCACAGGTCGCTTTTTTGACGGACGACGGGCAGGCGTTCAGTTCGGCCAAAAGGCTATCTGATAGCGGCAGGCTTGCCTGCTCTGAATCGGCTAGGGCCGTCTAGCTACCTACGCTGGCTGGGAGGATATCTGTTTTTACTCTTTGATGCGCAGCGAAATGGTGTGCAGGCCCAGGCCACCCAATGCGAGCAGGGCACCGACCCAGGCGGTCGAGGTCCAGCCCCAACCCGCCGCAATCGTCAGGCCACCCAGCCATGCTCCCAAGGCATTGGCCATATTAAAGGCCGAGTGATTCAAGGCAGCGGCCAGCGTTTGAGCATCACCGGCTACGTCCATCAAACGAATTTGCAAGGCTGGCCCCAAAGCGACCAAGGTGCCGATCAGCATGATATTCAAGGGGCCAAGAATAGGGTGATGGGCCGTAATCATGAACAAGAGCAGCACCCCGGTTGCCCAGATGAGTACCAGACGGATACTGCGATCCAGATAGCGGTCAGCATAGCGTGCGCCCAGCAGATTACCCAGAATCATACCGACCCCAAACAGGGCCAGGACAACGGGGATGGTGCTTGCTGACAGTCCGGCCAGTGCCATCAGGGTGGACTTCACGTAACTGAACACCGAGAACATACCGCCGAAACCAATTGCCCCTATACCCAGCGTCAACCAGACTTGCTTGCGTTTCAAGGCACTTAGCTCGCGCAAGGGGCTGGCCAAGGTATTGGGAGGGACAAACGGCACGAAACGCAGTACCAGTGCCATGGTGATCAGGGCTATGATGCCGACAAACGTAAAGGCCGCCTGCCAGCTCAGCCATTGACCCAAGGCGGTCGCAATCGGTACACCTAGTAAAGTGGCGACTGTCAAACCCAGCATGACGTAGGCTACGGCCTGTGCGCGGCGATGGGGCGGCACCAGACGAGCGGCCACCAGAGCCGCAACACCAAAGTAGGTGCCATGCGGAAAGCCGGCCAAAAAGCGGGTGACTAATACCGTTTCATAGCTGGGAGCGATGACGGTCAGAAAATTGCCAATGGCATAGGCGCCCATCAAGGCAATCAAGAGGCGTCGCCAAGGCCAGCGGGCCCCGAGCACCGCCAGAACCGGCGCGCCGATCACAACGCCCAGGGCATAGGCGCTAATTAAATGGCCGGCGGTAGGAATGTCGATACCGAGATCCTGGGCAACATCGGGTAGCAAACCCATGATGACAAATTCGCCTGTGCCGATGGAGAAACCACCTACCGCCAAGGCCAGAATTGCCAGAAGGATCTGGCGGGCGGACAAAGAATCGTGTGATGAGGACAAGATAAAAGCCTGAAAAACAAAGGGGTGGCACGTCCAACCCGTAAGAGGCCTTATTGTCGCGCAGTCCGGGTGATCGACTCAAGATTGCTAGGGGCAGAATAAGGTCATGTAACCGTAGGGAATTGAGGGGTTTTTAAAATTTTTGGTTTTCATGATGTCCTAGCACAAATTAATTTATTGATCTACAGCGTCAGTCCTAAGCAACGTATAGAGATTTTTTTATATTTTTTATATAGAATCACAGTGTTGGGTTTTTTGTATCCAATCATTTTCCTGTGGTAGCTTTCCCCTGATTTTGCAAGAAATCGGGGGTTTTTTTGTGCCTATTGTTTTGAATTTAAATCATTTGGACATTGACGATTCAATACTGAAACGGCTTTCAGCCACCATCTGCAAGCTGGTTTCAGTTGTTTGGCTTGCGATGTGAATTAAAGAAGGGGCCTGTGCATGGTGGCATCAGGCCTATTTTTTTGGGTTTGTTTTTCTCTTTTTTTGATTCTGGTTTATGTGATCAGTGTTGGTTTTTTTAGTTATGTCCGGCCATATTTTAAATTGACATACTCTATCTATGATTGATGAAAAGCTGTATTCAGCGATATCTGAAGAAAAGCCCTAGATATTTTCTTGTTTTGTCCGGATAAATTAAAAGGCAGTTTTATCTTGGTGTATATATTATGTGATATCTCAAATATAAATATTTTTTATATCTCATTGCTATATGTTTTTTGCTTTTCTGTAATTCAAGTATTGAAAATCATGGTGCTCTACGCGTTTTAGGCAAGCTCAATTGAAGATGATGTTGAGCAAATAGAACCTCATTCGCTGCCTTCCAAGAGCATTGCTAGCGGGTCGGCAAACTTTCGTATTGTTTTCCGGTTCAACCGCTTAATTAACAATATCGTTTTGCAGAAATATCCCTGAATTTATATAAATTGTTCAGTGCGATTAAACGGCTTCTGAGTGCTAAGAAAAGTGAGGGTTGGTTTGAAAAGACGATCCATGTCTGGTTCTTTACATGATGGGAAGCTGGATACCGACAAACGTATCAGCGATGTAGGCACATAGTGTGTTGTTTTGCGTTTGACTACCTGGTGAACCCTGAAGGTCTCGGGGCTGCGGGCTGGTCAAGCTGGGGCGCTGCGTTAGAATCATTGAGGCAGCATACCCAAGGAGGTGGTCATGAAAGTTGCATTGGGCCAGATGGCCGTATCCAAAGATTCGCAGGAAAATCTGAGCACATGCTTGGGGCTGATCGAGCAAGCCCGACGATCTGATGCGCAGTTATTGGTGTTGCCTGAAGGTGTGCTGGCCAGAAATGTGGCCGATCCTGAAGTGGTGCTGAAATCCGCGCAAGCCTTGGACGGGGAGTTTGTCAGCCGCCTACGCGCCGCGACCCGCGATACCGATTTGACGGTGGTGTTCTGCATTCATACCCCAGCAGGGGAAGGCAAGGTCTGGAATACCTTGGTGGTGCTTCGCGATGGTCAGGTGCTGGCGCATTACAACAAACTCCATTTGTACGATGCTTTCTCGGTACAAGAATCGCGCTATGTACAGCCAGGTACCGAAATCCCCGCCTTGATTGATGTGGCCGGTTTCAAAGTCGGTTTGATGACTTGCTACGATCTGCGCTTTCCCGAACTTGCTCGACGCTTGTGCGTGGAAGGGGCTCAAGTCCTGTTGGCACCGTCGGCCTGGCTGAAAGGGCCCTTGAAGGAACATCATTGGCGTGTGTTGACGACGGCTCGTGCGTTGGAGAACACGGCCTATATGGTGGCTGTGGGGGAATGCGGCGAACGCAATATCGGCCAAAGTCTGGTGGTGGACCCCCTGGGGGTCATTGTGGCCCAGGCGGCAGAGACACCTACTTTGCTCTTGGTCGATCTGGATCGGGAGCGTCTGGCCTATGCCCGCCGTATTTTGCCTGTACTGGAAAACCGCCGTTTTGCCCCGCCAGAACTGGGTTGATCATACCGGCCTTAGCCTGCTTTTCTGAATGTCAGATTGACCCGGCCCGAGCCCCAGAGTGGATGGGCCGGGCCTTCCAGTCTGCGTACCCCGTGAAAATTCATTCTGGATGGTCCCCACCAGACCAGCACATCACCATCGCGTAGCCGCAGGGTACGCACCGGGTCGCTGCGTTTTGCGCCACCCCATAAAAACAAGGCCTCACGCCCCAAGGACACCGAGACGATCGGGTGCTGCAGGTCGCGCTCGTTTCTGTCCTGGTGCAAGGACATATGCGCCTGCTCGTCGTAGTAATTGATCAGGCAGGTATCGGGCTGAAAAGGACCTTGGCCCGATTCTTGGGCAATGCGCGCCAGCAAGTCCTTGAATACAACAGGCATGGCGGGCCAGGCCAAACCGCTTTGCGGGTCTGTGGGACTGTAGCGATAGCCGTGCTCGTCCGATATCCATCCCAAATCTCCACAACTGCTTTGTGCGGCCGACATGCGATGTCCTGATGGAACCTGCATATGTCGCCAGGGGGCGCTGTGCACCAGCTCCTGAACCGCTTGGGCCAAGTCAGCGGCGTAGGGCAGGGCCAGACCCGGCAGGGCAATCAGGCCGGTATCCAGCGTCAGCACATGGCCGGGAACAGGATCGAAGAGTGAGAGCGTGGACATGCGGGAGTAAACGAAGCAATCAGGGACCAGAGTATAGTAATCGGGATTGTATTTTTGCGACTTCCCAGTAGAGGTGTCTATGGTCGAGCTGCTTATTCCACAACGTCAGCACAGCATTGGTGCATTTGAAGTGGGGCGCGTTTTGCCCTTTCGCCAACGGCGTATGGTGGGGCCTTTTATCTTTTTTGATCGCATGGGGCCGCAAGAGCTGACGGCACCCGTAGGGACGGAGAACGATGTGCTGCCACACCCGCATATCGGCCTGTCTACCGTGACGTATTTGTTTGAAGGCGCCATGACGCACCGCGACAGTCTGGGCGTGGTGCAGGACATTACACCTGGTGCGCTCAATTGGATGACCGCGGGTTCAGGCATCAGCCATTCCGAGCGTTTTGAGCCCATGCGCGCACAAGGCGGTCGCATGGATGGGATCCAGGCCTGGGTGGCCTTGCCGGAACACAAGGAAGAACAAAACCCGGACTTTGTGCATTACGAGGCCGAGCAGCTACCTTTGATTAAGGATACGGGCCTGGAAGGTCGCCTGATTGCTGGCTCGGCGCTGGGTTTGTGCAGTCCCGCCAATGTGGCCTCGCCTTTGTTCTATATGGAGTTGCGCGTGCAAGCGGGCCAGTCAGTGCCTTTGCCAACCGGCCACGAAGAGCGCGCCATTTATATCTGTGCGGGCGGGCTGGAGGTGGGGGGTCAACGCTATCCAGCCGGCCAGATGCTGGTCTTTGCCAAAGGCGACAGCCCCCGTATCCTTGCCGAGCAGAGCAGCCACTTGATGCTGCTGGGTGGCGAGCCTTTGGGACCACGCCATATCTGGTGGAACTTCGTGTCCTCCCGCAAAGATCGCATCGAGCAGGCCAAGGATGACTGGCTCAATGGCCGCATCAACTTGCCACCGCTGGACGATGAGCAGTTCATCCCTTTGCCTGGGGTGTAATGCTTATTACGTTGACTGTGGGGGAGTTTGGCCTTGCACGTGGACCGTGACCTCATGGTGAATCGGAGTTTTGATGGAACGGGCAATAAAGCAGTATTCGCCGACGCGATCATGAAGTGATTTCGCCAAGGTAGCGTCACAGTCCGATGTGATCGTGACAAGGGGGCGCAAGGTAACACTCTCGAATTGCCCAGCTCCGTTGGCCTCTTCGTTCATGATTCCGGCTGGCCGGTCTTCATAGGCCGTGACAACAACGCCCGCTTCTGCCGCCATTCCCAAGTACCACAGCATATGACACTGAGCGATCGATGCCAGAAAAAGCTGCTCGGGGTTCCAACGGTCGGGGTCACCTCGAAAGGCAGGGTCTGCAGAGGCGGCAATGACTTTCAGGCCAGCCGCTGTTACTTCATGGTTGCGTGAATAGGAGCGCAGTGTGTGGGTGCCGCTTCCGGTGTTGCCGATCCAGTTGATCAACAATTCATAGTGGTGTGTTTTCATGGTTGTGCTCTGGCAAGGTCGCAAGGAGCCAAAAACGTAGCAGCGGGGGCGTCAAACCGTACACAAAAAAAAGCCCTGGAAGGAATCCAGGGCTTTGAAGGCTTGTTCATCAGGCTGGTGGATTTGCCTGTATCCGCTCTATGAGCAGACTGGTTTTTTGATTGATGAGCAAGCCAGGCAAACGGAATAGTACCGCTTGCACAGAATGTTTAGGAGGCCAATTGTACGGATTGCCGCCAAGCGAAACAAAAAAGACCATTTTAATAGCAGGGCTATTGTAAGTTGGCTTATAAGCATTGATTGGCGCTGCTTATCCATCAATCTCGGGCGGGAATGTTCAGGCCGCGTTGTACTGCTGGACGGGCCTGGAATTGCTGCAGCACACGGGCTACGTTCTTGAATTGCACGTATTCCACCAGCTCGCCTGCGTCGTAAAAACCAATCAGGTTGGCAATCCAGGGGAACAGGGCAATATCAGCGATGGAGTAGCTGTTGCCCACCATCCAGTCCTTGCCGTCCAGATGCTTGTCGATCACACCCAGCAGACGTTTGGATTCGTTGACATAGCGGTCACGGGGGCGCTTGTCTTCAAAGTCTTTACCGGCAAATTTGTGGAAGAAGCCCAACTGACCGAACATGGGGCCGACGCCACCCATCTGGAACATGAGCCATTGCAGGGTTTCATAGCGTTGAGCCGGGTCTGCGGAGAGTAGCTGGCCGGATTTTTCTGCCAGATAGATCAGGATGGCACCGGACTCGAACAGGGCCAACGGCTGATTGCCAGGGCCATTGGGGTCCAGAATCGCCGGGATTTTGTTGTTGCTGCTGAGCGAAATAAATTCTGGGCTGAGCTGGTCGTTGCGCTCAAAGCTGACCAGGTGCGGCTCGTAAGGCAGGCCAATTTCTTCCAGCATGATGGACACCTTGACGCCGTTGGGGGTGGGCAAGGAATACAGTTGCAGGCGCTCGGGGTGTTGAGCTGGCCATTTGCGGGTGATGGGGAATGCGGAGAGATCGATTGTCATGACGTCCTTCACTGTGGGGCGTAGAGGAAGTGTTGATAGTAGCAAGCTGTACGGGGACATACTGTCTCAGCCCGCTGCCCAGTATGGTATTTGTTGCGCTTAGCGACTGCGCGGGCGCAAGGGGTCCAGCAGGGATTTGAGCCCGTTATGATCCAGCTCGTGCATCAGGGCCAGCAACTGGCCCAGTCGCCCGGAAGGAAAGCCTTCGCGGGCAAACCAGTTCAGATAATGTCCTGGCAGGTCGGCCAGCAAGCGACCTTTGTATTTTCCGTAAGGCATGGTGGTGTTCAACAGGGCAAGCAGATCGTCGCTGGATTCAAGCATGGGCGCTTAACGTAGATGGTCGGCAAAGAAAGCGAGTGTATGCTCCTGAGCCAGTTTGTAGGATGCTTCGTGAAAGTCGGGGCGATGATCGCAGCCAAAACCATGACCGGCAGGCTCATACACATAAAGGGCCACCTCCTTTTGCGCGTCTTTAATCGTTTGAATGGCGCTGGTGGGAATGGAGTGATCCTGGGCACCAAAGTGCATCTGCACCGGAGTCTTGGGCTGTTCCTGGGCGTTCTGGGCAATCTGCGAACCATACCAGCAACTGGCCGCTTTCAGACCCTGCAAGCGGCAGGCGGCCAACCAGCTCAAGGAGCCACCCCAGCAATATCCTACAATGCCAATCTTGCGCGAACCCAAGGCGTCCACGCAGGCCTGGATATCCAGCAGGGTTTTATCCTGGGCAATGCTGTTGCGCAAGGCCAGGCCTGCTTGCACGTCCTGGGCGGTATAGCCCAGTTCTACATTCTTTTCCTGCCGATCGAACAGGGCGGGGGACAAGACTCGGTAGCCCTGCTCGGCAAAACGCTCGCAGGTGTTGCGTATGTGTTGATTCACACCAAAGATTTCCTGCAACACGATCAAGCCGCGTTCGGCCTTTTCGTCGCCGGCGACATAGGCCTGGAAATGGTGCTGGTCTGCGCTGGTCAAGCTAAGCGTGCTCATGGCGTGTCCTTTAGCTGTAAAACAATAATTGTCTCTTATAACAGTCGCTCGTACTGGGAGGCCAGCCTCAGGACGTTTACAATCCACCCAGAACGGCGGGGGTGTCTAGCTCTCGCCCAACCCCTCCTACCTCAATGGAATAATGATGCGTGACGTGCTAATGGACAGTCTGTTCTGGACGATTGTGATGCCCTGGTTCTTGTTTTTAGGGCTATTTCTTGTTCCCAAAAACCCTTCCTGGTTGCGAAACTACGCCTTTCCCGGCGTATTTATTGCAATAGGTCTGGGTTTGGTGGCGGCCGTGGCAGTGGGTGTGGGTATTTTCAGTCTTGTGCTGGGCTTGATTGCCTTTGCTGTATGTTATGAAAAGCCTAAAGTCAGCGCCTGAGTCAGAAACCAAGGCGTGATCAAAAAACCATCGCAGGCCGCAAGCCGCGATGGTTTTTTTTGCCGCCGGGCCGCCCCAAGGCTCGGCGCCCCCGGCAAAACGCACCCCCTCGGGGATGAGCCCGGACACACAGCAGTCCATTGCGGACTGCTGTGTGCCTGGCGAATCCGAGCGGCATACAAGCCGCAAGGTGGAGCGCAAGCCGATGGCGCAGCGTGGGGGCTTTTTTGATACTCTTCAGCCGTCTACCGGCCTGGCGGGCGTATCCAGTGTCAACAGGTAGAACGCCACATCCAGCCAGCGACCAAACTTGAAGCCGATTTCCTTGAATGTACCGGCATGTGCAAAGCCCAGGCTTTGGTGCAGGTGGATACTGCCCGCATTGCTGGCATCAATACAAGCGACCAGCGTATGGACATTGGCCAGGCGCGCACGACGTATCAACTCTTGCATCAGGATTCTGCCCAAACCTTTGCCGCGGTGTTCCGGGTGCACATATACGCTGTGCTCCATGGTGTACTTGTAGGCGGGAAAGGTGCGAAAGTGGCCCCAACTGGCAAAGCCCATCAGTGTGCCGGTTTCATCGATCACTCCGACCACCGGAAAACCGTTGGCGCGTTTGGTGGCAAACCAGCTCACCATGGCTTCGGGCGGGCGCGGCACATAGTCGTAGAGTGCGGTGGAGTTGACGATGGCATCGTTCAGAATTGCCAAAATGGCGGCGGCATGCTGTTCTTCCTGGCAGTCTATAAAACGTATCTTGCTGTCAGTGTTGTTCATGGATCCTGTCATCGATGCTCAATTAGCTGTCGTGTTTGTCTATGATGGCCGCTATTTTATGCCACTCCAGTGGTTTTTTTGACAAAAACATCCGATGGGGCGGGCGCGGGGAGCGGGCCTTTGAATGGCGATGTTCAGTGCTCGGCGGCCGTGAAAAAAGACTCCCACGCTGCGCCTTCGGCTTGCTGCCCTCCAAGAGGGCGCTTTTCATCTTGGGGCGGCCCGGCGATGAAAAAAAACGCGCAGCATGGGCTGCGCGTTTTCTGGCCGGGGGACCGTTCCGTCACCCTGGGTACTTGTCCTTGCCGGAGCGGCAGGACGGGGGCTTATCAGTCGTAGCGAGCGGCAATATTGCGTTCGCCAATGGCCAAACCGGTTGTCATTCCCAAGCCCGTGTGCATGACTGTCACTTGTGTGCTGCCATCGGCTTGCAGGACTGAAAACGGTCCGGGTCCTTTGGCGCCATACACGCCTTGCCAGCGTTGCAGAACTTGTACTGGGCAACCGAGCACGGTTTCTGCCAGAGCCAGCAAGTACTGATCTGTGTCTTCCAGGTTGAAGGGGCTGGCTTGCAGGCCGTAGTCGTGCGAGTCGCCAATAATCAGGTCCCCCTCCGGTGTGGGGCTGATCAGCAAATGAATGCCTTGATCCAGCAGTACACCGTGACGTTTCTGTACCTGCTCGCGCAGCGTGTCTGCCAGGGGCAAGTCGCTGAATGCGCCGTAGTGCAGGCAGGACAAGCCTGTCAGCAATGGTCGGTCCAAGGCCCAGCCCGTGTCTTGTGCACGCACTTTCAGCATTTGCAGACGTGTCACCGATGGGTTGACCGTATCCAGCAGTTCGCGATGCAGGCTGCTGTAGTCGTGACCAGGGCACACAAAAATGCTGTTGGCTGTGAAGTTGCCCGCGCTGCTGTGTACCTGGCCTTCTTGCGCATAATGCACATGCGCCTGGGTGTAAACATCCACGCCCATGGCTTGCAAGCTGCTGGTGATGGCGGGCAGGGCGTCGCGCGAGTAGATCTGCAAATCGTCAAAACCTTGCAGTGCCCCGTGGTGATGCCCCAAGCGGCCATCAAACAAGGCGGCCAGCTCCTTGCCGTTCAGCATTTCGCAGGCAACGTTTTCATCCTTGGCACGGCCCTGGGCAAAGTCTTCCAGCAGCTCCAGTTCCAGATGGTTGCGTGCCAGCACCAGCGAGCCATTGCTGCGTACATGAAAACCGGCTTGCTCAGCCAGCTCCAGCCACAGGCCGCGACTCTGACGGGCCAGATCCATCATGATGCCCGGTGCCTGGCCGGTGACCAGAACCTGACCAAAATTACGTATGGTGGCGCCTTGGGCCTGGTGACTGCGCTCGAGCACAGCGACGCTTAGCTTGCGGCGGGCAGCCGCCCAGGCATGTGCCATGCCCAGGATGCCGCCCCCCACCACGATCACATCGTAGTGTTGTGTGCTCATTACTTCTTGGCTTCCGATTTACCGTCGTAACGTTTGGTCCATTCTTCGATGATGCGCTCGCGGTTTTCAGCGGCCCAGACGAAGTTGTTGTCGATCAGACGCTGGTTCAGGTCGGCTGGCAGGTGCGGGTTGGCCGTGGCGATGGACGGAATGGCCAAAACCGCAAAGTTGGTTTTGTACAGGTGGTTGGCTGCTTCGCTGGCCGAGAAGTCAGCCAGTTTCTGGGCGGCTTCCAGGTTCTTGGTGCCTTTCATGATGCCAGTGGCTTCAATTTCCCAACCCAGGCCTTCTTTAGGGAACACCAGTTCCAGGGGAGCGCCTTCTTCTTTCAGGCGAGCGCCACGGTAGTCAAAGGACACGCCAATGGTGTACTCGCCAGCAGCGGCCATATTGCAAGGCTTGGAGCCGGAGTGGGTGTAGGCACCGATATTCTTGTGCAGACCGTCCATGAAGGCCCAGCCCTTGTCTTCACCAAACAGTTGCAGCCAGGCGCTCACGTCCAGAAAGCCGGTACCCGAAGAAGCGGGGTTAGGCATGACGATCTTGCCGGCGTATTCGGGCTTGGTCAGATCTTCCCAGGAGGTGGGCATAGGGAGCTTGTTTTTTTCCAGCTCAATGGTGTTGACACACAGGGCAGCGGCGTAGCCGTTCATGCCAACCCAACTGGGCGGGTTGTTCTGGTCGCGCATTTTGGCGTCGATTTTTTCCAGACCCTTGGGGGCGTAGGGCTGCAGCATGTCTTGGCTGGCCATCAAGCCCAGTGAGGAACCGGCCAGACCCCAGATCGCGTCCGCTTTCGGGTTGTTCTTTTCAGCCAGCAGTTTGGCGGTAATGATGCCAGTGGAGTCGCGTACCCATTGAATCTTGATATCGGGATTCTCTTTTTCAAAAGCAGCCTGGTAGGCCTTGAGCTGATCGGCTTCCAGCGCGGTATAAACCGTCAGGGTGGTGGCCGCTTGGGCCAAAGAGGCGGCGCCCATCAAAGCGGCAGCCAAGGAGCTCAGAACAATGGTTTTCATGGAGAAGTATCCTTGTGACAGCAAAAGGGGGGGGGGGGGTTAGAGGGAATCGGCAGGGCATTCGCCCTGGGCCATGCGTTCGGTGATTTGTTCAATCACAGTGGGCAGTTGGGCAACGGTATCAATCAGGTAGTGGGGCTGGGCATGGGCAAAGGTGGCTGCTGCGCGGTCGCGCAGGGCCTGGCGGCTTTCCTCGTCCAGAGCCAGAAACTCCTGCTCGGTCAGACCAGCGGCATTGCCCGACAGCAGCAGGCCCACGGTCCACATGCCGGCATTGCGACCTTCTTCAATGCCAACTGGGGTGTCATCAATCTTTACGCAGGCGCCGACACTCGTGATTTCCAGACGAATGACGTTTTCCAGTGCCATGGCAGGCCAGGGGCGTGCTTGCGGGACTTCGTCAAAAGCAACGTGGTAGTCCACCAGCACTTGCTGGCGGTGCGCGTGTTGCAGTAGGTTATCCAGCACCAGGCGCGGGTAGCCCGAGCAGGAACCGATTTTCAGACCCTGACGGCGTGCCCAGGACAAGGTTTCGCGCGCACCGGGAATGGCTGCGGAGAACTCGCCCACGCGCTCGTTTTGCATGGGCAAGAAGGTGTTGTAGATACGATCTACATCGCTGTCATCGGGCTCACGCTCGTGCAGGGCCATGAACTGGGCATGTACCTCAGGCAGCTCCAGCATGGCTTTGATGTGGTCCCATTTACCGATGCCCATGGCGCTGCGAGCCTGGTCCAGGTTCAGGGTCAAGTCAAAGCATTTGAAGGCTTCCACCAGAATTTGGGTGGGGGCAAAGGAGCCAAAGTCCACCAGCGTACCGGCCCAGTCAAAAATCAGGGCTTCAAGGCGAGGGGCCTGGGAGCGTGGCGTGGCGAGTGGCGTATTCGCGCAAGTAGGGGATGGCATTGCGGTCCTATCGGGTTGGGGAAAGGGGGGAGGCGGAGCGCCAGGCTTGGCTGCGGCGCAAGGCGGCACGGCTCAGGACATGAACCAGCAGGCAGACAAAGCCAGAGCTCAGCATGATGACCGTACACATGGCGGCAGCCGGGCCAATAAAACCGGCGTCATCCATATTCATGACTGCGACCGATGCCAGCACGGTTTGCGGGCTGTACAGAAAGACCACGGCAGATACGGTTGTCATGGCCGATACAAACAGATAGCGCGATACTGACAACAGAGCCGGCAGGCACAGCGGCACGGTGACACCCATCAAGGTGGAAAGGCGTGGCGCTTTCAGGGACGCAGCAGCGGCTTCCAGTTCGCCGGGAATGGCTTTCAGCGCAGTGACAAAGTTCAGGTGAGCACTGGTGTACAGATGGATGACGGTACACAGCACCAGCAAGGTCATGGAGCCGTACAGTCCCGCCAGGGGATTGTCGGGGTGATTGAAAAAGAAGATGTAGCCCAGACCCAGCACCAGACCGGGAATGGCCATGGGTGCCAGTGCCAGCATTTGCAGCACGCCGTACAGACCTTTTTCGGACTGGCCTCGGGCTGGCAGTTTTTCCAGTACCCAGGCACCCAGGAAGATCAGGGCTGAACCCAGTACGGCGGTAAAGAAGGCCATGGTCAAACTGTTGCGCCAGGCCAACCAGCCGCCACCGTCCATATTGTTGAAATCGTAAGACTTCAGGGACAGGCTCAGGTTGTAAGGCCAGAACTTGATCAGCGACGCCCAGACTGCCATGCCCACAATCGTCAAAATGGCCAGGGACACCAGCATCAGGACGGCGGTGAAGTACAGGTCGCGCTGGCGGTGTGGCTGGGGCGAGTAGGCGCTTAGCGATCCTTGAGCCTGACCGCTGGCACGAGCCCGCAGGTGACGGTCCAAGAAAAAGGTCAGTACAGCGGGAATCAGCAACAGCACGCCAATGGCCGCGCCTTTGGAAAACTGCAACTGGCCAACCACAGCCTTATAGGCTTCCATGGCCAGCACGTTGTAGGAGCCACCTACGACTTTAGGTACACCAAAGTCGGTGACGGTGAGCGTAAACACCAGGCAGGCGGCAGAAAAGATGGCATAGCGACTGGCGGGCAGTGTCACCGTCAGGAATCGGCGCCAGGAGTTCGCGCCCATGGCGCGGGCGGCGTCATACAGGCGGGAGTCGGCCAGGGATAGACCCGTGCTCAGAATCATCAGGGCATGGGGAAAGGTGTAGAAGGCTTCACCCAGCACAATGCCCCAGAATCCATAAATCGTTTCACCGCCCAACCAATGGCGCAGCACGCCTTGATTGCCGAACAAGTAGATCAGAGACAGGCCTGGCATCAAGGAGGGAGCCAGCAAGGGCAACAGGCCCAAGGCACGAAACATGCCTGCTCCCCGTATGCAGCAGCGTTGCAGGGCAAAGGCAAAAGCATAGGCGGCAGGGATGACAATAATCAGCGTGCTGACACCGACCAGCGCGCTGCGTCCCACCATGGGCATAAAGCCGGGCGCGCTGATAATGGACCAGAACTGCCCCACGCCCACTAACTGTCCGTCGCTGTCTTGAATGGCGCGCAGCAAGATAAACAGCATGGGCAGGGCCAGGAACAGGACCAGCAGGGCAAACAGGGCAATCAATAAGGCGCGTCGTGCTGCCGAGCCTATCCAGACAGGTAACACGGGACGGATCAGGGGATGGTTCTTCACGCTCGTTTCAGCAACAGGCAGGCCATGCAGGCTGGTGGATGTCAGGGAAGCAGCGCCAGGCTGTGGCATGGAATCAGTGGTGGGCATGCAGCGCCTCGCTGGGAAGCTGGATGCGGCAGCGACGTGCGGCCAGGGGATCAAGCAAGCGGTCGCCCTGTTCTGGGTTGACAATGGCTTGTACGGTCAGTCCATCCATACCTTCAGGGCGTAGGGTCAGCTTGTAGTGACGGCCCAGAAAAATGCCATCCACGATGTCGGCCAAAAAGGTATTGGTGACAGGCGCGGGGCTGGTGTTGTCCAGTACGCGGATGTTTTCAGGACGAATAAAGAGGCGTCCGGCGCTGGTGGGGGCTTCCTGACTCAGGTCCAGACGGACACGTTCCACTCGCACTGAGCAATCGTGCAATGGGGTAAAGGGCAGCCAGTTTGCCTCACCGATAAAGCCTGCCACAAACGGATCGGCAGGAGCGCGGTACAGGGCCTGGGGGCGATCAAATTGCACCAGGCGGCCTTTTTCCATCACGGCGATACGATCCGCCATGACCATGGCCTCTTCCTGATCATGCGTGACCATCAAGGTCGTAATGGACAGTTGTTTTTGCAGATCGCGCAACTCACTGCGCAGACGCTCGCGCACCTGGGCATCCAGAGCCGACATGGGTTCATCGAGCAAGAGCAGCGAGGGCGAGGGCGCCAGCGCACGAGCCAGGGCCACGCGCTGTTGCTGGCCACCGGAAAGTTGTGCGGGGTATTTGTCTTCTGACCCGGACAGGCCAACCAGATCCAGCATTTCCGAGACGCGTTGGCGCACTTGGGTGGCCAGGTTCTTGCGTGGGGACAGGCCGTAGGCAATGTTCTGGGCGACGGTCAGGTTAGGAAACAGCGCGTAGGACTGAAACAAGATGCCGTAGTCACGCTGTTGGGGCGGCAGGTGGGTAATGTCACGGCCTGCCATTACGATGCTGCCTTGATCGGCCTGTTGCAGCCCGGCAATGCAGCGCAGCAAGGTGGTTTTTCCGCAGCCCGAGGGGCCCAGCAAACACACCAGCTCACCGGCTTGTATATCCAGGCTGACCTGGTCCAGAGCAGTAAAGGAGCCGAACTGCTTGTGCAGTCCTTGTATGGTTAAAAATGCAGGCTTGGCGCTCATCCCGGGGTTCCGACTTGTCATGAATGTCATGAACGTCAGTATGGGAGTCGTATATGGCGGCCCTATGACAGTACAACTAATTTCTGTAATACGAGAATCGGATAATTTGGGCTTTGAGTCTTAGCAAGGAGAGCGGCAGCATGCTGGCTCTGGAACTGAAGTCCTTTCACGCCACCGCCCATTGTGGCTCTATTACCAAGGCTGCCCAGCAACTGGGGATCAGCCAACCCACGGTGACGTCGCATCTGCGGCAGCTGGAAACCCGCTATGGCGTGGAGCTGTTCTATAGGCAAGGCAAGGGTGTGTATTTGAGCCAGCAAGGGGAACGGCTCCTGCCCCAGGTCGAGCAGTTGATGCAGCAGGCCGCGCAGATCGATTTCAGCTTGCGCGATCTGCGCGATCTGAAAAGTGGCATGTTGCGCGTAGGCGCGACCGGGCCGTATTACATCATGGCGGTATTACGGAATTTCCATCAGGCCTACCCCGGTGTGAAGATGCGTTTGAGCATTGATAACTCGCAACGGGTTCTGGGTGCCTTGCATGATTATCAACTGGATGTGATTGCGTCCTCGGCGCTGGTGGATGATCCGCGTTTGGTGCGCCTGCTGCTGGCGTCCGATCCCCTGGTCGCCGTGCTGCGAGTGGACCATCCTTTGGCGAATCGGCAGCGTGTGCGCATTGTGGATCTGTGTCGTCATCCCATTCTGATGCGTGAGCCAGGGTCCATGACACGGGAGTTATGCCATCAGGTGTTCCGGCAGGCGGGGCAGGAGCCGACGCAGCTTCTGGAAATAGGTAGCCGGGAGGCGATAGGGTGGGGGGTGGTATGTGGCATGGGAGCCAGCTTGCTGCCCTTGCGTGAAGTGCCTGCGCATCCGGACATTATCAGTTTGCCGCTGAGTGATGTCTCGGCTCATTTGAGCGAGTTCGTGTACTGCCTGAAAGAACGCGCGCAGGGCCATGCCATACGCGCGTTTCTGGAGCAGGTGCAGGCCGAGTTGCCTGTACCGGCATAAGGACCGGGATCAAGCCAGTTCGGCCAGACCCTTTTCAAAAGCCTGACGGGCTTTTTGCACGGCGTCGCGCTGTTCCTGAACGGCTTTGCGCTGGCTGGCAATCTGGTCTTCCTGCTGGGCCAGTTGTTCGCTAAAGCGCTGCCCCAAGGTGCTTTGGGCACTGACCGCTGCCAGGTTGGCGCGGATGCGCTCCTGTTCGGCCACGGTTTCGTTCAGGCGCTCGACGGCCTGGTTTTGAGCCTGCTGGGCCTGGCTCAGTTGACGACGCAGCTCAATCAGCTTGTCCATCTTGGCTTGCTGCGCGCTGTCCTCACCGTTGCCACGCCATTGCAGCAGCATGTTCTCGTCGATTTCTTCCAGACGCAGTTCCACATGGTCTTGCAGGCTTAGCTGGGCGGTGACAGTGACTGTCTTGCCTTTGGCAACCTTCACTTTCAGGCGGTGCTCCTGGGCGGTATCGCTATCGTGCGCATCCGATTTGAGCGTCCAGCCGTCCTGACGGGGCAACTGGATCAGCACGGTACGATCTTCATCGGCCGGGGCTTTGATCTCATAGCGGAAGTTCTGCAAGCGTGTCCATTCCGAACGAGCCACGCCGTCCGTCACGCGGGTTTTGCTCAGGCGATATTCATCCGTCTGCTCTTCGCGGATCTGCACTTTGCTGTCCTGGGCAAAGTAGATCAGGCGCTGCTCGCCAGCAGGCAGGCCGGCCAGCTCCGCGTCACCCACATGGCCGTCCTGTTCATTGAAGACCGTGATAATGCCTGGTGGCAGGCTGTTGGCCTGTTCATTGTTGACCCAGATAGCGGCGGTGGGGTGATCACCTGCCTGGCCGCTGCGGTAAACCGACAGAGATTCGGCTTGCAAAGACGTATCGATAAAAGGCACCGATACAGTTTGGCCTGTGGGGACGCTCAGCGTCTGAGGCAGCGTGAAGCGCACTTGAGTCAGCCCTTCCTGTGCCTGCGTGCTGGCACCCGCGCCGCCCGCCGCCCACTGTTTGGCCATGCTGCTATCGGCCGCGTAGGCCGCGCTTTCCATCATGATGGGAGCGGGGGCGGCTGGAGCCATGCGGGCACGCATGGCGTCGCCAGCTGCTTTGCGAGCTTGATTCGCGCTGACCGTGGCTTGAGTGTCCGCTTGCGGGGCGATGGAGCTGCCTACTGCAACCGGCAATTCCGGTCGCTCGCTCCAGTAACGCTCCAGCAAACGCTGGCGCAGCATCACAGGTGAGCCGGAACTGAGGGTGACTTTCACCTCTTTCCAGTCCTCGCCGCTGGTGTTTTCAAAAATGGCCCAGGCCTGCAGACGGGCCTTGCCGTCCTGCATCATCAGGCGATAGGTGCTTTTCCAGACCGGTGCAGGAATCAGGTAAGACAGGCGGGCTGTCTTGGTATCGGTTTTGTTCAGGACCAACTGAATATCACGCGATTGCTGATTGCTTTGACCTGCCAGCACGTCGGCGGCCTGCTGCAATTGCTGCTGCACTGTTTTGTCCAGCACGTCCAGGCTGGTATCCGGGCCCAGTTCCAGGGTCTGGATCTGGCCTTGTTCCGTTAGCACGCTCAAGATGGCTTGGGCGGGGTGTTCGTTAGTGGCAGCCGTTGCGCGCACGCCCAGGACCGCACCACGCACCAGACGGCCTTGCGAGCTGGCGCTGACTTGCTGGCCGCGCAGGGCTTGCGCCAGAGTGGCGGGTGAGCGCAGGTCTTGGGCCGAGAAGGGTAGGCTGTCAAAGCTTTCTTTGAGTGGGGCCAGACCGGACAGGGTCAGGGATTCGATGCGGTTCTTGCCATCGACGGCCATCAGGGTTTTGAGAATGTCATCGACCTGTGTCAAGGGCACACGCAGTTGAGCGGTGCCCGCATCGGAGATGGGGATCTGTCGTTCGATCTCGGCCATACCGGCACTGGATAAGGTAATGGACTCGATCTGCTGAGCCCAGGCGGTGCTGGCTGTGGAGCCCATCCAGACCAGGAGTAGGGCGCCGGTCAAAGAGTGCAGGCGAGGCGTACGCGCAGCGTGGGGCACAACGTAGTTCATAGTGCTTCCTTATTCATCCGTCAGCAAAACAAAGGGGTGAAGCGCATTATGCCTAGCCTTGTCGGGCTCTGTCTGTCATTCGGGTAACAAAAAAATGCCATCGTCCGGCTTGACTCCCCCTGGAGCAAAAAATGCTTACGTCATCAAAAGCACGCAAGGCTCTGCTAGGATTTGGGCAGCATGGCTTGTGTCCGTGCGTATTTATTTACTCCAGTGAAGGATCAATATGATGTGGACGTCGTGGGGCAATGCCTGGGCGGGAATGGGGCTTGCTCTGGTCTTGGCGGTTTGTTTTTTCTGGCCTGCTCGACGCTTGTCCTGGAGCTTGCCCATAGAATTGGAGCCCGAACTGGACCGGCGTTCGCCGCGTACCCATCGCCAATGGGGATGGGTGTGCCAGAGTCTGGCCTTGGTCTTGATGTTATGGGCGGGTTGGTGCTGGCAACTGACGCCAGCGGCAGTGGCTGCTTGTGTGTTTATCGCCGGGACGGCCTTGCTGGCCTGGATTGACGCGGAGACCGGCTATCTGCCCGATCGCCTGACTTTACCCTTGTTGTGGCTGGGTTTGCTGGTCAATCTGGATCACACTTTTAGCAGCTTGCCTTTGGCCGTGGTTGGTGCGGCGCTGGGTTACAGCTTGTTGTGGTTGTTGAATCATGTGTTTTTGTTGCTGACCGGGCGGGCTGGAATGGGCCATGGCGACTTCAAATTGCTGGCAGCTTTGGGGGCCTGGTTGGGAGCGACCGCCTTGCCAGGTATCTTGTTATCGGCATCGTTGCTGGGCCTGTTGGCGGCTCTGGTCCTGCGCCTTGGTGGGCGTTTGCAAGCAGGGCAGGCGATTCATTTTGGTCCCTATCTGGTGTTGGGGGGCTGGGTCATGTTGTTTTCGCTGCCTCGCATTTCGTAAAGAGAAGTCTCGTGATTGTTGTAACTAGAAAAGAATGACCGCCGGTTTCCCCTCTATTGGGGTTTATGTGCGTGGATGTGTGCTAATTCGCCGCTTTTTTTTGGGTGTGATCGAAGCCGGGTTTTGGGGCTTTTCTGTTTAAGGTAGCAGTAATAGGCCTGAGTGTGCCTATTGGGTTTAAATCGTTTGCCTCATCAGGCAGTCGTGGTAAAACGTCCGGGGCCAGTCGGGCTGGCGGGAGTTTCGCTCGAGCTGGATGTGAGAGTACAAGGCGGTTCTATGGACATTGTCCCGCTGACAAAGCAGACGGGAACCTGAGGATGAAGGCATGATTATTGTTGTTGGCGCCGGTGTGGCGGGCTTGGCGGCGGCGCGTCGCCTGAGTATGCAAGGTCAGGAAGTAACGCTGGTGGCTCCCCTGGAACCCCAGCCCTCATTGGGCGAGACCTTGTCCGAACGAGGGGCCGTGGTCTTGACCAGTTTGGGCTGGGCAAGCTGCCTGGATGAGACGGTGGCCTTGCGCTCGCAAGGGCGTTTTTCAGTATGGGGTAGTGCAGGATTGCGCACTGTGCAGGATGAAGACGGGCAGGGCTACCTGCTCGACAAAGCCCGCCTGGAGCAGGCACTGTTCGAGCGTGTGCAAAAAGAAGCGAAGGTCAGCATTCGCCAGACGCGTGTCTTGGGTCTGGAACATCAGCCTGAAAGTGTTATTGTCAAGCTGGCAGACGGTACGAGCCTGGAAGCCGCTGCTTTAATCGACTGTACTGGTCGTGCGGCTTTGTCCGCGGGTGCAGCCGCCGAGCGTCATCGTCTGGATAGGCTGGTGGCTGTCTGGCATGTCTTTGATCTGCCCGACGGGGCCGAGCCCTTGGCTGCTTCTCTGGTAGAAGCTGTAGAACTGGGGTGGTGGTATTTGTCTCCCATGCCCGGCCATCGTTTGATGGTGGCCTTGTTCTCGGACGCAGATCTTTTGCCTGATGGCCTGAGTCGTGATGGTTCGGTCTGGGCTGGTTTGCTGGGCTGTGCTGATGCGGCACGGGTGCGTATGGAAAGCTTGGGTCTGGATAGCCAGATGGCTGAGCACACTCCTACAGTCAGTGCCGCTGCCAGTTGCACAGTGTCTTACTTCGTGGAAGGCCGTATCTTGCGTGCCGGGGATGCGGGCGCGGCTATGGACCCCTTGGCCGCCAATGGTTTGGCAACGGCCTTGTGGAGCGGGTCACAATCGGCACAAGCTGCGGTGGCGCTGACAAAAGGCAACCCAGAACCGGCACGAGCTTACGAGAAAGATTATCTGCTGGGCTTGGTGCGCCACCTGAATTCGCAGCACGCTTTGTATGGTATGGAGCAACGCTACGCGGCGCAGCCGTTTTGGCAGCGTCGTCATCGTGCATTGGAGTGATGGTCAAGAAGGTAAGGAAGCCAAATAGCGTCCGATAAAACCACCGGAGTCAAATAAAGCCGAAACAGCATGAGCCTTGTTTCGGTTTTTTTGTGGCTGGCCGTTTCAGTACATCTGGAATGTATTTCGGGCGCTTCTTGGTTGCATCTGGAAAGAAGCTCTGTCTGCTGGCAGTTGATGTGCCCAACAGAGGGTTTGGGCGTCTTGAAGTGATCCTGGCAGGATCTGTATGCCCGACCTTTCTCGTCCCCACGTCAGGTACTCAAGCACCTGACTTTCTGGGCTGGAATGCAACAAGCCGACCATCTTGCGATGATCGGCTTGTTGAGGAATTTGTGGTGCCCAGGAGAGGACTCGAACCTCCACACCCGAAGGCACATGGACCTGAACCATGCGCGTCTACCAATTCCGCCACCTGGGCTTTGATCAAGGCCGTTGCCCGTCTCAAGCATTAAATTATAAGACGAAATTTCCAAATAAAGCAAGTATCTTCCATTCAATAAATTTCATTTTATTTATTGTTGATTGTTATTCTCATTATCATTAAACTATATCATGCGATATAGCATAAGAGTATAGACATGAAATTCAACACAATGGATGTCGAGCGCATGTTGCTGGACATGGGCCAAGGCCGAAAGTACTCCGCTCGGGCCATGCAGCTCATGCTGATGGTTCTGCTCAAAGAGGGCAGTACTCACGGTTATCAGTTGATTCGCCGCTTTGCGCAGCTTAGCCAGAACAGCTATGTGCCCAGCGCGGGCGCGGTGTATCCCGCCCTGGCGTATTGCGCCACGCAAGGCTGGGTGCTGATCGAAGAAGAAGGTCGTCGCAAGATGTATAGCCTGACCAAGGAAGGTCAAACGTATCTGGAAGAGCAAAAGGAAAAGTGCGATTACCTGATGCAATCCCTGACCTATCGCGGGCGCAAGCTGGTGTGGATACGGCAAATGCTGGCCGAGCACAACAGCGACGAGGATTTGAAGGCCGCACAGGAGCAAACAGGCTGGTTGCCAGAATTTGTCCAGGTACGCCACAGCCTGAAGCAGGCCATGTTTGAACAATCAACAGCCAGTCTGGAACGACAGGCTGAGGTGGTGGCCATTCTGGAAAAAGCCATCGCCGAAATACGGAACTTGCCCAAGGAGTCTTAAGAATGCAGTCCGAACAATTAACGCAGAAAGTTGCTCATACCTTGAAGTTGCGTTTGCTGACCGTTAAGAAGCGACGCGAACTGGGGCCTGATATGGTGCGCATCACCCTGGAAGGCTCGGATCTGGAGGGTTTTTATACCCCCGGCTTTGACGATCATGTCAAATTGATTTTCCCGGACCCGATCACCAAAGAATTGCGGCTGCCCCAAATGGGCGATCGTGGCATGGTCTTTGCCGCCGGACAGGAAAAGCCCCCCATCCGCGACTACACCCCTCGAGAGTTCCGTGAACAGGAACTTGAGATGGATATTGATTTTGTGGTCCACGGTGAGGGCCCGGCATGCCAATGGGCCATGCACGCCAAAGAGGGTGACAAGCTGGGCGTGGCCGGTCCGCGTGGATCCTTCCTGGTCAGCAAGGATCTGGATTGGCAAATCCTGATTGGCGACGAAACCGCTGTGCCGGCCATGGCGCGACGAGTGAAAGAACTGCCTTCCAATGTGAAGGTGCAGGTGTACGTGCTGGCACGCAATCTGCTGACCGTGGGGGCGATGGAAGCGCCGGATCACGTCACCGTGAACTGGATTCCTTCGCTGGCGGGTCTGAATGGCATTCTGGATGCACTGCGTGCCGCACCCCAGTTGAGCGGTACCGGCTATGTATGGGTTGCCGCGGAGTATTCCATTGCTCAAAGCCTGCGCGAGTACTGGGTGCAAGACCGCGGTCTGGATAAAGGCGCGATTCGGGCCAGCAGCTACTGGCGTCAAGGCGATCAGGGCGAGGATGCCCCACGTCTGGACTAAGCGGCTTTTTGCTGAGGGTAGGGCTGGGCGCGCAAGCGTCCGCCTACTTTCAGGACGGGCTGCAAATCCGTATCCAGCACAGTGTCGGGATGAGCCAGACGGTGTTCGTCAATCAGACGGGCAATCGCATCCATGTTCAGCAACAAGGTGCTGTCAATATCGTGCTGGAAGCGGGCCCAATAGCCACCGCGACAACTGGAACCCAGCCAGCGCGGCTCGTAATGCCCGACCGTATCCGCATGCGATTCGCACACAACGGCCAGCCGGGAACAACCGGGGCGCAGGACAATGCGGTAGCTGTGCTGTTCTAAAGTCAGGTGATAACAAAACGGTACAGACATGAAACACTCCTGTTTAGCTCTTGGAAGGGAGTTCCGGGTGAGCAAGTTGGATTAAAAGACCCTTTGCCTGACGCCAGTCAGACATAAAAAAACCCGCTGGCAGCGGGTTCGTATCTTGATGATCCCATTGATTGCCAGATGGCCATATCTTGAATCCACCTTGTGCGGGTACACAGGTTGGCATGGGTTGCCCCAACTCTTGATATAGCAATAAGCATAAAAGCGTTTCTTATGAAGTGCAAGGGCCGCGCTTATTTCTGTTGGGTATGAGAAATACAGAAATAGTTTGCACTATTTAAAATTCGTGCTATAGTTATCTTCTGTCTTGCAGAGATGGGTTGAAAAACAAATCCAGCAGTCAGAGCCCAGGTGGCGGAATTGGTAGACGCGCATGGTTCAGGTCCATGTGCCTTCGGGTGTGGAGGTTCGAGTCCTCTCCTGGGCACCAAATTCCCAAAAAGCCGATCATCGCAAGATGGTCGGCTTTTTGTTTTATGCGTTCGGAATGATGAAAGGTCGGTCATTGAAAAGTGATCGACCTTTTTTATTGATTGCAGCCTGCGCCGCCTTGTGCACCTCGCTTTTTTGCAACTCCATGAACCAGCAGTTGCATGAGATCCTGCCTGTAGCTGGGCAAAACACCTGTCTGTCCTTGCGCCGCAACATTGGCCTGACTGTGTTCTGCGTTTTGCCTCGGCGATCTCATGGGATTGATTGCCTTGACCGGTTAGACTGTGGCGCCCAGCTATTCCCTGGTTATGGCAGTGGTGCTGAGTATCGTGGCGTTGCTGGCAGTCAGCGGCAAGTCAGGCTTTTTTCTACGGTGGCTTCCTGTCTCTTGCCGTATTTATAAGATGTATTTAATATATATCTTTACGGGCGGTGGCTCTCTCTCAACTGCCTCACCTCATGTTAAAGGGATCAAAAATGCAAGTTGGAATGCTGAAACTGGCGGGTCTGCGACATCCGGAATGTGCCGATAAAGTAGCCATTGCCTTGGCGGCTATCGAAGGCGTGCAAGCGGCAGATGCCTCGTTCGAAAACGCAAAGGCATCGGTCCGTTTTGATGAAACCCAGGTCTCGCTGGAAGACCTGCATGCTGCTGTGGAGCAGGCAGGCTATCAAATCGCCAAACCTGCCCATGGTGAAGACGGGGCATGTTGTGGTGGCTGCGGCGGTTAAACCTACGGCATCCTGAAGCTGAAAACCGATTGTGGAAATACAGTCGGTTTTTTTGTGGCTGCACAAAGCAGGGGTGGGGTCAGGCGTGGGTGTTGTGCTTTGAGCGTGTCGCCTTGGCTCCACCGGTGCTTGTTCCGAGACGCATTCACAGGCTTGTAAAGAAAGCAGCCGATCATGCGGTGATGAGTCTTTATGTGGAAATAGCGGTGTTCAAAAAAGAAGAGAGTCGTATTGCTACTCGGTTTTTGTCACAGCCAAATTTAATCGCATTGCTGCTGAAGGATAATAAATGTGTGGAGCCACAAAATAAAAAAGGTCGATCATTGAGAAATGATCGGCCTTTCGGAATTTTGGTGCCCAGAAGAGGGCTTGGTCACACTGGCGCGACCCCGGTCGGGCTTGCATGCCCGACCTTTCTCGTCCCCACGCCAGGTGCTCAAGCGCCTGACTTCCTGGGCTGGAATGCAAAAAGCCGACCATCTTGCGATGATCGGCTTTTTGGGAATTTGGTGCCCAGGAGAGGACTCGAACCTCCACACCCGAAGGCACATGGACCTGAACCATGCGCGTCTACCAATTCCGCCACCTGGGCATATCGTTGTATGCTTATGGTTGTGCCAAAAGCTTTTAACGACTTTGCTGCGTGAACAGCAAAGAAAAAAGATTATAGGCATACTTTATTAATAATGGAAGTGTCCTTTTGAATAAAAAACATCAAGGCAGTACTGAGGACCGTATTCAATCAACGGGCCGTTATGAGTTGCCGCCTGACTTCGACCCTGATACCCCGACGCGGGAAGTGATCTTGGCGGGGCTGCGCGAGGATGCAGACGGCCTGACCATGCAGGCTCTGGCGAAAAAGCTGGGCCTGGGCAAAGAAATTACGGTGGGGTTTGAGCGGCGTGTGCGCGCAATGGAGCGCGATGGTCAGTTGCTGATTTCCCCCGAAGGTAAAATTCGCAAAAATAGCCAGGCCGGTTTTATCGCGGGCAAAGTGTTGGGCCATCGCGACGGCTTTGGTTTCCTGCAGCGCGACGACGGGCAGCCTGATCTGTTCCTGTCGCCACGGGAAATGGCCAAAGTGTTGCACGGCGACCACGTTATGGTTCGCATCGTCGGTGAATACCGCGGCAAGCCAGATGCTTCGATCGTAGAAGTTACCGCGCGTCATACCAGTAAGCTGGTGGGCCGTTTCTTGCGTGAGCGTGGCACGTTTATCGTGGTGCCTGAAGATCAGCGTATCAAGCACGATATCCTGATTCCGGGTGGAGATCAGGGTGAGGCCGAGCCCGGCCAGGTCGTGACGGTAGAGATCACTCAGCAGCCTGAGCGCCATCGCCAGCCCTTGGGGCGTGTCATTGAAGTGCTGGGGGAAATTGATGATCCCGGCATGGAAATCGAAATTGCCGTGCGCAAGTTTGAAGTGCCGGTCGATTTTTCCGAGAAGGCGCTCAAGCAGGCAGCTCGCATTCCCGCCAAGGTCAAGCCATCGGAATACAAAGGCCGCGTTGATTTGCGCGATGTGCCTTTTATCACCATTGACGGTGAAGACGCACGGGACTTTGACGATGCGGTGTATTGCGAACGTGTGGATATTGGCACGGGCAAACGCTCACGCTGGGCGTGGCGATTGCTGGTGGCGATTGCTGACGTTAGCCATTACGTGCGTTCCGGCGATGCCCTGGACGAGGACGCTCTGGAGCGGGGCACCAGCGTGTATTTCCCGCGCCGTGTGATCCCCATGCTGCCTGAAAGTTTGTCCAACGGGATCTGTTCTTTGAACCCGTCGGTAGATCGTCTGGTCATGGTGTGCGATATGATCATCTTGGCCGATGGCGCTAAATCCGGCACCGTATCGGCCTATCAGTTTTATGAAGCGGTCATTCATTCACACGCACGCACCACGTATTCCGATATCTGGAGCGCCCTGCAGCAGCCGACCGGCCCGGCGGCCGCTCAGATTCAGCATGTGCTCGAACCTGTACAGAACCTGTACTCCTTGTATCGCCTGTTGGCCGAGCAGCGTACTGCACGAGGTGCCATTGATTTTGATACGGTTGAAACCAAAATCGTGTGTAACCCCTTGGGTCGTATCGAGCGTATCGAACCCTTGATCCGTAACGACGCGCACAAGCTGATCGAAGAGTGCATGTTGGCCGCTAATACGTGTGCTGCCGACTTTATTGCGCGTAGCCGTCGCAACGGTTTGTACCGGGTACATGAGGGCCCAACGCCGCCCAAACTGGAAGCCCTGCGTGAATATTTACGTAGCTTGGGTCTGACTTTGGAAGGGGGCGACGAGCCGACTTCTGCTGATTACGCCAAAGTGGTGGCCGCCGCTCGTGGTCGTTCCGATTTTGCCATTATTCAGACCATGTGCTTGCGTTCCATGCAGCAGGCCATTTACAGCCCGGAGAAAACGGGGCACTTTGGTCTGGCTTATTCACAATACGCTCACTTCACTTCACCCATTCGCCGTTATCCAGACTTGTTGGTGCACCGCGTCATCAAGGGTATTTTGAAGGGCGAGCGTTACATACCGGCGGTTGCCGAAGAGCCAGGTGATGCCGCCTTGCCCGCCAGCAAGCGCGATTTTGCACGCTGGGAAAAACTGGGTGCCTTGTTGTCGGCGCGCGAACGTCGTGCTGACGAGGCTTCCAAAGATGTGGAGGCCTGGCTCAAGTGTTGGTTTGTTAAAGAGCATGTAGGCGAGGAGTACTCTGGCAAGATCAGCGGCGTGACTAGCTTCGGTCTGTTCGTAACCCTGGATACCTTGTATGTGGAAGGTTTGGTCCATGTCTCCGAGTTGGGCGCGGACTATTTCCAGTACAACGAAACCTCGAACGAGTTGCGTGGTGAGCGCACCGGTCTGCGTTATCGCCTGACTGACGCGGTGCAAGTGCAGGTCGCTCGTGTTGATCTGGAAGCGCGTCGTATCGAGTTCCGCCTGGTCAAGGGTGTGGGCTACAAGGCGGTGAAGGCGGCAGCCGAAGGGGCTGATCCATCCGAGCGTCCCATCAAGAAAGCGGCGTCTACCAAACCGCTGGCCTTGAAGGGCACCACGGCCTCCCAACGACGTGCTTCTCAAAAGCAGGCCGAGCGGGATGAAAAGCGCAGTGCGGAGAAGGCCGCCAAGTCTGCGAAAACGACGCGTAGCCCTAGAGGACGTCGCCGATAGGCGTACAATGCCAAGCCGGGCTTTTTGCCCGGCTTTCTTTATTTGCTCTTATTTCCCCCAAGGATTGTTATGCCTCAGCAGGTTTTGGCCGGTTTCCATGCCGTTATTGCCCGAGTTCGTTTCAGCGCCGCTTCGGTGCGCGAGGTCTATGTAGATCAGACCCGGCGCGATAAACGGATGCTGGCTTTTATCGAGCAGGTGGAACAGGCAGGCTTGAAAGTCATGGCCGTGCCGGTCGAGCGTCTGGATGGTCTGGCCAAAGGCACACGTCACCAGGGTGTGGTGGCATTGGCTCTGGAACAAGAACTGGCCGTTGATGTCAATGAATTGCTGGATGATCTGGAAGAGGCCGGTCAGGTTCCTTTCCTGTTGATTCTGGACGGAGTGACAGACCCCCATAATCTGGGAGCCTGCCTGCGTAGCGCCAACGCAGCGGGTGCTCACGCCGTGATTGCGCCTCGTGACCGCGCTGTGGGGCTGAACGCGACGGTATCACGCGTGGCATGTGGTGCAGCTGAATCGACCCCTTACATTACGGTGACGAACCTGGCCCGTACCATGCGCATGCTGCGCGAGCGTGATGTCTGGTTGGTTGGCACCAGCGATCAGGCTACCCATACCTTCCACCAGATGGATGCCCGCCGTCCCATGGCCTGGGTGATGGGGGCCGAGGGCGAGGGGATGCGCCGTCTGACCCGTGAAACCTGTGACGAGCTGGTTTCTATTCCCATGATGGGCGCGGTAGAAAGCTTGAACGTCAGTGTAGCTAGCGCAGTTTGCCTGTACGAAACCTTGCGCCAACGTAGCCAGCCTTAATTTCTTTTAAGCCTTGTTACTTACTTAATTACTTATTTGTATAAAAAACGGCGGGTTTCATCCGCTGCTTCACCAGATAATAGGTAATTGGCCGTCAGCCGGGCAAAACCCAATCGGTGCTGACGGTATGGACACGCATTATGGGCTTTGAAACGATCATGGAAGAAAACGGCTTTATTACCTCTACCCTGCACTCTGACCGCCGTTTGGGCACGCAGCATGGCGCTATCCATCAGCCATTGCATCCATCGACCGAGTTCGCTTTTCAGGATGCGCGTGAGTTGGCCGCAGTCTTTCAGGGTAAATCCGGCTTTACCTATTCCCGCCAGGGCACACCCACCACGGCGGCGCTGGAAGCCAAGATTACGCGCATGGAAAAAGGGGTGGGCAGCGTCAGCTTTGCAACCGGCATGGCCGCTTTGAGTGCCACCTTGTTTACCTTGCTGCGTCAGGGCGATCACCTGATTGCCAGCAAATATCTGTTCGGCAACACCAACAGCCTCTTGGGTACCTTGCGCGATCTGGGTGTGCAAACCACGCTGGTGGATGCAACTGATCTGGCCCAGGTGCAAGCCGCGCGTCAGCCTAACACGCGCATGGTCTTTCTTGAAACCATTGCCAATCCTGGCACGCAGGTGGCTGATCTGAAAGGGGTAGGGCAGTGGTGTCAGGACGAGGGCTTGTTGTACGTGGTCGATGCCACCTTGTCCTCGCCTTATCTGTCGCCCGGTCGCGATTTCAACGCCTCTTTGGTGATCAATTCGCTGTCCAAACATATTGGTGGTCACGGCAATGCCCTCGGTGGCATGGTGACGGATACCGGTTTGTTTGACTGGACGACCTATCCCAATATTGCCGAGGTGTATCGCAACGGCAATACGCAAAACTGGGGGCTGGTGCAGATCCGTAAAAAGGGTTTGCGCGATATGGGCGGCACCTTGTCGTCCGATGTGGCTCACCGTTTGGCCGTAGGTTCGGAAACCTTGCCGTTGCGTATGGAACGCATCTGTTCCAACGCGCTGGCTTTGGCGCGCCATTTGAAGGCGCATCCCAAGGTGAAACACGTGCAGTATCCTGGCCTGGAAGATCACCCGCAGCACGAGCGTACGGCTCAGTTGTTCGGTAATCGCTTCGGCGGCCTGATGAGCGTGGTGCTGGAAGAGGGTATCGAGATTTTCGACTTCCTGAATCGCCTGAAAGTCTTTGTGTTGGCCACGCACTTGGGTGACAACCGTAGTCTGGTGCTGCCCGTGGCCCACACCATCTACTACGAGATGGGGGCCGAGCAGCGCGCTCTGATGGGCATTGCCGACAATCAACTGCGTATCTCCGTGGGCATCGAAGAGATCATCGACCTGACTTCGGATTTTGATCAGGCGCTGGCCCAATCTTAAACGTTTCATACATCTAGCCATGGTTCAGCCTGGGCTGTATCAGGGCTAGATGCTGCATCGCTTGCTGTAGTTCCCTGCATTCCAGATTCGCATAACCAAACAGCAGATGGCGCGGGTTTGTGCTGTCTACTTCTTGGCTGGCGGCCTGTGCCAAAGGGTAGAGCCGTATGCCATAGCGCAGTGCTGCAGCGGCAACATGGTGGGCATTCGGGCTTTGTGGCGGCAGGCGAAAGGCCAGATGCATACCGGCATTGTGTCCGCTGACCACACCCGTCGTTCCCCACACTTTTTCCAGCCCTTGCAGTAGCGTATTGCGTTGCTCCAGATAACGGCGACGCAGATATTGCAGGTGTCGTGGATAGTCGTACTCATCAAAAAAACGCGCCAGTACAGCTTGCGTTAACCAGGGCGATCCGTTGTTGAGCAAGGCCTTGCGAGCAATAAAATCCTGGCTCAGATGAGCCGGACAGACCATATAGCCCAAGCGCAAGCCAGGGCCCAAGGTTTTGGAAAACGAACCCAGGTAAATCACCTGTCCGGGGCTCATGGCCTTGAGCGGCGCCGGCAAGGCCGGACCATAGCAGAAGTCCCCATCGTAGTCGTCCTCAATGATCAACGCGCCATTGGTGGAGGCCCAGGCCAGTAGCTCCTGTCTGCGACTCACCGTCAGTGTGTGCCCCAAGGGGTATTGATGGGAAGGCGTGACAAATGCCAACTGAATCGCCTTGTCAGGCAATTGATCCGTGCGTAAACCGTGTTGATCTACCGGCACAGGAATACCTTGTGTGCGGTGCCGCCCCAGCAAATGTCTGAAGCCGTTGTAACCGGGAGACTCATACACCGCACAGCTGCTTTCATCCAGGAAATGCGCCGCAATCAGACTCAAGGACTCCTGCGTTCCTGCCGTGATAATGATGTGGTCTGGGTCAGCCAATATGCCCTTGCTGGCAGACAGGTAATCCGCAATTTGCAGCCGCAAACCCCATAGACCTTCAGGTGGCGGATAGTCGACCATGGCAGAGCCTGCGTAACGCAGCAACTGGTTGGACAGATAAATGAACTGGCGTAGCGGAAAAGCATGGACCGAGGGGCGTCCAATCTTGAAATCAAAACGAACGGGTACGCTGGCAGCAGGCACATGCACGCCGCTGGCCAGAGCCGTGCTGGTACGTGGGTTGCGTGAACAGTGGGCCGTCTCCAGCACAAAGTCCGGTGCCTGGCGACTGCGCCCGTTGCGGGTAGGCGTGGCTACAAAAAATCCTCGGCTGGGTTCGCTATGAATCAGATTGGAATCGATCAGCAAGTCATAGGCCCCCATGATCGTATTTTTAGAAACCTGCAACAAAGAAGCCATTCGGTTGATTGAAGGCAGGCGATTGCCTTCTTGCAAACGTCCCGAACAGATCAGGGTTTCGATTTGACGTGCAATTTGGCGTTTATACGGTGGGCTATGGGTATGAGAAAGCGTAATCGGTAAAGAAAACATGGCGGGACCGGAAAAATAATCAAAACCATCAAGGGCGAGCCAAGCCGGGCCACTATAGGCAGCAGCCTCTAGTTTTAACTTGAGTTAGGTCAACATGAATATTCGTTCGTGATAAATTTATCCGGCTTCTTGATCTTCGAACTGGCTCCTTGTCATGGATGTTTTTATCTAGGTAAGAGTATTTAATTTCTCGTAATTACGATATAAAAAAACCATCCCCATTATTTAATCTGTATCCATACCTTCTCAGTGAAAAATAACAATCGTTATAGTTTGTTTGGTCTTGCCCTTTAGCAAGGCAATTGTTGGAGGTAATGGAATGTATAGAAAAATGATGACCCTGGCCTTCCTGTCTACCACTGTCAGTGCGGCTTTGGCGGCCCCGACGCAAGAGCAAGTGCGGGTAGATAACTTGTTTCAGCAAAACTGTGCAGTGTGTCACGCAGCTGATCGGGGAGGGTATATCGCACCAGGCCTGCATCGTGATCGCCTGGTTCAAAGTGAGATTGCCTTGCGCGGCACCATCATGACCGGGATCCCGGATACCTTGATGCCGCCGTTTGTCGGACGCTTGCCCGACGAGGACATTCGCGCACTGGCCAAGATGATCAAGAACGAGCCCGTGGTGGAGCGCAGTTGGGATATGGATCAGATTCGTGCCAGCGTGAAAGTGCTGGTGGATGAATCTACCTTGCCCAGCAAGCCCAATTACGAGATCGACTCTGTCTACGACCTGATGGTCATCATGGCCCGTGGACGCTATGGCCGGGGCGATGGCTCCAATCAGGCACGCGCTGTTTTTATCAATGGCAAGAACAACCAGAAGGTGGGTGAAATTGCCACGGTTGGCGCGCCACACATCATGGAATTCAGTCCTAGCCACGAGCGTTGGGGCTACTTGAAAAGCGATGATGGGCACGTCTACAAAATTGACCTGTACACCTTGCAGATTGTGCGGCAGGCCAAAGTGGGCCTGACAGGGACGGGAATTGCACTGTCCAAAGATGGCAAGTGGTTGGCACTGAGTTCTTTTGTGCCCAACAGTATGGTCATTCTGAACGCCGACACACTGGAGCCGGTGAAGTATCTTGCTCTGGAGGGCGAGGACCCCGATGGCAATTTCATCAAGTCAGCCGGTGGTCCCATCATTGGCAGCCGCATCAATAACAAGTTTGCATTGACCCTGCGTCAGGCCGGGCAGATCTGGATTATTGATCCGGACAAGCCAGAGATGCCTGTCACCAAACTGGCCAAGGTCGGTCGCATGTTACATGACACTTTCCTGACGCCTGATGGCCGCTATTCCATGGTCGCTTCGTACGATGACAACAAATACGTGGCCATCGACTTGAAGGACAACAAGGTGGTGCGTGATATTCCCGCTGGCTGTCAGCCGCATGCAGGCTCGGGGGCGGTTACCGAAGTGAATGGGCGCATGCTGGCTTTCGGTACCAATATGGGCAGTTGCAAGCTGGGTTCTGTCGTTACGGCCTGGGATACCAAGGATTTCTCCGTGGTGAAGCAGATTCCGGTAGCGGGGGCTACGGAATCGCCTGCCGCGCATCCCAATGCACCGTATGTGGCGGTGGACATTATCGACAAGGATAAGCGCGCTTCCTGGATTCAGTTAATCGACAAAAACACCTTGTCGGTGGTGAAAACCCTGGATGTGGGCGGTCATGCCTTCTTTCCCAACTACAACCGCACAGGAGATTACTTGTACGTCAGCTCGGGCTACTGGGGCGACCGTCTGAAAATCTATGACAGCCGTAGCTTGGAGCTGGTAGCCGAGCACAAGATGGAAAGTCCATCAGGCATTTTCTCTCGCGCCCGTACCCGTTGGCTCACCATTGGTCAGCCTGAAACCCAAAAATTTTAAGCAAAGGAACGTCATGAAACAGCTTTTTATGGGTGTGGCTTTGGTTGGTCTTTTAGGCTCAGGTGCAGCGTTGGCTGCGGATAAGCCGGCTGGTTTACAAGGTTCGCATGGGCAGTCGCAACTGTCGGCTCAGGCGTCATCCATGTTGCCTTTATGCGCCTCTTGCCATGGACTGGAAGGTATCAGTACGGAAGGTATGTATCCCAACCTGGCGGGGCAGAAGGTGGAGTATCTGGTCAAGCAGTTGCAGCAGTTCAAATCCCGAGAGCGTAACGATCCCATCATGAGCCCGATGGCTGAACCCCTCAGCCCGGAAATGGTGAATGAACTGGCTGCCTACTTTGCCAGCTTGAAGTAAGTGTGAACTAGGCGCCAGTTCCTACTGGCGCCTTAAGGATGTCGTGCAATGAATGTGTTTCCCTTGTTCTTCAATCTGACTGGTAAAGCCGTTGTCGTTGTGGGTGGAGGTTCGGTGGCCGAACGTAAAGTTCGGCTCTTGCTGCGTGCGGGAGCGCGGGTGACGGTGGTTGCCCCGGAGCAGACCCCCTGGTTGCGGGCCAGTGCGCAAGCGGGGGCGCTAAGCAGCCTGTTTACTGCCTTTGTAGCCGAGCATATACGCGAGGCTTGGCTGGTTATCGCGGCTACCGGACGGCGCGAAATAAACCGTATCGTGGCGCAGGCTGCCGATGCCTTGCATTTGCCCTGTAACGTGGTTGATGACGGGCAACTGTCCACCGTGCAGGTTCCTGCCATGATCGACCGTTCGCCTTTGATGATTGCGGTTTCCTCGGCAGGGTCTGCCCCCGTGCTGGCGCGGCGCATTCGGGAATGGATAGAAAGCGAATTGCCGGAATCAGTAGGGGACCTGGCCGGTTTACTGGCTCGCCGTCGAGTTGATATCAAGCAAGCCTTTCCCGAGGTGCATACTCGTCGCCATTTTTTTGACTACGTGCTTGATAGTCATATTCCCGAGCTTCTGACACAAGGAAAGCCTGTCGAAGCACTGGCAGCTTTTGATGATGCCTTGCAGACGCAGACTCCTCAACTGCATGTTCAGGTCACCATTTTGCCTATCGCGGACTTGGAGGCGGTGGACTTGTTGACCCTGCGTGCCCTACGCAAATTGAATCAGGCAGACTGGGTTCTGTACCTGCCATTGATCCTACCCGCGATTCTGGAAAAAGCGCGCCGTGACGCTCGTTTGATGGCCTTGGATCAGGCAGGTGAGGTCCTGCAGGATACCTTGCTGAATCAGGCGTTTTGGGTGCCGCTATGCCGCTCCTGGGCACCAGGAGAGCGTATCGTCATTGCCTGGAAGTCTTCTTGGGAAGTGCAACCGTTGCTTGATTTGTTAACGCAGCAAGGCTTGAGCTGTGAGTTGGCTTAGGAATGTTGGAGGAATGAAGAGCTAGGTAGCGGGTGCTTGCTACGTTATACGGAGGTGCTTAAGTGAGGCAAGAGTTTTTGCCTCACTTTTTTGTCTCTTGTTTTTGCAGTCTTATGGGCCTGGAGAATGATGCGTTTTGTCAGCATCCACATCCACATCCGCACTGGCATCGGCAGCATCCTCATCGGTGTTTGTATTTGTACCGGTACAGGGTATGCAGGAAATCCGGGGTCCGTCTCTGTCCAGACTGTTATCCGAACCCTGGCTATGTCTGGAGGCTGTATTCGCCTCTCAGTGCTGCTTTACTGTTCTGGACAGTTGCTTTGCATGGTTTCGTGTCCGGGCAGGGAAGGGGATTAGGGTATAGCGAAAAGGGCTCTGACTGGCTTCTTGATTGGGTAGGCTTAGGCTGTAATTTCCTGATTGTTGAGGTAGCAGCCAGGGTCTTCTGCCCATACATGACCTGTGCTTTTTTCTGCTCTGGTGCGCGTGTTGCCATTGCAGATATCCAGGTAGGCACACCCCGCACAGCGTCCCTGTACAGGTCTTGGCCGTTGGCGTAGTCCAACCAGTAAAGGATCTTGATCGTTAGACCAAATCTCTGAGAAAGGCTGTTGCAGCACATTGCCCAAATTGTAGTGCCACCACATGGTGTCGGGGTGTATATTACCTCGGTTGTCGATGTTCGCAATTCCTTGGCCGGAGGCGTTGCCTCCCCATTGACGCAACATATTCAGAATTTTGGGAGCTTGCTCGGGATAGTGGCGTCGTACCCAATGCAGAAAAAAAACACCGTCAGCATCGTTATTGCCTGAGGTGAATTCCTTGGGCTTGCCGGCTTTCTGATGCGCCATACAGGTTGTGAAAAGTTGTTCCATAGCCTGTCGGGTGACGGCGTGATGGCTGGCCAAAGCACGATTGCTTAGGCCTCGACCTGCGTAATTCAGATGGGAGAGATAAAAACGGTCGATTTGTTCCTGGTCCATCACCGCTAGCAGACCATTGAGGTCAACTGCATTTTCTTGAGTCAGAGTAAAGCGTAGACCCACTTTCAAGTGTTTTTCGCGGCACAGTCGCAAACCATGCAAGGAAGCAGCGTAGGCTCCGTTTTCGCCACGAATACGGTCATGCCTGGTTTGCAAGCCATCCAGGGAAATGCCGACATAGTCAAAGCCGCAGTCGGCAATCTGATCAATGTTTCGCTCAGTAATCAAAGTGCCGTTGGACGAGAGTCCTACATACATGCCCAATGCTTTTGCACGTCGGCCCAAGTCGTAAATGTCCGGGCGTAGCAAAGGCTCACCGCCGGACAGAATCAGGGCGCGTACACCGAACTGGTGCAGATCGTCCATGACAGAGCAGGCTTGCTCGTAGCTTAGCTCGCCGGGAAAGTCCTTGTTGGTGGAGGCCGAGTAGCAGTGGCTGCAATGCAGATTACAACGACGTATCAGATTCCAGATCACTACAGGGGCTTTGCTGGCGCGTGTTGGTGCAACAGGGGAGTGCAGGGCAGCGATAAAACGTGATATCCGGAACATGCTCAAGGCCTCCGCAGACGCAGGCCGGTCTTTTTAAGAATGGCCGTGGAAAACAAAATGTCGTGAGCGTGCAAGACACCCGGAAAGTGCTGCGTGATGTCCCTACTGATGCTCTTGGCTTGGGCACAGACTGTGTCATGGTCCGTGCCATGCAACATGGCAAACAAGTTGTATGGCCACGCAGGCAGACGACGCGGGCGACGATAACAATGGCTGACTCCGGCTTGTGAACCTAGCCATGCCCCGACTGTGTCCACGCTATCGTCCGCAATATTCCAGACGCACATGCCATTGGCGACATAGCCTAGGGCGTAGTGATTTGGGATGGCTGCAATCCGTCTTATCAAACCTTGATCCAACATGGTTTGAAACTTCTGTATCACATCGTCTTCGCTGACGCCCAAGTCCTGGGCCAGCTTCAGGTAGGGTTGTGGCTCTATCGCCAGTCCTTGCTGCGAAGCCTGTATCAATGCGGTATAGGCAGGGTTTAAATGCTCCATATCAAAGCTCCAGTTTCAGGCTAAGTGCGTATTCCCGTTCTTTGGGGAAAGCAAGGACAGCTAAGCCGGTTTCGGCTTCGATTGTGGCCAGGCAGGATTCGATGTCTTGTGGCGTCGCCGTGGCCAATACAAACCACATATTCAAGGCGTGAGCGCGTCGGTAGTTATGGGCGACCTCGGGATGGCGGTTCACAACTTTGACAACGCCGTCCCAGCGTTTTTCTGGTACGGACATGGCGGCCAAGCAGTAAGCGCCGCCTAGTGCTTCAATTTGGAAGAGAGGACCAAAGCGGGTCAGGACACCGGATTGGTGCAGGCATTGGACGCGCGCAATCAGGTCGGATTCGTTTAAGGATAGATCAGGCGCCAGTTGTGCAAAGGGGCGGGAGCAGACTGGGAAACCCTCTTGCAAGCGATTGAGAATGTGGCGGTCTGTATCGTCCAATTCGACCGGGGTATGCAGTGTCGTGGTGTGAGTGTCAGTCATGATGAACCGGGCTAAGCAGTGCTCCGCGTTGTTTGAAACAGCGAGTGGAAAACAGTACATCCTGTGGGAACTGGTCCAAGCCTAAACGGCTATTTAGTTCCGCATGGCGTGCCAGTACCTGCGGGCGATCCTTGCCGTGAATCATGCAAAACAGGTTGTGATGCCAATGTGGCGGGTAGGGCTGTCGTTGATAACAAAGCGTGATGTTGTTTTGCTTGGCCAACTCCTTCCCTAGGATGTCGACATGATGTTGGTCTACCGTCCAGACGCACATGGCATTGGCGCTATAGCCCAGCTTGTGATGGCGCAAGACCACGCCAAATCGCCTGAAAATGCCTTGGTCCAGAAAGCTGCGCAGGTGTTGCAGGACTTGTTTCTCGCTTATCTGGACATGTTCTGCCCAAGGCTGGAAGGGTTCGGCTTGTACTTCCAAACCTTGCAGGGAACGCTCCAGGAGTTTGCGTTCGGTGCTACCTAATGCAGGCAGCCTATGGCTGGGTCCCAAGGGGCTGGTGATCTTGGTATGGGCGGCAAGGCTAAATCCCAAGTCAATGTGATAGGCCTGAATCATGGGCAAGGACAGGGGCAACAAGCCGGTGTGTTCAGCGATGTGGTCCAAAGTCGCCTGCCGTGCTTGTTCACTCGCACAGGTAAGCACAAACCAGAGATTGATGGCGTGTTCACGCTCGTAGTTGTGATTCACGGCGGGCAAGGCGTTGATCCAATTTGCAATTTTGTCCAGATCCTTGGCTGGGACATGCATGCCCACTAAGGTGCTGCTCATGCAGGCGGGGTTTAGTACCGGTCCGATACGGCTGATAATACCTTCGCTGCGCCAGCCTTGGAGATAATCCATCACGGCTTGCTCGCTTAGTCCCAATAGCAGCCCCAGCTTGCGGAATGGCCGGGACTCCAAGGGAAATCCGTGTTGCCAGGCATTTAAGAGTTGGAAGGCTGAAGGGGAAAGATCAGAAACCAATGCGAGCACTCCGATGCGTAAAAAACACCCCACTGGGTTGCTGAATCTCCAGGCTCTCCAAACGCTTGAAATTGCGGGTGTCGTACACGCTGACCCGATTATCGTCTCGTGCTGAGATCCAGACAGCCTCGCCCCGTGGAGTGAACTCCATGTGAAGAACGGCTTTGCCTGCGTCCAAGGTCCGAACTACTTCTAAAGTGGCAACATCAATGACCTGTACCTTGTCGTTGTCTGGAAAAGCGAAGTTCACCCAGACCTGACGGCCATCGGGTTGAGCCATCACAAAAACGGGTTGGCCATGAACAGGGATACGCGCTTTTTCTTGCCAATCTACGGTGCCGGCCACTAGCACTTCATGGCGTCCGATAGCAGGCAAAAACAAGTTCTGACCGGCTAGGGACCAGCCACGCAAATGTGGCATTTTGTAGACGGGCAGGGCAGTCTCCCCCTTGCCATAGCCTTGCAATATTTTTCGGACCCCATTTTCAGGGTTCCATAAATCCAGCATGACCAAAGCGTCTTCACCAAACAGGCCGGCAATGTAGTAGCGCCCGTCCGGGGTGACCATGGCATCGTAGGGTTGGCGGCCTGCTGCAAAACGCTGTGTTTTGGGGTGTAAGGGATCGGACAAGTCGGTCAGCCAGATTTCACCTGCCTCGAACAAGGAATAAGCGAATTGCTGATTGGGTAGGTCAGCCAAGCCCACCACTTTGGCGCGTTTGCCGGGGGCGTAATAGGACGGAACTTCACTGATCAAGTCCAGGGTCTTGGCGTCGAAAACCTTGATGCCGCCTGGTTCGTAGTTCTGTACCACAATCAGCTTGCCGTCCTGGGAGATGGCCCCACCTATGGCATTGCCGGACTGCACAATGCGGCGGACTAAAACCTGTTTGATCAGGTCTACTTTGTTCAGTCCGCCATCACGTCCGAATATATAGCCGTACCGCCCATCGCGCGAATAGGTGATATGGGCGTGGGAGAGGTCTCCCAAGCCCTCAATGCGCGCCAAGCGACTGCGGTGACTGGTTTCAATAAGGGCTACGCTGCCAGTGGCGCGCTCTACGATCAGCCCCAGGTCGTTAGTGCCTCGTAGCGAGTTGGCACAGCCGCTTAAAAGGACAAGCAGGCTAAGCGTTAGTAGTGTTTTCATGGCGCTGCCTCCGAGTTCTGGAGAAGAAAATGAGCCAGCCATAAACTTTCTGCTGGCCGCAGAAAGCGGTTCCAGGCAGGCATGGCTGTGCCGGGGCGACCGTGCAGGATGGTCAGGGCAATTTGCTCTGGGCTTTGACCCTGCAAGGCCTCGGCCGTCAAGGCAGGGCCCAGGCCTCCTTTTAAGAGCAAGCCATGACAGGAACCACACTCTTGATGAAGCAGTGTGCGTAAAGAGGTGCGCTGCTCCGAAGTTAATATGGCTTCATTCGCAGTGGCTTCTTGCAGACAAAGAAGGCTGAGCAATACGGGTGGCCCAATCCGGGCTAGAGTCTGCCTGCCGTAGCGAGTTAACGAGAAATGCACGCCACTCACATCAGTGCCCAGGATAATTCGGGTGTGAGCGCATCTTGCGTGTTGGATGTGGGCGCAGGGTAGTCCGGGTGTAGCTGCACCACTTGCCCGATGATCAGCAAGGCGGGAGGGCTAAATGTCTGCGCAAGCTGAGGGAGTGTTTGCAAGGTACCCAAGCCCCATCGCTGGCTTTTCAGCGTGGCATCTTGTGCCAGGGCGATAGGCGTATGGGGGCTACGTCCATGTTGGATCAAGGCCTGGGCGATATGATTGCAGTTGGCCATGGCCATGTAAAACACCAGCGTACAGGTGGGGTCGGACAAAGAGGTCCAGTTCAACTCCAGCCCGTGGTTGTCCCGCAAGTGTCCGGTGATAAAGCGCACACTGCTGGCTAGCCCGCGATGGGTCAAGGGAATGCCTAAAGAAGCCGCACAGCCTGTAGCGGCAGTAATTCCCGGTACAACTTCGGCCTGAACCCCGTGTTGTTGCAGATAGAGTTGCTCTTCGCCACCACGCCCAAAAATAAAGGGATCACCGCCTTTCAAGCGGATAACGCGCTGGTGCGTTGTGCTCAGCGATAGGAGGAGGTCGTTAATGTCGTCCTGCATGCTGGGTTTGCAGGAAGCTACCTTGCCAACATCGTGCAGGGTGGCTTCAGGGTTGATGCAGCTCATGATGGCGCGGCTGACCAAGCGGTCATAGACCACAGCATCTGCATGTTGCAGCAGGTATAAAGCGCGTAGAGTGAGAAGTTCAGGGTCGCCAGGCCCTGCTCCAACTAAATAAACCTTGCCGTGCATCGTTGCGCTCCTTGACGGTAGCAAGTACCGAAATACAGTCAAACCATGCAGAAAATTGTAGAGGGGCAGACCGCTCAGGTATGGGCACAGTTGATGCTCAAGAGAAGGGTGCAGAGCTTTGCTCCAGCTACGTTGACAAGGTGTTATCGGTTGCTAAGTCCGGATCAGGAAAGGGAAATTGGGCTGACAGGGGCTGTGGACAGGGACCCATCCGCCGTTGGAAAAATATTCAAGATCACAGTATCAGCCAGCTAATTTTGAGATGTTGAACGTGCAAATAACATATTTGCGACGGCCTGTTAAGTTTCACAATGCAAATTAGGGAAAGTCCTGCAACTTGTATCAACAGTGAGCAATGATGCGGGTTACAGAGGTTTTTTTGCTTGACACGGGTATTAAACGAAGGCTTAATACGCGGTAGCCAACCGGGGCGACGATGCGCCCGGTAGCCATGGCAAACGGCCGTGCTTCGTTGCTCTTTCGTTTGTCACTATTAAGTCTGACCGCCACAAACTGGTTCCCGCTGGGGGCCCGTAAAATAATTTTCAGGGGTATTTTCTCAATGAATAAAACCGAGCTTATCGAATTCATTTCCACCAAAGCCGATCTGTCCAAAGCTGACGCTGGTCGTGCACTGGATGCGTTTATCGATGCCGTGACCACCACGCTGAAAGAAAAAGATACGGTTACTCTGGTTGGTTTTGGCACCTTCGCTGTGTCGGAACGCGCTGCCCGTTCGGGTCGTAACCCACGTACCGGTGAAACCATCGAGATCGAAGGCGCAAACGTGCCTAAGTTCCGTCCCGGTAAGGCTCTGAAAGACGCTGTGAATTAATTTTTAAATTAATTTACGCAAAAGACTTGCAAAAAGAATTCTTTGGTCCTATAATTCTTTTTCTTCACAAGAAGAACAGCATCACTGAAATGGGTGCTTAGCTCAGCTGGTAGAGCGGCGCCCTTACAAGGCGTAGGTCGGGGGTTCGAACCCCTCAGCACCCACCATTTCTTTTGCTAGTCGAATCAAGCACTTAGGTAAAACTAAGTGCTTTTTTTGTGCCTGTTTAGCTCGCTTTTTGGATAGCCTCAACCAACCAGGATTGGCTTGCTACCAACTCAACTACGCCCTGCATTGAAGCCTGTCTAAGCTTAGATGGCGTGCTGGGAAAATGTAATGGCTTGTAAACAGATCCGCACAAACGGCACCTGGGAATATGTATTCAAAAAATCCGGGTTACTGGAAAAACCTGTCCATATGACCTTCGTCTCTGAGCAAGGGGGCGATGAGTATGCCCAGCGGTTTGATGTCCTTTGCGGGATTGGGGCATCATTTCTTCAGCGCATCAGCCAGACGGCCGCATCCTGACGATTAATGCTTTGGACAGAGAGTGCCAATCGGAAACCCATCCATCCCCGAAGGATGTCGCAGCACAACGCACGATTGTGCGCATGCATGACGATTGGCCGTTGGTCAGGATGACTGTCGGCTGGGTAGATAATTGGATCATCAGAAATGAAAAGGGTGGGGCTGCTGCGCCAGCTACCATTCGTGCCCGCATAGGGGGCACGTTGCACCGACTGGGGAGTGAGAAAAGGTTACGTCCAGTTTTCTGATCATCCACAGCGTCTCGTTACTGGATGGGTACGCATATCAAGCAGGATGCTGCGCTGTCGGGTGGCGGATGTGTTGATATGGGGCAGGACCGTAGGCTTGAGCGCGGTGAGTACGAAAGGAAACTGGCGATCATTCAAGAGGGCCGACTTCCGCGAACAAGGACTGATCTGCCGTATCCGCCAGCTTTGGAGTGCATTTTCATGCGACGGTGAAGTGGTTGGCATGCTAAATTACGCAGCCCCCCCTCCAGTTGGGGGAGGCCCGCAATAAGTCAGGATGAAATGGCAAACGAATACAACTTAATGCTTGTGATCGGCGCTGGGCTCAGTCTTATAGCTGCCCTGCTGCATGTTGGGGTGATCATTGTTGGGCCTTCCTGGTATCAACTGTTTGGCGCAGGCGACCGCTTTGTGCGTGCGGCCCAGGCTGGCCGCTGGTTTCCTGCGGTGTTTACAGCAGGGATCGCCCTAGTGCTTGTGGCATGGGCAGCATACGCACTGTCCGCTGCTGGCGTGATCGGACACCTTCCCATGCTGCGACCTGCATTGATCGTGATTACCTCGATCTACTTGCTGCGCGGTTTGCTTGGGCCATTGGCCCTGGCGGGTACCGGCCGAAGTCGCCGGTTCATCATGATCAGTTCAGCGGTCTGTTTGGTTTACGGGCTGGTGCATTTGTTTGGGCTGGTGCAAGTGTGGGGCTCTCTAGTCTAAATGGTTGTGTGCCGGGTTAAGCATCAGGCGGCTATTTAACCGACCCGCGACCTTAAGCACGTAGACTCCGCCAGCTTCAACACTCTGGCACTCCACATCGACAAAAAAACCCCGTCATTGATGGTGGGAGACATATTGTTGCGGCTATCAGTCAGTCCCCTGATGCGGTACGGGCTCACACTACCCACTTTTTCACGCACCCACTGCTCAAGCACATTTACGTGTTGAAAGAGTTGCACGGGGAGGCCGGCTTCCCGGCCACGGCCCTTAGAGGTAGTGGGGGAGATATTCCGGCCATACGTATGCTGGGAGCGGTGCGCAACTGATTGCAGTTGTCAGCTTCCCAGATTCGGCGGCAAGCCAGCCAGGGAAGGCGGCATTCAGTCGTTCAACACGCTCCTCACCAATGCGCTTTTGACCTGTCTTTCTTCCAGGGGAGAGCATGCGAGAGACGTAGCTGGGGTCAACGTCAATTCGTGCATTACCTGCGAGTAAGTGACCTATAGGTATTCAGATATGAACACAGTGCTCATGGATATCGACGTATAGCAGGGCGCAAAGTCATGAGGCCGAATATCGAGCCCCCTTCCTATGCTTCGTTGATGATTCGCGCAGGTGTGGCGTCGGTTTAATTTGTAACGGCGCTATCTATACCTGCAAATAGCGTCCATAGAGTGTCCAGGGACATTTTTCCCCTGATTAATTAGGACATACATTGAAAACAGAAATTGGTGTCGTGAAGTGGTTCACTCACGAAAAAGGCTTCGGCTTCATCATGCCCGAAAGTGACGGTAAAGACCTCTTCGCACACCACAGTGAAATTCAGGGTGCTGGGTTTAAATCTCTTGAAGAGAACCAACGAGTTTCGTTCGTTGCAGGCGTAGGCCAGAAAGGCCCGTGCGCTACCCAGATCCCGATCATTTGATCCTCTGCTTGCCTGATTGGGCAAGCGTTGCGTTGATCAATAAAGCCGGGCCCTTTGAAACATTGGGTTCGGCTTTTTCAATTCTACTTATCCGGTCTAAGGCAAGGTAGGGCCGGGATGATTTGGCAGCCTTGCCAAACTTGTCGCTGCTTTTTGCCTGCTCTTGAGCGCAGCGACTATTCAGGTAACACTACGCCTTGTCGATATGCGGTCCTCGGGTCTTCATGAGCAAACTACTTTCTTGCCTGTCCCCTCTTGCCACCTTGATTCTGGCATGGCTGGCCTTTATGTTTCTTTTGTTTTTCCCGCCGCTATGGATCTTGTGGCCTGTGCTGGTCGTGTGCCTGGGCTGGATCAATGACAGAGGGATACGTTACGCATTGGGCAATAGTGACAAGTCCAAGCCCTGGCACCTTTGGTTCAATGTAGGCGAGTGCCTGTTGGCGGCGATTGTCCTGATTTTACTGGTCCGTGACCTTGACGTCCCAGCGACCTGATTTTTTCCCTTGTTGTACGAGAAACGTGCTTATGTATTCGGACCCTTGGCTTGATCGCTGGTTACCCTTGATCGCTCAACGTGAAATTTCTTCGCCGGTACTGGAGATAGGCTGTGGTTTTGGTGACGATACGTTGACCTTGACCCAGGCAGGATTGAAGGTGATGGCTTTTGACCTCTCACCCGAATGTGTGGCAATCGCGCTGCAACGCGCTTCCGAGGCGTTGATTGAGTGCAGGGATACGCGAGGTCCCTGGCCGGAGGCGGCGAACAATCTTGAGCTGGTCCTGGCCAGCTTGTCCCTGCATTATTTTCCATGGGATGAAACCCAGGCCATTGTGCGCAGAATCTGGAATAGCTTGCGGCCTGGTGCTTTGTTTTTATGTCGTCTGAACTCCACCGAGGATGTGAACTTCGGTGCCGGGCAGGGCGAGTTGATTGAAGCCAACTTCTATTGCGACCAAGGCAATTGCAAGCGTTTCTTTGATCAGGCCAGCGTAGAGCAGTTATTTGGGGTCGAATGGCGCCGGATTTCTGTTCAGCACATGACATCGCACAAATATATAAAGCAAAAAGCGATGTGGGAGCTGGTGTTGGAAAAAGGGCAGTTGCCAGGCTGATTCCCGGAACCTGAGCATCCTGGATCTGGCAGCCGTTTCGGTCCCCTCCATCTCTCCGCTATATCTAACCAAAGAATTGGTATTTAGCCGGGTGTAACACCCTTGCTAGACTCGTTCTCATTGCTTGGAAATGGTTTCTGGAGGATGGGAAATGAAGCGGATTCAACAGACGTGGAAGGGCGTTCGGGCGGGGGCTTTGCTGGCGTTGGTGCTGGCAGCGGCAACGGCGGTTGCGGCTGAGGTCAGCATTCTGAATGTTTCGTACGACCCAACGCGTGAACTGTACGCTGAATTCAACAAGGCTTTCCAGGCGCATTACAAAGAACAAACGGGTGATAGTGTGGTCATGCGTAGTTCCCACGGTGGCTCCAGCAAGCAGGCTCGTACCGTGATTGATGGCGTGCCCGCTGATGTGGTGACACTGGGTATTTCTTCCGATATTGATCAGATCGCTCAGTCCGGACTGCTGGACAAAGGCTGGCAAGCTCGCCTGCCAGACAACAGCACGCCTTACACCTCCACGATTGTTCTGTTGGTGCGCAAGGGCAATCCCAAGGGGATTCACGACTGGAACGATTTGATTCGCTCTGATGTGAAGGTGGTTACGCCCAATCCTAAAACTTCGGCGGGGGCGCGTTGGAACTATCTGGCAGCCTGGTTATACGCCTTGAAGCAAGGTAATGGGGATGAAGCGCAGGCCCGTGACTTTGTGGCCAAGCTGTATCGCAACGTCAGCGTGCTGGATTCCGGTGCGCGTGGATCGACCACAACCTTTGTGGAGCGCGGCATTGGCGATGTATTGATTGCCTGGGAGAACGAGGCGCTCTTATCTGTCAAGGATCTGGGGCCCGATCGCTTCGATATTGTGGTGCCTTCCAGCAGTATTCTGGCCGAGCCGCCCGTGGCGCTGGTTGATGCCAATGCCGCCAAGCATGGCACGGAAAAAGTGGCCCAAGCCTATCTGGAATACCTGTATAGCTCGGAAGGTCAGGAAATCGCCGCACGTCATTTTTACCGTCCTCGCCTGGAGTCAGTGGCCGCCAAGTACCGCGATCAGTTCCCGGCGTTGAAGTTGTACAAGGTCGACGATGAGCTGGGCGGCTGGACTCAGGTTCAGGCCAAGCACTTTGCCGATGGTGGTGTGTTCGACAGCATCTACTTGAGCAAGTAACCCCTCTATCACCGAGGATCGTTCGATGTCACAGGCTCGTTGTTGGGGATTTCTACCCGCTGCCCGCAAGCAGCGGGCTTTGCCAGGCTTTGGCTTGACGATGGGTTTGTCCATCAGCTATTTGAGCCTGATTGTCCTGATCCCCTTGTCTGCTGTGTGGCTCAAGACCACCTCCATGGCGTGGTCGACCTTTTGGGAAACCATCAGTGCTGCGCGTGTCTTGGCTTCCTTGAAATTGACCTTTGGGATGGCCGCGTTGGCCGCGTTGATCAATGGTGTGTTTGGTCTGATTCTGGCCTGGGTCTTGGTGCGTTACCGCTTTCCGGGGCGTCGCATGGTGGATGCCCTGATTGATTTGCCCTTTGCCTTGCCAACGTCGGTAGCCGGCATTTCCTTGGCGGCGATTTATGCGCCTACGGGCTGGATCGGTTCCTGGGCTGAACCGTATGTAGGGCAGATTGCGTTTACCCCTTGGGGTGTGTTGATCGCCCTGGTTTTTATTGGTCTGCCTTTTGTGGTGCGTACCGTGCAGCCGGTTCTGGAAGAGCTGGAGCAGGAGCAGGAAGAGGTCAGTGCTTGTCTGGGGGCCGATCGATTCCAGACGGTTACCAAGGTGATCCTGCCCGCTATCTTGCCTGCCTGCTTGACGGGGGTAGCTCTGGCTTTTGCGCGTGCGGTGGGTGAGTACGGTTCTGTGATTTTCATTGCTGGGAATGTCCCTATGGTCTCGGAAATTACACCCTTGCTGATCGTGATCAAGCTGGAGCAGTTTGACTACGCCGGAGCCTCGGCGCTGGCCGTGTTGATGATGGTGCTGTCCTTCATTATCTTGCTGGCGATCAATCGCTTGCAGTGGTACTTGCAGTCGCGTCATTCGGGCCAGGACAATGCCAAGGCGTCCAAGGTGGCAGCGCCTTTATCGCTGGAGGGCGCACGATGAGCAGCTTGACGCTGGACTCCACCGTGCAGGCGGTGCCGGTACGGACGGCGCGCTTGCGGGCAGCGCAGGATGAAGGCCCAGTGGTCAAAGCCATCTTGATTGGTATTGCCTTGTTGTTCTTTGTGCTGTTTTTGCTGCTGCCCTTGATTCTGGTGTTCATGACGGCCTTTAGCCGGGGCATCATGCCGTATCTGTCCGCTTTGGGCGAGAGCGATGCTTTGCATGCGGCCAGCCTGACAGTGTTGGTTGCCGTGATTGCCGTGCCGTTGAATATTGCGTTTGGCCTGGCTGCCTCCTGGGCGATTGCCCGCTTTGAGTTTCGTGGCAAAAGCATTCTGACGACGCTGATCGATCTGCCATTTTCGGTATCGCCCGTGATTGCCGGTTTGATGTTTTTATTGATTTTCGGTCGGCAGGGCCCGTTTTGGGACTGGCTGGATGCGAATAATATCCGCATCGTATTCGCCTTGCCCGGTTTGGTCTTGGCGACCTTGTTTGTCACTTTCCCCTTCGTGGCGCGTGAGTTGATTCCACTGATGCAAATGCAGGGCAGTGAGGAAGAACAGGCCGCGCGGGTGCTGGGGGCCAATGGCAGGCAGATGTTCTGGCGGGTAACCCTGCCCAAGATCAAGTGGGGCTTGCTGTATGGAGTGATCCTGTGCAATGCCCGTGCCATGGGCGAGTTTGGCGCGGTGTCAGTGTTATCGGGGCATATACGGGGCCAGACCAACACGCTGCCCTTGCATGTAGAGATTGAGTACAACGACTATCACACGGTGGGCGCTTTTGCGGCGGCTTCGGTGCTGGCGGTCTTGGCTTTACTGACGTTGGCGCTTAAATTGTGGGCCGAGCGCAAAATGGTTCAAGACGGTCATCGGGGATGATCGCATTCGGAGTTCATTATGAGTATCGAAGTTCGTCATCTATCTAAACAGTTTGGTGCGTTTACAGCACTGGGTGATGTGACATTGGATTTTCCAGCGGGTGAGCTGGTGGCCTTGCTGGGGCCGTCGGGCTGCGGCAAGACGACCTTGCTGCGTATTGTGGCTGGCCTGGAACATGCGGATGCGGGCCAGGTCCTGATCAACGGCAAGGATGTGGCCGCAGTGGGCACACGTGATCGTCAGGTGGGTTTTGTGTTCCAGCACTATGCCTTGTTCCGCCACATGACCGTGTTTGAGAACGTTGCCTTTGGTTTGCGTATCAAACCACGCAAGCAGCGTTTGCCTGAAGCTCAGATTCGTCAGCGTGTGCATGAGTTATTGGAGCTGGTGCAGTTGGACTGGCTGGCCGATCGCTATCCAGCCGCTTTGTCGGGTGGTCAGCGACAGCGTATTGCTCTGGCACGTGCCTTGGCGGTGGAGCCTGGGGTCTTGCTGTTGGACGAGCCTTTTGGTGCTTTGGATGCCAAGGTGCGCAAGGAACTGCGTTCCTGGTTGCGTCGTTTGCATGACGATTTGCATATCAGTACCTTGTTTGTGACACACGATCAGGAAGAGGCCATTGAAGTGGCGGACCGGATTGTGGTGCTGAATAAAGGCCGAGTCGAACAGGAAGGTGCTCCGCAGGATGTCTATAATCATCCAGCCAGTCCGTTTGTGTATGAGTTCCTGGGGGCGGCAAATCGCTTGCCGGGCCAGTTTCAACATGGACGTTTTGTGGCTGATCCCCAGTTGGGTCAATTCGAGTCCAATCAGGCCTTGAATGGCCAGGGTACGGGTCAGGGTGAAGCGGTGGGTTATGTGCGTCCGCACGATCTGGATTTGCAGCGTCAGTTGGACGGCCAAGGTATTGTCGTGGCCGTGCAGCGTATTATTCCTTTAGGGGCGACGGTGCGGGTCGAGCTGGCCTTGAACGAAGGCCAGCGAGCCTGGGAAGCCGAGTTTGATCATCAGCGTTGGTCGCAGCTGGGTTTGCGGCCGGGTGAACGGGCCTTGGCTTTGCCGCGTAAGTTCAGTGCTTTTCCGATCGAGCCTCAGGCCGAAGTGCGTTTGTCCTGATTTTTTGCAAGTTGTTTGCAGACGGGCTGATCCACGATCAGCCCGTCTGCGTTAGTATCTTGGAGCCTGTTGCGGGGTGGATGGTAAGCAGGAAATATTATAAGAATCCAGTATTGAGAATCATTCCTGTTTCTGTTAAGATTCGATACTTCACTGGGCATCCTGTCCGGTCCCGTCATGGTCCATGCGGGTTGCAGAATGTGTAGAACGGATTATGACCGGAATTGCTTCTCAAAAGAATAATCGCTCGATGCTGGCCTTGAAGGCAACTGGGCTGGTGTTAGCTCTGGGATTGCACGTGGGTGTCGTGGCTACCATCTTGTGGACGGAAACCCCCAAGATTGTGGGCGAACCCGCCCCTATCGATGTCGTTGGGGTGACCTTGGTGGAAGTGGCGGAGTCCCCGGTTCAGCAAGAGCAGGTCAGCGCCCCTCCTGAAGAGGTCGTGGCCGAGCCGGAGCCTGACCCTGAGCCGGAGGTGGAGCCTGATCCCGAGCCTGAGCCCGAACCGGTTGTTGAGCCGGAACCCGAGCCAGAGCCTATCGTGGAAAAACCACCTGTTCCCGAGCCGCCCAAGCCTAAACCAAAACCCAAGCCAAAACCTAAGCCCAAGCCACAGCCCAAGCCCGAGGTCCCGCCCGCAGAAACGCCGCAACCTGCTCAACCAGCCGCTCCCGCCACGCAAGCAGGCCCGGCAACGGATAACCCAGCCCAAACCGTCGCCCGTTCGACAGATGGTGACCGGCCTAAGCTGATCGGTCGTGTGGATTATTTGGGGCGCCGTCCTGTGCCTGTGTATCCACGGGCATCGGAGCGCCGACGTGAGCAGGGCCGCGTGGTGGTTCGTGTAGTAATTTCAACCCAAGGAACCGTGCTGGAAGCCAAAGTGCAAAGCTCCTCAGGCTATCAACGTCTGGATGAGTCGGCGTTGAAGGCAGTACGCACAGCACGTTTTAAACCGTATACGGAAAATGGTGTGGCCTATCGTGCCATGGCCGATATTCCTTTCGACTTTGTTTACTAGGATATATCAATGATGCAGGAACTATTTCAAAGCGTATGGGTAAGCCTGGCACAAGTTGCAGGGCCTGTTACCGATCAGGCTGTCGCCAGTGTTGCTGCCGCTGAGGAAGCGACCGGGGTGCTGCACTTTATCCAGCAAAGTGATGTGGTTGGCAAGACCTTGTTCGTGATTTTGGCCTTGATGTCGGTTGCCAGTTGGTACTTGATCATCGTCAAGGGCGTGTTGTCCTTCCGCCTGAAGCGCCGTTCGCAAGGCTTTATGCGTGAGTTCTGGTCCGCCAGCTCTCTGGAGCAGGTTGAAAACGAGATTGCCACTCACGGCGCACGTGATCCATTCAGTCATTTGGCCAGCCACGCTATTCATGCTCAAAAACACCATGTGAAATACGGTGCCATGCGTCTGGAAGAGAAAGGCTCTACGGATGCTTTTGTTTCGCGCATCATGCGTAAAGTCATGGACGAGGAAACCGCCAAGCTGGAAAATGGCCTGACGCTCTTGGCTTCAGTCGGTTCTACTGCTCCGTTTGTGGGTTTGTTCGGTACGGTTTGGGGCGTGTACCACGCGCTGATCAATATCGGTTTGTCCGATGGCGTGACCTTGAACAAGATTGCTGGGCCGGTGGGTGAAGCGCTGGTCATGACCGGTCTGGGTTTGGCCGTGGCGATTCCCGCCGTGTTGGCCTATAACGCTTTTGTGCGTACCAATCGTGTTTACTTGTCGCAGCTGGATGCCTTTGCCCATGACCTGTTCACTTTCCTGACCACGGGTCAGCCTGTGCAGGATAATCAGCCTGTTCTGCGTCGTGTCCCTAGGTCGGGCGGCGGTACCGCATCGAGCTCGGCAGCGGCTGCCAAGCGGGAGGACTAATCATGGCTTTTGGCAGCTTTGACAATCGCAACTCGGGCTCTGCGCTGTCCGAGATCAATATGGTGCCGCTGATTGACGTCATGCTGGTGTTGCTGGTGATTTTTCTGATCACCGCTCCGCTGCTGTCACACTCTATCAAGATTCAGTTACCCCAGGCCACGTCCGAGCCGGTTCAGCAAGATCCCAAGACGATTGATCTGGCCATTGACGCGGAAGGACTGATCTTCGTCAATGAGCAGCCCGTTGCGTTGGAGGATCTGACCGCTACCTTGGCTCCTTACTCCAAGGATGAGCCTCAGCCTGAACTGCGTATCCGCGCTGATACCGATACGCGCTACGAAACCCTGGCCAAGGTGATGAGCCGTTCCAAGGCTTCCGGCCTGACTCGTCTGGGTTTCATTACTCGTCCCGGCCCAACGAGCAAGACTGCGGGTGAAGGCGGGGAAAGCAAGGATGGTGCAGCAGCCACCCAGCAGACAGTCGAGCCTGTGCCCGCTCAGTAATCCCTGGTTCTGGTTCGTGTTGTTTTTTCTGGCCCCTCGCTGTGTATTGGCAACGCGAGGGGCCAGTTCCGTAATAAAATCTCCCGAATGCGTGTACTAGTTATCGAAGACGACGCCATACTGGGCGCCGCATTGCAGGAATTTCTCAACGATCAGGGCTACGCTGTTGATTGGCTTCAGGAAGGTGAAAGTGCCTTGAAGGAGCTGGCTGCCCAGGTCTACGATCTTCTGCTTTTGGACTTGAACTTGCCCGGCATCAGCGGTCTGGATGTGTTGCGCCAATTGCGTCAACAGGGTAATGCCATTCCCGTTCTTATTCTGACGGCGCGTGATGGTGTGGATGACCGGGTCGGTGGGCTGGATGCGGGTGCGGACGATTACCTGATCAAACCTTTTGACCTGTCCGAGCTGGCTGCCCGTGTACGCGTATTTGGCCGCCGGCGTAGCGGTCAAGTACAGCCCGTTATTGATGTTGGCCCCTTGAGCTTTGATACCATTGGCCGCGAGCTGCGCTGTGCGGGCCAACGTGTCACTTTGTCCGTGCGGGAATTGTCCGTACTGGAGATGTTGATGATGCGCGCAGGCCGTGTCGTTACCAAGCAGCAAATTATCAACTCCTTATCTGCCTGGGATGCTGATTTCAGCGACAATGCGGTCGAGGTCTATGTGTATCGTCTGCGCAAGCGTCTGGAAGGTACCGGGGCGGTTATACAGACTGTGCGTGGCTTTGGCTATTTGCTCGATGTGGAGAACGTGGCCGAAGCATAATGGCCGCCCATCCCCGCTGTCTGAAAATCCAGGTCAACCATGCCCGATCAGCATCTTTCTCCAGCGGTAAAAACCTCCTTGTTGCGAGGCTGGCTGGAGCGTTTTTTAGCCCCCGGTTCTTTGGCCCGCAAATTGATGGGCCGTTTGTTTCCTCCAATCTCGATTCTGGTGGTGCTCGATTTGAGTGTTACCTGGATACTGACACGTCGCATGAGCCTGGAAGATTGGCTGCTGCGCGATATCTTCTGGACCATGGCGCTCAGTCAGGTCTTGCTGGTCAGTCTGATTGCCTGGGTGTTGTTGTCAGGGATTCGCTCCCAGTTGGCTTCTATTGATGATTTATCACAACAGATCCGCAACCGCTCCGATGATGACTTTGAGCGCCTGGATGCCAGTGCCTTGCCTGCGGAAGTGGTGCCGCTGGTTGAGCACTTTAATGAGCTGCTGGAACGCCAGCGTGATACCCTGCAGGCGCAAAAACGTTTTATTGGTCATGCAGCGCATCAACTGCGTACCCCGCTGACTGGTTTGCAACTCGAGTCCGAGCTGATGCTGGCGCGACCCTTGCCGGAGGACATTCGCCAACGGGCCGAGCGCATCAAAAGTGTGTCAGACCGAATGATTCGTTTAGGCCAGCAGTTGCTGGTGTTGGCGCGCACCGATGCAGACAACAATATCAAGGACAGTTTTGTGCGTCTGGATTTGTGTGAGTGGGTGCGCGAGGAGGGCGGGGACTGGTTCTTGCAGGCGCGTCAGCATGGTGTGGAAATCCATTTGCTGGCACCTGAAAAGCCGGTCTGGATTGATGCCGCCCCCATACTATTGCGGGAACTTTTGTCGAATTTGATGGATAACGCCCTGCGCTATGGGCTAGGGACAGACCGGATTGTCTTGCGGGTGGCCAGTAACCCGCCTTCCTTGTCGGTGGAGGATCACGGGCCGGGTATCGAGGCCAGCGAACAGCAGCGCGTGTTTGAGGCCTTTTACCGTTCCCCTGGCACGCAGGCGGGTGGCTCCGGTTTGGGCTTGGCCATTGTGCAGGAAATTGCCCGTGCGCATGGGGCCTGGTGGAGCCTGATGAGCCGTCCTGATTTTCCCGGTACCCGCATCACCATTGTTTTTCCCGGTCCGCGTATTGGCGCGCGTCTGACCCGGCACGATACTTTGATTGGAAATTAAGCCTTGAACACAGCAACAGAAAACCCCAAAAAAGCGGCTCAGGCCGCCTTGTTGATGGGCGCGTTAGGCGTGGTGTACGGCGATATTGGAACCAGCCCGCTCTACACCATGAAAGTGGCCTTGAGTCCTTATGGACAGCCCGGCGCCGAGCAGGTCTATGGGGTGTTGTCCTTGTTGTTCTGGCTGTTGACGGTGGTGGTCTCTATCAAGTATGTCACGGTGGTGTTGCGCCTGGACAATAAGGGGGAGGGCGGTACGTTGGCACTCATGGAGCTGGCTGCACGCGCCATTCAAGGGCCACGTCGTCAGATCATTGTGGTGCTGGGGCTGATCGGCGCGGCCTTGTTTTACGGAGACAGTATCATCACACCAGCCATCTCTGTGATGTCTGCGCTGGAGGGCATAGGGATGGTATCCCATGTGCTGGATCCCTGGATTGTGCCACTGTCGCTGGGAGTGTTGCTGGCCTTGTTCTTGATTCAGTCGCACGGCACGGGGACCATGGGCAAGCTGTTCGGCCCTATTATGCTGACCTGGTTTCTGGTGTTGGGTGGGTTGGGGTTATGGCGTGTTATTGAGCACCCGCAAGTCTTGCTGGCTTTGGATCCTCGTTGGGCCGTGGCCTTTGTGGCTGAAGCACCCTGGCAAACCTTTTTGCTGCTGGGGGCGCTGGTACTGGCGTTAACCGGTGCCGAGGCCTTGTATGCCGATATGGGGCATTTTGGTCGTCCCTTGATACGCAAAGCCTGGTTCATGATCGTGATGCCTTGTCTGGTTTTGTGCTATTTCGGTCAAGGGGCCTTGCTGATTTCTGATCCGACGGCAATTCGTAATCCTTTCTTTTTCCTGGCTCCTAACTGGGCTTTGGTGCCCATGGTCATGTTGGCCACGGTCGCGACGGTGATTGCGTCCCAGTCCGTGATTTCTGGCGCTTTCTCTGTGACCCGCCAGGCCGTTCAGCTTGGGTTCTGGCCGCGCATGATAATTCAACATACTTCGGCAAAAGAAGAAGGGCAGATTTATCTGCCGCGTGTGAATTTGCTGCTGTGTGTGGCCGTGATGATTCTGGTTCTGAGCTTTGGCTCCTCCGATCGTCTGGCCCATGCGTATGGTTTTGCCGTCACAGGCACCATGTTGATGACCAGTTTGCTGGCTTTGCTTTTGCTGCCGCGCCGTGCCAGCGGAGTCAAACGCTGGGCCTGGTTGGGTTTGTTGGGGATCTTTCTGGTTCTGGACGTGCTTTTGTTTTCGGCCAATGCGCTCAAGATCATGGAGGGTGGCTGGCTGCCCTTGTTGGTGGGCTCCGTGTTGTTGGGCCTGATGTTGACCTGGCGTCAAGGGCGCGCTGCTTTGCACGAACGCTTGCTGGAGAACAAGCAGCCGCTGAAAGAGTTTTTGTTGAATCTGGAGGAGTATGCTCCGACCCGTGTGCCGGGTACGGCGGTGTTTATGAGCACGATTCCCGACTCTGTGCCTCCGGCCTTATTGCATAACCTGAAGCACAATAAGGTTCTGCACGAGCAGGTCTTGTTCCTGACCGTGACGAGTGCCGGTGTGCCTTATGTTCCGTTTGGGGAGCGTTATGCTTTGCAACGCCTTAGCCGTGGCAGTTGGCAGGCGGTGGCGTCCTGGGGCTTCAAGCAGGAGCCTAATGTGCCGCAATTGCTGGAGCAGATTGCCCTGGAGCACCCGGAGTTGAATCTGGAGCCTATGCAAACGTCCTATTTCCTGTCGCGTCAGACAGTGATGATTCAGTCGCGTCAACCTTGGTATTTGGGCTGGCGTCGTCGCTTGTTTGCATTCATGGCTCGAAATGCCAGCCGCAGTACCCGCTTTTTCAAGATTCCGCCTAATCGTGTGGTGGAGATGGGTATACAGGTGGAGCTGTAGATGGATAGTGCTCGAAAAAACCGCCAGTAGAAATGAAGAATGGGCCTGAAAAGGCCCATTCCTTTTATGCGGCTACCTGTTCGGGCAGTCTGCAGCACAACAGGCTTACGGAGCAGGCACCACAGTCGTTGTTTCGCGCAGAATACCGCCGCCTTCTACGCTACCGCGCACGGTTGTGTCCTGGCCGGTCATGGCTTTCAGGCAATCTTGCTGGCGATCAGCGGGTAGACGATGGCAACGCGCCTGACGGTTGGCATCCATGTTGTGATCGCGTTTGTCCAGCTTGTGCTGACGCTCGGCTTGCAGGGCGGCACCAGCTTCGCGACGGCAAGTGGTGCGTTGCTCCCCGGTGAATTGCTCGCAACGCTGGATATCGCGGTGGTAGTCTTGCGACGGGGTTTGAGCCCAGGCTGCGGACGATAGCAAACCTAAGCTGAGCAAGCTTGCATTCAGAATTCGGGATGGGCGTAGACGTAGACTCATCGATCTCACTCCTTAACTTGCTAAGAGAATTAACGGCTTGGCGAGCACTGTAACGAGAAGGGATGACCAGCAGGCTGCAAAGCCTCAAAGGTGACTGCGTATGGGGCATTCCCCGATACGCAATAGACACACAGTAGTATAAGTAGAGCAGTGGCTAGTGGGGGTAATAAACTTTTTCTAAACGCTTACTTCTTGACCTGACTCTGGTCGTTGGCGTGCGGTTCGAGTACTTCTGTGGGAAGAGGCGCTTTGTGCGGCATGTCCAGGTAGCCCGGTTCATCCGGGCCATATTCAGCCAGGCGCTGGCGATGCTCTCGCTTGATGGCAGCGCGCATCAGAAGGATGGTTGTCACTGGCGAGGTAATGATCAAGAGGACACTCAGGATGAGCGGGTGCAGGATAGGGCGGCTCATTAGGTGGCTGGCGCTGATCGCCACGGCTAGCACCATAAAAAATGTACCCAGCGTATTGCCCATGGTGGGGGCGTGGATGCGGGAGTAAAAATGCTTGAAGCGTAGCAGGCCAGCCGATCCCACCAGCGCCACGATGCCGCTCAGTACCAGTAAAAGGGCGACCGGGATGGCCAGCCACCAAGGCAACAAAGTCGTATTCATGGTTCGATCACCTCGGCGCGTAGCAGAAACTTTGCCATCGCTGCCGACCCAACGAAACCAAACAGGGCAATGAGCAAGGCGATATCAAAGTACAAGGTGGAGTCAAAACGGATGCCCAGGGCTAACAGGGCCAGCATGCCGTTGATGTACATGGTGTCCAGCGCCAGCACGCGGTCGGCAGCGGAAGGGCCTTTTAGCAAGCGGATGACAGCGCAGCCCATGCCCAGGACAAAGCAGCCCAGGGCAAACTGACAGGCCCAGTAAACAATGTCTATCATTGGAAAATCTCCAGTAGCGGTTCTTGATAACGCTTCTGAATAGTGTCTAACCAGACCTGCTCGTCTTGTAAGTCCAGAATATGCAGGCTCAGGATACGGGTTTCATAATCAAAGCCGGCCCAGACGGTACCTGGTGTGTAGGTGATGATGCAGGCCAAGGCAGCCAGAGCATGCGGGTCAGTGAGTCGCAGGGGAATGGCTAAAAAACCGGGACGAGGTGCCTTGCTACCTTTCAACACCAGATGGCCGACGGCAATATTGGACAGCACAATGTCCCTGGTTACTTGGCAGACGAGTTTCAAGGCCAGAAAGGGATGGCGGATGCTGGCTTTAACCGGACGGAAAGGAATGGCGGCCAAACTCAAGGCGATGGCCAGGAATAGGCCCAACACCACATAACCGGCTGAGAGCGAGTCATTTAGCAGCAGCCACAGCCCCAGTAGCAGCAAGGGCAGGAACAGATGTTTGGTATAACGTCGCATCAGAATCCCTCCGCCTGGACAGAACGCACGGGGTTTTGCCGCAAGACCGAGCCGATGTAAATACGAGGCTCATCCAACTGTTGTGCCGTCTGTTCGAGGTACGTTGTGATGGGGCCGGCATACCAGCTCAAGATCGCGCAAGCAACAATAATGCTGGCAATGGGTGTAGCTTCGATCAGCTTCAGGCGGGGAATTGTCAAGGAACTATTGCTCCAGAACAGACGGATGCCCACACGTACCATGGCAATTAAACCGGCCACTCCTGAGATCAGCACAGCGGCTGTCAGAATCCAGGCGTTCAGCGGTTCGGGCGACTGGCCCGAGGCTTTCAGGGCGGCTGTCAGCAAGGACAGTTTGGCAACAAAGCCAGAGAGCGGTGGCAAGCCCACTATCAGTAAGGCACAGGCAATAAAGGATATGCCCAGAAACACCATTACGCCGGGGATGGCCACGCCGACCACGTCGTCGCTATTGTCGTCGGACTCCGGGTCGTCCAGATCAAAGACTTCCTGGCTGACGGCCAGCAGATCGGCACCAAAGGGTTTGGTGCGGCTGACCAGCTCCAACAGCAGGAAAAATGCACCCAGAGCCAGTACACTGCTCAGCATGTAATACAGGGCAGGGCCTGTCAGAATGACTCCTGGCATACCCAGAGCGGCCAGCAAGGTGCCAGAGGACACAATGATGCAATAACCGGCCAGTCGTTCGGGTTGTTGTGCGGCCATTACGCCGATAGCGCCGAAGGCTAGCGTGGCAATACCTGCCGGGAACATCCAGGCTACGCCAAAGGCGGCAGGGGCTCCCGTGGGAAGTAGCAGGGAGCCGATACGCAGCAGTGCGTAAATGCCCACCTTGGTCATGATGGCGAACATGGCAGCGACCGGAGCACTGGCATTGCCGTAGGCATTGGGCAGCCAGAAGTTCAACGGCCAGGCGGCGGCTTTGATCAGGAAGGCGATACCCAGGATGGCCATGGCGGATTCAAACACCAGGCGGTCTGCGTCGGGCATGGAGCCGGCACGTAGGGCTAAATCGGCCATGTTCAGGGTACCAGTGACACCGTAAATCAGGGCGATGGCGATCAGCAGCAAGAAGGAGGAGATCAGGTTGACGGCAATGTAGTGCAGTCCGGCACTGACGCGGGCGGCGCCTGAGCCGTGCAGCATCAGACCGTAGGACGCAGCCAGCAAAACCTCGAAAAATACAAATAGATTGAACAGGTCACCCGTCAGGAAAGCGCCATTCAAGCCCATTAGAAGCAACTGGAACAAGGAATGGAAATGCACCCCTACGCGATCCCAGCGGGCTAGTGAATAGAACCAACAGCAAAAGGCCAGCACATTGGTCAGCACCAGCAAGAAAGCGGCCAGCCGGTCAACGACCAGCACAATCCCAAAGGGGGCGGGCCAGTCACCGAGCAGGTAAACACCAACGGATTGCGGCCAGATCGGGGGCAGTGTGCCGTCGGCCAGTAACAATAGATATACGGCACAAAACAATTGGGCCAATAAGGAGCCAAAGGCGATCAGCAGTTTGTAGTGACGGCGCTTGTCGCGAAGCATCACCATCAGTGCCGCCGCTACCATGGGGATGGCAACGGGTAAGACGGGCAAGTGTTGGTTGAGTAGACTCACAGGTCGTCTTCCTCGCGGCCATCAACGTGGTCAGTGCCGCTCAGGCCGCGATTGGCCAGAATGACGACCAGAAACAAGGCGGTGGTGGCAAAGCCAATCACAATCGCGGTCAACACCAGGGCCTGGGGCAGGGGGTCCGCATAGTCTGCCCCCAGATTGCTGGCGTTGATAACAGGAGCGGCACTGATTTTGAGTCTGCCCATGCTGAAGATGAACAGATTCACGGCATAGGACACTAAAGCCAGTCCCATGATGACCTGAAAGGTACGTGGGCGCAGCAGCAGCCAGACGCCTGAGCCGGCCAGAACACCAATCGCAATTGAAAGCACGATTTCCATTATTTTTCCTCCATCCCGGATGCAGCGTTCGAGGCGGATTGCAACGACGGCAGTTTGCGATAAAACCGTAGAGACTGGTGGGCCAATGCGATCAAAATCAGGATGGTGGAGCCAATCACCAGCATGAACACGCCGATGTCAAAAATCAGTGCGCTGGAGGTATGCACATCACCAATCAGGGGCAGATGCAGATCCCAGCTTTGGGCGGACAGGAAGGGCTTGTTAAAGGCCCAGACCAGCATGGCGGCCACACCGGCGGTCAGCAGGCCCAAGCCAATCCAGGTTTGCGGCTGAATCAGGGGGCGGGACTCCATCCACACCACGCCGCTGACCATGTACTGCAAGATAATGCCGGTTGCCATGATCAGGCCTCCCACAAAACCACCACCAGGCAGGTTGTGCCCGCGCAGCAGGAAGTACAAGGCGATCAGCGTAGAGATAGGCAGTAACAAGCGCAGCAAGACGGCAGGAATCTGCATGATGCCTTCGGGCAGGGCAGTTTTGGGGTCGGGCTCGACAAAGACGGCTTCACGGCTATCCTTGACGTTTTGGCGACGGGCCAGAGGCTGGGCGATGGCTTCAATAGGCGGACGGAATCGACGCAGCAGGGCAAAGACCGTCAAGGCCACAATAGCCAGTACCACGATTTCGCCAAAGGTATCGAAGCCACGGAAGTCAACCAGAATCACGTTGACTACGTTGGCCCCGCCGCCCAGTGGCAGTGCTTTCTCGATAAAAAAGGGCGAGATGCCGCTGGGGTGAGGGCGCGTCATCATGGCGTAGGCCAGGGCTGCAATACCGCAACCGGCCAGAATGGCAATAATCAAGTCGCGGCTGCGGCGGAGCAGGGCGCGGGCACTCTTGTCCTGGTTGCCGGGCATATCGCTGACTCGCTGTGGCAACCAGCGCAGGCCCAGCAAAATCAGCACAACGGTGACGACTTCCACGGCCAATTGAGTCAGGGCCAGGTCAGGGGCCGACAGCCAGGCAAAGGTCAGGCTGGTAACCAGACCTGCCCCGCCAGACAGCAGCAAGGAGGCTGGACGGTGGAACTTGGCTTGACGGGCCGCACCAATCGCGCAGGCAATTCCCACTACCCACATCAGGGCAAAGAAGGGATCGATAGGTGTGGAAATGGTGGATTTGAACCAGTTTCCACGGACCAGGGGCAAGGCGGCAACGCACAGGGTGGCCACCACAATCAACAGCATCTGACGTTGCAGGCGTGGTGAGTAGAGCTTGCCTACCGCCCAGTTTGCGGCCACTTCCAGATACTCCATGGCCAGCTCAAAGAAGCGCCGGCCATCGGCACGGTTTAGCAAGGGTGTACGGCCTTGACGGTTTTTGTAGAAGCGGTTGATGATCAGAACGAAGAGGACGCCCATGCCGGTGGCAAGCAGGCTCATGATCAAGGGCAGGTTGAAACCATGCCAGACGGCCAGATTGTATTGGGGCATTTCAGCGCCCAGAATAGCGTTGGCCGCCGTATGCAGGAAGGGACCAAAAGTCAGGCTGGGAATCATGCCGACCAATAAACAGGTCAGTACCAAAATAGCACTGGGGATCAACATGCGGCGAGGGGGCTCATGCGGCTCTCGTGGCAAGTCGGTGGCGACGGGGCCAAAGAAGACCTGAGCGATAAAGCGGAGGGAATAGGCAACGCTAAAGGCCCCGGCAATGACTGCAACAATGGGTAGGGCGTACTCCCAGGTATTGCCGTTACCGGCCAGAATGGTCTCGGCAAAGAACATTTCCTTGGAAATAAAGCCATTCAACAGGGGGACGCCAGCCATGGCGGCCGCAGCGACGGTCGCCAGAGTGGCCGTCAAGGGCATGGCGTGACGTAGACCTGATAGCCGATTCAGGTTACGGGTACCTGTTTCGTGGTCCACGATACCGGCTGCCATGAACAAAGAGGCCTTGAAGGTGGCATGGTTCATCATGTGAAACAGCGCCGCGACCAGCGCAAGCGGGCTGTTCAGGCCCAGCAGCAAGGTAATCAGACCCAGGTGACTAATCGTGGAGTAGGCCAGCACGCCTTTCATATCCCGCTGGAACATGGCGACGTAGGCCCCCAGCGTCAGAGAGCACAGACCCGCGCCACCAATAATGACAGCCCATTCAGTCGTTCCAGACAGCGCGGGCCACAGGCGTGCCAACAGGAATACTCCGGCCTTGACCATGGTGGCCGAGTGTAAATACGCCGACACGGGAGTGGGGGCGGCCATGGCATGAGGTAGCCAGATATGAAAGGGGAACTGGGCGCTTTTAGTGAGCGCGCCCAAGGCAATCAGGACCAGCATCCCGGTATACCAAGGATGGTTGCGAATCTGCTCGCCCGACTCCAGAACCACGCTCAGGTCATAACTGCCAGCGGCCTGGCCAAGCATGAGCACACCCGCCAGTAAGCAGAACCCCCCAGTACCTGTAATGATCAGCGACATGCGCGCGCCCCGGCGCGCATCCATGCGGTGATACCAATAGGCGATCAGCATGAAGGAGGAGATACTTGTCAGCTCCCAAAATACGACCAACTGAATCAGGTTGCCCGACAGTACCACTCCCAGCATCGAACCCATGAAGGCTTGCAGAAAGGAAAAAAAGCGCCGGACCGGATCTTGGGCCGACAGGTAGTAATGCGCATAAAGGGCAATCAAGGCCCCCATGGCGGTAATGATGATACTGAACAGCCAGGCATAGCCGTCCATGCGCAGTTTGAAGGTCAGGCCATGAGCAGGGATCCAGGAGCGTGACGACTCTACTATTTCTCCGCGCGCAATGTCTGGATAGGCGTAGAGAGTCAATAAGGTGCAGGTAACGGCAACAGCGCCCGCAAGAGATGCTTGGAGTTTGCGAGAGTTCGCGGGCATCAAGGAAGATAGCAAACTACCGATGAACGGCAGTGCTAGGATCACGAGCAAATACATCTGACTCCAACTGGCGGTAATTTGGGCGGCTTGCGCTTAATAATACGATATATGAAGCTAATTTCAGCTCAACGGCGATAAAAAAAGCGTTTTTTTAGTTCTTGCGGCCTTGATGCAGGTCAAGCGCCTGCCCGAGGTTTTCTCTCACAATAAATGCTTGACTAGAAGAAATCGGTCTTTTTCAGGAGGACCCTCAATGCCGCAAACTTTGGAAGCATCGGATACCCGTGCCCCGACCGCGCAAGATATTGAAATCTCAGAAGCCTTGATCCGGCGCTTTGATCGTTCCGGACCGCGTTATACCTCCTACCCCACCGCAGACCGTTTCTTTCAGGATTTTCCCGCCCAGCCTTATATTCACGAGCTATCGCGACGGGCCTTGAGCAGCAGTAATCCTCCCTTGTCGGTGTACCTGCACATTCCGTTTTGCCAGTCGCTTTGCTACTTTTGTGCCTGCAATAAAATTATTACGCAAGACCGTAGCAAGAGCGAGCAGTACCTGGATTACTTGCTGCGCGAAATTGATATGGTCACCCAATATATGGATGCGGACAGGCGCACCGAACAATTGCACTTGGGCGGCGGCTCACCCACTTTCCTGGACAATGAACAATTGGCCCGCCTGATGGCCAAGCTTAACGAGCAGTTCGCGTTCACGGACGATGCAGAACTGGGCATCGAAATCGACCCGCGTACCTTGGGGCAAGGTACGCTCCAGAACTTGGCGGCTCTGGGCTTTAACCGTACCAGCTTTGGGGTACAGGATTTTGACCCCGACGTGCAAAAAGCGATTAACCGTATCCAGCCTTTCGAGATGGTCAAACGCGCCATAGAAGAAGGCCGCGCAGCCGGTTTTCAATCCATCAACACGGACCTGATCTACGGTCTGCCTTTGCAGACCCTGGAAAGCTTTGCCATCACGATTGATTCGCTGGTGCAACTGCGGCCAGATCGGATTGCTCTTTATAACTACGCGCACTTGCCAACCCGCTTTAAGGCTCAACGTTTGATTAACGAACAAGAGCTGCCAGACGCCGACCAGCGTCTGCAACTGTTCCTGATGTCCTCTCAGCGTCTGCTGGATGCGGGCTATGTCTACATTGGTCTGGATCACTTTGCTTTGCCGACAGACGAGTTGAATCTGGCTCGCCTGGACGGCAGCCTGCACCGCAACTTCCAGGGCTACACCACTCGCGCAGCCTGTGATCTGGTTTCTTTCGGCGTGTCGTCCATCGGTCAGGTGGGCACCATGCATGTGCAAAATGCCCGTAGCCTGCGCCATTATTACGCCGATATAGATCAGGGGCGTCTACCGATCGAGCGCGGCATTGTGATGCAGCAGGATGATCGCTTGCGGGCGGAAGTCATCATGCATTTGATGTGTAGCATGCCAGTGCCTATTGCGCGTCTGGAGGCGCGTTATGGCATTGATTTTTCTAGCTACTTCTCTTCTGAGCTGCAGGAGCTCCACAGCTATGCCCAAGCCGGTTTGCTGACTGTCGATTCCCAGTCTATCCAGGTGCTGCCCAAAGGTCGTTTGTTTGTGCGTGCTTACAGCATGGTGTTCGACAAGTATTTGAGCCAGGAAAGCGGTGCGCGCTATTCCCGCCTGATTTAACACAGTGGCTGTCTTGGCAGACAGCCACGATTCTATTGCCCTGTTTCTGGTCCCGACGTGGCCGGCAGGTTCTTGCATCAACCTAAGGTATTAACATCGTGCTAAAGACGGATTTACGTCTCATGTCCCTGAAGGGAAAACTGCTTTTGCCTATTGTTCAAGGCGGCATGGGAGTCGGTATTTCGGCGTCCCGACTGGCGGGTACAGTGGCTGCATTGGGTGGACTGGGGACGATCTCCAGCGTGGATTTACGGCGCCATCACGAAGATCTCATGGACAGCACTGGAGGGGATGTCGAAAAAGGCGTAGTCGATGCGGCCAATTTGCAGGCGCTGGACCGTGAAATCCATCGTGCCCGAGAGCGATCGGGGGGGAAGGGCGGGATTGCCGTGAACATCATGAAGGCCGTTTCGCAGTATCCCGAGTATGTACGTCAGTCCTGCGAGAGTGGGGCAGACGCAGTGGTGGTGGGGGCTGGTTTGCCACTGGATTTGCCTGAACTGGTTCAGGATCACCCTAAAGTTGCCTTGATTCCTATTCTGTCCGATGTACGCGGCGTCACCCTGTTAGTGAAAAAATGGCTACGCCGCAAGCGTTTGCCCGATGCGGTTGTTCTGGAAAACCCCCGTTATGCTGCAGGTCATCTGGGGGCCGCTGACGATCAATCGTTGAGCAAGCCTGAATATGCTTTCCAGCGCGTATTGGAGGGGTGTCGTGCCTTGTTCCGTGAAATGGGCCTGGAGGCTGAGCGCATTCCTTTGATCGCCGCAGGCGGGATTCATCGCCCTGAACAGTTGCGACAATTAATGGATTGGGGCGCAGACGGCGTGCAAATGGGAACCGCATTTGCAGTTACCGAAGAAGGCGATGCCCACGAGAACTTCAAACGTGTATTGTTGGATGCAGAACCCAAGGACATTGTGACTTTCATGAGTGTGGCCGGCTTGCCCGCTCGTGCTGTCCGTACGCCTTGGCTGGATGCCTATTTGCACAAAGAGAAAAAGCTGCAATCGGTGGCGCGAGAACGTGCCTGCACGGAAGGCTTTGATTGTCTGGCACATTGCGGCTTGCGTGATGGCGTGCAGCGCCATGGCCAGTTTTGTATTGACCGCCAACTGGCCTATGCCTTGAAAGGGGATGTGGAGCGTGGCCTGTTTTTCCGTAGCTCCGAAGCCTTGCCTTTTGGCAAGGCCATGAAGTCGGTGCGCGAACTGATGGACTATATGTTGAATGGCCGTAGCAAGAAGCCTGGTGTGGTTCCTGCGGGCTAAAATGGTGGCGTCACGAAGGGGACGGTGATGCTCCGTCGCTTCGTCACGCCTCCTTAGCAGGCTCAGCGTGTCCAGCGTATTTGAGCCACTCAAAGAGCGATCTTGATAAGAGCAAAAGGATCGACTGGGTTTTAACCCTTGATTTCTCGTATTAAATTTTCCTCGCTACCATCAATGGTATGGACCGCCTCACGCCTTTGCGTTTCCAGCGCCAGGCGTCGTGCAATTGCATAGCATTCTTCAATATGCTGGTTACCCACTTTACGCAGCACGACAAAGCTGATGGATGCCGAGATGGCACTCCCGATCAGGGGGACATATTTGGCGCCGTATTTGCCGGCCAGTTTTTTAGCACCCAGGCGCACCAAAATATTGATGACACGATCCGTTGTCAGAACCCGTCCCACCATGCCCAGTCCCATACTGGTTCCGCCGACGACAACCAGCTTTTTCAGTTCAGGGCTGAGGGCGTCCACATCATTGGCGGTCAGCCCAAAGCGGGCATTGATGATAGGAATGACTTTCATCAAAATCGCCACGTCCGCGCCCATATCCACGCCAGGGATGGGCACCACGGCAGCCGCCGCTGATAGCAAGGCGCGCTGACTGATCAGTTTGCGGCATTCTTTGCGGGTTTTATCCAATTCCTGCAGTGTCATCGTGCTCATGTGTCTGTCCTGAGATCAAGGCGAATGGATCCGTGTACGCGTTAAAGACATAGGGAGTGGGTAGGCCGGGTTTCCAGTAAGGGCGGGAGTAATTGTGCTTCTAATCGTAGTTGATATCGCCCGTTTTAGGAAAAAAGCTCGGTATTGGTCGCATATGACATTTTTACTTTCAAATGCCACCAGAATTCGCATTTGATGAGGCTGCAGGCTTTTGGATCAGAGCGGCTTTTCTTTGTTGCCGGGCCGTCCCAACGCTTTGCGCCCCTGGCCAAAAGTGCCCCTTTGGTGGACAGCCCGTCGAAGGCGTGGCGTGGGGTTTTTTCTGTTGCATTTGGTGGTGTTTTTTATGTCCTTTTGAGGCGGCCCAGACACGCCCAGAGGAGCTGATTTCCATTAAACTGGCGCGAAAATAGCATATTCCATAGGGGAAGAACGATGCATCGCCAGTCTTTGCTGGGTTTGGTGTTCCTGCTGGGCGTCAGTAGCGCCCAAGCCATCACGATAAGCAGTTTCTCGCCTCAGGGGGCGACATCGGATTTGCGGGATGTCAAAGTTACTTTTGCCAAACCCGCTGTTCATTTTGGGGATTCGCAATTGCCTGCACCTGTGCTGGTGCAATGTGATGATCCATCGGTAGTCGGCCAGGGCCGTTGGCTTGATTCGCGTCGCTGGATTTATGAATTCGACGAGCGTCCAGGACCAGGTTTGAGTTGTACGGCGGTCGTGTCCAAAAGCTTTCGCAGCATCAATAATGAAGCGATTAGTGGACCGGCTCAATATCGTTTTAATTCCGGTGGTGCCATTCTGGAAAGCAACCGCCCGTATTACAACATGATTAATGAGGACCAGGTTTTTCTATTCCGCTTCAATGCGCCTGTTAATACTGGCTCTTTAATCAAAAACGGCTATTGCCGGGTAGAGGGTATTGGCGAGCGTATTGGTCTGAAAGCCGTTGAGGGGGCCCAGCGCGATGCCATGGTTCGCGCCGAGTTCTATGTGGACGAGGTCGACGAGCGTTACCAGGCCGTGCAGTGTGCACGCCCCTTGCCAGCGGATGCCACCGTGTCGGTGGTGCTGGAACCGGGCATCATGACCCAGATCGACAATCGTAAGGGCGTCCCGAATACGGATCGCTACACCTACGATTACAACGTGCGTCCCGAATTTACGGCCTCGCTCTCTTGCCTGCGTGAACGTGCAGAGGCACCTTGCACACCGGTTGGCAGCGTTGGTGTTCAGTTCTCTGCGCCGGTCGCGTACGAGCACCTGCGTCAGATCCGTTTGGAAGCTGGCGAACAGGTCTGGGAACCCGTGTCTGATAGTGATGAGGCATGGCAAGATCGTGGCCCTAGCCAATATGTGCGTTTCCAGGGCCCTTTTCCTGAAAACACCAAGCTGACGGTCAAGATTCCGGATGGTCTGACGGACGATGCTGGCCGCAGTCTTAAGAACCCGCAGGTTCTGAGCAACGGGATGAGCACCACGACGTATCCGCCGTTGGTGAAGTTTGCCGTGGAGCCTTTTGGGATTGTGGAGCGTTTCGGCCATGCCGACCGCGATGGCTCGGATGATTCTGATCCCCCAGCGATTGGTTTGAGTCTTCGTAATGTCGAGCCGGACCTCACGACTGAGCAAATGCTGGTATCGGCCGGTCAGGTGGGCGCCTTGGCCGTGAAGGACGATAGGGAAATTCTGGCTTGGTATTCCCGTTTGCGCCAGCTGGATTATTCCTGGCGGGTCAGTGCAGAACATCTGCGTGGCATGATGGACGGCGATTTTCACATCACCGCTCCTGTTGATCAGTACGGTCAACTGGACCTGCGTGCTCAACCTTTGCTGATCGGCAAAGAGGTCAAGAAGTTGGATCTGCCCGGCATGGATCAGAAAGACGAACGTCCTTTTGAGCTGATTGGTGTGCCCTTGAAAGAGCCTGGTTTCCATGTGCTGGAAGTAGCTTCTCCACGTTTGGGAGCGTCTTTGCTGGAATCGGCAGGCACCATGTATGTGCGCAGCTCCGTGCTGGTCACCAATCTGGGTGTACACATCAAGAAAGGGGGGGATGACTTGCTGGTCTGGGTCACCACCCTGGATGACGCCAAAGTGGTGCCCGGCGCCAGGATCCGTGTCATGAACTGCCGTGGCGAGGAGCTGGTGCAGGGTGAAACGGACAAGGACGGGATGTTCCACCATCCGCAAGCCGTAGATGGCCCTGATTACTGCCAGGACACCGGCCTGTCCGGCTTGTTTGTGACAGCGCGTATCGACAAGAGTAATCCCATGGCTCGCGGTAAGGCTGATTTCAGCTTCGCCTTGAGCGAGTGGAATTCGGGTATCGAGCCATGGCGCTTTAACGTGCCCTACAACTGGGGTGGTCGTGATGAACCAGTGGCCCATACCGTGATGGATCGCAGCCTGTTTCGTGCGGGTGAAGTGGTGCACATGAAGCACTACGTGCGTGAACGCGTGCGCGATGGTTTTAAGGCGCCTCATCGTTATCCCGAGGCTATGATTGTCGAGCATGATGGCAGTGGCAAGCGCATTGAATTGCCCTTGAAGTGGCACAAGACCGCCGCTGGCAGCGTGTTTGCTTTGAATGATTGGAATATCCCTAAGGATGCCGAGCTGGGTGTTTACCGTTTGCGTACCGAAGGTGAAAACCAGTACTTCAATTTTGGTGAATTCCGCGTTGAACAGTTCAAGCTGCCTGTTTTGGGCGGCAGCATCAAGCTAAGTGATGGGCAGAGTCGTCCGTACCTGGTGAACCCCAAACAGATGCAGGCGGATTTGCAGTTGCATTATCTGTCGGGTGGCCCTGCGGACTTTTTGCCTGTCCAGTTGTCGGCGGTAGTACGGGCCCAGTCGCCTTCATTTAGCGCGTATGACGACTATAGCTTTGCTTCTCCCCAGACGGTTGAGTCGTCAGATGCCTGGGACTCCCGTGTTTTCCTGAACAAGCAGCGTTTCCAGTTGGATGCACAAGGTGGTTTGCGTGCCAAGCTGGAGGATCTGCCTGTGGTGGATCGTCCTTCCGAATTCCTGGTGGAGGCTACCTTTGCCGATCCTAACGGTGAAATTCAAACCCTGACTCAAACCGTGTCGGTTTGGCCTGCTGATGTCGTGGCTGGTCTGCGTGCGGGTAGCTGGCTGGCAGCCGGTTCGTCCACCACGCTCTCGGCTATTGCCGTGAGCCCAGACGGTAAGCCGTTGAAAAATGTGCCTGTGCGTATTGAGGCTGCCAATGTGCAGCGATTCTCGATCCGCAAACGCATGGTGGGTGGTTTCTACAGCTATGACAATCAGGAACAGCGCGAGGACCTGGGTACGATCTGCGAAGGCCGCAGCGACGATCAAGGTTTGGTGCAGTGCGATGTAAAACTGGAGAAGGGCGGTCAGGTCGAGCTGCGTGCCATTGCACGTGATGGCGAAGGCCGTGAGTCCATTGCTGCCAGCACCGTCTGGGTCAGTGGTTCCGGTTATCTGTGGTTTGGCGGTCAGAACGATGACCGTATCGACGTCATTCCTGCGAAAAAGACCTGGGCTCCTAGCGAGACAGCCGAGTTCCAGGTACGCATGCCTTTCCGCGAAGCCACGGCCCTGGTGTCGGTGGAACGTGAAGGTGTCTTGCAGGCGCAAGTGGTTCAGTTGGAAGGCGACAGTCCTAACGTCAGCGTGGAGATCAAGCCCGAATGGGGGCCGAACGTTTACGTGTCCGTGCTGGTTCTGCGTGGCCGTCTGCGTGAGGTGCCTTGGTACTCCTTTTTTAGCTGGGGCTGGAGTCAGCCTTTGAATTGGTATAAAGCCTACTCGGAAGGTGGTGGCGAATTTGTGGCCCCGACGACCACCGTGGATTTGTCCAAGCCTAGCTATCGTTTTGGTCTGGCCAGCATTGAAGTCAGCAGCCAGCAAGATGCGCTGGATGTGAAAGTGACGACAGACCGCAGCCAGTACGCGATTCGCGAACAGGCCAAAGTGGACATTCAGGTTCTGAAGTCTGATGGCACACCGGCAGCCGGTGCGTCCGTGGCTTTGGCTGCCGTGGATCAGGCCTTGCTGGAATTGAGCCCCAACAATAGCTGGAACCTGCTCAACGCCATGCGTGCCTTGCGTGGCTACAACGTGCAGACCGCCACCGCGCAGTCTGAAATTGTGGGTCGTCGTCACTATGGTCGCAAGGCTGTCGCAGCGGGTGGTGGCGGTGGCAAGAGCCCCACTCGCGAACTGCTGGATACCTTGCTGCTGTGGAAGGGCAATGTGGAGCTGGACGCAGAAGGTCGCGCAACGGTGACCGTGCCGCTGAAAGATTCCCTGACTCAATACCGTATTGTGGCCGTGGCCGATTTGGCAGGCGACCGCTTTGGTAGTGGTTCGGCTCAGATCGTTACGACGCAAGATTTGCAAATCATTTCCGGTTTGCCGGCCATTGCTCGTGAGGGTGATGACTACCAGGCTCAAGTGACGCTGCGTAATAGCAGCCCTCGTGCCATGACCGTGAAGGTGAAGGCGCAGTACCGTGGTAAAGGCTTGCCCTCGGCGGACTTGCCAGAGCAAACTGTTGAGCTGGCTTCGGGCTCGGCCAAAGTGGTTTCCTGGCCCATGTCGGTTCCACTGTCCAGCGGCTCAGCCGATTCGCACCAGATGGAGTGGACACTTGATGCACAGGAGGTTCAGCAGTCTGGTGCCACGGGCAAAGCCGCCAAAGACAGCCTGACGATTAAGCAGGAGGTCTTTACTGCCACCCCCGTGACGGTTCAGCAGGGAACGCTGGTTGCCGTGGGCATTGAGGAGCCGTTGAATATGTCGGTGCAAGCACCGGCCGGTGCCTTGAAGAATGAACAAGGTGTGGTTCAAGGAGGCTTGCAAATGCTGTTCCGTTCGTCCTTGGGTGGCGGTATGGAAGGAGTGCGTGCCTGGTTCGAACGCTATCCGTACAGTTGTTTTGAGCAGCAAGCCTCGCGCTTTATGGGCCTGCGTTCCGAACAGGCCTGGGCGGGCCTGATGCAGCGTATGCCCTCGTATATGGACCAGAATGGTTTGCTGCGTTACTTCCCAAGCAACTACGGGTGGGGCAGCCGCGTGCTGACCAGCTACATCCTGGATATCAGCTATATGGCTGAATCCATTGGTTTGAACTTCCCCATCCCGGATGGCATGCGCAACGAGATGCTGCAAGGTCTGGAAAACGTGGTGAATGGTCGTATCCCGAGTATGCAAACGGTTTCTCGTCAGGAGCGCGATATCGAAGTGATTCGTGCGACAGCCGTGTTGGCCAAGTACGATCGTGCACGCGTCAACATGCTGGATTCGGTGGAACTGAACCTGCAAAGCTGGCCCACTGAAATCCTGCTGGCCTGGGTGGATCTGACTCAGCGTTTGCCTGGTATCAAGAAGGCAGAGGAAACACGTCAAGAAGCCATGAATCTGATCCAGGCACGTCTGATCAGCCGTGGTACCCGTCTGGTCTTTGGTGAGGACGCGCTGAACGGCAGCCCATGGGCCATGACCAGCCGTGTGACCAACCAGGCGCGCTTGATGTTGCTGGTCAATGAGATGCCGGACTGGGCCGAGGATATGCCTCGTCTGGCCCAAGGTCTGTTGGCAGAACAGCAACGTGGTGCATGGCGCATGACCACGGAAAACCTTTTGGGTAGTCTGGCCATTGAGCAGTTCAGCCGTCATCACGAACAGAAGCCTGGCGGTCAGTCCTTGGTGATTCTGGGTTCGGAAACGGCTCAGGTGGTGGACTGGGATAGGCTCAAGCCTGACGGTCAAGGTGTGCGCTCCTCCAAGATTGCTGTACCTTGGCGCGGCGATCAGGCCGATAATCTGAGCGTTGAGCAAATGGGCGAGGGCAAGGCCTGGATCGACGTCCGTTCTCTGGCTGCGGTGCCGGTGACCAAGCCCATCTCTGCTGGCTTGAGTATGGAGCGTCATATTGAAGCCGTGGAGCAGGCCAAGCCGGGCGTGTGGAGTCGTGGCGACATCATGCGCGTGAAGATCAAAGTCAAGGCTCAGGGTCAGGCAAGCTGGGTTGTTGTCTCTGATCCGGTTCCTGCTGGTGCCACTATCTTGGGCAGTGGTCTGGGTCGCGACTCTGCCATGGCAACAGCCGGTGAAGAACAATCCGGCCACTGGCCCAGCTTTGTCGAGCGTCGCTTTGATGGCTACCGTGCGTACTACGAGCGCTTTGAAGAAGGCACGACCGAAGTCAGTTACACGGTGCGTCTGAATACAGTGGGTCAGTTTGTGCTGCCAGCCAGCCGTGCTGAAGCCCTGTACGAGCCCGATGTATTTGCCGTCTGGCCTAACGAGCAAGTTCTGGAAGTTGTGGATGCACCCGCCAAGTAAAGCAGGACTGCTGGTGTTGGGACTGGCCCTGTGGGCCAGTCCTGGGCAGACGACACCTAGTTATGAGGACGTTCGGCAAGCGTACCGGTCTTCCGATGTGCAGGTTTTGGACCGTCAGGGTCAGCTTATCCAACGAGTCCGTTTGGACTTTCATCAACGGCGTGGCGACTGGGTCGCGCTGGAGCAAATTTCTCCGGCTTTGCAAATGGCAGTCTTGATGTCTGAGGACCGTCGTTTTGAGTCTCATGGTGGGGTGGATTGGTTATCAGTCGGCTCTGCGGCCTGGGACGGTTTGTTTGCCGGACGTAGTCGCGGTGCTTCCACCATTACCATGCAGTTGGCCGGCCTGATGGATCAGGATCTGGTCGGTGGTCGTGGTGGGCGCTCGGTCTGGCAAAAGCTGGACCAGGTGGTGGCCGCCCAATCGCTGGAAGATACCTGGACCAAGCCGGAAATTCTGGAGGCCTATCTGAATCAGGTGGCTTTTCGGGGTGAGCTGGTCGGGGTGGATGCGATGGCGCGCACCTTGTTTCAAAAGCAGGCCGCCGCATTGGATGCGCGTGAGTCGGCCATTGCCGCAGTGTTGTTACGTGGCCCGAATGCCTCGGCTCTGACGGTTGAACGTCGGGCCTGTCTGACCTTGCAGGAAATGGGACGTGCTGAGCAATGTCGTTCATTGAGTCATCTGGTGCCCGTGGCCTTGCGCCGGTCCGGACAAGCTCCTTTGGGACCGGTCCAACGGGCGCCGCATTTTGCCCGTTGGGTCCTGGATCAGAATCCACAAATCAAGGCGGGTGACAGTGTCCGCACAAGCTTGGATACGCGATTGCAAATGCAGGTGCAGGCCAGTATGCGGCGACACTTGCTTGATCTCAGTACCGCGCGTGTGCAGGATGCTGCCGTTGTAGTGCTGGACAATCTCAGCGGGCAGGTTCTGGCCTACGTAGGCTCCAGTGGTGAGCTGTCCGAGGCGGCTGAGGTGGATCATGCCCGCTCTTTGCGGCAAGCGGGCTCGACACTCAAGCCTTTTCTGTATGAGATGGCAATTGAAAAACGCCTGTTGACGGCGACATCCTTGCTGGAGGACTCCCCGCTGAATTTGTCCACCGGTAATGGCCTGTATATCCCGCAAAATTATGACAAGCAGTTTGTGGGTTGGGTCAGCGCGCGCAATGCTCTGGCCTCTTCGCTGAATATCCCCGCCGTGCGGGTATTGACCATGCTGGGGCCTGCCAATTTGGTGGATCGCTTGCGTGCATTGGGCTTGAGTCTGCGTCAGGATGGCGATTTTTATGGCTATAGCCTGGCCTTGGGCAGCGCGGATGTCACTTTGTTGGAATTGAGCAATGCCTATCGTGCGCTGGCCAATTTAGGCCAGACGCAAGCGGTGCAAACACGGATGGATCAGCAAGCTGCTCCCTTTCAGGTTGTGATGGATGCCGGTGCTAGCTGGATTGTGGGCGACATATTGTCGGACCGTCAGGCTCGGGTGCTGACCTTTGGCTTGGACAGTGCCTTGAGCACCCCATTTTGGAGTGCGGTTAAAACTGGAACCAGTAAAGATATGCGTGATAACTGGGCCTTGGGTTGGACAGAGCACTTTACCGTTGGTGTCTGGGTCGGAAATAGTGCCGGTCAAAGTATGCAAGATGTATCAGGCGTCAGCGGTGCGGCACCGATTTGGCACGAGGTCATTTCGATCCTGAATCAGCGTCGCCCGGGTCGTCAAATAGCCATGCCTGCGCAGGTACAGATGCGCCAGATTGAATTTGTCCCTGCCCTGGAGCCCCGCCGTGAAGAGTTTTTTGTCGAGGGCACACAGACAGATCGCGTGGAGTTAAGTGATGTAGAGCAGGCCTATGCTGGTCCGGCTCGTATTCGCGAACCTGTCAATGGCACTGTTTTCGCGCTGGATCCGGATATTCCGCCACAGAGCCAGCAACTGCGATTACTGGCCCAAGGACAGATTACCGAGCCCTTGGTGTGGTGGGTGCAGGGAGTAGAGGCGGGGAGGGGAGCACAGTTGCGAATTCCGCTGGTGCCGGGAACGCTGCGAATTGAATTGAAAACGCAACAGGGTCGCTTGATGGATCAAGTCAGCGTACAAGTTAGAGGTGCACAAATGACAAGCTTTAACAAAGATTAACCGCTTGCACTTTTACATGGCTGATACACTGCTATCCTTATTGATTCTTCGTAAAGAGAGAGGGAAACTTCATTATGGTGACTTTACGCGCGCTCGCTCGAATTGTGGCTCCTGTTGGCTTGGTTGCATTGGCCGCTTGTCAGACCGTTCAAGAAAAACCGAGCGATACCGCTGGTGCTTCCAGCACCGCAACGCAAACAACTCCCTCCACGCCTGCAACGGGCGCTCAGCAGCCTCAAGCACAAGCAGGTGCTCAGCAGCAAGCCGCACCGGTACAGATCTTCCTGGCGGACACGCAGGAACAGGCGGGTTGGGCTCGTGTCGATGTTCAGCCCAATGGTGTGCTATTTGTGAATCCACGTGCCGTTGTGGTGCGTCAGGATCTGGTTGGTGTGCAGGCTGGCACCAATGACAGCAAGGAAGGCTTGTTGGCGTTGGATTTGACGCCAGAGGCGGCTCAACGTCTGCTGCAAGTGACCACTCAGTTCCCCAAAAAGCGTTTGGCGTTGGTCGTCGGTGACACCATGCTGGCTGCTCCCGCTTATGGTTCACCCGTCAAAGATGGCCGCCTGATTTTCATGGTGGGTACAGAAGCGAATGCCTTGGCGGCTGCGCGTGCCATTGCTGGTCAAGACGCGGCACAAACCAACGGCAAGAAGTAAGCCCTGCTTACGACTTTAATGCCATCCTGGTCTTGGGTTCATCCATGCCTGGCTTGTTGAAAATGCGGTGGGTGCAAATCCACCTCTCTTGTTAAGAACAGGAAAGTCGGTATGGTGACCCCGCCCAGTAGTTTTACGTTTTATATCCTTTCTTTTCGGGTTCTGATGGGCCTGCATGGGGCCGCGCTGCTGTTCATCATGTTGATGGGCACAGGAGTGATCGGATCCGTTTTTGTCCCCGCTTTTTTACGCCTGCCCTTGTTCGTCTTTCTGATGGGGCTGGTCTCGGCGTTTCTGGCCTTGTGCTGGAGCCATTGGACCCTGGCGTGGCACAGTTCCAAAGCAGGGCGTCGCTGGGCCTGGATCCCCGGTTTCTGTTCGGCCTTCTTTCTGGCCTTGAGCCTGGCGCTTTTTGTGATCGGCGTCTGGGGCACGTTAGGCCTGGCTGATTTTGCCTACCAGCATAGCGAGTGGCTTAGCTCCGGTCAGCAAGATTACGAGGGCTTCATGATGCCCAATGATGATCAGGCCGCGCCTTACAACATGCCGTATCGGCAGCATCCTTAAGCGTCGTTCTCATTAGGCGGTGAGTCTGGGCAGCAGTGACTCTGGCCTGCTGCGTAGACTGTCGTTGTATTTTCTGCAATAGCCTCAATTTCTTCTCGCTTTTTTATCGCTTGCGGTTTTAGAATGTACGCATTGCGTATATTTTATAAGCGAGAGCTGATATGGCCGTCTCCCAACAAGTTTTTTTGCGTGATGCAATGCGTCGCCTGAACCTGACTCGTGACGTTTTTGCGGCACGTATTGGGGTCAAGCGTCGCGCACTGGACACTTGGCTGCTGCCTGAAGGCTCTTTGGAGTCGCGGGCCATGCCGGAAGTGGTGCAGCGTTTTGTCACGGAAATTGTGGAAAACGAAGCGTTGCTGAGCAAGTATGCGCAAAGCGCACAGTCCGGCCCCTTGCGTGATCGCATTGCCACCGGCGGCAAGCATCAGCTCTTGTCCGTTGAGCAGTTCACTCGTGAAACTGTGGAAGAGCTGTGCAGTCTGGCCGATATCATGCAGCCCATCGCTCGCCGTCAGAAAGTGTCGCGCGTGCTGGAAGGGGCAGTGCTGGGTAACCTGTTTTTTGAAGCCTCCACTCGTACCCGCGTCAGCTTCGGCTCGGCCTTCTGCCGCCTGGGCGGTTCGGTGTGTGATACCACCGGCTTTACTTTTTCTTCCATGGCTAAAGGTGAGTCCATTTACGACACCAGCCGAGTCATGAGCGGCTATGTGGATGCCATGGTGATTCGTCACCCTGAGCAAGGTTCGGTCGCGGAATTTGCGCGCGCCACCAATATCCCGGTGGTTAACGGTGGTGACGGCGCAGGCGAGCACCCCAGTCAGGCGTTATTGGACTTGTATACGATCAGCACGGAGTTTTCCCGTCTGGGCAAGTTGCTGGATGGCGCACATATCGCCCTGGTAGGGGACCTGAAATATGGACGTACCGTACACTCCCTGATCAAGTTGCTGGGCATGTATCGTGGCCTGAAATTCACCCTGATTTCGCCCCCTGGCCTGGAAATGCCAGAGCACATTGTGGAGCAGGTTGCCAAGCAGGGTAAGCATGTCATCGAACAGACGAGCTCCTTGGAAAAAGGTCTGCCTGGCGTGGATGTGATTTACGCTACGCGCGTGCAAAAAGAGCGTTTCGAAGAAGGGCAGGATGGCAGCTTTACCGCCGACTTCCAGGTCAATAAAGCCATTATTGATCGCTGTTGTGGCCCTGATGTGATTGTGATGCACCCGTTGCCGCGTGATAGCCGTGAAGGGGCGCATGATCTGAGCGTGGACTTGAACCACGATCCGCGTCTGGCGATTTTCCGCCAGGCAGACAACGGTATTCCCGTACGTATGGCGATTTTTGCCGTGCTGCTGGGGGTGGAAACGCTGGTGCAGCATTCCATGCGCGATGTAACCTGGAACCCTCCATCGCATATCGGTCCTGATGATGCCGTTTTCCATGGCATGTATTAAGCCGGGCAGATGACAGCGTTAATTACGTGTCAGCAGTAAAAAAAGCCGGGGCTCTGATTCAGAGCCCCGGCTTTTTTGTCTTTGATAAAAGTGTTTTTTAAGTCTGCTGGGTGAGCAAACTTATAGCGATATGCCAGGCCGAATTGTCGCTTGGAGACGAAGAGTCAGCCCGGCACATCCACTTTTACTTGGACGTGGGCATGGCAAATTCCGCACCCTTGGAGATGCTTTCAGGCCAGCGCTGCATGATGGATTTCTGGCGGGTGTAAAAGCGCACGCCTTCTTCACCATAGGCGTGCATATCGCCAAACAGGCTCTTCTTCCAGCCACCAAAACCGTGCCAGGCCATAGGGACAGGAATAGGTACGTTGATACCGACCATACCCACGTGGATGCGGCGGCCAAATTCACGGGCTACGTTACCGTCACTGGTAAAGCAAGCCACACCGTTGCCGAACTGGTGCTTGTTGATCAGTTCAATGGCGCTGGCCAGATCCGGTACGCGTACGCAGCACAGCACAGGGCCAAAGATTTCATCCTGATAGACGCTCATCTCGGGGGTGACGTGATCGAACAGGGTGCCGCCCATCCAGAAGCCGTTCTCGCAACCTTCACCGGCTTTGGCGCCGTCAAAGTGACGGCCGTCCACCAGCAGTTTGGCGCCTTCTTGTACACCTTTGTCGATGCAGCTGCTGATACGTTCGCGTGCTTGCTGCGTCACGATGGGGCCCATTTCGGCGGCGGCGTTAGTGCCGTTCAGAATCTTCAGGCTGCGAGTGCGTTCTTCCAGTTTGGGCAGGATGCGCTCGGCAGAGTCACCCACCAGCACGGCTACCGAGATGGCCATGCAACGCTCGCCCGCCGAGCCGTAGGCGGCGCCGATCAAGGCGTCCACGGTCAGGTCGATGTCGGCATCAGGCATGACGACCAGGTGGTTCTTGGCACCGCCCAAAGCTTGTACGCGCTTGCCACCGGTTGCACCCATTTCATAAATGCGGTTGGCAATTGGGGTTGAACCCACAAAGGATACGGCTTGCACGTCCTGATGATTGACCAGAGCCTCAACCGCGTCTTTATCGCCTTGCACCACGTTGAATACGCCATCGGGCAGCCCGGCTTCTTTCAGCAGCTCGGCGATGAACAAGCTGGGGCTGGGGTCGATAGGGCTGGGTTTGAGCACAAAGGTGTTACCGGCGGCGATGGCGACAGGGAACATCCACATGGGCACCATGACCGGGAAGTTGAATGGGGTGATACCGGCAACGACACCCAGAGGCTGACGCATGGTCCAGTTGTCGATATTCGTGCTGACCTGCTCGGTGAAATCGCCTTTGAGCAACTGAGGAATGCCGCAAGCAAATTCCACAATTTCGATACCGCGGGTGACTTCGCCCATCGCATCGGACAGAACCTTGCCATGCTCGGCCGTGATCATGGCGGCCAGCTTCTCTTTGTTCTCGTTGAGCAAGGCCAAAAAATTGAACAGTACGCGGGCGCGGCGCAGTGGTGGCGTGTCGGCCCAGGCGGGGAAAGCAGCCTGGGCACTGGCCACAGCGGCGTCAATATCTTGCTGGCTACCCAGTTTGACCTTGGCGCTGACCTGGCCGGTGGCCGGGTTGTACACCGGTTGAGTACGGGTACCGGCGCCAGCCTGCTGGCCACCTCCGATGTAGTGAGCAATGTCGGGGGCGTTTAACTCTGTCATGGTGATGCTCCTGCTGGGATGAATTAAAACAAGGGGCGGTAGCCCGATCAGGCTGGGCTACCGCCAGAGTACCAAGTATCTAGTGAGACACAGCGGCAATACCGACTGCAGTTTCAGCGCGGACTTGCTGGGCGTCAAACCCATCACGGTCTTGGCTGGCACGACGGCTGTGGTCCAGTTTTGATACAAAGTAGATCATGAAGAATGCCAAAGGCATGGAAATCAGGGTGGGGAAGTCGTAGGGGAATACGGCTTCGGAAAAGCCCAGAATGCGGACCCACACGGCTGGGGACAGAATCACCAGACCCAGCGCCACCAGCAGGCCGCTCAGACCTCCATAGATCACACCACGGGTGGTGACACCACGCCAGTACATGGACATTAGCAAGACCGGGAAGTTGGCCGAGGCGGCAATACTGAAGGCCAGGGCAACCAGGAAAGCGACGTTTTGACCACGAAACAGCAGCCCCAGAAAAATGGCGACCAAGCCAATACCGATTGATGCCAGGCGGTTGACCCGCATGGCTTGCGATGGCGTGACATCGTCGCGACGGATGACTTTGGCGTACAGGTCATGGGCAACCGCCGAGGCACCGGCCAGGGTCAAGCCACTGACCACCGCCAGAATCGTGGCAAAGGACACGGCAGCCAGCAAACCGAACAGCAGGTTGCCACCCAAGGCCGTTGCCAGGTGCATGATGGGCATGTTCGAGCCACCCAGCACCATGCCGCCTACCTTGCCGTCCACATAGAACTCGGGGTGGTTGGGCAGGATGGCCATGGCAGCCAGGCCCAGAAAGCAGATCACCACAAAGAAGATACCCATCAAACCCGTTGCCACGAATACCGATTTACGGGCAGCGCGTGCATCCGGCACCGTGAAGAAACGCATCATGATGTGGGGCAGGCCGGCAATACCAAACACCAGGGAAACGGCCAGAGACAGACCCGAGAACGGATCGGCCATCAACTTCCAGGGGCCTTTCATGGCTGCGCCAGCCTGGTGATGTTCAGCCGCAGCGCCGACCAGGGCAGAAAAGTCGAAGTTGAAGTAGTACAGGGCCAGGGCAGCCATCAAAAAGCCATTGCCCATCATCAAAATAGCCTTGATGATTTGCACCCAGGTGGTTGCCACCATGCCGCCCACCACCACGTACACCATCATGAGCAAGCCCACGGCCACCACGGCGTAGGTGTAGTCGATGCCAAACAGCAGTTGCACCAGTTGTCCGGCCCCGACCATTTGCACGATCAGGTAGAACAGCACCACCGTCAGCGAGCTGATTGCGGTAAAGATGCGGGTGCTGCGTTCATCCAGACGGTACGAGACGATATCGCTCAAGGTGTAGCGGCCCAGATTGCGCAGGCGCTCGGCAATCAGAAACATGATGATCGGCCAGCCCATGAAGGCGCAAACGGCATACAGCAGCGAGTCAAAACCGTTGGTAAAGGCCAGGGACGAAATACCCAGCAAGGTGGCGGCGGACATGTAGTCGCCCACAATGGCCAGGCCATTTTGTGTGCCACTAATGCCGCCGCCTGCCGTGTAAAAATCCGAGCTGGAACGTGTGCGTGACGAAGCCCAATAGGTAATGCCCAGGGTCACCAGGACAAAAGCCGCAAAGATCAGAATGGCTTGTGTATTCATGGGCGTACCTTTGCCAGTACTCGCTCGCACAGTGGGTCAAAGCGGGTGTTGGCGATATGGATATACACGCCGGTTAATAACCAGGACACAAAAATCAGTCCTATTCCGTACACCATGCCACTGTTGACAGCTCCTCCACTGCCCAGGTCATGGGTTAGAACGCCGGGCCAGAAAATGGCCGTCACGATGAGCAGGGTCGTCAGCCCCAGGCAGAGGCCGGCGCAGGCAAATGCCAGACGCCGACGCTGCGATTTGAGTTGCTCATATTCCTGCAGTCCGGCGAGTGCCCGGCTTAACTCTTGATGCGACAGCATGGTTTTGTCTCCGTATTGTTGTGATTACTGCCCATGTTCGCCTGGCCGATGTTACTTGGTCGGCTTCACTTTATGAGCTTTCTTATTAACAAACTCTCCCAAGCGGTCCTGCACATCCCGCCCGGTCTGTACTACCGCTGCCATTAAGCCTTCGGCAAAGAGGCCGTCGGTGGCAGACATATCGGCAATGCGACTGATCGAGCTGACAATGGCGTAGTTCGACAAGATGGCATTGCCGGCAATGCGCTGAGCCAGTTCCAGGCTCAGCTCATAGGCTGTTTTGGGGTTGGCTTCGTTGTTGCATACGTAATGTGCCAGTCCCAGTCGCTCTCCTTCCACGGCATCGAGCACGCGGCCTGTCAGCATCAGTTCGATCATGCGGTTGGGAGAGATGATTTTTGCGGTGCGAACGGTAGCGCCACCGCCGGTGAAGATGCCGCGTGTGCCTTCAGGCAGGGCAAAGAAGGTGCTGTTGTCGGCCACGCGAATGTGCGCTGCGCTGGCCAGTTCCAGACCACCGCCTACGACGGCGCCTTGCAGGCAGGCAATGACGGGGATGCCGCCGTGTTCGATTTTGTCGAACGCACGGTGCCAGCTTTGGCAAACGCGCAGAAAATCCACGGCGCCGCGTTCCTTGTCATGGTGCTCTTTCAGATCCAGGCCCGCGCAGAAATGGTCGCCTTCTGCCTTCATCAGAATGACCCGGATGTGTTCGGGAATATTGGAGAAGTACGCATCAATTTCAGCAATGGCATCTTCATCCAGGGCGTTGCGTTTGTGCGCCTTGTTCAGCGTGACAATTCCGATGTTGTCCAACTCGGTGGTGAGCAGGAAAGGGGCGGCCATAAAAAACTCCTTGTGTTACGTAATAGCGAAGGCGGCAGTGCAAGTCAGCTGGGATTGGTTTGATCTGCCAGCATTTTGCGCAGCGCCATTTTTTGAATCTTTCCAGTTGCCGTCATGGGCATTTGGTCGATGAAAATGACTTTGTCGGGCACCGACCAGCGGGTGACTCGATCCTGGTAGCGTTGCAGCATATGGGTCTCGTCCAGATCAGCCCCTTCGCGTGGCACCACGAACAGCACAGGGCGCTCGCCCCATTTGTCGTCGGCCTGGGCGATGCAGGCAGCCAGTTCTACCAAGGGCTCTTCCATGGCGATGTTCTCGATCTCGATCGAGGAGATCCATTCGCCACCGGACTTGATGACATCCTTGCTGCGGTCGGTAATGTAGACGTAGCCGTCAGCGTCGATGGCGCCGACGTCGCCTGTACGGAACCAGCCGTTTTCACTGGCCAGATCAGGTTTGCCGTAATAGCGGTCCATGATCCAGTTACCCTGGATCAGCAGGTGGCCGCTGCTTTTGCCATCACGGGGCAAGGTGTTGCCTTCGTCGTCGACGGTTTTCAGGCGTGCGCCGAACAGGGCACGGCCTTGTGAGGCCAGCACGTGCTGTTGCTGAGCTTCGGGCAGCGTGCTGTGTTTGGGCAGCAATTGGCACACCGTACCCAGCGGCGAGGTTTCTGTCATGCCCCAGGCGTGACGGACGGTAATGCCGTAGCTTGCCCAGGTGGCAATCATATTGGGTGGGCAAGCGGAGCCACCGATCAGGATGCGGCTCAGCGTAGTGAATTGCTTGCCATTGGCTTTGGCGTAGTCCAGTACGGTTTTCCAGATGGTGGGTACACCGGCTGATAGGGTGACGCCAGCGCGTTCACACAGGGAGTAAATACGCTCTCCCTGCAAGTTGGCACCGGGCAGAACAATTTTGGCTCCAGACATCAGGCCGGAGTAAGGCAGGCCCCAGGCATTGACGTGAAACATTGGAACCAAAGGCATGACGGCGTCTGCGCTGGCAATGCACAGCGCGTTCGGGTGGGCCGAGGCATAAGCATGCAAGAGGGTGGAGCGATGGGTGTACAGGGCACCCTTAGGAGCACCGGTGGTGCCGGAGGTGTAGCACAGGCCGCTGGCGGTATTCTCGTCAAACACGGGCCATTCAAAGCCCGTCGTGTCATTGCCCAGCCAGCCTTCGTACTCGTCGGCCAACGGGCCTTGAGCCTGACTGCCCATGCGTACCCACTGCTTGACGGTGGGACATTGGCCGCGCAGATCGCTGACCATTTCTTCGAAATGTTCGTCGTAGAACATTACCGAGTCTTGGGCATCATTGATGATGAAGGCAATTTGCTCGCGCGTCAGACGCGGGTTCACGGTGTGACAGATCAGACCGACGCCCGAGGTGGCGTAATAAATTTCCAGGTGGCGGTAGGTGTTCCATGCCAAAGTCGCCACGCGCTCCCCAGGCTGCAGGCCTTCACGGCACAGTCCCAGAGCCAGATCCTGAACCCGGTGGGCAAAGTCAAGATAGCTGTAGCGATGTAGCTCGCCATTATCCAAAGCGGTAACAATCTCCTGCTCAGGGTTATTCTCTAGGGCGTGGGTGAGAATTGAACTGATGAGCAAGGGCATGTGCATCATATTTCCAGTGCCTGACATGGTGATGTCTCCTTGTATTATGTGTGTCAGCATAGGATGGTTTAGCACCTTGCCCAATAGCGAATACTGACGTCGAATATGCAAAAAGTGACAATCTTTGAGGGGTCATAGGAAATGAATGCTTTGCCTGGCACGCTCCCGGTGCCTGTTGATGCGGCCCATACCACCACGGTGGCGCTGGATCTGGTGCAGGACTGGTTTCACAGCCTGCGCAGCAGCTATTCCGAAGCGGTGCTGGATCACTGCCTGAAGCAGTCGGGCATCGTGAAAGATTTTATTGATCGGCCCGGCGCTCGTTTGACGCGTGATCAATTAGTGCGCCTGTATCAGGAAAGCGCCCGGAAAACCGGCGATGAAATGATGGGTTTCTGGACTCGGCCCATACGGGCGGGCGCACTGAAATACATTGTGCGTACGGTGCGGGATGCGCCGTCCATCAATGTGGCCTTGTATCGCTTTACCCAGTTCTGGAATCTGTTGCTGGATGATTTCAACCTGAACCTGATACGCACGGATAAAGAATTGGGTATTGAGCTGGTGCCACGCTACCCCGCGGCTGATGTACATCGTTTCGGTCATGCCCTGATGCTGAAACTGACCCACGGGATTGTGTCCTGGCTGATGGGGCGCGAGGTGCCCGTGCAGCAAGTGGCCTTTGCCTTTCCCAGACCGGCTTTTGCGGCGGACTACTCGGTGCTGTTTCCGGCTTCAGTCAGTTTTGATACGCCGTACTCGCACATCTTGTTCGGGGCGGAGCTGGGCCAGGTGCGTCCGCAACGCACCCAGGTAGAGGCCAGGGCTTTTCTGGAACGGGCGCCGCGTGACTGGATTTTTACTTCCTATCACGAGCATGCCTTGCGCCTGAAAGTGCGGGAAATCTTGCATACTGATTTGGGTCATACCTTGCAGGACGTATCTGGCAAATTGCATATGTCGGCGCGCACCTTGATACGCCGGCTGCAAGAGGAAGGCCTGTCGTTTCAGGGGATCAAGGATGAGTTGCGCCGAGATTTGGCAATTTTCAAGTTGCTGCGCAAGGATATGTCGCTGGCTGAAATTGCTTACGCCTTGAAGTTCAGTTCGCCAGCGACATTTCACCGGGCTTTCCGCCATTGGACGGGCATGACGCCCGGGGTGTATCGCGCCGCCCAGCAGGAGCTGGTCTGAGGGGCGGCCCTAGCCGGGTTTGAGCCCGGCCTGGCCTGGGCTTTACTGGCGTTCGCCGCCCAGTACTTCGACCAGATCACTGATCATCTTGGCCAGCTCGGAGGTCATCAAGGTCATGTCGGCATCAAAGATTTCGTCATCGTTGACGGCCGTCACGTCTTGTTTTTCAGTCAGGATGTCCAGCGGGGCCACACGTTTGACGTCCAGCGCATCGGTCAGCACAAAGCTGATGCGATCCGCCCAGGTCATGGCCAAACGGGTGCATTGCTTGCCGGCTTCAACGTGCTTGCGCACTTCGTCAATGTCGGCGCTTTGCTTCACGTAGCGCACGGCAGCGCCGCTATCGCCGGTGGAACGCAGCTCAGTGTCCTGGTCCACAGTAAAGTTGGCCAGTTGCTCTTCGTCCACCAGCCAGGAGGTCATGGCCGCACCGGGCGATTGCTCGGTGTACAACGGCTGTACGGGGAAGGGTTCCACACTCTTGGCTAACAGACCCAGAACTTCGTCGCTCTTGGCGGTGGCCGCGGCGTCAATGACCAGCCAGTGATTGCGGGTATCCAGCCAGACACGGGTGTCGCGCGAGACGGCGAAGGCACGCGGCATCAAGTCCACGATGACTTGTTCCTTGATTTCCTTCATTTGCTTGCGGCCGGGCTTGTAGCCTTGCTGCTCTTCGATATCACGAGCCTTTTCACGAGCGACCTGATTGATCACGGTGGTGGGCAGCAGTTTCTTTTCGGCGCGCAGGGCGATCAGGTACTGCCCATTGACTTCATGCACCAGGGCATTGTTCTCACGGGGGCTGACCCAGCCCAGGCTGAGCGGTTCCTGGCTGGAGCCAGGGGTGAAGCTGTGTTTGGCCAGAGCTTCTTCCAGCTCTTGGGCGGAACATACCCAGTCGGGGGAGAGGCGATAGATGCGTAGATTCTTAAACCACATGGAGACGAAGATAAATAAACAGAAGAAAAGGGAGCGGGCACAAAACCCGGGGCAATGTTCGATTGTACGCGCAGATCTTCCTGTGTCGCCCTGCCATTTACGGACCCTTGCATTTGCTTGACAGGGGGCGGGAAATGACAGGCACAAGACGTGCGGATGTCTGGGCTTGCTAACGATTGATATCGTTATGGCGGGTTTCTCGCACAAAGGGAACGCCAATCGCAACCGTTACCAGGCAGATCAAAATTGGATACCACAAACCATCATATATATTGCCGGTGATGGCAATCATGGCAAAGGACAGGGTGGGTAAAAATCCCCCGAACCAGCCGTTGCCAATGTGATAAGGCAGGCTCATGGAGGTGTAGCGAATGCGGATCGGGAACATCTCCACCAGCATGGCAGCGATAGGACCGTAAACCGCCGTGACCAGACCCACCAGATAGGTCAGCAAGACCACTAACATGACCTTGTTGGCCTGGGCCGGATCGGCACCGTCCGGGTAGCCGTACTGGCGCATGGTCTGCGTTAGTTCATTTTTCAGTTCTTGCGAGTGGCGCGCAAAGTCGGCTCGGCTCAGATCACCGCCTTCAAAGCCGTCAATCACATGATCGCCAATACGTACCTGGGCCACCTGACCGGGTGAGCCCGTAATGTTGTTGTAGCTGACCGCGTGGCTGGCCATATAGGACTTCACAATATCGCAAGAACTGGTGAAGGTATGGCTGCCTACCGGATTGAACTGAAAGGAACAACTGGCCGGGTCGGTAATGACTGTTACGGGGGCGTTGCGCTGCGCCTGGACCAAAGCAGGATTGGCAAAATAGGCCAGGCCCTGGAAGGCTGGGTAATAGGTCAGGGCGGCCAGCAAGCAGCCCGTCAGAATGATGGGCTTGCGTCCGATTCGATCTGAGAGCCAGCCAAAAAAGATAAACAGCGGGGTGGCCAACAACAGAGCAATGACCATCAAGGTTTGCGCCAGGGTGGCGTGCAAGCCCAGCATATGGGTGATGAAAAACAAGGCGTAAAACTGCCCCGTGTACCAAACCACACCTTGGCCGGCGGTCAGCCCGAACAAGGCCAGCAAGGCAATGCGCAGATTTGCCCAACGACCAAAAGACTCGGTAATGGGCGAGGTCGAGAGTGTGCCTTCTTCCTTGATGTGCTGAAAGGCCGGGGACTCTTTCAGGTTCATCCGTATCCAGACGGAAATCGCCAGCAGCAGCACGGAAATCAGAAAGGGAATGCGCCAGCCCCAAATAACAAAGGCGTCTTCACCGACCAGGCTGCGTATTCCCATGATGACCAGCAAGGACAGCAGCAAACCCACGGATGCCGTGGTCTGAATCCAACTGGTGTAAAAGCCGCGCCGGTGCTGGGGCGCGTATTCAGCCACATAGGTGGCGGCACCGCCATATTCGCCACCCATGGCCAGCCCTTGCAGCAGGCGCAGGACGATCAGCATGATGGGGGCGGCAATACCGATGGCCTCATAGCTCGGCAACACACCCACCAGAAAGGTGGACAGACCCATTAGCAAGATGGTGATCAGGAAGGTGTATTTGCGGCCCACACGGTCACCGATCCGGCCAAAGAGCAGGGCGCCAAACGGGCGTACAGCAAAGCCGGCGGCAAAGGCCAGCAGGGCAAAGATGAAACCGGCTGTCGGGTTGACAGCGGAAAAGAAGTGTTGTGCCAGAATGGCGGCCATGGAGCCGTAGAGGTAAAAGTCGTACCACTCAAACATGGTGCCCAGGGCGGAGGCGAAAATGACTTTGCGGCCTTGGGTGTCCAGTTTGTTCTTGGTTTTTGGAGCGGCGGCACGGGTGATTGTCAGGGGCATGTGCTCAGGCTCTCCAAGGCAAAGACAGTGGGAAACTGACTCGCAAGCGCAGGCCACTTTCCTGGCCCCCAGTCAGTGGCATGAAGTCGATGGAGGCACCGTGAATCTCGGCGATCTCCCGCACAATGGCTAGCCCCAGGCCACTGCCGTCGGCTTGGTTTCCTATGATGCGATAAAAACGATCAAAAATCCGTGCTTGATGTTCAGCGGGAATGCCAGGGCCGTTGTCCTCAATTTCCAACCACACGTTGCCTTGTGCCTGGCCGGTACGCATGGTGATCCATCCGCCCCTTGGAGTGTAGATCAGGGCGTTGTCCAGCAGATTGTTGATCAGCTCGTCGAGCAGGATCGGATCGGCTTGCAAGAGGAGGGCTTGGGTATGGTTCTCCAGGCCCAGGTCCAGCCCAAGCTTCAGGGCATCGGGGACACGCTGGCCTACGTGCAGTTCAGTGAGTGTATTGAGGTCCAGGGTTTGCTGCGTGGGGGCATACAGGGCGTCGCTGCTCTCGGCGCGGGCCAAGGCCAGCATTTGGGTGACCAGACGCGTGGCGCGGTCGGTGCCGCGTACCAGTTGTTGCAGGCTGGCTTCGGTCTGCTTTGGGTCTCGTTCGCGCAAGGCAAGCTCGGCCTGAGTGCGTATCCCGGCAAGTGGCGTTTTCAGTTGATGGGCGGCATTGGCGACAAACTGGCGTTGAGTGGCTGAAAACTGCGCCTGTTGGGCCAGTAGCTCATTCATGGCATCAATCAGTGGCACGATTTCGGCAGGTGCTTGCTCCTGATCCACGGGAGACAAATCGCCGGGCGCCCGGGCGCGCAAGCGCGCTTGCAGCAGGTTCAGTGGCTCCAGGCCATGTGTCAGCCCCAGGCCCGCCAGCATGGCTGCCAGCGGCACCAGAATGAATTGCGGTGTCAGCATCCCGATCAGAATTTCTCTGTGTAATACGGCCCTATGTTCATTGGTTTCGGCGGCAACCGCCAGAAAGGGCGTGTTGTTTTTGTCCTTACCGCCCCAGACATAGGCCAGCCGCAGACTGTGATCGTTCAGGATGACGTCACGGTAGCGCAGCAAGTCGGTGTCATAGCTCCAGCTATCAGGAACCGGCAAACTGGCATTCCCTGCCAGTGGGTAGCCATTGGCATCGCGGATTTGCCACAATGTGGGGGTCGGGCTTTCCTGGCGCAAGATGGTTTGCGCTCCATGTGACAAATGAATGGGTTGGCTTAGGTCCTGGCGGCTGATTTCTACCCGCAACAAGTCCAGGTGATCGCGCAAGGTGCGATCGTAGGGCGAGTTGGCAATGTGCTGGGCGATGAAGTAGGTAATGACAATGCCCACCGTCCACAACAAAAACAAAGGCCCGAAAATCCAGATCATGATCTTGTGGATCAGCGGGCGCGGAGCCACGCGCTTGCCTGTTGGGCGCGTGCCGGTACTTTTTTTGGGGGGTGTGGCTGGCTGCATGGACGATCCCTTAAGCTGGAGCGTCTTCTCGCAGTTTCTCCGGTTCCAGACAGTATCCCAGACCCCGCACGGTCAGGATGCGTACCCCGCTCGGCTCCAGTTTTTTGCGCAAGCGATGGATGTAGACCTCAATGGCGTTTGGGGTGACCTCTTCACCCCACTCACAGAGTAAATCCACAAACTGGTTCTTGCTGATCATGCGACCGCTGCGCGACAGGAAAATCTCCAGCAAGCTGGTTTCGCGTGCCGACAGCTCCAAGGGCTGATTGTCTATATAGGCCATGCGACCTTTCAAGTCGAAGCTCAGCCGTTTGTGATGCAGCAAGGCGCTGCTGGTGCCGGTGCTGCGACGCGTCAGGGCGCGTACACGGGCCTCCAGTTCGGTCAGGGCAAAGGGTTTGGACATGTAGTCGTCTGCGCCCAGGTCCAGACCGCGTACGCGCTGTTCTACGGTGTCGCTGGCGGTCAGAATGAGAACGGGTAGGGTGTCCTGGCGTTGGCGTATGGACTGCAGCACCGACAAGCCGGGCTTTCTGGGCAGGTCCAGATCCAGGATCAGAAGGTCGAAGCTTTGCAGTTGCAAGGCGGAGTCTGCACTGTCGCCATCATGCACGACATCGACGGCATAGCCTTCGTAGCGTAAGGAACGAGAAAGTCCATCCGCGAGAATACTGTCGTCTTCAGCTATGAGTATGCGCATGACCCTACACAAACAAGTGATTGAATGGCTGTTCGGCATTGTTGCATAAGCTCGACAGACCGGTCAGTAGGGGATAACGATGGCGCTTGGCGAATATATTTGGATATCTGTTTATATATACAGTATAATTTGATGCAATAATGAGGTTTGATTTTTAAATTGCCGTGCCCGTCCGTTGGGGCGCCATTCCACAGTCAAGGATTTTTCATGGACGATAAAAACAGTAAAGCAGTGGCCTCGGAACGTTCCAAGGCGCTGGCCGCCGCTCTGTCGCAAATCGAAAAGCAGTTTGGCAAGGGCTCGATCATGCGTTATGGCGACGACAACGTCGAGCATGACATCCAGGTGGTCTCGACGGGTTCGCTGGGTCTGGATATTGCTTTGGGCGTCGGTGGTCTGCCACGCGGTCGTGTTATCGAGATTTACGGCCCGGAATCCTCGGGTAAAACAACGCTGACCCTGCAAGTCATTGCAGAAATGCAAAAACTCAAGGGTACGTGTGCCTTTATTGACGCCGAGCACGCGCTGGATGTGCAGTACGCTCAAAAGCTGGGTGTCAATCTGGGTGATCTGTTGATTTCCCAGCCCGATACCGGCGAACAGGCTCTGGAAATTACCGAGGCTCTGGTACGTTCGGGGTCGGTGGATTTGATCGTTATCGACTCGGTGGCCGCCTTGACTCCCAAGGCTGAAATCGAAGGCGATATGGGCGATTCCCTACCCGGTCTGCAAGCCCGACTGATGAGCCAGGCCCTGCGTAAATTGACAGCGACTATCAAGCGCGCCAATTGCACGGTAATTTTCATTAACCAGATTCGTATGAAAATTGGCGTCATGTTTGGCAACCCTGAAACTACGACGGGTGGTAACGCACTGAAGTTTTACTCCTCTGTGCGTCTGGACATCCGCCGTATCGGTTCCATCAAGCGTGGCGATGAAATGGTGGGTAACGAAACCCGCGTTAAAGTGGTCAAGAACAAGGTTGCGCCTCCCTTCAAGCAAACCGAGTTCGACATCATGTACGGTAGCGGTATCTCCCGCGAAGGCGAGATTATCGATCTGGGCGTACAAACCGGCGTGGTCGACAAGGCGGGTGCCTGGTACAGCTACGATGGCAACCGCATTGGCCAAGGTAAGGACAATGTGCGTGAATTCCTGAAAGAGCGCCCCGAACTAGCCCGTGAAATCGAAAATAAAGTGCGTGAAAAACTGGGGGTTGCCTTGATGAGCACTGCGGTCAATCGCTCGGCTACGGCTCCGGTGGCGGATCAGGCCGAGGGAGAAGTCTGATTTTCCCCCCAGACTTTGATGACGAACCCTTTGAGACAGACCCGGAGGAAATCCGGGAACGCAAACAAGCTCAAGGGGAACGCATTGCCGCGCTTTCTGCCCGGCCCACACGGGTGGGCAGAAACGTAGAAGAAAGCTCGGGTGAGGATGCGCTGGCAGCGGAAAAGAAAGCCCCGTCCAAACGGCCGGGGCTGTCTCTTAAAGCCAGAGCTTTGAACTTTTTATCCCGACGCGAATACTCGCGCCTGGAATTGGGTCGCCGATTGGCCCCTCATGCAGAAAGTGCTGAAGAAGTGGAAGCTTTGCTCGACGCCTTGGTCGAACAGAAATGGCTGTCCAACGAGCGTTTTGCGCATAGTGTGGTGAACCGCCGGGCCTCGCGTGTGGGCACCCGTGTCATTGTGCAAGAGCTGCGCCAGCATGGCGTGGATGTAGAACAGACCGAAATCATTAAAGAAGAATTAATGGCAACCGAGCTGGAGCGGGCTAAACACGTGTGGGGCAAGAAGTTCAGTGCGCCGCCAGATGATCCCCGCAGTTACGCCAAACAATATCGTTTCATGGCCAGTCGAGGTTTTTCGGGCCGTATCTTGCAGCAAATATTGGGTGATTGGGAAGACGATCCGGCTTGACGTTGTTGTTTCATCTGCAGTGCTTCGTTGGACGGCGATTCTTGGCGATACGCTGCCACCAAGAGAAAACGCAGGTTCATTCAAGTTGGCGTTTGGCCACACATACTTCCCCTTTCAAAAAGGCTGTGTAGGTCCAGGTGACGTAGTCATCGCATTTCTATAGCAGCTCAGGTGTTTCACCGTGCTCTTGTTAACTAGATCAAGGTTGTGCAGCCACAATTCCTTGCAGGCTTTTGAAGCAGGTCTCGCGTGCCTGTGCCAAAAAGGCCTGCACATAATCCGCCTGTAAATCCTCACTGCGTACGGTGGCGTACAGCGTGCGCCAGATGCCGTGTTCTCCCAAGCGGCAAGTGCGAATGGAAGCCGGGTTCAGAAACTCCGTCAAAGCCCAGTTCGGCAAAGCCGTCACGCCGCGTTGGCTGGCGACCAGTTGCACGATCATGGGCGTCAGTTCGGCCTGCCGAATAGCGGCGGGTTCTACATCGGCAGGCGTCAGGAACTGCGTGAAAATATCCAGGCGATTGCGTTCCACCGGGTAGGTGATGAGGACCTGATCCGTCAATTGGAAAGGTTCGACGTAGCGGTATTGCGACAAGGGGTGCTGGTTGGAGACAGCCAGCACCAGCTCATAGCGAAACAGGGGCTCGTAGTGGACGGCGGGATTGTCCTGTGGGTCCGACGTAATCACCACATCCAGATCCCCTCGCATCAAGGCGGGCAAGGGTGCAAAAGAAAACGCCGCACTCAAGTCCAGCGTGACATCAGGCCATTGCTGCCTGAATGCGTCCAGCGCGGGCATCAACCATTGAAAGCAGGAATGGCAATCAATCGCCACATGCAGACGCCCCGTACGTCCGGCGGCAAGCCGTTGCAGGTCACGTTCGGTAGCACGCACACGCGGCAAGATGTCATCGGCCAGAACCAGAATGCGCAAGGCAGCCGTGGTCAGGCGGGCAGGGCGGGTTCGCCGGTTCAGCAATTGCACTTGCAGCCGCACTTCCAGATCGCGTAGCTGGTGGGAGAGGGCGGACTGCGTGACATGCAGGCGCTCGGCGGCTTCCTGCAAGCTGCCACTGTCCCGAATGGCGCTCAGAGTCTCTAGATGACGAATTTCAAGCATATTGAGGAAAACTCATAATTAGCATGGTGTATTTGATTTTTTTTCAAGTAATTGTACAGGCACAATGGTTCCCCAGCGCCTGATAAGGGCCTCCTATTTCTAATTTATGGGCTTACTATGACTATTATTCATAATCTGGGTTTCCCCCGTATGGGTGAGCAGCGCGAATTGAAGCGCGCTTTGGAAGCCTATTGGGCCGGTCAGCTAAGCCAGCAAGATCTATTGGATACAGGCAAAGCTCTACGCGCCCGGCATTGGGATTTGCAAAGCAAGGCTGGCCTGGACACCGTGCCTGTGGGTGACTTTGCCTGGTATGACCAGATTTTGGAGTGGAGCACCTTGCTGGGGGCCGTTCCCGCCCGGTTCGGCCAGGCCGACAATGCGCCCGTATCTTTGGATACCTTGTTTCGCATGGCGCGTGGCCGTGCGCCTAGCGGTAGGCCGGCTGCCGCTTGTGAAATGACCAAGTGGTTCGATACGAATTACCACTACATCGTCCCTGAGTTCACGCCCGGCCAAAGCTTCCGGATTGCCCGTGAATGCTTGTTTGAGCAGGTTGATGAAGCCCAGGCTTTGGGACACAAGGTCAAGCCTGTCATTCCCGGCCCGCTGACCTGGTTGTGGCTGGGCAAGGGCGACGCGTATGAAGGGCTGGCTGATGTGGGCAAGCTCGCTTTGCTGGATGCCTTGTTGCCCGTTTATGAACAAGTGCTGGCCCGCTTCAAAACCCAGGGTGTGGAGTGGGTGCAGATTGATGAGCCTATTCTGGTTCTGGATTTGCCTCAAGCGTGGCAAGACGCCTTCCGTCGTGCCTATCAAGCTCTGAATCAATCTGGCTTGAAGCTGCTGCTGGCGACCTATTTTGATGATTTGCACGAAAACGTCGTGATATTGGAAGACTTGCCCATTGCGGGCGTGCATGTGGACGCTGTGCGCGCACCGGCTGCTTTACAGGCGGTGCAAGCGGTATTGGGGCAGGACCAGGTGCTGTCTGCCGGTGTCATCTCGGGGCGTGATATTTGGCGTACCGATCTGGAAAAAACACTTCACACCCTGGAGCCCTTGAAAGCAGCGTTGGGCGAGCGATTGTGGATTGCGCCATCCTGCTCGCTCCTGCATGTGCCCGTGGATGTGCACAGTGAAACCGGCCTGGATGCGGAGTTAAAGAGCTGGCTGTCTTTTGCCGTGCAGAAATTGGACGAATTGAAGCTCTTGCAAGGATTGCTGGATGGCACCCTGGATGAGGCGGGGCAGCAGGCGGTTCAAGCGCAACAAGCTGCGTTGAAAGCGCGCCGTGAGTCCAAGCGCACACGCAATCCTGCCGTACAAGCTCAGATGGCCAACATTGACCAGCTCAAGCGTCAACGTACACCATTTGCCCAGCGTATTCAGGCCCAGCGCAACAAGCTGAATTTGCCTGCTTTTCCCACCACCACGATTGGCTCGTTCCCCCAGACCACGGACATTCGTACCGCCCGGCGCAATTGGCGTGGCGGTGCTCTCAGTGATGCGGCTTATGAAAAAGCCATGCAAGCTGAAATCGAGCAGGTCATCCGTTTTCAGGAACGCGTTGGACTGGATGTTCTGGTACATGGTGAGGCCGAACGCAACGATATGGTGGAGTATTTTGGTGAGCTGCTGGGCGGTTTTGCCTTTACACAAAATGGCTGGGTGCAAAGCTACGGTTCACGTTGTGTGAAGCCGCCGATTATCTTTGGTGATGTGTTGCGTTTGGCACCCATGAGCGTCGCCTGGTCTTCCTATGCCCAGTCCTTGACCGAACGACCCGTCAAAGGCATGCTGACCGGCCCAGTGACGATGCTGCAATGGTCTTTTGTTCGTGACGACCAGCCGCGTGTGGATACCTGCCGTCAGTTGGCCTTGGCGCTGCGGGACGAGGTCTCCGATCTGGAGCAGGCAGGGATTCGTGTCATTCAACTGGATGAACCGGCCTTTCGCGAAGGCTTGCCGCTACGTCAAGGCGACTGGCAGGCGTATCTGGATTGGGCGGTGGATTGTTTTCGCCTGTCCACCAGCGCCGTGTCGGATGAAACGCAGATCCACACGCATATGTGTTATTCGGAGTTCAACGACATCATGCAGTCCATCGCGGATATGGACGCCGATGTAATCACGATCGAAACCTCGCGTTCCAATATGCTCTTGCTGGATGCCTTCAAGAGCTTTGAGTATCCCAATCAGATTGGTCCTGGGGTCTACGATATTCACTCTCCCAATGTGCCCGACAAGGACTGGATGGTGCGATTGATGGGAGAGGCCGCCAAGCGCCTGCCCGCCGACCGTTTGTGGGTAAATCCGGACTGCGGTTTGAAGACACGGGGCTGGGCTGAAACCGAAGCTTCCTTGCTGGCTATGGTGGATGCAGCCAAAGCATTGCGGGCGACTGTCTGAGTTAGTGCAGGCATGAAATAAACCGCCTGAATGGAATGTCAGGGCAGGGCGTGTCCCACCTTGTTGCTGGATTTTCCAGGCAGAACGAAAACGACCACCTGACGGGCGGTCGTTTTTTTCAAGCAAATTTGGTATACCGTAGTATCGATGCCGCGTAGACCCTGTGTTTTGCCCGCTTTGGATGCGCTTGCTGATTATGTAAGTGGCTGATACGGAACATACGAGGTGCGTTATACTTGATCGGTTTCAATCTTGCCGCCTCGTCCATATCAATGCCTTTACCCCCGCCGTCCGTCGCCCGTGAACCCATGCATACACGTACCATCACGGTACAGTCGTTTGCACGGGAAGATGGCCTCTGGGATCTGGAGGCCTCGCTGTTGGATGTGAAGTCCTATGACTTTCCCATACGCAACGGTCAAACCCATAAGGCAGGCGATCCCGTGCATTTAATGCATCTGCGTATCACTATAGATAGCAGCTTTGAGATTGTGGATGCGGTGGCGGTCTACGATGCGGCCCCTTACCAGGACAATTGTTCGTCGATTTCGGATGCTTACCGGAAATTGATAGGCCTGAATTTGCTCAAGCAGTTTCGTCAGGGCGTTAAAGAGCGTTTTGGGCGCTCGGCTGGCTGTACGCACATGAGCGAGTTGGCGCAGGTTTTGCCAACCACCGCGGTACAGACCATGGCCGGACGACGTCGCAGCAGTGGGGAATCAGAAATCTATCGCACCGATAAGCAGCCTTTCCATCTGGATGGCTGTCATGCCTTGCGTTTGAGCGGTCCCGTGGTTGAGGAGTTTTATCCTGTCTGGTATCGACCCAAAGTCACCGACGGGATGGATTAGTTTTTTGTTTTAGTCAGGTCTCGGGCTCAGGCCTTGGGTTCCTGCCTTCTTTTTTTATTGTGTTTTTAGACTGACAGGTATCACATGAAAATTCACGAATATCAGGGCAAAGCACTGCTTAAGCAGTTTGGCGTTGCCGTGCCACGCGGAATTCCTGCCTTCTCCGTCGATGAAGCGGTTGCAGCTGCGCAGGAGCTGGGTGGCTCTGTGTGGGTTGTCAAAGCCCAGATTCACGCCGGTGGCCGTGGCAAGGGCGGTGGCGTCAAGCTGGCTCGCTCGATGGACGAAGTGCGTCAACTGGCCTCGGAAATCCTGGGCATGCAGCTGATCACTCACCAAACTGGTCCTGAAGGCCAGAAAGTGGGTCGCTTGCTGATCGAGGAAGGCGCGGACATCAAGAAGGAATACTACGTCGGTATCGTGACCGACCGTGCGACCCAGCGCGTGGCCGTGATGGCTTCCAGCGAAGGCGGCATGGAAATTGAAGAAGTGGCCGAGCGTGACCCTGATGCCATTCTGAAAGAATTCGTGGACCCAGCCCTGGGCCTGACCAACGAGCAAGCCACCAAGCTGGCTCGCGGTATTGGCGTTCCTGACGCTTCCATCGAGAAAGCCGTTGCGGAATTCCAGAAGCTGTACAAGTGCTACACCGAAACCGACGCTGAACTGGCCGAGATCAACCCTCTGATCCTGACCGGCTCGGGCGACATCATCGCTTTGGACGCCAAGTTCAACTTTGATGGCAACGCTTTGTTCCGTCACCCCGATATCGTGGCTTTCCGTGACCTGGCTGAAGAAGATCCTGCTGAAGTTGAAGCCAGCAAATACGATCTGGCCTACATTCAACTGGACGGCAACATCGGCTGCCTGGTGAACGGTGCTGGTCTGGCCATGGCAACCATGGACACCATCAAGCTGTTTGGCGGTGAGCCTGCCAACTTCCTGGACGTGGGCGGTGGCGCTACGGCCGAAAAAGTGACTGAAGCCTTCAAGATCATGTTGGCCAACAAGGGCGTCAAAGCCATTCTGGTTAACATCTTCGGCGGCATCATGCGCTGCGACGTGATCGCTGAAGGCGTGATCGCTGCTTGCAAGGCCGTCAACCTGAACGTGCCTCTGGTGGTACGCATGAAGGGTACCAACGAAGAGCTGGGCAAGAAAATGCTGGCCGATTCCGGTCTGCCCATCATCAGTGCTGACACCATGGCCGAAGCGGCGACTGCTGTTGTCGCTGCCGCCAAGTAAGAAAAGGTTGAGGATTAGCAAATGTCGATTCTGATCAATAAAGACACTAAAGTCATCACGCAAGGGATCACCGGTAAGACCGGCCAGTTCCATACCCGCATGTGCCGTGAATACGGTAACGGCATGGAAGCCTTTGTGGCTGGCGTGAACCCCAAGCGTGCTGGTGAGGATTTCGAAGGTGTACCTATTTACGCCTCCGTGTCCGACGCCAAAGCTGAAACTGGCGCAACCGTGTCGGTTATCTACGTTCCACCCGCAGGTGCTGCGGCTGCCATCTGGGAAGCGGTTGAAGCTGACCTGGATCTGGTTATCTGCATTACCGAAGGCATCCCTGTCCGTGACATGCTGGAAGTTCGCAACCGCATGCGCGCTGAAAACCGCAAAACCTTGCTGTTGGGCCCGAACTGCCCCGGTCTGATCACTCCTGACGAGCTGAAGATCGGTATCATGCCCGGCCACATTCATCGTAAGGGCCGCATCGGTGTGGTCAGCCGCTCCGGTACGCTGACATACGAAGCCGTTGCTCAAGTAACCGAACTGGGCCTGGGTCAATCCTCGGCTGTCGGTATCGGTGGCGACCCAATCAACGGTCTGAAGCACATCGACGTGCTCAAGATGTTCAACGACGATCCTGATACCGATGCCGTTATCATGATTGGCGAGATCGGCGGTCCAGACGAAGTCAATGCGGCTTTGTGGGCTAAAGACAATATGACCAAGCCCGTTGTTGGCTTTATCGCTGGTGTGACAGCGCCTCCCGGAAAACGCATGGGTCACGCCGGTGCCCTGATCTCCGGTGGTGCCGACACGGCCGACGCCAAGCTGGAAGTGATGGAAGCTTGCGGTATTCGTACCACTCGCAACCCATCTGAAATGGGCAAGCTGCTCAAAGCAGTGCTGTAAATAGTCGTACCAGGGCCCGCTTGTGAGCGGGCTCTTTGTCTGGCTGCCTAGAGCAGCCAGGCAAGATTGGCCAGCCGGTTTCGTCAAGAAAAACACCACAACCCGGCGCACTCCTTCCCGAATCTGGCCAGCCTGATCATGCTGAAACGAATCAAGTAAGAAAAAGAAGCCCTCATCGTGCGCAGGCTAGGACTAGTTTGCTGCTTTCAGGGGCATGGTTGTCTTGGGACGGCCCGGCGACAAAAAAAGAATAGTTGTCCAGCGGCCAGGAAGAGAGCTCATGTTGAGCGACACGGGAACGAAATGATTGAATTTCTCCAAACCCTGCATTGGGGTTCACTGTTTCAAATTGTACTGATTGATATTTTGCTCGGTGGCGACAATGCTGTCGTCATTGCACTTGCCTGTCGTAACTTGCCCAAGCAGCAGCGCATGCAAGGCATTTTGTGGGGGACCGCAGGCGCAATTATCCTGCGTGTGGTTCTGATTTTCTTTGCTCTGACCTTATTGGATCTGCCATTCCTGAAAGTGGTGGGCGGCCTTTTGCTTATGTGGATCGGCATCAAGCTGCTGATGCCCGACGATGATGCACACGGCAATATCCAAGGGGGCGGAACGATCTGGGCGGCTGTCAAAACCATTATCATCGCGGACTTCGTGATGAGCCTGGATAACGTGATTGCCATTGCGGGTGCCGCGCAGAATGCGCACCTGGACCACCAATTGGGCTACGTGATCTTTGGTTTATTGTTAAGTGTCCCCATTATTGTCTGGGGTAGCACCCTGGTTCTGAGACTGATCGACCGTTTCCCTATTGTTGTCACCCTGGGTGGTGCCTTGCTGGGCTGGATTGCAGGTGGCATGCTGGTCACGGACAAGATTGTGGAAAATCAATTTGGTGTGCAGCCCCAGCCTGTTAAACTCGGGGTCGAGATTGTTTGTGCCTTATTCGTGGTGGTGCTGGGCAAGTGGCTGGCGCACCGTAAAGGTTCTACCAAGGAAGCTTAGTTCTATGGCAATTTTTAAATCCTCCGACGCCAAAGGTCAGGAAAGCGGTTTGTCCCTGCTGCAAGGCTTAGGGATCCTGGCCATTATCGGTATTGTTGCTGCCGCTATCGTACGTTACTTCGCTGCATGACCGCTGTGGCTTCTACTCCTCAGGAATTGGTGATTGCCACTCGTGCCAGCCAACTGGCCTTGTGGCAAGCCAAGCATGTTCGCGACCGTCTGCAGCAGTTATACCCACAGTGCAAGGTGTCCTTGCTGGAGATGACCACCCGTGGTGATCAGATTCTGGATCGTACGCTGTCCAAAGTGGGTGGCAAGGGCCTGTTTGTCAAAGAGCTGGAAACCGCCTTGCTCGATGGCCGAGCCCATCTGGCCGTGCACTCCCTGAAAGACGTGCCGGTGGTGTTGCCCGAGTCCTTTGATCTGCCCATCATCATGGAACGGGACGATCCGCGCGACGCATTTGTGTCCAACACGTATCCCAATCTGGCGGCTCTACCTGCGGGTGCCATCGTAGGCACCTCCAGCTTGCGCCGTGAGTCCCAGATTCGTGAACGCTATCCGCATCTGGACATTCGTCCGCTGCGCGGCAATGTACAGACTCGTTTGTCCAAGCTGGATCGGGGCGATTACGACGCCATTATTCTGGCGTCGGCCGGTTTGTGCCGCCTGGAACTGGCCGAGCGTATCCGCGATTACATCTCGATTGAAGACAGCTTGCCTGCCGCCGGGCAGGGTGCTTTGGGGATTGAGATCTTGAAGACCCGCAAGGATGTGGCGCAATGGCTGGTGCCCTTGGCTCACGATACCAGCCATGTCTGCGCGCTGGCTGAACGTGCCGTATCCCGCTCCTTGGGTGGTTCTTGCCAAGTGCCCTTGGCCGCCTATGCCACTTTGGATGGCGAGCAACTCAACTTGAGCGGTCTGGTCGCCGAGCCAGATGGGTCTACGGTTTACCGTGCTCAGATCAGTGGTCCGGCACAGCAGGCAGAAGCCCTGGGCCTGTCTCTGGCAGAGGATTTGAAGCAGCAAGGAGCCCAGGCTATCTTGGATCGCTTGCTGACGGAACAGCCGCCAGAAGGTGAATAAAGCGGCATGAATCTGCCCACGGCATTACTGACCCGCCCAGCGGGACGGAACGAAACCCTGTCGGCTGCTTTGGCTGCGCAGGGTTTTTCTTCCTTGGTCCTGCCTGCCTTGAGCCTGGAAGCTCAGCCGTTGTCAGAGGCTCAGTGGCAGGCCCCTGAGCATTTTGATCTTGTGCTCTTTGTCAGCAGCAGCGCGGTTAATTTCTATTTCTCTGCCTTGCAGGAACGCGGCCAGACGTGGCCTGCCAGCGTTTTTCTGGCGGCTGTGGGTTTGGCAACGGCCGCTTGCTTGCGTGCGCAGGTAGGTGTGGCCCAGGATAAGGTGCTGCACCCGGAAGGCTCGGATTCCCTGCAGGACTCCGAAGCCTTGTGGACGGTGCTGGAGCCGCGGCTCGGGCAGTTGCAGCGGGTATTGATTGTGCGCGGCCATAATGGCCGTGAATGGTTGGGGCAGCGTCTGGAAAGTCATGGCGTAGATGTTCAGCGACTGGCGATCTATCAGCGCAATGCCGCGCAGTGGAGTCCGGAGCAAGGCCGTCAAATTCGTGACAGTTTGCAGGCCGGGCCTTTGGCCGTATTACTCAGCAGTTCCCAAAGTGCCGATGCTGTTTTTGCCAATGTGCAAAGACTGGGTTTACAGGACGTTTGGGCGCAATGCGCCTATGTCGTCATTCATCCGCGTATTGAAGAACATTTACAGTCCTTATTGTTGCGGGCTGGAATCGCAACGCCACCAATGGTAAAAAGGTGTACGCCAGACGATGATGACATTGTCGCTGCCTTGATGGCGGTGCTCTCGCGCGATTAGCCTCACACGGATTACAATCTTGCCATGAACGATAAAACAGAGAACGCATCCGCAAGCGAACCGGAGACTCCGATTTCCAGCCCAGCCAGTACAACGGCTTCTCGTCCGTACTCCGAACCCAAAGACAGCATCACTGCGCCGCAAAAGCGTAAAGGTAGTGCGGGTCCGGCTTATGTCATGACGGCGGTTGTGGTGGTGCTGGCCGCTGCCGGCTTGTGGTACCAGAATTCATTGCTGGAAAAACACAAGGCTGAGCTGCAAGCCCAGTTGGCAACCAATATCAACACCACAGAGCAGGCGCGTCAAACCGCCCAACAGGCCTTGGCATTGGCACAGCGGCAATCCGACAAGCTTGCCCTGCTGGAAAAATCCTTTAACGATTCCACCGAGCAGTTTCATGATCTGAGCCAAGCCTTCCAGACCATGACGGACAGTGGTTCGGAACTGGTGTTGTTGAACGATATTGATCACCTGACCACGATAGCGCAGCAACAACTGATGCTGGGTGGCAATGTAGCCAATGCTATTGTTTCTCTGGAGGCTGCCCAGGCGCAGTTGGCGCGTGCCAATCGTGTGGGTCTGGCGTCCTTGCAACAGACACTGAATGGTGATCTGGAGCGTTTGCGTGCGGCGGCCACAGTGGATGTGGCTTCTTTGTCGCGCCAGTTGGACACCTTGTCGCGTTATGTCTCGGAGGCCCCTTTGCTGGTGCCCGATGACGTTGCTGGTGGTGCGAGTGCCGAGGCTCTGGACTTGGCGTCCGAGGCGGCTGCACCGGCTGATGTGCCTGCCGACGCCCCGTGGTGGGAGCGCAGTTGGAATACGTTGGAACAGTGGGGGAGCAGCGCCTGGAATTCTGTTACCCACGATCTGGGTCAGTTTGTCTCCATCCGGCGGGTAGATGATGCCGCCGCCTTGCTGATGTCGCCCGATCAGGCCGCCCGTCTACGTGAAAACCTGCGTCTACGCATTATGGCCGCACAATTGGCCATGATGATGAACCAGTCTGCTGTCTGGCAGACTGAGCTCAATGCGGTGGCGACCGCCCTGGAAAAACGTTTTGACACCCAGTCGAATCAAGTGCAACAAGCCTTGCGTCTGACCCGTCAATTGCAAGACACCCGGATTGGTGCACGTTTGCCCACTGTGAACAACACCTTGGCAGCCATTGAAAGCCTGCGTCAAGCCCAGGCCAGCCACGGTCGGAGCAACACCGACGAGACCACGACCGAGCCGGGCGACACTGGTCAAGTCCCGTCCGATCTTCCTCAATCCACAGAACCTGCCAGCCAGGAGGAGTCCGTTGCTCCTGCTGCCGAGCAGGCCGAGTCTGGTGCTACCGTTCAAACCGAGACGGCACAGCCCGCGCAGGCGCAGGGGTAAGGTATGCGTACTTGGTTTTGGACTCTTATCTTATTTATCGCTGCGGTCGCCTTGGCCTTGGTCTTGCGTGAGCACGCCGGTAATGTTTACTTGGTGACGCCGCATTATTTGGCACGTGCCTCCTTGACCTACGTGGTTCTGTGTACGCTGGGTCTATTCATCCTCTTGTATGTGCTGTTGCGTCTGCTGGCCTGGTTTGGTGGTGGCCCGGAGCGTTTTCGCCTGTGGCGTGGTCGGCGTGCTCAACGCCGAGATCAAGCCTTGTTGGAAACCGGCTGGATCAGCATTCTGGAAGGTCGCTACGAGCAAGCTGAAAAAGACATGATGAAGCTGATGAGCAAAACCCGCTCGCAGACCAGCAAAGTCGTGGCTGGTCTGGCAGCGGCTCGTGCCGCGCATTATCAAGGTCAGATTGCGCAACGTGATGAAGCATTGGCTGCTGCGCGTGCCGCCGCTGGCGACGATGCGCGCTTGAAAGAAGCCAGTGCCGTGGCCTCGGCCGAGTTGTACCTGGATCAGAATCGTACAGAAGAGGCCATCGAGCTATTGCAGGGTTTGCAGGACGCCAGTTCGCGCCATCTGCATGCCACTCGTTTATTGTTGCGCGCCTATCGTCAGCAAGGCAATGCCGAACGAGTTTACGAACTGACCCGTTTGCTGGTGCGTCGCAGTGGCATCGAGCGTCAAGAGGCGTTGAATCACATTGAATTTGCTGCTGCTGTTCGTTTGCGCGTGGGTGGTGTTGAGCAGTTCAAGGCTTTGTGGTCGGATCTGAAATCCGAAGAAAAAGTCTTGCCCGGCGTGGCACTGGAAGCTGCCTTGATTCAAGAGCATGAGGGTAATTACGAAGACGCTGGCCGTATTCTGGAACCTGCCATTACGGCCAGTTTCGATAGCCGTTTGCTTGAAGCTTATGCTCAGTGCCCGCCTGAATATGTGGGCCGTCGTTTAGCCAAGGCGGAAGAGTGGCTGCGTAGCCAGCCCAACAATCCGGTTTTGCTGTCCACCTTGGGCCATCTTTGCCTGACGAGCCAATTGTGGGGGCAGGGTGAGCACTACCTGCTTCGCAGCCTGAAAATCCAGGGCGATTTGCGCAATCACGCTTTGCTGGGCAATCTGTACGATAGTCTGGGTCGACACGACGAAGCTGTTTCCTACTGGCGCAAGGCGGCGTCCATGGCTGGTACTTTGCCGATTCTGGCGGTCAGCACGGCCTTGCCAGCGGCGGATACGCGTCATGACCCCAGTCATACAGATGCAGATAGTCTGCCATCGCAAAATGACGATGATCTGCCACATTACACCTATGCCGCCAGTGTCGTGGCCGAGGACCTGCCTGATCAAGGTCGTCCCTTGCCTGTCGTGGCCGAGCCTGTGCCTGCTGCTGTTTCGCCGTCGCAAGACAGCGTGAGCTCCTCTTCGGATCTGGATGATTACTTTGATACGGCTCCCATCCCCGGGGTCGATCTGTCTCAAACTTCGGACCGTCCTCGACGCTCCAACGATTAATTTCTTTTATTTTTAAAGGTTTGCAAGAATGAGCCTCGCCCAAATACCTGCTGGTAAAAACCTGCCCGACGAGATCAACGTAGTCATCGAAATTCCCATGAATTCGGATCCCGTCAAATACGAAGTTGACGAGAACGGCGTGGTTTTTGTGGACCGCTTTATGCTGACCGCGATGCACTACCCTTGCAACTACGGTTACGTGCCTCAAACCATCTCCGACGATGGTGACCCAGTTGACGTGCTGGTGATTGCTCCTTTCCCAATCCAGATCGGTGCCGTCATTCCTTGCCGTCCTATTGGCGTGCTGCATATGGACGACGAGGCAGGTGGTGATGCCAAATTGCTGGCGGTGCCTACCGACAAGCTGTACCCCCTGTACCGCAACGTGAAGTCGCCTGAAGATCTGCAGCCGGAAGAGCTGGAGCGCATCAAGCACTTTTTTGAGCACTACAAAGATATCGAAAAAGGCAAATGGGTGAAAGTGAAGGGATGGGAAGGCATCGAAGCGGCCAAGAAAGAACTGGTAGACGGTGCCAAGCGTTTTGCTGACGACCAGGCAAAATGAGTACCGTTATCCCCGCACCCGCCGTTGCAGCCCTGAACGTACAGGACAGTGAGCAGGTTTTTCCTGTACGCCGCATTTATTGCGTCGGCCGCAATTACGTTGAGCACGCACAGGAAATGGGTTTTACCGGCCGCGAAGATCCTTTCTTCTTCTGCAAGCCGGCAGATTCCATTTTGAATGTGCTGCCCGGTCAAGTTTGCGACATGCCGTATCCTTCGCGTACTCAGGATTTGCACCACGAGATTGAGCTCGTCGTGGCCTTGTCCAAGGGCGGACGTGATCTGACTGTGGAGCAGGCTGCTGAATGTGTGTGGGGATACGCGGTGGGTCTGGACATGACCCGCCGGGATTTGCAGACGCAAGCCAAAAAAGCTGGTCGTCCCTGGGAGGTGGGTAAAGCCTTTGACCATTCCGCACCGACCGGCCCTCTGGTGCCACGCAGTCGTATTGGTGAGCTGTCCCAAGGTGCCATCACCCTGGACGTCAACGGCGAGCGCCGCCAGACCGGCGATTTGAATCAGCTGATCTGGAATGTGGCTGAATCTATTGCGTATCTGTCGGGTCTGTTCGAGCTGGCACCAGGCGACCTCATTTTCACGGGAACGCCAGCCGGTGTGAGCTCGGTGGAACGTGGGGATGTGATGCACGGGGCGATTGACGGTCTTGGCAGCATAGACGTGCGTTTGGTCTAAGCCGTATTGGCTTGAAGAAAAAATCGCCTTCAGGCGCAATGCCAGTCAGTGAACACTGACTGGCATTTTTGTTGGAAGTACAGTGCCGTGGGCAAGTTCGCTTGACTTGGCACAGCCACTATCCACAATAACCATGCTTTTCGGGACGTAAGGAGCAGGTAGCTCTTAAAGCTGGACAAGCCCATCTAGCTCGGTTTTTGCGAATATTCAGGCCCGCTGCCAAGGGGCAGACTGTGAACTGACTTTTGGGAGATTCCAATGAGACAGTTCATCAGACGGCAGCGCGGCCAGGGCATGGTCGAGTATTTGATTATTGTGGCTTTGGTCGCGGTGGCGGCCATTGCTGTTTACCAGTCCTTCGGTCAGGTGATTCGCAACCAGACCGCGGCTATGGCCAAGGAACTGGCGGGCGAGGATGGTTCCGAGCAGACTCAACAAGCGCAATCGGCCGCGTCTGCTGCGGCCGCTCAAGGCAGTGCCAAGAGTCTGAAATCCTTTACGGGCAATGCACAATGAGGCAGCCCGACCATCCACAAGAGGGGGCGACACTGGCCTGGGGCCTGATCGCGCTGGCGCTCCTGTCCATTGCCTGGGGCGGCTACTTTCATGTGAACCAGATTGCCGAGCAACAAGGGCGCTTGTCCTTGGTGCTGGATGCGGCTGCTTATGGTGCCGCCACCGAGCAGGCACGTACCTTGAATTTGCTGGCGTATATCAATCGGGCGCAGTTGGGGCATCAACTGGCCTTGGGCCATTTATTGACCTTGGCAACGTGGGATAGAGCAGCACAAACCCAGTCCGGGCAAGCGCGTCGGGCGAATCCACCTGCTCACTTGGTGGCCATGATGTTTGGTTCCGCACATGGACTGGCCTATACCCAGGCGCGCTCTGCTGGAGACAATCAACAGGCCTTGGAACAGGCTTTCCAGGCCCATCAGCGTTTGGTCTATGAGGTGCTGGCTCAGGCCCAGCAGCAATTGGCAAAGGGCTTGCCGCAACGACGGCAAGCCATTATTCAGGCGACCCTGGACGGCAGTTTGCCGGATTGGCCCACTCAGGCAATTCGCTGGCAGTTTGAGCAGGACAGTTGGCCGCAGTTCCTGTCGCTGCAATCTGGGCAAGCGCAGTGGCAGTCGGGCTTGGCGCATTTGGTGTCCTTGTACGGGTTTCTGGCCCCACGGGATTATGAGGCTCGCTCTTACCCCGGTGTGGATCGGCGTTGTCCCTTGTGGCGGCACCGTTTGCGTCGCGCTGGTCGTACTGAGTTCGATAGCTCGGGCCGCTGGCATTCCAACGATACGCAGTCCATGCATATGGTGCGTTCCAACCGTTGGATAGGTTGTTACTTCCGTGAATATGCCATGGCATGGGGCCTGCAAACGCCAGCCCATAGGTCGGGGATTGATGCGCCGGATGATTTTTCAGGACAGAGCTTCTGGAAGTGGGCGTTGGAGCAGGGCAATGGCTCTTTGCTATCTGCTCAAGGTAATACAGTGGCGCAATCCTGGGCGCGACGAGACGCCAGACCCTGGAGTCAAAGGCCGTGGGTAGATGGGTATGTCTTGTCAGATCCCGAGCAGAGCGCCGGCCCTGATCTGGTGCTGACCTTGCAGGCCCAAGGCCATTTGGGTCAGATCGTTCATACGCGGGCGGCGGCCCAATCGTTTTTCTCCTTGCCACCGAATAGCGAGGATTCTGGGGGCGATGTGGAACCCAGCCTGTTTCTGCCTTTCTGGCAGGCACGGTTGATGGACGCAGGGGGCCGCCGATCATGAGCAAGCGACAAAAAGGGATGGCACTGGTCGAGGCCTGTTTGCTGGGCGTGGTGCTGGGCTTGATGGTCATGGCGGGGCGCTGGCTGATGCAGCAGCAGTATCGCTTACAGCAAATGCAGCAAAGCACGCATGTGAGCCTGTTCATGCACGATGCTCATGGTAAGCCGATTTCTGCTGTGAGCAGTGTTGTACAAGAAACAGTGCCCACCCGTTTTTTGGAGTCCTCGATACCGGCAACCCAGTCTTTGCAATGGGAGCTTCTGAGTCTGCGTAGCGGATTTTGGACGGCACAGTCGCGCGTTTCCATTCCGTGGCCGCGTTGGCTGGAGGAGTTGAGTACCAAAACGCAATTGCAGCGCCAATCTCACTTGTGGGCGGCTGCGGGGCAGGCGGCCAGTACACAGCAGACTCGTCAGCGTTTGGAAAACAGTACGACTGCTTGGGGTGAGGCAGTGGGATCGAGCAGACCCGCTGCCAGAGAAACGATACGACATGCAGGGCCTATGGACGCGGCCTGGGGACGGACGCCAGCTGATTTGGATTGGTTGAGTCGGTGGCAGGATTATGTGCCGGATCATGGATCCAAGGAGCGGTCATGAGACAGCTACTTGCCTTGCTCTTGCTGTTTCTGTTGATGCTCAGCCCTGTGCCGGCCAAAACGCAACCCTTGCGCCCGCCTTTGCAGGATTCCCAAGTTCAGTGGGGTCGCATACAAACGACACAGACTGATATCGGACCTGTGTATAGCTGGGGTCTGAGCACAGAGCTGGATGCGCAGACGTTGGCCTCTCGTTTGGAGCCATTCTGTGGTGCCCATTATGGCGCGATCAGAACGGAAGGCCAGTGGGTATTCCTGCGTGCCAAAGACGGTAAGAATTGCGTCTTGCGGCTGGAGGATATACAGGCTCCCGTCCTGTCGGGTTTGTTAAGCGTTTCCGAGCAAAGTCAGGCTGTTTTTCCCTCAGCTCTTAGGTCTGTGGCACCCATTGCCGGTGCTGTCTTGTGGCAGCACGAACAGCCAGGGCCAGTGCAAAGCTGGCTGTTGATAGCCGAGCCTGGATGGCAAGCGGATTTGCGTCGCAAGGATTGGGGAGCGGAGGCGGGCGAGCGTTATTGGCGCAAAGGTCCGTCCGAGCTGGATGTGATGGAACTGGAGCATGAGCAGCAGCGTTACCTGCTCTTGATCTGTCGTGCCTGTGAAAAGGAGGCTTCATGATTCGGGCAAAATTCTTGTGGCTATGTCGCCATCCCAGCGCAGGGTTTGGCCTCTTGGCCTTGTTGGCTGGTTTGATGGCTGCCGGGACTAGCAGCCGTTATCTGGACCGGCAGGAAGAAGCTCTGCGGCAGGCGGCGCATCGTGTGCAGTTGGATAGGGTGGTGGCTGCGTCCAGTCTGGCAGCGGGAACGGTGCTGCAAGCAGAGCATTTAGCCGCTCGCGCTTTTCCGGCGGAACTGGTGCCTAGTGACAGTTGGGATGTGTCGCAGTTTGAGAACTTATTAGGACAAGTGTTGAGCCAGCCTTTGCGGGCAGGGGATTTGATCAGCAAGGCGCATGTGCAGGAGGTCAGCAGCCCGTTTTCACAGCAACTGCTGTCAGGCAGGCGTGCCCTGACTGTGCCGGTGGATGCGATCAGTTCGGTGTCGGGCTTGATTCGCCCTGGAGATCTGATCGATATCTATGTCAGCTTTGATGACAGGCAGCGACGGGTAACGGCGCCGTTGTTGCAGTCTGTCCTGGTCCTGGCGACAGGGCAAAAGTCGGGGGAAGCTTCGGCCACTGCTCGTTTGGATAAGGATGCCTATAACACCTTGACCTTGGATGTAGGCCCGGACGATGCCTTGAAGTTACTGGCGGCCAGACAGCATGGACGCATCAGTGCCTTGCTGCGTAATCCGGATGACCATACACCTCATCAGGCGGCGGTGCGTGGGGAGCTGGCGGATATTCTGGGGCTCGGCTCGGGTGTCGCGCCCAAACAACCTGTACAGGTTTTGTACGGCAACAGACCGGCTGAGCAACTTGGCCAGGCAGAAGTGGAGCGCCTGGGTTGGCTGGATATGCCGGACGGCTTTTCTGTGGGGCAGCAGCCATGAGCAAAAATCGCTATTGGTGTAGGCGGGCGGCTATGAGTGTGCTGTCTGGAGCCCTGTGTAGTGCAAGTTTGCAAAGTCAGGCCCAGGGTTTGGGGCTACAAGTCGGTGAGTTGATGGTTCTACCTGATACGCAGGTGGAGCGGGTGGCGGTCGGCGACGGTGACATTGTTCACGCTGTCACCACGGAATCGGGCGAGCTGATTCTGTTTGCACGCAAGACGGGCAGCACGGTGGTGCAAGTCTGGTCTCATTCCGGGCAAAGCCAGTCCTACCACGTTGAGGTGTCACCCGAAAACCAGAGGCAAACCTTGGCGGAGCTACGTGGTTTGCTGGAGCGTATTCCTGAGCTACGTATCAGTGAATTGGGTGGCAAGTTGGTATTGGAAGGAGAAAGGCTGAGTGATCAGGACAAGCAACGCATTCAGGCTTTAAGCCAGGAGCACCCTCAATTGCTGGATTTCACGCAGCAGGACGGCTGGGAACCGATGGTCTTGCTGGATGTGCAGGTCGTCGAGGTACCACGTAACAGCCTGCGGGAGCTGGGAGTGCGCTGGGACGGTAGTTCCCAAGGCGGCTTGAGTATGGGCGGCGCCTGGGATGGGGCCACTCATCAGTTTCTGGATAGACCGGGTGAAGCTGTTTTGCCCTTGGCTTTTCCTGCCAAACAGGGGGCGGCGTTCTTTGGTGTTGGCGCCTTGATGTCTGCTCGCGTTCAGGCCATGGCTCAGGAGGGGCATGCGGTGGTGCTGGCGCAACCGCAGTTGTTGGCACGCAGTGGTTCGCAAGCCGAGTTTCTGGCCGGGGGCGAGTTGCCTTACACCACCACGGACGACAAGGGAAACAGCAAGACCAGTTTCAAGCCTTACGGTGTTTCGCTGCGCATTGTGCCGCGAGTGGAGCGTGGTGGCTTGGTGCGCTCACAGATCGAGGTCGAAGTCAGCTCTGTTGATGCCAGCTTGTCTCAACCTGCCGGGCCGTCTTTGAAGACTCGACGAGCCTCGACCGAGTTCAATGTGCGTTCTGGGCAGACCCTGGTGCTGGCAGGGTTTATTTCGCGGGAAGAGTCCCGGCATGTGGATCGCTTGCCGGGGCTGGCCAGTTTGCCCGTGTTGGGCGCCTTGTTTCGTTCTGAACGCTTTGCTCGGCAGGAAACGGAGTTGGCGGTTTTTGTGACCCCGACCTTGGTAGCGGCCGAACATCCTGATTTGTTGGCCAGGCAGGCGAATGCTGCGCAGTGGTTGGATCAAGCATTTCCGGATGCCCCACGACTGAATACGCCTGTGCGTGCTCTCCCCAAGGGGGCAAGGCAAGACGCTTGGTCGCAATGGGTAGAACCCGATAGTGAGGTGTTTCGTGTTGAACCTTGAGCTTGAGTCGGAGCTGGGGACGGCGCGCCCCTGCACGGTCAGTTTGCCTGCCTTGATAGGGCGTGATCCTGCCTGTGATCTTGTTCTGCCATCCTGGCGTATCGCACGTCAACATGCCAGTCTGTTGCAACGAGCGGGGGCAGTGTACATCCAGGATCATGGCTCGTTGACAGGGGTGCAACTAAACGGCAAACGGGTATATGACGATGGGCCCTTGCGCTTGGGGGATGTGCTGGTGCTGGGCGGGTTCAAGCTGCGGATTACTGGCGTTGGGCAGGCGGTTCAGCCGCGAAGTGAGATGGCTGTTCCGAACCAGGAGTGTCCAATGGAAACCTCCGAACCACCGTCTTTGCTCATGGAGGAGCCGCGACAGACTGTACAAGGTGAACAGGGCTTCTTTACGGCAGGGCAAGCAGATCTTTCAGTATCCGATAGTGAGTTGTTCAGACAAGAGCAGCAACGTCTGCATCAGGCCTTGTTAAGTGCTTTGGAGCTGGAGCGTCGGGACTTGTCCCGTGTAAGCGACAAGCAGCTGGAACAGGAAGCTTTCGACTGTCTGGGGCGCCTGATCCAGGCCCAATGCGCTGTTCCCAAGGATGAGCAGGCCAGATTGCAAGCCAGTGTTTGTGCCGAAGCGGTGGGTTTGGGACCTCTGGAGCCCTTGTTGGCCGATACTTCGGTCTCGGAGATCATGGTTAACCATTACGACCGGGTGTTTGTTGAGCAGGCGGGGCGGCTCCAGGCCCATCCCCTGGTGTTCAGCAGTGAGTCGGCCTTGCGGGCGATTATTGACCGCATTCTGGCTCCCTTGGGTAGACGGCTGGATATCAGCTCGCCCGCAGTGGATGGGCGCTTGGCGGATGGCTCGCGTTTCCATGCGGTACTGTCACCCATTGCGGTCAAAGGAACCTGCGTGACCATACGCAAGTTCCCCAAACGACGCCTGGGGCTGGAGGATCTGTTGCAGACGGGCAGTTTGTTACCGGAGATGGCTGCTTTCCTGCAACAGGCGGTGCAGCGGCGCTGCAATATTCTGGTCTCGGGTGGAACGGGTACAGGTAAAACCACCCTGCTGAATATGCTTAGCACGTGCATTGATTCAGGCGAGCGAATCGTTACCCTGGAAGATGCGGCCGAATTACAGTTGCAGCACAGCAATTGGGTGGCTTTGGAGTCACGGCCTGCGAATGCAGAAGGTCAGGGGCAGGTGGATATACGGAGTCTGTTGCGACAAGCCTTGCGCATGAGGCCAGACCGGATTGTGGTGGGGGAGTGCCGGGGTGCAGAAGCCTTCGACATGTTGTCGGCCATGAATACCGGCCACGAGGGATCGATGGGGACCTTGCATGCGAATACCCCGCGAGATGCCTTGTCACGTTTGGAAGGTATGGTCTTGATGGCTGGTCTGGATTTGCCTTTGCTGGTTGTGCGAGAGCATATCGCGCGGGCTTTGCACATTATTGTGCAGTTGAGCCGCTTGCCCGATGGCAAGCGTTTGGTTCACGAGATTGTGGAGGTGACTGGCATCGAGGCGCAGCGTATTCAACTGCAAACCTTGTACAGCTATCGCCCGGAGTTTGGTTTTGCTGCCAGTGGTTTGCGGTCGAAGTATGTTTCCCCACCCGAGGGGCAAGCATGAGATTGTTAAGTGTTTTGCTGATTGTCTTGGGCACCACCGCTTTGGCGTATGTGCTGCTGCGTTCAGGACAGGGGCTTGCTACGCGCTATAGACAGCAACTGCTTAAGCAGTCCGAGCAGAGCTTGCAGTCGCATTTTGTCTTTGTACGCAGCCAGTATCTGGCTGTTGGGGCCTGGGCCTTATTGCCTCTGATCTTTCTGACGGCGTGGTGGCTGATGCAGTCGTTCTGGCTGGCCGCGATAGTGGTCTTGTTGGCTGCGGCAGCGCCTTTAGTGCTTCTGCGCGGGCTGGCACGGCGACGCCTGGAAAAGTTACGACGACAATTGCCGGACTTTGTGCTGTCGTTGGCCTTGAGCTTGCAAGCAGGCTTGGCGTTGCAAGCGGCCTTGCAACAGTTGGCTCAATCCTTGCCTGCACCTTTGGGACAAGAGTTGCGCTTGCTCTTGCGCCAGCAGCGTTTGGGGGTGAATACCAAGGATTTGTATCGGGATCTCGTGGACCGAGTGTCTGTGCCAGAACTAGCCATGCTGGTCAGCGCCTTACAGATGGGCCAGAGTACAGGGGCGGGGCTGGGGGAGCGATTGAAGATATTGGCGCAAACCATTCGAGCGCGTCTGACGATCGAGGACAAGATCGTTGCCTTGACTGCTCAGGCTCGTTTGCAGGCGCGAATCATGTTCTGCTTGCCGGGTTTTGTGGCGGGAGCTTTATACCTTCTGGATGCCGCGGCATTTGAGCAAGCCTGGTTCAACACATTAGGCATTTGGGTGGCGGGGGCGCTAGTGGCCATGCTGGTGATAGGGCTGTGGTGGATGCAAGTGATTCTGCGCGGGGAGGGGTGAGTATGCTCGCATTGATCTGGATGCTCTCTGCCCTGAGTGCGGCCTTGTTCTTGATCGCGCTCCTCTGGGCTTGGCGTGGCCGATATCTGCTTTTGCTGCAAGGGGGCAGCAGTTTGGGGCAGGCGGCCTGGCAGGCGTGGGAAGCTCCGTTTTCCAGAGCTTTGAATATTTGCCTGTCCCTGCCTTTTGTACATGAGTGGCCCGAGCGATTATGGGGTTCGTATGCCAAGGAGGTACGGGAGTTTTTAAGCAAACGTGTGGCCTTGACTGGATTGCTCTCAAGTCTTGTCAGTGCTTTTTTGTTGACTCAGGGGGCTTCATTGCTGGAGCTGGCAGGGTTGGTTGTGATGGGTTTCTTCCTGAGCGTATTGCAAGCTATTTCGCGGGGAAAAAAATTGCAGCGCCGACATCATTCCCGCTGCCGCCGGGATTTGCCGTTCTTTCTGGATCTGCTGGTGCTGGCTGTCGAGTCCGGGCTGGGTTTGCAGCAGGCCTGGGCACGGGCAACGGAGGCCCTACCGCAAGGTAGTTTGCTGATCAGCTTGAACAAGGTACAGGGCGAGGTTCGAGCAGGACGGCGTTTGCCGCAAGCGATGCGTAATGTCGCTTTGAGCTTCAGGCAGGCAGAGTTGGAGGAGTTGGCCTTGTCTTTGGAGCTGGCGCAGGACACGGGTTTGTCCTTGGCCTTGTTGCTGCGTTCTCAAGCAGAAAAACTGCGTAGTCATTTACACCTGGAAGCCGAGCAAAGAGCCCTCAAACTACCCGTTTATTTGCTGGCTCCTTTGGTCGTATGCATTTTTCCCTGCACGTTTTTGGTGATTGCCATGAGTCTGTTAGGCCCTTGGTTGGCAGGGGGAGGCTAGGGGGATGACCATATCAGTACTGATCAAACAGCCGCTGCAGCAGGCGCAACCCCAGCCCCTGTATGTATTCGACGCCCATACTTTCTTGGCCCGTTGGCGCGGCTGGGATGCCCTTCCAAAGAACAAGGGTTTCACAACTGCTGTGTGGCTGCGGCCTTGCAGAGCGGTTCATCTATGGGGAATGCGCCAGGCTCTGGATATCTGCTTTCTGGATGAAAATGATCAGCCCTTGAGATTCTGTCCGGCAGTATTGCCAGGGGCAGTTCGTTGGCATAGAAGGGCGCGGTCGGTATTGGAAGCTCCGGTCGGCTATTTATCCAGACCGGAGCAGTTTTACCCTTGGGTGGCCGCCCTGCAGGAGATACGGCAAACAGGAGGCGGTGCAGGGCTGAACCGTGTTTAGTTTGGCTGGGTGTTGCCTGCTGGATCACCAAATACGCTGCGGTAAGCCGGGTAGAAGCTGGCGTAAAGAATGGCGGCCATGGTCAGGTTGATAGGTGTCAGCACCATGGTCGCCGTGCCTGGGCTTAAACCGGCCCCCAGTAATAGCCCGCCCAAGGTTTGGATGGCGAAAAAGGCAGCCGCCCAGCACAGGCCGTACAGCAGGAAGGCGGCCTTGTTACGCCAGCAGGCAACCATGGAAAAGAACAGGGCTTGCTTGACTGGGATGGCATGCCAGCCTACCAGCGCCGGAGCGTGCCAGAACAGGGCGGACAGGCCCAGGTACAGTACGAAGAACAAAATAATAGGCTTGCGAAAGGCCGCCATGACTTCTTGTGGAGTGGCATTGCTGTTGTCCATCAACTGGGACAGCTCATTCACAAAAGGGAAGGTCGCCACAAAGCCGACGACCAGGCAGGCCAGTAGGTAAATAAAGCCCAGCTTGATCAAACGGTTACGTACCGGGGCAGGCTTTAAGGGTTCGCTCCACATGCCCAGGCGGATGACTTCTCCCTTATGAATACGGCGACAGGCATTCTGGATGATGAAGGTCATGGTCGGGACCAGCACGATCAGCACCATCTGGCCGATGATGGGGAAAATATTGCTCAGGTTGATCAGGATGGAGGTGATCAGGCTCCAGAAGAACAGAGCAGCCGGTTGCAGCTTGAACAAGCGCAATCCTTCCTGAATCCAGTACCACCCGTAAAGAAAGGGGAGCTTGGCAGCTTGCATATCAGTATCCGTATTTATCGAGGGAGCGCCGGTACAGCATGGTCGCGACGCTGGCGCAGCACACGCTCAAAGTGCCGCGGGTCGTGCGGCTTCAGAGTTTGAGCGGGGCGGGGCAGATAAAAGTCGTACAGGCGCGAGATCCAGAAGCGCAGCGCGGCGGCCTGGATCAGTATAGGCCAGGCGCTGTGCTCAGCTTCGGTAAAGGGCCGCACCTGGGCGTAGGATTCCAGCCAGGCCTGGGCTTTTTCCTGGTTCAGGGCACCGCTCAGACGGTCGATACACCAGTCGTTAACAGCCACAGCCACGTCAAACAGCCAGGTGTCGCAACCGGCAAAGTAAAAGTCGATGATGCCGCCCATCTGGGGCGCTTCCGAGGTGCCGGCAAACAGCACGTTGTCGCGGAACAGGTCGCAGTGGGCCGGGCCTTGGGGCAAGGAGCGGTAGGTATCGCTGTCGGCAAAGTTACTTTGTTCGTGCAGAACCGCCTGAATCAGTTCGGACTGGCTGGCATCCAGGAAGGGCAGGACTTGGGGTACGGTGCTTTTCCACCAGCTCAAGCCACGCAGATTGGGCTGCTCCAGGGGGAAGTCCTGAGCGGCCAGGTGAGCCTGGGCCTGGGTGCGGGCGATCTGGCGGCAGTGTTCCACCGTAGGCTCGGGCTCGTAGCCCCCACGCAGACGCGTCACAATCGAGCAGGGTTTGCCATGCATGACACAGATGCGTTTGCCATCGCGGCGGGTCATGGGCTCGGGCACCGGCACCCCTTTGGCGGCCAGATGGTGCATCAGTTCGATGTAGAAGGGCAGTTGTTCCAGCGTCAGGACTTCAAATAAAGTCAGAACGTACTCGCCCTGGGTGGTGCTCAGAAAGTAGTTGGTGTTTTCAATGCCGGCGGTAATGCCTCGTAAGGAAACGAACTCACCCAGTGTGTAGTGTTCCAGTAGTTCGCGGGCGTCAAGTTCGCTGACAGAAGTAAAAACAGCCATGCTTTCAGTGAGAATCCGGTTGTTGGCGCATTTTTAGGCGCGCGAGTAGGTCAAACGGCTGATTTTAGACTAGTGCGCCAGATTTTTGGGGCCTTGCCGCGATTTACCGCGCTTTATCTTTGTCCTGTGGCCGGCTGAAACCATTAAAATGGGCGTTTTCCTTTTTTACCAAGCCTGCCGTCAGGCCTTTTGCTCCCTGTTTATGACTAATTTTGTGATGCCGGACAGCCAGATGTGGCGTTTGAGTGTGGCGCCCATGATTGATGTGACTGACCGCCACAGCCGCTTTTTTCATCGTCTGCTGGCGCCGCGCGCCTTGCTGTTTACGGAAATGATCACGACGGGTGCGCTGACGCACGGTGATCAGGCACGCCATCTGGATTTTGATCAGGCCGAGCATCCGGTAGCCTTGCAACTGGGGGGTAGTGACCGGGACGCCTTGGTCACCAGTGCCCTGGCAGGTGAGCAGTGGGGCTATGACGAAATTAATCTGAACTGCGGCTGCCCCTCTGAGCGGGTTCAAAAAGGTGCTTTCGGTGCCTGTTTGATGAATGAGCCGCAACTGGTGGCTGACTGCGTCAAAGCCATGCAGGATGCTGTATCGGTGCCTGTTACCGTCAAACACAGGTTGGGGCTGGATTACAACGAGTCCTATGATTTTGTGCGGGACTTTGTGGGTATGCTGTTCGAGTCCGGGTGCCGTGTCTTTACAGTACATGCCCGCAATGCGGTCTTGAAAGGCTTGTCGCCCAAGGACAATCGGGAGATTCCGCCTCTGCGCTATGACGTGGCTTTGCAACTGAAAAAGGATTTTCCCGAGGCGCTGTTCATTTTGAATGGTGGTATTCAGGAACCTGGTCAGGCAGTCGAGTTGGAACAACAGTTCGATGGCGTAATGCTCGGTCGCGCCGCCTGGCATACGCCAGCGGTATTAAGTGAGATTCATCGTCGCCTGTGGCCTGAGCATTCCGTGATGGACGAGGACACTGTGGTGGAGCAGATGATTGCTTATGCCCGGCACTATGTTCAGGTCGGTGTGCCGTTACGTATTGTGATCAAGAGCATGCTGGGCTGGCCGCACGGCAAGAAGGGCGCACGACAGTGGCGTCGTACCTTGTCCGATCACAATTGGCTGGCTAAAAACGATCCAGGCCTGCTTGCGCAGGCCTGGGAGCAATTGCAGCGCCAACAGTAAGGGCGGCTGGCGTGGGTGGGTCAGGGTGCGCTGGCCTGCTCGGAATCGGTAGGCCAGTCGCGGATGTAGGCTTTGAGCATATTGTTCTCGAACTGCTGGGCATGAACAATGGCACGCGCCATATCAAAGAAGGAAATAACCCCCATCAGCACCGGGCCGTCCATGACGGGCATGTAGCGTGCGTGGTTGTTCAGCATCAGTCGCTGCACTTCGTCGGCGCTGGTGTTGGGGGTAACACTGACGGGGGCGTCATCCATGATACTGCGCACCGTGAAGCCTTGGGCTTTGTCTCCCTGGGCGTGCCAGTGGCGAATGATCTCGCGAAAGGTCAACATACCCACCAACTGACCATGTTCCATGATCACCAGCGAACCAATATCCAGTTCGCTCATGCTCTGTACCGCTTTTTCGACGGTCATTTCGGGGGTGCCTGTATAAAGCGTGTCTCCCTTGACACGCAGGATTTCACTGACTTTTAGCATACTGGGTCTCCTGACCGGGATCGGCGTTTAGTATGGCTGGTTGTCCTGTCAGAATGCCTTGCGGCGACTCAAACAGTTCTTCCAGATTGGATAGTCGCTGATCGAAAAACTGAGAAAGATAATTGAATACATATTCTAGCGGACCCTCGTGGGTATGGGCGCGGTCCAGCAGAAATGCCTTGGTCAGTTGTTTCAGGCTGACCTGGCGCAGATCGCAACTCAGGACCCACTGTTCGTCATTGTCTTGCTGGGTATCCGCAATCAGCCCCATGGACTTGAGCTTGCATAAAATGCCGTACAGCTCGTCCGGGTCGCGTTCCAGCTTGTGGCTAAGTTCACGTATGCTCAGTCCCTGCTGATTCTGACGGTTCAGCCATAGCTGATAGAGCAGGTTCACCGCATCGGTAAAGGCGATGCCGGGCACATTGGTCTTGACCCAGTTGCGGCCACGCCAGTCGGGCAGAATCGCCACCATGGAGGCGCCCAGCAGGACGATCAGCCAGGAGATGTAAATCCACAGCAGGAAGATCGGCAGGATGGCAAAGGCACCGTAGATAATCGTGTAGGTGGGAAAGCGCGTCAGGTAGAAGGCGAAACCGGCTTTCATCAATTCCAGCAAGGCGGCCGTGACTACTCCGCCGATCAGGGCGTCGCGCCACCATACACGGCGGTTGGGCACATACATGAACAGTGCTGTCAGCCCCAGGGCAGTAAACAGGAAAGGCACGTAGGCCAGGGCGAAGGACACAATGCCGGACAAGTCGCCGATATACCCTAAGGACTCCCGCGCCAGAATGGTGGTGGCCCACAGGCTGGCACCTGTCAGAATGGGGCCCAGCGAAATAATGGCCCAGTACACAAGCAGGCGCTGGCCCAAAGGGCGCTGCGTATGAACTTGGAAAATATTGTTGAAGGTCTCGTCAATCGTCATGATCAGCATGATGGACGTGACAATCAGGAACAAGCTGCCTACCGCCGTCAGGCCGGAGGCTTTGGCGGCAAACTGGTTCAGATACAGCATGATGTTTTCTGATACCACCTCGGGCATCAGATTACGGGTCAAAAATCCTTCCAGAGCACTTTCAAATTCCTGAAACAGGGGGAAAGCGGTGAACAGGGCCAGCACCACGGTCAGCATGGGCACAATGGCCAGGATCGTGGTGTAGGTCAGGCTGGAGGCCACCTTCATCAGATCTTTTTCAGCCACCCGCTTGATGGCAAAGCGCGCCACACTTAAAAAGTGATGCTTGGCAGTGGGCGCGGGCTCCTGCTGCAAAGCAGGAGCGGTGTTTTCTGGATTCAAGTCTGTTTGTTCAGCTTGCTCAGAGGACATAGGAGGGTTCTCGTCGTTTTTCATAGCGGTTTGATGCGGCGGACGCTGCTTTTCGACAGGGTTCAGGTGATAATAACAGCATGCATGAACCTTTAAACCCCATACTTCATCGAGTGGCGGCCCTGGCTTTGGTCGCCTTGATTGCTTTGTGCCTGGCCTGGGAGCTTCATTTTGCGCCCTTGAAACCCGGCGGCTCCTGGCTGGTGCTGAAAGTGATTCCTTTGGTGCTGCCCTTGCGCAGCGTGCTCAAGGGCAATTTGTATACCCTGCAATGGACCTCCATGATGATTCTGCTGTATTTCGCAGAAGGGGTTATGCGTGCCTGGTCGGATCCGGTGGCAGACGTGTTGCCCTGGGCGATTGCCGAAATTGTCTTGTCCCTGATTTATTATTTCTGCGCCATTTTCTATCTCTGGCCTGCCAAGAAAGCAGCCAAGCAGCGTAGCAAGGCCGAAAAGGCCGAGGCTGCCAAAGCCGCCAAATCAGCCTAAGGAGGCGGTATGTCCAGCTTGTTTGATGGCTTGACCATCGCGCATCGTTTTGCAGATTTACCTTCTGCCTTTCACACCGTTGTTCCGCCTCAGCCTCTGGCCAATTCGCGCCTGCTGCACGTCAATAAGGAATTGGCGGCGCAACTGGGCCTGGATATCTCCCGTTTGGGGGAGCCGGAATTTCTGGATGTGGTCAGCGGCCAGGCTCCCTTGCCGGGTGGCCTGACGGTATCGGCTGTCTATAGCGGCCACCAATTCGGTGTCTGGGCGGGGCAATTGGGTGATGGCCGCGCACATTTGCTGGGGCAAATCGATACCCCCACGGGCCCGCAGGAATTGCAGTTGAAGGGCGCCGGTAAAACCCCGTACTCCCGTATGGGCGATGGCCGTGCCGTGCTGCGTTCCAGTGTGCGCGAATATCTGGCCAGCGAAGCGATGGCGGGTTTGGGCATTGCGACCAGCCGGGCCTTGGCCCTGGTTACCTCGGATACGCCTGTGTACCGGGAAACCGTGGAAACGGGCGCGATTGTGACCCGTGTTGCCCCCAGCTTTGTACGCTTTGGCTCGTTCGAGCATTGGGCTAACGACGCCACGCGTGTGCGAGAGTTGCTGGATTATGTGCTGCGCGAGTTCTATCCGGAATTGCTGGTCGAAGGCGATTCGGAGCAGGAACGTGTCTGTCGCTTTTTGCAGGAAGTGACGCACCGCAGCGCCCAGATGGTGGCCGACTGGCAAACCGTCGGTTTTTGCCACGGTGTCATGAATACTGACAATATGTCCATTCTGGGCTTGACCATTGATTATGGCCCGTACGGCTTCATGGACCGATTCCGTGTGAATCACGTCTGCAATCGCAGCGACAATCAAGGTCGTTACGCCTGGAATGCACAGCCTGCGATTGTGCATTGGAACTTGTACCGCCTGGCCAGCGCCTTGATGGTGCTGGATCCGGACGTCGATGCGGTAAAAGAGCGCTTGCAGACGTTTGAAGCCAGTTTTCTGAATCGCTATCACGCCAATTTGCAGGCCAAGCTGGGTCTGCGCACCTGGCAGGCCGATGATGCGCAACTGGTCGATGATTGGTGGCGTTTGCTGCACAACAGCGGGGCAGATTTTACCTTGTCCTTTCGTGCTCTGGCCCAGGCCAGCAAGGCGCCCGACGCTTTCTTGAGCCTGTTTGAAGGTTCTGAGGATCAGGCCCAGGCCTGGTGGCAGGCTTATAGCCAGCGTCTTGCCTTGGATGGTTCCGATACGCCCGAGCAGCGTGAGGCCATGAATCGCGTCAATCCCTTGTATGTATTGCGTAACCACTTGGCCGAGCAGGCCATTCAGGCCGCTGCCAAGGACGACGCCAGTGAAATCGACACCATGCTGATGTTGCTGCGCGACCCTTATACCGAGCGGGCCGGTTTTGAGGCCTATGCCATGCCGCCGCCAGAAGGCAGTGCGGAGCTGGCCGTCAGTTGTTCTTCCTGAAAGATCGGGCGCGGTCCAGGGCATGTCCGGATTCGGGAACAATGCCATAATCGTGCCTGTCTTTTATTTTTCCTCATTTCTTTGCGTTCACTCTCTCTATGTCCGGCAATACTCTAGGTAAAAGCTTTCGCGTCACGAATTACGGCGAATCTCATGGTCCAGCGATTGGCGCAGTGATCGACGGCTGCCCTCCGGGCCTGGAGCTGTCTGAACAGGATATTCAGTTTGAACTGGATCGCCGCCGTCCTGGCACCTCGCGCCACGTAACTCAGCGCCGTGAGCCCGACCAGGTGGAAATCCTGTCCGGCATTTACGAAGGCCGTACCACGGGCACGCCCATTAGCCTGTTGATTCGCAATTCCGATGCGCGTAGCAAGGATTACGGCAATCTGCTGGACACTTTCCGCCCCGGCCATGCGGATTACACCTACTGGAAGAAGTTCGAGAACCGCGACCCGCGTGGCGGTGGCCGTTCTTCGGCTCGCCTGACCGCGCCTACCGTGGCTGCCGGTGCGATTGCCAAAAAATGGCTGGCCGAGCACTTCGGCGTGAAGATTCGCGGCTATATGAGCCAACTGGGCCCTGTCGCCATTCCGTTCAAAAGCTGGGATGTGGTCGAGCAGAATCCCTTTTACGCGCCGGATCTGGACGTCGTGCCGCAGTTGGAAGCCTATATGGATGAGCTGCGCAAAGAAGGCGAATCCATTGGTGCCCGCATTGAAGTCGTGGCCGAAGGCGTGCCTGCTGGTTGGGGTGAACCTATTTACGACCGTCTGGATGCCGATATCGCCCACGCCATGATGGGGTTGAATGCCGTTAAAGGTGTGTCCATTGGGGCTGGCTTTGACTGCATTACGCAAAAAGGCTCGGAGCACGGTGATGCGCTGTATCCCGATGGTTTCAAGACCAATCAGGCCGGTGGCGTGCTGGGTGGTATTTCCTCGGGGCAGGCCGTGACGGTTTCCCTGGCGATCAAGCCTACCGCCAGCATCCGCACCCTGCGCCCTTCCGTGAACCGTGCCGGTGAAGCGGTCGAGGTCCAGACTCTGGGCCGTCACGATCCTTGTGTGGGCATTCGTGCCACCCCCATTGCTGAAGCCTTGCTGGCGATTGTGTTGATGGACCATTGCCTGCGTCACCGTTCGCAGTGTGGTGTCTGAGTTTAAGCATTTGCGCAGAGGCATAGCACTGCATTTTCTTGTCAGGTTTGTGTGTCGGAGCTGATCATGAAAGGTATTGCGACAGTAAAACGCGTTGTTGTGACCGGTCTGATTCTGGTCATGACAGGTTGCGCCACGGTGCAGACTACGCAAGGCGGCGCTGTAGGTGTTGAGCGCAAACAGTTCATTTCCAATCTGGTGTCCGAGGCCGAGCTGAATCAGGTGGCTGCCCAGAATTATGCCCAGGTGCTGTCTCAGGCTCGGCAGCAAAAGGCGCTGGATACGGATGCGACCCAGACTCGTCGGGTCAAAACGATTGCTCAACGCTTGATTGATCAAGTCGGTGTTTTTCGGGCCGATGCGCGCTCCTGGAACTGGGAGGTCCATGTCATCAATCAGGACGAGGTCAATGCCTGGTGCATGCCGGGTGGCAAGATGGCGGTTTTCAGTGGCCTGATTAAACGTATTCGGCCTACTGACGCGGAACTGGCCGCCGTCATTGGCCATGAAATGGCCCACGCTTTGCGTGAGCATTCGCGTGAGCAGGTTTCCCAAAAAATGGCGACGTCTTTTGGCTTGACTGTTTTGTCCGCCCTGACCGGCGTGCAAGCGGTGAACGATCTGGGAGGTACGCTGAGCGAAGTGATGTTTGAGCTGCCCAATAGCCGTACCCATGAGTCCGAAGCGGACTTGATTGGCGTTGAACTGGCTGCGCGTGCTGGCTACGACCCGCGTGCGGCAGTGACTTTGTGGCAGAAGATGGGCGCCTTGGAGCAGGGCAGAAGTCAGCCGGAATTTTTGTCTACCCATCCGGCTTCTTCAACCCGGATTGCAGATTTACAGGCAATCTCGGAGCGGGTCATGCCCTTGTATCAGCAGGCCCCTAAGCCGTGAAAACTGATTTTTAAATGACTTAAGCCAGTACCGATGACGCCCTCAGGATTGAGGGCGTTTTTCATGGGTATTACTTGCGCATGCTGATGGCTAAACGGTTGAAGGCGCCCATCAGGGCAATTGCAAAAGTCAGGTCCGAGATTTCTTCATCACTGAAATGGGCTTTCAACGGCTTGAAGTGCTCGTCGGGGGCATGACTGTGGGCGATACCCACCACCGACTCCGTCCATTCCAAGGCTGCACGTTCGCGTTCGTCGAAGTGCGCGCTAACGCGCCAACCTGCCAGGCTGTCTATCTTGGCATTGGCCACGCCTGAGCTGCGCAGGGACGAGGCATGCATCTCCAGACAAAAGGAGCAGCCATTGATTTGCGAAATACGTAAATTGACCAGTTCGATCAACTCTTTGCCCAGGCTGCTTTTGTCCAATGCCAGTTTCGTTTGCAGTAGACCTTGATAAGCTTTGGGAGACAGGGTGTCGTAGGGAAGACGAAGTGCGCTCATGGCGTATCCAATTGAAAGTAAGACAAGGGGAGGCAGCCTTTCTCCAGGCTACTGGCTTTACTGACGGATTATGCATGATTAAAGTCCTAGCCATTAATGCGACACATCCGTCAGGGTCAGTTGCACGCAGGGGATAGGGGGTGCCGTTCGCGTACCGTCTGACCCGTTACTATCCTGGTAGTTCCAATACTAGGATAGTAACTGGCCTTGTCCCAGTTACTGCGCCTGTCATAATAAGAAAAAATTTATATGCGGCCTGCTTTGTGCGGGTTGTAGTCTTAACTGAATCGCGAGAGCGCAATGGCAAAAACCTTATACGATAAGCTGTTCGATGAACACGTCGTGCATCAGGACACGGATGGCACCTGTTTGATCTACATTGATCGCCACTTGCTGCATGAAGTGACCAGCCCCCAGGCCTTTGAAGGTCTGACACTGGCCGGCCGCAAGCCGTGGCGCATCAGTGCCAACCTGGCGGTGGCGGACCACAATGTTCCTACTACCTCCCGCCAGAATGGCATTACAGACCCGATCTCGCGCCTGCAGGTCGACACCCTGGACGCCAACTGTGAAGAGTTTGGCATTACCGAATTCCGCATGAACGACGTGCGTCAGGGCATTGTGCACATTGTTGGCCCCGAGCAGGGCGCCACCTTGCCCGGCATGACCGTGGTGTGTGGTGATTCCCACACCAGTACGCACGGTGCGGTGGGCGCTTTGGCTTTTGGTATCGGTACGTCGGAAGTGGAGCACACGCTGGCCACTCAAACTTTGCTGATGAAAAAAAGCAAAAGCATGTTGATCCAGGTGGATGGCAAGCTGCCTTTTGGCTGTACCGCCAAAGACCTGATTCTGTACGTGATCGGTCAGATTGGTACTGCGGGTGGTACCGGCTATGCCATTGAGTTCGGCGGCTCGGCGATTCGCGCCTTGTCTATGGAAGGCCGTATGACGGTGTGCAATATGGCGATTGAAGCCGGTGCACGTTCGGGCATGGTGGCCGTGGACGAGCAAACCATTCAGTACTTGCGTGGCCGACCTTACTCGCCCAAAGGCGTGTTGTGGGATCAGGCCGTAGCGTACTGGAACACCTTGCATACCGACGAAGGTGCCGAGTTTGACCGCGTGATCCGTCTTGACGCCAGTCAGATCACCCCTCAGTTAACGTGGGGCACGTCACCTGAAATGGTGCTGCCTATCGACAGTCGCGTACCCGATCCTGAGAAAGAAAAAGATGAGGTTGCCCGCAACGGCATGGAGCGTGCCCTGGAATACATGGGTCTGACGCCCAATATGCCCTTGAGCGATATTCGTATCGACCGCGTGTTCATCGGCTCCTGTACCAATGCCCGTATTGAAGACTTGCGTGCGGCCGCCAGCGTGGCCAAGGGTCGCAAAGTGGCGTCCAACGTCAAGCAGGCCATGATTGTTCCCGGCTCTGGCTTGGTGAAACGTCAGGCCGAGCAAGAAGGTCTGGACAAAATTTTCCTGAACGCCGGTTTTGAGTGGCGTGAGCCTGGTTGCTCCATGTGTCTGGCCATGAACGCTGACCGTCTGGAACCCGGCGAGCGTTGTGCTTCGACCTCCAATCGTAACTTTGAAGGACGTCAGGGGCAGGGCGGTCGCACCCACTTGGTCAGCCCAGCCATGGCGGCCGCTGCCGCTATTGCTGGCCATTTTGTCGACGTGCGTTCGTTCAACTGAGGAAATCCACACCATGCAAGCATTTACTACTCATGAAGGTCTGGTTGCTCCCTTGGATCGGGAGAACGTGGATACGGACTTGATCATCCCCAAGCAGTTCCTCAAATCCATCAAACGTACCGGCTTTGGCCCCAACTTGTTTGATGAATTGCGCTATCTGGACCACGGCGAGCCTGGCATGGACAATTCCCGCCGCCCATTGAACCCGGACTTTGTGCTGAACCAGGACCGCTACCAGGGTGCTTCCGTGCTGCTGGCGCGCAAGAATTTTGGTTGTGGCTCCAGCCGTGAACACGCTCCCTGGGCTTTGATGCAATACGGTTTTCGCGCCATTATCGCGCCGTCCTTTGCCGATATTTTCTTCAACAACAGCTTCAAGAACGGCTTGCTGCCTATTGTCCTGAACGAGCTGGATGTTGCCCGACTGTTCGATGAAGTCAAAGCCTTCCCCGGTTACAAGCTGCGTATTGATCTGGCCGAGCAGCGCGTCATCACGCCTGAAGGTCGGGAGTTGCCATTCACCATTGATGCCTCGCGCAAGCACAGCCTCTTGAATGGCCTGGATGAAATTGGTCTGACCTTGCAGAAAGCGGACATGATCCGTCAGTACGAAGCCGAACGTCTGGCTCGTCACCCCTGGCTGGTTGGCCAGCCTTGAGCTTGCTTGCAGGCCCTTTGTAAAAGCCTCGCTGTGGCTGCCTTCGTATGGCGGCCAAGATGCTCCGGCCATCAGGCCGGAGTTCTTCACTCTTATTCTCTAATTTTTACGTCCTACTTATCATGACTCATAAAATTGCAGTATTGCCCGGTGACGGCATCGGTCCCGAAATTACTGAACAGGCTCAGCGCGTGCTAGGCGCTCTGGGCATGGATCTGGAAATGACCGTGGCTCCCGTGGGCGGCGCCGCTTATGATGTGCACGGCCACCCGTTGCCACCTGAAACACTGAGTCTGGCTCAACACTCCGACGCTGTGCTGTTCGGTGCCGTGGGCGACTGGAAATACGACTCGCTGGAGCGTCATCTGCGTCCAGAGCAAGCCATTTTGGGTCTGCGTCGTGCCATGGGCCTGTTTGCCAACCTGCGTCCCGCTATTTTGTACCCACAGTTGGCTAACGCTTCCACGCTGAAACCAGAAGTTGTGTCCGGTCTGGATATCCTGATTGTGCGTGAACTGACGGGCGACATCTACTTTGGTCAGCCTCGTGGCGTGCGTACTGTGGAAGAGGGCAACTTCGCTGGCGAGCGTCAGGGCTTTGACACCATGCACTATGCCGAAAGCGAAGTGCGCCGTATTGCCCACGTGGGTTTCCAGGCCGCACAAAAGCGTCAAAAACGCTTGTGCAGCGTGGACAAGTCCAATGTGCTGGAAACGTCTCAGTTCTGGCGCGACATCATGATTGATGTGGCCCGCGACTATCCGGACGTGGAGCTGAGCCATATGTATGTGGATAATGCCGCCATGCAATTGGTGCGCGCACCAAAAGAATTCGACGTGATCGTCACAGGCAACCTGTTTGGCGATATCCTATCGGATGAAGCGGCCATGTTGACAGGCTCCATTGGCATGTTGCCCTCGGCATCTCTGAACGCATCCCAGCAAGGTTTGTACGAACCCAGCCACGGCTCGGCACCCGATATCGCCGGCCAGGACAAGGCCAATCCTTTGGCCACCATTTTGTCCGCTGCCATGTTGCTGCGCTACTCGCTCAATGCAGAAGACCAGGCCAAACGTATCGAAGCGGCGGTTGCCAGCGTGCTCGAACAAGGTCTGCGTACCGGCGACATCTACGAAGACGGTTGCCAATTGCTGAGCACCAGTGCTATGGGGGATGCAGTGCTCAAGGCTTTGCGATAGTATCTTTTATCGTTTTATTTTTTTATATATCCAGGTGGTACTACTATGACTCAAGCGGTAGGTTTGGTCGGCTGGCGTGGGATGGTGGGCTCCGTGCTCATGCAGCGCATGCGCGACGAAGGCGATTTTTCCCTTTTTCAGCCGGTGTTTTTCTCGACTAGCAATGCTGGCGGCGCAGCTCCCTCGTGGGCTGACGGCGCTGGCCCTTTGCAGGACGCCCACGATATTCACGCTTTGAAAAAGCTGCCCATTATTGTGACCGCCCAGGGTGGAGATTACACAAGCCAGATCTATCCCAAGCTGCGTGCTGCCGGCTGGAATGGTTTGTGGATTGACGCGGCCAGCACGCTGCGCATGGACGAAAACTCCGTGATCGTGCTGGACCCGATCAACCGTCCTGTTATTGATGCGGCGCTGGCCAACGGTGGCAAGCAGTTCATCGGCGGTAACTGCACGGTCAGTTGCATGCTGATGGGCCTGGGTGGGCTGTTCAACCAGAATCTGGTTGAGTGGATGACCAGCATGACTTATCAGGCCGCTTCGGGCGGTGGTGCACAGCACATGCGCGAGCTGCTGACGCAGTTCGGTCTGATCAACCAGTCCGTCTCCAGCCTGCTGGACGATCCTGCATCGGCCATTCTGGATATTGACCGTGGTGTCTTGCAGACGCAGCGCGATCCTAATCTGCCTCAGAAAAACTTCGGCGTCCCCCTGGGCGGCAGTCTGATCCCCTGGATCGACTCCGACCTGGGCAATGGCATGACGCGTGAAGAGTGGAAGGGCGGCGTGGAAACCAACAAGATCCTGGGCCGTGGTGCACAGGATAAACATATTCCTATCGACGGTCTGTGCGTGCGTATCGGTGCCATGCGCTGCCACAGTCAGGCTCTGACCATCAAGCTGACTCGTGATGTGCCATTGGACGAGATCACCGATATCCTGGCTGAAGGTTCCAAGTGGGCCAAAGTCGTGCCCAACGAGCGTCAAGCCACAGTAGACTCGCTGACTCCGGTTGCCGTGACCGGCACACTGGACATCCCCGTGGGGCGTCTGCGCAAGCTGAACATGGGTCCCGAGTACCTGAGTGCCTTCACCGTTGGCGACCAGTTGCTGTGGGGCGCAGCTGAGCCGCTGCGTCGTATGTTGCGTATTGCTTTGGGCGAGCTCTAATCATGGCTGGCCGTCTGCATCCTGTACGTACGCTGGGTTCGGCCCTGCTCGTGGCCGGGATGCTGGCGGCTGCGCCGGTTTCCGCTTTGGAGATTGGTCATAGTCGTTTGGTGTCGGCTCCGAATCAGGTTTTCAAGCTGGATGTGGGCATTCGACAGATCAGCCCTGAGGAAAGCCTGTCCCTGAAAGTGGCGCCTGCCCCCTTGTCGGCCTGGCAACAGGCTGGCTTGACCCCTCCGGTTGATCTGAATTCTTTAAAAGCCGTGATCGAGCGTGACGCGCAGGGGCAAGTGCGGCGCATTCGGCTGTCCTCTGAGCAGATGTTCTCGGGGTCTGTGGCCGATGTGCTCTTGCAGATTCAAAGTGATAGTGGGCAGTTCCTGCATCAGGTCAGTGTTCTGGCTCCGGCCCCGGTGGCCGTGAAAGCGGTGACTCAAGCACGGGCAGGCCGTCAGGCGCCTGTGTCGGTACAGGTTTCCGGTTCGGCCACGCCATCCAATGGGCAGGCTCAAAGCACGGTACGCGTGAAATCAGGTGATACCTTGCATGCTTTGGCACGTCGCCATGCCAAGGACGGTGTCAGTGCCTATCAGTGGATGATGGCGGTTCAAAAGCAGAACCCGAATGCCTTCATCGATCAGAATATGCACCGCCTGAAAGCGGGCAAAACTCTACAGATTCCTGATGCGGCGACCATGTTGTCCATGGACGATTCCCAAGCCCGCCGCTTGTATGTTGATCAGGCCCAGGCCTTGCGTTCTGCTGCGCAGGAGGGGCAGGATCAGGCTGATGCTTCCCAGGGTGTGGCGCAAAGCGGTTCGAGCCAGTCGGGTACTCAGGCCCACGGCCAGGATCGTTTGCTCTTGTCGGCCGGGACGCAAGCCCGTGACGCCAAGCAGCAATTGCAGCATCAACTGCGCGAGACGGGCGATCGTGTGTCTCAATTGGAAGAGAATGTCTCCACCCTGGGCCGTGCCTTGCAGTCTCAAGGTGAAGCTGCTAAAGACTTAATCCTGGATTCGGCACAAGAGCTGGGTCTGGGCGATGCCGGCAGCGATGCTGCTACCGGCGATACGCATTCTGGCGCTGCAGGCGCCGCTTCTTCTGCCGCCGTGGCAGGAGCGATCTCCGTGCCATCCGAGCCCGAGCAGGGCACGATGGCCGGTGCAGTTAACAAGGCAAAAAAGACCGTGTCCTGGATTCAAGAACATATGTTGGCCGTGATGGCCGTAGTACTGGCGTTGATTGTGGCCCTGGTGACCTGGGTTTTGCGCCGTGCCAATACCGAAAATCGCCACGGCGATGATTCCCCCGCACCCGTCAGTGAAGCGATGGTTCGGGAAAAACTGGAAAAAATCAATTTGGATCTGGATCAGCCGCCTTCGGATGAGCCTCCCGTGCGTCAGTAAGGCAAACCCACCATGAGACGTATCGCACTGGGTGTCTGCTATGAAGGGACGCCTTGGCTGGGTTGGCAAAGTCAGGCCGGCGGCAACACCGTTCAAGATGTTCTGGAGCAGGCACTGGGCCGTTTTACGGCCCAGCCTGTTTCTACGATCTGCGCCGGTCGCACCGACACCGGCGTTCATGCTCTCAATCAAGTGGTTCACCTGGACACGGCTGCCGAGCGTAGCCTGGAGTCATGGGTGCGCGGCTTGAACGCCTTGTTGCCGGATTCCGTTGCCGTGCAATGGGCACGTGAAGTGCCGGAAGATTTTCATGCGCGCTTCTCGGCCCAAGGTCGTCATTACGTATACCTGTTGCGTCAGCATCGGGTGCGCTCTCCTTTATTGCATGGCCGTATTGCCTGGGTGTACCGCCCGTTGGATCTGGCCTTGATGCGCGAGGCGGCCCATCATCTGGTCGGTGAGCACGACTTCAGTGCATTTCGTTCCTCACAGTGCCAGGCGGCCAGTCCGGTGCGCACCATGTCGCAGATCCAGATTGAACAGCAGGGCGACTTTTTCCTGTTCCGTTTCAGCGCCAATGCTTTTTTGCATCACATGATTCGCAATCTGATGGGCATGCTGATTTATATCGGCCAAGGCCGTCAGCCGCCTGATTGGGTGTTGCATTTATTGGCACAGCGGGATCGCCGTCTATCGGCCCCGACGTTCGATGCCAGTGGCCTGTATTTGGCCGGGGTGGATTACCCTGAGCAGTTTGGGATTCCCGCCAGCAATCCCTACGATTTGCTCTATGAGTTAAGTGGATTGCGTTTTGGTGAAACGGCCTGAAAAAAAATGATGATTTAGCGTATTTCTAAAGGGTTTATCCCCGGTATCTGAACCGGCCTCACATGTTTCAATCGTATAAAATGTGAAGCCATTTTCTTCTCTTACATTCTTATCTGTATAAGGCCGACCACCTTCTGGCATTAGCCACAAGCGAATCCAGAAGGCGACCATATCCTGAGCAAGGCCATGAAATTTTTCTTACGATTGTCTAGTTTGATCGACCGTCTGAATACGGTCGTTGGTAAGTCCGTGACCTGGCTAACCCTGATCGTGGTGTTGGTCAGTGCGATTAACGCCATCGTTCGCAAGGTGTATGGCGTCAGCTCCAATCAGTGGCTGGAATTGCAGTGGTATTTGTTCGGTGCCATTTTCTTGCTGGCGGCTGGTTATACCTTCTTTGTGAATGAACATGTACGGGTCGATGCGTTAGCGGAACGTTTTCCGCCGCGTGTTCAGGTCTGGATCGATATTCTTGGCGTGATCTTTTTCCTTTTGCCCGCAACCTTGCTGATTTTTTGGCTCTCTATTCCGTTTTTTGAGCAGTCCTATGTACTGAACGAGCAGTCCTCCAATACGGGTGGCTTGGTGCGTTGGCCCGTCAAGTTACTGATCCCCGTCGGTTTTGCCCTATTGGCTTTGGCCGGTGTGTCCCACCTGATCAAATGCATAGGCTTTTTGCGTGGTGTCTGTCCCAACCCTTTAGTAAGGAATGGCGGGCTGAGCGCAGAAGAAGAGCTTGCCCAGGAAATTCGTCAGATTGCCCAGGCAAACGATGCAACAACCTCTGTTTCTAAGGGCCAGTAACAATGGAATTTCTGGTTGATAATCTGGCTCCGATCATGTTCTTTAACCTGATCGTGTTTTTGCTCTTGGGCTTTCCCGTTACCTTCACCTTGTCGGCAATCGGGATTTTATATGGTCTGGTCGCCATTGAACTGGACATGATGCAGCCGGCCTTATTCCAGGCCTTGCCTCAACGGGTATTTGGTATTGTCGAGAACGATACCTTGCTGGCAGTTCCGTTCTTTACCTTAATGGGGCTGATCTTAGAGCGATCAGGCATGGCAGAGGACCTGCTCGATACCATTGGCCAGCTATTTGGACCGTTGCGTGGTGGTCTGGCCATTGCCGTGGTGCTGGTCGGTGCCATGTTGGCTGCTACGACGGGTGTGGTGTCGGCCTCCGTGATCTCCATGGGCTTGATCTCTTTGCCCATCATGTTGCGCTATGGCTATGACCGCAAGTTAGCCACAGGGGTGATTGCAGCCTCGGGCACGCTGTCGCAAATCATCCCGCCTTCCATCGTACTGATTATTCTGGCTGACCAACTGGGGCGCTCCATCGGTGATATGTACCGAGGTGCCATGCTGCCCGGTCTGCTGTTGGTGGCGACCTATGTTCTGTACATTGTGGTGATGTCTTACATCAAGCCCAAGTCGGCTCCTGCCTTGCCGCCTGAGGCCCGTGTGTATGTGGAGCCTAATGGCAGCCGTGGTTTGACCTCGCTGATTGTCTTGAGCATGGTGGCATCGGCCGTGGCCTACTTTGGTTCGCAGCACTATTTTGCCACTCACCCCAATATCCCCATGGACGAGCACATCGTCGTGCTGATGCTGTTGTGGGGGGTAACGGCCTGGGTGATCGCGCTGATCAACAAGTTGCTCAAGTTCAATACACTTTCCAAGATCGCCGAGCGTGTGGTTTTTGTGATGGTGCCACCGCTGTTCCTGATCTTTCTGGTGTTGGGCACCATCTTTATTGGTGTGGCTACCCCTACCGAGGGTGGGGCAATGGGGGCGGTGGGGGCCATTATTATGGCCGTATCGCGTGGTCGCCTGTCCTGGAAGCTACTGCGTCAGGCTATGGAATCGACGACCCGCCTGTCCTGCTTTGTGGTCTTCATTCTGGTGGGCTCGACCGTCTTTAGCTTGAGCTTCCGTGGTATCAATGGCGATCTGTGGGTGGAGCACCTCTTGATCGACATGCCCGGCGGGGAATGGGGTTTCCTGATTATCGTCAGTATCCTGACCTTCCTGTTGGCTTTCTTTCTGGATTTCTTCGAGCTGGCCTTTATTATTGTGCCCTTGCTCGGGCCGATTGCCGACAAGATGGGCATTGACCTGATCTGGTTCGGTGTTTTGCTGGCGGTCAATATGCAGACTTCCTTCATGCACCCGCCCTTTGGTTTTGCCTTGTTCTTCCTGCGCTCGGTAGCCCCCAAAGAGGACTACACCGACAAGGTGACGGGCGAGCGGATCAAGCGTGTGTCTACGACTGATATTTACTGGGGCTCAGTGCCGTTTATTATCATTCAACTGTTGATGGTGGCCGCCGTTCTGACCTTCCCTGGTTTGGTCACGCATTACAAGCATGGTGAAGTGTTGCTGGATGAGTCGAAGATCCAGTTCGGTACGGAGTCGACGTATGGTTCCGACAGCTATGGGTTTGGAATGGATGATGCCGCCAGCAGTTTCCAGTAAGGACGCTGTATGATTCAAACGGGGGCATCTGGCCCCCGTTTTTTTATTCAAGGATGTGTGATGTTCAGCCGTACCCGAGTCAAGATTTGTGGTTTTACCCGAGCACAGGATATCGATGCTGCCGTGCAGTTAGGCGCGGATGCGGTGGGCTTTGTTTTTTATCCGAAAAGTGCGCGTATGTTGAGTACGGAGCAAGCCGTCGCCTTGCGCGCCCGTGTACCAGCATTTGTGCAGGCAGTCAGCCTGTTTGTGAATGCCTCGGAGAGTGTTGTGCGGGAAATTCTGGAACAGGTGCAGCCGGACTTGCTGCAATTTCACGGTGAAGAAAGCCCGCAAGAATGCCGTCGCTACGCACATCCTTATATCAAGGCTTTTCGAGTGGGCGCGCCTGGTCTGGATACGGTGGATGGCCTGCTGGAACAGTGTCTGAACTATCGCGATGCACGCGCCTGGTTAATGGATGGTTATCACGATGCCTACGGTGGAACAGGAACAGCCTTTGATCCCGCGTTGATTCAGGGTTTGCAAGCACGTCTGCAAGGCCAGGATGGGCTGCCCCCATTGGTTCTGGCCGGTGGCATGCGTATCGACAATGTGGCTGAGCGGATCGCCTTGCACAGCCCATATGCCATCGATGTCAGCAGTGGGGTGGAGTTGGAGCCGGGTATCAAGTGCCACACGAAAATGGGCCAATTCATGCAGATCTTGGGCAAGGCCTCCTGACTGAGGGAATCTTTTAGCCGCGCCGCTGTCTGTCCTTAGTGCCCCGACCCGCTTATGGCGGGTCTCTTTTTACTTGGTCTTGTCAGGATTGATGTTTATGCAAAGCATACAGCTCGGCCCCTTTACCTTTGCCACCTCTTTGTTTGCTTTTATGGTCGCGGCATTGCTGGGGCTGTTTCTGGCCGCGTGGCTGGATAGACGCAGGCAGACCCGAGCCGAATCGGTCTTGTGGCGGGCGATTATTCTGGGCGTGCTGGTTGGGCGTTTGGGTTTCCTTGTTCAGCAGTGGGAGTTCTACCAAAGTGAGCCCTTGCACTGGCTGGATCTGCGTGACGGTGGCCTGATGATCCCTGCCGCTGTGACGGCTGCTTGGTTTTATGTGCTGTGGCGCGTGCTGCGTGACAAGGCGGTGTTGCCGGCCGTATCGGGCGGGCTGGCCGTGGGTGTGGCCGCTTTTTCCTTGATCATGGTCGCTGCCGGTCGAGGCGGCGTAGAGCCGACCATGCCTTTACCCGAGATAGACCTGATCCCTATGCAAGCCAGTTTCAGTGCACCGGAGAGCCTGGATCAATATAAGGGGAAGGTGACAGTGGTTAATTTGTGGGCCAGTTGGTGTCCTCCTTGCCGCCGGGAAATGCCGGCTTTCAAACAAGTGCAGTCCACGCGCCCCGATGTGAATATCGTGTTCGCCAATCAGGGTGAGGAATTGAAGGTGATACAGCAGTATCTGAGTGAAGAAAACCTGGAGTTGGGCAATATGTGGCGCGATCCGCAAATGCAGCTAGGTCAGGCCGTACGTAGCCGAGGCTTGCCAACCACCTTGTTTCTGGACGAGCAGGGCCGCTTGGTGGATGTACGGGCAGGGGAGCTGTCGGCAGCAACGTTGAGTGACAAGATCAACAAGCTTCAGTAAAAATCGGCATTCTTCTGCGCGAAAAACAAGGGCCCGAACTTCATGTTGAAGTCGGGCCATTTGTTGAGCGATTCAGCAAAATCTGATCAGGCACCTTGCAGTTGTACTTTTTCCTCTGGTGTTTTTGGACGCTGTGCATATTTATTCGCAATGAATGCACAAGCCATCAATTGAATCTGGTGGAACAACATGATGGGCAGCAGAGCCGGGCCAATGGCCGCACCGGTAAACAAGACCTGTGCCATCGGAACGCCCGTTGCCAGGCTTTTCTTGGAGCCACCGAAAACAATCGCAATTTCGTCTTCTTTATTGAAGCCCAGTTTACGAGCCAGCCAAGTGGTCAGGAACAGGATGATGGCCAGCAGGACCAAGCAGACCACGGCCAGGATAGCCAGAGACTTGGGCGGCACGGTCTGCCACAGGCCCCCAATGACCGAGGCGCTGAAAGCGGTGTAGACCACCAGCAAGATCGAGGACTGGTCCACGCTACGTAGCCATTTGCGGTTGCGATCCATCCATTTGCCAATCAGGGGGCGCATCAGGTGGCCGACGACAAAGGGCAGCAACAACTGCAGGCTGATTTTTTTGATGGCATCCAGGGTCGAGGCGGCTGAGCCACCGTCAGCATCCAGCAAAAGCTTGAGCAACACGGGCGTAAGCACAATCCCGATCAGGCTGGAGGCTGACGCGCTACAAATGGCAGCAGGGACATTGCCACGAGCAATGGAGGTAAAGGCAATGGCCGATTGCACGGTGCCGGGCAGGGCACACATGTACAGAATGCCCACAAACAAAGGCATGCCCAGCAAGGGCAGCAAGATGGGCTTGGACAGCAGACCCAGCAGTGGAAATATGACAAACGTGCAGCCAAAAACCAGCAAGTGCAAACGCCAGTGGGTGGCTCCGGCAATGATGGCTTCGCGAGACAGCTTGGCCCCATGCATGAAGAACAGCAGGGCAATGGCCAGACCAGTGATCACATCGAAGATCACCGCGCCTTGGCCGTAGGCGGGAAAGAAACTTGCCAGTGCCACCACGCTGATCAGGATCAGGGTGAAGTTGTCAAAAAGCAGTCGCAGTTGAGAGAACATGGGTTTGTGAGAGGCTTGAAAGGCTTGTGTTATGAAAGGCCTCACTGTACCGTAGACTTTTTTGGGGGTTTATCGCTAAACGGATATGGATTATCGACAAACGGACATTCTGATGCCGGCGGAGCCAATTCCAGCGAGTTTGCAGCAGTTGCGCTACCTGCCCCGGCCTTTATATGGTCAGGAGCGCACCTTGCCTAATCAGGCTATTGCTCGCCCTCATCGACATCCCTGGGTGCAGTTTTCCTACGCGCTGACCGGGGTGATTGAAGTGCGCACGGCTAGCGGCCGCTTCATGGCACCGCCTCAGCAAGCGGTGTGGGTACCTGCGGGTATTGAGCATGGGGTGCGTAGCTCTCCCGATGCTCAGATTCGCAGTCTTTATATTGATGTCAGCGCCTTGCCCGAAGCACCAACGGCATGTCGCGTGGTAATCGTAGACCGTTTGTTGCGCGAGCTGATTCGCGAGTTCAGTCTTTTGCCGGTGTTGTATGAGCGCGAGGGAGCGCAGGGACGTCTGGTGCAGGTCTTGCTGGATCGTTTGCTGGCTGCACCGGAAAGTGGCCTGATTCTGCCTTGGCCGTCGGACCCGCGCCTCTTGCAGGTGTGTGAGCAATTGCAGGCTCACCCATCGGGCGACTGGAGCTTGCAGGATTTGGCAGAGCAACAGGGCTTGTCAGAAAAAACCTTGAGCCGTCTGTTTCGCCAGCAAACGGGGCTGACATTCCGGGTCTGGCGTCAGCGCCTGCGTGTCATGAGTGCCTTGCCTCTCTTGGAGCGGCACGAAAGGGTGACTGACGTGGCTCTGGCGTGTGGCTATGACAGTATGTCGGCCTTTGTCGCGGCGTTTCGGGACTTGATGGGTCAAACACCTGGCGAATTTTTCTGGCGTCCACAGGGGCCACTAGGCGAATAAGTCTGCACAAAATTGCACAGCAAACGATGGGCATCAGGCGTATCTTGAATAGGGTCTGCCAGGGCGTGCGGGTCTATACCCTGGGATCGCCAGGATTGAGCCTTGCGCAGCACGCAGTACCGTAGCAGACCGGGGAAAAACTCAGGATGAAACTGGATCGACCATTGAGCGGGGCCATACCGCAGGATTTGATAGGGATCGTGGGCGGAACTGCCCAGCACTTGCACATGGTCGGGCAAGCTCACCACACTTTGCTGGTGCGTGAGCAGGGCAGGGAACTGCATGGGTAGATTGGCCAGCAGCTCATGCTCGTGTGCCTGCTCAGACAGGTGGATGGGTAGACAGCCCACCTCGGCCCCGTTCGGGTGGTAATCGACGCGTCCGCCCAAGGCGTGAGCCATTAATTGATGACCGTAGCAAATACCCAGCAACGGTCTTTGCGCCTGATAGCGATCCCGAATCCAGGCGGCCAGATTCTCGCTCCAGTCCGGCTTGTCAGTGACCATGCTCCAGGAACCGCTGATCACGACAGGGTCCGGGCAGTCTGCTGCGGGCAGGGCCTTGTCCTGATGGACTCGCCAGGTGTGGATATTCACTTCCAGAGGCCGCAAGGCACGTTTGAACCACGCGTTCTGATTCCCGAAACGTTGCTCTACATCGGGTGGTGGGGAGCCGGCTTGCAGAAAATGCACGTCTATCATGCTTGTCCTCGCAGCAGTCCCCAGGTGGCCATGCCCAGACCCAGCATCAGCAAGGAGCCAACGACATGGATGGCGATGCCGCCCAAGGCCCAGATATAACGCTGTTGCATCATCAGGGTCATGATTTCGGCAGAGAAGGTAGAGAAGGTCGTCAGGCCGCCAAGGAAACCGGTCATGATGAACATCCGCCAGCCTTCGTGGCCCAGTCCCAGTCCGCTGAAGTAGGCCATGGCAATACCCATCAGATAGCCGCCAATCAAGTTAGCCAGCAAAGTACCAGGGGGCAGTGTGGGGAACAGGACATTGAGCGTTTGGCTCAGGAGCCATCGCAGTAGTGCGCCCAGGGCACCACCGGCGGCGATATACAGCATGGCTACGGGCATGAAGGGCCTTCAGGTAGGGGGCAAACTGTCAGCGAGCAGTCAGCCGGTCGCGATATATACCTTAGATAGCGTGTCATTATGCGCCTCTATGGCTGAAAAGGCGACCTTGCCCAAAGCGCCGTAGCCAGCTAATGTAAGAGCGCAATTATCAGACGGACCGCCGTGGATTTCGGTTAGCCCGCCTTTTTTGGAGACTTTGTGGTGAGTATTTACGATCAGGATTTGCCCCAGACAGACGCCAATTATCGTGTTTTGTCCCCGCTGGATTTCATCGAGCGCAGTGCTTTTGTCTACCCTGACTATCCGGCTCTGGTTTACGGGCCCGCCCAAAACGGCATCAAGATGAGCTGGTCGCAGCTTTATGCGCGTACCCGCCAGTTGGGCAGTGCGCTGTCCAAGGCCGGGGTTGGCAAAGGCGACACCGTGGCAGTGATGTTGCCCAATACTCCGCCCATGGTTCAGGCACACTTTGGCGTGCCCATGTGTGGTGCTGTACTGAACACCTTGAATACTCGTCTGGATGCCAGCACCATCGCTTATATGCTCGATCACGGCGAAGCGCGTGCGGTTTTGGTGGATAGCGAATTTGCCGCCGTCATGAAAGAAGCCTTGAGCCTGCGCGAAAGCAAAGAGCCCATTCTGGTTATTGACGTCGTGGACACTTATTTTGACACTGGCGCAGAGTGTATCGGCTCGCAAACCTACGAAGAGTTCGTGGATGGAGGCGACCCGGATTACGACTGGCAATTGCCCGCCAACGAGTGGGATGCCATTGCCCTGAACTACACCAGTGGTACCACCGGCAAGCCCAAAGGTGTGGTGTATCACCACCGTGGTGCGTATCTGGGCGCCTTGTCCAACGTCTTGGAATGGGACATGCCCAAGCATGCGGTCTATCTGTGGACCCTGCCCATGTTCCATTGCAATGGTTGGACTTTCCCCTGGGTGATCGCGGCCCGTGCTGGCGTGAACGTCTGTTTGCGCAAAGTGGAGGCCCAGGCCATGGTCGACAATATGGTCGATTACGGCGTTACCCACTATTGTGGTGCGCCGATTGTGCACTCTTTGCTGGTCAACTCCGACGAAGCCCTGAAGTCCCGCCTGCCCCAGGGCGTGTCAGCCATGGTGGCCGGTGCTGCGCCGCCCGCTACCATGATTGAGGGTATGGAGCGCATGGGCTTTGCTCTGACTCACGTTTATGGCCTGACTGAAACCTACGGGCCCGCCTCGGTCTGTGCACAGCATGCTCCCTGGAGTGGGCTGGATATTCAGGAGCGCGCGCAGCGCAATGCCCGCCAAGGTGTGCGTTATCACCTGCAAGGGGCTGTACAGGTTCTGGATCCACAAACCATGCAGCCTGTACCTGCAGATGGTCAGACCATGGGCGAGATCATGTTCCGCGGCAATATCACCATGAAGGGATACCTGAAGAACGCGCAGGCTACTCAGGAATCTCTGGGCGGTGGCTGGTTCCATACCGGCGACCTGGCCGTGTGCGAGCCGGATGGCTATGTACGCATCAAGGATCGCAGCAAGGACATCATTATTTCCGGGGGCGAAAATATTTCCTCCATCGAAATTGAAGATGTCATGTACCGCCATCCGGCCGTGCAGGCAGCCGCCGTCGTTGCCCAGCCTGACGAGCGTTGGGGCGAAGCGCCGCACGTGTACGTGGAGCTGCGTCCCGGCGCAGAAGTCACCGTGGAAGAACTGCGCGCGCATTGCCGTCAGTACTTGGCTGGCTTTAAAATACCGCGATATTTCAGCTTTATAGAGTTGCCCAAAACGGCAACCGGTAAAATACAGAAATTCGCGCTGCGTCAGCAGGCCAAGCAAGCCGCTTCGGACTAAGAGCAGCGTTTTCTAAAAAGCACACAGGTCGCTTGATGCGGCCTGTCTGCACTTAAGGAACAGGACGGTTAGGAATGCCATCTTTTGACGTTGTATCCGAGGTCAACACCCACGAGCTGCGTAATGCAGTTGAACAGGCCAGCCGCGAATTGGCCACCCGTTTTGACTTCAAAGGTACGGATGCCAAATTTGAACTCGAAGACGAGACCACCATTTTGCAATCGGCTCCCAGCGTGTTTCAGTTAGAGCAAATGATGCAGATTCTGCGTGGCCGTATTTCCGCCCGTGGTATTGACGTGCGTTGTCTGGACACCGAGAAGGTCTTGGAAAACGTGGCCGGTGCCCGCCAGAAAGTGAAGGTGCGCCAGGGCCTGGACCAGCCTACATCTAAGAAACTGATTGCCGCCATCAAGAATGCCAAGTTGAAAGTGGATACGCAGATTCAAGGTGAAAAACTGCGTGTAACCGGCAAGAAACGGGACGATTTGCAAGCGGCCATCGCGTTGCTGAAACAGACCGATGTGGAATTGCCGCTGCAATACGATAATTTCCGCGACTGACCTAGTGAAACGGCACGATGGTGGCGTGACGCTACCGTGTATCAGCTATGAATGTACGAATTGAATTAATGCAGGTGCACGATCTGAGTCAGGTGCTGGAAGTCCAGGCTGATGTGTATGATGCGGATCTTCTAGAGGACCGCAGCTTCTATCAGAACCGCTTGGAACTGGCACCGGAGAGCTGCTGGGTGGCACGTGATGGCGACAATCAAATGCAGGGTTACTTGGTGTCTTATCCGTGGGCGGGGCTTTTGCCGCCGTCCTTGGGCGATGCGCTGAACAGCCTGCCTTCGCCCGCAGACCAATGGTTTATTCACGACTGCGCAGTCATGCGCCGTGCGCAAGGCCGGGGTGTGGCTGGGGCCTTGTTGCACGCCGGTCGTCGCTACGCTTGGCAGCGTGGTCTGCGTCGTTGCAGCCTCGTGTCTTTAGGACCGGCAGTAGGGTATTGGCAGCGTCTGGGCTATAAGCCTATCGAGGGTGTACCTGCACCCGTGCTGGAAGCAAAGCTGCGTCAGTATGGGGAGCAAGCCAGTTTTATGGATTGTGTCGTGCATCCTGAGTGAGTGCTCTGACTGGTCGTTCCGCATTCCGTTAAGACCAAAAAGGCCGGGATAGCTCATAGTCCCGGCCTTTTTTTTCAAGGCCGCAGCCTGTAGCCCGTTTTGAAGATCCAGGCGGCGACGCCCAGAAACAGGCTTAAAAACAGTAGCGTCATCCCCAGGCTCAGCCACACATTGACATCGGCAAGATCAAAAAAACTCCAACGAAAACCGCTGATCAGGTAAAGCACAGGATTGAGCAAGGTTACTTTCTGCCAGAACTCGGGCAGCATGTCGATGGAATAGAAGGTGCCACCCAAAAAAGTGAGGGGGGTCAAAATCAGCATGGGCACAAACTGCAGCTTCTCGAAGTTGTCAGCCCAGATACCGATAATGAAGCCTAATAGGCTGAAGGTCAGGGCAGTCAGCGCCAGAAAGCACAGCATCCAGATAGGATGGGCAATCTCGTAAGGCACAAACAAGCGCGCCGTGATCAGGATAATGGCTGCCAGAAACAGCGACTTCGTGGCTGCTGCGCCCACAAAGGCCAGGGTCACTTCAAAGTGGGAAATGGGCGCTGACAGAATCTCGTAGATATTGCGGGTAAAGCGTGGAAAGTAGATCCCGAAAGCGGCGTTGGAGACACTATGTGTCAGCACCGAGAGCATGGTCAGCCCAGGCACAATAAAGGCACCGTAGGGCACGCCACCAATTTCATTGATGCGATGGCCAATGGCAGCCCCAAACACCACAAAATACAGGGCGGTAGAAATTACGGGTGCCACAATGCTTTGCAGTAAAGTGCGTCGGGTGCGCGACATTTCGTAGCGGTAAATGGCCAGAATGGCGTACCAATTCATGATTGTGCCCCTACAAACTCAACGTAGATATCTTCCAGACTGCGTTCACGGGTATGGATGTCGGTAATCGTCAAACCTGCTTGCCCAACCGCCGCCAGCAAGCTGCTCAAGTCATGGTCTTGGTCGCGATTGTTCAAGGGGTAGAGCAGGCTCATGCCGTCCGCGGAGGCCTGCAGGCCTAGTGAACCCAGCGAGGCGGGTAGGATGCTGACTGGCTCAGCCAAATGTAGACTCAGGGTTTTGCCGCCCAGACGGCGCATCAGATTATGTTTGGTCTCGACCAGTTGCAGGGAGCCTTTATTGATAAAGCCTATGCGATCAGCCATTTCCTGGGCTTCTTCGATGTAGTGGGTGGTCAAAATAATGGTGACCCCCTGATCGCGCAATCGCTTGACCAAGGCCCACATCCCTTGGCGCAAGGCTACGTCCACACCCGCAGTCGGCTCATCCAGGAAGAGAATGTCAGGTTCGTGAGACAGTGCTTTGGCAATGAGTACGCGGCGCTTCATGCCGCCCGAAAGCGTAATCAAGGGGCTGTCTTTTTTATCCCACAAGGACAAGTCTTTCAGAATCTGTTCAATCAGGGCCGGATTGGGCGCTTTGCCAAACAGACCGCGACTGAAACTGACAGTATTCCAGACGGTCTCGAAGGAATCGGCGCTCAGCTCTTGCGGTACCAGACCAATTTTCTGGCGGGCGCGCTTGTAGTCGGCGACATTGTCTGCTCCATCGACCAGCACGGTGCCGCTGCTGCGATTGACCAGTCCGCAGATAATGCTGATCAAGGTGGTTTTGCCTGCGCCGTTGGCGCCGAGCAAGGCAAAGATTTCGCCTCGCCAGATATCCAGGTCCAAAGCATGCAGGGCTTGATGCCCGTTTGCGTATTGTTTGCTCAGGCCTCGAACACGCAAAATAGCGTGAGAATCAGGAGTGTTCTGCATAGACAGTAAAATGACCCTTTTGCTGTGCCGACAGGGTTTGAATAACGCAATGGATTTGACGATGCCAACTAGCTTACCACCGCCAACAGAGAGTGATGTTTTGAGTGATGCTCAGGCAATGGCTTTAGCCCTGGAGCAGGCTCAACTGGCGGCCAGCATCGGCGAGGTGCCCGTAGGTGCCGTACTCTTGGACGCGGACGGCAGACTGCTGTCTGTAGGCTCCAATCGCACGGTTTGCGACCATGATCCCACCCAGCATGCCGAGATCGTGGCCTTGCGTGCCGCAACACGTAAAGTCGGTAATTACCGCTTGCCTGGCGCCAGCTTGTTTGTGACGCTGGAGCCTTGCATGATGTGTCTGGGGGCTTTGCTGCATGCGCGTTTGTCACGCGTAGTGTGGGCGGCAGCCGATCCCAAGACCGGGGTGTGTGGCAGTGTGGAGTCCTTGCATCTGCATCCCACTCTGAATCATCACACGCGTGTTTCGGGTGGCTTGATGTCCGAGGAGGCGGCCCAGGCCTTGCGGGATTTTTTCCGCGAACGGCGTGATCAAAAGAAGTTGCAAAAGCAGGCTAAAACAGTCCAATCGCCGCTGGATGGCACTCCTCAGTCTCGCTAAAATATCAGCACTTTATTTTCAAGGTTCATCATGAGCAGCCCCGAGCACGACCACCATCACCATCACCACGAACATGGCCAATGCCAGTGTGGGCAGCAGGACAGTTCGGGCATTTATCTGTTTTCGCCTTCAGGACAGATCCTTGAGCCCAAACGCCTGGAGCTGGCCAGCCAGCGCCTGAATCAGTTGGGCTTTGCCGTGGACATAGACCCGGACGCCCTGGCCGTGCAGGAACGCTTTGCCGGTACGGACGCCCAGCGTCTGGCCGCTGTGCAGCGCGCCTTGCAGCAGCCCCAGCCTATCGTGATGGCAACACGCGGCGGCTACGGTTTAAGCCGGCTTTTGGGTCAGATCGACTGGCGCGCGGTGGCCGATAGCGGCAAACGCTTTGTCGGTATGTCGGATTTCACGGCCTTCAATCTGGCCTTGCTGGCGCAAACAGGAGCCATCAGCTACACCGGCCCTACCGCGATTGCCGATTTCGGCGGCGATGAAACCGATGAGCTGACCACCGAGCTGTTTGGTGAATTGATGCGTGGCGAGCTGGAGCTGTTCAGCTTTGAGTCCGAGGGTTCGGATCCCGTCGATGGTCACGGTGTTTTATGGGGCGGCAATCTGGCCCTGGTCTGCTCCTTGCTGGGCACCCCCTATTTCCCACAGATCGACGGCGGCATCTTGTTCCTGGAAGATGTGGGCGAAGCCCCGTACCGGGTCGAGCGCATGTTGACGCAACTCTGGCATGCCGGCGTGCTGAGTCGTCAAATGGCCGTCGTGCTGGGCCGTTTCACGGCTTACAAGACAGGTGCCTCGGATAACGGCTTTGATATGGACTCGGTGGTGCGCTGGTTGCGTGAAACCGTCAAGGTTCCGGTCGTGACGGGCCTGCCTTATGGCCATGTGGACGTCAAGGTCAGCCTGCCTGTAGGCAAGGAAGTGGGCCTGGCCACCGAGGACGGCATGGCTTATCTGGTCCTGGATGAGCACGAGCACTAACGGATTTCGCGCCTGCTTGATACACTACTGGGTTGAACTCAACCTTTTTCAAAGTACGTTTACGTGATCTCCACCGCTAATTTAACGATCCAGTTTGGTGCCAAGCCTTTATTTGAAAACGTCAGTGTCAAACTGGGCGGAGGCAACCGCTATGGCCTGATTGGCGCCAACGGGTCGGGCAAGTCTACCTTCATGAAAATCATTGGCGGCGACCTGGAGCCAAGCGGGGGTAATGTATCGCTGGACCCGGGCGTGCGCCTGGGCAAGCTGCGTCAGGACCAGTTTGCCTACGAAGACAAACGTGTGCTGGATGTGGTGTTGATGGGCCACACCGAAATGTGGGGCACCATGCAAGAGCGTGATGCCATCTACGACAATCCAGAGGCCACCGAAGAAGACTATATGAAGGCCGCCGAGCTGGAGGCCCGTTTTGCCGAGTACGATGGCTACACCGCCGAGAGCCGTGCCGGTGAACTGCTGATGGGTCTGGAAATTCCGGTCGAACAGCATCAGTTGCCCATGAGCGAAATTGCTCCGGGTTGGAAACTACGCGTGCTGCTGGCACAGGCCCTGTTCTCCAACCCTGATGTTCTGCTACTGGATGAGCCAACCAACAACCTGGATATCAATACCATTCGCTGGTTGGAAGATGTGCTCAACAGCTACCAGAGCACGATGATCATCATCAGTCACGATCGTCACTTCCTGAATCAGGTGTGTACCCACATGGCTGACCTGGATTACGGTGAGTTGCGTGTTTACCCCGGCAATTATGACGATTACATGTTGGCTTCAGTACAGTCGCGCGAACGCGTGATGGCGGCTAACTCCAAGGCTAAAGAGCGTATTGGCGAACTGCAGGACTTTGTGCGTCGTTTTGCTGCCAACAAGTCCAAGTCCCGTCAGGCTACTTCGCGCTTGAAGCAGATTGGGCGTCTGAAAGCGGAAACGATCGAGGTCAAACCGTCCTCGCGCCAGAACCCGTTTATTCGCTTTGAACAGAAAAAAGTTCTGCATCGTTTGGCTGTCACTATCGAGGGTTTGAGCAAATCCTACGATCACCCCGTTATCAAGAATTTCTCGGCCATGATTGAAGCTGGCGAGAAAATTGCGATTGTGGGTGCAAACGGTGTGGGTAAAACCACCTTGCTGCGCTTGCTGGCTGGTGATTTGACTCCCGACAGTGGTTCGGTGGCCTGGTCTGAAAACGCCGATATCGGCTACATGGCTCAGGACGTGTCGGACGAGTTCGACACCGAAGACAATGTGTTTGACTGGATTAGTCAGTTCCGTCAGGCCGGCGACGATGATCAGTCTCTGCGCTCTGTGCTGGGTCGCATGCTGTTCTCGGCCGATGACATCATCAAGCCCGTGAAAGTGCTGTCCGGTGGCGAGAAGAACCGCATGACCTTCTCGCGCCTGATGCTGGGCCGTCATAACGTCATGTTGCTGGACGAACCGACTAATCACCTGGATATGGAATCGATCGAGTCCTTGCAGATGGCGCTGGAAAAGTTTGAAGGCACTCTGATCGTCGTGTCCCATGACCGCGAGTTCGTCTCTGGCGTGGCAACTCGCATTATCGAAGTGATGCCTGAGGGCCGTCTGGTCGATTACCGTGGTGGCTACGAAGACTACCTGGCCAGCCGCGAGCAGGGCTGAGGCTAGGGGTGGCTGTCTTTACCCTGTGTGAGCCCGCCAGCTTCGAGCAGGACATCAAAAAAAGCCGGTTTCTGGCACTGGCTGCGCCGGTAGACAGTGCCAGCCAGGCTTTGGCCTTTTTTCAGGCCAAGGGGGTACCCGATGCCACGCATAATTGCTGGGCCTACAAGATAGGGTCTGAATACCGTTTTAACGATGATGGTGAGCCCGGCGGCACCGCTGGGCGTCCTATTTTGCAAGCCATAGAAGGTCAGGATTGCGACCGTGTCGCCGTGCTGGTGATACGCTGGTTCGGGGGCGTCAAGCTGGGTACGGGCGGTCTGGTACGTGCCTATGGCGGCGTGGCTGCTCAGTGTCTGCGCCTTGCTGACAAGCAGGAACTGATTCCCATGGCCGCCTTGCGCTGCCGCTGCTCCTTTGCCGACCTGGCTTTGGTTCAATCCCGTTTCGACAGCTTTGGTGTTCAGGTTCAGAACGAACAGTTCGACGCTGAGGGCGTGCAGTGGGTATTGAATCTGCCGGTCGAGCATAAGGCGGAGTTTCAGCAGTCCTTTATCAATATGACACGCGGCCAGGGCGAATGTGAGCCCTTGGAGCAAGCGTAAGTCATTCTCTGTTCAGCCCAAAGTCCGCAATGGACCTCTTGCCGCCATCTGTCTTGATGGGGGTTTCTGGACGCAAAGGTATCTTTTCCAGACGATTGTCCCTTCGCGCCGTCCAGGCCGTGGTCATACTAAACACTTCCAATCCCCTCTAAGTCTGTATCCAGCCTGTGCGGGTATGATCGGGTTTAGCCAGCATTGCGGGTGTATGTCATGTCCTACGAGATCCATGCCAGTCAGTGGCTCAATACGAGCGCACCATTAAGCCTGTCATCCTTGCGTGGCCGCGTTGTGGTGGTCACTGCCTTCCAGATGCTTTGTCCGGGCTGTGTCATCAACAGCCTGCCGCAAGCCAAAAAGCTCGATACGCTGTTCTCGCGTGACGATCTGCGCATCATCGGTCTGCATAGCGTGTTCGAACATCACGACGTGATGGGCCCGGCCGCATTGCAAGCCTTCGCCCATGAGTACCGTCTGAATTTTCCCATCGCTATTGACCAGCCCTCAGACAGCGGCCCCTTGCCGCGCACCATGAAGGAGTGGGGCCTGGGCGGGACGCCATCCACCATTATTTTTGATCGTGATGGCAATCTGGCTTTGAAGGAGTTGGGCCATCTGGATGATTTGCGTCTGGGTGCGTTTGTTGGGCAGTTGATTGCTCGTCGCCCGACCCAAGAAAACAAGAAAGAGGGGATGATGGAAAAGGAAGGCTCGTCCTCTTGTGGGCCTACGTGTACCTATTAGGTGTTTTGCTGAAAAGGGTTTGTCATGAAGATTGCGGTGTTTGATACCTATGTTGTGCGTCCTGACGGGCGTCGTATGCACTTTGATATTTTGGTCAGCGACGATGCCAAGGATATGGACAAGGTCCTGAGTTATGGTCGGCGGTATCTCGAGGCTAAAGGGGTGAATGTAGAGAGTTTTACTGCACGCGAGTGCCGCTTTTGCCATACGGAAATGGCTTCGGCGCCGGTCGAGAACGAAATCAAACGTAGCGGTTTTGCGATTCTTGAATTGGAAAACTGCGAGTAAATTGAACGTATGCAAAAAAAACGCCAGACGGTTTGTCTGGCGTTTTTTCTGGGGCCGGGCTAATCAGGCCTGGTCAGGCTGCTGGTTTTGCTGGGCAGCAATTTCAGCGTGGACTTTTTCCATGTCCACGGCTTGGACTTGCTCGATCAGGTCGTCCAGTTGGGCAGCAGACAGGGCTCCGGCCTGCGAGAACAGCAGAACGCGCTCACGGAATACCATCAAGGTTGGAATGGAGCGGATACGCAGGCCCGCAGCCAGTTCTTGCTCTTCTTCGGTGTTGACCTTGGCAAAGGTCACATCGGGGTGCTTGGCCGCCGCGGCGTCAAAGACGGGGGCGAATTGGCGGCATGGGCCGCACCAAGGCGCCCAGAAGTCGATGATCAGGGGTTTGCCGTCTTCTACTGCAGCCTGGAATGTTTCTTCGTTCAGTTCGACGATGCTCATGGGGGAGCCTCCGCAATAAAAAAGCGGCTGATGGTGTTCAGCCGCTTCGTTAAACATGCAATCAGTGTACTCGTTTTCCAGACAGCCCTAAAGCGCCAAACGAGTTTAAGCTGCGCTTTTTCATTCCGTAGCGATGGCGTACTTGATCACAAACAAGATGGCGACAATCAGCGTGGCCAGGTGAATACTGCGCCAGCGGCCGGTTGTCAGTTTCAGGATCACGTAGCTGATAAAGCCAAAGGCCAGGCCGTTGGCAATCGAATACGTGAAAGGCATGGAAAAGGCCGCCAGAGCCGCAGGCACAGCCTCGGTCATGTCCTCCCATTCCACTTCAGTAATTTCACGCATCATCAAACACGCTACGTACAGCAAGGCGGGAGCAGTCGCGTAAGTGGGTACGGTTGCAGCCAGGGGCGAGAAGAACAGGGCCAGCAAGAACAGCACCCCAATGGTCAGGGCAGTCAGACCGGTACGGCCGCCGGCCTGCACACCCGAGGCGCTTTCCACGTAGGCAGTGGTACTGCTGGTACCCAGCATGGAACCGGCCACAATGGCGGTACTGTCGGCCAAAAGGGCGCGACCCAGGCGGTTGGGTTTGCCTTCTTCGATCAGCCGGGCACGTTTGGCAACGCCGATCATAGTGCCGGTGGCGTCAAATACTTCAACCAGCACCAGAACCAGAATCACATGGACAAAGCCGGTGTGCAGAGCACCCAGGATGTCCAGTTGCATAAAGGTGGGCATCAGAGAGGGCGGGGCGGAGACTACACCACCGAATTCGCTATGGCCGGTCAGCATGGACAAAATAGTCACGGCCAAAATGCCGATCAGAATCGCGCCACGTATTTTCAGCGCATCCAGGGCGGCAATAATGAAGAAACCTAAAATGGCATAGAGCGCGGCTGGTTGGGTCAGATCACCCAAAGTAATTTTAGTTTCGGGGTGGGCGACCACAACGCCCGAGTTCATCAGGGCAATCAGGCCCAGGAACATGCCGATACCGGCAGCAATCGCGCTTTGCAAGGATTTGGGAATGCCCCGAATCAGCCAGGATCGGATGCCTGTTACCGTCAGGATCAGGAAGATCACGCCGGAAATAAAGACCGCGCCCAGCGCCTGTTGCCAGGTATAGCCTAGGGAGGCGACTACGGTGAAGGCAAAAAAAGCGTTCAGGCCCATGCCCGGCGCCATGCCGATAGGCCAGTTCGCCACAAAGGCCATGATGAAGGTGCCCAGAGCGGCGGCCAGGCAGGTGGCTACAAAAATGGCATTGCGATCCATGCCTGTGGAGGACAGGATGTCTGGATTCACAAAAATAATGTAGGACATGGTCAGGAAGGTGGTAATACCTGCCAGGACCTCGGTACGAACGTTGGTGCCATGCTCAGAGAGTTTGAAGAGACGTTCAAACATGGGCAGCCTCCTTGTGATTATTAGGCGATCGGAGCTTGAGATTATCGATGCGGGATTTTAACCACGAGTGTGCCACGGCGTCGCCCCTCTTTGTCGCGATGTATCGGCACAACTTCGACACTATCGGCTTATTGTACTGAGGGGATAAATTCCTATTTTCCCCAATACAGCAGGCTAAAATAAGCGCCATGAATATTCTTGGATTTGAAAGTTCCTGCGATGAAACCGGTGTGGCGCTGGTCAGCACGGAACAGGGCTTGTTGGCCCATGCCTTGCACAGCCAGATTGCCATGCACCGTGAGTACGGTGGGGTGGTGCCTGAACTGGCCTCTCGCGATCATATCCGCCGTATCCTGCCTTTGACTCGTCAAGTGTTGGCTTCTTGCCATATGCAGCTCAATCAGGTCGATGCGATTGCTTATACCGCCGGTCCCGGTCTGGCCGGGGCCTTGCTGGTGGGGGCCAGTGTGGCGCAGTCGATTGCCTGGTCGCTGAAAAAACCGACGATTGCCATCCATCACCTGGAAGGCCACTTGCTCTCACCCTTATTGGCCGAACCATGTCCCGACTTTCCTTTTGTGGCCTTGCTGGTCTCGGGCGGTCATACCCAACTGATGCGCGTCGATGGCGTGGGCCAGTACGAATTGCTGGGCGAAACGCTGGACGATGCAGCGGGCGAAGCTTTTGATAAAAGTGCCAAGCTGATGGGCTTGGGCTATCCCGGTGGCCCGGCCTTGTCGCGGCTGGCCGAACAGGGCGACCCCAGCGTCTACGAGCTGCCGCGTCCCATGATGCACAGCAAGGATCTGGATTTCAGCTTCAGCGGTCTGAAAACCGCTGTGCTCACGCGCTTGCGCAAGCTGGAAGCAGAGCAGGGCGGCATCCAGGAACAGCAACGCGCTGATCTGGCCGCCGCGACCGAGGCCGCCATTGTGGATGTGCTGGCTGCCAAGGCCATCAAGGCTTTGAAACAAACGGGCTTGAGGCGTTTGGTGGTTGCTGGTGGTGTGGGGGCCAACCGCCACTTGCGAGCTCATTTACAAAAAGCCGTGGCGCGTTTGAAAGGCGAGGTGTTTTTTCCGCCGCTGGAATTCTGTACCGATAACGGTGCCATGATTGCGTTTGCGGCGGCCATGCGGGTCAAGCATGGTCTGGTGACCTTGGATGATCACCAGCATGGCTTTGCCATTCGGCCTCGCTGGGATCTGGCCTGCGTGAATCAGCCTGTCTCCCAGCAAGAACGTTAGTATTTATTTTTTCTTGGAACCGATCTTGCTTTCTTTGCCCGTCATCAGACGACGGATGTTCTCTTGGTGACGCCACAGCAAGAAAGCACTGATCAGGACCAGGGCGGTGGCAATGGACGCATTCATGGGCCAGACCACCCTGGCACCGAGCAGGTAAAACAAAGGGGCAAATACGGCACTGATGATGGCGGCTAGCGATGAGTAACGGCTGACATAGGCAATAATCAGCCAGGTGGCTGCGGTGGCCAGAGCCAGCCAGGGCAGTAGGGCCAGGATGACACCTAAGGCGGTTGCCACGCCTTTGCCGCCTTTGAAGCTCAGAAAGACCGGGTACAAGTGGCCCAAAAAGGCAAAAAAGGCGCTGACACCCAGTAACGTGGGTGTCCAGCCCCAGTAGCTGATGGCCTGTTGGGTCAGAAAGACAGCCAGCCAGCCTTTGAAGGCATCGCCCAACAAGGTCAGAATGGCTGCTTTTTTATTGCCGCTACGTAGTACATTAGTGGCTCCCGGATTTTTCGAACCAAAGGTGCGAGGGTCCTGCAAGCCCATGATTTTGCTGACGATGACGGCAAACGGCAAAGATCCCAGCAAGTAGGATAAAAGGGCGACCAGCGGTGCAGCCACAGCAAAAGAAACGGCGTTCATGAGGATTGAGCTCCACAATTATTGTTGCGCGGATTCTACCGGCCTTGCAGCAAAATACCAAAGGCAGCGGGTACAATTTGCTACCCCTGTTAGATTTTTAACGGAAAAGTAAGCATGCGTATTCTGGTCTCCAACGATGATGGCTATACAGCAGCCGGTATCGAGGCTTTGTATGAAGCCTTGCAAGGACTGGGTGAGCTGACTGTTATCGCCCCTGAGACCAATTGCAGCGGTGCCAGCAATTCCCTGACTTTGAATCGTCCCTTGTCGCTGCGCCAGGCCAGCAATGGCTTTTATTTTGTGAATGGTACACCGTCTGATTGTGTACACGTGGCGCTGACCGGCTTGCTGGATTTCCGCCCCGATTTGATTGTGTCTGGCATCAATAATGGCGCGAATATGGGTGATGACACCTTGTATTCGGGCACAGTTGCTGCCGCGATGGAGGGCCATTTGTTCGGCATTCCCGCGATTGCCTTTTCCCTGATCGAACGCGGCTGGAAAAACCTGGATAGCGCGGCGCGTGTGGCACGGGATTTAGTGGAGCGTTGTCAGAAACAGCCGCTGGCTGCCAATACCTTGTTGAATGTAAATATTCCTTGCCTGTCATACGATGCCCTGACGGGGACGCAAGTGACGCGGCTGGGCAAACGCCACCCCTCGGAGCCGGTGGTGAAAAGCCAGACCCCCTATGGCGAGCCCGTGTACTGGATTGGTCGTGTAGGGGGAGTCTCTGATAGCGAACAGGGAACGGATTTTGGAGCGGTTGAACGTGGCGCGGTGTCGATTACTCCCTTGCGGGCGGATTTGACCAATCATGAGCAACTGGCTGGTTTGCGGGATTGGGTGCGATGACGAACAAACCCGGCAAACGCTATCCTTTTGCGGATGGGACACGAAACCGGTTTGGCAAGTCCAGCCTGGGCAGTGGGCTGTCTGCCAGCAACAGCAATACGCGTATCGTGCAACGGGGGCAGTTACAACCGACACCGTCGGTGCATTTGTCACAGCAAGTGTCAACAAGTGTCAATCTGGGTTTGAACTCGGAACGCTCGCGTGGCATGATGATTGAGCGCCTACGACGACAAGGAATTACCGACGAACGGGTGTTGGCCGCCATGCAGGCCGTACCTCGTCATCAGTTTGTTGATCAGGGTTTGGCCAGTCGGGCCTATGAAGATGACGCTTTGCCTATTGGCTTTGCGCAGACCATCTCCCAGCCTTGGGTTGTGGCCCATATGATCAGCTTGGTATGTGACCAGAAAGTACCGAATAAAGTGTTGGAAGTGGGCGCTGGTTGTGGTTATCAGGCGGCTGTTTTGGCACAATTGGTCAAAGAAGTCTATGCCGTGGAGCGCATCAAAGGTTTGTGCGATATGGCACGTGATCACATGCGTCAATTAGGCCTGTCGCAACGGGCGCGAATAATGTTTGGTGACGGAATGCAAGGTTATCCTGCTGCTGCACCATATGATGCTATTGTTGTGGCGGCAGCCGGTCCGGTCATTCCCAGAACCTTATTGGAACAATTAACATTGGGGGGGAGGCTGATCGCCCCTGAAGGCACAACGCAACAGCGCCTGGTTTTGGTGGAACGCACCGGACAGGCCACATGGCGTCGTGAAGAACTTGATGCGGTTCGCTTCGTGCCGATGCGAGCCGGAACCCAGATTTAGTCAGATATTCTCAGGAGATTTATATGCAGCATGCAGTCAGGTTACCGTTAACCGCTGCTTCCACCGGTACACAGTGGTTCTTGACGCCCCGTCAGTGCCTGGTGGCGGCTGTGGTCACCAGTACCCTGCTGGCTGGTTGTGCAAGCCGTAACGAGCGTGCCCCAGTCACTGACCTGAGTTCTTCTTCGGCGGCGGGCAGCGTCAGCACGGCGACGGGTACCTATGTGGTCCGTCCTGGCGATACGCTTTACAAAATCGCCCAGGCGCACGGCATGGACGTGAACTCGCTGATCCAGTTGAACCAGATTACCGATCCTTCCATGCTGCGCGTGGGTCAAACCTTGCGTCTGGATGGCAATACCTCGATGGCGGCAGTCAACACTCGCCCAGCCGGTAGCGGTAGCACACAGACCTCGCCCGTCAGCCCGGCCACTCCAGTCAAGACTGAAACGCCCGTGTCTGCGCCTCGCGCCAGCGACGCGGCCCTGATCGCCTGGGGTTGGCCTGCCAGTGGCAAGATCATTCAGGGTTTCAATGCGTCGACCAAGGGTATTGATATTGAAGGCAAGGTGGGTGATCCCGTGGTTGCCGCTGCGGATGGCAAAGTCATGTATGCCGGTAATGGTGTGCGTGGTTTAGGTTCGATGGTGTTGGTCGGTCACAGCAATGGTTTTATTACCGCGTACGCCCATAACAGTGTCTTGCACGTTAAGACGGGCAATCCCGTGAAGAAGGGGCAGCGTATTGCCGATCTGGGTCAGTCTGACACCACATCGCCACGATTGCACTTCGAGATTCGTCGTTCCGGTACGCCGGTCAACCCGATCTCGTACCTGCCTGCGCGTTAAGCACGGTCTATGGATTGACAAAAAAGCGGCTTTTGGCCGCTTTTTTGCATGCCGTGTTTGGTTTTTCGGTGCTCAATAACCCGTTTGATAGCGATGGCACCCCAGGTTTTGGCGTTATGCTCGCCAGCTAGTCCGGGTGGCGTGGATTGAATCGTTTTGTTGAATCGCTATTGTCGCGTTTTGCTTGTTTTTACCCGTTGTGCTGAATGCTCATTGTAAAATCAGCGATTCGCCATCGTTTGCAGCAATGCAAGTGCGCCATTTTGCCTGGCAAGGACGCTTATTTAGGTTTTTATCGAATGTCTGACGTATTGTTAATTGAATCGCTGGATCTGGAAGGACGCGGCGTCGCCCACAAAGAGGGCAAAGTGGTGTTTGTGGAAGGGGCCTTGCCCGGCGAAGAAGTGCTGGCCGAGACGGTGCGCTCCAAGGATTCATACGATAAAGCCCGCATGACGGCTTTGTTGAAAGCCTCGTCGCAGCGTGCTGAACCTCCCTGTCCCAATTTTGGTGTCTGTGGCGGCTGTGCCATGCAGCATCTGGAGCCCTCGGCCCAGGTTGCCGTCAAGCAACGCGTACTGGAAGACTCTCTGGGCCATATTGGCAAAGTACAGCCAGGCCGCGTGCTGGCGCCTTTGCACGGCCCTTACTGGGGTTACCGTTATCGCGCCCGTTTCTCCATGCGCTACGTGCCTAAAAAGGGTGGGGTGCTGGTGGGTTTCCGTGAAAAGAATGGCCGCTATGTGGTGGATATGACGGAGTGTCGCGTGCTGCCTGCCAAGGTGTCTGCCTTGCTGGAACCCTTGCGCTCCTGTCTGGCTGGCCTGTCGCGCCCGGATCGCCTGCCGCAGATCGAGCTGGCCATGGGTGACAAGATCACGACCTTGACCTTGCGCCATATGGAGCCGCTGACCAGCGAGGATATCCAACGTTTGCAGAGCTTCGGTCAGGAGCACGACATTAGTTGGTGGCTGCAGCCCAAAGGCCCGGAAACGGCTCATCCTTTGCTGCGTGACGATGCGGACAAGCTGGCGTACGCATTGCCTGAATTTGATCTACGCATGCCGTATCGCCCTACGGATTTTACGCAGGTGAACCACGACATTAACCGCAGCCTGATCTCGCGTGCCTTGACCTTGCTGGACGTCCAGCCCGAGCATCGGGTGGCTGACCTGTTCTGTGGTCTGGGTAACTTCAGCCTGCCGCTGGCACGCCGTGCCGCCGAGGTGGTTGGCATTGAAGGCAGCAGCACTTTGACCGAACGTGCCGGTGAAGCAGCTTTGGCCCACGACCTGCAGGACAAGGCAAAATTCACAACGCTGAATCTGTTTGAGGTGGACGTGCAATGGCTGCGTGATCTGGGTCATTTCGACCGCATGTTGATCGACCCGCCGCGCGATGGAGCCTTCGCGGTCGCCACCGCCTTGTCGCAGTTGGAAAAGCACGAGCGCCCCGAACGTCTGGTATATGTGTCCTGTAGCCCAGGCACCCTGGCTCGTGACGCCGGTGTATTGGTTCACCAGGGGGGTTACACGCTGGAATCGGCCGGTGTGGTGAATATGTTCCCGCACACGGCACATGTGGAGTCGATTGCCGTCTTTACACGCTAAGTACCGCTAGGCAAGCTTGATATAAAACGCCCTGTAAACTGGACAGAGCTTCAGTTTGTGGGGCGTTTTGTTTTTCCTGGGGGCTTTGTCAGCTTGTTCGCCCAAGGTGCTGCCGCTTTCAATCCCGACCATTTCGGTGGTATCACGTTTTAAAGGCTGGCTGAAGGGTCAGTCGCGTTCAGGTGCGTTTCTCGAGATGTGAGCATGAGCCAGCCCGTGTCCTTGCCAGGGAGGCCGGCAGCTATATGCTTTTTAGAACCACGTTTGAAGGCTAGGCTGGCTGATCGGTTTTGTGTGTTTGATTCAATCCGTTGCTGGTTTTACCGCTTGGTGGCAGTCGTCGCCGCTTTACCCGCATGGGCAATCAAGCCCTCATGTATCAGCTCCATCATCATCTTGAATACCTGCTCGGACTGCAGGTGCACAAAGCGTGGCAGAATCTGGCGCAGCATGGGTACGTCCTCGGCAGGCCATTGCTCCAGTTCGCTTAGTTCTTCTTCTGTGACTGGGCGGATAAGTCCACCGAGCTCGCCCTGAATCAGTCCATATAAAGCGGCATACCAGCCCACACAGGCGGCGGGGATTTCGACATCGCTCAAACCGCCATCGCGCAAGGCTCGGTATACCTGCTCAAGAACCAGATAGTCAGCTTTGCCGGTATTTAGAAAACGCTGCATTTGCTGAAAAGTCTGTGGGTGACCCAAGGCCAGCTCACGATACTGTCGGGCCAATTCATACAAACGTTCTGTCCACGACAGGCCCGTATCCACGGCCTGAATGCGGCCTGTCAAATAATCCGCCATCGCGCGCAGCAAGCCTTCCTTGGACTTGAAGTGATACAGCACAGCCATTGGGTCGCAGCCCACTCGCTCCCCCAGTTTACGTAAGGAAAAGCCGCTGTCTCCGGCTTCCTCCATCAAGGTGACGGCGGCGATGACCAGCTCGTCCTTATTCAATTTGCGTGTGCGCGTGGCGGGTGCTTGGGCCAATAGAGTTCCTTTGTCGAACCAGATAGGGGAAAGGGCAGATTTGCCAAGTTTAACTCTACAGAGTAGAATAAATTAATTCTACAGCGTAGAAGAAGATCGTTCCACCCCGTTTTTACAGCGCGGTGTTGATAACGAGACAGAACGGAACGCCGCGTTGACGGGGCGTCACCGGAGCATTCCGCTCTGTGATCCAGGCGGCCAACAGGCCGTGACAGACACAGGACATTTATGCTTATTTCTAAACCCACTCTTTTAAACGATGTTTCCAGCGCAGAGAGCTTGCTGGTCAGTAATCCCCGATTGTGGAACTGGCGACAAGGTCATCTAAAGGAGACCGTCGCGCCCGCGACGTATTACGAAGCATCGCTTGCCCCCTGGACCCGCTTTGACCCCCTACAAACCGACACGCAATGTGATGTGCTGGTGGTAGGTGGTGGCTTGCTGGGTGCCTCGACCGCCTTGCATCTGGCCCGTTCCGGTCTGGACGTGGTGCTGGTGGAAAAGGACAGTATTGGCTCTGCCGCTTCGGGTCGAAATGGTGGTCAACTGACTCCTGGTCTGGCCCGTTGGGAAGCCGCAGACATGATTGCCCATCTGCCATTGGATGAGGCCCGTCGCTTGTGGCGCTTTGCCTCGCATGAAGCCATGGATCTGCTCGATCAGATTGCTCAGGACTACAAACTGGATTTTGATCGTCGTCGCGGCCATTTGACGGCGGCGGTTCATGCTGGACATATGGGTGCTCTGGTCGAGGGGGCGGATGCCCGTCGCTATCTGGGTGATACCAGCGTGGAAATTGTGGGTAGCTACGAGTTGGAACAGGAAATCCGCTCGCCGCTGTATCACGGTGCTGTAGTCGATACCTTGGGTGGTCAGCTACATCCTTTGGCGCTGTTGCGTGGTCTGGTTTATGGCCTGGTTCAGCAGGGTGGCCGTGTCTACGAAGGCAGCCCGGTTGAGGCCATCGAGCAGACCGACAAAGGCGCTTTGGCTATCACTCCCGGTGGCACGATTCTGGCGCGTCAGGCCTTGGTGCTGGCCGTGCATGACACGACCTCGCAGTTCTTGCCTACGCAGTCCAATACCACCGTCCCGTTTTACACCTATGTGGGTGTGACTGAACCCCTGGAGTGTCCAGTCAGCGAGCTGCTGCCAACGGATCGCGCAGTCTATGACACTCAGTTCCAGATTGACTACTACCGCGCCGTGCGTCAAAACCGCCTGTTGTTTGGTGGACAGGGCACCGGTACCAGTTGGTCGCCTGAACGTATCAATCATTACTTGTTAGATCGTATTCAGACGGTTTTCCCGCAGTTGGAGCAGGTGCAGTTGGACTTTTCCTGGAGCGGGATCAGTGACTTCACCCTGAACGGGGCGACCGATTCGCGCAAAACCGAGGATGCGGTTCCCGTCTACATGGTGCATGGCTGGAGTGGCCATGGTGTGGCGCAAACCGTGCGCATTGGTAAAGCCATTAGCGATGATGTGATGGGGCGCAACGAGGACTTTGCCATGTTGACGGATATTACCCATCGCAGCATTCCGTTAGGTCAGCAGTTGTCGGGCCTGGCGATTCCCGTGGTCAAGGCCGCCATTGGCATGATGAGTGCCGTGAATCCGGGTCGTTTGGTGTCCTTCTAAGTTCTTCCTGTATGCCCTGGTCTGAGAGTCGGACTAGGGCAAGCCCCCACTTGTTTTAAAACCGGATTGCTTTACATTGTGATTTCCTATTTGTATTGGTTTCAATATTTTAGGTTCATAATAATTTTCGGTATCATAAAAAAGGGGCAAGTATGCAGAAAGGGCTGGTTCGTTCAGGGCTTGTGGTTGCTGGTTTGATGTTTGGCTTGGCGGGGGCGCCGGCATTTGCTCAAGTGCAGTCGGTGGAGGTGATGCGCGACAGTTATGGCGTGCCGCATGTCTTTGCCGATAGTCACTATGGCTTGTATTACGGCTATGGTTATGCGGTCGCCCAAGACCGGATGTTCCAGATGGACATGGCGCGCCGCTCCTTTGTAGGCACAACAGCCGCTGTTCTGGGCCCTGGCGATCAGGATGTCTACGTCAAGTACGACATGCAGGTGCGGCAGAACTTCACGCCTGCCTCCATACAGCGGCAGATTGCGGCCTTGCCCAAGGATGAGCGCGACATTTTCCGTGGCTATGCCGATGGCTATAACGCCTATCTGGAACAGGTGCGCCGTCGTCCTGAGCTCCTGCCCAAAGAATATGTGGACTTTGACTTCCAGCCCGAGCCGCTGACGGACTTTGATGTGGTCATGATCTGGGTGGGCTCCATGGCCAACCGCTTCTCCGACACGAATCTGGAAGTGACGGCACTGGCCATGCGTCAGTCTCTGGAAAAACAGCACGGCCGGGAACGAGGCCGCGCCTTGTTTGATGAGCTGCTGTGGATCAATGACACAACTGCTCCTACCACCGTTCCAGCGCCCGCTGCCGAGCCCAAACCACAGGCGCAAGCAGGGACGCTGAATCTGGCCCATGTTTCTCCACCAGTGCTGGCTGCCGAGCTGGAGCGTCAGGACAAGCACTGGGGCGGTCGTGGCCCGGACTTTGCACCCAAGGCCAGCAATCTGTGGAGCACCCGCCCCGAGCGTGTTCAGAGTGGGTCTACCGTCCTGATCAACGGCCCGCAGTTTGGCTGGTACAACCCGGCCTATACCTACGGTATTGGTCTGCACGGCGCGGGCTTTGATGTGGTGGGCAACACGCCTTTTGCTTATCCGATTGTTCTGTTTGGCACCAATGGCGAGATTGCCTGGGGTGCGACGGCCGGTCCTCAGGACGTGGTGGATATGTACCAGGAGAAGTTGAATCCGGCGCGTGCCGATCAGTACTGGTTCAACAATGCCTGGCGCACGATGGAGCAGCGCAAGGAGCGCATCCAGGTGCGTGGTCAGGCTGATCGTGAAATGACGATCTGGCGTACCGTACACGGCCCCGTGATGCAGTTTGATTATGATCAGGGCACGGCCTACAGCAAAAAACGTAGCTGGGACGGCTACGAAGTACAGTCCTTGCTGGCCTGGTTGAACGTGGCCAAGGCACGCAACTGGACGGAGTTTCTGGATCAGGCCAGCAAGATGGCGATTTCCATTAACTGGTACTACGCCGACAAGCACGGCAATATCGGCTATGTCTCGCCTGCTTTTCTGCCCCAGCGTCCGGCCGATCAGGACATTCGCGTGCCTGCTAAAGGGGACGGCAGCATGGAATGGCTGGGCATCAAGAGTTTTGATGCGATTCCCAAAGCCTACAATCCGCCCCAGGGTTATCTGGTCAACTGGAACAACAAGCCTGCGCCGGACAAAACCAATACGGATACTTATTACTGGACCTATGGCGACCGCATGAACGAGTTGATCAGCCAGTATCAGGACAAGGACGTCCATAGCGTGCAGGAGATCTGGGAATTCAATAAAAAGGCGTCCTATAGTGATGTGAACTGGCGCTACTTCCGTCCACATCTGGAAAAGCTGGCGCAAAGTCTGCCTGCCAGTGATGCTGGTCAGGCGGCGTTGATAAGCTTGCTGGCCTGGGATGGCATGGAACATGATCAAGCTGGACAAAATGCCGGACCGGCACGGGTGCTGTTCAAAACCTGGCTGGAAGAAATGTACAAGCAGGTCCTGATGCCGGTGGTGCCTGAATCGCATCGCGCCATGTATAGCCAGACGGGTTTTGCCACGCAGCAAGGTCCCAACCCAGGTTCGATCAACTTGAGCATGGGCACCAAGGTTTTGCTGCGTGCGTTGGCGCTGGAAGCCAACCCTGATCCCAAGCGTGTGAATGTTTTTGGTGAGCGTTCGTCTCAGGAAATCATGCACACAGCTTTGCAAAATGCGCAGGCTCGTTTGAGCCAGGAGCAGGGCGCTCAGATGGAACGTTGGACCCTGCCGACCTCAGTGCATCGCTTCAGCGACAAGAACTTCACGGGAACCCCGCAAACGACGTCGGGCAATACCTTTGCCTTTACGGGCTATCAGAACCGTGGCACGGAAAACAACCGTGTGGTGTTCAATGCCCAGGGCGTGGAGTTCTGCGATGCCATGCCGCCCGGTCAAAGCGGTTTCACCGACCGCAATGGTGTGCGCAGCCCGCATTACGAGGATCAGTTGAAGTTGTACGAGAACTTCGAGTGCAAGACGATGGATGTGAGCCACTCGGACATTCGTCGTAATGCGCAAAGCAGCACGATGCTGTTGATTCAGCCTCAGCCTTAACGTTGAGTGCGGTACCTGCACTGTGGGGCGGTGCCGCTTCTTCGATTGCTGTTGGGGGGGTAGCAGGCTTGGAGATGTCGTTAGTAAAGGTAGCTTGCCAGTATCAGCAGCTAAGCTGAGTACGAAGTCTACGCTGCAAATCGGGGCAGGCAGGATTGGAATTAAGTCGAAGCGGTATAAATGTATTGACTCAGGTTGATGCGACAGACGCCGCCAGATTTATCGGGCGGAAAATGACCCAAAGCGGAACTTCACAGGCTGATTCACAATGTCCGATGAAGGCTAGAGCCGTCGGTCAGGTTTTGCAGCCTAGTGACAGCTGTTGCCGTAACCGGCCATTCGTCAAACGACGACATCGCTGCCATGAACCAGGCAGTACACGAAGCCAAGGTGAAGCTGGCTGAGTTCCGTGGTCGGCATCAGTTGAGCTGTATTCACATCTACATTAAGGTGCCCTCTGTTTTTGCTATGGCGCTTGACCACCGGCTCAATGGAATCGGTGTCATTCAGCTGTACGACTGGGACCAAGAGAAGTACAGACCCACGGTCCGGCTTTGATAAACGCCCTCAGTCCTTGGGCTTGACCAGGATTAAATCAGACTCCTCAATCCCGCTACGTAGATGGAGTTCCGGCGTCGACTCTTCTGGAATTCCCTCGAGCATCAAAGCATTTTTAGCTTGCTTGAACGCATTGGGAATCGATTTACCAAAACCAATAGCGGAATAGAACTGCGAGGCAAATACACGAGCTGCCGTGTCTCCAATCTCCTGATTCATACCGATGGCCGCATCTACGTATTGGGTGCAGGCAGCCGCTTGGTTGTATGAATGGCATGTGTTAAAGAACACCAGCCGAACAGAGTCAAAAAGCTCAAAAGTACCAACTAGGCTTGCTAGAGAAATGAAGGCTGCATCACCGTTGCGGTCCTGCAGAACAAGCTCATCTTGGTTGGTGCCATGCCCGCTAAAGTGGACAACCGTAGGTCCCAGCTCATTCATGTATTGAAGAATGTCTCCAGGCCGTAATGCCCAACGCGACTCTAGTTTGACGGCATCGCGGTGATCTGAAAGACGAATTTTTTGCTGAATCTCTCGAACCTCCTCGTCCAAAAGAAGTCTGCGGTCGGACGCTGTTGCCGGATCAGTAGCGAAGAACGCGACCACAATCTGCTCGGGCAGTGCGCTTAACCGATCAACACGTGCAATGGTCTCGCGATGAAGTATCTCGTGCTGCGTCAGACTTGATTTCATCGTTCGTAGCTGCATCTGCTGAGCATCCTGCTGGCGCTTTTGCTCTTCATTTCTTTTTTTCAGAGCTTTCGCGTCTTCGCTGTCCAGCCTCCCTTGAGCCGTCCCAAGCTTTTTCTGCTCGTCCGCGATCTTTTTCTCTAGCTTAGCCACCTCTCGCTCATGTTTAGCTTGCTCTTCAGCATATCGACTAGCCTCGCGTAATTTATTTTGAAGAGTTGAGGTAATGCTGGTTTTGCTCGCGGCAGTTCTTGCAGCAAGGGATTTTTTACCTGCGTCGGCAGCCTTTTGTACCTCCTTTGCCTTTTGGTCCATTGCTTTGGCAATGCCATCCCGAATCTGGGTGACCTGACGCCGGTACATATCCACACTCATTTACTCTCTCCTCTATGGTGCCTAGGCAACTCAAAGTTGAATGGGCTAGTCATTCCTATTCATAGCACTCAAGATACTATATATATCAATCTCTTTGCTCGGCCGCTTTGCTACAGTGATCAGTCGGTCACGTTGCAAACATGACAGACCGCAACCGCTGCAAAACAGACCTTCAATTGCTTTTTTTGAACTTCTGCTCCTGGCTGAAAGCAGTAATCCAGTTTTAACTCTAACTCAACTGACAAAAACACGTCAGATCAAATCTGAGTCAATACCTATAAAAAAAGCCGCTCCTGAAACAGGAGCGGCTTTTCTTACTTTCAACCGAAGCTCTTATCAGCCTTGAGTACGATCCAGAATACGCTGCGCTTCGATACGCACACGCTCGGGGGCGGTGCCGCCGATGTGTTTGCGCGAAGCGACCGAGCCTTCCAGCGTCAGCACGCCAAAGATATCCGATTCAATACGGCTATCGAACTTTTGCAGTTGTTCCAGGTTCAGATCGGCCAGGTCGCAACCCAACTGTTCACATTCACGCACGGCCAAGGCCACGGTTTCGTGGGCATCACGGAAAGGCAGACCTTTCTTGACCAGGTAGTCGGCCAGATCAGTAGCAGTCGCAAAACCTTGCAGCGCAGCGGCGCGCATGGCTTCAGGCTTGACCTTGATGCCAGCGATCAGGTCTACAAAAATGGTCAGGGTGTCGCGAATGGTATCAGCCGAATCGAACAGACCTTCCTTGTCTTCCTGGTTGTCCTTGTTGTAGGCCAGCGGTTGGCCTTTCATCAAAGTCAGCAGGGCAATCAGGTGACCATTGACGCGACCGGTCTTGCCACGGGCCAGCTCGGGAACGTCGGGGTTTTTCTTTTGCGGCATGATGGAGCTGCCGGTGCAAAAGCGGTCGGCCAGATCAATAAAGCCAACGCGTGGGCTCATCCACAGCACCAGCTCCTCGGAGAAGCGGGAGATGTGCGTCATGATCAGGGCAGCAGCGGCGCAGAATTCGATGGCGAAGTCGCGGTCCGACACAGCATCCAGCGAGTTGCGGCACACATCGTCAAAGTTCAGCAGCTTGGCAACCATTTCACGGTCGATCGGGTAGCTGGTGCCGGCCAGAGCGGCTGCGCCCAAAGGCAGGCGGTTCACACGTTTGCGGCAGTCTTGCAGACGCTCGGCATCGCGTTGGAACATTTCGGCGTAGGCCAGCAAATGGTGGCCAAAAGTAACGGGCTGTGCCACTTGCAGGTGGGTGAAACCGGGCAAAATAGTGTCTGCCTGAGCCAGTGCCAATTCAGCCAGCTTGTGCTGCATCTGGGCCAGCAGGTCCAGGGCAATGTCGATTTCATTGCGCAGCCACAGGCGGATATCAGTGGCCACCTGGTCATTGCGTGAACGGCCGGTGTGCAGGCGCTTGCCCGCATCGCCAATCAGCTCGACCAGACGTTTTTCAATGTTCAGATGCACGTCTTCCAGGTCCAGCAGCCACTGGAACTGGCCTTGGGCGATTTCGTCCAGAATCTGGCTCATGCCGCGTTCAATGTCGGCCTTGTCCTGCTCGGTTATCACACCGACGGCGGCCAGCATGCTGGCGTGTGCCAGGGAACCCTGAATATCAAAGCGGGCCATGCGCTTGTCAAAGTCCACCGATGCTGTGTAGCGTTTGACGAGGTCAGAGACGGGCTCGGAAAAGCGAGCCGACCAGGCCATGGCCTTATTGGCGAACTGGTCTTGGGAAGAGGAGGGGGTGTTTGATGACATAGAGGGCAATTATAGTGGATTGGACGGGCTGACGCAGGTCATCCAGTCCCGCAGGAAACAGACGCTGTGCAGTATATTAGATAGTTTTCAGACTCTAGGAAACCATGCGGGCCCCTTTTTGGGGCTGGCGGGATAAGGAAGAATACATGGAGCAAGACAGTACCTTTGCCGATTTGTTGGGATGGCAATGGATCGAAGCGTATTTACCGCAGGATCGCTGGGTACAGATATTGGCCGGTTTGGCGATGCTGACGGTGCTGGTCTGGGTTGTCAGTTGGTTGACCAGTTCCGTTCTCTCGCGCCTGGTACGGCGTTTGCTGAAAGTGGCGGGTAAGGATGACTGGGCACGAGCCCTGGTGAAAAAGCGGTTTGTACGCCATGTGGGTTATGCCGTGCCTTTGCTGGTGGTCAGCTCCAATCTGAGCCTGTTGCCCTTGGCCAAGACTTTGCTGGAAGTGGTCGAACGGGTGGCCCTGCTGGGCTTTCTGGTCTTTCTCATCATGGCGATTGTCAGTCTCCTGGGGGCGTGGCAAGAGGTCTATGCCAATTCCAGCAAGGGGCGCACCAAGTCGATCAAGGGCTATGTGGAAGTGGCCAAGATCGCGGTGTGGGCCATTGGCATTATTGTCATGATCTCTGTCATTCTGGATCAATCGCCCGTTCTGTTGCTCTCCGGTCTGGGTGCCTTGTCGGCAGTGCTGTTGCTGGTTTTTAAAGACACCTTGTTGTCACTGGTGGCCAGCACGCAAATGAGCACCAATGACATGTTGCGCATCGGTGACTGGATCGAGATGAAACAGGCTGGGGCAGACGGTTTCGTGATTGATATCGCCTTGCATACAGTCAAGGTCCAGAACTGGGACAAGACCGTCACGACTATTCCCACCTACAAGCTATTTTCCGAGAGCTATCGTAATTGGCGTCAGATGTTCGAGTCGGGGGGGCGACGTATCAAACGCACCTTGAGCATTGATGCTTCCAGTGTTCGTTTTTTGACTCCGGCGGAAGTCGATAACTTGTCGCGTTTTGCCTTGCTGCGTGATTATTTGACGGAGAAGAAAGAAGATCTGGAACGATCCAATCAGGAGCTGAGCCGTGCGGGTATGGATGCGGTCAATTATCGCCGCCTGACCAATCTGGGTACCTTCCGTGCCTATTGCACGGCCTATATCAAACGCCACGCTGAAATCCATCAGGACATGATCCAAATGGTGCGCATGATGGACCCTACAACCGAAGGTATCCCTATCGAGGTGTATTGCTTTACCAATAAAACCGCCTGGGTGGACTACGAGCGCATCCAGGGCGATATTTTTGACCATATTCTGGCCGTGCTGCCTGAAATCGGCTTGCGTCTGTTCCAGTCGCCTACTGGTCGGGATTTAAGCCTGGGCTTGAGTCTGGCAGCCGAAAGTCATCGCCCTTCTTTGCCGGACAGTACCAAAGATTCTCTTTAAATTTGACGTGCGAGTAACCATGAAACAAATTACGGCCATCATCAAACCCTTCAAGCTCGATGAAGTTCGCGAAGCTCTGGCAGAGCTGGACGTTAACGGCTTGACCGTGACGGAAGTGAAAGGCTTTGGTCGGCAAAAAGGCCATACCGAGCTGTATCGCGGTGCCGAATATGTGGTTGATTTTCTGCCCAAGATCCGTGTGGATATCGTCGTGGCAGCCGATCGCTGTGATTCGGTTATCGAAGCCATTATCAAAGCTGCCCATACCGGCAAGATTGGCGATGGCAAGATTTTTGTGACACCGGTCGAGCAGGCTATCCGTATCCGTACTTCGGAAAGCGGCCGCGACGCACTTTAAGACGGCTGCAGTTGGGCTGGCGTGGACAGTCGTTATGGAAGGACAAGCGGATGCGATATGAAAAACTCGGTTCAGCACCGCGTGTTTCGCGTGTGGGCCAGGGCAGTTGGTATGTCGAGCAGGCCGATGGGTCGCAAAGCAGGGCGGCTTTCCAGGCTGGCTTGGACGCGGGCATGAACCATATCGACACCGCCGAGATGTATGGTGACGGACAAGCAGAAACCTTGATCGGTCAGGCTCTGCAAGGTCGTCGCCACGAGGCTTTTCTGGTGTCCAAGGTCTTGCCCTTTAAGGCTAGCCGTCAGGGCGTGATCCGTGCTTGCGAGGCCAGCCTGAAGCGTTTGGGTACGGACTATCTGGATCTGTATTTATTGCACTGGCCCGGCCAGGTTCCTTTGGAGGAAACCTGCGCGGCCTTTGACCGGCTTGTGCAGCAAGGCAAGATCAGGCAGTGGGGCGTCAGCAATTTTGACGTGCCGGATCTGGAAGAGCTGTACGACATCGTGGGGCCGGGTGAAATTGCCTGCAATCAGGTCTTGTATCACCTGAACGAGCGCGCCATTGAACACGCGGTCATGCCCTGGTGTCGAGAGCATAAGGTCAGCGTGGTGGCGTATAGCCCTTTCGGTCACGATGATTTCCCCGAGCTGGATTCTGAAGGCGGGGCCGTGTTGACCGAGATTGCCAAGCACTATCAGGCCACCGCACGCCAAGTGGCTTTGGCCTTTTTGCTGCGTGACCCCAATGTGTTTGTGATTCCCAAGGCATCGCGTGCGGCTCATGCCCAGCAAAATGCGGCCGCCGGAGATTTGGTGCTGCAGCCCGAGCACATTCAAGCATTGGATGCCCAGTTTCCACGCGGCTCCAGGCCCGCTTATTTACCAATGATTTGAATGCACTAAAAACGGCCCCAAAACCTTGGGTTAATCCAGGCTTTGGGGCCGTTTTCCATGAACCGTCGCTGTGCGACTGTCGCTTTGCTTAAGTGGCGAAGTAGGGCTGACGCTTGTTCTTGAAGTACAACCAGGCCAACGCCAGCATCACCACTGCCGAGATCGGCAGCGTCCAGGTATTGACCCCATACCAGCCATACACAGCCAGCACGCGGCCTGACGTAAAAGAAGACAAGGCCACACAGGTAAAGATGATGAAGTCATTCAAGGCCTGCACACGGCCACGCTCTTCGGGGCGGTAACAGTCCACCACCATATTGGTGGCCCCGATGAAACCGAAGTTCCAGCCCAGACCCAGCAAAATCAGGCTGACCCAGAAGTGCGGCACGGTCATGCCCAGCAACGCCACTATGCTGGCCAGTCCCAGCAAGAGCACGCCTGCAAAGGTGACGGGGATTTTGCCAAAGCGTTTGATCAGATTGCCGGTAAAGAAGCTGGGGCCGAACATGGCCAGAATATGCCACTGAATGCCCAAGGTGGACTCTTTCAGGCTATGGCCGTGCATGACCATGGCCAAGGGCGAAGCCGTCATCAGAAAGTTCATCAGTACGTAGGAAGCTACCCCAGCGATGACCGCAATAATGAAGTAGCTATTGGAGGCAATCACGCGCAAGGGGCGTCCGGTGTAGGGGATCTTTTCTTGCTGATTCCGTGTGCCCGGTGCCAGGCGCAGGCTAAAGGCGAAGGGCAGGACCAGGGCTGCTAATGCCGCCTGTGCCAGAAAAGCAGCAGCGAACGGGTGTTCCGGCCAGATGTCCTGGGTGTGGATAATGGTCTGGGTGGCGATAATTGCTCCCAGCAGCCCTCCGGCCATGACCCATGAAATGGCCTTGGGGCGGAAGGCATCACTGGCGTCATCGGCAGCGGCAAAGCGATAGCTTTGTACGTAAGAGGCATACAGCCCGGCCAGCAGCGTGCCCACACAGAACATGACAAAGGACAGGCTGTAAATCCCGGCGGCGGCCAGCAGGCCTGCTCCTATGCCCAGCAAGGCACCGATGATGTAGCCACCCTGGCGTCCCAAGCGGCGCATCAGAAACGCTGCAGGCAAAATGCCTACTGCCAGACCCAGGTTGAAAATACCTACTGGCAAGGTCGCCAGGTCCGGGCTGCTGGCCATTTTTTGACCAACCAGACTACTGAGCGCCACCACCAGTGCCGGATTGGCCCCGCCCAATGCCTGCATTCCAGAAAGAACAAAGGCGTTGCGGCGGCTTGGGTCGGCTTGCGTGGACATGGTTTGGCTCGGCATATAACTTTGTTTTATTAACTAATACTGAATTTAAGCTAAGCCAGTGTAGCACCGCGTGCCCAGAAGGCCGGCATAAAGGATTCAGCGACCAAGAGGGGTTGACCGTGCCGCCAGAAGACGGAGCAACGCGACAGAATCTGCTGAGCCTGTGGAACCGGCTCGCCGCTGGGGGACAGGGCGCGCTCAATCGTGCGGAAAAAGCTCATGCCGCGTGTCAAACGACAGCTTAAAAAGGCCGATCGTTGTATCTGGGCATCGTTATACAGCATGTCGGCCAGCGGACGGCTGCGTAACCGGCGCATACCCTGCCAGACACTGTGTGAAGTAGGCAGGGGCGTGAAGCTGCGGGCAATCACACAACGGACTCCGTCTACGGACATGGACACTTCTCGTATCCAGGCCAGCGTGCCTGGCGGCTTTTGAATCAATGCGGCTTCTTGTGGGTTCAAGCGGCAAGCGTATTCGCTGACCACTTCCAGATCGACTTTGCCCAAGCAGCGTAAACCAGCGGTTAGAGCGCCGGGACGGTGTAGCCAGTACTTTTGAACAGGAGTGGCAGAGGGATGAACCCGCTCATGCCAGGGTTTTTTTGTGTTGGGGGGAAATTTCATGTCCTGTATTATCGCCAAAGCCATAAAATAGCGCTCATGGAAAAAGAACGTATCTCAAAATTAATGGCCCAGCGCGGCATGTGTTCACGCCGTGAGGCGGATGCTTTCATCGAGCGCGGCTGGGTGCGTGTGGACGGTCAAATCGTCTCTGAATTGGGGAGCAAAGCCTACCCCAATCAGAAAATCACACTGGAAAAACAAGCGCGTCAGCGTCAGACCCAACGTGCCACTATCTTGCTGCACAAGCCCGTAGGCTATGTGTCGGGGCAAGCCGAAGCCGGTTATCGCAATGCGGTTTCCCTGATCGGTGCCGCCACGCAGTACAAGGGTGGTCGCGGCAGTCAACGCTTTGACCCGGCGCATTTGCGTGGGCTGGCTCCGGCTGGTCGTCTGGATATTGATTCCACCGGCTTGCTGATCCTGACTCAGGATGGTCGTATTGCGCGGCAGATTATTGGCGAAGACTCGGTCATCGACAAGGAATATCTGGTGCGCGTAACCGGCAAGCTGAGCGAGCGCGGTCTGGAACTGCTGAACTTTGGTTTGAGCCTGGACGGTAAGCCCTTGCTGCCAGCCCAAGTGTCCTGGCAGAACGATGACCAGTTGCGTTTTATCCTGCGCGAAGGCAAGAAGCGCCAGATTCGCCGCATGTGTGAACTGGTCGGCCTGAAAGTGGTGGGTTTGAAGCGTGTGCGCATTGGCGAGCTGGTGCTGGGCGATCTGCCTATGGGCCAGTGGCGCTACATGAAAGAGTCCGAGCGCCTGGCCTAACGGCAAAGGGGTGGTTTACAGCCCCGAATGACGAAGTTGAAAGCTGGCCTTGTCATCCTGGGCCAGCGTTTTTGTTAACCACGGCATGCTTTGTTCCAGAGCCTTGAGCAGCGTCCAGGGAGGATTGCTGATGAACAGGCCACTGCCATGCAAACCCAAACCATTTTTGGCTGGAGTACGAACCGACAGGCTGACATGCAGCCAGGGCGTATCCAGTTGCTCCAGCCTGCGCTGCAAGGTCTGCACTTCGGGCCGCTGCACAATGGGATACCACACGACGATACAGGCTTGAGCAAATCGCTTGAGGGCGTTCTTGACGCTGTTCAAGACCTGCTGGTAGTCGGACTTGGCCTCGTAAGAGGGGTCCATCACCACGATGGCACGTCGTGACGGCGGCGGTAGCAAGCGGCCCAACTGTTCAAACCCATTTTCCGGATACAGACGCACCCGACGATTGCCTTGGGGGAACAATTGCGCCACGTTATCGCTCAGGACTTCAAATTCGGACGGGTGCAGTTCAAAGCCGTGAAAGCTGTCCTGCGTGCGCAAGCGTTCCAGTGCCAGCCAGGGCGAACCGGGGTAGAAGCGCGCCAGGCCGTCCGGGTTCAGGTCGGCAATGGCATCAATATAGTGCTCCACCAGCTCCGGGTAGTCGTCCTGCTGCAAGACCCGATCCAGGCCGTCGTAGAACTCGCCCTTGGTTTGCGCCCAGTCGTGTTCCAGATCATAGATACCGGCACCGCAGTGGGTATCGATGATGCTGAAGGCGCTGTCTTTTTGAGCGTAGTAATTAAAGATATGCAGCAAGGTGGCGTGCTTGAGCACATCCGCGTGATTGCCAGCATGAAAGGCGTGACGGTAACTGAACAAGAGAAATCCTGATGTTGCGGTTTAATTAAAGCGTATCGGGGCGAATGGTGGTGACTTTATCCGTGAAGATGCCATTGCATCCCCAATCCAGCAGCTCACGCACCCGCTCGGCATCGTTCACGGTCCAGACAGCCACGGTATAGCCTTTTTGCCGAATTGCCTGAACCAAGGCCTGGGTGACGAAGCGGTCGTTCAAATTCAGCCCCATGCAGCCCAGCCGCTCCAGACGTTCGGGCCAGTCTGCCGGAACCTCTTCTTCAATCAGCAGGGCGCGGGGCAGGGTAGGGACCGCTTGTTGTGCTGCTTCCAGGGCCACTTCGGAAAAGGACGACAGCAGGGGCGGCAAGCTGGCCTGTGCCCACAACGCCTGGGCCGCCAGAGCAACCTGTCGCCCTGTTTCGGCTTCGTCCCCGGTGGTAGGCTTGATTTCGATATTGCTGTGAACCTGATTGGCCAGGGTAAAGGCGGCGATCGAACTTAATGTGGGGATGGGCTCTCCGGCGTAGGCCGAGGAGTGCCAAGCACCGAAGTCCAGGGCGGACAGCTCGGCCAACGTCAGCCTGGAGGCCAGGCCCTGCCCATTGGACGTGCGCTCCAGATCGTCATCGTGCAGCAGCACGGGAACCGCATCGCGGCTTAGTTTGACGTCGTACTCCATCATGTGAAAACCGTTCTGGGCACCGACCCGCATGGCGGCCAGGGTGTTTTCCGGGGCAATCCTGCCGGCGCCACGGTGGGCGATCAAAGCGGGGTAGGGCCAATGATGATTCAGTGAAGGCATGGCGGACTCGCAAGAGGCGTGATAAAAAGCCAATGTACTATTTTAACCGGGGCTGTACACTGTACGGTTTTCATATACGGTATATTTTCAGGCCGAGCCGGCTCACCGGCCTGATGCGCCACCCGCAGCGCCCTGCTGCAAGCGAAAGTAGGTGATGATTAATGTTCGAGATTATCCGTAAGAACCAACGCGTCATGCAGCTGGTCCTGTTAGTGCTGATTTTGCCGTCTTTTGTATTGATTGGCGTCAGCGGCTATTCCAGCTACGTTTCTGGCGATAGCGATATTGTCAAAGTTGGCGATAGCGCCATTACCTCCCAGGAATTTGATCGTGCGCGCCGCATGCAGCTGGACGATATGCAGCGCAACAATCCTTCCGGTTTTGATCTGGCCCAGGCCGACAGCCTGGAAAGCCGTCGTGCATTGTTGGAATCCTTGATTGATCAGCGAGTACAAATTGAAGTGGCGACTGCTGCTCGCTTCAACGTTTCCGACATTGCCCTGCGCGACTACATCGCCACGATGCCGGAGTTTCAGGAAAACGGCGTTTTTTCACCCGCCCTTTACAGTCAGGTTTTGGCCTCGGCTGGTATCGATACCCGTGATTTCGAGCAAAGTCAGCGTGGTCAGTTAGCTCTGCAACGTGTGCTTGGCCCCGTCGCTGCCAGCACCTCGATGCTGCCCAGCGTCATGAACAAACTGGAAATCGCCCTGACCGAAGAGCGCGGTGTGCGCACTCGCAGTTTTCTGACCCGTGACTTTGAAGCTGGGGTTCAGATCAGCGATGCAGACCTGCAGGCTTGGTACGATGCCAACAAGCAATCGCTGGAGCTGCCACAGCAAGTCAAGGTGGAGTACCTGCTGCTGAATGAGGCCGCAGCGTTCAAGGATCTGCCTACCCCTACTGACGAACAGCTCAAGCAGTATTACGAGCAAAATAAGGCACGCTATGTGCAGGCTGGCCGCGTGAATATCAGCCATATTTTGGTGAACGTGCCAGCGGGCGCTTCTGATAGCGAACGCGAAGTGGCTCAGACCAAAGCTCGTGAGCTGGCTGAAAAAGCCCAGGCCAATAAAGAAGGCTTTGCCGACTTGGCGCGTGCCAATTCCCAGGATGAAGGCAGTGCCCGCGAAGGTGGCGAACTGGGTTGGATCAGTAAAGGTTCTTGGCCCAGTGTGTTGGAAAATGCCGTATTTGCCCTGAAAAAGGGTGATGTATCCGGCGTGATCGAAGGCCCCAACGGTTTCCATATTTTCAAGAGCAATGAGGTTCAGCCTGAGCAAGGCGAGTCTTTTGAGCAGGCCCGCAGCAAGGTGCAGGAAGAAGTGCGCAAGCAACTGGCCTCCGAACGCTTTGCTGATATGGCCAGCAAGCTGACCAACCTGGTCTACGACAATGAAGACAGTCTGGAGGCGGCGGCCAATGCTTTGGGTTTGACTTTGAAGCAAGCTGAAGGTATCAGCCGTCAAGGTTTGATTCCTGCGTCGCAAGTAGAAGGTGAGCTGGCTGCTGCCAATAGTCCCGATGTGGCCGTGCTGGATGATAACCGTGTGCGTCAGGCATTGTTCAATGCCGAGGCGCTGGCGTCACGCAAGAATGCGGGTGTTGTCGAAGTGTCTCCTGATACCTTGATTGCCCTGCGGGTGATCGACGTAACAGACGCCCATGTGCCCGCACTGGATAAAGTACGTACGATTGCTGAGGAAAACCTGCGCCGTGAAAAGGCCGCTGCCCTGGCGGTGCAAGCGGGTGAAGACTACCTGAAACAGTTGCAAGCCGGTAGCGAACCAGAAGATTTCTCGGCTCAGTTTGCCGTGAGTCGTGCTGAATTCCCGGAAATGGATGAAGCCTTGCTGAACAAGGTTCTGGCCAAGCCCGTGGACAAGCTGCCTGCATATGTGGGTGATCGTCAGCCCCAGGGTTACACCGTCGTGCAGATTCTGAGTCACCAACCTGGTAAGGCGGGCAATCCTGGTCTGGACATGTTGACGGCACAACTGACGCAAGCCATGGCTCGTACCGAGACCCAAGCTGTTCTGCAAGCGATGCGTGTGCAAGAGAAGGTACAGATTCTGCCTGAAGCGGAAAAAGAGTTGACCTCCAGCGGTGAGGATGAATAAAACGGCTTGAATCAGGGCCGGTAACCCTGGAGCTTCCAAGCTCCAGGGTGTTTTTCAAAGAGTATTCTGATGAATCACACTGATATTTCCCTGGTACGGCGGCGCCTTTTAGGCGCCGCAACTGTTTGGGGGCTGACCGCTCCGTGGCTGGCGCAGGCTGCGCCCCAGCAGGGCACGTTTATTGAGCGTACCTTGCATCGTCCTGTGCCGGGCGGGGTGGCGGTGCTGGATTTGGGCACGGGTGGCTCAGCCCCGGTGGTGCACTTCAATGGCAACCGTGTCCTGGTGATTCACGATGCTGACCAGCGATGGAAAGCCATTGTGGGGCTGGACCTGAAAACCCAGCCGGGCCAGCACAGCATCTCGGTACAGGGGCAGTCGGGTGTGGCCTTTCAGGTAGGGAGCAAGCGTTACCGAGAACAGCGCATTACCTTGAAAAACAAGTCTCATGTGAATCCAGACCCGCAGCAGCAGGCCCGTTTTGAGCGTGAGTATAAAGAGCAGATGGAAGCGTACGCCAGCTTCCGCACAGAAGGCCCCAGCAATGTGGTTTTTGAAAAGCCGGTGCCGGGTCGCCTGACCAGTCCTTTTGGCCTGCGCCGTTTCTTCAATGGCCAAGAGCGTAATCCGCATTCGGGTCTGGACTTTGCCGCAGCTACCGGCACGGCGGTCAAAGTCCCTGCTGACGGAATTGTCACCATCGTGGCGGACTACTTCTTTAACGGTAAAACCGTATTTGTGGATCATGGCCAGGGCCTGATCACCATGTTCTGCCACTTGTCGGCCTTTGACGTGCGTGTGGGTGATCGCGTCAGTAAAGGTGATGTCGTGGGGCGTTCCGGTGCGACGGGGCGTGCGACCGGCCCTCATTTGCACTGGAATGTCAGTCTGAATAACGCGCGGGTTGATCCCGCTATCTTTATTGGTGCATTCCAGGCCTAGGTGGGCGCGGCAAGGTTTTTCATGATCATCGGTTCGGCATATCGACGGGGCTTGCGAGACAGCGCCTCTATCGCTTTGGGCTATGTCCCTGTCGCGATTTCCTTTGGCTTGACGGCGGTGCATGCCGGCTTGTCGCCCTGGTTGGCAGTGATGGTGTCCCTGATTGTGTATGCCGGGGCCAGCCAGTTCATTTTGATCAGTCTGCTGGTCGCCGGCGCCGCCTATCCCAGTATTTTGGGCATTGTGCTACTGATGAACCTGCGTCATGTGTTCTATGGGCCGACCTTGATGGGCTTTTTTACCGGCCCCAGAACTGTGTCCAGTCTGTTTATGGCTCCTGGCCTGACCGATGAAGTCTTTGCCGCTTCCGCCGCTGGGGTGGCTCGCCAGCCAGCCCAGGAGCAGGAGTCCTGGTACTGTGGCTTGCAACTGGGTTCCTACCTGTCCTGGGTGCTGGGCACTGCCGTAGGGGCTTTCTTTGCCAGCGACTTGCTGGGTCAATCCCCCGTGTTGGAAAAGACTTTGGGGTTTGTCTTGCCCGCTTTGTTCTTCGCCTTGCTGTTGGAAATCCGCCGATCTGCCCCTTTGCCGGTACTGGTGGCTGCGGCTGTGGGGGCGGTGCTGGCCATGGCTTTCCTGCCCTCGTATCTGGCCATTATTGTGGGTATGCTGGCCGGTGGCTTGATGGCCCTGCGCCGCGCTTAAGGAGTAGAGATGGATTGGAGTTTTCTGCTCATGATTGTGCTGGCGGGCGTAGGCACATTTTTGATTCGTTACCTGCCTTTGCGTCTGGGTGGACGACAAGGCAAGGCGGACCCCAGTCGCGTTTCGATCTGGCCGCGACTGTTTGGAGCAATCGGCCCGGCAGGCGTGGTGTCTTTGCTGGTCGTGTCCCTGATCTCCTTGCTGCGCCCTGAGCAACTACCTCTGGACTTGCCGCCTTTGCTGGCGGGTCTGGCAGGGGTGCTGTTGGGCCGTCGTTGGCCGGGTGGCATTGCGGGTTCAACACTGACTGGCGTGCTCGCCTACGGCCTGTGCGTGGCTTATGTGGGGGTATAAGCCGCTTGTCGCCCTGTTGCTGCTGTTGTGAAATCAGAGCTCATGAGCCGGTAGGGAGGAGCTCATCTACGGACTGATCCAGCTCGTGTGCGAGGCTCTGGCATAGGGGGGCAGTGCAATGAGTTTTGTAAAAACGCCTGCTATTGAGCAGGCGTTTTTTGTACGGCTGAAAGCTGGTTTGCAACCGGGCTTAACCTTTCACACGCACAATCTTCTGAACTTGTGGTACATGGCGAATTGCTCGGATCACGCGGGCCAAGTGAGTACGGCTATCCACCTGAACGGTCAGATGTAGCACCGATGTTGCCGCTGATTCGTCCGGCATGGAAATATGCAGGATATTGGAGTCGGCATCGGTAATTTCAGCAGCCAGACGGCCCAGGACACCGCGCTCGTTGATGGCAGTGACATCCAGACGGGTAGACAGGTGGCGGGCGGTATTGCTATCCCACATTACTGGAACCCAACGCTCGGGCTCTTTGGCCTGGGCGCGTTGTGCCACCGCGCATTCAGCCATATGAACGACTAGGCCATGACCTAGACGGATGCCGCCAATAATGGCGTCGCCGGGCAGAGGACCGCAGCACGGTGCTAACTGTACGGCCTGACCCTCGTTCCCGTGGATCAGAATAGGTGCTGAGGTGTTGGCGCTGATTTCGTCAAATTCTGCGGCTGTGGTTTCCAGCAGGGAGCTTTCTGGCGCAAAACGACGAGCCACAACGGCAGCCAGACGCTTGCCTAAACCGATATCAGCCAGAATTTCTTCACGTGACGCTGCGCCCGAGCCCTTGGCCAGCTTGTCCCAATTGGGATCGTCGTCGGTGGCATGTGGCAGCCCCAGCTGATCCAATGCTTGATCCAGTAGGCGGCGACCAAAGGCGACGGATTCTTCGTATTTAACTGTGCGCAGGTAGTGGCGGATTTCCGAACGGGCACGGCCGGAACGCACGTAGTTCAGCCACTGAGCACTTGGGCGGGCAGCAGGGGAGGTAATGATCTCCACCGAGTCACCGCTTTTCAGCTCGGTGCGCAGCGGGGCAAACTCGCCATTGATCTTGGAGGCAACTGCGTGATTGCCGATGTCGGTATGGATGCTGTAGGCAAAGTCCACCGGTGTCGCGCCGCGTGGCAGGGAGATAATCTTGCCTTTGGGCGTATGGACGTAAACCGCATCGGGGAACAGGTCGACTTTGACGTGTTCCAGGAATTCTGTGGAGTCACCGGTCTGGCTTTGAATATCCAGCAGGGATTGCAACCAACGATGTGTGCGCTTTTGTAGATCGTTCAGGGTGACGTCGTCTTCTTTGTACAACCAGTGAGAGGCCACGCCTTCTTCGGCCACGTGGTCCATTTCGCGGGTGCGGAACTGGAACTCGACGGGGGTGCCGTAGGGGCCAATCAAGGTGGTGTGCAGGGACTGGTAGCCATTCACTTTGGGGATGGCAATGTAGTCCTTGAATTTGCCCGGTACGGGGCGATACAACTGGTGCAGCGTGCCCAAGGACAAATAGCACTCGGGTAGGGTATGCACAATGATGCGAAAGCCGTAAATATCCAGCACGTCCGAGAAGGACTTCTTCTGCTCGACCATCTTGCAGAAAATGCTGTAGAGCGACTTTTCTCGGCCAGAGATTTCAGCATCAATCCCGGCAGCAGGCAGAGCGATCTTGACGGCTTCAGTGATCTTGCCCAGCACTTCACGGCGGTTGCCTCGAGCGGCCAGCAAGGCCTTGTGCAGTACCTTGTAGCGATTGGGGTAGATGGCCTTGAAGCAGCGGTCCTGAAGCTCGCGGAACAGGGCGTTCAGGCCCAGGCGATGTGCAATCGGCGCGTAAATATCCAGGGTTTCCTGGGCTACGCGGCGGCGTTTTTCCGGCTTGACGGCGTCCAGCGTGCGCATATTGTGCAAGCGGTCAGCCAGCTTGATCAGGATGACGCGTACATCGCGCGACATGGCCAGCAGCATCTTGCGAAAGCTGTCGGCCTGTTGCTGCGTCTTGGTGGCAAATTCCAGGCGCTCCAGCTTGGACAAGCCGTCCACAATCTCGGCCACATCGGTACCGAATTTTTCAGCCAGTTCCTGCTTGGTGACGTCCTGGTCTTCGATCACATCGTGCAGCAGGGCCGACATCAGGGCATCGGTATCCAGCTTCCAGCCCGCACAGATTTCCGTGACGGCTATGGGGTGCGAGATATAGGGTTCGCCACTGGCGCGAAACTGCCCCAAGTGAGCCTGATCGGAGAAACGATAGGCCTCCCGTACCCGTTCTACATCTTTCGGGTCCAGGTACTGCGAGATGATCTTGGTGAGCGGAGCCAGCGAGGCAATAGGTGGGTTGGCACTTTCCTGAGCGGCTTGTGCCAGCGCCGGGGCGTTCTTTTCCTTAGGCTTGCGACGACCTAGCCGTGAACCTTTTTTAAGGACGGCCAACAGCCCAGACGATGCGCCCCGTAAACCTGAAAATGCCATACCGTGCTCCGCTTGTGCCTATCAGGTAGGAACTTTGCGCAGCATTTCCAGACCGGTCGCGCCGGAGGCGATTTCTCGCAGGGCGGTAACCGTAGGCTTGTTCTTGCTTTCCAGGCGTGGTTCGTGGCCTTGAGCCAGTTCGCGCGCACGGTAGGCGGCTGCCAAGGTGAGCTTAAAGCGATTGGGGACTTGCTCCAGGCAGTCCTCGATAGTGATGCGAGCCATAGTAGACCTGTTATCAAAAAGAAATAAGAAGGAGATCAGCCCTGATTCAGCAGGGCATCTGCGCCTAATTGTTGAAAGAGTTGGCGATGCCGTACTGACTGAGTGGCAGTGCGCAAACGACTGGCCTGCACAATACTCAATAGCTGCTGTAATGCCGTATCAAAATCCTCATTGATAATAGCATATTGACAGTCATGAACATGGGCGATTTCGTGCTCGGCGGCCTCGACGCGACGGGCAATGATCGCGTCACTGTCCTGTCCGCGTTTGCGCAAACGCGCCTCCAAGGTGGGCAAGGAGGGCGGCAGAATGAAAATGCCTACGGCTTCGGGGAAATGTTCGCGTGCCAAACGGGCGCCTTGCCAGTCGATTTCCAGCAACACATCACGGCCTACATTCAGGGCTTTCTGAATGGGCTCGCGGGGCGTGCCGTAGTAGTTGTCATGCACCTTGGCCCATTCCAGCATGGCGTTTTCTGCGACCATGCTTTCAAAGCGCGGCTTGTCCACAAAGAAGTAGTGCTCGCCATCGCTCTCGCCGGGGCGAGGGGCGCGGGTGGTGGCCGAGATGGACAGCATGATGTTGGAATCATTGGCCAAGAGGGCGTTGACCAGACTGGATTTGCCCGCCCCGCTGGGGGCGACAACCATAAAAACAGTGCCAGGATAGCTCGTGGACATGGAGAGCAGACTCTAGAGGTGAATTTTTATAAAAGAATTAATTACTGCTTGGGTCGGTTTGTCCGAACTCAGTCAAGACGGCCATGATGCTGGCCTGGTCCGCGCACAGAAAGACCACCGTGTCATTCGGGTTCATGGAAAACAGAACCTCTTCCACTTCTCGTGGGGCATCTTTGGACTGAGCAATGGCCATCACGTGAACATCGCCGCCGGCTTCGAATTGCTCGGGTGGGACAATATTGGCGACTGCATCCAGATCAGGTTCGCTGATGGCCAGATAGGCCCAGACCTTGTGTTCCTCTTCCAAGGTGATCTCAAGCACATAGGCTGAGTCAGTCTGCTCAATGATTTCGCTTTGAATTTGCATAATGAAATGAGTGTGTCAGCTAAAAGACAAGGTGGCGGTAACGGGCGCGTGGTCCGAAGGCTGTTCATTGGCACGTGGTTCGCGGTCAATATCGCAGGCCGAGCAACGGGCCTTGAGCTCGTCGGACAGCAGGGCGTGGTCAATACGCAGTCCGGCATCGCGGCGAAAGGCAAAACGACGATAGTCCCACCAGGTAAAAGGGCTGCCGCTTTGTTCAAACAAGCGGTAGGCGTCGTGCAAGCCTAGGGCCAGCAAACGCTCGAAGGCTGCCCGCTCGGGTGGGGAGACCAAAACATCATCAGCCCACTTCGCAGGGTCGTGAACGTCCTGGTCGGCTGGGGCAATATTATAGTCGCCCAGAATGGCCAGGCGGGGATACTGCTGCAATTCTTTTTCCAGCCAGTCGTGCAAGGCAGCAAACCATTCCAGCTTGTAGCTGTACTTCTCGCTCTCCAGCGATTGCCCGTTGGGGCAGTAGGCACAGATCACACGCACCGGGCCATCAGGAGAAGGGTAGGTGGCCGCCAGCAGACGCTGTTGCGGATCTTCGTAATTGGGCAGATTGCGTTGCACATCCGTGCCAGGCTCACGCGAAATCAGGGCCACACCGTTATAGGTTTTTTGACCCGCCCAGTGCGCGTGGTAGCCGATTTCCTGAAACGCCTCCAAAGGAAAACGCTCGTCGGGCAGTTTCAGCTCTTGAAGACACAGCACGTCTACGGGGTTGGCGGCCAGCCAGTCCAGAACTTGAGGAAGACGGACGTTCAGGGAGTTCACGTTCCAGGTAGTGAGTTTCATGGTGTCAGATAATTCAAATTGATCAGAGAAAGCCGCTGGAGCAGGGCTTTATCGATAGAGGTGGTGCAGAGGCGGCCATCAGCGTGTCGGAAACAGGCAAGAGGGCACTTGGCGTGCGCGAATGCCGCCATCATATCAGCGTCAGCCAGGGGCTGGTTTTAAAGCCAGCGATGCCACGAGGCTGAAAAGGATCATTGGGTTTCTCTTTGTTCTAGGTCGTAGTAAAAAACCGACATGTTCAGACAATCAATTTGCCCTCAAACCATTTGCATGTAACAGCTACAAAGTCCGGGCTCAAGACCTGAATGGCATTGAGGGCAGATTGATGTTTTTAGGGCACTAAAAAGAGGGTTTTTTGGGCAGGTCACGCGCCTGCTTGTGTTAAATTGCAGGCCAAGTTGGAACGGTAGGCCAAAATCGATGGAATTGCTTGGCCGCAGCGCGTAGTACAAGGATTTGCCGTGCAGGAAAAGGGAATAAAAAAATCGCCGTAATGGCGACTTTTTCTGTGTGATCAAAACCGGAAAGAAGGCCAGTTTTGTCTGTCTTGAATGCAAGCAAGATGGAGGCGTGTGCTGGAATCGAACCAACCTGAACGGATTTGCAGTCCGTCACATAGCCAATCTGTCACCACGCCTTTTGTTTTGTCCTGGGACATGTAGAATTATGCCCAAGGACGTAGGGAAAAGCAAGTGTCACATGACGGGACGTGAAAATCGGTACGATCTGCTGCACAAAAGCGACTGGCGTCCCTCCCTTTTTTTGCCGCCCCTGCGGCGCTCCCTTGTATTAAGGACATGGCATGCAATATCAATTCCCCATTGTGATCATCGATGAGGATTTTCGTTCTGAAAATGCGTCTGGTCTGAGCATTCGTGTATTAGCAGATGCGATCGAGGCCGAAGGCTTCGAGGTGTTGGGAACCACCAGTTATGGCGATTTGAGTCAATTTGCCCAGCAGCAAAGTCGTGCCAGCGCGTTTATTTTGTCCATCGATGATGAGGAGTTCACGCAAGATGGAGATAGCGCCCCGGCGCTGGTCAATCTGCGTGCCTTTATTCGGGCTGTGCGTCGTCGCAATACGGATGTGCCTATTTATGTGTATGGCGAGACTAAAACGGCTCGTCATATGCCAAACGATATCTTGCGTGAGCTGCAAGGCGTCATTCATATGTTCGAGGACACGCCCGAGTTCGTGGCGCGTCACATCGTGCGTGAAGCGCGCAGCTATGTGGAAGGTGTCAAGCCCCCGTTTTTGAAAGCCTTGCTCGATTACGCAGAGGACGGTTCCTACTCCTGGCACTGCCCTGGTCACTCGGGCGGTGTGGCCTTTCTGAAAAGCCCGGTCGGGCAGATTTTTCATCAGTTCTTTGGTGAGAACATGTTGCGTGCCGACGTGTGCAACGCCGTCGAAGAGCTGGGTCAATTGCTGGACCACAATGGGGCCATTGGGGCCAGTGAGCGCAATGCTGCACGTATTTTCAACGCTGATCACTGCTTTTTCGTGACCAACGGTACCAGCACCAGCAACAAGATTGTCTGGCACCACGCGGTGGCGCCGGGCGATGTGGTGGTTGTGGACCGCAACTGCCATAAATCCATTTTGCACAGCATTGTCATGACGGGCGCTATCCCCGTGTTTTTGCGTCCTACGCGTAACCACTTCGGGATTATTGGCCCAATTGCACGCAGTGAGTTTGATATCGAGACCATTCGCGAGAAGATCCGCAAGCACCCCTTGCTTTCGCACCTGGATGCCGACACGGTCAAACCCCGTGTGTTGACGCTGACTCAGTCCACCTACGACGGCATTATTTACGACACTCAAGAGATCAAGAATGCCGTGGACGGTTACGTGGAAGTGCTGCACTTTGACGAGGCCTGGATTCCGCATGCGGCTTTCCATCCGTTTTATGGTCAGTTCCATGCCATGGGCAAGAACCGTCCGCGTCCTCAGGAAACCATGGTGTTCTCCACGCAGTCCACACACAAGCTGCTGGCCGGTTTGAGCCAGGCCAGCCACGTGCTGGCGCAGGACTCGGTCACCCGTAGCCTGGACCGTCATTTGTTCAATGAGGCCTACCTGATGCACACCAGCACCAGCCCGCAGTACGCGATTATTGCGTCCTGCGATGTGGCTGCTGCCATGATGGAGCCACCCGGTGGCCGTGTGCTGGTTGAAGAAAGCATTATTGAAGCGTTGGACTTTCGTCGTGCCATGCGCAAGGTTGAGTCCCAGTTTGATGAGGACGACTGGTGGTTTAAGGTCTGGGGCCCGCCAACACTGACAGAGGACGGTGTGGGCAAGCCTGAGGACTGGATTATCACAGATGATGTTGAGCACAGCGAATGGCACGGCTTTGGCCCCTTGGCTGATGGCTTTAATATGCTCGATCCGATCAAGGCGACGATAGTTACCCCCGGCCTGGATCTGACGGGTACCTTTGGTGAAACCGGGATTCCGGCCTCCATCGTGACAAAGTTCCTGGCGCAGCGTGGCGTGATTGTGGAGAAGATTGGCTTGTACAGCTTCTTCATTATGTTCACCATTGGCATTACCAAAGGCCGTTGGAATTCCCTGGTGACGGCATTGCAGCAGTTCAAGGATGATTACGATCGTAACTTGCCTGTCTGGCGTGTTTTGCCGCAATTTGCACGTCAGTATCCTTGCTACGAAGAAATGGGCTTGCGTGATTTGTGCCAGCACGTGCACCAGCTTTACGCCAGGCACAACATTGCCCGCCTGATGACAGAAATGTATTTGTCAGATGTGGTGCCTGTCATGCGTCCAGCCGATGCGTTTGCCTGCATTGCGCAGCGTCGTACGGAACGGGTAGAAATTGATCAGTTGGAAGGTCGTGTGACCACCAACCTGATCACACCTTACCCGCCCGGTATCCCACTGTTGATTCCTGGCGAAGCCTTCAACAAGACGATTGTGGATTTTCTGAAGTTCTCGCGTGAATTGCATCGCCAGTGCCCTGGCTTTGGTACAGATATCCACGGTTTTGTCGAAGAGGTCGATGCTTCCGGTCAGAAGCGTTACTACGTGGACTGCGTGGCACAGTAATGCGGTTTGCTATCCAGGGCCGGGGCAGGGAGTCGGCCTTGGGATAGAGCAGAAAAGCAAGCGGGCCTGGTGATGGACCTTCAAGACTCTGGAAAACTTCCAGACTTGAAGTGTCTTTCATCAGGTCTTTTTTTATGGGCTGTCCGTCTGCTACACACTCGGCGCCGGTGTGTTCTGGTTGCAGGGTTGATCTACAGGCTTTGAGCCGTGCGCAAAGCACATTCCAGCAGCCGTGAAGTCAGTGCTTGGGGATCCCGGTCTGCCCGCAAGATCGCCACAACCCGCCGTTGCAGGGTAGGTTGCTCAATCGGGTATTTGTGCAGATTGTGCTCGTGCAACAAACTGTCGGGAATGCGGCTGGGCAAGATACAGTCCCCCAATCCTGAAGCGACCAGCCGCAACATGGCGTCGATGGTTTCGACTTCCGCTACAAATTCGGGATGCAGACCGCTGCGGTGAATCATGCGGCGCAAGGCGTAGTGGGGCGGAAAGCCGATCAAGCGCAAGGTTTGGTGACTTAAATCTGCATTGGGAAAAGACTCTTGCTTGGCGGAGATGCGGCACATTTGATCGTCAAACAAGGTGTGCGAGACTAGGCCGCCACAGTCCACTGCCGAGTCGTATACAAAGCCGATATCAGCCTTGCCACTTTCCACCAAGGCCACTACCTCGGGCGAGCTGCGCCCCAACAAGGACAAATTCACGGCTGGGTGTGAGCTCATGAAAGCGGCAGCGACATCGGACATGAAGTAGTAGCTTAATGTGTGTACGGTAGCCAGCCTCACCGTGCCCGAATTGACGCCATGATCCTGGCGCATGGCATGGACAGCACCGTCAATGCTGCTGTAAGCAGGCTCAATGGCTTGGCGCAACCGCTCGCCTGCATCATTCAGGGTGACTCCGCGTCCGGTGCGCGTAAACAGGGTTTGGCCCAGGCTCTGTTCCAGGGTGTTTAATTGTTTGCTCAGGCTGGATTGGCTTTGTTCCAAATCGTCAGCGGCTTTGCTGACCGAACCCAGTTGTGCGATGCGTAAAAAGTAGCGCAAGGAACGATCCAGATTGTCGATGGAGCGGAAATCATGCATGCCATTGTCTCTTTATTGTTTTACTTAACTGCGTGAAAAGTACTTTTTTCTGGGGGCTTGTGCTCGGGCAGGGAGCGGTATCTGCAGAACTGTTATTTTGGCTGGAGTTGTCTATGAAAAACCCTTGTTTTGAATTTCTCTTATTTCTCTTTAACGTCGGCTAATTTGCTTTCATAATGTGCTCATAGTATTGTTGAAATTGATTTGTGGTCTAATCATTGATATAATAAAGAAATCGGGGCGCTAAGGGCAGTGCCCCCTGGCGATATTGAGCAGGAGTTATTCGTGAGCAAATCGAAACCAGTACGTCGTAAACAGGCTTTTGAGGTTGAGCCCCTGAATTGGGTGGCTCCCAAGAAAGCAGTCGTAGAAACCGATCAGGAAGCCAAAGTGGACGCCTCCAGCGACCAGGCTCAGGACAGCTAAGTTCTGACTGAAGGGTTAAAAAGCGCAAGCCATGTTGCTTGCGCTTTTTTTATGCCTGTCCGTTTTGCATTAAGACCAGCGGCGATGAGCTTGGGTGGGGGGTAGATGCCCTTGTTCCAGCAACTGCAGGCTGGCTTGTTCAAACCGGTTCCACGTGGCTAGCGCCAGTTGTGAGCCTGTGCTGACACGGCGCACGCCTATGGCAGCCAAATCAGGGACGTTGAGCCCCGGATGAATCAGCAGCACATTGACGGGCGTAGGCGCCAGGGCCTGGACAACGAGAGCAATGTCGCCCAGTTCACGTAAACCGGGGGCATAGACTACATCGGCGCCCGCCTGAGCAAAGGCTTGCAGCCGGGTGATGGTTTGTTTCAGGTTCAACGTACCAATCAGCATGCCTTCACTGCGTCCTACTAATAGAACGTCCTCGCCGCTGTTGTAAATGGCTCGCTTGGCTGCTTGTATGCGAGCCACCGCCAGATCCAGCTCGTACAGCTTGTCTCCATGGCGATCTTCGATGGATAAACCTGCAATGCCGGTTTCAATGGCCAGGCGGACGTTTTCGGCGACCTGTTCCGGCTCATCGGCAAATCCGTTTTCAAAGTCGGCATTGAGCGGTAGATTCGTGCAGCCTGCCAGCTCCCGCAAATGCGCCAGCAGTGCATCGAGGCCCACTTCAAAATCTTCCAGGCCGTTTGACCAGGCAAAAGCTGCGCTACTGCTGGCAATCGCCTGAGCACCCAAACGTTCCAGGCGCTTGGCCCCGCCTATATCCCAAGGGTTGGGCAAAATCAGTAGGCCGCTTTCATGCAAAGCTCGAAAACGGCGACGTTTTTCCTGTGTGCTGATAGTCATGCGGAGCTCCCGAGAATAAAAAACGCAAACCGAAGTTTGCGTTTTGATGCCTGGCCATGTTTTATTTTTTCTTGGCTTTCTTGCGGATCACCAGTACGGGGATTTCCGAGTAGGTCAGGACGTGCTGGGTTTCGCTGCCCAAAAGCAGGCGCTTGTAGCCCTTGCGGCCATGCGAGGACATGATGATCAGGTCGGCGTTTTGTTTTTCAGCGGTAGAAATAATGGCGTCGGCCACCAGTTCCGATTTCACCACCAAGCTCTTGACCGACACACCAATGTCTTTACCGGCTTGTTTGACAGCCGCCAGCTCGGATTGCGCGTGCTCGAGCCAAGAGGCTTCGATACGGCTATCGAGCTTCTGGTCAATAATGGGGCCGCCCTCCAGGTAGCTTTGGCGATAGCGCGGGATGACGCGCAGGGCCAGCAATTTGGCGCCGCTGGTTTTGGCCAGATTCAGGGCATGGGTGACAGCGTGGGCGGACAGTTCTGAGCCGTCGGTGCAGACCAGGATACGCTCGTACATGAGGGGGAATCCTATAAAAAGGGTTATCAAGAACGTGTCTTGTGGGTAAGGTATCAAACCATACTGCGAATTACGGTCTTTGTGTCTGCTTTATGGTTTTCCATGGCAGCCGTGTATATTCGAGTGGACGTTTTTGTCAGCTTGGCTTTTTTATGCTGGTCATCATATCCCAATGGGATTGAGGGAGATTCATATGAAAGAAGTGCTTGTCGTCCAGGCATGCCGTACCGCGATTGGTGATTTTGGTGGTGGACTCAAGAATGTGTCGCCCATCGAAATGGGCGCCACGGTGTTGCGCGCGGTACTGGACAGAAGTGGCGTATCGGCGGCAGACGTTCAGCATGTCGTGATGGGGCAGGTTATCCAAACCGAGCCGCGCGATATGTACTTGTCGCGTGTGGCCTCGGTCCAGGCAGGCGTGGGACATGGAACACCAGCCATGAACGTCAACCGTTTGTGCGGCTCAGGTCTGCAAGCCATTGTGTCGGCCGCGCAGGGCATTCTGGTGGGTGATGCCAAGGTGGCCTTGGCAGGCGGAGCAGAGAGCATGAGTCGGGCGCCTTATATGTCCAGTGCGCATCGCTGGGGGGCTCGCATGGGTGACTCGGTCATGATGGATATGATGACCGGCGCGCTGACCGATCCGTTTGATCGTGTTCATATGGGCATCACAGCCGAAAATGTGGCCCGTCAATACGGCGTGACCCGTGCCGATCAGGATGAACTGGCACTGGAATCGCACCAGCGTGCGCGTCGCGCGATCGAGCAAGGCTACTTTAAAGAGCAGATCGTGCCTATTATCCAGAAAAGCCGCAAGGGTGAGATCGTGTTTGATCAGGACGAGCACGTACGTCTGGATGCCACGATGGAGAACTTTACCGGCCTGAAACCTGTGTTTATGCCTGAAGGCGGCAGTGTGACGGCAGGCAATGCCTCGGGCCTGAACGATGGTGCTGCTGCTGTCTTGCTGATGTGTGCGGAAGAAGCACGTCAACGCGGTCTGAAGCCGTTGGCCAAGCTGGTGTCCTGGGGGCATGCCGGGGTGGATCCCAGCATTATGGGTATTGGTCCTGTGCCAGCAACTCGTTTGGCTTTGGAGCGCGCCGGTTTGAGCGTGTCGGATCTGGATGTGATCGAGTCTAACGAAGCTTTTGCTGCCCAAGCGTGCGCGGTGGTGCGTGAACTGGGTCTGGATCCGGCACGTGTGAACCCCAATGGTAGTGGTATCAGTCTGGGTCACCCTATTGGCGCGACTGGTGCCGCGATTACGGTCAAGGCATTGCACGAATTGCAGCGTGTCCAAGGTCGTTATGCGCTGGTCACCATGTGCATTGGTGGCGGGCAGGGGATTGCGGCGATTTTCGAGCGCCCTTGAGTCTGAAAGATAGCGCCTCTCTGATGTAGCTCAGAGAACAAGAAAACCGGAAGTGGAGTCAAACCACTTTCCGGTTTTTTTTTGGCCTATGAAACACCGTAAAGATCAGGCTGCTGCCCAGCTTTTTAGGAACCGTTCAAAACGTCGACTTGATTATTTGTTGTTGTAGAGGCCCCTAAGTATCCCGCCAATTGCATTGAATTGTTTTAAAAATCATACGTGGCTTGTGTGGTTGAACACGAGGCCGTTGCTGTATCTCGTCAGAAAAAAGGAGATTCGTATGCAAAACGTTGTCCTGGTTCAGGCGTGTCGAACCGCGTTTGGTAACTTTGGTGGTTCGTTACGGAGTGTGCCCCCCGTTGAGATGGGCGCTGCTGTTATGCAGGAAGTGTTGGGCAGAAGCAAAGTCTCTGCCTCGGAGGTGGAGCAGGTGGTAATGGGGCAGGTGGTGCTGACTGAGCCTCAGGATATCTATTTGGCCCGGGCGGCCTCCATGAGGGTGGGGGTCGCTCATGAGGCGGTCGCCATGAGCGTGAATCGTTTATGTGCATCAGGTTTGCAGGCCATTATTTCGGCAGCACAAGCGATTGTATTGGGTGAGGCCCGGGTGGCCTTGGCTGGCGGTGTTGAAAGCACCAGTCGAATACCGTATATGGCGACGTCCCAGCGTTGGGGGAGCCGCATGGGTAATGTGGCCTTGGTCGATGTCCTGTCGGAAATCTTCATCAGCCCGTTGACTCGGGAGCATGTGGGGGTGACGGGGGAGAATGTCGCCAGAAAGTACGGTGTGTCTCGTTGTGAACAGGATCAGTTGGCCCTGGAGTCGCATCGTCGAGCGGCTCGCGCCATTGAGAACGGATACTTTAAAGAGCAGATCGTCTCGATGGCGGCTCATGATGGGACCATGTTCGAGCAAGATGAGCATGTTCGGCATGATGGCAGTCTGGAGCAGCTTGCCGCCTTGAAGCCTATTTTCCAGAGCGACGGGGGGACGGTGACGGCCGGTAATATCCTGGGTTTGGCGGATGCGGCGGCGGTGGTGTTGATGATGGAAGAGGGGCAGGCGCGTCGTCAAGGTTTGAAACCCATGGGCAAGCTCCGTTCATGGGCACATGCGGGCGTGGATCCACAGTTGGCGGGTATGGGGCCGGTGCCGTCGACTCGCTTGGCGCTCAAGAGAGCGGGACTGACGGTCGCTGATATTGATGTGATCGAGTCTAATGAAGCGTTTGCGGCACAGGTGTGCGCCGTTGCCAAGGAGCTGGATTTTGATCCAGAGCGTGTCAACCCGAATGGCGGCAGTATCAGTATGGGTCATCCCTTGGGGGCGACAGGGGCGGCACTGGTGGTCAAGGCTTTGCACGAGTTGCAGCGTATCCAGGGCCGGTATGCGCTGGTGACCATGTGTCATGGCGGCAGCGAGGGCGTGGCCCTGATTATCGAACGTCAGTGAGCCGTTCTCATCAAGTGATCGCTGTTATGATGGCGCCTTGCTAAACAACGCCGGAAGGGGCGCAGTGCCACCTCCGGCGTTGTTTTCTCTGTCTGCAGGGTATGTCCAGGTTCAGATTGCTGGGGGAAAGTTGCTTCTGCCTGAGCCGGGCCACCTGACTGATTTGCAAGGAAGAGTTTCATGGCTGGTGAGCAGGGGGACGATAGTCCTACGTTGTCAGAAAGCGAAGGGATCCGTTATCTGCACTTTGGTACGGAGTGGATTCAAGGTGCCATGCGTATACGCAAACCCGCTGAATTGGTCTTGGCCTACACACAACAAATGATGGCCTGGCTGCTATTTATGGAAGACCCCAAACCCGAACATAAACTGGCCATTCTGGGCCTGGGGGCGGGCTCCTTGCTACGTTTCTGTTTGAAGCAGACCCGCAGTCAGGTGCAGACGGTGGAATGGAACCCGTCAGTGATCGGCATGTGCAATGCCTTCTTCCGGCTGCCGCGCAGTCCGCGCTCCCTGATTGATCAAGCCGATGCCGGTATCTGGGTACAAGACAGTGATCAGCACAGCCAGTATCGCGCCTTGATGGTGGACTTGTATGATGCGCATGCGGAAGGCCCGGTGCGCGATAGTCTGGAGTTTTACCAGGATTGTCGCGCCATTCTGGACGATGAGGGCATCATGACCGTCAATCTTTTTGGCGCGCACCCCAGCTTCAAACATAATATTGACAACATCCGTGAGGCCTTTGATGGCAAAGTATTACTCTTGCCCGAAATGGATGAGGGCAATCAAGTGATTCTGGCCTTCAAGGGCAGCACACTGGAGATGACGGCCGGAGAGCTGTTGAATCGGGCCGAGCAGGTGCAGGCCGATTATGGGTTACCGGCCACACGTTGGGCCAGGGAACTGTTGTCGTTTCGTCGGCAGATGCTAGACCAGTAAGGTGGTAGGGCAGGGATTACCTCAAGGGTCAAAGTCTCGCTGTTCGCGTTAGACTTAACACCTAAAATTTTCGTTTTTTGCATCTAAGGAGTAATTGGATGAAGCTGATCAGATCGGTGCATCAGGTGGCGGCCGCGTTGGCTTGTGTGGGATTGATGTCGGGCGCTGCGGTTCATGCGCAATCTGTATCGGTATCGTCGATTGTGGAACATCCGGCCTTGGACGCCATTAAGGATGGGGTACACAAAGCACTGACCGATGCCGGTTACAACGAAGCCTCGGGTTTCAAATGGCAGTTTCAGACTGCGCAGGGCAACCCTGCCATTGCCGCCCAGATCGCTCGTAAGTTCGTTGGCGACAAGGCTGACGTGATTGTGGCGATTTCCACTCCTTCGGCTCAGGCCGTCGTATCAGCAACCAAAACCATTCCTGTGGTGTACTCGGCGGTGACTGATCCCGTGGTGGCGCATCTGGTGCCCAGCATGGAGCCGTCCGGCACCAACGTGACGGGTGTGTCTGACGCTCTGGCATTGGAAGCCCAGGTTGATCTGATCAAGAAAATCGTTCCCGATGCCAAGCGTGTGGGTATGGTATACAACCCCGGTGAAGCCAACTCGGCTGTGGTCGTCAAGGAAATGAAAGAGCTGCTGCCCAAGCACGGTATGACGCTGGTAGAGGCTACGGCTCCTCGTACTGTGGACGTCGGGGCGGCTGCCCGTAGCCTAGTGGGCAAGGTCGATGTGATCTACACCAATACTGATAACAACGTGGTGTCCGCTTACGAGTCCTTGGTCAAGGTCGGTAACGATGCCAAGGTGCCCTTGATTGCGTCGGACACGGATAGTGTGGCCCGTGGTGCAATTGCGGCTTTGGGTGTGAACTATTACGACCTGGGTCTGCAAACCGGTCAACAGGTGATCCGTATTCTGAAGGGTGAAAAACCTGGCGATATGGCCTCCGAGACCAGCAGCAATCTGGAACTGTATGTCAATCCGGGCGCTGCCAAGCGCCAAGGCGTTTCGCTTAACGAGGACTTCGTGAAGTCCGCTACAAAAATCGTCGAATAAGCCTGAGCTGACTGCTTCTTGCAGGTGGGTTGCCACAAGCTGCCCGCCTGTTTCTTTTGTATCCTAGACGTCCAACAATATGTCTATCTATTCAATGTGGGGGGCCCTGGAGATTGGTCTGATTTTCGGACTGGTTGCTCTGGGTGTTCTGATTTCCTTTCGCATCTTGCGATTCCCTGACCTGACGGTCGATGGCAGTTTTCCTTTGGGTGGGGCGGTTGCTGCCATCCTGATCAGCCAGGGCAATGATCCTTTCCTGGCAACCGTGGTGGCGACGTTTGCTGGCGCCATTGCCGGCACCATTACCGGCTGGTTGAATGTACGCCTGAAAATCATGGATCTGCTGGCCAGTATCCTGATGATGATCGCCTTGTATTCCATTAACCTGCGCATCATGGGTCGTCCCAATGTTCCTTTGATCATGGAACCGACGGTCTTCACGATTCTGCAGCCCGAAGCCATCGCTGACTATATTGCCCGTCCTTTGTTGTTGATTGGTTTGGTGATCATTGCCAAGCTGGCGCTGGACTGGTTTTTTGGTACGCAGACGGGTCTGGCCATGCGTGCTACTGGCGCCAATGCCCGTATGGCGCGTGCGCAAGGTGTGGCAACCGGCAATATGCTTTTGCTGGGCATGGCGATTTCCAACGCGCTGGTCGCCTTGGCGGGTGCCTTGTTTGCACAATCGCAGGGTGGGGCGGATATCTCTATGGGTATTGGGACCATCGTGATTGGTCTGGCTGCCGTGATTGTGGGTGAAAGCATCTTGCCCGCACGCAAACTGTTCTACGCCACCTTGGCCGTGGTGCTGGGTGCGATTCTGTACCGTTTCTTTATTGCATTGGCCCTGAATGCCGATGTGATTGGTCTGAAAGCACAAGACTTGAACCTGGTCACCGCTTTGTTGGTTACTGTGGCCTTGGTGATTCCATTGCTCAAGAAAAAGCGTGCTCGTAAACAGAAGGGGGCTCAGTAATGTTGGAAGCAAAAAATCTGTGCCTGACCTTTAACCCAGGTACGCCTATTGAAACCCGTGCTTTGCGCGGCTTGTCCCTGACCATTCCCGAAGGGCAGTTTGTGACCGTGATCGGTTCGAACGGCGCGGGCAAGTCCACCTTTCTGAATGCGATCTCGGGTGACCAGTCGGTCGACGAGGGACAAATCATGATCGACAACGTGGACGTGACGCGTCGTCCGGTCTGGGAACGCGCCAATTGGGTTGCCCGTGTGTTTCAGGATCCGATGGCCGGTACCTGTGAGGATCTGACCATTGAAGAAAATATGGCGCTGGCCACCTGCCGTGGCAGCCGCCGTGGTCTGAGCCGTGCCGTGCGTCACTCCATGCGTGCGGAGTTTGCAGAGCGTCTGGAAACGCTGGGCCTGGGTCTGGAAAACCGTCTGACAGACCGTATCGGTTTGTTGTCGGGTGGTCAACGTCAGGCGGTCAGTTTGTTGATGGCCGCCTTGCGTCCTTCCAAGATCTTGCTGCTGGATGAACATACCGCCGCATTGGATCCGCGTACGGCAGACTTTGTGTTGCAACTGACCAACCGTATTGTGCGCGAAGGTGGCCTGACCACCATGATGGTCACGCATAGTATGCGACAGGCTCTGGATGTGGGTGATCGAACCGTGATGCTGCATCAGGGCAAGGTCGTGCTGGATGTCAGCGGTGAGCAGCGCCAAGGCCTGGATGTACGCGATTTGCTGGAGATGTTCGAGAAGGTGCGGGGTGAAACACTGGCCGATGATAGTTTATTGCTAGGCTAGAAAGCACTATTCCGCATCTGGAAAACCGCGTCAACTCTAGGGGGTAAACGCGGTTTTTTTATATTAAAAAACCCCTAGGTATATGATAATACGTGTTCTTTTGGCGTAGGCGGACGACGGGGCAAGTGCAAGGGGGGAGCTGGCTAATCGTAGTCGCCAAACGATTGCAAGATCGAAATGCGTCTCATCGCAAATTTTCCTGTTTGATTTGGGCTTTTTCGACATATACTTTCTGCTTGTCCAAACCATACAATCCAGTCAGTTTAAGCGTTAAACTCCCATGCAACGCTTAGCTCAGGAGTTCTTCATGTCATTTAAAAGCTTGCTGGGTCGGCAGCCTTTGCGCATTGCTGCCTTCTCTTCCTTGGTTCTTCTGGCCGCGTGCGGTAATAAAGAGCCTCAAGCTCCGGCCGGCGGGATGAAGGTCCCGGTCAGCGTGATTACCGTCCAACCGACCTCTACCGAGTTGTTCTCCGAGCTGCCTGGACGAGTCGAAGCGATTAAAGATGCCCAAATTCGCGCCCGTGTTTCCGGGATCGTGGAAGAGATCAACTTTGAGCAGGGCGCTGATGTCAAACAAGACCAACTTTTGTTTACCATTGACCCGGCTCCGTATCGTGCCGTTCGCAATCAAGCGGCAGCCCAGTTGAAAAATGCTCAGGCTGAGGCACAAAGCGCCAGGCAATTGGCCCAGCGTTACGAGCGCCTGATCAAGGAAAATGCGGTTTCGCGTCAGGATTACGATAACGCCAAGGCCCGTGCGATGCAGGCCGATGCGGCGATTGCTGCTGCGCAAGCGACCTTGGAGAGCGCCAATATTGATTTAGGCTACACCAAGATTGTGTCGCCGGTGTCAGGTCGTATTGGCAAATCCTTCGTGACCGAAGGCGCATTGGTCTCGGCCACCAACGCCACACATATGGCAACGGTGCAGCAACTGGATCGCGTCTATATTGATGTGACCCGTTCCACGGCGGAGCTGACGCAGTTGCGTCGTGCCATGGCTGATGGCACCTTGAAGTCGGCTGGTGAGGCTCAGGCCAGAGCCAAAGTTGTGTTGGAAGATGGCTCTTTGTATGACCAGGACGGTGCGCTGCTGTTTAGCGGTGTCAGCGTCGATCCCTCCACTTCGCAAGTGACCTTGCGTGCCGTATTCCCCAACCCTGACGAGATCCTCTTGCCCGGCATGTACGTACGCGTTCGTCTGGAGCAGGGCGTGATTCCACAGGCCTTGCTGGTGCCCGCCCAGGCAGTTCAGTACACCTCGGATGGTGCTTCCAATATTTACGTGGTTCGTGAAGAGAAAGCCCAGTCCGTACCGGTCGTGTTGGGAGCTGAAAGCAATGGTCAGTATGTGGTCAACCAAGGCCTGCAAGCCGGTGACCAGATCATTGTCGAAGGCTTTCAGAAGATTCGTCCCGGTGCCCCTGTCCAGACGATGCCTTGGAAAGGTAACAAACCAGCCGCTGCGCCTGCCCCTGATGCGGCTCCCGCACAGGAACCGGCCGCTGTTGTTGAGCCAAACGAAGCCAAGCCTAGCGAGTAAGCAATATGCCTCAGTTTTTTATTGAAAGGCCCATTTTTGCGTGGGTCGTTGCCTTGGCGATCACGCTATTTGGCTTATTGGCCTTGCCCAATATGCCCGTAGCGCAGTATCCCGATGTGGCACCTCCTTCGGTCACCATCCGGGCGACTTACCCAGGTGCAACGGCGGAAGACGTTGCCAGCACGGTAGCCAGTGTGATCGAAGATCAACTGAACGGTGCCAAGGGCCTGCTGTACTACGAGTCCGTCAGTGATTCCTATGGCTCGACCGAAATCACCGCCACGTTCCGTCCTGGTACTGATCCTGATATGGCGCAGGTGGATGTCCAGAACCGTGTCAACAACATTACGGCCTCTTTGCCGACAGCCGTGATGGAGCAGGGACTGCACGTGGAGCAGTCCAGTACAGGCTTTCTGCAAGTGGTGACCTTGTCCTCTACGGACGGTAGCATGGATCAGACGGCGTTGGCTGACTACATCGTACGCAATATCAAGAACACGATTTCCCGTGTTCCTGGTGTGGCTCGCTTCCAGTTGTTTGCTGCTGGTCGTGCCATGCGTGTGTGGGTGGACCCTGCCAAGCTGGTTGGCTACCAGATGAGTCCTGCAGACGTGACCAATGCGATTCGTCAGCAAAACATGTTGGTGTCCGCAGGTATCCTGGGGGGGCCTCCTAATCAGGATAGCCAACGTGTAGCCGCGCCAATTACGGTTAATGGTCAGTTGGCAACCGTGGAAGAGTTTGAAAATATCATTCTGCGTTCGCAGCCTGATGGCTCGACCGTGCGTATCAAGGACGTGGCTCGTGTGGAGGTAGGGGCAGACAACTACCAGTTTGGTGCTCGTCTGAATAGCAAACCGACAGCGGCCTTTGCGATCTCCTTATTGCCTGAGGCGAACGCGCTGGATACGGCTGCGGCGATTAAAGCCGAAATGGAGAAGTTGGCCGAGTTCTTCCCGGAAAACATCCGCTACGACATTCCTTACGACACCTCGCCCTACGTGGACAAGTCCATCACCCAGGTGGTGTACACCTTGCTGGAAGCCATGGTGCTGGTGTTCATCGTGATGTATGTGTTCCTGCAAAACGTACGCTACACCCTGATCCCTGCATTGGTGGTGCCGGTGGCTATCCTGGGGGCGTTTGCGGTGATGCAGGTGATGGGCATGTCCGTGAACGTGCTGACCATGTTCGCCATGGTGCTGGCCATTGGTATTTTGGTGGACGATGCGATCGTGGTGGTGGAGAACGTCGAACGTATCATGGTCGAAGACGGGCTCTCGCCTAAAGAAGCCACCAAGAAAGCCATGCCGCAAATTAGTGGCGCTATTGTGGGTATTACGCTGGTGCTGTCAGCCGTGTTCTTGCCCCTGGCATTCATGGCCGGTTCGGTGGGTGTGATTTACCGTCAGTTCTCGGTGGCCATGGCCGTGTCGATTGCCTTCTCGGGCTTTCTGGCACTGACCTTTACGCCTGCTCTGTGCGCGACCTTGTTGAAACCGATTCCCAAGGGCCATCACGAAACCAAGCGTGGCTTCTTTGGCTGGTTCAACCGTGTCTTTACGCGTACCACCAACGGTTACGAAAGCTTTATTGGCAAGACCTTGCGTCGTGGCGGTCGGATGATGTTCATCTATCTGATCATGGTGCTGGTGCTGGGTTTCCTGTACATGCGTATGCCAACCGCGTTCTTGCCCGAGGAAGATCAGGGCTACGTGATTGCCAATATCGAACTGCCTGCCGGTTCGACGGCCAACCGTACGATTGAAACCATCTCCAAGGTCGAGGACTACTTCAAAGAACAGCCTCAGGTTGAAAACATCATTGCCGTGCAGGGCTTCAGCTTTAACGGTAGTGGTTTGAACTCGGCTATTGCCTTTGTGCCCTTGAAGGATTTCAACGAACGTAAAGGCGAGGAAAACTCGGCCCAAGCTATTTCCGGCAAGGCCATGGGCCAGTTGCTCTTCGGTTTGCCTGACTCCATGGTGATCGCGATTGTGCCTCCTGCTATTTCTGCTCTGGGTAACTCCTCGGGTATTGATATGCGTCTGGAAGATCGTGCTGGCTTGGGTCACGATGCCTTGATGGCCGCTGCGGATCAGTTGTTGGGGCTGGCCAAGCAAAGCCCAGTGTTTGATCCACAGAGCGTGCGCATCACAGGCTTGGGACCTGGCAAGCAGATTCGTCTGGAAATTGACCGTGACAAGGCGGCTGCCTTGGGGGTGAACTTCAGCGAGGCCTCTGCCCTGATCAGTGGCGCCCTGGGTTCGTCCTTCGTAGGTAAATTTACCAATCAGGGTCGTGTGCAAAATGTCTGGCTACAAGCTGATGCGCCTTACCGTATGACCATTGAGGATGTGCTCAAGCTGAATGCTCGCAACAATGAAGGCAAAATGGTTCCGTTGTCTGCCTTTGTGAGCCAGGAGACCGAACAAGGTCCGGTGCAGATCGTGCGCTACAACAGCTACGAGTCCGTTCGTATCAGTGGGGGGCCTGCTCCAGGCTATACCTCGGGTGAGGCCATGATCGAGATGGAAAACCTGATGAAGCAGTTGCCTAGCGGCTTTGGTGTGGACTGGACTGGCCTGTCCTACCAGGAACGTCAGGCGGCCGGTCAATCGGGTATCCTGATGGGCTTGGCTGTTCTGGTGGTGTTCATGCTGCTGGCTGCTTTGTATGAGAGCTGGGCGATTCCGCTGTCCGTGATGCTGGCTGTACCACTGGGTATGCTGGGTTCGGTCTTGCTGGTCTCTGGCTTGGGCATGCCTAATGACGTGTACTTCCAGGTGGGGCTCGTGACGGTAATCGGTCTGTCGGCCAAGAACGCGATTTTGATTGTGGAATTTGCCAAGGATGCCTACGCACGTGGAGCCACCTTGATTGATGCCACCTTGGAGGCCGCCCGCTTGCGTTTCCGTCCTATCTTGATGACTTCCTTCGCCTTTGTGCTGGGTGTGGTGCCTCTGGCTACCTCCACCGGTGCGGGTGCTGCCAGCCAGAACGCCGTGGGTCTGGGCGTGCTGGGCGGTATGTTGGCTGCAACGCCGTTGGCTGTCTTGATGGTGCCGACCTTCTTTGTCGTGATCCTCAAGCTCTTTAAAACCAAACCCCGTCTGTTTGGCGAAGCCGCCAAATTGCATGAGGAAGAACTGGCCAAGCAAGCTGCACAGCCGGCCGGTTCGCAAGGAGGACAGCACTGATGTCTAGTATGTTTTTACGTAGTCCCTTGGTGCTGGCTGTGGCGTTTGCCTTGTCGGCTTGCTCCTTGGCACCGAAGTACGAGCGTCCTGACTCTCCTGTGCCTGCACAATTCCCGCTGGCCCAGCAGGGCCAGGTGGATGCGGCACAGGTAGCGGATCTGGGTTGGCGCGAATTCTTTACCGATCCGCGTCTGCACGCCCTGATCGAGCAGGCCCTGGCAAACAATCGTGACTTGCGTATTGCCACCCAGCGCATCGAGGAAGCTCGGGCGCAGTATGGTGTGGCACGCAGTGACCAGTTGCCCAGCATCGGTGTGCAGGCGGCCCAGCAGGCCACCCATACACCGGCTGAATTACGTCCCGCTGGCCCAACCTCGGAGCCTGTGTCCCGTACGTATCAGGCCGGCGTTGGCATTACTGCTTTTGAGCTGGACTTCTTTGGTCGAGTGCGTGATCTGGCCCGTGCTGCTCGTGAACAGTACTTTGCCACCGAGCAGGCTCAGCGTACCGCCCACATCGCCTTGGTGGCGGGCACGGCTGAAGCCTACTTTAAAGTACGTGCTGCAGAAGAACTGCATGCTCTGATGAGCAACACCTTGCGTAGCCGGCAAGAGACATTGCGTCTGGTGCAGTCCTCTTATGATGCCGGTACGGTGTCCGCATTGGATTTGAATCAGGCCAAGGTGCAATACAACACCGTGCGTTCTGATATGCAGGCTGTTGAGCGTGATCGTCAGCGGGCGCTGAATGCCTTGCAGGTTTTGTTGGGACGTGAAATCCCCACAGATCTGCCAGCAGGCTTGCCCTTTACCCGTGCGCAACTGATGCCTAGCTTGCCCGTGGGGCTGTCGGCAGAACTGCTGGAGCGTCGTCCTGATATTCTGGCCGCCGAGCACGTTTTGCGTGGCTCCAACTACAGCATCGGTGCGGCACGCGCTGCCTTCTTTCCGCGTCTGAGCCTGACGGGCCTGCTGGGTTTCATGAGCCCCGAGCTGGGTGGTCTGTTCAGTTCGGGTAACCGTTACTGGCAGTTCCAGCCGCAAATCACCATGCCGCTGCTGTCGGGCAGCACCTGGGCCAATCTGGATTTGGCCGAGGCTCGTCGTGATATTGCGATCAGCCAGTACGAAAAAACCATTCAGGAAGCCTTCCGTGAAGTGGCTGATGCTCTGGCGGGCGAAGCCACCTATGGTCAGCAGATCGATGCCTTGCAAGAGGTTGATCAGGCTGCCAGCGAAAGCTTGCGTTTGGCCAAGCTGCGTTACGAAGTGGGTATAGACAGCTTCCTGCAGGTACAAACGGCGGAAGTCAGCCTGTACGGTACACGTCAAGCCTACATCCACACTGGCTTGGCATCTCTGATGAACCGGGTCGAGTTGTACAAGGCTTTGGGTGGCGGCTGGACAGCTGAAACCGTCAAGCCTGAAACAAAGACCCAGGCCACTGGGACAGCACCGGAGTAAACAGGCGATAATACGTCTGGTCATTCATCCCTGAAACTACGGAGGTCCTTGGGGAATGTTAGAACTGGGCGTCAATATCGATCATGTGGCGACGCTGCGCCAGCAGCGTCTGACCACATACCCTGATCCAATTCAGGCCGCTTTGCGAGCAGAAGAAGCCGGAGCGGACCTGATTACCTTACATCTGCGTGAAGACCGGCGTCATATTCAGGATGCCGACGTCGAGGCCCTGCGCCCCGTACTGCGTACCCGGATGAATCTGGAATGCGCCATCACCACCGAAATGCTGGACATTGCCTGCCGTATCAAACCGGACGATGTCTGCCTGGTTCCCGAACACCGTGCTGAACTGACGACCGAAGGTGGTCTGGATGTACTGGGCCGTCTGGACCAGGTCAAGGCCGCGGTGCAGCAATTGCAGGCCGCCGGTATTCGCGTCTCGTTGTTCATTGATGCCGACCCGGCGCAAATTCGCGCTGCCAGTGAAGTCGGCGCTACCGTGATTGAGCTGCACACTGGCGCCTATGCGGATGCTCAAACGCCTGAGCAGGCCGCCAGCGAACTGGAACGTATCCGTGCCGGTATTGCTCAAGGTGTGTCGCAAGGTCTGCGTGTGAATGCCGGTCACGGCCTGCACTACGGCAACGTACAAGCGATTGCCGCCTTGCCCGGGTTGACGGAGCTCAATATTGGTCACGCTATTGTTGCCCAGGCGGTCTTTGACGGCTGGGAAAAAGCCGTGCGCGACATGAAAGCCCTACTGGTACAAGCGGGCGCTCCTGCTCAATCCTGACTGAGCCCTGCCATCAGGGCAGGGCACGCTTAACTGATTCTGGAAGCACTATGAGTACTATTGATTCTTTATTGTCCCGTCGCTCCATCAAGCTGGTGCAAGGCCCCGGCCCGAACGAGCAGGAGCTGGATCTGATTTTGCGCGCGGCCATGGTCGCTCCTGACCATGGCCGTTTGCAGCCATGGCGCTTTTGCCTGATTCGTGGCGAAAACGTGCAGGCTTTGGGTGAACTGGCCATTGCCGCCAATGAGCGCGCTGGCAATCCCTTGACCGAGCAGAAAGCTGCCAGCGTCCGCGCCTGGCTGGCCAAAGTGCCCATGCTCATCGCCGTGGCCAGCCACATTGATCATGGCGAAGAAAAAATCCCTGAACTGGAACGTGTTTTGGCAACGGGCGCAGCCGTCAGCAATATGTTGCATGCGGCTCACCAGTTAGGCTTTGGTGCTTTCTGGAGCACTGGCCTGGGCACCTATGGTGAGGAAGTCCCGGAAGCCTTGGGCTTCGATTCCCTGGATTACCAGTTCCTGGGCTTTGTGTCGGTAGGTACGCCTATTCACAATCTGGGTCCTGCCCAGCGTCCTGAGCCACAAAAGTTTGTGACGGAGTGGCAGCCTGCCTAAGATTGTGCGATAGCTTGCATACGCCAAGTTCGCAGCCTTGTTTAAAAGGCCTGAGTCCGACGAGGAACTCAGGCCTTTTTTGTGTTTGTTCCGCCGTCAGGCATGGCTGATGCGATCATGATGGGTTGTTAAGGGAAGGATCTGTAGATTCTGTGTTTCACCTGCATCGTCATTTGTTGTGCCTTAAATGGCGCTAGGCGTTTGGGTGGCTTAAAACTTGCCCCTACTGGCGTTACGGTGGGCGGGATCATGTGAGTCTGCATTAGCCAAAGCGTCTGTATGACAGCATGCCCCCTCCAAACCATCCAGAATCGGACAATCAGGATGCTGGTTTCCCTGGCATTGTTCAGCCAGCACCCGCAGCTTGGCCGCCATGTCCAGTAAGAGGGCCGCGCGGCTTTCCAGATCCTTGATATGTGCCTGAGCCAGTTGCTTGACCTCGCTACTGGGGCGTTGCTGGTCGCGCCACAGGCTGGTCAGTTGCTGAATGTCCGCCAGATTGAAACCCAGGTCCTTGGCACGCACAATAAAATGCAAGGTATCCAGGTCCTGATCCTGATAGACGCGGTAGCCATTGGGGGCACGGTCACTATTCAAGAGTCCCAGATCTTCATAGTGCCGAATCATCTTGGGTGTCAGGCCGGTTAGGCGGGCCGCTTCACTAATCAGCATGGGCTTTCCTCGGGGCAGTGCAAGGGGACTGCGTTATGATTGAAAGAGTCAATTCTGTACATTGTAGAACGGGTGCTCGGGCAGGTCATCAGGCCCCTGATCGCCTTGGTATGGATTCAAGGAGCGGTTATGAAAGAAATTCAGTGTGATGTTGCCGTGATTGGAGCGGGGACAGCAGGCATGACAGCGTATCGTACGGCCAAACGCGCCGGTAAACGAACGCTGATGATTGAATCAGGCCCTTATGGCACCATGTGCGCGCGCGTTGGCTGCATGCCATCCAAGTTGTTGATCGCAGCGGCCGATGCTGCCCATCATGTTCGCCATACCGCTCCCTTTGGTGTTCACGTAGACGGCAATATCCGCGTTGAAGGCAAAGAGGTCATGGATCGCGTGCGTCGCGAGCGGGATCGTTTTGTACAGTTTGTGGTGGACGATGTGGAAGGCTTTGATGCTGAAGACAAAGTGCGTGGCCATGCCCGCTTTGTGTCCGAGCATGTGCTGGAAGTGGACGACCATACCCGTATCACTGCAGGACACGTGATTATTGCTACCGGTTCCACGCCGGTGCGCCCCAAGGAGCTGGAGCCGCTGGGGGCTTTGTTAATCAGTAACGAAGAGATTTTCGACTGGACGGATCTACCGGAAAGTGTGCTGGTCGTGGGCACCGGTGTCATTGGCCTGGAGCTGGGTCAGGCGCTGGCGCGTGTGGGCGTGAAGGTCTCTATCATCAACCGCAGCCAGAGTCTGGCGGGTCTTTCTGATCCCGAAGTGCGTGAAGCCGGACGAGCGATCTTTAGCCAGGAGCTGAACATTCGCGCTGATGTAGCCGTATTGGGTAGCGAAGTTGTCAATGGCAAGGCGCGCGTGCGTTTGCAGGTCAATGGCAAGGAGCTGGTTGAGGATTACGACTACGTGCTGGGAGCGGCAGGCCGCAAACCGCAGTTGGATAATCTGGGGCTGGAAAATACGCCGGCGCAATGGGATAGCAAAGGGCGGGTGGTGTTTGACCTGGATAGCTTACAACTGAAAGGCACTTCCATTTATCTGGCGGGTGATGTGAACCAGCGTGCGCCTATCTTGCACGAGGCCGCAGATGATGGTCGTCTGGCCGCTTTGCAGGCCGTCAGCAATGGCCAGGACAAGCCTATGGCGCGTCGTGCGCGCATGGCGGTGGTGTTTAGTGATCCGCAGGTGGCTGTCGTCGGTACGCCTTTTAAATCGTTGCCAGACGGGGCGGTGACAGGCAGCGTGAACTTTGGCAATCAGGGTCGTGCTCGCGTGATGCTGGTCAACCGTGGCTTGTTACACGTTTATGCGGACAAGGAGGGCAGGTTTTTGGGCGCCGAGATGGTGGGGCCTCAGGCTGAACATATTGCCCACTTGCTGGCCTGGTCCTTGCAGATGGGACTGACACTGGATCAGATGCTGGCCATGCCGTTCTATCATCCTGTCTTGGAAGAAGGTCTGCGTACGGCTTTGCGCCAGGCTCAGTCTGCCTTACGAGCCAAGTAGCTACTTTGGGTGCTTGTTGTGTTACCTATCACAATGCCCCGAAAAACAGGATCAGCATCCTGACTTTCGGGGCATTGTGTATTTATTTGATGAAGCCTTGCAGGGGCTGTTTTAGTGAAGCAGACTGCGCACCCCATCCGCCAGAACCTGCACTGATTCTGTATCGGGTGCCAGATACCGCGCTTTGCCTTGCTGATCGAAGATATACACGCCACGGCTGTGTGACACCTCGTAGTTCTCGGGTGCTGTGGGGTCGGGCTTTTCAATCTGGAATGCCACTCGATAACGACGAGCCAGGTCCGCTATCTGCTTTTCAGAGCCCGTCAGCCCCGTGGTGTGCTTGCCATCAAAGGCGGCGATATAACGGGCCAGGGAGTCGGGCGTATCGCGGTGGGGGTCCACACTGACAAAGATGATGCGTACCTGTTCGGCGTCGTTTCCCAGCGATTCCATAACCTGGCCCAATTGGGCCAGGGTGGTGGGGCAAATATCCGGGCAACTGGCATAGCCAAAGAACATCATGACGACGTTGTCTTTGAAGTCATCCTGGGTGACGGTTTTGGGGCCAGCGGCTTGTAGGGAAAAGCGTAGATCGGGCAGGAAGCCACGGACGGGATGCAGATTGGCAGCGGCAGCACTGCCCAGCAAGAACAGACCCAGCGCCAGTATCAGGCCACATTGTTTTAACAAGACAAGAATGGGCTTTACCGGGCTGCTGGGTATCATGGACGTCCTCTGGGTTCAGGCTGGCTCGGGAGTGAGCCCGCTGTGACGAAGCAGGGCAGTAATGGATGGGTCACGGCCACGGAAAGCACGGAAGGAGTCGGCCGCCGGGCGCTCGCCTCCTACAGACAGAATTTCGCGCCAGAAGCGATGGCCCGTATTGCTGTCCAGGGTATCACGCGCCCCATCCGAGTGGGTATAGGCTTTTTCCTCAAAGGCCGAGTAGGCATCAGCGGACAGGACTTCGGCCCATTTGTAGCTGTAGTATCCCGCGCCATAGCCACCCGCAAACAAGTGCGAGAACTGATGCGGAAAACGGTGCCACTCGGGCGGGAACAGCACGGCGACTTCCTGGCGTACCTGATCCAGAATCTCCATGACCGCATCAATGCTCATACCGCTGTCACGCGAGTGGATCAGCATGTCAAATAGGGAGAATTCCAGTTGACGCACCATTTGCATGCCACTTTGGAAATTGCGGGCCAGATTCAGCTTGTTGTAGAGCGCACGGGGCAGATGTTCGCCGGTTTCTACATGAGCGGTCAGCATCTGCACCACTGGCCATTCCCAGCAGAAATTTTCCATGAACTGCGAAGGTAGCTCGATGGCGTCCCATTCCACGGCGGAGAAGGCCGAGGCGGCGGGATCATCCACACGCGAGAGCAGGGTATGCAGGGCGTGGCCAGATTCGTGGAACAGAGTGATCACATCGTCGTGCGTGAGCAGGGCGGGGCGACCGGGCTGGGGTTCGGCAAAGTTGCACACCAGGTAGGCAATAGGCAGGCATAGCGCCTCACCCAGACGGCGACGGCTGCGTTCGCTATCCACCCAGGCGCCGCCTTGCTTGCCTTGGCGGGCGTGCAGGTCCATGTACAGATAGCCCAGAACCTTGCCATCCGAGGCAATGACTTCAAAAGGACGTACGGCTGGGTGCCAGACGGGGACGTCAGCGGCACGCAGGGTCACGTCAAACAAACGCTGGATGACTTTGAACAGGCCATTCAGAACGGCGGGTTCCGTAAAGTACTGTTTGACCTCGTCTTCCGAATAGGCGTAGCGCTGTTCGCGCAGGCGTTCGGCACTGAAAGGCACATCCCAGGCTTGCAGGGTTTCCAGGCCTAGCTCTTTCTGGGCAAAGGCTTGCAGCTCGTCCAGATCCTGGCGGGCGTAGGGGCGAGCCTTGATCGCCAGATCGCGCAAGAAGCTCATCACCTGTTCTGGGGTGTCGGCCATGCGGGTTTCCAGACGCATATGGGCGTAGCTGGCAAAACCCAACAGACCCGCTTCCTGGGCACGCAGGTCCAGTAAGGTTTCAATGGCCTGGGAGTTGTCAAATTGAGCATCGCCCTGATCGGAGGCGATGGTGGTGTAGGCCCGGTACATCAATTCACGCAAGGTCTGGTTGCGTGCATATTGCATGACAGGCAGGTAGCAAGGCATTTTCAGCGTCAGACGCCAGCCTGGCTGATCGTTTTCCTGGGCAGCGCGTTGGGCAGCAGCCAGAACGTCGTCCGGGATACCGTCCAGCTCGGCCTGATCGGTGACCAGGTAATGCCACTGATCAATGGCATCCAGTACATGCTCGGAGAATTGCTGTGAAGTCTGTGCCAGCTCTTCGGAAATACGGGCGTAGTCTTCACGCGCCTGACCTTCCAGTTGCACGCCGCTCAGGCGGAAATCGCGCAGGGCCAGAGTAATGATGCGTTGGCGCTGGGGCGTCAGGGCGGCAAAGGCCGGACTGTCGGCCAAAGCCTGATAACGCAGGAACAAAGGACGGTTCAAGCCCACCCAAGTCGAGAACTCGCTCATGCGCGGCAGGCACTGGTTGTACACCGTGCGCAGTTCGGGCGTATTGATGACCGAGTTCAGGTGACCGGCTACCGACCAGGCGCGATACAAGGTCTCGGTGGCGTCAGTGATGGGCTCGACGATGTTGTCCCAACTGGGTTCGCTATCGTCGTTGGAGACGGTGTCTACGGCTTGGCGGGCCAAGGCCAGCAGTTGGTCCACCGCCTGCTCGATATGCTCGGGCTGGATGGCGGGATAGTCAATAAGACTGTCGATAGGAACCAGTAAGGGATTTGTCGTCATAAACCGTTGATTACATTAAAGACTGATGTTGGCCGAGCGTTCGGCCGCTTCCAAGGTGTTGACCAGCAGCATGGCAATGGTCATGGGGCCGACGCCACCGGGTACGGGCGTAATAGCCGAGGCTACTTCGCTGGCACTGGCAAAGTCCACGTCACCGCATAGCTTGCCATCGGCACCACGATTGATACCGACATCAATCACCACTGCACCGGGCTTGACCATATCGCCAGTAATGATGCCGGGGCGGCCTACGGCAGCCACCAGCACATCGGCGCGGCGGGTCTGGGCGACCAGATCACGCGTTTTGGAGTTACAGAGGGTGACGGTCGCGCCTGCAGCCAGCAAAAGCATGGCCATGGGTTTGCCCACGATATTGCTGGCGCCCACCACCACGGCTTCCGCGCCACGCAGCGTCACGTTTTCGGACTCCAGCATCTTCATGACACCGTAGGGCGTGCAAGGCGCGAACAGCGGCTTGCCCGTCATGAGCATACCGGCATTGCTGACGTGGAAACCGTCCACGTCCTTGTGCGGAGCAATGGTTTCGATCACCTTGTGCTCGTCCAGATGGGCTGGCAGGGGCAGTTGAACCAGAATGCCGTGTACCGAGCTGTCCTGATTCAAACGAGTGATCAGGGCCAGCAGCTCGGTTTCGGTGGTGTCAGCAGGCAGGCGGATGATTTCGGATTTCAGACCGGCGGCTTCACACGCCAGGCCCTTGTTGCGTACATAGACCTGGGAGGCTGGATCTTCACCGACCAGCACCACGGTCAAACCGGCTTGAATGCCGTGGGTTTGTTTCAGCTTGGTAACACGTTCTGCAACGTCCGCCTTGATGGCGGTGGACAGCTTTTTTCCATCAATAATGCGAGCACTCATTTACGCATCCTCGGACTTGGTGAGGGCGATTTTCATGAGGTCGGCAACCGTAGTGACTTCCAGTTTTTCCATGATATTGGCGCGATGCGCTTCGACAGTTTTAATGCTGATGTTCAAGTCCCCGGCAATTTGCTTGTTCAGGCGACCGGCAACAATGCGCTCCAGCACTTGCTGTTCGCGTGCGGTCAGGCGGCCCAGGACTTCTTGTTGATCTTTTTGCGCCTGCGCTTGCGAGGCTCGAGTGGTGGCTTGTTCGATCATGCGGCTGACGATCATGCGCAGATCAGCTTCATTAAAGGGTTTTTCCAGAAAGTCGACTGCGCCTTTCTTCATGGTGCTCACCGCCATGGGTACGTCTCCGTGGCCGGTAATGAACACAATCGGGATCGTCGATTTGCGGGTGATCAAGGCTTCCTGCAGCTCCAGGCCGCTCATGCCGGGCATACGTACATCCACAATCAGAACGGCCACCTGAGTAGGGTCGTAGGCACTCAGAAACTCTTCGCCCGAAGCAAAGCAGCGGACCCGGTAGCCATTGGCTTCCAGGAGCCAGCGCAAGGAGTCCCGTACGGCTTCGTCGTCATCGACTACGTAAATGGTGCATGGCATTTGCGGGCTGGTCATTCGGGTATCTCCAGTTTGTTATCAAGGGTGTCCGCTACATCCGGGGCCGCACAAGGTAGGCTGAAACGGAAAATCGTTCCCCCCTCTGGATTGCCGACTGCCCATAGGCGGCCGTGATGCGATTCAATAATTGTGCGACAGATATTCAGGCCCATCCCAAGGCCTTCGGACTTGGTACTGTAAAACGGTTCAAAGAGGCGCTCGGGGTCTTTCAAGCCATGACCACGATCGATGACGGCCATCTCCAAAAGCGATTCTTGTTGGGTAATCACCAATTGAAGCACATGATGTTCGCTGTGTTCCATGGCTTCGATCCCATTTTTGAGCAGATTCAATAATACCTGTTCTATGAGAATGGGGTCGGCAATGACGTCAGGAACCGGATCAGGAATGCTCAATTCAATTTCAATTTGGCGCTTGCGGGCGTCGATTTCGGCAAAGCCGACGGCATTTTCCACAATACGCATGACCGTGACACGGGTGCGGCGTGGTTCGCTACGCTTCACAAATTCACGAATGCGGCTGATGATCTTGCCCGCGCGCTCGGCTTGCTGGGCCGCTTTTTCCAGCGCGGCCAGCAGGGTTTCAGGCTGGTAGCGACCGGATTTCAGCATGGCGACTGCGCCCATGCTGTAGTTATTGATGGCCGTCAGTGGTTGGTTCAATTCGTGCGCCAGCGAGGACGCCATTTCACCCATCGTGGTCAGGCGGCTGGTGAGCTGCACTTTTTCCTGCTGAATACGCGAGGCTTCTTCGTGTTTGCGGCGGTCGGTAATGTCGCGCGCTACTTGCAGACGGACCCGGCGGCCATCGGTCCAGGCCAGCATGCGGTGGTGTACTTCAAACCAGCGGGCGGCCGATTCAGAATAAATCTCTACCGTTTCATCGGTGAAACGTCCTAAGCGTCCACCCAGCAATTCAGCATGGCCATTGGACTGGGCACCAAAGAAGCGGCGATAGGTGCGGTTGGCAAACAGCAGCTCCAGACCATCTGATGTATCGGCCACCACGGAAATGGCATCATCCAGACCTTCCAGCACCGTCATGAAGCGTTCATGCGCGGCGGTCAGGGCTTCGCGGATACGCTTGGGCTCAGTAATGTCCGTCATGGACGTCATCCAGCCAATCTGCTCTCCATTGGGAGCACGCAAGGGGGAGACATACATACGGGCCGTAAAGCGCGAGCCATCACGGCGCTGAGCCTCGACTTCCAGACCGCTGCTGGGCGTACGGCCAGACAGCAAAAGGTCCAGGGTTTCCTGATGCTGTTGATGACGACCGGGTAACCAGTAAGGGAAGGGGGCGGTACGACCAACCAGATCGGCCTCATTCCAGCCAATCATTCGGCAAAAAGCCGGGTTCACATAGGCAATGCGGCCTTGCATGTCAAAAACGCGCATCCCCGTGGACATGGAGTTTTCCATGGCGCGCCGGAACCCGGTTTCGGCCGTCTGTGCTGCCTCGGCGTGGGTGCGAAAGCGGGTATAGCGCCATAGCGCCAGCAAGCTGACCACAATGACCAGGGACAGGGCGAGAATCACCATCATCAGGCGTTGCTGGCGTGTTTCCTGGTCGATGGTCACAAACATGACACTATCGTTTTGCAAACGCTGCAGCCACAGGAATACCCCCATGACACAGAGGTAGAGAAACAGCACGACAACCGGTGTCAGCCAATAGAATCCACGCCGATTCTGCTTAGCCTGATCATAGAAGGTTGAGGGGATCAGAGACTTTTTGGGATGAGTAGCCATAACAGCAAGAAAAGAAGTATGGCTGGATTGTAATGTAGGGCTATTTTTTTTAGTGATATTTCGTATTATGAAAACACATACCATAAAATGAAATTTTGCTTGAGCGTTTCAGTGTTCTTTCCTAGAATGGTTTGGTGCAGGCGTACCCCGCCTTGAACGCTCACAGTCCGCAATACCCGCTTCGGTCAGGATCGCTTTACTTCTTATTAGATGGGCGGCTCAGCGTCGAGCAAGACCGGACTACTACCACATATATGGAGACACTATATGTCCTCAACCCAAGACAATAGTTCGGCTCAGGTCAGTCAAGACCAAGCCCTAGAAACAAAAGAGTGGCTTGACGCCCTGGAGGCGGTGGTGGACCGTGAAGGCCCGGCCCGTGCCCATGATCTGATCGAAAAGCTGATCGACTTGGCCCGTCGCTCCGGCGCTCACATTCCGTTCTCGCCCAACACGGCTTACGAGAACACGATTCCTCCCGGTCTGGAACCTGCCCACCCTGGCAACCTGGTGCTCGAAGAGCGTATCCGTTCCTACATTCGCTGGAACGCCATGGCCATGGTGGTGCGCGCCAACCGCGAAACCCCTCCCGATGGCGGTGGTCTGGGCGGGCACATCGCCTCTTTTGCGTCGTTGGCCACCATGATTGGCTGCGGTCAGAACCACTTCTGGCACGCTGAAACCGAAGATCGCGGCGGCGACATGGTGTTCTTCCAGGGCCACTCCTCGCCCGGTATTTACGCCCGCGCCTTCATGGAAGGCCGTATCTCCGAAGATCAACTGAACAACTTCCGTCAGGAAGTCGATGGCAAAGGCTTGCCATCCTACCCGCATCCCAAGTTGATGCCCGAATTCTGGCAGTTCCCCACCGTATCCATGGGTCTGGGCCCATTGATGGCGATCTACCAGGCCCGTTTCCTGAAGTACCTGCATGCCCGTGGCATTGCCGATACCAGCGGTCGTAAGGTCTGGGTGTTCCTGGGCGACGGCGAGATGGACGAACCCGAATCCCTGGGCGCCATTGGTCTGGCTGCACGTGAAAAGCTGGACAACCTGATTTTCATCGTGAACTGTAACTTGCAACGTCTGGACGGTCCTGTACGCGGTAATGGCAAAATCATCCAGGAACTGGAAGGGACCTTCCGAGGTGCTGGCTGGAATGTGCTGAAACTGATCTGGGGCGGTTACTGGGATCCCTTGCTGGCCCGTGACAAGGAAGGCATCCTGCGTAAGGTCATGGAAGAAACCGTGGACGGCGAATACCAGGCCTATAAGGCCAACGACGGTGCCTATGTTCGCGAGCACTTCTTTGGCAAGCACCCCAAGCTGCTGGAAATGGTCAGCCGCATGAGTGACGAGGACATCTGGCGCCTGAACCGTGGTGGTCACGATCCTCACAAGGTGTACGCTGCCTTTGACGCCGCGACCAAGCACGAAGGTCAGCCTACCGTTATTCTGGCCAAGACCATCAAGGGCTACGGCATGGGCCACGTGGGCCAGGCCAAGAACCCCTCGCACCAACAAAAGAGCCTGGATCTGGACGCCGTGCGCGAATTCCGCGACCGTTTCAACATCCCGGTCCCTGACGACAAACTGGAAGAGCTGCCTTACTTCAAGCCAGCGGATGATTCTCCAGAAATGCAGTACCTGCATACCCGCCGTCAAGCATTGGGTGGTTACCTGCCCAAGCGTCGCACCAAGGCCGATGAGCAACTGACCGTGCCGACACTGGACGCGTTCAAGCCCATGCTGGAAGCCACTGCCGAAGGCCGTGAGATCTCCACGACACAAGCGTTTGTCCGTTTCCTCAACACCTTGCTGCGTGACAAGCAGGTGGGACCTCGTGCCGTGCCTATCCTGGCTGATGAATCTCGTACCTTTGGTATGGAAGGTTTGTTCCGTCAGATCGGTATTTACGCGCCGGAAGGCCAGAAGTACACCCCGGTCGATAAAGATCAGGTCATGTACTACCGTGAAACGGCCAATGGTCAGTTGTTGCAGGAAGGGATTAACGAGCAGGGTGCTTTCAGCTCCTGGATTGCGGCTGCCACGTCGTACTCCAACAACAACCGCATCATGATCCCGTTCTTCATCTACTACTCGATGTTCGGCTTCCAACGCTTTGGCGATCTGGCCTGGGCAGCGGGTGACATGAAGGCACGCGGTTTCGTGCTGGGCGGTACTGCCGGTCGCACTACCTTGAACGGCGAAGGTTTGCAGCACGAAGATGGTCACAGCCATATTCAATCCTCGCTGATTCCGAACTGCGTATCCTACGACCCTACCTTCGCTCACGAAGTGGCTGTCATCATGCAGCATGGTTTGAAGCGCATGGTTCAGGATCAGGAAGACGTCTACTACTACGTCACTTTGATGAACGAGAACTACGCTCAGCCAGGTCTGGTCGAAGGCGACGAGGACGGCATCCTGCGCGGTATGTACAAATTCAAGTCGGTTGCCAAGGACAGCAAGCTGCACGTTCAACTGATGGGTTCAGGCACGATTCTGCGCGAAGTGATCGCGGCACAGGAACTGCTGGAAAAAGACTGGGGCATTGGCTCGGATGTCTGGAGCGTGACCAGCTTTACCGAACTGCGTCGTGATGGTCTGGATTGCGAGCGTGCCGCACTGTTGAATCCCGAAGGCAAGGATCTGCCCGTACCGTACGTGACGGCTCAACTGGCCAAAACCGACGGTCCTATCGTGGTCTCTACTGACTATGTCAAGGCCTTTGGTGACCAGATTCGTCCGTTTGTGCCTAAGGATCGCAACTTCAAAGTATTGGGTACGGATGGTTTCGGTCGTTCTGACTATCGCTACAAGTTGCGCGAGCACTTTGAGGTTGATCGTCATTTCGTGGTGTTGGCCGCTCTGCGCGCTCTGGCTGAGGATGGCAAGATTCCGTTCAGTAAAGCGTCCGAGGCGATTGCCAAGTACGGCATCAATCCTTCCAAGGCCAACCCGCAGCACGCATAAGGGACTGAACCATGAGCAATATCATTCAAGTCAAAATCCCGGATATCGGTGCTGACGACGCAGTCGAAGTGATCGAAATCCTGGTCAAGGAAGGCGAGACCATTGAGGTCGAGCAAAGCCTGATTACGGTGGAGTCCGACAAGGCCTCCATGGAAATCCCATCGTCTGACGCTGGTGTGGTCAAGTCCATCAAGGTCAAACTGGGTGACAAGGTCAAGGAAGGCAGCTTGGTTCTGGAACTGGAAGCCGCCGAAGGCGCGCAGGCCGCGTCTGCCGCTGAGCCTGCCAAGGCCGAAACTGCGCCTGCTCCCAAGGCGGATGCTGCCCCCGCTGCGGCGGCAGCCGCCCTGACCGGTGGCGAACAGCAAGTGACGGTTCAGGTGCCGGATATCGGCGACGCCCGTGACGTGGACGTGATCGAAATCATGGTGCAAGTGGGTGACACCATTGAAGTGGATCAAAGCCTGATTACCGTGGAGTCGGACAAGGCTTCCATGGAAGTGCCGTCCTCTCACGCCGGTGTGGTTACGGCCATCAAAGTGAAACTGGGTGACAAGGTCAGCCAGGGTAGCGACATTCTGGAACTGACCGTGCAGGGTGCTGCTGCAGCTCCTGCGCCCGCCAAGGCCGAAGCCGCTCCCGCTCCCGCTCCTAAAGCTGAACCTGCCCCCGCAGCAGCGGCCGCTCCTGCTGCCAGCTCTTCGGTGGTGGTCGGTGCTGGTGCGCCGGCTCCAGAGCGTGTTTCGCCTACGGCTTCCTTTGCCGAGGCGGAAGGCTCCCTGCGCAATCTGCCTCACGCTTCGCCTAGCGTACGCAAGTTCGCTCGCGAGCTGGGTGTGGATCTGACCAAGGTTCATGGCTCGGGTGATAAAGGTCGTATTACGGCTGACGACGTGCGGGGCTTTGTGAAGCAGGTTATGGCGGGCGGCGCTGCCCCTGTTATTGCTGCTGGTACGGCTGCTCAAGTTGGCGGTCTGGATGTGTTGGCTTGGCCCAAGGTCGATTTTGCCAAGTTTGGTCCAGTTGAAACACAGGCTCTGTCGCGTATCAAGAAGATTTCGGGTGCCAACCTGCATCGCAACTGGGTCATGATTCCTCATGTCACCAATAACGATGTGGCGGATATCACCTCTCTGGAGGCGCTGCGCAAAGAGCTGAATGAGGAATACAAGAAGTCCGGCGCTCGCGTCACCATGCTGGCTTTCGTCATCAAGGCAGCCGTCGCTGCCCTGAAGAAATTCCCCGAGTTCAATGCCTCGCTGGACGGCGACAATCTGGTGCTCAAGCAGTACTACCACATCGGTTTTGCGGCGGATACGCCCAACGGTCTGGTGGTGCCCGTGATCCGTGATGCTGACAAGAAAGGCATTCTGGATATCGCTCGTGAAACGGGCGAACTGGCTGCCGCTGCCCGTGACGGCAAGCTGAGCGCCGCTCAGATGCAAGGTGGTTGCTTTACCATTTCCTCGCTGGGTGGGATCGGCGGTACGGACTTCACACCCATCATCAATGCGCCCGAAGTGGCCATTCTGGGTCTGTCGCGCTCCTCCATGCAGCCCATCTGGAATGGCAAGGAATTTGAGCCACGCCTGATGCTGCCTCTGTCCTTGTCCTACGACCACCGCGTTATCGATGGTGCCGCCGCCGCCCGTTTCAATGCCTTCCTGGCAACGATGCTGGCCGACTTCCGTCGCATCGCACTGTAAGGAGTTGTCATGAGTCTGATTGATCTGACGGTCCCGGATATCGGTGACTCCGGAGAGGTGGATGTTATTGAAGTGCTGGTGCAGGTTGGCGATACGGTCGAAGTCGAGCAAAGCCTGATCACCGTGGAGTCCGACAAGGCTTCCATGGAAATTCCTGCCGCTCAGGCAGGGGTGATCAAGGAATTGCTGGTCAAAGTGGGTGATAAGGTCTCCCAGGGTTCGGCCATTGCCAAGATTGAAGCGTCGGAGAGCCAAGCCGCTCCTGCTGCTGCACCCGCTAAACAAGAAGAAGCGCCTAAAGCAGCGGCGGCTCCTGCCGCTGCCGCTCCGGTCGCGGCGCCTGCTCCGCAGGCCGCCAGCCATCAGGGTGGCGCGGATGATTCCGTGGATGTGGTCGTTCTGGGCGCTGGCCCAGGCGGTTACAACGCCGCCTTCCGTGCGGCTGACCTGGGCCTGAAAGTGGCGCTGGTCGAGCGTTACAGCACCTTGGGTGGAGTGTGTCTGAACGTGGGTTGTATTCCCTCCAAGGCCTTGCTGCACACCGTTGCGGTCTACGAGGAAGCCAAGTCCCTGGCAACACACGGCATCAAGTTCGGTGAAGCGCAAATCGATATCGACGCGCTGCGCGATTACAAGAACAAGGTGATCGGCAAGTTGACCGGCGGCCTGGCCGGTATGGCCAAGGGCCGTAAGGTTCAGGTTGTGGTCGGTAACGGCCAGTTCCTGGACCCCAACCACATCGAAGTGACCGCCAACGACGGCACCAAGAAAGTGATCAAGTTCGGTTCGGCCATTATTGCGGCCGGTAGCCAGTCGGTAAAACTGCCATTCTTGCCTGACGATCCACGCGTGGTGGACTCCACCGGCGCGCTGGAACTGAAGTCTGTGCCCAAGCGCATGCTGATTGTGGGCGGTGGCATCATCGGTCTGGAAATGGGTACGGTGTACTCGGCTCTGGGCGCACGCCTGGACGTGGTGGAAATGCAAACTGGTTTGATGCCGGGTGCAGACCGCGACGTGGTCAAGGTCTGGGAGAAGATGAACAAGCATCGCTTCGACCACATGATGCTGGAAACCAGCACCGTGGCCGCCGAAGCCCGCGAAGACGGCATCTGGGTCACCTTCGAAGGCAAGAACGCGCCGGCCGAGCCGCAGCGTTATGACCTGGTTCTGCAAGCCGTGGGCCGCTCGCCCAATGGCAAGAAGATCGGTGCCGAGAAAGCCGGTGTGCAGGTTACAGACCGTGGCTTCATCCAGGTCGACAAGCAACAGCGTACCAACGTGCCGCACATCTACGCGATTGGCGACATTGTGGGTCAGCCCATGCTGGCACATAAGGCCGAACATGAAGCGCACGTGGCTGCTGAAGTCATTGCCGGTGAAAAATCCTTCTTTGATGCCCGCGTGATTCCTTCGGTGGCTTACACCGATCCGGAAATCGCCTGGGTGGGTCTGACAGAAGATCAGGCCAAGAAAGACGGTATCAAGGTCGAGAAGGGCGTGTTCCCATGGGCTGCCTCGGGTCGTGCCATTGCCAACAACCGCGACGAAGGCTTTACCAAGGTTCTGTTCGATGCTGAAACCCACCGTATCGTGGGTGGCGGTATCGTCGGCACCAATGCGGGCGAGCTGATTGGCGAGCTGGTGCTGGCTATCGAAATGGGCGTGGACCCGGTCGATCTGGCCAAATCCATCCATCCACACCCGACCTTGTGCGAGTCCGTCAGCAAGGCGGCTGCCGTCGCAGAAGGGACGTGCACGGACTTGCCTCCCACACGTCGCAAGTAATACCAGTATTGGCCTGATCGTTAAGGCGTATTGGATCACGGCAGGTGCTATCATCAGCGCCTGCCGTTTTTATTTTGTAATTGGTGTTGTCCATGACTCATCCTGTTCTGAAAGCCGACTCCTCGCTGAGCGATTGGCTGTCCTATCTGGAAACTTTGCATCCCTCGGCCATTGATCTGGGCCTGGGCCGGATTCGCGAGGTTGCCCAACGTCTGAACATCAAACTGGATTCCGTTGTCATTACGGTGGGGGGCACCAACGGCAAAGGCTCGACCTGCGCCATGCTGGAAGCGATTTTGCTGGCGGCGGCCTACAAGGTGGGCGTGTATGCCTCACCGCATCTGGTGCGCTACAACGAGCGCATTCGCTTGAATGGCGAGATGGCCGAGGATGCTCAGATCACGGCCCAGTTTGCCCGTATCAACGAAGCCCGTGGCGATCTGACACTGACTTACTTCGAGTTTTCCACGCTGGCCGCCTTGTTGCTGTTCCAGGAGCAGCGGGTTGATGTTGCCGTGCTGGAGGTGGGGCTGGGTGGTCGACTGGATGCCGTCAATATCATTGATGCGGACTGCTCCATCATTACCAGCATTGATATCGACCATGCTGAATACCTGGGCAACACCCGTGAGCAGGTCGCCTGGGAGAAAGCCCATATTTTCCGTGCTGATCGTCCTGCGATCTGTGCGGATCCCGTACCGCCACAGACCATGCTGGATTACGCCCAGGAGATTGGCGCCCAATTGTGGCTGTTTGGCAAAGATTTCAACTATTCGGGCGACCGCCAGCAATGGGCTTATGGTGGTCGTAACCAGCGCCGCGCCGCACTGGCTTACCCGGCCTTGCGTGGAGCGAACCAGCTGCTGAATGCCTCCGCGGCATTGGCTGCGCTGGAGTCGCTGCACCCACGTCTGGCTGTGCCTGCGCAGGCTGTACGCGCTGGTTTATTGCGTGCCCACATGCCTGGCCGCTTCCAGATTCAACCCGGCCAGCCTTGTGTGATCTTTGACGTGGCCCACAATCCGCATGCGGCCGCTGCCCTGGCACAGAACCTGGACAATATGCCGCCGTACCCCAAGACGATTGCCGTCGTGGGCATGTACAAGGACAAGGATGTGGATGGTGTGATTGCCCGTATGGCTACCCGTATCGACCACTGGATGTGTGCCAGCCTGGAAGGCCCGCGCAGCCTGTCGGGCGAGGAGTTGGCCAATCACGTTCGTTCTGTGCTGGCCAGCGGGGAGACACCTGATGATGTGCTGGCACCCGAAGCCGAATCCAGTTCGCATCGCCCGGGCGTTCGACCCGTTGCGCGTGCTTCAGTCAGTAAAGCGTCAGCAGTCGTATCCAGTTACAACAGTCCTCAGCTCGCTTACGAGGCGGCATTAAAAGAGGCCAGTGACAATGATAGAATTGTCGTGTTTGGCTCGTTTGCGACAGTAGGGCCGATACTTGAAGCCGCAAACGACCGTTCTTCTTCCTGAATATCGGTAAGACTGCTTATTTCATAGGTCTAGGGCTCATGGGTTTATTTTCACGTAACGATACTTCCTCATCGTCGGGTCGCCGCGGCAGTGCTTCCAGCGATTCACAATTATCGGAACTGCGTGGACGGGCTCGTCGCCGTCTGATCGGTGCGCTGGCTCTGGTTTTGGCCGTGGTTGTGCTGGTGCCCATGCTGACTGCCGACAAAACCCCGCCCGAGCCCGAGCAGTCTCTGGCGTTGGGGCCGATTGGCCAGACAACGGGGCAGGGCACGGTGCAAACTCGCCCTGGCGAGCTGGTGGTGCAAGAGGGCACGCCCGCTCCTGTTATCGAGCAACCTGACGAGCCGCTGGTCGCTGATCCTTCCACCAGTACTGATGGTGGCCTGGCTGTGGTCAATCCCGGTCTGGAAACCGATCCTGCACATGTGACTACGCCAAGCACCCCAACTGAACCGCCGCCTGTGACCACCCGTCCAGAGCCGCCCAAGCCGGTTGAAAAACCCAAGCCTGTCGAAAAACCCAAGCCAGCCCCAGCGCCTGCACAAAATGGCCGTACGGATGACGGCTCCTACGCGCTGGCTCTGCTGGAAGGCCGTGTACCGAACAAACCTGCCCCTGCTGCTGCCAAGCCGGCTGCGCAGCAAGGCAACTTCATTTTGCAGATTGTCGCCTATTCCAACCAGAACGATGCCCAGTCGCGTCGTGATCAGCTGGTATCGGCCGGTGTGACCAATGCCTATGTAGAGACGGCACAAAGCGGTGGGAAGCCAACCTATCGTTTGCGTGTGGGCCCATTCCCCACTCGTGAAGCGGCACAGGCAGCCCAGGCCCGCTTGCGCTCGCTCGGTTACGAGAACAGTTTTATCTCGGCTAAGTGAGCAGCTTCGACTATATCGTCCTTGGAATTGTGGGTGTGTCAGGCCTTCTGGGCCTGATACGCGGATTGATCAAGGAAGTTCTTTCGCTCAGCGCCTATTTGCTGGCTTTCATGGCCGCAATCTGGTGGGGGCCACGCACATCAGGCTGGATACAAGTCTGGGTAGAAAACGGCTTATTACGTACGGCTTTGGCCTACGGAGCCGTTTTTTTTATGGTCTTGCTGCTGGTGGGCCTGTTGAACATGCTGCTGGCCAGCCTGATCGAGCAAACGGGTTTGACGCCTGCCGATCACGGACTGGGTGGCCTGTTTGGCCTGGCTCGCGGGGTGTTGCTGGTGCTGATACTGGTCATTCTGGCCGGGCATACCGATTTACCTAAAGAACCGTGGTGGGAGCAGGCCAAGCTGGCCGAACCTGCGATCCGCGCGGTGCAGTCGATTAAGGCCATGCTGCCGCCGTCTCTGGCAGAATGGCTGCCTTATTGAGAACACACTAACGGGAACCAATCATGTGTGGAGTTGTAGGGGTTGTTGCGCGCAGCCCTGTAAATCAGTTGATCTATGACAGTTTGCTCTTGCTGCAGCATCGCGGGCAGGATGCAGCGGGGCTGGCGACCTGGCATGACCAGTTCTTCAGCATGCACAAGGCATTTGGCCTGGTGCGGGACGTATTTCGTACCCGCAACATGCGCTCCTTGCCGGGCAATAGCGGTATTGGCCACGTGCGTTACCCCACTGCAGGCTCCAGCCAGAGCGTGGAGGAGGCGCAGCCGTTTTACGTCAATGCCCCCTTTGGTCTGAGCTTTGTGCACAACGGCAATCTGACCAATTGGCGTGAGCTGCGTGAAGAACTGTTCACCATTGATCGTCGCCACATCAACACCAACTCGGACTCCGAGGTTCTGCTGAATGTGTACGCGCACGAATTGCAACGTGCCGCCACGGGCCCCGAGCTGTCTCAGGACGACGTGTTTGAGGCCGTGGCAGCCGTGCACCGTCGTGCCCGTGGTGCTTACGCCGTGGTGTCGCAAATTGCGAACTTTGGTCTGGTTGCCTTCCGCGATCCAAACGGGATTCGTCCTTTGTGCCTGGGTCGCAACGTGACCCCCAAAGGCGAAGAATGGATGGTTGCCTCCGAGTCCGTGGCCTTGACCGGTTGCGGCTTTGAGCTGGTTCGTGATGTTGAGCCCGGCGAGGCCATCATCATTGATCTGGACGGCAATCTCAGCAGCCGCCAGTGCGCCGAGAACCCGCGCCTGAACCCCTGTGTCTTTGAATATGTGTACTTTGCTCGCCCAGACTCCACGGTCGATGGTGTGTCGGTGTACGACGCCCGTCTGCTGATGGGGGAGTACCTGGCCGAGAACGTCGCCAAGAACCTGCGTCTGGCTGATATTGATGTGGTGATGCCCATCCCCGACTCGGCCCGCCCATCGGCCATGCAGTTGGCGGCGCATCTGAACCTGAACTACCGTGAAGGTTTCATCAAGAATCGCTACGTAGGCCGCACCTTCATCATGCCCGGCCAGGAAGTGCGCAAGAAGTCGGTGCGTCAGAAGCTGAGCGCCATTCCCATGGAGTTCCAGGGCAAGAATGTACTGCTGGTGGACGACTCCATCGTTCGTGGTACCACTAGCCGCCAGATCGTGGACATGGCTCGTGCAGCAGGTGCAAACAAGGTGTTCTTTGCCTCGGCAGCGCCACCCGTGCGTTTTCCGAATGTCTACGGTATTGACATGCCTACCGTGTCCGAGCTGATCGCCACGGGTCGCGATTCGGATCAGGTTGCCAAGGAAATTGGTGTGGATGGTCTGGTCTACCAGGAACTGCACGATCTGGAGCAATCCTTGCGAGACTTGAACCCACGTTTTGCTGGTTTCGAGTCCTCCTGCTTTAGCGGCGAGTACGTGACAGGCGATGTGGACGAGGCGTATCTGAATCTGTTGGCAGAAGGCCGCAAAGGCGGTCGTGAAGTGCCGGATGTGACGGATTGATTGCTTAAGCACGTAGTTGAGTAGAAAACCCGCTTTTCTGAACGGCACCCCAAACCTTGGATACCAGCCTAGGCTTTGGGGTGTTCTCATTGATGGCCTTGTCCAAGCGTAAAGAGGGTCGGTATGGCGGTACCACAGAACAAGCAGGAATTGCTGGATGCCATTCGCACCACCTATCAGAAACTGATGGCGGATCTCGCCAGTGTGCCGCCTGAGTATGCGCGTGAGGCAACGCTGGTGGGGCATGTGCAAGGCACGCAGATGAGTGTGTCCGATTTGGTGGCTTATTTGATCGGATGGAATCTGTTGGTGCTGAAATGGTGTGCTGGCAAGGCAAAGGGGCAGCCGGTCGATTTTCCTGAAACTGGCTATAAGTGGAACGAGTTAGGCAGGCTGGCGCAAAAATTTTATGCCGATTACGCAGGCTTGCCCTATGCTGACTTGCTGCGGCTATTCGCGGATGGGCATGCCCGCATTGTGGCGCTTGTTGAGCAGGAAAATGATGCATCGCTGTATGGCATGCTTTGGTATGAGAAGTACACCCAAGGTCGGATGATCCAGTTCAACACATCATCACCCTATGCCAATGCCCGATTACGTTTACGCAAGTGGAAGAAAGCGAACGCCATCACTTGATCATTCTATGTTCTTGGCGTGCTGGCGCGCGGTCTGGCCGGGCTGTCACACCACGCCTGAAGCATGTGGCCGCCAATGCTAAGCACCATGACGCTTGAACAAGGTCAGCAGCAAGCCCAGGCCCAGAACGACAAACAGCGCCAGGCTCCAGTACGCATATTCAATCCCCAGCAGTGGTTGACGTGCGTCCATGCAGGAGGCATAGATGCCAAACAACCAGGGCAGGCCGCTTTCCAGGCCGGACTGGGTAATGAAGCGATCAGCAAAGGTCTGGTCGCAACTGAACAAATGCTGTGCCACAGAAACCTGATACCAAGCGGCCAGAATGCCACCTACAGAGGTAGCCAGACCCAGCAAGCTGGCTACGGTAGAACTGCGCTGATGGCCTAGTTGATGCAACACACCGGCGACCAGGCTGAACACGCCCAGCACGATAAAAATCAGGCGTTGCAGGACGCACCAGGCGCAGGGCGGGATGCTGAATACATGCTGGGAAAGCAGCGCAATACCAACGCCTGAGAAGGCGAGCAGGGCGATCAGATAATAGGGTGCAGCGGACTGGCGGGAGGTTGCGGCCATGGTATCAAGAGGAACTTAAAGAATAAAAGGTAGAGGCTTCGTGCAGCAAACCCAGGAAAAGTTCATGGAAACCGGCCCAAGTAATCTGCACGCCCAGGCACAAGAGGATGAAGGCGGACAGGCGCATCACGACAGCGGTGCCATTCTTACCCAGTTTGTACAGAAATTGGGATGCAAAACGTAAGGCCAGAAACACAATAAAACTGGCCGCAGCAATAGCAGGCAGTGCACCAGCCAGTTTGCTCATGGTGCCGGTGACCGAATTGTCATGCAAGGTCGCCCCTACCGTCAGCGCGGCGGACAAGGAGCCGGGGCCGCAGAGCATGGGGAAGGTCAGGGGATAGAAGGCTTTGGAGCGAATCTGTTCCCAGGAGTAGGACTCGGCCATGTTCTGGGCGTGCGCCGCATCAAAGTCCGAGGCGTTGATCAATCGCCAGGCCGTGCCTATGACGAGCAAGCCCCCGCCAATACGAATGATGGGCAGGGAAATGCCAAAGAAATTCAGCACGATATTGCCTGCGACCATGGCAATGGCCAGCATGATGAAAATATTGATGGCAACTTTCTTGGCCAGGCGGGCACGATCAGGCACGCTGGCGCCTTCGGTCAGGGTCAGAAAGATGGGGGCGGCCGCAGGCGGGTTCAGCATGGGCAATAGCGTCGCCAATGCAAACAGGAAGCTGCGGCTGACATCAGCAAAGACAGAGGAGAGTTCCATTAAGACGGGGTAGCTTGTTGAGAGAGGGCTAAACGTACATCGCGCTCCAGACGCAATTGATGACGGTTGTGTTCCAGTGCGGCACCACTCAGGATGAAGACGTCTTCCACGCGGTCACCCAAGGTCATGACTTTGGCCGAGCGCAGTCGCACATCATGGTGCTCGAATACTTGGGCGAGACTGTACAACAAACCACGCCGGTCTGTAGCACTTAAGGTCAAAATCCAGTCCTGCCCCTGCTCATCCGGACGCAGATCCACGGTGGGTTGAATAGGGAATACCCGGGCCCGGCGCGAGCGTATGTCGCGATAGGGATCGTGAGGATGCTCGTTGGGGAGCCAATCCTGCTGTAGTGCCTGGCACAGCTCGGTTTCGATCAGCAAGGGATCACGCCGCAGGGCGTGATCGTAGGTCGGGAGCATCACGACAAAGCTATCCAGTGCCCAGCCGTGGCGGGTGGTATAAATGCGTGCGTCCTGGATGCTGACGGCCTGGCTGTCAAAGTAACGACAGATACGTAAAAACAGGCGGCTGGCGTCCTTGCTGTAGACCAGCACCTGCAGGGCGTCGGTTTGTCCGGCGGGGCGTATGCGCACAACAGGGGTCAGACTGTGGGACTGGTGATACAACTGAATGGTGTGCCAGGCGATCTCGCTGGCGTCGTGACGCAAAAAATAGGGCTTGTCCAGCCATTGCCAAAAGTCTTCACGCGCATCGTCCAGCAGACCGGCCAGGCGTATTTCACCGGCGGCGTCACGCTTGCGCTGATCCAGCACGGAAACACCGTCCTTGGCGTCGCGACCTAAGGCTGCCAGCGTCAGGTTGTACAGGTCTTCCAGCAGCTTGCCTTTCCAGGAGTTCCAGACGGTGGGACTGGTGGCGCGAATGTCAGCGACGGTCAGCAGGTACAGGGCGGTCAGGCGGCGTTCGGTGCCGACGGTTTGCAGGAACTGGAAAATCACATTCGGGTCGCTCAAATCGCGTTTTTGAGCGACTTGAGACATGCTCAGGTGTTCTCGGACCAGAAACACCACCAGTTCTGCGTCCACGGGCATCAGGCCGTGATCCTGGCAAAAGGCCAATGCGTCCTGGGCTCCCAGCTCGGAGTGATTCCCGCCGCGTCCCTTGGCAATGTCGTGAAAGAGGGCGGCGATATACAGCAGCCAGTGGCGATCAAAACCGCTCATTAGCTGGTTGGCCATGGACAACTCTTCGCTGTGCTCGGCCATGGTGAAGCGGCGTAGATTGCGTATGACTTTCAGTGTGTGCTCGTCCACGGTGTAGGCGTGGAACAGGTCGTGCTGCATTTGTCCGACGACACGTCGAAATACCGGCAAATAGCGGGGCAGCAGGTTCAGCAAATTCATCAAACGCAAGGTATGCACGATCCCTTTGTTCTGCTGCAGAATTTCCAGAAAAAGACGTCGATTCCCAGGTTCGGCTCGGAACTTGGCATCGATCAGGCGGCGGGCGTGCCAGAGAGCACGCAAGGTATCGGCTTTCAGGCCACGCAGATTAGCTTGTTGCTGCAAATGCAGCATGGCCACAAAAATGAGAGAGGGGTCTTGCTCGAAGCCATCCGGCTGACGTAGTTCCAGTTGTCCATGATGAATCTGGAAGTGGCTGTCCAACACCAGCGGTTCCTGATCAGTTTGCGGAAACAAGTGTTCCTCGATGCTGCGCATCAAGATCAGATTCAGCTGACTGACAATCTTGGCGGCCCAGTAGTAACGCTGCATCAGCAGTTCGCTGGCGCGTCGGGTGGCGGTGGGGTGAAAACCGTAGATTTCTGCCAGACGCGGCTGCAAGTCAAATAGCAATCTGTCCTCAGCGCGGCCGGTCAGTAGATGAAGCTCGATACGCAGACGCTTGAAGGCGGCTTCCACGCGTTGCAGGGCCTTGAGCTCGGACGCGGTCAGTAGCTCGGATTGTGCAACATCCAGCCAGGTGCGCCCCAAACCGGCTGCCCGTGCCATCCAGAGCAGCACCTGCAAGTCACGCAAGGCACCAGGCGATTCTTTGCAATTGGGCTCCAGAGAATAGGGCGTGTCTTGCAGGTGCGCATGACGCTGTTGCTGTTCGGCCTGTTTGGCTAAAAAGAAAGCCTGCGGGTCCATCTGGCTTTGCAATTGCCGTTGGGTATGGCGCAGCAGCAACTGGGAACCCGCCAACCAGCGGCTTTCCAGCAAGGCGGTTTCGGTGGTGATGTCCTGGCTGGCCTGCTCCAGGCATTGGGCAGGCGTGGCGACATTGTGGCTGGGGGCCAGACCAATGTCCCACAAGGCAGCAACCAGTGCCTGAATCCGGTCTATGTCCTCTGCGTTTGGTTCGCGCTGCAGCAGGATCAGCAGATCTACATCCGAGTGCGGATACAGTTCCCCGCGACCATATCCGCCCAGGGCCGCCAAGCTGGCTTGGCGGGGCAGGGGGTAACGATCCAGAAGTTCGCGCAGGCCTTGGTCGCAAATCTGGCACAGGCTTTTGAGCAAACGATTGCAATGCAGGTCTTGCCTGAAGCGTGCGTAGGCCCGAGCCCGGCGGCAAGCAATTCTGTCGCGAAGCTGGGCCAGGAAGGACATGGTTCAGCTCTTGTTGATGATGGCGGGAGGGGCAGGCATGCCAGGCGAGACGGTCAGCACTTCATAGCCGGTATCCGTGACCAGCACCGCGTGTTCCCATTGGGCCGACAGGCTGTGATCTCGGGTCACCACGGTCCATTGGTCAGCCAGGGTACGCAGTTCGCGACGGCCAGCGTTGATCATGGGTTCAATGGTGAAGATCATGCCCGCTTCCAGCTTCACGCCTGTGCCGGGCTTGCCGTAATGCAGCACTTGTGGATCCTGGTGGAATTTTCGGCCCACACCGTGTCCGCAGTATTCGCGCACTACGGAAAAACCTTGTTTTTCAGCGTGTTGCTGAATGGCGTGGCCCACGTCACCCAAGGTGGCGCCGGGTTTGACCTGGTCAATGCCCAACCACATGCATTCGTAGGTGGTTTCGGTCAGGCGGCGGGCCAGGATGCTGGGTTCACCCACATAGAACATGCGGCTGGTATCGCCAAACCAGCCGTCTTGAATAATAGTGACATCCATATTCAGAATGTCGCCATTTTTCAACACTTTATCGCCGGGAATGCCGTGACAGATAACGTGGTTGACGGAGGTGCAAATAGAGCCTGGAAAGGGCGGGTAGCCAGGGGGGGCGTAACCCACGGTGGCCGACTTGACTCCCAGCTCATTGATGCGCTCCATGCACAGGCGATCCAGTTCGCCGGTTGTGATACCTGCTTTGACAAAGGGAGTCAGGTAATCAAGGATGGATGCCGCGGTCTGGCACGCAGCGCGCATTTTTTCGAGATCAGTGGGGTCTGTGACGAGAATACTCATGGCAACTTGAACAGGTCTATTGAAAAATAGTAGAATTATAGGCTTTTGTGAATTTTGCAGTTACGCACAGTCCCGTTTGGGGCGATCTGGCGGCTGTCCCAGCAAGGCGGTGCAGGCAGCGCAAGACGCTGTTTACCGCATTAAATCTAGGTTCTCCTGGTTTGGCTGGCTTTTCTCAGGCCTTCTGAATCTTCAGAACGGATGAGTCAAGCAAGAGGTCAGGCCAGTCTGCTCCAAGATTGAAGAAAACGCTTCAGGGCGCTGCGAGCCAGCAAAAACACGCAAAATTCACAACGAATACAGGGTCAGCATGATCACAAGCGTTGCAAAAGCAACATGGGCAACAGCCCGGTTCGTGTTCGACAGAGGCTGACCAGGCAATCCTCTAGGATACACCTGCAAACAGTGCGCTGTATGCAGGCGGTAGCCAGAAAAGTTTCAGGCCCGGGCCCGGACGGCAGATATCCAGTCTGCCCACAGGCGCGAGTCCGTTGTAGTGCAGGCGTTCGCCCATGTTGGGCCACGTTTTTATGTTTTATGTTGTAAATCGCGTGACTGTCCGTCTCGGGGTGTCTGGAATGCAGCACAGGCTGCGGCCCTTACCGGATACCGGGCAGTTACAAGACCAAACCCTTGGAGAACTTTATGTCTTTAATGCGTGAAATGCTGGAAGCCGGTGTGCACTTTGGCCACCAAACCCGTTACTGGAACCCCAAGATGGCTCCGTTCATCTTCGGTCAGCGTAACAACATCCACATCATCAACCTGGAAAAAACGGTTGTTCAGTACGAAGAAGCAACCAAATTCGTGCGTCAACTGGCTGCTCGTGGCGGCAACGTACTGTTCGTCGGCACCAAGCGTGCTGCTCGCGAACTGGTGGCCGAACAAGCCGAACGTTGCGGCATGCCTTACGTTGACAGCCGTTGGCTGGGTGGCATGATGACCAACTTCAAAACGGTCAAGACTTCCATCAAGCGTCTGAAAGAAATGGAAGGTCAGATGGCGGAAGGCCGTCTGGAAACTATGAGCAAGAAAGAAGCCTTGATGTTCGAGCGCGAGCTGGAAAAGCTGAACAAGGCCATCGGCGGTATCAAGGACATGAACAACCTGCCTGACGCTTTGTTCGTGATCGACGTCGGCTACCACAAGATTGCTGTGGCCGAAGCCCGCACGCTGGGTATTCCCGTTGTGGCCGTGGTTGATACCAACCACTCGCCAGAAGGTTTGGACTACGTGATTCCTGGTAACGATGACTCGGCCAAGGCTATCGCTCTGTACGCCCGTGGCATGGCTGACGCCGTGCTGGCTGGCCGCGAACAGAACCTGAACGGTCTGGTTGAAGAAATCGCCGCTGACGAAGAGTTCGTCGAAGTTCAGGCTGACACCCAGGAGTAACAGGTTCACTGCTGTCTGCCAGACACCATCAGTTGTCATGGCAGACAGCTACAGTGACCTTTCGTATCGCCCCGGCTTGCCGGGGCATGTTCTACAGAATTGGAGAAAACCGTGGCTCAAATCACCGCATCGATGGTTAAAGAATTGCGCGAGAAAACCGACGCGCCCATGATGGAATGCAAAAAAGCACTGACCGAAGCCGACGGCGATATGGCACGTGCTGAGGAACTCTTGCGCGTGAAGCTGGGTAGCAAGGCTAGCAAAGCAGCGACCCGCGTTACCGCTGAAGGCCTGGTTTCCGTTTACATCGCTGACGATGCCAAGACGGGTGCTGTGGTTGAAGTTAACTGCGAAACCGACTTTGTTGCCAAGAACGATGATTTCATCGGCTTTATCAACGACGTCGCGCAACTGGTCACCAAGCACAACCCAGCCGATCTGGCTGCTCTGGCTGAACTGCCATTGGCCGACAGCAATGTCGAGACTGTGCGCGCAGCTCTGGTTGGCAAGATTGGTGAAAATATCTCGGTTCGTCGCTTCCAGCGTTACGAAACAGCCGGCCAACTGGCCAGCTACGTTCACGGTGGCAAGATCGGCGTATTGGTTGATTTTGCCGGTGGCGACGAAGAAGTGGGCAAAGATCTGGCCATGCACATCGCTGCAACTCGTCCTAAAGCGATGGATGCTTCGGGTGTTGACGCGGCTGAAATCGAAGCTGAACGTTCCGTGGCGGCTCAGAAAGCCGCTGAATCCGGCAAGCCTGCTGACATCGTCACCAAAATGGTTGACGGCGCTGTTGCCAAGTTCCTGAAAGAAGTGACTCTGCTGAGCCAACCTTTCGTCAAGAACGACAAGCAAAGCGTGCAGCAAATGCTGGACGAGAAAAAAGCATCGATCGCTGGCTTTACCCTTTACGTTGTGGGTGAAGGCATTGAAAAGCGTGTTGAGGATTTCGCCGCTGAGGTAGCGGCTGCTGCCGGCCAAGCTTAATCCAGTTGGTTTTTTCAGGGCAGGCACCGTAGTGGCGGTGCCTGCCCTGCTGCTTTACACTCTCTTCTGTCTTCGTCACTTGGAATCCCACCCATGACTACCCCTCATTACAAACGTGTTCTGTTAAAGCTCTCCGGCGAGGCGCTGATGGGCGAGGACTCGTTCGGTATTAATCGCAGCACAATCATTCGCATGACGGAGGAGATCGCCCAGGTTGCCCAGTTGGGGGTACAACTGGCTATCGTGATTGGTGGGGGCAATATCTTTCGTGGCATCGCTCCAGGTGCTCAGGGCATGGATCGTGCGACAGCCGACTACATGGGCATGATGGCCACCGTCATGAACGCGTTGGCCTTGCAAGATGCCTTGAAGCACCGTGGCCTGGATGCCCGTGTGCAATCTGCCTTGAACATTGAGCAGGTCGTAGAGCCTTACATTCGTCCCAAGGCACTGCGTTACCTGGAAGAAAACAAAGTTGTTATTTTTGCAGCCGGTACGGGCAATCCGTTTTTTACCACCGATACGGCAGCGGCCTTGCGCGGCGCCGAAGTGGGTGCGGAAATCGTGCTGAAAGCGACCAAAGTTGATGGCATCTACAGTGCCGACCCTAATAAAGATCCAGGCGCGACCCGCTACTCGCGTATCAGCTTTGACGAGGCCATTGTGCGTCGTCTGGAAGTGATGGACGCGACCGCCTTTGCGCTGTGCCGCGATCAGAAGCTGCCGATCAAAGTGTTCTCCATCAACAAGCCCGGTGCCTTGACGCGTGCGGTCTCTGGTGAGGACGAGGGCACCCTGGTTCACGTTTAACGTTATAGGAATTTAGTCCATGAGTCTCTCCGAGATTAAAGCATCGACCGACAGCCGGATGGGTAAGTCCCTCGAGTCTCTGAAGGTGGGCCTGGCCAAAATTCGCACTGGCCGTGCAACTGCAGGCTTGCTCGATCATATTCAGGTTGAGTACTACGGTTCCATGGTGCCTGTCAGTCAGGTGGGCAATATCACGGTGGTGGATGCTCGCACGCTGAACGTACAGGTGTGGGAAAAGCATATGGCTGGGCCGATTGAAAAAGCCATTCGCGACAACGAACTGGGTTTGAACCCCATCTCGATGGGCGAGAGCATTCGTGTGCCCATGCCCGCCTTGACCGAAGAGCGCCGTCGCGATTTGGCCAAAGTGGTGCGTAGCGAAGGCGAAGACGCTAAGGTTGCCATTCGCAATCTGCGTCGCGATGCTAATGACACGCTCAAAAAGCAAGTCAAAGACAAGGAAATTTCCGAGGACGACGAGCGTCGTGCCCAGGATGAAGTCCAGAAGCTGACTGACAAGTATGTGGCTGAGGTCGACAAGCTGATCGCGCAGAAAGAAGCCGAGATCATGACGGTCTAAGGGCTTGTGCACAGGTGGCTAGGTGATATCTTTCAGTTCTACCCAAACTATTCCGGAACACGGTCAGGTTCCTGGCCACCTGGCAATTGTCATGGACGGCAATGGACGATGGGCGACCCGTCGTCTGTTGCCACGCACGGCAGGGCATTTGCGGGGTGTGCAAACTGTGCGGCGCATAGTCGAGGCTTGTGGCGAGCTCGGCGTGCGTTATTTGACCCTGTTTGCGTTCAGCTCCGAGAACTGGCGACGCCCTCCCGAGGAAGTCTCCCTGTTGATGGGCTTGTTCGTCAAGATGCTGCAAAAAGAAGTGGCAACACTGAAAAAAAACGGCGTCCGACTTCATGTCATTGGTGAGCTCTCCGCATTTAGCGACGAGCTGCGCGGCCTGATTGCCAATGCAGAGGAACAAACGCGTGATAACGACACCTTGCATTTGACGATTGCCGCCAACTACGGTGGCCGTTGGGATATTTTGCAAGCGACCCAAAAGGCGCTGGCCGCTAATCCTCATTTGGTCGATCATCCCGAGCAACTGGATGAGGCCATGTTCAGTCCCTATTTAGCGATGTCTTACGCCCCCGAGCCGGATCTGTTTATCCGCACGGGTGGGGAGCGTCGCATTTCCAATTTCTTGATCTGGCAGATGGCCTATACCGAGCTGTACTTTACAGACGCGTACTGGCCGGATTTTGACCGCGCGCAACTGGAGCAAGCCTTCGAGTGGTATCGTGGGCGCGAGCGGCGCTTTGGGCGCACCAGTGCGCAGGTGCAGGGTAGTCCCGCGCCTTGACGGAGCCTTATCTATGTTGAAACAACGCGTCATCACCGCCGTGATCTTGCTGGTCATTCTGGGTGCGGCCATGCTTGCCCCCGTGCGCTGGCCATTGCTGGCTATCTTTGTCCTGATGAGTACGCTGGCTTGCTGGGAGTGGGAACGCCTGAGTCTGTCTCAGGACCAGCAGCGTTGGGCATGGCCCTTGGCCTTGCTGAACGGTGCCTTGATGTTGTGGCTAAGCGTGTATTGGTATGACACCGGCCCCCAAGGGCAGGCTGCTGACCTGGTTTACCGTGCGCTGGTGCCCTTGATGGCGGCACTGTGGATTGTGGGGGCGACGAGTCTGGTGCTGCAAGGCCAGGCGACGCAGCGTGCACAAGGTGTCTTGCTCAGTGTGATGGGCGTGCTGGCTCCCTTGGCCGCCTGGGCCAGCCTGTCTCTTTTCTTGTACACGCAGGGCATTGTGTATGTGCTCACCCTATTGGTTTTGATCTGGGCGGCGGACATCGCAGCCTACTTCGCGGGTCGTGCTTTTGGTAAGGCCAAACTGGCCCCGCGTGTCAGTCCCGGCAAGACCTGGGCCGGAGCGGTGGGCGGTATGGCCGCGGCGGCTGTATGGATGGTGATCAGCGCGAATTGGGCTGGCAGCTTTGGTGCCGACGTGCAACAGCGGTGGGGGTGGGTTGCCACGGCTGTTTTGGGTATTGCCCTGGCGGCCTTGTCGATTGTAGGGGATTTGTTTGAGTCCCTGCTCAAACGCCGTGCCGCTGTTAAGGACTCCAGTCAGTTATTGCCCGGCCATGGTGGGGTGTACGATCGCATCGATGCCCTGCTACCGGTTGCTCCCGTAGCCTTGTTGTTAAGTGGGGCGTGGCTCTTTTAGTCCTGCGTGGAACTAAGGTGTTTGCGTCAAGGAAGAATTCATGAGTTTCCAGCATGTTTGTGTGTTAGGGGCCACTGGCTCTATAGGTATCAGCACACTGGATGTGATTGCGCGTCATCCGGAGCGGATGGCGGTTTATGCCGTGAGCGGCCACACTCGTATGGAGCTGCTGGCCGAGCAAGCTCGTGACAGCGCAGCCCGTGTTGTGCTTGTGCCGGATGACGCCGCACGTAGCCGCTTTCTGGCGGCGTGGCAGGGCGGCACCTTGCCGGAGATTCGAGTAGGCGCACAGGCGCTGGTCGATACGGTTGCGGACCCGCAAGTGACCACTGTGATGGCCGCCATTATTGGTGCTGCGGGCTTGCCTTCGGCTTTGGCCGCAGCACGCGCAGGCAAACGTGTCTTACTGGCCAATAAAGAGGCGCTGGTCGCTGCAGGTCGTATCTTCATGCAGGCCGTGCAAGAGGGGGGGGCGCAATTGATGCCTATCGACTCCGAGCACAGCGCCATCTACCAATGCCTGGCCGGTGAGCTGCCTGCGCAACCGGGTCAGCCCGTTGCGGCTTTGCGCCGTCTTTTGGTAACGGCTTCCGGTGGGCCTTTTCGTTCGCGTAGCTTGTCCGAGCTGGATGGCGTGACCCCCGAGCAAGCTTGCGCGCATCCTAACTGGAGCATGGGCCGCAAGATTTCGGTGGACTCGGCCACCATGCTGAATAAAGGCCTGGAAGTGATCGAGGCGCACTGGCTGTTCTCGGTGCCCGTTGATCAGATTGATGTGGTGGTGCATCCGCAAAGCGTGATTCACTCCATGGTCGAGTACATCGACGGTTCGGTCATGGCGCAGTTAGGGCAGCCCGACATGCGTACGGCAATTGCGTATGGTCTTGGCTTCCCAGAGCGCCTGTATAGCGGCGTGGGCTTGCTGGATCTGGCCACAATGGGTCGCCTGGATTTTGAGCAACCCGATTTTCAGCGTTTCCCCTGTCTGCGACTGGCTTATGATGCCTTGCGCAGCAGTCAGGCGGCCTGTGTAACCTTGAATGCCGCCAATGAAATCGCTGTGGACCGCTTCTTGGAGCGGCAGATTGGCTATACTCAGATTCCGGCAGTGATCGAGCATTGTCTGGACAAGCTCAATGGCCGTGCCAGCCAGGCTTTGAACGCCCTGGATGGGGTGCTGGAGCTAGATAGCGAAACCCGTTCGCTGGCGCTGGATTACTGTCGAAGTTCGGCGCGTATTTAACAGGAATTAACAATGCTCTTCACCGTTCTGGCGTTCTTGGTCGCCTTGGGCGTGCTGGTGACGTTTCACGAGCTGGGCCACTACTGGGTGGCCCGTCGTTGTGGGGTGCGTGTCGAGCGTTTCTCTATCGGTTTTGGCAAGGTGCTGTACCGACGTTTTGACAAGAACGGTACCGAATGGGCTGTCTCGGCCTTGCCCCTGGGCGGTTACGTCGCCATGCAAAATGATCCGCCTGCTCATGCCACGCAGGCACAGGTCGACGAGTCCTTCAATCACAAACCCTTGCGGCAACGCGCCGCGATTGTGCTGGCTGGCCCGATGGCCAACCTGATTCTGGCCGTGGTGATCTACGCCTTTGTGGGTTTGCTGGGTACCCAAGAGCCCATTGCCCAAATTGGCCCCGTCCCAGAAGGGACACCGGCTGCACAAGCTGGCTTCCAGGCTGGAGATCGATTGGTCTCGGTGGATGGCAAACCGGTGGACTCCTGGTTGCAGGCGCGCTGGGCCTTTATGGATGCCTTGTCCTCGGGTGGCGAGCTGCAAGTGGGCGTCAAGGACCTGCTGGGACGGGAAGAAAATCGTTACCTGACATTACCGGCTGGGGAAATCTTGCCGGATGGGCAGGACTTGATGGCCCAGGCAGGGCTGGTGTTGCGCCCGGCGCGATCGGTTGTTCAAGAGGTGTTTAAAGATACCGCAGCTGAGCAAGCGGGCCTTCAAAAAGATGACCTGATTATCCGGCTGGATGATTTGCTCGAGCCGGGCATTACGGCGTTCGTTCAAAAGGTGCAACAATCTGCGGGCAAGACACTCGAACTTGAGGTGCTGCGCCAGGGCGAAATTCAACGCCTGCTGCTCACGCCCGAAGGCGATGCCAATGCGCCGGGGCGTATTGGCGCCCAAGTGGCCATGGATATGCCCATGACGCTGGTGCGCTACGGGCCAATCGAGAGTGTGGAGCGCGGATTTACCCGTACCGGGCAAACCTTCTGGTTCTCTTTGAAGATGATCGGACGCATGATTACGGGGGAAGTCTCTGTACGTAATGTCAGCGGGCCGGTTACTATTGCGGATTATGCAGGCCAGACAGCACGTATCGGCTTTATTGCCTACCTGAATTTCTTGGCCTTGATCAGTATTAGCATTGGTTTACTGAATTTATTGCCCGTACCTATGCTGGACGGGGGGCATCTACTGTACTATGCCATCGAAGCTGTGCGCGGCAAGCCGGCTTCGGAGCGTATGATGCTTGTCGGACAGCGCCTGGGCCTGGCCTTGTTGGCCGTGCTGATGAGTATTGCTTTTTTTAATGACATCACCCGCCTTTTCAGTTGAGAGCGGGTGGCATACAATTTCCAACCATTTGACCGACCAAGGATTGTCCAGGATGTCGTTTAGCCGGAAACCTACTTTTGCGTTGCGTGTTCTGCCCGTATTGGTGGCAAGTCTGCTTGCCCCCGCCTTGGCGAATGCATTTGCACCGTTTGTCGTGCGCGATATTCAAGTCAATGGCATCCAGCGGGTCGATCCCGGTGCCGTGTTCTCGTCCTTGCCAGTCAAGGTCGGTGAGTCCTTCTCGGAAGAGCAGGCTGCAGACGCGATTCAACGCTTGTACGCCACGGGCTTTTTCAGCGACGTGCAAATTGACACCAGCACCAATGTGCTGATCGTTAACGTCAAGGAGCGTCCCACCATCGCCTCCGTGTCCTTTAATGGCATGCGTGAGTTCGACTCCAAGAATATTATCAACTCCCTGGCCCAGGTAGGCTTTGGAGAAGGCCGGGTTTTTGACCGTTCCATGTTGGAACGAGCGGAATTCGAGCTGAAACAGCAGTACTTGTCCAAGGGCAAGTATGGTGTGGAAATCACGCCTATCATCACGCCTTTGCCTCGTAACCGTGTCGGTGTCAGCTTTGACATCTTTGAGGGGGGCTTGGCCAAGATCAAGGAAATCCGTATTGTCGGTACGGAAGCCGTCTCGCAGAGTGACTTGCTCGACGAGATGGAGCTGACGACCTCGGGCATGATGACCTGGTATACCGGCACCGATAAATACTCCCGTGAAAAACTGGAAGGGGATATGGAGCGTATCCGCTCCTACTACCTGAATCGTGGTTTTCTGGAGTACTCGGCTGAAGCTCCCCAGGTATCGATTTCACCTGATCGCAAAGACATTTTCATTACCCTGACCATTCACGAAGGCCAGCCCTACACCTTGAGCAGCGTGAAATTGGCCGGCGATCTGCTGGGTCTGGAAGACCAGATCGAGCCGATGGTGCAGCAAAAAGAAGGCGAGGTGTTTTCCTCGGACAAGACCAGTGCTACCGTCAAATCGATTACGGAATACTTGGGTGGCCTGGGTTATGCCTTTGCCAACGCCAACCCGAACCCGGTGCTGGACCGCGAAAATCACACGGCTGACTTGACCTTCTACGTCGATCCCGGTCGTCGCGTGTATGTGCGCCGTATCGAGGTAGGCGGAAACGTCCGTACCCGTGATGAAGTGGTACGTCGTGAAATGCGCCAGCAAGAAGCGGCCTGGTATGACTCGGACGCCATCAAGTTCTCACGTGACCGTATTGATCGTCTGGGCTACTTCAATGAAGTGGATGTGAACACCAAGCCTGTCCCTGGCTCGCCTGACCAGGTCGATGTGAACGTGGATGTGAAAGAAAAGCCCACCGGCTTGGTTAACCTGGGTATTGGTTACGGCTCCACTGACAAGTTGATGTTGTCGGCCGGTATCAGCCAGGACAACATCTTTGGCAGTGGCAATAGTCTGTCCTTGCAGGTCAATACCAGTAAGGTGAACCGTGCAGCAGTGATCAGCCACACTGATCCTTTCTGGACGGGCGACGGCATCAGCAAAACCACCTCGATTTACTACCGTCGTACCACGCCTTATCAGTCCAATGATGGTTGGGGTGATTACCAGAACACCGCCATCGGTGCTGGCCTGAACTTCGGTGTGCCTATTTCCGAGTACGACCGTGTATTCATGGGTGTGAACTTCGAGCACAACAAGCTCTCGCGCTTGAGCCCGCAGTACACACCCCAAGCCTACCAAGATTACGTAAAAGAGTACGGCGAAGGCACCAACACCTTTATTTTCAATCTGGGGTGGTCCAAAGATACCCGCGACAGCGCGATTGCTCCCAACAAGGGTAGCTTGACGAGCTTGTCGGCCGATCTGGGTACGATGGACTTGCGCTACTACATGCTGCGCGCCAGCCACCAGCATTACATTCCATTGGGCCGTGCCTATACGCTGGCCTTGAATGGCGCGATTGATTATGGGCGTAGCATTGGTGGCAAGAGCTTCCCGGTGATCAAGAATGTGTATGCCGGCGGTATCGGTTCGGTACGCGGCTATGAAGGCGCGTCCCTGGGTGGTCGCGATATCCTGACGGGTGACTACCTGGGTGGTTCGCGTCGAATGATCGCCAACGCTCAGTTGTACCTGCCATTCCCCGGCGCCACGCGTGACCGTACGCTGCGTTGGTTCGTCTTTGCCGATGCCGGTAAAGTGGACAACACCAGCGGTGGTTGCCCAATGGGTCGTCCTGACCGTCTGTCGGAGGATCCATGCGGTTGGAAGTACGCCGCAGGTCTGGGCTTGTCGTGGGAATCCCCGCTCGGTCCGCTGCAGTTGTCCTACGGTCGCGCCTTGCGCGCCAAGGAAGGCGACGATAAACAAGCCTTCCAGTTCCAGATTGGTACCGCTTTCTGATGTTCGTGTTTAGTGGCACAATTGCACTATTCTGCAGCCTAATTAGCAAGGTAGATTTTTCATGAAGTCAAACATCGCATTAAAACTTACAAACATCGCCCGCAGCTTGTCGCGTGGCAATAACGCGCTCGTTCTGGCTGCCGCGCTGGGTGTCGGCGCCATGACCGCTGCTCCTGTTGTTCAGGCCCAGACCAAAATTGGTTTTGTCAGCACAGAGCGCATTTTGCGTGATTCCAAGCCAGCCAAAGCGGCCCAAACCAAAATCGAAGCAGAATTCAAGCGTCGTGACGAAGAGCTGGAGCGCATGGCCAACAACCTGCGTTCGCAGGCTCAAAAGTTCGACAAGGATGCGCCTGTGCTGTCCGAGTCCGATCGTGTGAAGCGTCAGCGTCAACTGGCTGATCTGGATTCCGATCTGCAGCGCAAGCGTCGTGAATTCCAGGAAGACTTCAACCGTCGCCGCAACGAAGAGTTCTCGGCCATTGTTGAGCAGGCTGATGCCGCCATCAAACGTATTGCTGACTCTCAAGGCTACGACCTGATCATTCAGGATGCCGTTACGGTCAGCCCACGTGTGGACATCACCGAGGAAGTTCTGAAAGCACTGGGCGGTTGATGCACTATGCCGGTATTGCTGAACGTTGATCAGGCTGTACAGCTGTCTGAACTCATAGACGCCATCAACAAGACCGGACTGGATTGCAAGCTGCCAGAAGGCATTAAAGAGCCTATGCTCCGGATTCGGGGCCTAGGCTCTTTGCTTTCTGCAGGCCCGGAGGAAATCAGCTTTCTATCCAATCCCAAGATGCAGGATTTGCTGGAGCAGACCGGTGCGGCGGTGGTGATTCTGACGCCGCAAGTCTACGAAGGTCTGGGCTTTGCACCGTCCTTTATCCCGGTTTTGTGCTCACAGCCTTATCTAATGTATGCGCTGCTGGCGCAGCGTTTTGATCAGGTGCGCATGGCCGAGTTGCCTACGGGTATTCATCCAAGTGCGGTGATTGATCCGGGCGCTCAATTGGGCGAGGGCGTGTCGATTGGGCCATTTTGTGTGGTCGAGGCCGGCGTCAAGATCGGACGTGGCACCCGTTTGGGCGCGCATTGCGTGATTGGTGCAGGTTCTACCCTGGGGCCAGACTGTCTGCTGCATGCGCGTGTCACTCTGTACCACCAGGTGCATATTGGTGCTCGCGCCATTCTGCATTCAGGGGTGGTGCTGGGCGCTGACGGTTTTGGTTTCGCGCCGGACCCGGTAAAAGGGAAGGGGGCATGGGCCAAGATTGCGCAAATCGGGCACGTACGTATTGGTGACGACGTTGAGATCGGCGCCAATACCACGGTGGATCGGGGTGCATTGGATGACACGGTGTTGGCTAATGGTGTCAAGCTGGACAACCAGATCATGATTGGGCACAACGTACAGGTCGGCGAACATACGGCCATGGCGGCATGTGTGGGGGTGGCTGGTTCTACCCAGATCGGGGCACGTTGTACGATTGCGGGGGCAGCGATGCTCTCGGGCCATCTGGTTCTGGGCGATGATGTACACGTCTCCGGCGGTACGGCTGTCACCTCCAACATTAGCCAGCCTGGACGTTATACCGGGGTTTATCCCTTTGCTGGACACCAGGACTGGCAGAAAAATGCTGCCGTGTTGGGCCAATTGAGCGGTTTGCGCCGTCGCCTGCGTTCTTTGGAACGTCAGCAGGTGGATGGGGCAAATGAATCATCTGAACATATCAATAAACAAAAATAAGCAGGACAGGACATGGAACTCGACATTCGACAAATTATGGATCGCCTCCCTCATCGTTACCCGATGTTGCTGGTCGATCGCGTCTTGGAACTGGTGCCCGGCAAGAGCATCGTTGCCATCAAGAACGTGTCGATGAATGAACCCTTTTTTACGGGCCACTTTCCGCACATGCCGGTGATGCCTGGGGTCTTGATCATTGAAGCCATGGCTCAGGCAGCCGCGCTGTTCTCTTTTACCGATCCCGAGGATCCGTACGCCAAAGTGGACAACAAGCTGGCCTATTACCTAGTCGGTGTGGACGGAGCGCGTTTTCGCAAACCCGTCATGCCAGGCGACCAATTGCGTCTGGAAGTGACGGCTGACCGCATCAGCCGCGCTTTGTGCAAGTACACAGGTCGCGCCTTGGTTGATGGCCAAGTGGTTGCCGAAGCCAAAATCATGTGTGCTATCCGTCAATTGGAAGAATAGTTTATGCGTATTCATGAAACGGCCATCATCGAAGCAGGCGCCCAGCTTGCCGATGATGTTGAGGTTGGGCCGTACAGCATCATCGGACCCAATGTCACGATCGGTGCGGGTACCAAAGTGGGCCCTCACTGTGTGATTGATGGCGTGACCACGATTGGTCGCAACAACCATTTCTACCGTTTCTGCTCCATCGGGGGTATGCCGCAAGATAAAAAATACGCTGATGAACCGACTCGTCTGGAAATCGGCGATGGCAATATGGTTCGTGAATACGTCACCATCAACACTGGCACGGTGCAAGATGTGGGCGTGACCCGTGTGGGCAATGACAACTGGATCATGGCCTATACCCATATTGCTCACGATTGCCAGATCGGCAATCACACGATTATTGCCAATAGCGTTCAGTTGGGCGGCCATGTGCATATTGGCGACTGGGCGATTCTGGGCGGTTTGACGGCTGTACACCAGTTCGGTCGTATCGGTGCGCACAGCATGATTGGTGGTACCAGCTCGGTGCGTCAGGACATTCCGCCTTACGTCATCGGCGCAGGCGATCCTTTCCGTCCTGTCGGTGTGAATAGCGAAGGTCTGGGCCGTCGCAACTTCTCGGCTGAAGCGATTTCGGCTGTGAAGGAAAGCTACAAGTTGCTGTATCGTCGCAAACTGACGGTGGAGCAGGCGGTAGAGCAAATGCAAGCCTTGCAGCAAACGCAGCCTGAATGCCGTGCAGCGGTTCAGGTCATGATCGACTTTCTGAATGACTCCAGCCGGGGTATTTGCCGACCATGAGCAGCGCCTCCAGCCCATTAGCGGCACGTGTAGACGGGTCGGGGCAAACAGGGGCCAAGCGGGATCTGCGTATAGGAATGGTAGCGGGTGAGCCGTCGGGCGATTTGCTGGCGGCTCGCATTATTCAAGGGCTGCGTCAGGGCAATCCTGGCGTGCAGGTAGAAGGCATAGGCGGCCCCGAGATGGCCGCCCAGCAATTTCACCAATACTATCCCATGGACGCCTTGACGGTATTTGGTTACGTCGAGGCGCTCAAACGCATTCCGGGTCTGGTCTCCACCTATTTGGGCATGCGCAATCAATGGTTGCGGCAGCGTCCCGATGTGTTTGTGGGCATTGACGCCCCGGACTTCAATTTGCGCCTGGAGCATCGTTTGCGTCAGGCCGGTGTGCCCACGGTACATTTTGTGGGGCCCTCGATCTGGGCGTGGCGCTACGAGCGCATCCATAAAATCCGCGAAGCGGTGTCCCATATGCTGGTACTGTTTCCTTTCGAGACCGAGATCTACGAAAAGGAAGGTATTCCAGTGACCTATGTGGGTCACCCCTTGGCGGCGAATATTCCCTTGCAGCCGGATAAGGTTGACGCGCGTCGTCGCCTGGGTTTGCCCGAGAGTGGCCGTATTTTGGGCGTGTTGCCAGGTAGCCGCTCCTCCGAGGTCAAGATGCTGTCGCCGCGCTTCTTGCAGGCCGTACAGATCTTGCAGGACCAGGATCCGGCTCTGATGATTCTGGTGCCCATGGTCAATCCCAAGCGCCGTCAGGAGTTTGAAGAGGCGCTGGCTCAGCATCCCATCCGTAATTTGCACATTATTGATGCCAATACAGCGGGTATTCGTCAGCCGGACTCGGAAGGGGTGGTCCGTCCACCCGCCTGGACGGTCATGGAAGCCAGTGACGCGGTTTTGGTTGCCAGTGGTACTGCTAGTCTGGAAACGGCCTTGTACAAGCGTCCTATGGTTATTTCGTATGTGCTTAGCCCCATGATGGAGCGCATCATACGTTGGAAGTCTGGCCAGGATCGGCCTTATGTGCCCTGGGTCGGCTTGCCCAATGTGCTGGCACGCGACTTTGTCGTGCCCGAACTGCTGCAAGAAGATGCCGAACCTCAGAAGCTGGCGCAGGAATGCTGGAAAGCCTTGAGCGATCAGAGCTATGTGGCTCATATCGAGCAGGTCTTTACCGAGATGCATTTGACCTTGCGTCGGGACACACCCTCCTTGGCGGCTGAGGTCATTTTGAATATGGCGCGCGCATGAAGCAGCTTGATTTAGTAGTCAGTGATGTCTCGGCAGGTTTGGTAGCGGGGCTGGACGAAGCCGGGCGTGGCCCCTTGGCCGGCCCTGTTTTTGCCGCAGCCGTCATTTTAGACCCGAACAATCCCATTGACGGTCTGAACGACTCCAAGAAACTGAGCGCCAAGCGACGTGAAGCCTTGGCTGTGTTGATCAAGGACAGAGCGTTAGCCTGGGAAATTGCCAGCGCCAGTGTGGCAGAAATTGATGACATCAATATCTTGCATGCTGCCATGTTGGCGATGCAACGAGCCTGTAATGGCCTGAGCGTCAAACCCGAACAAGCCTTGGTGGATGGCAATCGCATTCCAACCGGCCTGTGTTGTCCGGCAAAAGCCATCATCAAAGGTGACGCCAGTCATGCCGCCATTGCGGCGGCCTCGATTTTGGCCAAAACAGCGCGGGATGCAGTCTGTCTGGAATTGCATCGAGACTATCCCGAATACGGTTTTGACCAGCACAAAGGCTACGGGACGGCCTTGCATCTGGAACGTTTGTCCCAGTACGGGCCTTGCCCCGAGCATCGTCGTAGTTTCGCGCCGGTACGCGCATCTCTAAGTAGGTAAGTTGAATAATGAGGCTGATTGAATCCAAAGATAATGCACTGTTCAAACGAGTGCAGCGTCTGGCTCACGATAAACGCGAGCTGGACGGGGGTGATCAGTTGATTTGGTTGGAAGGCATTCATCTGTGCCAAATGTGGCTGGAACGCCGTGGCTTACCGGAATTGGCTGTTTTTGAGATGGACCGCCATTCGGATGAGCTGTTGGAACTGGCTCGCTTCTTGCCCGGCCATAGCAGCGTCACCTTCAATGCCACTTTGATGAATGCCGTCTCTCAGGTCGGTCAGGGGCAGGGCATCGGCTTTATTGTTCGCGTGCCTCGTGGGCAGGCCTGGACAGTTCCCACGAAACGGGCCATCTTGCTGGATCAGGTTCAGGATCCGGGCAATGTGGGGACGGTCTTGCGGACCGCAGTGGCAGTGGGTCTGGAAGCAGTGTATTTGACACCGGGCTGTGCCAGCGTTTGGTCGCAAAAAGTGCTGCGTAGCGCACAGGGTGCCCATTTCTCCATTCAAATCCATGAGCAGGTCGATGGCGTGGCGCTGCTTGAAAAAGCCGCCTTGCCGGTGTTGGTAGCTTCTTTGGGCCCGGATACCCAGGACTTGTACGAATCCAGCCTGCCGGATCAAGGGATTTGGGTGTTTGGCAATGAGGGGCAGGGTGTCAGTCCGGCCTTGCTGTCCAAGGCGAATCAACGCTTGTTTATCCCCCAGGCCCCTGGCGTCGAGTCCTTGAATGTAGCCATTGCCACCGCGCTGTGTCTGTACGAGCAACGTCGTCAGCACAGCCGTTAGTCTTCTTGCTGCCCTCCACTGCACTCACGGTGCCCATGAGGGTGGGGGAGGACAGCCAACAGCCGGGTACAGGAGGATCGGCTTTGACGATGCTCTGGCTGTCCGAGATTAGCCCGGCGGGGGCGGCTTAGTAAGAGCGGCGGTCCAAGCCCACATCATCCAGAATCTTGGTGGAGATTTCCTCAATGGATTTGGTGGTGGTGGACAGCCAGGGAATGCCTTCCATGCGCATTAAACGTTCCGCTTCGGCCACTTCCATGCGGCACTGCTCGATGGTGGCGTATTTGCTTCCCGGGCGGCGTTCATTGCGCACTTCAGACAGACGGTCTGGATGAATGGACAGACCAAAAATCTTTTTCCGGTAGGGAGCCAGCGTGGCGGGCAGGGTGCCGCGCTGGAAATCTTCGGGAATGATGGGGTAGTTGGCGGCCTTGACGGCATACTGCATTGCCAAGTACAAGCTGGTAGGCGTTTTTCCGCAGCGGGACACCCCCACCAGAATCACGTCGGCTTGTTCCAGACCGTTCACGTACTGACCATCATCGTGCGCCAGGCTGAAGTTGATGGCTTCAATGCGGCTGTTATAACGCTTGGACATGCCACCGGAGTGCGAACGGCCCACGGAACGGCTGGATTTCACTCCCAGTGCGCGTTCAATGTGTCGTACAAAGGCACCAAACAGATCTAGAAACGTGCAGTTGGCCGCGCCAATGATGTTCGCCATCTTGGGGTCAACCAAGGTACTAAATACCAGCGGTTGCTGGCCTTGTTCCTGGGCGCACTGGTTGATGCGATCAGCGACAGACTGCGCTTTTTCGATGGTATCAATGAAGGGAATCCGGACAGCCTGAAATTCGAATTGAGCGAATTGCGACAGGACGGAATTGCTGAAAGTTTCGGCGGTAATGCCCGTGCTGTCGGAAACGACAAAGACGGTGCGCTCAATAGGAGAAGAAGACATGGAATAAGTCGTGCACAATGCTCGGGAAACGGTACAATTTGCAAGATTACCATTTACCGCTCGAATCGGGGTATGGAAAGGCTGGTTTGCTTAGGACAGATCTTATAGACAGCGCCACTGAGATCACTGCCTTAAGCAAACACGCTTTTTTTTCTATTCAAGGTGACTTATGTCTTACGTAATGAGTTTCGACAAGCTCCGCATGACGGACGTCGATACAGTGGGCGGTAAAAACGCGTCGCTGGGCGAAATGATCAGCCAGTTGGCCGACGCCGGTGTGCGCGTGCCAGGTGGTTTTGCCACAACAGCCGAAGCATTCCGCGTTTTCCTGAAAAACAACGATCTGGACAAGCGCATTCAGCAGCGTCTGGACACGCTGGACGCCGACGACGTTCGTGAACTGGCGGCTGCCGGTGCCGAAATCCGTCAGTGGATCATCGATACGCCGTTCCCGGCCGAATTTGAAAAAGCCGTACGCGACGCGTTTGCCGAATTGGACGCGGATGGCAAGGGTTCCTTTGCCGTGCGTTCGTCCGCCACCGCGGAAGACTTGCCTGACGCCTCCTTTGCCGGGCAGCAAGAAACCTACCTGAACGTGGTGGGCATTGACGAGGTGCTGAGCAAGATTCACCACGTGTTTGCCTCCCTGTACAACGACCGTGCCATTTCCTACCGCGTGCACAAGGGCTACGCCCACGCTGAAGTGGCTTTGTCTGCCGGTATTCAGCGTATGGTGCGTTCCGACAAGGGCAGCGCCGGTGTGATGTTCACCCTGGACACCGAATCGGGTTTCAAGGACGTGGTTTTCCTGACTTCTTCCTACGGCCTGGGTGAAACCGTGGTTCAAGGTTCGGTCAATCCGGACGAGTTTTACGTGTACAAGCCCACGCTGGCTTCCGGTCACTACCCCATCATCAGCCGCCGTATCGGCTCCAAGCTGATCAAGATGGAATTTGACGAAGGTCGTACCACTGATCACGCGGTGCGTACCGTGGACGTGCCGGTGTCCGAGCGCAACCGTTACTCCCTGAGCGACGAAGAAGTGATCGAACTGGCCCGTTACGCCACCATCATTGAAAAGCACTACCAGCGTCCTATGGACATTGAGTGGGGCCGTGATGGTATCGACGGCAAGATCTACATCCTGCAAGCCCGTCCTGAGACCGTCAAATCCCAGCAAGGCAGCAACGATGTGCAAGAACGCTACCGCCTGAAAGCCACGGGTGATGTGCTGGTTACGGGCCGTGCCATTGGTCAGAAGATCGGTTCGGGCAAAGTCCGTATCGTGGCTGATGCTTCCGAGATGGATCTGGTCAAACCCGGCGACGTGCTGGTGACCGACATGACGGACCCTAACTGGGAGCCCATCATGAAGCTGGCTTCGGCTATTGTCACCAACCGTGGTGGCCGTACCTGCCACGCGGCGATTATTGCTCGCGAACTGGGCATCCCTGCCGTGGTCGGTTGCAACAACGCCACAGACGTGCTGAAAGAAGGCCAGGAAGTGACGGTGTCGTGTGCCGAAGGCGACGAAGGCCGTATTTACGACGGTCTGCTGGAAACCGAGATTGAAGAAGTCAGCTGGGGCCAAATGCCCGAGATTGGCCTGAAAGTCATGATGAACGTGGGTAACCCACAACTGGCTTTCGACTTCTCGCAAATCCCGAACGATGGTGTGGGTCTGGCTCGTCTGGAATTCATCATCAACAACAATATTGCGATTCACCCCAAAGCCGTTCTGGACTACCCCAATGTGGATAGCGACCTGAAAAAGGCGGTGGAATCGGCGGCTCGTGGCTATGCCAGCCCACGTGCCTTCTTTGTGGAAAAACTGGCCGAAGGTATTGCGACGCTGGCCGCCTCCTTCTACCCCAAACCCGTCATTGTGCGTCTGTCGGACTTCAAGTCCAACGAATACCGCAAGCTGGTGGGTGGTTCGCGCTACGAGCCCGAGGAAGAGAACCCCATGCTGGGCTTCCGCGGTGTCGCTCGCTACCTGTCCGACGACTTCGCAGAATGCTTCAAGATGGAATGTGAAGCCCTGAAGAAAGTGCGTGACGAAATGGGTCTGACCAACGTCGAAATCATGGTGCCCTTCGTGCGTACCCTGGGTCAGGCAGAACGTGTGGTTGAACTGCTGGCATCTCATGGTCTGGCTCGTGGCGAAAACGGCCTGCGCCTGATCATGATGTGCGAAGTGCCTTCCAACGCTATTTTGGCTGAGCAGTTCTTGCAGTACTTTGACGGTTTCTCCATCGGTTCCAACGACATGACTCAGTTGACTCTGGGCTTGGATCGTGACTCCGGTATGGAACTGCTGGCTGCCGATTTTGACGAGCGCGACGAAGCGGTGAAGTTCATGCTGAGCCGTGCCATCAAGGCATGTCTGGCACAAAACAAGTACGTGGGTATTTGTGGCCAAGGCCCCAGCGACCACCCTGATCTGGCCAAGTGGCTGAGCGAAGAAGGCATTATTTCGCTGTCGCTGAACCCGGATACGGTTGTGGACACCTGGCAGCGTCTGGCCAAGGCCTAAGCCACGACCAGGGAAGCTTCTCTGGCAGTACGCTGCTCAAGCCAGTCAAGACTCAACACCCCGACATGGAGCGTCCATGTTGGGGTGTTGTTGTTTTTGGGGCTTATCTTTTGCCAGCATTTCTGTTCTTGCTTTTGCCCGTGCTTAGGCGATTTCATTTTGCGGTTCTTTTAGCCTAAGAGCGTGTCTATGGTGCCGTATTGGCAAGCTGGAGTCGGTGTGCAAACTTGAACAGGTATTGTCGAGTGCTTGTGGTGTACGGCAAGGAGCAGTACAGCTTCAACCCTGACGATCGGAGCAGGGGTAGGGTGTTGATGAAAGGTCGTGATGGGGGAAGAGGGGCTGTCGCCGCCCTGGATCGGGCAGCATGGATTCAGCATATCTTGAAGGGTTCGCTGGCAGTTGCAGAGCGTCAAGCAGGGAGCCGTATGGAGATGGCAATCAGCGGTTGCCGCCGATTGATGCAGCCTTAGTTTGCGGCGTCGCTTTGATAAACATGCAAGAACATATCCAGAATATGTTCTGTTTCAGTTTGAATACGCTCTTCCGTCCAAGGCTCCATCGCCCCCATGAGCAACAAGACGATTTCGCCTTCGCTCAGGCAGCGGAAGTGTTCCACCATCAAGGCCGGGTCCAGTCTGCGTAAGGTGCCACGCTCGATATGGTGGGCAAAGAAGCACTGCACACCATCCCAGATCTGGTCGTCCAACATCTCCATGAAGCGTTTGCCGATATCGCTGTGTCCGCCCACAGAGACCACAATACGCAAGAGCTGGGCGGTTTGCCTGGAGTACAGGTTACGCAGCATCGGTTGCAGGAAACGCTGCAGTTCTTCACGTATATTGCCTTCGCAGTCTAACTTGGTCAGTACCTGTTCGGTAAATTCGTGAGCACCAGTGAGCAGGACGGCCAGCAACAGATCTTCTTTGGACGGGAAGTAATTGTAGAGCGTGCCCTTGGAGCCGCCTGCCAGCGCGGCGATTTGGGACATGGATGTGGCCTCAAAACCATTCTCGCGAAAAACCTCAGAAGCGACTTCCAGGATTTTGTCGCGGCGTTCACGCCCCTTTCGAGTCGCTCGTTGAGATTTTCGGGGAACATCGTCGTGCATAATGGCAGGCAAAATTAAGTGAATAGGACAAAGCCAGCATCATACCGTATCAATCGCTGCTGTGCTGCTGCTCTATGTCGATCGTTAAGGGTAAGCAAGACCAAACCCCTTTATTTTACGCCATGCACTGCTGTGGGGCCTATTTGGTTTGCCCCAGTCTTTGATCTAAGGCCTATTTACGCGCAAAAGAGCCACATCGTCGAGTGGTGGCACAGGCTAGCGTGACGGGGCCCACCTGCGAGCGTTTACAGATCACCGCTATAGTCCTTATCTGTTTTCATTTAAAGTATAAGGCGGCGGTTCTGATACTCTCTTTGCTTAAGACAAGGCCCAAGGAGTTCTGGATGTCTACTACGCAGTCGTATCAAGTGGTGATTGTTGGGGGCGGGGCAGGCGGCCTGGAGCTGGCTGCCAAATTAGGGCGTCAATTCGGGCGTCAGCATATCTTTCTGGTCGACAAAGACAGTGACCATATCTGGAAACCGTCCTTGCACGAGGTTGCCGCCGGCACCCTGGATATTCACCGCGAAGGGCTGTCGTATTTCATGTTGGCGCGTGACTGTGGCTTCACCTTTATTCAAGGTGAAATGACCGGCATAGACCGGGAGCAGCGCGTCATTACGTTGGCTCCAGTCCTGGGGCCTGATCATGAAGAAGTTTTCCCGGAACGCAGCCTGTCCTATGGCACGCTGGTGATGGCTGTGGGCAGCAAATCCAATTTCTTCAATACGCCCGGCACGCATGAGCACGCGCTGGCCTTGGATTCAACCCATCAGGCCGAGCGTTTCCGTTTGAAATTGCTCAATGAACTGATCAGTGTGACTCGCCGCGCACAGCGTGAGCCGGGCGCGCCGTTGTATATCAATATTGTCGGGGGCGGGGCGACCGGGGTGGAGCTGGCAGCGGAGTTGCTGGAAGCCCGTGCCGATTTAAGCATCTACAGCATTCCGGGCAGCAGTTCGGAGCGCGAAGTGCGTATTACCTTGCTGGAAGGGGCAGATCGCATTCTGTCTGCCTTGCCGCCCAAGCTATCCGCCACCGCCCAAAGTTTGCTGGAGCAGCGTGGCGTGGCCGTTCGGACCTCCGTGCGGGTCAGCCGTCTGGCTGCGGATTACATCGAGGATGTGAACGGTGGGCAATATCCCAACGATTTATGCGTCTGGGCGGCGGGAATCGAAGCCCCTGCCTTTTTGGGCCAACTGGGCTTGCCCGTCAATCGCATCAATCAGTTGGTGCTGGACTCCTGTTTGGCTACGCCCGATCCCTATATCTGGGCCTTGGGCGACTGTGCTCAAGTGCCTTGGGACAAAGAAGGCCAGTTTCTGCCAGCACGTGCCCAGGTCGCGCATCAGCAAGCCAGTTATTTGCGCAAACGTCTGGCCGCTCGCATTCAGGGCAAGCCGGTGGATGAAGCCCCCTTTGTCTACAAGGACTACGGCTCACTGGTCTCCGTGGGGCATAGTCGCGGGGTCGGGAGCCTGATGGGGGTACTGTCCGGCAAGAGCTGGTTTGTGGAAGGTTTGCTGGCTCGTATCATGTACATGAGCCTGCACCTGATGCACTACATGGCGATTTTGGGGGTTGCGCGAACGGCAACCTTGGCTTTGGGCCGCTTGCTCAGCAAACGGGCCGCCCCTCGTGTTAAATTACATTGAGATTTGGAACAAAACGGGCTTTTTAGCCCGTTTTATTCATTCGTCTTGCGGCGGGTGTCGTGTTTCATCAAGCGTTCTTGTTCGCGCTTCCAGTCTTTGTCGCGGGAAACATCACGTTTATCGTGCAGTTTTTTACCGCGTCCCAGGCCGAAGTCCAGCTTGATACGACCTTTCTTGTAGTGGAGGTTCAGGGGAACCAGGGCGTAGCCGCGTTGTTCAACCTTGCCGATCAGCTTGCTGATTTCTTCGGCTTTGAGCAGCAGTTTACGTGTACGCGTGGCATCGGGCCGGATATGGGTGGAGGCCGTCGGCAAGGCGCTGACGTGCATCCCTAAAATAAACAGCTCGCCCTCGCGCACGATGACATAGCTTTCTTTGAGCTGAACATGCCCAGCTCGGATCGCCTTGACCTCCCAACCCTCCAAGACCAAACCGGCCTCAAAGCGTTCTTCGATAAAGTATTCGTGGGTAGCCTTGCGATTATCAACAATACTCATGAATTAATTGCCAACCATAGATTGTAAAATCAGAACATTCTATCTATTAACCAGACCTGATGCATACAGTAAAACGCTCCGTCCTTCTTCCTTATAGCTGCGAACAGATGTTTGATCTGGTTGCAGAGGTGGAAAAATACCCTGAATTCATGCCCTGGTGTGGTGGCGCGACCGTCAATCAGCGCGATGAACAGGGGATGGAAGCCTCGGTGACCATCAGCATTGCGGGTATTCGTCAAACCTTCACCACGCGCAACGAACACGATTATCCCAACCGTATTGTCTTGCGTCTGGTCAAAGGGCCATTCTCGGCCTTGACAGGAGATTGGCAGTTTACTCCTTTGGGCGAAGACGGTTGCAAGATCGTGTTCACCATGGAATACGAGTTCTCCAGCCGCGCGCTGGAAATGGTGGTGGGCCCCATTTTCAACCGCGTTGCCAACAGCTTCATCGACTCCTTCACGCGCCGCGCTCAAGAGGTTTACGGTGACTGAGTTATCCGTCAGCGTGATGGTGGCGACCCAGGCTCAGGTCTGGAAAGTCGCCTTGCGTTTGCCTGCGGGCAGTTGTGTCCGTGATGCCCTGGTACAAGCCGGGATTTCCGAAGGGCTGCGTGAATGCCGCCTGCCGCCGCTCGATGATGAACAGGGGTTGGACGCCTTGCATGTCGGCGTCTACGGCCAACGCTGCCAACTGGACCAGCTCTTGCAGGATCAGGACCGGGTGGAAGTCTACCGTGAACTGGTCTTTGACCCCATGGACTCCCGCCGTCGTCGTTATGCACACAAGCTGGCGGCCCGCGCTGCCGCCAGACCCCGCCGCAAACCTGCCCGCGCCTAGTTCCTCCGCGTCTGATCTTCAAGTCGCTACTTTCAGCTAGACTGTCGCCTCCTGCCTGGCACTGCCCCCTATGAAACGGCTGATTGTCATCAGCACGACAACTAAAGGGGGCGGCTCGCATTATGGTGGGTAAAAATAAGGAGACAGACATGATACTGACAGACGATCAGAACGCTTTTGCGCAAGCGGCTCGCGAGTTTGCACAAGGGGAACTGGCACCGCATGCGGCGCGTTGGGACGAGGAGCAGATTTTCCCGATCGAGGCGTTCCGTAAAGCCGGCGAATTGGGTTTTTGCGGCTTGTACGCCCCGGAATCCATTGGTGGCCTGGGCCTGGGGCGTCTGGAGTCCAGCCTGGTGTTTGAGGAAATGGCGGCGGTTGACCCGTCGACTACCGCATTTCTGACGATCCATAATATGGTGACCTGGATGGTCGGCACCTGGGGGACGGACGAAGTCAAATCCCAATGGGGCGAGCTGCTGAGCAGTGGGCAGAAACTGGGCTCTTACTGTTTGACCGAACCGGGCGCAGGCTCGGACGCCGCCTCGCTGCGCACCCGCGCCGAGCGTGATGGCGACGATTATCTGATCAGCGGTAGCAAAGCCTTTATCTCCGGTGCCGGGGACACGGATTTGCTGGTGGTCATGGCTCGTACCGGTGGTGATGGTCCCAAGGGGATTTCCGCCTTTGCCGTTCCTGCCGATGCCGCCGGTATCACCTATGGCCGCAAAGAATTGAAGATGGGCTGGAACAGCCAGTCCACACGGGGCATTACGTTTGAGCGCGTGCGTGTGCCTGCATCGGCCATGCTGGGTCAGGAAGGTGAAGGCTTCAAGCTGGCCATGAAGGGCCTGGACGGTGGGCGTATCAATATTGCCTGCTGCTCGGTAGGAGCCGCCCAGGGCGCGTATGATGCCGCCCGCCAATACATGCAGGAGCGCCGCCAGTTTGGCAAGCATCTGGACCAGTTCCAGGCCCTGCAGTTCAAACTGTCCGATATCCTGACCAATGTGGTCGCTGCCCGCCAAATGGTGCGTCTGGCCGCTTCCCACCTGGACGCTGGCAGCAGCCAGGCCAGCACCTACTGCGCCATGGCCAAACGTATGGCCACGGATCTGGGTTTTCAGGCCTGCGTGGATGCACAGCAGCTCTTTGGTGGTTATGGTTACCTGAAGGATTATCCTGTGGAGCGACTGGTGCGCGATACTCGGGTGCACCAGATTCTGGAAGGCACAAACGAGATCATGCGTGTCATCATCGCACGACAAATCATTGATCTTGGAGCTGATATTCGATGACGGATTCTGTTTTGTTTGATCGCCTGCCCGGCCAGAACGGGAAGGCGATTGGTGTTGCGACGCTGAACCGCCCGCAAGCCCTGAATGGGCTTAATCTGGAAATGTGCCAGTTGCTGTTCAAGCAGTTTCAGGACTGGGCGCAGGATTCCAGTATTGCCATGATCGTGTTGCATGGCGCCGGAGAAAAGGCCCTGTGCGCTGGCGGCGATTTGCACTCCTTGTACGCTTCCATGCAAAAGAACCAGGGTGGTTCGGCCTGGAATAACGAGTACGCCCGCGAATTTTTCGATGTGGAATATCGCCTGGACTATCTGATTCATACCTTCCCAAAACCCATTCTGTGTTGGGGTGACGGTATTGTGATGGGCGGAGGCGTGGGCTTGTTCAACGGCGCCAGCCATCGTGTGGTGACGGATACCACGCGTTTTGCCATGCCGGAGATTTCCATTGGCCTGTTCCCTGATGTGGGTGGCACCTGGATGCTGTCACATCTGCCTGCGGGTATCGGCCATTTCCTGGCACTGAGCGGCGCGCAAATCAATGCCTCGGACTGCTTGTTCCTGGGCTTGGCAGATGCTTACTTGCCACGGGTGCATTTTGATGCCTTGCTCACGGCCCTGCAAGCCACGCACTGGTCTGGTGAACGCGCCGCGTGTGACAGCAGCGTGCATCAGGTCCTGCGCAGTCTGGCAGATGGCGCTCGCCCCGATAGCGGCCCGCTGGAGCAACATTACGCCATGCTGCGTGATGTCTGCGCCAGCCGCGAATTTGAACGCATTACACAGGCTCTGCAACAGTGGCAGGACAGTGCCGACCCTTGGCTCTCTCGTGCCGCGCAAACCTTTGCCAAAGGTGCTCCAGGTTCAGCCCGTCTGTCCTTTGAGCTGCTGGAGCGTGTTCACCACCTGTCTTTGGCCGATGTCTTCCGTCTGGAATACATTGTGTCGTTGCAATGTGGTGTGCAAGGCGACTTCCAGGAGGGTATTCGTGCACTCTTGATAGATAAAGATAAACAACCACGCTGGAATCCGGCGTCGCTGGAACAGGCTGATGCCCGCTGGGTAGAACGCTTTTTTGTTCCGGCCTGGCCTGCAGAAACGACACATCCCTTGGCTGACCTGTAATTCAGGCAGACCACTGCGGCGCCTGATGGCGCCGTTTTCATAATGACGAGGAGACAAAATGAGTAACACGATTGCATTTATCGGGCTGGGCCATATGGGCAAGCCCATGGCACTGAATCTGCTCAAAGCCGGTCATGGTTTGAAAGTCTTTGACCTGAATGCGGAAGCCATGAAGGAACTGCAGGCGGCGGGGGCGCAGGTGGGCGAATCAGCAGTGCAGATCGCCAAAGAGGCGCAGATGGTCTTTACCATGCTGCCGGCTGGCCGCCATGTTCGTCAGGTTTACGAGGGTGAGAACGGCTTGTTGCAGGCCGTGGCCCCCGGCACCGTGCTGGTCGATTGCAGCACGATTGATGCCCAGACCAGCCAGGATCTGGCGGCCAAGGCGGCCAAGCTGGGTCTGTTGATGCTGGATGCGCCGGTCTCCGGGGGTACCGGTGGCGCCATTGCCGGCACCTTGACCTTTATGGTCGGGGGCGAGGATCAGGCGCTGGAAAAGGCGCGTCCGTATTTGGAGGCCATGGGCAAGAACATTTTTCACGCTGGTCACGCCGGTGCGGGTCAGGTTGCTAAGATTTGCAACAATATGCTCTTGGGGATTTTGATGGCGGGTACCGCCGAGGCCCTGGCTCTGGGCGTTGCTCACGGTCTGGACCCAGCGGTGCTCTCGTCTATCATGGCGCGTAGCTCTGGCCGTAACTGGGCGACCGAACTGTACAACCCCTGGCCGGGCGTGATGCCGGATGTACCGGCTTCGCGTGATTATCAGGGTGGTTTTGCGACAGGTTTGATGCTGAAAGACCTGGGTTTGGCGGCCGATGCAGCCGTGAGCCAAAACAGTGCGACACCGTTAGGCGAACTGGCCCGTAACCTGTTCGCCTTGCATGCCGCACAAGGTCAGAATGCAGGGCTGGATTTCTCCAGCATTCTTAATTTGTACCGTCAGAAGAGCTAAGTTCTGGCAGCGCGTAGGGCAGGGGCTGCCATTCTAGCGCCTGTCCTTGCTCCAGTTGAAACTGGCCTTGTCCCAGGTCCGCCAGTACCACTTCCATCAAGACATACAAACGCTGCTGCTCGGCTTGCCAGGCGCGGTTGATAATGCGCGCAGCGGCAACCGGCTCTGCACCTTGCGAGACCAGGAACACATCGGCGGCTTCTTGCACCTGTGGTGCCGTGTCCAGAATGGAGCTGCGGGCGGCCATCATGCGGCGCTTGATCGTGCCTCGATAGTGGCTGCGTGCCACGACTTCCTGGCCTGGATAACAGCCTTTCTTGAAGTTGATACCGTCGATCAGGTCCAGGTTCAGAGTCTGGGGAATGAACAGATCCTGCGTGTCAGCACTGATCCAGGGTAAGCCCGCCAAAATATCCGCTGCTTCCCAACGACCCTCAGACGCTAGAGCGTTTGCATCTTGCTGGGGAGAAATCCGCCAGTAGCGATTCAAGCCGTCCAGCTCGCCGGGGGCTTGGATTAAGGTGTCGTCACCATCACGCTGCAAATTCCAGACCGCTTGGGCAGCGGATTGCTCCGCCACCCCGTACACCTGCCGCTCAGCCAGGCTGATCGTCACTTTGCTGCGCAGCACGAACATGCGCAGGCGCTTGATCAGGGCTTCGCTGAGATCACGGCGCACCAGGGCAAAGACTGTTTCGTCCAGCTCGCGCCACAACACCATGGTTGCCAGGCTGCGGCCTTTGGCGGTGCAATAGGCCGCGAGGCAGGCGCGCTCGGCAGTCAGGTGCTCCACATCATTACTGACCTGAGCATGGAGAAAGGACACGGCATCGGCGCCTTGAAACTGGAGGACGCACCAATCAGGCAGGGCGAAAGAGGAGGGGGCAGGCATTCCGGTCATGGCTGAACGAAAAAAGAAATTTAAACATCAATGATACCGTGGGTGAGGCCAGTTTCAGGGCCATATCCCCGCTGGGATAAGGGCATGGGCGGAATAGTGAGGAATGAGGCGGGACTGAAGGGGGCCGTTTTTTGTGTTGGGCTGTGACACATATTCAGAAATATGCCGCCTTATTCTGTTTACAATGAGGCTCGCATGAAAAAAACTGTCAAGATCTTCTCTGCCCTCGTGGGCCTTTTTGTGGTCGCCGCCTGTGTGATAGCGGGTGGTGCGTGGTATTGGGCCAAGAAACAGCCCGTGGTGATGAGTGCTGAACGCATCGACTATGTGGTTCCTGCAGGCTCAGGGCCCCGTGCGATTGCACGCAGCATGCAGCAGGCTGGGATCGATATTCAGGAAGATGCCTTTGTCTGGATGGCGCGTCTCTCTGGTCTGGATACCTCCTTGCAAGCAGGGGCTTATGAGGCTGTGCGCGGCGATACCCCATGGGTGGTCATGGAACGCATGTCCAGCGGCAATATGTTGCAGACTCGTTTGACCATTCCCGAGGGCTGGACCTACCAACGTATACGCGACACGCTGGCAAGCAATCCTCAGGTTCGACAGACCTTGAATGAGGTAAGCGATGCTGACTTGCTGAAGCGTTTTGGTGCAGAGGCGACCCATCCCGAAGGTTTGTTCTATCCTGACACCTATGTCTTTGTGCCGGGGACGGCCGATGTTGACATTTTGCGCCGTGGTTTTCAGGCTCAGCAGGAACTGCTGGAGCAGCTATGGGCAGACCGGGACGCGGATTTGCCCTTGAAAACCCCCTACGAAGCCTTGATCATGGCCTCTATCGTGGAGCGTGAGACCGGCCATAGCCAGGATCGAGCACGCGTGGCGGGCGTATTCATGAACCGTTTGCGTGTTGGCATGCCTTTGCAGACAGATCCGACGGTTATTTACGGTATGGGTTCGGCCTATGATGGCCGTATTCGCAAGCGTGATTTGACGACCGATACGCCCTGGAATACCTACACGCGCAATGGACTGCCACCGACGCCAATTGCCAGTCCCGGCAAGGCTTCCTTGATAGCGACCTTGCATCCCGAAAAGCACAATTTCTATTATTTCGTGTCGCGCGGGGATGGAACCAGCGAGTTCTCGCCGAATCTGGCCGCACACAATCGGGCGGTTGCCAAATATATTTTGAAGCGGTAAGTACAGTTCAGGCCCCATCAGGGGCCTGAATGGTTTTGGCAGCATACCTGCGGGTGCTGTTAGGGCTGACCACCATTCTGGCGAATCGTAGTCAAGGCTCTAAACCGTGCCGTTGCGCGAACGCCATCCACACATCATGAACTTTGCTGGCAAGCTGTTCCAGGCCGGCGTCATTGCGAATCAGATAGTCCTGGGGGGCGCGTTCTACACCCCATTCAGAGGAGTGTTGACTGATTACCGGGTTGCCTGGGCGTTCAATGTGCCAGATCTCCCCGCCATGTTCACGGATGAAGTTGGCCTCGTTTTCGTAACGAATGTCTTTAATCAGCAAACAGCGGGCCTGACTCATATCAGGAAGTTGGTGGCTGGGCAGGAGCAGGGGCAAGGTTTGGCGACGTTGTTCGTAATCCGGGTACTCGGCCAGCACCTGATGGCGCAGATGGTCGACTGCTTGACGGGGGCTCAACCCCCAAAAGGCATCCACATGATCCGCCCGCTCGTCATCCAGGTGTTCGGGCGCCATGCCGTAAATCGCGGCCAAGGCCAGTGCCCAGACCGAGTAATCCTGAACGTCTCTGGCAAGGGGGGCGCCAGGGCCAAAGTCCAGTACGTGCTGGGCACGGCGAAGCCAGTGATCGGGATCGCGCTGGCGCATCCAGTCGGTCCCTAGTAGCTGAAAGCACTGTCTGGGGGATCGTTGCCACAGGGCAATCGGCACTTCTTTTACGCTGTCGTCGGTCCAGGCCTGAGCGGGACTTAAGCCAAACAGCACTTCGCAACCCATTTTTACGGGGTCAGCCAAGGCATAGGCCGCCAATAAAGGGTTGTGTGCCAGTAGCAGATTGGCGACGGTGTCTTTGCCTGAGCGCGCTTTGGCGGCCAGCCCGATCAATAAGCTCACTTCATTATCCTTGGTAGTGGAGCAGGCATTTTACCGGTTCATATTACAATGTGTGCTGGGCTGTTCAAGCAGGGGCGATTGCCTGGTCTGTCTTGCGTGAATCCGGCCTTGTGATGTGCAACCTTGAGGCAATACGGTGTCTGATAGTTTGACTTTTCTACCTTGGCAAATCGAGACCGCCCAACGCTGGCTGGGTCATCGGGAGCGTTTTGCCCATGCCTGGCTGATTCACGGTCTACCTGGCATTGGCAAGACGCAATTCGCCCGTGTGGCCGCGGCCAGTTTATTGTGCGACCAGCCGGTGCAGGGTCTGGCTTGTGGCCAATGTCAGGCTTGTCAGTGGGTGCGAGGGGGGAATCACCCCGACTTGCGTCTGCTGCGCCCGGATGCCCTTGCTTTTGAAGAGCAGGGGCCGGATATCCAGGAAGGGGGCGTGGCCAAAGATACAGCCGCCCGCAAAAATCCCTCTCGGGAAATTCGGGTGGAGCAATTGCGTCAGTTGCAACATTGGTTCAATACCGCCACCCATAGAGGGGGCTGGCGCGTAGCGGTGCTATATCCAGCCCAGGCTCTGAATCTGGTTTCTGCCAATGCCTTGCTGAAGGTTCTGGAAGAGCCCGCAGATCGTACTGTCTTTCTGCTGGTTGCGGATGCGCCAGATCGGCTGCTGCCCACGCTGGTGTCGCGTTGCCGCCGTTTGCCTTTACCCGCGCCCGATGCTCAGCAATCGGTTCAATGGCTGGAGCAACAAGGAGTGGATCAGGCCTCGGACTGGTTGGCTGCCTGGGGGGGGGCACCGCTCAAAGCGTTGACTGCCAGCCAGGACATGAATGCTCCGTGTCCCAATTGGCTTAGCGCCTGGATGGACGGGGTGCTGAAAGCGGGTCGAGAGGCGGACCTGTCCTTGGCCGATACGCTGGAAAAACTGCCCGCCCAAGAGTGGATCGATCATTGGCAGCGCTTGTTTGTCGATATTCAACTGGGTAGCTTTGCCCAACCAGCGCGTTACTATCCTTCTTTGCAAAAACGCATTGATGCCTTGGCCGCCCAATCCAACACCACGGCGGTGACAGAAGCCTTGAAGTGGCTGGCACAGCAAAAGGCCCTGGGCAATCATCCGCTCAATGCTAAATTGTTTATTCATCATGCCCTGGACCGATTGCACCAGGCATGTCGTTGTATTTAAAAAGTATTGTCTAACCATGTTTGTTGATTCGCATTGCCATCTTAATTTCCCTGAACTTGCTGAAAATCTGGACGACATCCTGGATAGGATGCGCCAGAACCAGGTGGGCTGTGCGCTGGTGGTCAGCGTGGATATGGACGATTGGCCCGGTTTGATGGATCTGGTGCGTCCCCACAGCCATTTGTTTGCCTCGGTGGGGGTGCACCCGGATTATGAGAAAGTCACTGAACCTACCGTCCAGGAGCTGATCAAACATGCGCAAGATCCCAAAGTCGTGGCGATTGGCGAGACAGGTCTGGACTATTACCGCTTGCAAGAGCCCTTGGATTGGCAGCGTGAGCGTTTCCGCACCCATATCCGTGCCAGTCGCGAGTCGGGCTTGCCCTTGATCATCCATACCCGCTCGGCCAGTGAGGACACCATTGCCATCATGCGCGAAGAGCAGGCGCAGATTGCCGGGGGCGTGATGCACTGTTTCACGGAAACCTGGGAAGTGGCACAAGCGGCCTTGGATCTGAATTTCTACATTTCTTTTTCCGGGATTGTGACTTTCAAGAACGCCATCCAACTGCAGGATGTGGCGCAACGCGTGCCGCTGGATCGTCTGCTGATCGAAACAGATTCGCCGTTTCTGGCGCCTGTGCCATATCGAGGCAAAACCAATAATCCGTCCCTGGTCATTCATGTGGCCGAGAAGATTGCGGAGTTGCGAGGGATCTCGGTCAAGGAAGTAGAAGAAGCGAGTACGGATAATTTTTTCAGATTATTCAGTAAGGTACGGCTTTAATTTAATCTTGTTTAGCGATTTTTTTGGGGGCGTAGCCGCTGTTTAGACCCAGGTTCAGGGTCTTGCTGACAAGTGATATAAAGTTGATTTACTACTTTAGTTTTTGCCTTTATCTTATTGATTTTAAACATAGAAATAGAAATTTCCATAAGCGATTCTGTTTTTGGTCTGATGAAAATCGACTATAAGTAGTTACTTTTTATTAATAATCAAACGCTTATGGACGATTTTTAAACCTGTTTATAGTGAATTCTCTTCCTGCCTGAATAGGGACGAGCACGGCTTGAAGATGCGCCTATTTGTACTTTCATGATCTCATAAAGTACCTTATGAAAAGGATTTAATGGTATGATTTTTAACAGAAAAATAAATAATAAAAGCATCCTTTCCATGGCGCTTTCCTTGGCCTTTCTGCTGCCAGGCTCCGTGTCGGCGCAGGAACAGGAACAGGAGCTGGAAAGCCGGAACTGGTATTTGGCTCTGGAAAATGACCGTCCCACTATCATTGAACAAGAGTTCATCAAGGGGGCGAACCCCAATGCGGTGGATGCCAAGGGCAATCCCTCTTTGATGCTGGCGATCCGCAACAAGTCCTGGAAAGTGGTGGACACCTTGCTGGCCAATCGCCAAACCAATGTGAACATCGAAAACGAGGTTCACGAAACTCCCATGATGTATCTGGCCCTGATGGGGGAAACGGCTCGTTTGCGTGATCTGCAAGCGCGAGGTGGGCAGGTGAATCGGGTGGGCTGGTCGCCTTTGCACTACGCCGCCTCCAAGGGGCACGAGGAGACGGTACGCTATCTGCTGTCTCAGAAAGCGATTGTGAATGCACCTGCACCTGATGGGACCAGTCCTTTGATGATGGCTGCCTTGTCGGGCAAACGGGCCGTAGTCGATGTGTTATTGGCAGCGGGTGCAGACCCAAGCATGCAAAATGCCCAAGGTTTGAGTCCGGCAGACTGGGCTCGTTCGGCGAATCATGAACAATTGGCCAGCTACCTGGATCAGGCCGTCGCACGCAAAGCAGCCTCTGCGCCTGCTGCAGCGGGGACTTATTCAGGGGGAGCGGTACAGACATACGGCGTACCAGAGCGGGTCGAACAGCCCGATCTGAATCGGGTGCAAACGGTGACGGTAGAACCTGAACCCGCTCCTGCAGCGGATAGCTCACGCTCCAAGCCCGCTTCGTCGGGCAGTACCAGTCGTTATTTTGACCTGGACCGTTTCGACAAGCCTGTACAGCCTTGATCCATGACAGGATGGAAAAAGGAGCCCTCCAGGCTCCTTTTTTGTCGCTGCGGTTCTGAGGGTGTATAGCGATACGGGCTTTCTACGACACAGCCCCACTTATCGGCTCAGGTTTTAGCAGCTCTATAGGCAAAGTCCTACAAGCCTGTTGATCGGCTACGGCTTAATTGGCTTTTTCTTGCGCCTTGGCCATCTGCGAAGCATGTACAAAGGTCTGGAAGCCCTGGAGGTAGCTGCTCAGCATTTTCTGAATATGCTCATCTTGCAGCTTGCCTTCCGCATCAAAGGAGTTCTGTGCGCGCGATACCAGCAAAGAGCCACCGCTGTACAGGGATACCCCCAGCATTTTCAGCGTAGGCAACCAGGCTGCTTGGGAGGAAATCGTGCCAAAGCCACCCATGGAGGCACCGATCAGCCCTGTCATGCGGCCCGAGAAGATGGCTTTCATGTCTGTGCGGGATAACCAGTCGATCCCGTTTTTGAACACACCGGGAACGCCGTTATTGTATTCCGGGGTGACCAGCAGCAAGGCGTTGGCGTTCAGGATCTTTTCCTTCAAGTTCAGCACGGCTTCTGGAATACCGTCCTTGCTCTCGAGATCGCCGTCATACAGGGGGATGCCGTGCAAGGTAGCAACTTCAATGCTCATGCCGTGAGGAGCCAGAGCTTGAGCGGCGTGTGCCAAGGCGGTGTTGAAGGAGCTTTGGCGCAAACTGCCTGACAAGGCCAGAACGCGGCAAGGGCTGGACAGGTTCAGCACGCCTGTCGTTTGACGCAGGGCTTCACTTAGCTGGTCAATGATCTGGATCCATTCTGGAGAGTCCTGCAGTCGTTTTTCCCGAATGAACTCGGCTTGAGACGCACTCCAGAAGGGTGCGTCAGCCAGCAGCACGTCATTGGGCAAGGGGCGGTGTTTTTCCAGAAAGCTGGCAATCGCCTCAGGGGTATTGGGTAGACCCAGTTGAGCAAACAGGTCGTGAAAGCGGAACAGGTTATCAGACATGATGATATTGGGAGCTCGAAAGAGGGGGGGTCGGACGCTAAAAAGGCAGGCCCGGTTCCGGCTTGCGAAGGCTGAAGATTCCGGGCTTTGCATCGCGTGTAAAAACACTGTGTTTATTAACAGGCAGCCGGAAACGCGCTGCCTGTGTGCTGTAGATGAGCCGAATATCTAATTGGCGGGCAGATAGGCAGGACGCAGAATGCCGCGCAGTTCTGAATAAGGCAGCAGGAATTCGGGTTGACCAAAGGAATAGGGGGCGATCTCATAGGGGTTGTATTTCACCAGCAAGCCCTGATCGGTCAGAGCAATGTTCTGGGCGGGCTGGAAGGGCCACATTCTGTCCCAACCGGCTCGGTCTTCACGTGCCTCACTCAGGCTGGAAACCCAGTTGTTGTGCGCCTGGCGTACCAGTTCCTGGAAAGGCTTGATCTTGCCGGGGGCAATAATGCGGTCCAGAGGCAAAGCGGTCTTCAGGCGATTGTCCCAGTTGATGAACTGGGTGGCGGTAATACCGTGGGCGGCACCTGTCATATAAATACCCGAACTGAGCTCGATCACGGTGAGATCCCGGTTGCGGTAACGCGTACGGGCGGACAAATGCACTTCGTCACGATTATTGGCGGTAGCCCAGTAATAGTTCTCGAACTCCTTCAGGCCACGGTAGCCAGGATGGCGATCTGTGATGACCGTCATATGTGCCAGGCTTTCATCAACCAAGCGGGTCAGTTCGGAGTTGCCGGGGAAAATCAGGGACTTCACCTCCAGACGAGGGCATTCACCGGTACAGCCCGGTTTGACGTGCTTGTAGTCCAGAGGCTGGGTAAAGATGCCATCTTTTTCCGTCTGATCCTGGGTTTGCGTCGGAATCAGGGAGATATTGCTGGGCGTGCTGGAACACGCCGACAGAGCCATGGCTGTCAGGCCAATAAGCAGCAACTGAGAGGGGCGCTGTAAGGTCATGGAGTCGTAGTCCTATCGGATGGTTTTGGAATCTTGGCCAAAGAGGATTTGACGGGCCTTGTCGTCATGGACGGGCGAGCCGGGGTTGATCTGTTCGACCAAGGCATAGGCACGCTCAGTTGCGGGACGCGCGCTAATACGCTCAAACCAACGCTTCAGATGCGGGAAGTCGTCCAGATTCTGGCGTTGACGCTGGTGGGAGACAATCCAGGGGTAGCTGGCCATATCGGCAATGGAGTAGTCCCCAGCAATAAAGTCGCGCTGCTCCAGATGTTTGTTCAGCACGCCGTAGAGACGGCCAGTCTCACGCACATAGCGGTCGATGGCGTACTCGATTTTGACGGGTGCATAGACATTGAAGTGGTGATTCTGGCCTGCCATGGGGCCCAGGCCGCCCATTTGCCAGTACAGCCACTGCAAGGTTTCGGTGCGGACTCGTAAATCAGCAGACAGGAATTGGCCGGTTTTCTCTGCCAGATATTGCAGGATGGCGCCGGACTCGAACAGGGAGATGGGCTCGCCGCCGTCTTGCGGGGCCTGATCGACAATGGCGGGAATGCGGTTATTGGGAGCGATACGCAAGAATTCGGGGTTGAATTGATCGCCCTGGCCAATATTGATGGGGTGGACGGTGTAGGGCAGACCGGACTCTTCCAGAAACAGAGTGACTTTATGTCCGTTGGGGGTCGTCCAGTAATACAGGTCGATCATGCGTTCTCCTGGCTAAATGCAGACGCTGGCCTGGCTGCGGCAAGCTACCCAGATGACGTATCCGGCGGCGCTGGGCTACTATTGTTTGCCTGAATACGGTTTATAGGAAGTCAAAGACTGTCATGAGCAAAATCTATCATAATCCGCGCTGCAGCACTTCGCGTAATGCCCTGGCCCTGATGCGTGAAAAAGGTCTGGAACCCGAGATTATCGAGTATCTGAAAACACCTTTGTCACGTAGTGAACTCAAGACGCTGATTGCGGCAACGGGCCTGACGGTACGTGAGGCTATGCGTAGCAAAGAAGCCATTTACAGCGAGCTCAATCTGGGCAATCCTGATTTAAGCGATGAGGACTTGCTGGCATCCATTGAAGCCAATCCTATCTTGTTGAACCGTCCTATCGTGGTGACAGAAAAAGGGACGCGTCTGGCGCGTCCCTTGGAGGTGGTGCAGGAAATTCTGTAATCAGATTTCCATGCCGATGGGCAAGTCTGGATTAGGGGGCGATGGCTTCCAGTGCAATACGAATGGTGACCTCGTCACCGACGTGGGGCACGTTAGCCGGCATGCCAAAGTCGCTGCGCTTGACCGTGATCTTGCCGTCTGCGCCCAGAGCAGGTTTTTTCAACATTGGGTGTTGGGGCATGGTCATGAAGGACTCAATAGTCATGGTCACAGGTTTGCTAATCCCCTTGATGGTTAGATTGCCTTGGGCCGAGACGGGCTTGTCCCCGTCAAACTGAATGTCTTTGGACACGAACGTGGCCTCGGGGAACTGCGCGGTATCAAAGTAATCCTTGCCCTGGATGTGTTCGTCAAACAGGGGAAAGCCGGTGCTGACCGAACGGGTGTCGACTGTCATGTCGATACTACCGGTTTTGGCTTCCTGATCCAGGGTGACGGTGCCTTGTGATTTGTTAAACCGTTGACTTTGGGTGCTCAGGCCCAAATGCTTGTAACTGAAGTGGACGAAGGTGTGGCTGGGTTCAACCTGGTAAGTGACCGGCGCGGCCTGAGCGGTAAAGGCAAACAGAAAGCTGGCGGACAGGGCAATCATGGGCTTGATCATAAGGGTGCAATCCTTTTATACGAGTAGGGGGCGTTGATGCGTCTGCTTACTTCACATCAATCTTGAAGTTGACGGTGATTTCGTTGGCCACGATGTCATAGCTGGACCAGGAGCCTTCACCGATGGAAAAGTCGCCACGCTTGATGTCAAAGGCACCGCTAAAGCTCGCTTTGCCGCCTTCGGGGGACATGGTCGCCATGACAGTCAGCGGCTGTTCACGGCCTTTGATCTGCAGCGTGCCTTGCACTTCATATTGCCGGTCGCTGACAGCGCGGAAACGCTTGGAGCTGAAAACAGCCTGGGGATGCGCGTCGATGTCGAACCAGCGCACGTCCTGCAATTCGTCATCGGCTTCTTCGGAGCCGGTATCAACGCTATCCAGGGCGACCGTCAAGACCACCTTGGACTGATCCAGGGCATCGGGGTTGAAGTTCAGCTCGCCTTCAAATTTTCGGAACTGGCCGTCCAGTTTCACGCCCATTTGGGAATATTGAAAGCCGATTTCGCTATTTTGGGTGTCCAGGGTCTGGTAGTTCTTGGCGTTGGCCGACAGGCTGGTGCTCAGGCCCAGGGCGCTGATCAGCAGGGGCACGAAGACAGATTTTTTCATGATTTGGCTTTGCCTAAGGTAAAGGTGATGCGGCTAAGCAAGCCGTCACGGTCGATGAACTGATGCTTCAAGGCCGCCAGAATATGCAGGCTGACCATGGCAATCAGGGCGTAATTCAAAAAGATGTGAACTTGGACCAGTAGCTCGCCTAACGGTTTATCTTTGGAGACCAGATCGGGCAGGGGGATCACGCCAAACCACACTGTCTGGAAACCTTTGGCCGAACTCATCAGCCAGCCCGTCAGGGGGATGCCAATCATCAGCAGGTACAAAGCGGCATGACCACAGTGGGCCAGAGCCCGGCTGAAAGACGACATGCCGGCGGGCAAAGCAGGGGGGCGGTTCAGCAAACGCCAGAGCAGGCGCAGCAGCACCAGTACCAGCAGGGAAATACCAGCCCATTTGTGCCAGGAATAGACTTGCAGTTTCAAAGGGGACAGGGGCAAGGTTTTCATGGTGTAGCCCACGGTCACCAAGGCGGTCAGAGCCAGTGCCATCAGCCAATGCAAGAGGCGTGCTACCCGGGTGTAGCGTGGATGGTCCACTGGCGCAGGGGTGATGCTCATTGATAATGCCTTTCATTTACGAAGCCAAGGCACTTTAACCTGTTTGTAAGCATCGTAAAAGACCCTATTTTGCAACGCAGTAATGCAATATTGAAGGGTATGGGTCTTGTGACGCGGCGATTGGAATGTTTTTTTATCCGCGTGTGACAAGGCTTTTAGTGCAAGGTGGGAGCGGGCTAAACTCGCTCTTTCAGGTCGCAAGCAAGGAAGTCTCTATGTGGAAAGTCGCGTTGGTTGTCGTGGTAGCCGGTTTGGTGGCAGGGTGCCAGGATGTAAAAAAGGCCAATGAGGAAAATTTCAGTATGGCAATTCAGGCCTATCTGGATACGCGGGATGGCTTGTGTGTAGGCGTGCCCGGACGTGTATATCCCTATCAGGCCGAGCATGACTCTCCTTTGATCGTAGAAGATCGGGCTCGTCTGGCCGCCTTGGCCAAGGCGGGTTTGTTGCGTCAGGTCGGGAAAGAAGATGCACCACGTTACGAGCTGGATGCCAATGCGGATACCTATTTGCGTCGCTCCAATGCTGAACAGTCCCAAGGTGAACGTGACGCTTTTTGTACAGGTCGCCTGGTTTTGGATCGCATCAGTGATTTCACCGAGCCGGCCAGTGCAGGTGGGTTTACCGTCAGTCAGGTGAACTATGTGTATCACCTGGCCGACGCAGCGGGCTGGATCAAAGATAGCGCGGTTCAGGATAGCTACGAGGACTTACGTGCGTTGACGGCTGCGCAAGTACAAGGGCAGGCAAGAATGATTCTGACCAATAAAGGTTGGGTGCATCAGAATCTGTATAGGTAGTCCAGCCCAAGCAAGCGTTGCGCTTGGGCTGATTGAACGGCTGGGGGGAACGATCTGCGCTTGATAATAAGCCGAGCTTCATGACGACTTGCCAGCTTGTTGAGGCAAATGGTTTCTCGTGTGCCGAGGCCGTTGTGATGGTCAATCCGTGCTGCAAGAGATCAGTGTTCAGAAGGCAGGGGGGAGAGATGACTGATGGGCACCCAGCCCTGGGCACTATCCTGGGGGCGCAGGCACCAGCACCAGCCATTCAGGATTTTCTCTCCTTGAACAAGGTCGCCCTCATGCACATTCATTTCCAGTGCGCTGTAGTCTTGCAGCGCACGACCTGCTCCAGCGTCGGGCAGGCGTTCAATAATTTGTTCTGGCACCCATCCCCCGGCGTGCGCATCGGTAGAGCAGTAAATCCAGTTATCCCAGTTTTCCGGGCCTTGATACCGTTCTCCGATGCTCAGAAGATCTCCCTGTTTCAGGATTAAGGGGTTCGGATATTCAGAGCGATGTGGGGTAGTGACCAAGTACTGCATGATGGCGTCGTTCGTAAGGTTCGTTAAGGGCTTGTATTATACTGTACGTACATACATGTGTTTTGGTGCGCATTCTACGTTTTTGCTTGTTTCGTTCTGATTGGCTTTATTCCATGGTGCCCAGCCCTTGCTCTACTTATCTATCTAAAAGACAATTAAATGCAATTAACGGAAATGAAAGACACACGATGAAAACACGGTCTACACGGGAAGGAGGGCAGATTGACCTGCCCATTTTGGGCTCGCAGGCAGCAGACATTTCGGCGGAAGCGTTGTTTGATACGTGGTTGCAACATCAACGTCCGCCCATGGCGCCTAGCACGCAGCGGGTTTATCGCACTTTGTGGCGGCGCTTCTTGCAAGCGTTGCAGGATCACAAAAAGCAGTATACCCAGATCAAACCTGTGGATATCCGGGATTTTTTGAGCAGTCTGGACGACGTACGCCGACCACAACGCGAACGGTATCAACACGTTATCGCCCGCGCATACGAAGAGCTTTGCCGGCAGGATGGCCGCTCGGAAAACCCCGCATCAGCCCCCGCTATCAATGACCCCTTCAAGGAAAGCTGGCGCCAAGCCCCCGACAACCAAACCACCCAGTTTCTTTCTTTGGAGCAATGCTTTGCCGCCATCAAAGCATTGCATACCCGACTGCGCGTTCTGGAGTTGGCCAGCGACATGACCCTTGCTGCCCGTTGGCGCGAATATCGGGATATGGCAATTGTGGCGGTGATGCTGGGCACCGGCTTGCGCCCAGTGGAGTTGGGGCAGTTGCATCCTCGTGCGATAAGCGTCGTCCAGCGTACGGCAGAATCCGCAGAACCGGATGATGCCGATGACGAACAAACGGCCCTCTGGCGGGCTGGCACTATTTGGCTGAAGCTGCCAGGCGCGGCAAAGCGCGATGTGTTTGTGCCCATCTGGTGCGAAGGCATTTTGCGTAGTTGGCTCAGCTTGAGCGGAGCCGAAGACGTTGCAGTCTGGACGCAAAACAGCCGTGTCTTTCCAGGGAGTCGCCAGATCAGTGCTGCTCGTCCACAGGCACAGATGAATCCCGCGACGCTCGCCCGTATTGTCAGCAAATGGGGGATCAAACACATGGATCTGTTAATGACGCCACAACGGCTGCGTAATACCTTTGCCGCGGGTTTGATCGAACGCGGTTTCTCTCTACCTGAAATCGAGGAGATCATGGGCTACGCCCCCGGTGCGGCCAGTGCCTGGCGTCTGCAAGCCTCGTGGTTGGCGTGGCTGGATGCGCAGAAAGTCCCCGACAGTCCTGCCATTACAGAGAATATGCAGTCAGAATGAAGGGCTAGTCACCGATCAGGCAGCTCCAGCAGGCATAATTCCTGGTCTGTTTCGTCTATTTTTGTTGAGGAGTGTGAGTTGACGTCTACACCTGTTTTTCGTCCTGCGGTGGAAGCGGATCTGGAAGCGATTGTGGCCATGTTGGCAGACGATATGCTGGGTCAACAGCGTGAAAATACCAGCCTGCCCCTGGCTCAATCCTATCTGGATGCTTTTGCGGCGATAGAAGCGGATCCGAACCAGTATTTGGCTGTTGTAGAGCTCAACGGCGCCGTTGTCGGAACCTTGCAGATCACCTATATGCCGGGCCTGTCGCACCAAGGTGCATGGCGCGGAGAAATCGAATCCGTCCGTATCGCCAGCTCGGCCCGAGGCTCGGGATTAGGCCGTTTGATGATTCAGTGGGCGGTCGAGCAATGCCGTCAACGCCAATGTCGCATTGTTCAATTGACCTCGGATATGGCGAGAACCGATGCCCATCGGTTTTATGAGCAGTTGGGCTTTACGGCTAGCCATAAGGGTTTCAAGCTCAGTTTGTAAGGCGGTGTTCTCTTGAGCAATCAGCCCTGACGCGGTGCGAACAATAACGATAAAAGCCGCATAGGCTGAATGCCGTGCTCCGTGCTCCGTGCTTCGGTGCTTGGAAGCTAGCTGTCGAGTTTTTTGCTTGCGCCAGGATTTGGCTGCAGTGGAGACGTACTCTTAAGCGAGAGCTCGCAGGCTCATACTATTTTTGTGGCCCGGGCTTTGTTTTTCACCTTATGATGCCTTCAAACGGTACCTTGGAGATAGACAAATGGGTTTGGCGTCAGACTATCCAGTCATATTGATTACCGGCGGGAGCCGAGGGATAGGTGCAGCAACAGCGCGCCTGGCTGCAAAACAGGGCTATAACGTCGTTCTTAGCTATGTCACCAGCGAATCTGATGCCTTGGCGGTGATCGCTGAAGTAGAGGCGGCAGGTCGTCAAGCTTTTGCTTCCAAGGCAGATAGTGCGGACCCAGAGCAGATTACCCAGCTCTTTGAGCAGGTCGACCAAAGGTTTGGCCGAATTGATGTTTTAGTTAATAACGCAGGCGTGCTGTTTACACAGTCTCGTCTGGAGGATCTTAGCTTCGAGCGTATGCAACGCACGTTTGCAGTCAACACGATTGGTCCCATGCTTTGTGCGCAACAGGCGGCCAAACGCATGGCCTATCGCCATGGTGGGCAAGGCGGCTCTGTGATCAATGTTTCCTCCATCGCAGCCAAGCTTGGCAGTCCAAACGAATACGTGGATTACGCCGCTTCCAAGGGGGCATTGGAGACTTTCACAACAGGCTTTGCTAAAGAGGTTGCCCGAGAAGGAATTCGTGTTAATTGCGTTCGGCCTGGGCATATTTATACCGAGATGCATGCCAGTGGTGGCGAACCAGATCGTGTAGACCGCTTAAAGGACAGCATTCCTATGGGACGTGGTGGCCAGGCAGAGGAAGTAGCGCGTGCTATTTTATGGCTAGCCAGCTCTGAGGCGTCCTTTGTAACAGGGACATTCCTGGACGCAACAGGCGGCAAGTAGTCATTGGGAGGGATCAAGGTCCGAGGCCTGGGAATATGCTAGGCTGGATCTTTATAAACATCGCATAATGTCGCTTTATGTTAAGTCCACCTGTTTATTAGTATTTTTTATACAGTAATTTAAGCAGAAAACTCGTTGCTTTTTCAACGAGGTTTTTAAAATGCTTACGTTCACAACTGTTGCCACTAAAGGTGGTGTTGGCAAAACCACATTAACTGCCAATTTAGGTGGATTGCTTGCTGATTTCGGATATCGCGTTCTTTTAATTGATGCGGATATTCAGCCATCTCTGACTCGCTATTACAAACTTGCCCATCAAGCCCCTTATGGCTTAACGCAAATGGTGATGTCTGGAGCACTCACCACGGACTGCATTAGTCACGTCGAATTTCCACCTGCCGAATTCGAGGGCGACCGTTCAAGTTTGAATGTGCAGGGCGGTTTCTTGCATATTGTTTGCTCCGACACTCAGCGTGACGACAGCCCCCTTCAAATCTGGTTGTCCAATCAGCTTGATCGCCTGGTACGTATTCGGATGGCCCTGAGTAACCCGGATATCCGTGCTCAGTACGACGTCTGCATCATCGATACCCAAGGGGCAGTGGGCCACTTACAAGACGCCGCCGTCAATGCGGCGGATGTGCTTCTCGCTCCTGTAGCCCCTGATGTTTTGTCGGCCCGTGAGTTTGTTGACGGTACGATCAAACTGGTCGCCCGCCACGAATCTGCCTCCAACCTGGGCTACAAAGTGCCCGCAATCCAGTGCGTGATTAACCGTAGCGAGAACACGGTCGACAGTCGCACCATGTCCAGCCTAATCCGCAATCAGTTCATTGAAATGAGCGGGCGTGTGACCGTGCTGGCCACCCAGATTCCCCAAGCGGTCGCCTACAAAAAAGCCGCTACCGCCCAAGTCCCTGCTCACTGGATTGATCCGGTCAGAGCGGGCGATCACATGCACAGTTTGCTGTGGGAATTGATCCCCAATCTGAGCAATAAATTCACTCCCAATCACCGCAATGAGTTAGCTCCCGCGCTAGCGGCATTGCATGTCCCTATCTCCGCGTCAGACGAGCCAGACAGCCCGCTCACGACTAACTCGTAGAGCGCGCCATGTCTAAAACTCCGGAATTGCTGACCGCCAGTCAGCGTGCCGCGCAGTTGCGCATGAACGCTGAGTTGAGCTCAACATTAAGAGAGACCAGTCCCGTGTCCTCAAAAAAATCGAATTACGAAGACATCGCCAAACGCTCCCTGATGGGCACGCCGCCACCGTTGAATGCTATGGGTGCGATGACACCCATGGATGTGGTGGATGGGAGTGTTTCAAATCTGGCAGTCACTGATATTGATCGGTACGAATTTGACCCGCGTACCGAAATAAACCCACTCTATGACGAGATCAAGGCGTCGATTCGGGCCAATGGGATACTGAACCATATCAGCGTTACCAGACGTCCTGGTCAGCCGCGTTATATGGTCTACGGTGGCGGGAATACACGGCTGCGTATTGCGAGAGAGCTGTACGAAGAGGGTGACCAACGCTTTGCGCGGCTGACGGTCATCGTCAAGGTCTGGAAAGGGGACGCGCCGACCATTGCGGCGCACCTGGCGGAAAACGAGCAGCGTGGCGAGATTTCGTTCTGGGAGAAAGCCCAGGGAGTGCTGTCGTTTAAGGAGCATTTTGAGAAAGAATCGGGCAAATCGCTTTCAACCACGGAATTGAACCGGGAGTTGCGTCAGGCCAGCGGCCTGAATTTCGGCATGAGCATGCTGCAAAACTTCCTTTTTGCGGTTGAGTATCTGGCCCCGATCGGTCGTTGGTTGCAAGCACGCGATGTGAATCAGACCATTAAGCCGCAGATCTCACAGTGGCTAAAACTAGCTGACAAATTTGGCCAGCAAGCAGTCGCTGAAACTGCGCTGCAGACAATCCTGCACAAGTACGCCGCTGTGATGAGTCAACAATCTGTCACGGCAAATCAGAGTGCTCAGCAGGTTTTAGACGTCTCGCAGTTGCTTGATGAGGTCCACGTAGCCATCGCTGAAACTTTGGGTGTGACCCCTGAGAAACTGCTGGCCATGGCCCAGGCTCTAGAGGCGAACCCGCGCCTGGAGGTTGAGACCCTGAGGCTGATCGAAGCCACTCCTATGGCGCCAGTGGACCCCAAGCCGCTAGCAATTCAACCACCTATTCAGCCTCCACTCGGTCGAATGTTGGCCAGTGTACCTACGCCTAAGAGTAAGCCCGATAGTTCTGGCGGTGCTTTTCTTCCAGCTTCCCCATCGGTCTCCCAGAACGTGGTCTTGAGCGGAGGGGGGGAAGGGTTCGATCCACAGCCGATATTTACGGTGTTAGGCGAGTTTCAGAGCTTGATCGACATGTCGGATGTGCTTTTTAAAAGCGATCAGCCACACCACATCTTTGGCTTTTACCTGGACTTTCCTTCACAAGGTATTGGGTATGTGGATGGGATTGAGCTGGAACCAGAATTGGTCATTTACCGCAGAGCCCTGTGGAAAATCCTGGTCAGTCTCACCGGTCAGCTTGATCGTCGATTTACGCAGCTCATCCCACACGAAGCCGATGGCTTCACCATTGCTTGGAAACAGCTTTGGGAGCAGGGCGAGGAACAGTTTCAGGAAGGAGCACAGGAGTTACTGGGCGAGGCATTTGACCATGTCTCGCTCCAAAACGTGAGCCTGGTATTGCGGCATGAGCAATTGGGGCCGTTGGTCACACGTCTGCTCTCAGAAATGGAACGGGTTCGGACTCGTTACCCAGAGCGTCAACTGGGCGGGTTTATGTCCTTGTTCACGCCGGATGTGACGGAGGAGATTTCATGAACAAAATTCCCATTCAATGTCCTGTTCTACGGCGCATGTTGCTGGCCCACATTATTGAGCAAATCGATGGTGGTCACATGGACTCTCTACTGCGTGCGGGCTACTCACCCGAGTTTCTCGATGATTTGCGTTACCGAACCACTCGGGACATCACGAATCTGGCCAACTCTCCGCAGGAAATGTGGTTCTCACTGTCTGAACAAGTCATCAGCAAGGGGCTACATCTGCTTGATATGCGGCGTGAGCACGCCAAGTTACGCGAATACTTTGTGATTCATGGCGCTTCGCGTCGGATGGTGTGTGCGTATTTCAAGCTGTCCCACGAGGAGTACCGGGACTTGCGCGCACAGCTCAGGCCGGGAGGGGAGCCTGGCGGCCGTACGGCCCTGCCTCCAGTCGCTGTGCGTGATGCCATCCATCGAGCCTGGTTCGATATTCAGCAATCGATGTCTGAGCAACCCTGCCGAGACCGAATCTACGCCTTACACCAACAGTTTCCTGAGCTGCGAATCAGTGTCCTCCAGCAAACCATTGTCGAGTTTGCTGAAGATGATGAGCTTGGTTTGGAAATAAAACCGACGACACCACCACTGCAAGGATAAAGCCACATGGACGAAATTATGACTATGCCAAGCACTTCTACAACTGCGCCGCGTCCTTCGACTCTGCCTCCGTCAGAACGTGATTGTGATGGCCAGACACAGGGAGGGTGGGCCTTACCGTCCTCTCATGCCGATGGCTCCCAGAATCATAAAGACGCACCAAGGGAAGACTTTTTAGCGCAGGCGGCGCTGTTGAATTTGATGGGGCAAACGCCAATCAGCTTCCATCGCCTATATGTCGATATCACGGGCAATGTCATCACGGGATTATGGCTTTCGTCTGTGCTGGAACGGGTTGCTCAAGCAATGCCCGAGGAGTTCCAGGAGGATGATTATGTGTTTCGCCTATCGGCGACTCAATGTCATCAGGTCACCGGGATTACTGCCTCTCAGCAGCGGACATGCCGACGAGATTTGATCGCATTGGGCATGTTAAGTGAACAGTCGGGGCCGGGCCGTGTACCGGAATACCGCTTGCATCTGAATGTTGTCGCGGATGCCATTCTCCAAGCATCCGCTTCATTGGCTAACTCGCTCGAAGAGGTTCATCAACAACAAGGCTCATCGTCGTCACAACCCGTTCTTTCCAAGCGCTACGGATGAGATGGCTATGGGTGCCGCATTAATCACCGATACAACGACGGCGTCTCTAATTGATGAGGCTATGCAGTTGCTCACCAGCCAAGGGTTTGTGCAGTACTACCCAAACCTGGCTGAAACGCTGGGTAATTTCAAAGCTGCTTTGTTTTTGGGGCACGCGCTCTATTGGGCTCGGCATACTGCCGTTCACTATAAAAATCGTGACGGCTGGTTCTTTCTGACGGCAAAACAGTGTACGCAAGCAACGGGATTGAGTACCCGAGAGCAGGAGAGTGCTCGTCTCTTACTTGTTCAACATTCGCTGATCCAAGAAAAACTGGCTGGTAGACCGGCCAAGCTCCATTACCGTATCAACCTGGATCGTCTCGCTTCTTGCCTGGGGATCTCGGTTGTTGATCAGAAAGCAAGCTGGGCGCAGCTCGCACCATTGCTGAAGCGCTATGTGAGCTTCTACCGGCCCTTGGCGGATATTGCGGGCAATGTGGCCTCTGGCTTGTACCTATCGTATCTGCTGATTCAGCAACGTCATGTTCTCACTTACAGCCGAAGCATCGAGGGTGAATTTACGCTGTCTCAGCAGGCTATTCGTAACGCCCTCTGCTTGACCAGCAAAACACAACGCAATGCCCGTGATCGCCTGAAACAGATGGGTCTACTCCAGGAAGCAGGCAATCGTATACGCATTAACCTGCTGGCTTTATGCCCTTTATTACATGGACAGGAGCAGTTCCCCCTCAAGTCTGAGTCTACCGATCAGCCACCCATTGCTGATGCACCGAAACTGACATCGGTATCCAAACCTGTTCCTGTGAATGGGCAGAAGCCTGCGCCATCACGATCAAGCAAATTATTTGGAGCAGGCACACAGTCACAAAGGCCACTGTTTGATTTGGATAGTGCTGGCGCAGCACGGGCGAATGCAACCGTCCAGCACGCGTTGCGTGACCCCGCCAGCATGAATCCTGGACGTCTCTTTGCTCAGACCTCAGTGAGTCCTGGTGCAGCTTGTGGACAACTCACAAAAACAAGCGATCTCACAACTGGCCCTGTTGCCCAAAACGCGAAACTTGCTGCCCAAACCGCAAAACTAACTTGCCCAAAACGCGAAACTAAGCTGCCCAAACCGCGAAACAACAATACAACAATATTTCTTCAAACAACTACAAGACCCGCTATTACCACGGCGTCTGCAGGGGATAAATCTAAAGCACTGGCCGAGATAGCGGGGTGTCGTCGTGATGATTTGAATGTTCAAAACGACGAGGTTGATATCACTTTGCCCAGCGTGCTTGGCAAGCAATGGCATGAGGCTGTGCGCAAGGTGCTGTCCATTGCCAAGCCAGAGCATCGTCAGAGTTTGCTTGATGAGTTGGAAGGCCAGTTGCGCAATCCAGGCAAGCACATCGCAAATCCTCCTGGCTACTTGCATTCGCTGCGCGTCGGTTTGGAATCCGGTCGTGTGCAACTGGCATATGCGCAAAGCATTGCGAGCCAGCGTGAACAAAATCGACATGCTCAAGACGCCGTCCAAGAGCACATCAAAGCTCTCAATACAAACCTGACGACAACTCTGCCTCCAATGACGAAAGAGGAGGCCTTTGCTCAGTTGCGTCAGCAGGTGCAGACCATGAGGAAGCTGCCATGACCGCCGGACTCATTCGTACCCATTCGGTAGGACATTTTGTCTTAATCCCCAACAGTTGGGAGGTAAGACATTCTGTCTCAATCCCCACCGGGTGGGAGGTGAGACGTTTTGTCTCAATGCCCAACGGTTGGGAGGTAGGACGTTTTGTCTCAATGCCATCAACAGAATCAGGAGATCGTTTCTATGACTAACGAACAGTTGTTTGTTCATCTTTTGCACCGCATCTGCAAATACAGCGATGCCTTAGTTTTACATACCGTCTTGCAAGATCATGGCGACAAACGTCAAGTAAAAACTTCAGCGGTCAAGATGGCCCTGGATTCATTGCGTGGGCAAGTGTCACCCAAGCAGGTGCAGCGATCATTAAAAAGATTGGAGTCTATGGGGCTTATTAACGTGATGCCTCAGCCCAATTACCGCACCTTGATCACAGTCAACAGTGACGCCTTGTTGGAATTCCTCAATCAAGACCCTTTGAGCGGCATGTTGCCTGGGTTCCGTGCCAATACGTTCCCGTTTCTGGATGCTGTCAACGCAACACCGCTGGCAGATTTCAAGGGGTCGACGATCTGATGATGTCCGTCACCTCCTATTCATTTTTCTTCTCAGTGACTACCTATGCCTACTTCGACTGATAAGCAGCCACGTCTCAAGTCCAGCGATAAGCCCGCTGCCATTCCCGCACCCAAGTCTCTTATTGGGTTCTCTACGGAGGAGAATTCCCCCTTCGCCGATGGATATTCGATCACCGGCGAAGAAGCCTTGTTGGCCTCGTATATGGCAGGGCCGATGCGTGAAGATGACCCGCTCTACGAGCGGTATATCGAACTGGAAGATCGCAAAGATCAACTGGTTCGTATGCAGACCAAGTTCCATACGCGCAAGGGTTCTGATCCTGACGTCAAACCAGCCGAGTTCTTTGCCATGGATGACCTGGGCTCTCTGGTCGATTCAGAAGACGATCTGATGACCCTGCATACCAAGGAGGCATTCAGGCTGTTTATGGGGCGTGTTCGTGAGCCTGGCTCGGATGTGGCACCTATTGTGGGTGGTCGCCGTGTCGCCAGTTCGTTGCGCAGCTTATGGCTGTTGACGGGCAATGACAATCCCTATGCCGATTGGTCTTTGCTGCGTCATGAACAATCCATGGAAGAAGTGAATGAGCGGCTGCAAGAGGAGATCAAGGCTGCCGAGACTTTGCTTTCCAGCCAGCAGCAACGAGGGCTGAGCTATTCCGTGCTGAAGTCTGCCCAACCGCAGTCTTTGCAGTTGGGATTCCGATCCCCCTACGGATACAGCATCAGCCGCTTGATTGTTGATTATGACTACTTCATCCGTTTGCAAAAGACCCTGGGTCGCAAGACGCTCTTAAGCGATCAGCAAATGCGCCGCTCGATCACAGAAATGACTCGCTTTATCCGTCGCGTATTCAATGAGGTCGCCAGGTTTTCACGTTGGCTCATGCAGCCAGACATCAATGCGCTGTCCCGGCTGGACTTCATCACGGAGCATGCTTCAGAAGAGGGCAAGCAGCGTGTGGAATTCGTGCGCGAAGTATTCGGCATGGTGCCTGCCGACGTCTTTACCGCCAAGCTGCAACCACGACATTCTCGGCGACGGTACACATTAACTGAGAAGGAAAGGAGCCTGTTGCAGTCGGTCGGTGTGCAACTGGCCGAAGCTGAAGCACAGCGCGAAGCCGGCGAGTTTCAGGATGCCGGTTCGGGTTTGGTGTGAAGAAAGGATTTTGCGAGGAAAGGGCGAAAGGATGACGAAGCGAACTCGAAGTCTACGTGTCAATGTGGTTGAGTGGGCAAGAAAGACCTTGGAGAACGAAACGTGTCAGAGCGTGATTGACACAAAGCCCTTTACGGGTAGGGGCACCGCCCAGTCGCTGCGCCACCATCTCATGCAAGTTGACCAGGTTGAAGCACACATGGTCGCTCTCTGTGCTGCAACAAAGAAAGTGGCTGGCTATTCCATGTATCTGGCCGAGCACCGTCGTAAAGCGGACGGCTATATGGCGCTGCGTTGGCGAGAGATTGGCACAAGAAAGCATCTGTCATGGGAAGAGGCGCACTCAAGATATGCGGTCCTACCGACCGTGTTGCGGCAGTGGTACGAACACGCCAATGCCCAGGCACAAGAATTCAATTCGCAACACCTCAAATTGCGTGGGCTCGTACGTGAACTGAAGTTACTGAGTCAGCAACGCAAAGTCCACACTTTTGCCAGGCCAATTCCGAGCCGAAGTGGGACGTGATCCAGTTAATGCAGGGCAGTTTGACCATACGGTCAAGTCGTTTGTTTTTCACCGAAAGGAGTTGATATGCAGAACTTGTTTATTGGTAAGGGCAACCTGGGCGACTCACCCACCTTGAAACGTATTCCTCGTAAGAACAATTCGGGGGAAGAGTTTAGTGTGTGCAGTATGCGTGTGTACTTTGGGCGCTATGGGGTGGACCAGGCCACCGGCGAAGTGGGGCAGATTGGAGGCTTCTGGCGTGAGGTTGAGATCTACGGCAGCAAGGCCGAGGCGTGCGCACAGTTTTTGCGCAAGGGAGCTCGCGTGCTGGTCATTGGTGAGGAGCGGGATTTCTTTGCCAAAGATGAGACTACGAATGCTGAGGTACAAGTCATCAAGATTGTCGCTGAGGATGTAGCCCTGCAGCTCACACGCATTGAGTCGATCACCTACAAACAAGCAAACCGGCCTGCGGCAGCTCGTGATCAAGACATCCCATCGGATGAGGATGTTCCAGCTTAGTTAACAAGATAGGGGCAATGTTCATGGATATGGAGGATTTATGGAAGTAAGGTGCTGCCGTTGAATATTGTCCCAATCTCGCTTAAGGCTCCTGAGTTATTAATTCAAGCTGTTTTTGACGGTCGTAGGCTTGGGTTACAGCTATTCAATATCTCAGGAATGGCGGCCCGGTTGTCTAAAGCTGGGGCATGGTGGTGTCCTGGACGGCGGATGTGGGTATTGGGGCAGGGCAGTGCAGACCATGCCTTAGCCTGGTTGCAGGCGCTCTATCTGCGTGAGCATGTTGATTTTGATGGGGCTGCTGCGCTATTAAAAGCGGCTATACGGGCCCCCGAACCTGATTACTTTACTCAACTGCTCGACGTTCAAATTTTTGAGCTGGCCAGAGGCGAGCTCAACCATGGCCAACATGCCGTCAGCTTTACTTACGATGGGCTGTGCGTGCGTGCCATGCGTGCGCTACAGGGGAGATTTCATAAGCCCGCTGCGGCGTGGCAAGTGCGCGGTGGCGTAGTTCACATCCAGCACGTGCTTCGTGACCTGGCAGGCGTGGCGCCTGAGTATACGTTCGTGCATGAGCAGCCCGTCGTACTCGAAGAGCTGGTATCCGCAAACGCGGACGAATCGCCCATTCAAGTGCCTGCCGCGACTCCTGAGCAAGGGGAAAGCGGCCCTGCCCAGGATGTGGATGGAGCGGGTTTTTTGTCTGCCGACCTGGAGCAAAGCAACGCAGTCGACATTGATGAAGCTGTGCTGGCTGCGATCGCTGTGGGCGCAGGTTTACGGGGCTATCAAGTCGATGGCGTCCGTCACTTGGCCGGTCAAACGGGTGCGTGCTTGGGCGATGATATGGGCCTGGGTAAGACACGTCAGACTGTTGTAGGTGCTCGTCTAGCTGCGGGGCAGGGTAGAGTGCTTATTGTCTGTCCCGCCTCTTTGCGTATCAACTGGGAACGCGAGATCCACGCAGTGTATCCCGATGCTATCGTCGGCTTTGCCGGGGATGATCGAATCTCGACGTTATACGGCTGTCAGTGGGTCATTGCGAACTACGAACGATTGGGTGGCCTGGTACGAGAAGTCGGGTTGGCGTTCGGGGCCATGGCTATTGATGAAGCGCATTACCTGAAGGAGCATAAATCCGGGCGTACACGCAATGCCTTTGTGATGGCCACGCGTATTCCGAAGCGCTATGTGGTAACCGGTACACCGCTTCTGAATCGTGAAATTGAGCTCCACACGCTATTGCGTCTGACGGGCCACTCACTTGGCCGTATGGAGCTCAAGGAGTTCCGCAAGTCCTTTACGGGTTCGCGAGAACGTCGTGCCGCATTAGCTCGCGCCTTGGGCGGTTGGATGCTACGTAGGCGCAAGGATGTACTCGACCTGGGCTCTAAAAGCCACTCTGTGCGCTTTATCTCGCCCAGCGAAGGCTTGGCGGCTTACAAAGAGATTTACGATGACATGAGCCAGATGGCCATGCCCAAGATCACTAAGCTACGCCAATGCCTGGAAACGCTCAAGACACCGTTCCTGATCGAAACAGTGGAAGGTCTGCAGGCTGAAGACAAGATCATCATCTTTTGTGAATACATGAGCACTGTCAATGCCATGCATGATGCCTTCACGGCCGCTGGTATCAAGGCTGTGTGTCTGGTCGGAGCTGACTCTGCTATCAAGCGGCAAAAGGCTATCGACACATTCCAGGATGATCCCGAGGTCCGGGTGTTTATCGGCACCACGATGGCAGCTGGTGTCGGTATTACTCTAACCGCTGCTAACTACGTGGCCTTTGCTTCTATGCCCTGGACCCCGGCGCTCATGCGCCAAGCCGAAGATAGGGCGTACAGACTGGGCCAGCAGCGGGATGTGATTGTCATCGTGCCGCTCATACCCGACACAATTGATGAGGCTGTGTGGAATATCCTCGAAGCTAAGCGTGAGACAGAAATGGATGTCGTTGAGGCAGTAACAGTGCTGCACGAAAATAATGCCGCGGCGATAACGAATACCACCTTGCATAAGTGGATGCACGGAGAGTCAGCCGCACTAAATTATGCTTGAGCTTAAGTGTTTGGGCGGGTTTGAATTACTATAAAATTTGTTGATTCAGAATTGACTTAACAGTCAATGGCTGATCAAATCCAAGGAGCTTCAAAGCGGTTGTTCTTGCTTTCGGAGAAATAAATGATACAGCCTATTGTTATCAGCCATATAGGGAAGATTTATGCTCATTGAAAGTGCATTTTCGATGCTGCCGGAGTCAATCGCTGGATATGGGTTTCAGCGAGTGCGGAGGGAGGCAAATGCCGTTGGGAGTTTTGCATTTTCGCTGCTTAACGCACTTCACGCAAAAAATATCCTTGATCCAATACAAAGAATTCAACTGGAGAATAGTTACGCAACCAAAGTGGTTCCGCTACCTGTGGGCGGGGCGAATAGAAGTTGTGATATTTTCCTAGACTACGGAGGCTCAAAACTAGGAACAGCAAGACTTGCCAACTACGGCTGGCGCTACAGGAACTTCGTTGAAGGAAAGTTTTTCAAGTCATACAGGCAAACTAAAACTGGTCAAGATTCTCGTGCATCGGCTAATTCCGCAGAGACAGTAGCTGACCTTATCCGGTTAATTGCCTTGGTGCCAGAGCCTGAAGCACAACTAAACGAGGCAAAATCAAAAACCTCTTCGGCTCGATATTTTTTATGTCTTTCCGATTATTCTCCCGAAATTTTCATAAATCAATATCTAAAAGATCTTCACTCGACCTTTGCTGATCCAAAGAAAAGTGCATCTATATGTATAGATTTAACTTCTGGAAAGGCTTCTAAGGCTTTCGCAAATAGTGTTGGAAATGGGTTTAGTTGCCTCAAAATCGATATTTCTCATGCAACCTGTTTTTCTCATTACCCACTAGATCCGAAAGCCCAAGATTCGATTTGGATGCTGCTTATTAGGATCGATAGTGCTTCAATTACCATGAAAAATGGTGATTTTGAGCAGTCATTTAGTTTGGAGATAGATCGAACAATTAAACAATCAAATCCAGGTGCCTATACTGCTATTCGTGATTTTGTAGCTATGAATATTAAATAGTGGCAGTAATTTGTATTTCCAATTTGTTTTTTATCTATGGGACTTATATCTAAGTGGCTTAGATGGTCTTTTGTGGGTTTCTAACTTACCGCTTTGAGTCGCTTGCAATGCGATTCTACCGACTTTAAGCGAAATTATTCAACTGGTATTTATTAGCTATGCTACATGAAATCAATCATATTCATTTGTTTTCGTAAAAAATAAGGCTTAATTAAAATTGGATTTTAGTTATAGTTATAGGTTTATTTATTGTAATGGCTATCTGGTTTATTTTTTTAGTTTAAACTCGTTAATATTTCATCCAAAAGTTTTCTTCTCCTTTCTGTGTTATACATATATGATTCTAAGAAATTCCCCAAAAAATCTTTAGGATTGAGTGCTTTTGATATTGCTTTGCTTAGCCCTTTTGTAGTGCCTAATTCATTGCCAAGCTGTTTGTGGAGGGTTTTCCGAAGATTATTCTTTGATAGTTCCGTATATATCTCAGCATTCTCTTGAGGGTATAGAAATTTTTTAAGCACTAAGCAGACTGCTGGTATGGCATGATCATACTCAGAGTAAAGCTGTATTTCTTTTCCTGATTTTATAAACCTACCAGATCGAAGAAGTTCTTCAATAATTTGTTTGGACTCCTCTTCGACAACCCCTGCCTGAACCCTGTGTTCATACCCGAAGTAGAATGGTGTGGGCAAAAGATTTCCACTAGGAATTTTATCTATAGCAGACATGGAGTGGCAGAATGAAGCTACCACCATTGATTGCCCCAATGCGGCCCTAGTGATTCTCTCCAGCGTGAGATTCAAATCATTCCAATTAAGGTATTCACCAGATGGCAAAGAGAGCCCTTGTTGCTGGTCACCGTGTCCATCAATAAAAATTAGTGGAGATATAGATTCATTACAGAGCTGCTCAATTGCGTCAAATATTTGATTGATTTCTTTTAACGTGGTGCATTTGAAAAGAGAGTTTTTCTCTGAAATGCAAGGCTGCAAATCAGGTGATAAAGACAATACTTCATCAAGCATTTTTTCATGCTTGCTTTTTGCAGTTTGAAGGTCTTCCGTTCCAAGGGCGTCAATAAAAAAAGCGCGGTTGGTTGGGGCGGTAGTGCATCGTGATATATTGATTTTCATAATTCATTTGCTCTAAAGTGTAATCTTATTTTTTAGGTAGCAAGCAACCTTTCTACTGCTGTATTAATTGTAAATTAATTTTATTTTTTTCTGTGCTATTTTTCTCTTAATTTTATTTAATTCGGCGCTAAATTATTGTGCTGAGGGAATTCATGAGCTTATTTTAATATTATATTTTTTTGCGCTTAATGTCAAATTGATCCTCAATTTATTATTTGGTGATTTTTTATTAATTATAAATAAAAAATAAAAATGATTTACTCAAAAAAATTAAATCATTAACATGGATCTGGGGTTCATGGTTTTGAATGAAATACGAAGGCTGTTTAAAATATTGTACAAATGTGGATAGGCAGATCTCGGCAAGATCGCTGTTACTTTCGGTGGTGTAGAGCCTCTGCTTGATGGGGTCGACTGGCTTGTAGCCGGTCTAGATAAACTGGTACAGCGTCATAGCTCAAAAGCTGCAGGAGCTCCCTGGCCGAGATCACATGTCAGATTGGTTTAATCCAGTAACTGAAAGCTAGTGCGCCTCGAAGAGCCTTATAAGGCTGTAGTTGAACGCCATCTATTTGATTGGCGGCTTTAGGTTGTGCGTAATGCTTTGAAGATGGTAACGCTGTGAGGTTGATAGGGCATTTACTACGTCGGCGAGTGTATTCCATTCCTAACTAGTTCTGATGGAGCGCTGCAGCGGGCGGCTGATGCGCTGTCCGAGAGTACAGTTATTGCTCAGCCAGAGCCTTGGCCGTACGAGATGGGGAAATGCGACGATGATTTCGTTAGCCTCAAGCGCATAAGAAAATGCAAAGCAATGGCGGCCCCGTCCAAGTCTATCCTATAGGGAGCGTAATGGAGCGATGTCGTATGGGGGGCAAACCGGCAATCCGTCACGCTGGTGTCCAGCAAAGGCTATGCCTATTGACCTTCATCGTGAGCTGGGATCTTTATTGCAACGATTGACCTCTACCACATTTTTTCTCGACGCGGTCATCAAAAGTTGTTAACCATCCGACCTTACCCAGAGGATTGGTTATTTATCGAGCATAAAAACCGTCTGGGCAATGAGGTTTACGACATCTACTATGGTGGATGTCCGTTGATTGGTGGCTCAGAGGTTTTAGATTGTAGAAATGCTTTTGAGGACAAAAACGCTCATAGTGAAGCGCTATGCCGACTGTAAACCTCGGCGTCAATCGCTTACTCTTCTCGACGCTGCTTCTAATGAGCTGACAGATGCGTAGAATGAGTGTTGGATTGGGAGGGCCCAGGTTACTACTGAATCCCAAAGAGAATAATCAATTTTATAGTTACGACTACGCCCCCCACCGAAAAGGGGGCATAGACGGGGTTCGTCAAAGTGCGTTAAAGACATGGCTCAGATATAGCGATCACCTCATTCAGTTGATATGAGTAAGGTAGATGGGTGTTGAACTTATTCATGGCAGCGTGGCACCCTCTCTGAAAATGATATCGCCTGTTGACTTGGCTCTTGCGTACTGATAATGTTTTCGTGTGAATCGCCATCAGGCACCCCACAGCGGCGTCTCAACTCTTGAAAGACGCACGTACTGATCCCCCAAGACAGTACCAGAGTACATCTTCTTCTTTGCTACCCGGACAGGGAACCCGCTTTCCCTGTCCGGGCCATTCGGCTCTTGGGTGGGTGCGTGTTCCTCCAGTCCATTTTTCTGGAGTTCACCATCATGACTACCGCTTCCACTCAAACTTCCAACCACTTCAATCTTCACGTTAACGGTCTCGGTTATCTGAACCGCGTACGCTGGGTTGAAACCAAAGGTTCTGGCCGCAAGGCACAACCCTTTCTTGCTTGCTCGATTTCCGCTGTGCGCGGAAATACGGATGAACCTGACTACACCTACTTTGATCTTCGGGTCTCTGGGAGCGAAGCCATCGAAATGGTGGAAAAGCTCATGGGTGATGTTGAGGCGAAACGCAAGGTTTTTGTATCGTTTCGTGTGGGTGATATCTACACACACGTTTACATGCGCAACCTTCGAGATGAGAAGGGGCGTACAACTGGCGAGCAAGAACCTGCCGCACTGATCAAGGGACGTCTGTTGTTGATCAACAGTGTCACTGTTGATGGCGTTAATATTTTCCGACGTGAATTGCAAGAAGAGTCCAGCATGGATAACATTCCTTTTCAGGAGGAAGCTCCTTTGCAGAACTCCTCGACCAATGATGAGTCTTCTCAGGATATGCCTGAGCAAGGTCAGTCTGAAAATAAAGCACCACAGGAAAACGCTCAAGGTACAGCAACGCCAAAGTTCAACAGCACTCCGGTGCCCGTGAACCAAGGCGCTGCGGCATATCAAGCAGGATATGGAGCAAGTAGTGCGCTTCGATACGCTGCAAGTTATGCCCATCAGAGCGTCGTTTAACTTTTAATGCCTCATCAAAACCCTCGTTACTGTTCCCACTGGGGGCTGTGCGAGGGTTTTCTTCTCCTTGATGCTGCAAAAATTAGCGACTAAACTAATTCGGTTTTGCGAGTGTTTTCAGGTGTCACTTGAATAACCTGGTCGCCTTCGGGCACGACACGTCAACCCCTGAAACGTGAACGCTCTGTATAGAGTTGGGGTACATATCACACGAGTACGTCCGTTGAATTGCACGTTCAAACTGGAACCTCACGTGCTCTAAAGTACTATCCGATCGCAAGTTGGATGGCCACCATTTAAGCCCCCCTGTACCCGTCCGGCGTAAGCTGCACGGGTACTTTCATTTCACACCCCACCGGGAGATCTCTTCCGGCTGGACGTGGTCTCCCTATCTTTATGAAGGAGATCACGATGATCCGTATAGATGGAGCGCAGCTGCGCGTAAAGCGGATTCGACAAAGTCGAAATGGTGCGTTCTGCGTTGCAGACCTCTCAACTGCTTTTGGTGAGTTCAAGGTCAAAGACCCACTCCTGGATCAGTTTGAGGAAGGTGAGTACCAGGCAACTGTGTGGATTAGTGAAATCTATCTGTCGCAATACATCGCGTTTGGCAAAGGTGTGACAGAGATTCGTGCGCGTTTGCATGATTTACAAGTGGAGAGCCAGGCCGAATTATCGACTGCTCATGAGCAAGCTGAGCCTGACCCTATTGACGAGCAACGGCCTGTACGGGTTGCAGCATCTAAAAAGTCAGTACCCCCGCCATCTACCGCAAAAGACTTCAGCCACTTTAATAAGGGTGGGAAGCCTCAGTCAGGGTCTCTGGATTCTACGCAGGGAGAGCACGATGGGTTGCTTGACGCAGAAATGCTCCATGCCATTGCCAATCGCGATCCCATCAAACTTGATGCGACTGTAGAACGTGCGCTGCTACGACGGCAAGCAGCTGAACTTGGCCAATGTCATGGCTACCGTTTCGATGCGAAGCAACAAATCTGGTTTGCCCAGTAAACCCTCATTTCTAAACCGCCCAATGGTGGCGGTTTGACTTATGTTCTTGATGCGATCGAGACCATAAGCCAGACCGCACAGTGCATTGGTGCATCGTTGAATCTGGGAGGCGGCGTCCCCATGCGCCCGCAGCTTTTGCGCTAAGCCGGAGCTGGTGATAGCAAAATCAGCCACGTAACTTGCGCGCCGTTTCATTTGTCACCAGGACCTCCATTTCGGTGACGCACACCTTGGGTCCATCAAGGGGAGTGAGGGGGTATGAATTTTAATTTGTTATGTAAGCCCGGAACCTAGATGGGTTCCCTTGCGAGCCAGGACAATCAGGCCCGGCCTGCAAGGGAAATCATTTAAGCAAACCAACGATGGTTTCAATCAGGTGCGTTCAACCCTGTAAACGCGCCAAGGCAGTAAGTGCTGCCTGGGTACCTCGTTTTATTCATTCACGCAGATTTAACCTGCGCTTCTTGCTAACCCCGTGGGGACACCGTGTCCCCTGGGGCTTGGTCGCCCCCATTTTTTGGAAGACGATCATGGCTCAACTGCATTTTTTCCCTATCACGACGGCTCAGCGCAAGAGTTTGCATTCCCTCTTTAATGACTGGCTTTCTCAGGCCAATGAAGAGGGATTTGAGCAGTTTCTGGCTGTTCGACATGAGTTGGCACCCGCACAGGTGTGCTCGTTCGTACGTCTGGTCCAAGGTTGCTCTGTTCGACAAGATTTGGCCCAACGCTTGCCAGGTGATCTCAAGCAGCGTCTGCAAGCACTTCATTGGCTGCGATTCGGCGCTACAGCGGTAGCCGCTTGATTCTTTAACTGACCCTTGGGGGCTTTGGCCCTCGCGGGTTGATAGCCCTCTTGATTTTTTTAAGGGGTACTATATGTCAATGAGTCCATCTGACTTGTTCCTGCTGCGGCAGGGCCTGGTTGATGCCGGTATGAAGCAAGAGGTTGCCGAAAAGGTGGCCATCGCAATGGAGGGGGCTATGGCACTCACACTTGATCAAGTGCTGGAGAAGTGGACAGCCAAGGTTGAACACGACATTGCCGCGCTTCGCACTGAACTGAAGCACGACATTGAGGTGACCAGAAAAGACATCGAGGTGACCAAGCGGGATATGACCATCCGTCTTGGCTTGATGCTGGCTGGTTTTGCCGGTCTGATCTTAAGCGGCATGAAGATGTTCATGTCCTAGCGTTTAGCACGCGACCATTTCAGCACACCTCGGTGTGCCCGATGAGGAGTCCGCTCCTCCAAATTAGCGAATGTATACCAGGTCTTTCATAGGCTTGGTGACATTCGCTTTTCTTTTGTTTTTCCATTTTCACCCCTGCGGGCACAGACCCGCATGGGTATGGCCTGCGCATTTTTTAGTGAGGCCGACTATGACTGAACAGACTCAACCAGTGTGCAGAGATTCCTTCGATCTCTCGCCTCTTGCCGATGTGCTGCCGCGCTTTGAGCTCGGTGTGGTTGTGGCTACGCCAGGTGTTACCAAGCTGGATCAAGAAGGCACGATCAACGCTTGTGAGTACCTGGCTCGTCACGCTATTGGTGATTGGGGGGATCTGTGCCACGAAGATTGGCGATTTAACCAGCGGTCTCTAGCGTGTGGAGGGCGACTGATGTCGTCGTATCGCGTCAACGACCATCTCAAAATCTGGATCGTTACAGAATGGGATCGATCCAGTACCACACTGACGTTGCCATCGGAGTACTGATCCTCTAACCCATGCAAACCCATCAGGATGGGTTTGCATTATCTCTATCACTCTCCCGGCGGGATGATCCGTCTGGGTCTCTCGTCGTGTATTTTTCGGAGACCCAAATGATCGTTGTCCGCTATTTCACCTTACCGCTTTACACCACTGACAGAAACCGTACAGATGATCGACTGATCTGGACCGGGCCAGAGCCTGTTCCAGCCATTGGCGAAACTGTGATGGTCAGGTTCAACAATATTGGTAAATGCAGAATCGTTTGCTTTGCCTCACAAGGTCCGTACCTTGGGCTGCTTGTTTACCCCCTTCAACCACCCAGTTGGTGGATTTCTCAGAATGGCGAGCCTTCACCTGAAACAGCAGGCCTGGTGTTTGGCCGTGAGATCGCGCTCATTGATGGTCAGGAGGTGTGAAATGGCGCTTTTGTTCACCCGCTTGGCTCGCAACTTCGTCAAAGCCGGGTACTACCCGACCGATGATGAGACTTTGCAGCGGATTCAACACTTCCTCATGCCAGCATCAAGACCTATGCGATTGCTTGACCCATGTTGTGGGGAAGGTGCGGCGCTGGCTGACATTCGTCTTGGCCTACAGGAGCGGGCTGGTGAGGTTTCAGTAAGCATTGAGGCTCTGGGTGTTGAGTTTGATAAAGAACGTGCCTGGCACGCGAAAAGCCTCTTGGATAGGGTTATTCACGCGGACCTTCATGACGTTGTGGTTAAGGCTCGCAGTATTGGCCTACTGTTTCTGAATCCTCCATACGGGTTTGGAATCAGTGATGCGGCGAACATGGCCAACGCCGATGCTGACAAAGCCGAGCGTCTGGAGCGTACGTTCTTAAAGAAAACGGCATCATTTCTGGCTGAGGGTGGGGTGCTTATCTACATCATTCCGTACTACGCCTTAGATGCTGAGATTCGGGCATTTTTGGCCCGTAATTTCGACAATTTGCGGTTTTTTATGGCCCCCGAGCAGCAATTCAAACAATGTGTGATCTTCGGGACCAAAATCCGGAGTACACATCCACGTAAAAGCGTTCTTGATTGGCTTGCGCAGGCTCAGGCCGGAGAGTTCGTAGATCAAGTATTGCCAGAGGTCTGGGATGATGAACCCTACCAGGTGCCAGCAGCTGATACGGAGCTTGACTTTCATGCGGTGCGAATCGATGCCGCTCAATTGAAAGACGAGCTCAATACATGGAAGCAGAGTCTATTATGGCAAGGCTTTGATGTTCATTTCTCTCAGGTGCGGACCAATCACAGAAGACCGCTTCGTACGATGACTCAATGGCACCTGGCGCTTGCGCTGGCGGCCGGCCAGGTGACTGGCTGCATTGAATCGAAAGACGGCCGGATTTTTCTGATAAAGGGGGATACCTTTAAGAAGAAAGAACGTATCCAGAACCTGGAGGTGGATGAGAAAGGGAATGTCTCAGAGACCATCACGATGCTGGATAAGTTTGTGCCTACTATCAATGCAATTGAATTTACTGCCGATCATCGGCTTGGTCAGATAGTTAAGATCAGCTGATGCTTTACCCCTCAGTGCCAATGGTTGGCGCTATTCACCCTTCATTAGAAGGGTTCCTCAAGGGGCCTGGTCCAGGTCATTTGGGGAAACCTTCTCATCAAACCTAAAGGGGGTTGTTTAGGTGCGTTCAACCCTGTAAACGCATCAAGGTGGTCTTTTACTGCCTGGGTAGTTTTTCTTATCTGCTGCAGTCATGCATAGCATGTCAGTAGCCTCGCCTTATCCCTTGGGGACATCCGTCCTCAAGGGGCCGGATGTCTCCAGATTTTTGGAGATACCCATGTCTTCTTTCAATACGTCGATTTTACCCATCGCGCCGTCTGTATACGCTCAGGCAGCGCCTGAACCCGCGCAATTGCATGTTGCTGATGCGCATGGGCACTACGTGTTGGCGACTCCAGGGCAGATATTGGAGGCCGCACGTGAGGCGATTGTGTCTTTAGTGCCTTCGGGAACTTCCATGTCAACGCCGAGCATTGCGGAACGCTATGCCGTCGCTCGTTTGGCTGGCCTAGAACACGAGGTTTTCGCTGTCTTCTTTTTAGACAACCAGCTTCGCTTGATCCAGTATCGGGAATTGTTCCAAGGCACCCTGAATCAAACGGCTGTCTATCCTCGTGAGGTCGTTAAAGAGGTGCTCAAAAACAATGCTGGCGCGGTCATTTTGGTTCACAACCATCCAAGCGGAAAGTTAGAGCCTAGCCAGGTAGACCGCCAACTTACTGAGCGGCTTAAAAAAGCATTGGAGCTGATCGATGTAAGGGTTCTGGACCATTTGATCGTCGGGCCTTCAGCCGACACCACTAGCTATTCGTTCGCTGAGCACGGCGACCTGTAACTTGAGTCATTTCTTGTTTGTTTAGCCCGCATTTGGGCGTTTTTAACCTGTACCCATGGGGTCGCTGCGGCCCTTATGGGACGTTGCGACTCATTTTCTGGAGTTTGTCATGAGTCGTCATTACTTTGAAACCACCTATAAAGATCATCCCGTTACCGTGCTGTTAGGTTGGGATAGGGCTTTGGGGCATTATTTTTTGGTCATCGAAAAGCAAGTGGATTTTGTGGATCCGGACGTGACCGAGTTCGATGATCAGTATCTGTATAGCAATCTTTATGAGTCCAACCCATTTGGTTTGAGCCTGGAGTATTTTAAAGCGGTGTTGCACCGGCTCAAAATCACTGTGCCAGCAAATATGTTCACTGAGGTCGAACGCGATTCCTGGAACAACGTGGGGAATCGAGACATCACCCATAAAGCTAACGGCTCCTTTGCCGTGCGCTTGGCTTGATCATCTCTCTAAACGACGCGGCCTGGCCTCTTCCTCCTCTTTGCGAGGAAGGGGCTAGTCGCATAACTATGGAGCTCGGTGATGTACCAAGTAGAGGAGTTTCCTGAAGTCTGGGCAGATGCCTGCATCCGAGAGTCGGACGGCCGCTTTTTGTTCGTTTCGCTGTATGGACGCGATGGATCGCTGATGCAATTCATGGCTGCGATGCAGTTGGGCAATAAGGAAGGCGGTATACAACGCTTTCACTTGCGCGGTGATGATGGCCAACGCCACTTAGTGGAGGTTGGCGGTGTGGATCGCTTAGGCAAACACACCGGCAGGTTGCCTAAGCAAAACCTGTTTGGTCCTCTGGGGCAACTGTGGGTATTTGACAAGAATCTACAGGAGCCAGACCGTGCCAATCGAATCGGTTGGGCTCTGTACTACTCAGCAGTGAGCGACTTGGTCAGCCTTAACGAGGCTCAGGAGAATGATCTCGATGATCGTGCCTGGCAACTGATTAAAAGCTTGTCGCCGGTGGCCCTTCTGGACCATTGGCGTGCAGAGGTTTTGGCGTGGTGCCGTGATAAGCAAGCTGTGCAGATAATGGGCAGCGATTTGTATCCCACGCTTGGCCCTGTCAAGGCAGTTCGGGTGAGCCTAAGTGAGCATTTTCTTGATTTCATCTCTGATGGGGTCAGGGTAGGGCGCCTACGTTTGCAGTTGTAGTTTTTCTAAGCTGATTGGCTGATTTACGGATCCAGCCTTTTCTACATTTTTTTCTAACCCATGCGGGGAGCAGCCCCGCTGGCTCCCCGTATCCCTTTTGTGGAGAGCCAGTATGGGCGCTATACATCCCCAGCTAGATACCCCAGAGCAAGATGCCGATGAGCTGCATATGCCTCTGGCCAATTTTATTGATCAGTTTGGTGAGGGCTTGTTGGAGCAAGTCCGTCGCCAGAACCCGCCTATTTACGATCCGGACCTGGATACTCAAACTCCCGTTTGGCGTGCGCGGCAACACGTTCTGGACAATCTGACCCGTCAGCCATTTGAAGCCCAGGCCCATGCTGTACACGCCGTTGTGAAGCTGTTGTTGGATCACAATGAACCGGCAGCGGTACTCAATGCGGATATGGGCACGGGCAAAACCATGATGGCCATATGTGTTGCGGCTTTAATGCAGAGTACGCATCCACGTACCCTGATCGTTTCGCCGCCTCATTTGGTCTATAAGTGGCGACGTGAGATCCTGGCCACCGTCCCTGGTGCTAAGGTTTGGATTCTGAATGGGCCGGATACGTTACGCAAATTGTTGGCGTTACGAAATGCCCTCAGTTTGAAAACCAGCAAGCCAGAGTTCTTTGTGCTTGGGCGTGTGCGTATGCGCATGGGGTTTCACTGGAAACCGGCATTTTTGACTCGCCAGGTATTGCAAGATGGTCAACGGTTTAGGTTTGCTTGCTGCCCTGATTGCATGGAACCCATCGAACGTGAGAATGCGGATGGTGAAATGATGCCGCTCTCGGCTGAGGCGGCCTCACTCATGCTTGCAGACAGACATTGTAAATGCAGCCACTGCGATAGCACCTTGTGGACGTTGATTCGTGCAGGTAAGCGTATCGACTCCATGCACGATCTAGTATTGGGTGCCTTGAAGCAAATGCCGACGATCGGAGATAAAACCGCTCGCAAATTGCTCTCGATCTTTGGGGAGGATCTGCTTGGGGGAATGCTCGACGATAACGTCTATGAGTTTCTCAACCTCATGGATGAGTCTGGCGAGCTTGTTTTCTCCGATCGGCAGGCCATGCGTATGGAGCGATCCCTCGCGTCCTTTGAGTTCAGTATAGGGGAGGGGGGCTATCAAGCAACGGAATTTGTTAAACGCTACCTTCCTCGTGGGTATTTCGGTCTTTTGGTTGTAGATGAAGGCCATGAATACAAAAATGAGGGCTCAGCCCAAGGCCAGGCCATGGGCGTGCTGGCCAGCCAATGCCAAAAAACACTGCTGCTCACAGGGACACTGATGGGGGGCTATGCGAGCGACCTGTTTCATCTTTTGTGGAGAATAAATCCGACACAGATGATTCAAGATGGCTTCAAACCTGCTCGTACTGGGTCAATGGGAAGCGCAGCTATGGCGTTCATGCGTGAGCATGGCGTGCTCAAAGACGTGTACAAGGAAAGCACTGGCCCATCGCATCGCACCGCTAAAGGTAAGCAGATGACGGTACGGACCAGTAAAGCTCCTGGCTTTGGTCCGGTTGGCATTATGCGGTATGTAGTGCCGATCACCGTTTTCCTGAAGTTGCGCGACATTGGCCAGAACGTCTTGCCTGACTATGACGAGCACTTCATTAACGTACCAATGAGCCAGGCGCAGGATGAGGCCTATCAGCGCATGGCAAAGCACTTGGTGTATGAGCTCAAGAAGGCGTTGGCCCAAAAGGACAATAGCTTGCTTGGGGTTGTGATGAATACGCTACTGGCTTGGCCAGAGTGCTGCTTTCGCCCAGAAACCGTCCGGCACCCTCGAAGTAAGGCAGTCTTGTTTTCGCAAGGGCCTGTTTTTCAGGAGTCAGAGCTTACCCCCAAAGAGCAACAGCTCTTGGATCTGTGTAAACAGGAGAAGGCCCAAGGAAGAAAGGTGCTGGTGTACTCGATTTACTCGGGTACACGTGACACCACCGCTCGACTCAAAAGCCACCTTGAGATGAACGGCTTCAAAGTTGCTGTGTTGCGTGCTTCTGTTGACGCAGCTCGACGCGAAGACTGGGTTGCTGACCAGGTGGAGCGGGGTATTGACGTCCTTGTCACCAATCCAGAGCTGGTCAAGACTGGCCTGGATCTGCTGGAGTTTCCTACGATTGTGTTCATGCAGTCTGGCTTTAACGTCTACACGTTAATGCAGGCGGGCAGACGGTCATGGCGGATTGGCCAGAAGCATCCAGTCAAGGTCGTGTTCTTGGGCTACTCAGGTTCCAGCCAGGTGGAGTGTTTAAGGCTGATGGCCAAGAAGATCGCTGTTACGCAGTCAACGTCAGGGGATATGCCTGATTGTGGCTTGGATGTTCTGAATGATGCCGGTGACAGTATTGAGGTCCAGTTGGCAAAGCAGTTGTTAGCTAACGCTTAACCTTGTCATAGCTCCTACTTTGCCCCTCGCATGAGGGGCATTTTTTTGTCAACAGATGATATGTATCTTTAGAAGGAATATTGGCTATAGTGGTTAGCAATAAAAAAGCATGTTGTTCGACCAATCAATTGTTTGTTTATTGAAAACTGGAGAGATTTGAATGTCGTTTAACAAAGAGGCGGACCAGGTGCAGGAACTCATGAAGGCGCTAGCCGAGATCCAGAAGCCATTGAGGATTTTTGCCATACTCAAGCTCGCTGATGAGTTTTACAAAAAGGACGAGCGAGAGAAGCTCTTAGCTAAGTACGAGTCTTTGATAGAAGCAGATCAGGCTGCATACGAAAGCTTACAAGCCGCTCAACCACAGGATGGGCTTGGATACGAAGAGCGAGTGGCTAAATATGGTGAGCAGAAGGCGAAAGAGCTATTCGAGCCGGTTTCAGCAGCATTGAATGCATGAAAGGAAACAATGCGGCGGATCGGAGAATTTGAATCTGGACACCCGCTAATCACCCAGCTTTTCGGAGTGCGCGGTGGATTTAGAAATCATTTATAGTAGAGCAGATTTGACTTGGCAATACCTGCTATATTTTGTCCCAACTTGAGAATGCTGCGAAGGACTGCGTTCGGCCAGAAACGGTCGGCCAACGATTGAGCGCAAAGTAGCCATTCGAACACTCTTGGTGCTTGCTTTTTTCTTATCAATCGGCTAGCCGCATTTTGATCAAACCTAGTAGGGTTAGGAAGCACCTGAATTTCAAGAAAATGCAAACAGCAAGCCGTTCTATATGAGAGTTGCGCTGATGTTTTATGCAGCAACGCCTGGAGTTAAACAGCAAGGTTCCTGTTTAAATAAATAGTTATAGGTAAATCAATCGTCGTGGACAATCTCGTTGCTAATTTTATAGACAAAAGAACACTATCATCAGACATGGAGCTTAATGCGCCTTTACACAATGCAATTTATTGCCTAGAAAAAACAGATGAATTAGTTCACCAAGCTTGCATTGAGCATGAAAATGAATTATCAGGAAATGTATCATGGCCTTGTATGAACGATATGTACAGAAGAAACTATGAGTATTGTTGTGGTGTTGCCAGTACTTTTCTTCTAGGCCAATTTCCATCAAGCGAAGCGCTATGTAGAACAGCTATAGAGGGGGCCGTAAACCTGCACTACGTAAGCTTAGGCGATTCCATGGAAAAGCAAATCGCCTATTTCAAGGATCACTTGAAGATAGAGCGGAAACAAAACAAAAACTGGAAAGAAAGTGTTCAGCGGTCAAAACATCCACAGGAATTAAAAAGCCATCACCTTCAGCGGATTGCAGGGAAATACGCCGCATTAGATCATTATGAGTATGTGCTTCGTGAGTCTCTTGCCTTGGCAGGAGTGAACTTCGATACGGTTGAGCTGCCTTGGCCGAGCACATTTGATCGATTCAAAGAAATAGACGACGAAGTTGGTTATCGTACGGTATACGCAGCCTTGTGTTCACAAGCACATAACGATGCCGAAGATGTGTTAAATAAGATTATGTTGCGCGCCATTGGAAATGTTGAAAGTATGGCAGAAGCACAATGGGTTGAGCAGTATAATTTCTCTCTCTATTTTTTGTTGATGGCCATCTATTACCACATTATGGCGACGGCGATGTATATAGCCAAATTCCAAATAACGGCAGATCGATTAATTGAAATTAGTAATGTAGTTGCTGACTCCATAGTTATGGTTACCAAACATGGACCTCAACTAGTTAGTGAAAAAATTCGAATCCGTGAAAACCGCTAACAGTTCGGTTCAGCCGCAATCGACCACCTCCGGCCGTTGGCCTGTACTTTTATATAGACACTGGAAGGCCAGCTTCGCCGTGGTAACGAACATACGAGTAGCGTTTAGCCTTAGCCGAGTGCTTGCTTAGGCGAATGCCCGCAGGAAGCTGGGTTTTCACGCTGAAGTCTATGCAGTCTTCGGCGAGCTTCAAATTACGCCGAGGTAACATGATGACCATACAGATCGTGTCAAGGGGACAGCATGCACATTTCGAGGATCAGTATCAGAAATTTCGCTAATTTCGAGGCTCTAGCTGTGGAAACCACCGAGAGCATTGTGATCGTGGGCGAGAACAAGGCGGGCAAAAGCAACTTCATCCAAGCACTGCAGTTAGTGCTCGACCCGGGTCTGTCCGAGCGGGATCGGCAACTAGGACTGGAGCAATTTTGGGACGGCCTTGGAGATAACAAACTGGGCGCCACCGTAGAAATTGCAATAGAACTAACGGATTTCGACAATGACGCCAACCTAGTCGCAAGCTTGGCCGATTGCCTCGTCGACGTTGGTCCACCGACCGTCGCTCGCCTCAACTATCGCTTTCGACCCAAAGCGAGCCTTGCCGGCACGCCACCCCAGAGTTTGGCTGACTACGAATATGTGATCTTTGGTGGCGATGATGAAGACAACGCCATCGGCGCGATGCAACGGCGACAGTTGCCGCTCGATGTGCAGGCTGCCCTGCGTGACGCGGAGAAGGACCTTTCCAGTTGGCGTCGGTCGCCGCTTCGACCGCTCATCGAGGAATTGACCTCCGACCTTGATCCGGAAGCGCGCGAAGAGATCCAACAGATGGTCAGCGAAGCGCAAACAGACCTAGCGGACCGCGACGAAGTCGTCATCACCGCAGAAAGGATCGGTGCACGCCTGCTGGCCATCGTCGGGAACAAGCACACCGTTCCCATCAAACTGGGGCTTGCACCTGCTCGCGTCGACGCTTTGTTGCGCAGCCTGCGCATCCTCATCGACAACGGGGCTAGAGGCATCGGTGATGCCAGCCTGGGCACTGCCAACCTGATTTTCCTCGCCCTGAAGAGTCTGGAACTCGATCGCCTCGTCGTCGACGGAGAGCGCGATCACACCTTCTTTGCCATTGAAGAACCCGAAGCACATCTTCACCCGCACGTTCAACGTTTGGTGTACCGGTACTTTCTTGGTGAATCACCTGGCGATGACAGGCCATCCAACATGACGACCATCCTGACAACGCATTCGCCCCACATCGCCAGCGTCGCACCGATCCGGTCCGTCGTACTGCTGCGCTACGATCCCACAAGCGGTGCAACGACAGCGACCTCTACGGCGACAGCACCTCTGAGCGATGACGATGAAGATGACCTGCAACGTTACATCGACGTCACACGAGGCGAACTATTCTTCGCCCGCGGCATCATCTTTGTCGAAGGGGACGCAGAGCGTTTCCTCATTCCGGCGTTCGCGGAAGCACTGGATATTCACCTAGACATCCTGGGCATCTCCGTGTGCTCCGTTAGCGGTACCAATTTCGCGCCTTACATCAAGCTGGTGGGGCCGACAGGCCTGAGTATCCCGCATGTGATACTCACCGACTTAGATCCCATCAACGATAGGCCCCCTTTGGCCCTCAAGCGACTGCTTAAACTACTCGAACTCGCTGTCACTGAGGATGAATGGGATGAGCTGGATGAAGACGAACCTTGGGATCTGGGCGAGGAGTATGGGTACTTTGTCAACGAAAGCACGCTTGAGCTCGAATTGTTTCAAGCTGGCCTTGGCGGTAGCATCCGGGATGTTATCGAGAGCGAGTTGTCGACAAGCGAGCAAACCCGTGAGGCTCTCGCCGGCTGGGTGGATGATCCAGCAACGCTCAACAACGAAAGATTGTTGAAATTGATTGAGCGCATCGGAAAGGGACGCTTTGCCCAAGCGCTTGCCGGTTTTGCTACGGCGGGCACTTGCCCTGCATATATTCGGCATGCATTGGAGCACATTCGCGATGCCGTTGCGTAGCTCAAGCACCGCTTATCTCCTGCAGGCTGAGGAGCTGCGCGACAATGACCAACAATGGGCCGCTTACGAATCGGAACGGCATTGTGTTGTCCTCGCGGGACCGGGGAGCGGCAAGACCAAGACCCTGGTACTCAAACTAGCACGCATTCTGGCGGAAGATGTACGTGCGCCACGCGGCGTCAGCTGCATCACCTACAGCCAGGAATGTGCAAGAGAGTTGACCCGTCGCCTAGGGCAGCTCGGGTTGCGGGAATCGTCCCGTCTATTCATTGGTACAATTCACGGTTTTTGCCTTCGCCACTTGTTGATGCCGTACGCCCATCTGGCTAATCTCGGCCTTCCGGCGCCAATTAAGGTTGCTACTGTCGAACACTGCCGCCAACTGTACTCTCGACAGGGCACTCGACTCTTCGGTGTAGGCCATCCATATAAGCAAATGGACATGGACAAGCACCGCCGCGTCCACCTTGATCGAGCGACGTCTGCATGGCGTGAGCAAGAGGAGCTTGCCGCATTAGCTGAAGCCTACGAGGAAGCACTACACCGGGAGGGCTTGGTTGACTTTGATGACCTCGTCATCTACGGCGAGCGACTCGTGTCCCAGCATGACTGGGTACTTCCACTCGTGCGTGCGCGTTTTCCCGTGCTGGCAGTGGATGAATATCAGGATCTCGGTCTGGGTTTGCATCGCATCGTCAAGCGTTTGGCGTTCGATGGCGGTGTTCGCCTCTTTGCTGTGGGCGACGCCGACCAATCGGTGTACGGCTTCAACGGTGCCGACGGCAGGCTATTACACGAACTCGCCAATCGCGATGACGTGGAATTGGTCCGTTTGGAAACGAACTATCGATGTGCTGACGAGATTATTCGGGCGTCGGAGCGCGCACTGGGAGAAGCGCGAGGTTACCGGGCGTGGGATCGGGACCGTGCGGCCCGCATTGAAATGGTCGAGTGCCCAGAAGGTCTGGCCGAACAGGCACATCGCACTGTCACGGAAGTCATCCCCGCCGCACTGGCGGCGAAGGTGGGGCGTCAAGTCGGCGACATCGCCATTCTGTATCGGACGGCAGACATCGGCGATCTCGTGGCCGAAGCCGTCATCGAGGCGGGACTGAATTTTATTCGGATCGACAACGCGGCGCCGTATCGGAAATGCGCTCTTACTAGCTGGATCGAGGATTGTGCGGCCTGGTGCGCTGGTGGTTGGATGGAGGGAAAGCCTTTGTTACGTGGGCTTCTAGAGCGTTGGTTGGCGTTCCGGTACCGGCGGCTATCAGACGCAGAGGCGCGCGCCGAACGAAGACGGGTAACCGAGTTTCTTTGGGCGCATCGACAAAACGGAGATGGTGGAAATTTTGTCGCCGCACTGAGGTCAACACTACTTGATGACGTAATGGTATCCGAACCAAGCTTGGCGGATCAGGCTGTCCAGGTGGGATTCATGAGCACAGCTCTACGGCCGGGCGGCGTATTACAAGACCTCGATATGGCCCGCCTCGGCGGTCGCGACGGATCGTCCAACCAGTTGAACCTATTGACACTACACTCGGCCAAAGGGTGCGAATACGACGTTGTTATCATGCTTGGTCTGGATGAAGGTTCCTTCCATTGGAGCAACGTGCAGGGTGATGCATTGAGAGAGAGTCAACGGTTGTTTTACGTTGGGCTTACCCGCGCACGTGACGAAATCTACATGCTTTACTCCGGTTGGAATGAAAATAAACGAACCGGTCGCCGCTATTACTCTGGGCGGTTGCGCTTTCTAAACGAGCTTTAGGCCGACTAATGTGCACACGATTGGACATTGCCTAGGTTAAACCAGTTGTGAATATGTGCGCACGATCCCTTCGATCGGGCGGATCGCACCACGTTCACATCCAACAACGTTTACAAAGGTGGAGCGGCTCTGCTCCATAACAACCACACGACCTCGACTAGTTTCTCGCCACCCGCCACAATAGGAGCCTAATCTATTTGCTAGAGCTGCATCAGTTCACAATTGAACTGTAAGTATGAGTGATCGACCGGAGATTGGCGCTTTCGAGGATAACCGATGTTCACGAGCGGCTTGTAGGTCAACCCGAGAGCCCGAATTTTCTGACGGCGACCCGATAACCGTGTGCCACCAGGTCTCGACAGGGCCGCCGACCAATCGAATCGAGCAGACGGACACAATACACTTCGATGCTGGCGTTGAATCCCCATCCCGGGCCGAAGTGGGTCGATTTCAGCCGTGTGGCTGTGGCTACCATCGGCCAGAAGCTTTCATTGATCTTTGGGCTACCTACAACAAGCATTAATCTAGAAATTTTTAGGTTTGACTAAAAAGTTTGCTTGTGATTGATCATCCTGGGATTTTATAAATGAAAAAATTGAGGTGGCGAAGCTTGCCAAAAAAGCCTTTGAAGAAAAAGCTACCAATGAACTAAGGAGAGCCAGAGAGAATGAAAGGGTTTTACAGAAATACAAAAAATCTTTTCTCATTTGGACTGGGAGGAAAAAGAAAAGTTCCGTGAGATGACACTAAACGATATAAAACTCGATTTTTCAGACATGTCATTAAAAGCGTTGCTTGAAAATAAATTTATCAATGTAATATCACAAATATCAAGTAAAAATTATCTGGCTGGGATTAATCCTGTAATTTATGAGGTAGCAAAAATAACATGGGATCAAGAGATTGTAGAGAACGTAGATGATTATTTTTGCAACATGACAAATGAAAAGAAAAAAATATTAAGGCTTATGGAGTATAGGGAGCAAGATGGTAATTCGAAAATTGAATTTGATATTAAGTCCACTATATCTCCATATTATTCTTGTATCAGAAAGGAAGCGAAAAATGAGAAAGAGTTTTGGTTATGCTTTAGGTCGCGTTATCTAAATGAGTTTGCAAAAAGAACTGGAAAGGAGTACCAAGAGGAATCGTGGATAGACAAGAGCAGGATTCACTTTCTGTAAAGTTCGAGACGGAGAATGCCTAACAAACCATGTTGTCGGACTAGTTTGCCGCTGTGCTCCAAACCAGCCGCAAATACGGGCATTACTTGAAGTAGTTTCGATTTGATCTGACAGTCGGGCCTTGCCAAAGGAGAGGTTACCCGGTTTGATAGAGAAGCGAGTCTTTATCAACCGGCGTGAAAGTGTCAAGGAGCAGCCCCATGAACAGCGTTCCTCCGAACGTGATCAAACACAAGGTAGGCCTGCTCGATCTCGCCACCGAACTGGTCAATGTGCCGCGCGCCTGCAGGGTGATCGGTTTATTCCGAGATACGTTTTACCGCTATTAGTCAGCCTTACAGGGTGTTGACGTCGAAGCTTTACTCGACGCCAACCGCAAAAAACTGGACTTACGCAATCGCGTGGACGAGACCACGGAAGCGGCCGTAGCCTTTTTAGCCTTGGAACAACCTGCTTTCGGTCAAGTTCGTGTCTCCAATGAGCTGCGTAAATGCGGGGTCTCCATTTCCCCTTGCGGGGTACGGTCGGTATGGCTAAGACGAGGTCTGGAGTCGTTCAAGTGCAATCGAGAAACTTCTTTTTTGATTTCGA